>JBNJEZ010000007.1:0-121613 GCA_051746345.1 Pseudomonadota bacterium
GCCGAAGGGGCAGGTGGTCATCGGCGACACCGATGGACGGATCCGTCGCACCTCTATTCGATATCCTCGATCCGGATAAAGGGTGCCTCTCCGGGCATCCGCGATGCCCTGATATCGACCTAACAGGCACCGCGTTCGCGAATAGGGGCATTCCATTGCGTCCGCCGGGGAAAATGAATGGCTCTTCCCGTCGGTAAACCAACGGGTACCCACGATTTGAATGTATTCCCGGATGGCCCGCAGTTCCGGGTTTTTAACACCCATTGGTTTTAAATGCACGAATGCCAATGATCCCCGGAAACCGATTCATGTCGTGGGTAGCCATCGGCTTGCCGATGGACTGATCCGTAGGGAGATGATTTATTCCGTGGTACAATTTTCGTATCATTAGTTTGGATTTTTCTATGAGCGTCGATCTACAACCTTTACACACATTCCGATTACCGAGTCGTGGATTACGTCTATTAAAGATACGTAATGCTGAAGACGTGCAACAATTAGCGGATATTGAACGTTATATTGTTCTCGCCGGCGGTAGTAACACATTGTTTTTGGAAGATTATAATGGGGTTGTGGTACAGCCAGAATTCTATGGCATTGAGGTTACGGAACAAGAAGCTAATTTTAAGCTAAGTGTTGGTGCCTCTGAAAACTGGCATCAATTAGTCGTCTTCTGTTTAGCTAAAGGAATTTTCGGTTTTGAGAATCTTGCCTTAATTCCTGGCAGCGTTGGTGCAGCGCCGGTGCAAAATATTGGCGCCTATGGCGTTGAGGTTTGTAAGTTTATAGATTCGGTGGAATGCATCGACTTACACAATGGTAAGCTGATTACCCTAACCAATGACGAATGCGAATTTTCATACCGCGACAGCCTGTTTAAGCGAAATCCAGAACGTTGGCTGATCAGCAAAGTTCATTTTGTCATCAATAAAGAATGGCAACCTAATCTTAAATACCCCGCCCTTGCTGAACTGCCCGAGAGTGCCACAGCAACGCAAGTGTTCGAACATGTGGTCGCGACTCGGCAAAGGAAACTTCCGGATCCTAATGAGATACCTAATGCCGGAAGCTTTTTTAAAAATCCAATAGTTAGCGATGAGAAACTAGAACAGCTGCGATCAGTTTGGCCTGATATCGTATACTTTAAGACCCCAAACGGAATTAAATTAGCGGCTGGCTGGCTTATTGATCAACTTGGTTTAAAAGGTTTTCACGTCGGGGCTGCAGCAGTGCATACGCAGCAGGCTCTGGTATTAGTTAATAAAGGCTCGGCGACAGGTAAGGATGTATTGGCGCTGTGCCGAAATGTGCAGCGACAGGTACAACAACACTGTGGTATCGAGCTTGAACCCGAAGTCAGGTTAATAGGCCGCGACGGTCTGAAACAGGAACTTTATCCAAAGTGACACGACAAGAGAATTTCCGAATTAACGATGTACTCGAATTATTAGCCGATGGCAGTTTTCACTCCGGTCAGAAGCTTGGAGAAGCACTTGGCATCAGTCGTGCTGCTGTCAATCAGCACGTGCACAAGCTAACTGAATTGGGCGTGGATATTTATTCGGTGCAAGGTAAAGGTTATCGCTTAGCAAAGCCAATAGAACTATTGCAGTTACAGAAGATTGCTTTGGCAGCCAATGTTGATTCACACCGCATTGCAGTAAAGCCAGTCGTCGGTTCTACTAATGATGATATTAAAAATGACCTACAGAGTATGAGTTTGCAGCCGGGTTACGGATTGGTCTCGGAAGCGCAAACGGCAGGACGGGGACGGCGCGGAAAAAGCTGGCACTCTCCTTTTGGTAGTAATCTTTATATCAGTATTTACTGGCCTCTTAACGAAGGTATAAATCGAGCCATGGGGCTTAGTTTAGCAGTAGGAATTGCTGTTGCAGAAGGTCTGATTGAGCTGGGTATGCAGCAAGTCGGGCTGAAGTGGCCAAATGATGTCTATGTCGCGGGTCATAAAATAGCGGGAATTCTGGTTGATATAGAGTCGTGTTACGATGGCTCAGCAAGTTGTATTGTTGGTATAGGTTTAAATGTAAATATGCCAGAAAGTGTTGGCGAAAAAATTGATCAGCGTTGGACAGACGTTTCACAACAGCTAAAGGGTCAATGGTCCCGGAACGAAATTGCCGGAGTTATCTACCGACACGTGATTAAGCAGCTAACATTGTTCTCAGCTGAAGGACTGGAAACTTTGCGTAAACGCTGGGTCGAATTAGATATTTTTATCAATAAATCAGTAAAGCTATTAATGGGCGAGAGGGTCGTTAAAGGAACATGTCGAGGTATTGATGAAAACGGTGCGATTCTTATCGAGAGTGACAACAACGTTGTACGGTATTTCGGCGGCGAGATATCGCTCAGGGCAGCGACCTAATGCTATTAGTTGATAACGGCAACACACGCACGAAGTTCGCGGTCTATAAAAACGGAAAACTCTGCTTTGAGGATAAAATTGTTAATGCTGAATTGAGCATGGTGATGAGCCCTGCCTGGCTAGCAAAAATAGCTGAGCTCACTGGCGACAAAGACCGCTGTTTCGGATGCAGTGTTGGTGAAAAGCAATCTGCGTTATTTATCGAACAACAGTTAAAAGATTTTGTTGGACCGATCACTTGGCTACACACTGAGCGACAGTTCGGCGCGCTGCAAAATGCTTATAACGACGAGTATTATCGATTGGGAGCGGATCGTTGGTTCGCTTTGATTGGTTATCGTGATCTGGCTGCCGATAACGCGGTAATTATAGATGCCGGTACTGCATTGACCATTGACTGGCTTAACGGCAACGGCAGTCACCTTGGTGGATGGATTGTACCAGGCCGGCGTTTAATGCAGGAATCTATGCACAATGGCACTGCAAACCTTAACGAACAACTCACCGAAGAATGCTATCGACAGCCAGCGACCTCGACTCAGCAAGCGATGAGTTATGGTGTCCATTACGCCCTGGTCGGCGCGATTGCGCAAGCCTTGAGTGCGTCCGCTGAACTATTTGCTCATGAACCTTACTCGGTGGTGGTTACCGGTGGTGATGGCGAGCGTTTATTAAAATCGTTACAAGCAGTTCAATCCATTAATTATTGTCGTATTGACGACTTAGTGTTTAAGGGTTTGGCTGTCGCTGCCGATAACCTTGATAACTAGGTTAAGCAGGAACTAGACAATGACAGTGGCGCGCATTTCAATTATGGCAGGCAGTTTGTTTTTAGCAGGCTGGCATCAACCATTACTAGCACAAGACGAAGAACTGGAAGCCGTGCAGTTATACAGTGATGAGCGGCTGGTCGAAATGTTCGAGGACAATGCTCACCTGCGCCAGGTAGAGGAAGTTGACCGCTGTCAGCTGGTGATGGACATCGAGGCTCAGGCGGAGTTGGAACGTCGCCCAGCTTACCAGTTTTTATACGGCGATATGCTGGCCCAAGGGGTCTGTTATGACCAGGACGTCGAACTTGGCCTGCACTATATGGAAATTGCCGCTGATCAGGGTCTTATTCAGGCATTAGAGCAACTTGGACGATATTACCATGAGGGTAAATTGGTTCAGGCTGATACTGACCGCGCGATTCTCTATCTGCGCGAAGCGGCGTCACTGGGCAACCTTAAAGCACAAAAGCGGTTTGCGGATATTATGTTAGCCGGCGATGGCAGCCCTTATGATTTTACCCACGCTTACCACTGGCTGCACAACTCAGTAACCGGTGACGATCAAGAACATGCAGCGATTGAGCAGCGTCTGGATTCATTGGCGGAATTGATGCCTGAGTCGGCGATAGAAAAAGCCCGGCAACCTGTTTTATAGCCGGGCTGGTCTTTATTTACAGGGACAACTCTAGGATAGACGGTTGCGAAAATCCTGATAAGTAAATTGGCGGACACAATCGAACTCGCCATTTTCTCTTAGAATACCGATAGCAGGATGCTGCACACCGTTAAAGAAACTGGTTTTAACCATGGTGTAATGCATCATATCCTCAAATACCAGACGATCACCGACCGCTAACGGTTGGTCAAAGCTGTAGGTTCCGATGACGTCACCTGCCAGGCAACTATTACCGCCTAAGCGATAAACAAAAGGTTTTTCATTGGGAAGGCCAGCACCTGTTATCTCAGGCCGATATGGCATTTCCAGAACATCTGGCATATGAGCTGTGGCAGAAATATCAAGTAACGCTATTTTTCCGTCATTCTCGACCACATCAACGACTTCGCAAACTAATGGTCCAGTTCGCCAGGCAACCGCGGAGCCAGGTTCAAGAATAATCTGAAGATCATATCGATCGGCTAGTGAGCGGAGCAGTTCAATGAGGTGATCAACATCATATCCTTCGCGAGTCATTAGGTGGCCACCGCCTAAATTAAGCCACTTCATCTGCTCAAGGTAATCACCAAAACGTTTCTCAACAGCTGTCAGAGTGCGTTCCAGAGCATAGGAGTCGCATTCGCAAAGGTTGTGTACATGTAGGCCTTCAACGCCGGTTAAGTCCACTCCCTCGAGGCTCGATGCTCTTACTCCAAGGCGGGAGCCCGGAGCGCTTGGATCATAGAGCTCGGTGTCAGCTTCTTGATGCTCCGGGTTGATTCGCAGGCCGACAGATACTCCGGCAGCCTGGGCCTGTTCGCGATAGCGCTGCCACTGGCTTAAACTATTAAAAGAAATATGATTAACAAGAGGCAACAGCTCATCAATATCCTGTTGCTTATAGGCCGGGGCATACGCATGTACCTCGCGGCTAAATTCCTTTGCGGCGAGTTCTGCTTCCCATACTGAGCTGGCAGTGCAGCCTTTAAGATATTCGCGAATAACCGGAAAAGCCGACCACATCGCAAAACCTTTAAGCGCCAGAATAATATCGGCGCCGCTTTGCTGTTGTACCCGCTCCATTAACTGCAAGTTTTTCCGCAGTAACGCCTCATCTAAAACATAACAAGGCGAAGGAATAGAGGATGAGCTGTAGTTAGCCATAATTATTTACCAAAGGGTTGGTCACATTCCGTGACCTGCCAGGGGAGTCCATATTGGTTTAAACGTTTCATAAACTCGTCAGGATCGAACTGTTCCATGTTCCATACGCCTGGCTGCATCCACTCTCCTTGCAACATCATAGAAGCTGCAATCATGGCTGGGACACCGGTGGTGTATGAGACTGCCTGAGCACCCACCTCTTTGTTGGTTTCCGCATGGTCACAGTTGTTGTAAACAAAAATAGTTTTCTGTTGACCGTCTTTAACGCCGGTGACGTAGCTACCGATACAAGTTTTACCGGTATAGCCCTCAGCCAGTGAACCCGGGTTCGGTAACACTGCCTTTAAAAACTCGAGCGGAACGATTTCCTGCCCCTGGAACTTAACCGGTTTAATAGACGTCATACCGACGTTCTCCAGTACTCTCAGGTGAGTAAGGTACTCGTCGCCAAAGGTCATCCAAAAGCGTGCACGCTTAAGCGTTGGGAAGTGTTTAACTAAAGACTCAAGTTCTTCGTGAAATAGTAAATAAGATGGCCGAACACCCACGTTCGGATAGTCTAAGTCTTTGCGAACACTGATTGGGTCGGTTTCGTGCCATTCACCGTTTTCCCAGAACTTACCACGTTGGGTAATCTCGCGGATGTTAATTTCTGGGTTAAAGTTGGTAGCGAATGCCTGACCGTGATCACCACCGTTGCAGTCAACGATATCAAGATAGTGAATTTCGTCAAAATAGTGCTTAGCGGCATAGGCCGTAAACACGTTGGTGACGCCCGGATCAAAACCGGCTCCCAGCAATGCCATTAAGCCTTGTTCTTTAAAGCGCTCCTGATAGGCCCATTGCCACGAATATTCAAATTTAGCCTCGTCTTTTGGTTCATAGTTGGCGGTATCCAAATAGTGTACGCCGGTTTCCAGGCAGGCATCCATAATTGGTAAATCCTGGTAGGGCAGCGCAACATTAATCACCAACGAAGGTTGTACTTTGCGGATTAAATCGGCAACTTTTGCTGCATCGTCTGCGTCAACCTGATAAACACCAACGACCCGATCTTTACCGGCTTTTTCCTGCAGCGCTTCACACTTAGACAGTGTGCGACTGGCTAAATGAATTTCGGAGAAAACCTCGGGTAATTTAGCGCATTTTTGAACGACTACACCGGCGACGCCACCAGCGCCAATAACTAAAACTTTTGACATAAAACCAACCTTTCAGGCGATTGAAATTGAACGTATTAATGTGGCGAAAGATAGCACATTTTTGCGAAACCATCATTGCCAACCTTTATTCGGATGGCAATTTTTTTAACCAATCGACGCCTAGTTGGTTAAGCGCAAAACTCCATTGCTTGCTGGTTTGATCAATTTCCATCCAGGTTGGGTTTTTAGTTCCGTGTCCTGCATCCTTGGCAATATCTAGAATAATTGGCTGTGGACAGCCTTGCGCATACTGTAACTGAGCCGCAAATTTATAGCTGTGCCAGGGAGCAACCCGCTGGTCCTGCTGGCCAGTACTGATCAACGTTGCCGGGTAACATTGACCGTAAGTAACGTTGTGTAACGGCGAATAAGCGTAGAGCGCTTTAAAATCCCGGGTATTACTGCTGATGCCAAATTCATTCTGCCAGCCCAGAGCGTTTGAATTGGCTGTGTGGTAGCGCAACATGTCGTAAAGTCCCACTTCCGGAAGCGCCGCAGCAAATAGCTGAGGATAACGGGTCATGGCTGCGGCAACGATGAGACCGCCATGGCCGCGCCCATGAATGGCCAGCTTGTCGCTCGCTGTATAATCGCTTTCTATTAACCAACGGGCAGCACTGACAAAATCTTCGATGGCGACAGTTTTACTATGCTT
Source organism: Pseudomonadota bacterium (assembly GCA_051746345.1). GTDB lineage: Bacteria > Pseudomonadota > Gammaproteobacteria > Enterobacterales > Alteromonadaceae > Idiomarina. Next base: position 6,836 of record JBNJEZ010000007.1, read on the forward strand.
AACAGCCGCCTGATGCCAGCTGTTGCCGAACTCTCCACCGCCTCTGATATTAGGGATCGCCAGCACCCCACCAAGTTCCAGCCACGCCATAAATTCGGCTTGGTAGGTTGGTGTTAAAGATTGACCAAACCCACCGTATCCGTGCAGTAAAGTTGGGTTATTACCCTCTAACCGAGTATCTTTGGCAGATACCAGGAACATTGGAATACGGGTACCGTCCTTAGCGCGATAGAATACTTGTTTAGTCTGGTAACGTTCGGGGTCAACCGGCAATGGTTCATCGCGCCACAAGCTGGTTTGTTGTTCAGCTACATTATACCGATAAATCTTACCCGGTTGGGTGAAGCTGGAAAACTTAAAAAAGGTTTGCTGAGCATTAGCATCGCCGTTAAACCCTGAAATAGTTCCTAGTCCAGGCAACGGCAGCTCGCGTATAAACTGGCCCTCTAAATTAAAAGTAATTAGGCGTGACTGAGCGTCATCCAGATAATGCGCGAAAATTTGCTGACCAATAATAGAAGCAGATTGTAACTTGTATTCTTGGGCAGCAACGACCTGCTCACTGGCCTGCCAGTTATCCTCAGAAACCCGGATGATTTGACCAAACCCGCCGTCGGTTACACTGTAAAAATACAACTGTCCGTCATGACTAGCCAGGTATTGATGGTTGCCAATTTGCTGCTCTAGAATCAACTGAAAAGAGCTGCTGGTTTTATCTAATGGTCGAATATAAAACGCGTTACGGGTTGGGCCCTGTTGAACTCTCAACATAAGGTACTTACCGTCGGAACTGACCTGGGGATAAGGATTTACATCCGGATGTTCAGTAATATCTGTTACCTGAATATCACTGTCCTGGTCACTGTTCAACGAATGATAATAGACTTCTACGGATTGTTGGTCGTCGTAGCCATTATCGGTTTTCGGGTAGCGGCTGTAATAAAACCCTTTGCTGTCTGGGTACCAACTGATGTTTGTAAATTTGGTGCCGGTAATTACTTCATCCAATAATTGTTGCCGGCTTAAATCTTTGATCCGCCAAGTTTTCCAGTCAGTTCCATTTGACGATAATGCATAAGCTAGATACCGGCCATCGGGTGATACACTAAAGTCGACCAGCGCTGTAAGGCCGCTGGAATCAATCTCGTTCGGATCTACCGCGATTTGAGGTGCTGCTTTGAGGTCTTCCTGGAGATACAAAATTGGCTGATTTTGCAGTCCATTATTGCGTAAATAAAAAATTTTTCCGCCACGCTCAATTGGTGCTGTTGTTTGTTCGACATTCCACAGTTCAGCCAGACGCTCTTTGATAAACTGGTTGGCCGACAGTTGTTGCAGGTAGTCGTTGGCAAACTCAGTTTGTCCAGAAACCCATTGGTTGACGCTGTTCTGATCATCCGCTTCGAGCCAGCGGTAGGGTTCTTCAACCGGCACGCCATGGTAGTTTTGACGGTGCTGTTTACGTTCACTCTGTGGATAAGCAAAGCCCTTATCTAACTGTGGTTCAGCTTCTGGCGGGGGTTGGGTACCACAGGCAGTCAATAACAAACTGAAGGTTAGTAGAGCGACACGACGGTTAAGCTGTTTCATGATACTGAAGCCTGATTAAATAATGTAATGAAGTTAGCATAATTGCTCACCCGGTCTGAATGCTCTTTACCCTTTGTTAACGTTATTTTAACGTAGCTGCTGGCGAAGTGCATCGGTAAGTTGTTGACGGCTTTCCGCATTGAGCTCCCGTTTTAACTCTGCCAGCGGCAATGGTGACTGACGAAGTAAGGTTTTAATATTGGTTGGGAGTGCGGCGTGTATTGACAGCGAAAATTGCGCCGATGCAATACTTAAGCGGCCACTGATAAAGGCACTGACAATATCCCGTATCACCGAATCATCGGTTATTTTTGGTGACGAATCGGTAACAAGCCACGCCAGTTCAGCATTGCCGTAAGCCGTTAGTTGCTGCCACTGCGTGTCTAACCGTTGACACAGCTTTTGACCCATAAGCATTGGATGACGAGCACTGACGCGATCAACGGCAGTGCTCATTCGAAGTGGTTGATAGTTGTTTTGCTGCCAGAAGGAATAAAGCGATGACTCGAATCCAAAACTTGTGCCGATAAAGTCGCAACAGCGACTCTGTGCCCATACTTTGGCTTGGCTAAGTAATTGAGAACCAACTCCCCGGCGGCGGCAAGTGGTGGTGACGGCAACCCGGACAACGCGACACCATTGTTGCGCCATTGTCCAGCGTTGCTGTAGGAAGTAGCCGAGAGCCTGCGGCAGTAAATTACCTTTAGGTCGACGTTTTCCCTGCATAATAGGGGTTTGTAGGTCTTCCGCTAATGGGCCTTCTAACGCCAGCCAGGCAACACCAATAACTTGCTGGTCATGATAGCTGATTAGTAGCCACTGGTTGGGATCGTCCAGTAGCAGTGCCAGGTCGTTGGGGCTACTTTGATAGTGTGCCTCAAGCAGCAGCTCAAACGCCTGGTGAAGGTGTTCCTGTGGCAACTCACTTGCGTGAAACACCCCATTTTCAAAGGGGCCCGCTAATGTTTTCGGCGCTTGTTTCAACAGCAATGCGTTATTTAGCCAGCTTTCTAAAGGATCTCCTTGTGGCCAACGGATTGGCTGTTTCAGCTGGTGCTGTTTTACCGCTTGATAGCGGTCAGCCACCCACTCTTGAAAATGTACGGCAAAACCGCGACCGCAACCTTCGTAACCATTAACGGTGGTTGCTAATATCCAGGGAGTGTACTGGTCACACAATTTTTGCGTCGCCCATAGTGGAATTCCTGCGGCCTCGTCGATAACCAGCAGCGCGTCGTTAGGCAGGCTCTCCAGTAACTTATCCCAGGCAACGAAGGTGGCGTTATCGGCGACGTCTAACAGAACTTTTGCGTTAGCGCGACGAGGCGCAGTGACCAAGACCGATACCTGACGGTCAGCCTGAGCTAAAACTTGTTTTACCGCAGTACCGACCGTATGACTCTTACCGCGGCCTCGGTCAGCGATCAGCACGTGAGTTGCCGTGGTGTCGGTTAACTGTTGCAGTACTTCAGTTTGTTCCGCTGTTGGTAATTCCGGGAGAGACGCTGTTAAGTCTTGAGTGACAGACTGCCAATGATTGATTAAACGCTGCAGCATCACAGGCCGCTCTTCACCAACCAGCAAAATGAGTTGACCACCTGCTATAACTGTTCCACATAATGCCGCAATGGCATCCACATGCAGCTGCTGGCGGCAGTCGATGATAACTTGATTAAACTCGTGACCCAGATAATCCCGATATCGATTTAATGCTGCGTCCGCTAGGTGTGGTTGGTCAGAGAGGAATAAACGACTGGAGGTGCAAACCGGCAGCGATTGCTGCCAGTTCGCAGTATCTTCAACAACAACTAATTGTCGATACAATGGATGTGTCATTAGAACATGGCATATTGGGGCCCAAAGAACTTGGCAAGCACGGTATTAATAAACACAACCGCTAGAATAAACGGAATAAAGGTACTGATAGAAAACCGAACATACTTAGCCAGTAAAGATGATGGATAAGCATGGTTGCCGTGGGTAAGTTCTTGCTCAAGGCCCTTATTGCGCCAGTGCAACCAAACAAACAGACAAATTAACAAGCCATTTAACGGTAAGATAGTGTCATAAAAGACATCGTATATAACATCGAATACCGATTTTGACTCGCCTGCGTAGCTAACGAACTCAGTAAACGCAGGAATAAAGCCGAAAGAGGTTGCTGCGATAATGGTCAAAATAGAGTTAGCGATGACCATAAATAACAGGGCTTTTTTACGACTGACCTTTTTCTGTTCAATGATCGCCGCTGTCGGTACTTCCAGAATAGACACCAGTGAGGTGATTGCGGCAATAAAGGTCAGCAAGAAGAAAATGGAAGCTGCGACACTAGCGCCTACATAGCCAACAGAACTTTGTAATTCCATAAAGATTTGCGGGAAGAACGAAAATATCATCCCGACTGAGGACTCACTAAGTTCCGCAGGGTTGGTATCAGGATTAATCGCGAAAATTGCCGGTAAAGTCATTAGGCCCGCAGTAAAAGCCACGGCAGTATCGGTTAGCGCTACTAACTTGCCCGAGGTAACAATATCGTCTGAGCGACTAAAGTAAGAGCCATAAGTGATCAGTATTCCCATGCCTAATGACAATGAGAAGAACGCTTGTGATAAGGCGCCGCTGACTACCGAGCCATCTATCTTACTGAAATCGGGAATCAGGTAGAACTCTACGCCAAGCGCTGCATTGTCTAACGATAAGACAAAAATAACCAACAAAATCAGCATGACAAAAAGTGCGGGCATTAAAAATTTCGCCGCCTTTTCGATACCCTGACGAACGCCACCCAGTAAGATAACGTTAATTATGACGGTGACCGCGACCAGGAAGCCAATAAACCAGTAGTCATTGACGAATTCAGTGAAGTAACCGGGTTGGGCGAGTTGGTCCAGATTGCCGGTTACGGCATAGAATAAATAGCCAAAAATCCAGACTGTGATGACCATATAGAATATGGCAATCATGAATGGAGTGAGTACTGCAAGAAAGCCCGCCAGGCTCCATATCTTTTTACCGTTGCCAAGGCTTAGATACGATCCGAGAGGATTCTTTTGAGCATGTCGACCGACGCCCATTTCAGCCAGCATAATGGGCACACAGATAAATGCGACAAACAGTGCATAAATTAATAAGAATGCACCACCACCATTTTTAGTGGCAGCCACTGGAAAGCCAACTAAGTTTCCGATACCTACCGCTGAACCAGCGGCGGCCAGAATAAAGCCTAACTTAGAGCTAAATTGATCACGTTGCTCGCTCATGGTCTTCCTTTTTAGTCATTATTATTATCAGGCGACAGACTCGCTGCGCGGAAAATTCCAGCAATCCTAGCAAGGGCCTTGCAGGTCGGCAAGCATGGGCTGACTGTTTATGCGTCGAAAGGTGTAAATATTTCGCTCAGTTTACCAATTTTGCATTTCTATGAGGCGGGAGATACTGCGCTGGAACGGGAATTTTAGCAACTCAGCCTGGTAGAGTTGATCAATGTCGGTGGCTGCGGAAAGAATCAGGAGACAGCCGCGGTCGTAACATTCATCCACCAATGCAATAAAACGACGAGCTTCATTGTCCAGATGGCTTAAATGGGGCAGACTTTGGCGCTGATAATCGTCTTCGGTACCTTGCGTCGCTTGGTCTGAAGTCGTATAAGTGAACGCAGGAACATTGAGTAGCACTAGACTCTGATAGCGACCCGCCAGTTCCATATAGTCTCGCTGACTGCGGGGACCGGAACAAAGCGCCCAAAAATCAAAGCCAATGACCTCATCGTTTTTCCATAAACTTCGAATCTGCCGGTTCATTACGGTCTCTGATTCGTTTTTATTGACTTCTCCAAAGCGTTTTTCAGCGATCTGCTTCACAGTCTGATGGTCGCTGTTTACAAAGTAGTAAGGGGTCTCGTCTTGGTCTAAACGCCGATAATCAATACCCGAATCAAGACTCATGATAAAACATTGCTGCTCGAGCAGTTCGATAAATGGTTCGAATCGATGTCTGGCGAGCCCGCCACGATATAATTCCCGAGGCGGCGTATTGGACGTCGTTACTAAAACCACATCACGTGCAAATAATTCAGACCAGAGCGTGGCTAGTATCATGGCATCACCAATATCCTCGACAATGAATTCGTCAAGGCAGATCACCCGATATTGGTGTGCCCAGTCGTCGGCAAGCGCTTGCATGGGGTTAGCAAGACCTTGCAGCTCGTTTAATTGGCGGTGAACGAGCTGCATAAAGTGGTGATAATGTAAGCGGATTTTGGCCGTTGTTGCTATCTGTTGCTCAAACGCATCCATTAGCATCGATTTACCACGTCCAACAGGACCGTATAAATAAAAGCTCCTGGCTGCTGTATGCTGTTGCTCAATTTCAGTGCGCAAAGCGGTCAACGCTTCCCAAGCTGCTAATTGCTGAGAATCGGAGACTAGCTGTTTCTGCTCGAGCAGTTGTTGATAAGTTTGTCGCATAAAAAAACGGCCGGCAGAGGGTGCCGACCAAACTCGTTGCTAGTGAACAGTCATCAATACATCATGCTGTAAAGAATTCTACGCGCCTTCGATGCAAGCGGATCACCATCAGGTAATGCGTTAATAATATCCATTGCGTAGCGTTTTGCATCAGCATTTGCGGGATCTTTACGAAGTACTGTAAATGCGTGATCCAGCGCTTCTTCGTCGCGATGGGCCTGTTGTAATTGCAGCGCAAGCTTAAGTCTTAGCTCATGATCATCAGGTGTTTTTTCGACCTGTTCTTGCAGAGCGCGAAGCTCCGGTGAGTCGGCCGCATCAGCTGCCAGTTCAATTTTACTAAGAATACGTTGATAGTCATTATCGTGTTCGACCATTGGAATTGCGGCGGCAAGTTCTCGGGCCTGCTCTAAACGACCGTTGTCGACCGCGGCTTCTGCAAGCAGCTTCAGTGCCTGCATATTGCTGGCATCAATATCGTAGGCCTGTTTGGCAAAGGTGTAAGCGTCAGCCGATTTACTTTCGGCCATTGCTTGTTGTGCCTTTTGAATGAGATCGTCGGCGGGTCCCGGTAAATGCTGGCTGAGCATCTCTTTGATTTCAGCTTCCGATTTTACCCCACTGAAACTGTCTATCGGCTGGCCGTCTTTAAAGAATGCAACGGTTGGCAGACTGCGGATACCAAATTGCATTGCCAGTTCCTGCTGTTCATCGCAATTTATTTTGGCCAGAGTAACTTGATCCGGGTATTGGCTGGCAATGCGCTCTAAGGTCGGCATCAATTGTTTGCACGACTCACACCAGTCCGCCCAAAAATCGATAATAACGAGTTTTTCTTGAGAACCTTCCAGCAGAACTTGCTGAAAGTTTTGAATAGTTACGTCGACAATATTTTCGGCAGCCATAGTTGGCGCTTGCTCCTTTTGATTCGTTGGATATTAATCAGTGCCTACCTGATATATGCAGGCACTAAAAAAGAAATTCAATGGTTGCAGTTTTAGAGATTAACTAAACCAACCCAGCACTTTATCTTTTAGGCGGCTATAAGGGGGATAGCGAAGTGCAACATCAAGCATAAACCGACGTGTCATTACCGGCTTTAAATGACTAAAGGTGTCAAATCCCCAGCGCCCATGATAACGACCCATGCCGCTGTGGCCAACACCGCCAAAAGGTAACTTAGGATTTAGCATAAACATCAGAGTATCGTTGTAACAGACATTACCGGCAGAGACTTGTTCGGTAAACTGGCTTAATAGTCGTTTATTCTTGGTAAATGCGTATAGCGCCAGTGGTTTAGGCTTCTCCTGAATAATACTAATCGCTTCGGCGGCTGAAGATACGGTAACTATGGGCAAAATCGGACCGAAGATTTCTTCTGTTAACAGAGGATGCTTAGGATCGACCGAATCTACTAATGTCGGAGAGATATAACGCTCACGCTTAGAGTAGTCGCCGCCATACAGAATATTTTGCTGATCAAGCATATCGACCAGTCGCTGCCAATGTTGCTGGTGAATAATACGTCCGTAGTCATCGCTATTTTGTGGCTCTTCGCCATAAAACTCAGTAATTGCCAGACGCATAGCAGTAACCAGTTCCTCCTTGACGGAATCCTCTACTAAGAGGTAATCCGGTGCAATACAGGTTTGTCCGGTATTTAAGAACTTCCCCCAGACAATACGTCTAGCGGCTATTTGGATATCGCTGTCAGCAAGCACCACGGCCGGACTCTTGCCGCCGAGCTCCAACGTTACTGGCGTTAGGTTCTGCGCGGCTGAGGCTAAAATTGAGCGTGCTGCACGCTCGCCACCGGTATAAAAAATATGGTCGAAGGGCAACTCGGTTAATTCCTGCGAGGTTTCTACCGCACCGGTAACAACCTTATAGGCGGAGCTGTCGAGATAATTATTTAAGTGCTTTTGCATTATTTCTGCTGTCACTGGTGCATGCTCGGACGGCTTTATCACCGCACAGTTACCAGCGGCTATTGCGGCTATCAGAGGCGCCAGTAATAACTGTACTGGATAATTCCAGGCTCCTAATATGAGTACGGTACCGAGTGGCTCCGGTATCAGCTCGCTGCGAGCGGGCCAGGCTAACAGCGGTGTTGATACGCGCCGCGGCCGGTTCCAGTGGTTGAGGTAACTGACTGTGTGCTTGATGTCTGACAGTAAAAACTGTAACTCGGTTAATTGAGCTTCACTGGGGTGTTTACCGAGATCCTGTTGCAGAGCATCCAGTAGTTCTTGTTCATGGCTGATTAAAAACTGCTTTAAGTTATTAAGCTGCTGTTTACGCCACGGCACCGGGCGCGTTAGCCCGGTGCGAAAGGTGTGATTTAAATCTGATAGTAAGTGTTGATGGGTACTCATCCAAGTCCGCCAAGGGTAACCGTTTTAATTTCCAGATACTCATCTATACCGTATTTTGACCCTTCTCGTCCAACACCAGATTCTTTAATACCACCAAACGGATTATAGGCATGCGAAATTCCGCCGGTATTTACACCAACCATGCCATACTCCAGCGCCTCACTGACTCTAAAGATACGGGCAGTGTCTTTGGCGGCGAAGTAAGACGCTAATCCAAACGGTGTATTATTCGCTTTGTCGATAGCCTCCTGTTCGGTTTCAAAGGTGCTGATCGCGACCACCGGACCAAAGATTTCTTCGCTATCAATTTCCATGTCTTCGGTGACGCCACTTAAGACTGTTGGAGCATAGAATAAATCACCGAGATCGGTCAGTACATGACCGCCGGTCTCAACAGTAGCCCCGTCTGACTTAGCGCCAAGTACCAGTCGCTGCACTTTATCAACTGCATCTTGATCAATTAGTGGTCCTAATTCCACGCCTTCTTGATCGCCAGGACCGACTTTTAGGGCACTGACTTTGCTGCAGATGGCTTTCACGAAATCGTCTTTCACTGATTCGTGAACGATAACGCGGTTTGCTGCAATACAGGTTTGGCCGCCGTTGCGGAATTTACATGCCATCAGCTGTTCAGCTGCGGCATCAATGTCAGCATCCTCAAATACTATAAAGGGTGCGTTACCGCCCAGTTCGAGCGATATTTTTTTGACGTTCTCTGAGCATTGCTGCATTAGTATTTTGCCGACTCCGGTGGAACCGGTGAAAGATAACTTACGTACTTGTGGCGAAGTTGCCAGAATTTTACCAACGGTTTTCGCGTCGCTGGTGGGAATCAGGTTAATGACGCCGTCAGGAATACCAACCTCACTGGCAAGTTGTGCCAGTGCCAGACTCGACAACGGCGTTAGCTGTGGTGGTTTAACCACAATGGTGCAGCCGGCAGCCAGAGCGGGTGCTATCTTACGAGTGATCATAGCATTGGGGAAATTCCATGGCGTGATGGCCGCACAGACGCCGATTGGCTGTTTCATCACAAAAACGCGTTTACTGTTATCGGCAATTGGCAAAATATCGCCATCAATGCGTTCCGCCTCGCTGGCGAACCAGTCAACAAAGCTGGCGCCATATTCGACTTCGCCAGCAGCTTCTGCGACCGGCTTACCTTGTTCGGCACTCATTAATTCTGCAAGCGCCTGCTTATTATCCATCATGGCCTGGTACCATTTACGCAATAAATCACTGCGTTCTTTGGCGGTTTTTTTCGACCATTTCTTTAATGCCGTTTCGGCGACGTTAATCGCCCGGCGCGTGAGCTCTTCGTCGGCGTCGGAGACTTCGGTAATCAGTTCACCAGTAGCTGGATTAGTAACTTGAAAACGGTTGTCTGTCGGGACCCAGTGACCCTCAATAAAACAATCCTTTTTAGTAAGCGATGACATAGAATGCGCTGACATAGTGCCTCCTTCAAATAAGTATCTATAACAATGTAGGCAATAAATCGGCTAATGGTTCAACTTTTTCGTAAAAAGCCTGCGCTTGTGGAAACTTTGGCCTAATAAAGCAAATTTAGTTGTAATTTACATAGAAATGCGTAGAATGCGCACTTCTTCAAGGAAATCCGCTTACATCAGTGATAGACACTGAGTCAGAGAGGCTGCGGAAACCCTTGATTCACGGGGTTGAGCGCCTGATTCCAGATAATGGCAAAGTTTTTAGCGACTATTCGTGCTACGAATGGCTGCACCAGCACTTATCATTGATTCCTGTTGCCGGGCCAGACCCCTTATTTTGTAGTTCGTTTGCCACAGAGCAAACAGGAATGAGTGAGATATTCATGTCAAATAATTCTGCTGACATGTCGTTTACCGACATGGCACTACCCGCTGATCTTTTCAATCAACTGGAAAAACTGGGCTTTACCCAACCAACCCCGATTCAACAACAGGCAATACCGGCTTTGTTGGAAGGCAAAGATGTATTAGGTGAAGCACAGACTGGTACCGGTAAAACTGCGGCTTTTGGTTTGCCAGCGCTGGCAGCTATCGACCCTAGTGTTAAACAAACTCAGGTATTGGTTGTTACCCCTACTCGCGAACTGGCAATTCAGGTTGCAGAAGCAATCGAAGGCTTTGCCAAGCAAATGAAAGGCGTTGATGTTGCAACGGTTTATGGTGGTGCTGCATTCGGACCTCAAGTTCAGGCGTTAAAAAAGGGGACTTCTGTTATCGTCGGAACCCCGGGTCGATTAATTGACCTGCTTAATAAGAAAGTGCTGAAGCTGGACGCCTTGCGTGTAGCGGTGCTTGATGAAGCTGACGAAATGCTGAACATGGGCTTTATCGAAGACATTGAGACTTTGTTAAGTGCGGTACCTGAAGGTGCACAGCGAGCGTTGTTCTCAGCGACGATGCCAGCGGCAATCCGGAAGTTGGCTAAAACTTTCCTTGATAAGCCGATGAACATCCAGATTGAAGCTATCGCGCGTGAAAAGGCGACGATAAAGCAGAAGGCCTGGAAAGTTGCTGGTTTAACCAAAATGGCCGCCTTGACGCGCTTATTGGAAGTAACGCCGTACCAACGTGCTTTGATCTTTGTAAGAACCCGTCAGGACACAATGGATCTCGCCGAGTTGTTACAGCGCTCAGGCTTTAAGGCCTCACCCTTAAGTGGTGACTTGAACCAGGCACAACGTGAGCAAACCGTTAGCCAGTTACGCAGTGGTCATATTGAAATATTGGTTGCGACCGACGTTGTTGCGCGTGGTCTGGATGTGCCGGAAATCACGCACGTCATTAACTACGACTTGCCGGGTGATACTGAATCTTATGTTCACCGCATTGGCCGTACCGGCCGTGCTGGTCGTGAAGGCGAGGCTATCTTATTCTATCGTCCGAAAGAGCGTCATTTGTTGCGTCACTATGAGCGTTTGACTAACTCGTCGATTGAGTATTTTGATGTACCAAACGCACAGCAGCTAAGTGAATATCGCCAACAGAAACTGTTAGGCCAAATTGAGCAAAGCTTACAGCAGGAAAATCACCAGCCAGTAGAGCAATTACTGCAAAAATGGTTGAGTGAAACTGAGCTGAGTGCAGAACAAATCGCGCTGGCGCTGTTAAAGCAACAGCACAAACAACAGCCGTTGTTCCTGAAAGAAGACCGTATCGTGCGTGAACGTCCCGAGCGTGCTGAGCGAGGCGATCGCGCAGACCGTGGCGGAGACCGCCGCAAGCCTCGCGCTGAGCGCAGTAACCGTGCTGCCGATGTCGATTTTGATACTTACAAAATTCAGGTAGGCCGTGAGCATGGTGCTCGCCCAGGTGATATTGTTGGCGCTATCGCTAACGAAGGTTCAATGGATAGCCGCTTTATCGGTCAAATCCAGCTATTTGACCAACATTCTTTAGTGCAACTGCCTAAGGGTATGCCAGCAGAAGTGGTTAAAGTACTAAAACGTGCTCGTGTACGTCAGCATCCAATGTCGTTGGAGCTTTCGACTGAACAGGTTAGCCGTAGTCCTAAACCACCTCGTGGTGGCCGTGATGCGCGCAAACCTGCAGCGCGCCGCGGACAGGGTGCTGCCCGCCGCTTTAACTAAGTTGCTACTTGAGTTTGGCCAGATGATCGACCTCGATCATCTGGTCAATATCAAAGCCCCATTGGTTAGCTTTCGCCAACGCCAAATCAATATCGCTCTGATCGACATTCGGCGAACGTGACAGTAACCAGAAATAGTCGCGTGAATCGCTAGTCACTATAGCTAATTGATAATCGTCACTTAGCCAGCTGACATAATAGCCGCCGTAAAACGGCCAGAAAAATGTAACTTGATAAGCTGCTGTCATTCCCTCGACGGGTTCAGCTTTACCTATCGCTGTTTGCCATTCTTTATCATTGACGTGCCAGCCGCGGTTAGTTACTTCTAATGAACCGTCATCATTTAGCCGATATTCCGCGGTTACTCCGATCAAGTTTTCCTCAAAACCATGCGGCATGCGTAAAATTTCATACCATTTCCCTAAATATTGGTCGGCATTAAACTTTTTAACGGGTGGCGCTACCGGAGTTGGCTCCGACTGGCAGCCTGCGAGAAAGATAACGAGTGCAACACTTATACACCATTTTTTCATGAATTTTCCTTGGTTATAGATCATTGAGATGGTCTAAATAATAGTTGGCTTGCTCCAGTAATTGCTCACGCTCCTGCTGAGATTTCTTTTGCCATACAGAATACATCATACCCATCCGGTGATTAGTTTTAAATTGCTGTTCGTGACGGTTAATAAAATGCCAGTACAAACTATTAAAAGGGCATGCTTTTTCGCCCGTTTTTTGATCGTGCCGGTAATGACAGTTGCTGCAATAGTGACTCATTTTATGGATATAATTAGCGCTAGAAACGTAAGGTTTTGTGGCTAAAAGCCCACCATCTGCATACTGACTCATACCTCGTGTATTGGGTAGTTCAACCCATTCGATTGCATCGATATAAATGCCCAAATACCAGTCATCAATCTGGTCCGGATTAATACCCGCCAATAACGCGAAATTTCCGGTTACCATTAGCCGTTGAATATGATGCGCATAGGCGTAATCCAACGATTGTTGCACGGACTGTTTGACGCAGTTCATATTGGTGTTGGCATCCCAATAGAACGAAGGTAACGAACGCTGATGCTGCAGTTGATTTTGATTTTTATACTCGGGCATAAAGCGCCAATAGATACCGCGTATATACTCTCGCCAGCCAATAATTTGCCGCACGAACCCTTCAATCTGGTTTAGTTCGATGGTGTCTGGGTTACGCTGCCAGGTTGCTACCGCTTGGTTAACAACTTCTAATGGTTTTAGCATTTTGCTATTAAGGGCAAATGACAAACGAGAGTGAAATAAACTCCAGTAATGCTGATGGTATTCAGAACTCGTCATTGCATCTTGATAGGTACCAAAAAAGGGGAGTAAGTGTTCACAGAAGTAGCTGAGTAGTTGCCGTGCCTGATGTCTTGATGTGGGCCAGAGCAGTTGCTCTGGATCAGCTTTGCCGAGAGTATCAACCTGCATTTGAGTTAACATCGCATCGATATCTTCGACGTTATTTTTAAAAATCAGAGGCTCACTGACGGTTACTTTTTTTGGAAGTTTCTTGCGGTTTTTGCCATCAAAATTCCATTGCCCACCAACGGGTGAGTCGCCATCCATCAGCACGCCGAATTGGCGGCGCATATGACGGTAAAAAGTTTCCATCAGTAATTTTTTGTCGCTGTCGAAGAGCTGGTCGAGGGAGTCGCGTTGCGTTAAAAAATGTTCACTATCAAACCATTCAATCGTTATTCCTTGAGTGCCTGCCCAGCTTCTTAATTGGTGATCGAGTCGATATTCGTCGGGTAATTGGCATTGCAATCGCGCATTAGGGTACTGCTGCAGTAACTGTTCTAAGTTTTTCGTCAACGACTGGTGATTGTCGGTGTTATCAAGAGTCAGGTAGGAAACCTTATGCCCTTTTGTTTTGAGTGCTTCGGCAAAATTTCGCATAGCAGCGAAAAAAGCCAACACCTTTTGTCGGTGATGACGAACATAGGAAGTTTCCTGGCCTATCTCCATCATCAGGTAAAGGATACTGTCGTTTTTTTCAGCAAACCAACTGTGGCTGGCATTTAACTGGTCGCCTAAGATCAAGCGAATGAGTTGTGGCGAATCGGCCAGTTTAGGCTCAGTCATCGTTGTCGGGACCTGCTAATGGGATCTCGGTCAGCTCTTTATCCGGTTTGGCGTAACTAAGACGGCACAAACCTTTGGTGGTGTGATAGCGATCAAGTCCGGATACTGCCACTGTGTCGATGGCCTCAAGATCAATAAAACCATCATCTTGCACCGCCGCCTCTTCAGTGCGGACCCATTGTACTTCGCCAATAACAAATTCAGTGCCATTATGGGTAATACTGGCAACTTCTACTAACTTTAGCCCTATCGACAATTTACTTTCTGCTACGTAAGGGGCATGAAAGCCTTCTAAGCGTTCGGCCGTTAAACCGGTTTGCTCAAACTCTGATTGTTCCCGATGATAACGGGCAGAGGTTTGGTGAGCCGCTTTTACGATACCGGAATGTACGTGATTTATGGTATAGACCCCGGTTTCTTCTATATTTTCCAGTGTATGCCGGTCAACTGAATGAGGCCTCATGATAAACCCGATCAGTGGTGGGTTTGCTCCCAAATGAATCACTGAACTAATAATAGCTAAATTATCGTCATTGCGACGACTGCTGGTACCCACTAAATTGGCACTTTTGAAACCAGAAAGGGAATTGATGAACTTTACCCGGTGCTCGTTTTTCATATTAGCGAGTTGTTGCTGGTCAAAATGTTTCACATTAATTCCTTGCGCATTGACTGATATAATTAGCAGTACGTTGGAGCTGAGCAAGCAGATCTAATACCGAATAGATCGGTTTTGTGGCATTATGCGCAAATAGTTCGTGCTGGAGATGATATGGATAACAAAGTTGAACAGGTAAACGTATTGTGTATTAAGTGGGGCGATAAGTACGGCTCTGATTATGTCAATACGTTGTACTCCATGGTGAGTCGTAATTTAAGCCGGCCTTTTCGGTTTATTTGCTTAACAGATGACGCCGAGGGTATTCGTGATGAGGTTGAAGTAAAAGATATTCCGAAGATCGGTTTTAAAGATTTTGACGAGAAATACCCATGGGCAAAAGCGCATGGCTGGTTAAAACTGACCTGTTTTGCTAATCCCCTGTATGACTTGCAAGGGCCCACATTATTTTTAGATCTGGATATTGTTATTGTTGGTAGTCTGGATAAATTTTTTGAGCCAGAAGGGGACTTCTTGGTTATCAAAGAATGGGATAAATCGGATGCCACCGGCAATACATCTGTATTTCGTTTTGAAGCTGGGGCGCACGAGGATGCGTTGGACTATCTCAAGCAAGATCCCGATAAAGCGACAGCTGATGTGCGCAACGAACAAGAATATATTACGCAGTTTGTGGATCGTCAAAACAAGCTTAAGTACTGGCCGGAACAATGGTGTAGAAGCTTTAAACGACATTGCCTACGGCCATTCCCATTTAGTTTTTTCCAGCAACCGCGTATCCCTGAAGGCGCAAAAGTCATTATTTTCCATGGCAAACCGCACCCGGATGATGCATTACGTGGCCGCAGCGGCAAGTGGTACCGAAAAGTCCTGCCAACCGGCTGGATCGCCGAGTACTGGCGCTAATCATGTGGTTTAGGCTTTATGCGGTGTTAATGACTTTATTGACACCGCTAATGCTGGCATATTTTATCTGGCGAGGTCGCAAAGACTCTGGCTATCGCCAACACCTCAAGCAACGACTTGGCCGTTTGCCGTATCAGGCAAGGTGGCAGGGTGGTTTGCTAATCCACACAGTATCGGTCGGCGAGACCTTGGCGGCACGGTCGCTGATTGAGTCGCTACTCGCTCGCTTCCCGAATTTGCCGGTAACTATATCTTGCATGACGCCAACCGCCCGGCGGCTGATCGAGCAGCACTTCGGTGATCAGGTACGGTGCGTCTTTATACCGCTGGACACTCCCGGTTGCTGTAAGCGTTTTTTAAAATCCTGCCGACCTCAAGCTGTGTGGTTGATGGAAACGGAACTATGGCCGGTATTTCTGGATAATTTGGCAAAACGCTCGGTCCCGGTGGCGTTGTTAAACGCTCGACTGTCAGCGAAGTCGGCAGCAGGTTACCGACGCTTTTCTGGCTTAACGGACCGGTGTTGGCGGCAGCTGGAGGTGGTATGTGCGCAAAGTCGGGCTTCGGCTTTAAGAATGAGAGCGCTTGGTGTTGCGCCGGAACGGCTGTTTGTCGATGGCAATCTAAAATTTGATATTAGTATCTCTGATGCGCATAAAAATCAGGCAGCCGAGTTACAATCAAAACTAAGCGGTCGAGCGGTTTGGCTGTGTGCAAGCACTCACCCTGGTGAGCACGAGTCTATTATCGAGGCTTTCAACAGAGTTCAAGCGGATGTGCCTAATCTATTATTAATTATCGCGCCTCGCCATCCGGAACAATTTGAAGCGGTAACCGAGCTTTTATCCAAGGCCGGGTTGAGTTTTTGTCGCAGAAACACCATTGATCAAGTGACGAGTCAAACAGAAGTGGTACTAGCTGACAGCATTGGCGAGATGTCGATTTGGGCGACCTTGGCTTCTGTCAGCTTTGTTGGCGGCAGCTTGATCGAGCGCGGTGGCCACAATCCACTAGAATTGATTGCTGGCGGCGCCGCGGTAGTCACTGGTCCTTCGGTATTTAATTTTACCGAGGTCTATAGGCAACTGAGCAAGGTCAACGGTGTACGTTGGGTTGATGACTGCTGTATGCTGGCGGATCAGGTCGCAGTACTGTTAACCGATGCTCGGCAGCGGAATGCGCAAAATACACCGGCACAACAGGTGCTGACACAACACAAAGGTGCTACTGAACGCATGTTAGAACACGCGCGGGTAGCTACTTTAACAGGAAGTAGTATGGTAAAAACGAAGGCAAACGGGAAAGAGTTTATAAAGTTCGATGAAGCTATCTTACCGGAGTGTGAGTCAAAACATTTCTCTGCCAAGTACTGGCAGCAACGAAAAGCGATAGCAGGTAATTCAACGGGCCGCTCAACCGTTTGGTTTATTCAACAAGATGACCATGGCATGTTGCTACGTCACTACTATCGTGGTGGTCTGGTTGGGAAAGTAAATAAGGACAGGTTCTTGCGGGAGCCAGCTGAGCGCAGCCGCGCTGTTCATGAGTTTGACTTATTGACTAAATTGCAGGACTTGGGACTGCCTGTACCAAAGCCGATCGCAGCACGAATGTTAAAGACGGGATTATTTAGCTATCAAGCTGATATTTTAGTTGAAGTGATACCGGGAGCGGTTGACGTATTTCGGCTGTTAAGAGAACGCTCATTGACTGCCGATAATTGGCAGCAGCTAGGAGCTGCCGTTAAAAAATTACACGACCACAACGTTTTTCATTCCGACTTAAATTGTCACAACTTAATGTTTGATGACACTGATAAAGCCTGGGTTGTCGACTTTGATAAGTGTGGTTTTAAAGAACCTGGCGAATGGAAAAAGGAAAATATTGCCCGCTTAAAACGGTCCTTGTTGAAGGAAAAAAATAAGTATGACCGGTTCTACTGGAAAGAGAGTAGAGATTGGCCGGAATTTTTGACCGGATACGAAAAAACCTGCTCAAAATGAGCAGGTTTTTTATGGGTAACAAATCGGTGAATATTATTCGCGAATTTGACCATTACCAGTGACCACAAACTTCTCGGTCGTTAAAGCTTGTAAGCCCATTGGTCCATAAGCATGTAGCTTACTGGTCGAAATACCTATTTCGGCACCTAGACCGAGTTGACCGCCATCCGAGAAACGAGACGATGTATTCGCCATCGTTACTGCCGAGTCCACTTCGCGAATGAAGCGTTCGGCAGTTTCCTGGTTTTCACTCACGATTACCTCTGTGTGGCCACTACCGAATTGCTGAATATGCTCGACAGCGGCTTCAAAGTTATCCACTGTGCGCACCGCAATTTCAAGTGCCAGGTACTCTTCGCCAAACTCGTCGTCACCAATTTCGTCAGCGCCGTCAAAGTATTTAACGGAACGCTTATCAGAGTGGATGGTAACGTCTTTTTCAGCCAAAGCTTTTGCTGCCATTGGTAAGAACTTATCGGCCACATCCTGATGCACTAACAAGCCTTCCAGTGCGTTACAGACACCGGTACGTTGGGTTTTACCATTCAATAAGATGGCCAGCGCTTTATCCAGGTCAGCCTCTTTATCTACATACAGGTGGCAAACACCTTTGTAGTGTTGGATGACAGGGATCTTGCTGGTGTCACTGACATAGTGAATCAGGCCTTCACCACCACGTGGAATGACCAGGTCGATGTAATCTTTCTGCTGCAGTAATTCTGTCATCAGCTCGCGATCAGGAGTTGGAACGACGGTAATAACGTCTTTCGGTAGACCGCTCTGTTCCAATGCTTCGTGCAGAGCTACGGCGATTGCTTTACTGCTTTCTATTGCCTCGCGTCCGCAACGTAAAATAACGGCATTACCCGATTTAAAGCATAATGCGCCTGCATCAGCGGTGACGTTAGGACGCGCTTCGTAGATCATTGCGATAACGCCCAGTGGAATCCGCATCTTTTCAATTTTTAACCCGTTAGGACGCTCTTCTAACAGATAACGGTCGCCGACCGGGTCGGTTAACTGAATAATTTCTTCGATGGCGGTAGCCATACCTTCGATACGCTCGTCATTCAGTTGCAAGCGATCCATCATTGACTCGCTCAGGCCTTTCTCTTTGCCTGCAGCCATGTCTTTCTTATTAACTTCCAAAATGTTGTCTTTGTGACTACGGATAGCGTCCGCCATTTTTTGCAGCACACTGTTCTTATCTTTTTCAGATAAGGTTGCTACGGCACGGGCTGCTTTTGCAGCGCGTTTTGAAATTTCTTGTGCTAGTTGTTGGCTCATTAGTCCTCCAAAATCATTAAATCGTCGCGATGGATAACTTCCGTTATCGGGCTATACCCAAACTGTTCAGCAATGGCTTCAGTTTGTTGCCCTTTAATATGAAGCAGCTCATGAGAGCTATACTGGCAAATACCTTTAGCCAGCGCGTCGGCGTTATTTGCGCTGCGAACAACTACAGCGTCACCGCGATCAAAGTCACCTTGTACGTCGACAATTCCAGAACTTAACAGCGACGCACCGTTTTCCATCAACGCTTTCTCAGCGCCGTCATCAATCAATATCTCGCCCTGAGCTACCAGGGTATGACGCAACCAATGTTTCTTGTTACTGATTGGGTCCGACTGACGACGGAATAAGGTGCCCGGAATTTCGCCCTGTAATAGTGACTCAAAGGTCTCACCCTTGCGGCCGTTGACGATATAAGTATCGATGCCGTGCGACGTTGCTTTCTCCGCCGCTTCAACTTTAGTTCGCATACCGCCGGTGCCCACAGCACTGACAGAACCGCCGGCAAGGGAAAAAATACTCTCGTCAATTTGCTCAACGACAGGTATCTTTTTGGCATCTGGGTTTAGGTTCGGATCCGAATCATAAAGACCATCGA
Organism: Pseudomonadota bacterium; assembly: GCA_051746345.1. Classification (GTDB taxonomy): domain Bacteria; phylum Pseudomonadota; class Gammaproteobacteria; order Enterobacterales; family Alteromonadaceae; genus Idiomarina. The sequence continues at coordinate 26,404 of JBNJEZ010000007.1, forward strand.
TATCCGAACAGATAAATAAAGCATCGGCATCAACCAAGGTTGCTACCATTGCCGATAAGTTGTCGTTATCACCAACTTTCATTTCATCCGTTGCGAGCGCGTCGTTTTCGTTCACGACAGGTAAAATGTTGTGCTCTAACAAACGGTTAAGGGTGTTTTTTATGCTGACATAGCGCGCTCTATCGCGTAAGTCGCTATGCGTCATTAGCAGCTGGGCGCAAGGAAAATCAAAAAAGCGCGACCAATATCCCATCATTTCATTTTGACCGACAGCGGACATTGCTTTACGGACTGCTACCGGTACTTTTTTATGTTCAAAGTGGATATGTTTACGACCCGCGGCAACACTGCCCGAGGAGACGATAACCACTTCTTGTCCCCGTTCATGACACTCGTTTATAAACCGAGCGATGGGCAGCAAATACTTTGTACTGACTCCGGTTTCATCTGGCGCGATGAGCGCACTACCTACTTTTAGCACGGCTCTTCGCCAGGATGGCGCTTTCATAGAAACTCCCTATTGTTGAATTCGTTAGTAGTCTAACAGAATTGACTTTTAAGCTCCAGCGAGGTTCATAAGCCAGAACTATTGTCAATATTTTAGTCAATAATTTAGCCTTTCCTGAGTTTTTTCACGAAATATGTTAAGACTCTGGTGGTGTGTATCCTTCAATTTCGACGTCTTTGCGTTCAAATAAAAACGCTACCATGTTTTGCTCCAAAAACTTACGGTCCTCTTCGGACATCATGTTTAGGTGTTTTTCGTTAATTAGCATGGTTTGCTTCTTTTGCCATTCAGCCCATGCTTGTTTTGAGATGTGTTGAAAAATACGCTCACCCAACTCGCCGGGGTAGAGCTGAAAATCCAAACCCTCAGCTTCTTTTTGCAAGTATTCACAAAATACGGTTCGGCTCATATCAATTCCCTAATTTGTTTTATTAGTTTAACCGTGACAGCGGCTAATCCTACGTCAATATCGTTTTCGATAGAAAACCAGCGTGATTGTTCCTCTTCGATATGTACAGTTTCATGCTTTTTACTATTGACCAAGACTGGAAAGCAATCCAGGTGAAAATGTGAAAAAGTATGCCGGAACGGCGGTAATTCAGTGACCTCTTGCTGGCTAACCCCAGCCGCATCAACCAATTGTTCCAGTGTTTCGAACTGAGGAAAGCTCCAAAGTCCTCCCCAAATGCCCGCGTTAGGTCTGCGCTCAAGTAAAATATGATTAGCATTCATTTGTATCTGTAAGAACGCAAATTTTACCGGTTTGGTTTTTTTCGGTTTTTTACCCGGGTATTGTTCGGGGTTATTACTTGCCAACCCCTGGCAAGTCGCAGCCAATGGACAACTTTTACAATCAGGCGAGGTACGCGTACACACCATCGCACCAAGATCCATCATCGCTTGATTATAACCCGCGTGCCGCTCACTCGGCGTTAATTCTTCAGAGATATTCCACAACTGATTGAGCACAGCGGTTTTCCCCGGCCAGCCAGCAATTGCAAAGTGTCGTGCCAGAACGCGTTTTACATTGCCATCTAAAATGGGCGCATACTCTCCGCAACCTAACGATGCGATCGCTCCAGCAGTAGAGCGCCCAATACCAGGCAAGTTGATTAAGTGCTCGATTGAGCAAGGGAACATGCCTTGGTGCAGCGTAACGACCTGTTGCGCAGCTTTATGCAAATTTCTGGCGCGTGCGTAATAGCCTAATCCGGTCCATAGACTTAGAACTTCATCCTGCTCAGCTTCGGCAAGTGACTCCACATTTGGGAAACGGGCGATAAAACGTTCAAAATAAGGGATTACCGTGGCTACCTGCGTTTGTTGCAGCATAATTTCAGAAACCCATACTTTGTAAGGCGTCTTGTCTCTTTGCCACGGCAGATGTTTGCGACCATGTTGATCAAACCAAGCGAGAACCTGCTGCTGAAACCGTTCTCGTGGTATTTTACTGCTCATTTAATCACAACCCCTCCAGATATCTATCACATCGGTTATTACAACCTACTCGACTATCTCTGTAAATAAATGCAAACGTTTCTGACAAATCTGTAAAAAGGATTATACTTACAATCAAGAATAGTCCTATGGTGATCGTTATAGACAATTTGTCGTAAAACGAGGCATGGGATTTTGTTTTCGGTTGCAAAAACAAGGAGCTTGCAATGAAAAAGTTAAATACTGTGTTACTTGCGCTAGTCAGCGTCGGTATGACATCAGTCGCCATGGCCCAACAAACCGAAAAAGAACCCGGTGAGTTTTACATCGGTGCGCGTTTGGGAGCTCTGAATCTGGACTCTGACCGCGTTGGTTATAAAGAAGGTACTCTGTACCCTGCAGATAGTGGCTTTAATACGCTGGATATTGGCGTGGAAGCTGGCTTTATGCTGACGGAATATTGGGAAACTCGCATTTATTACGATTACGTCCAAGCGGGTATTGACGGTTCTCCAGGTGATCTTTATGGACAGTCGTTCGGTTCTGATTTCCTTTACCACTTCAGCGATATGGTTTATGCCGGTCTTGGTATCAATGGTACTGAAGTAGGCGATTTGTCTGACGCCATGGTGCGTGCAACAGTAGGTCACCGAGAATTTATTAACGATGACTTATCCTGGCGCGTAGAAGGTGGTGTTCAGCGCGGTTGGGAACTCGATCATACTGAATTCTTTGCCAATATCGGTTTGCAGCTGTGGTTCGGCGAGCCTACTGCAGCAGCGCCTAAGCAGCGTCCCGACGTTGCTCCGCAACAGACACAAGCGTCAGAACCTGAACCTGAGCCGGAAACAGTCGATTCCGATGGCGATGGTGTGGTTGATAGTAAGGATAAATGTGCCAACACACCAAGCAACTACTCAGTTGATGAAAAAGGTTGTGTGAAATACCAAAACGAGACTATTCGTGAAGAGCTGTTAGTTGAATTTGACCTGAACTCGTCGAACGTTCGCGAGTCTGCAATGGGTGAAATCGAAGAGATGGCGACATTCATGAAAGACCATCCGCAGTTAGAGTTAACTGTTCATGGTCACACCGACAGCACTGGCGAAGCAGATTACAACCAATGGTTGTCTGAGCGTCGCGCACAATCTGTAGCAGACGTGTTGGTTAAGCGCTTCGGTATCGCTAAAAACCGTGTTGACTACAAAGGTCACGGTGAATCGCAACTGAAAGTAAAAGAAAACAGCGCCGCTGATCGTCAAGAAAATCGTCGCATCGAAGCGGAACTTAAAGTTGTAAACCGGGTACCGGTAAAACGCTAATCGTTGATTACAACCTTTAAAAAGCGCTAAAATTAAAGCGGGCCTGTGTAAGCAGGCCCGTTTTTTATTGTTCCGACTATTCAACCTGGTGTTTACTATTTCATGAGTCAGTTTAAAAGTGCTGAAGAAGCCGCGGCAGCCGGCAAGTACGTGCGTACCGTAAGAAGCTTTGTAAAAAGAGAAGGGCGCTTAACCAAAGGGCAGGCCGCAGCTATTGAACGGCAGTGGCCAAAGGTGGGGCTAAACCTGAATAATGGTTTACTTGATTTTGAAAAAGTATTTGGCAACGACAATCCAGTTACTTTCGAAATTGGCTTTGGCATGGGGCATTCGTTGGTTGAAATGGCCGCCGCCGACCCAGCACGCAATTTTATTGGCGTAGAGGTACACGAGCCGGGTGTTGGTGCTTGCCTGATGGCAGCAGAGCAAGCCGGTGTTAATAATCTTCGGTTATACAATGACGACGCGGTCGAAGTGCTTAAGCAATGTGTGGCAGATCAGTCATTGGATACTGTTCAGATCTTCTTTCCTGATCCATGGCATAAAAAGCGTCATCATAAGCGTCGTATTATTCAACCAGAGTTTGTCCAGCAGTTGGTGCAGAAAATCCAACCAGGTGGAACCCTGCACTTGGCCACCGACTGGGAAAACTACGCGGAACACATGCTCGAGGTATTAAACAACAATCCTCACCTGGAAAATACCTCAACCACTAACGACTATGTACCACGTCCACAAAGTCGCCCCAGCACCAAGTTCGAACAACGTGGTGAACGCAAAGGCCACGGCGTCTGGGACTTAGTCTTCAAAGTCCGCTAAGTCTGGTAGCGAACCGTGGGGCAATAATAAAGCTTTAGCCGAGGGGCGGTTCGAGAGAAAGCTTCGGTCAGGCTTCGAGGCCTCTCATCCGGGAACCGTGGGGCAATAATAAAACTTTAGCCGAGGGGCGGCAGCGTTACCAGAGGGACGCTACGAGCAGGTCCGTGTGCGCTTGTCTCAGGCCATCCTTGGCCTTCGACACCCTCTGCTAACGCTGCCGCCCCCCGTCTGTTTTATTATCGCCCCGTGGAGTTACGGCTGATCAGGCACTGGGATAGGTTGCGCATCAGGATTTGAGGCGTCTAACCCGGGGATGTTGGAGGCCATGGATGGCCGGAAACAAGCCACACGGATGTGCTTGGAGCGGTCCCCGGGTTAGACGCCTCGAAGCCTGGTAGAAGCAGCCTCTCCCAGTGCCTTACGCACACGCCTAAAGTAGTGTTTCGAGTACTGAGTTCAGGTAGCGGTGGCCGGTTGGGGTTAGTTGCCAGTGACTGGGGGTTTCGGTTACCCAGTGTTGGGTTATGGCCTGTTGCAGTTTTACCGACGCTTGGGTGGCGGATAGTCCGGTGGTGTGTTCGAAGCGTTGCTTGGAGACGGGTTCTAATAGCCGCAGTTGGTTCATGAAAAACTCAAAATAACGCTCTTCCGGGGCTATTTCGGTTAGCTGATAGCGGAGCTTTCGGGTTAAATCTAAATAGCCCTGTGGGTGTTTGATTTTTTCACAACGGATAATCCGGTTATCTTCCGCAAGTGTCACTTTACTGTGTGCACCACAGCCAATACCCAGGTAGTCACCGTATTGCCAATAATTGCGGTTATGGCTGCTCTGATGGCCTGGTTTGGCATAAGCGCTGACTTCGTACTGTTGGTAGCCTGCTTGCTGCAATAGTTCATGACCTGCCTGATAAATATCCCAGAGCGTATCGTCATCGGGTAGTTCTGGCGGTTTACTGGCAAACGAGGTGTTTGGCTCGATGGTTAACTGGTACCAGGAAATATGAGGTGGCTGTAATGCGATGACTTGCTTTAAGTCATCTAACGCCGCTGCCAGGGTCTGCTCCGGTAAACCGTGCATTAAATCGAGGTTGAAGCTGTTTAGCGGCAGCTGACTCGCGTGAGCGGCGGCGGCTCGTGCCTGGGCGGGATCGTGAATACGACCAAGCGCTGTAAGCTGGTTTTGCTGTAAGCTTTGCACGCCGATCGATAAACGATTTATTCCGGCTTTTACGAAATCGGCAAACTTTTCTGTTTCAAAAGTCCCTGGATTGGCTTCTAGCGTTATTTCGCAATCGGGGGCTAAGTTCACTCGTTGACGGATACCGTCCATCAGTCGCTGGATCGCATTGGCGGAGAAGACACTGGGCGTGCCTCCGCCAATAAATATGGAGTGAACCGAGCGTTGCTGAACCCATTCAAGATCTGCGCTTAGGTCGTCTAGTAGACGGCTCACGTACGCTTGTTCAGGAACGCTGCCCTTAAGCTTGTGCGAGTTAAAGTCGCAATAGGGACACTTTTGTATGCACCATGGGATGTGCACATACAAAGCTAATTCGGGTAATTGCAATGGTTCTTGATGGTGGCTCATTAATAGCCTGCGGTTAGCTGAGTAAGTAACTGTGTTAACGCCTTACCGCGATGGCTTAACGCCTGTTTATCGTCGCGACTCAGTTGCGCTGCGGAACATTGTTTGTCGGCAACCCAGAACACGGGATCATAGCCAAAGCCGCCGTCACCTTGTGGCTCGCGAAGTATCTCGCCGCGCCACTGACCGTGGCAAATTAATGGGGTTGGGTCGGCCGCATGAGTTAAATAAACCAGCACACAATGGAAGGTTGCCTGACGTTGTTGAGCGCTGACACCCGATAATTCATTGAGCAGTTTATCAATATTGTCCTGGTCGCTGCAGCCAACGCCTGCGTAGCGGGCGGAAAAAACGCCTGGTTCGCCATTCAGCGCGTCTACGGCTAACCCCGAATCATCGGCAATAGCGGGCAGGCCGGTATTCTGACAGGCGTGTCGTGCTTTAATAATGGCATTTTCGACAAACGCCAGGCCGGTCTCTTCTGCTTCGGCGAAATCCCATTCAGACTGAGGATGGACTTGCCATGAGGCGGTGGTCGGGTGCTGCGCAAGCATTGCTTGTAGCTCATTAACTTTGCCTAAGTTGCCGGTAGCCAGTACTATTTCTTTAGCTTTACGATTCATAACCTTAAATTCGTCGTATCCAGTTTTAGCCATGATATCATGGCAAATAGCAAATGGCAGGAACTCAATTGTTTAAGGAGAGCCAGTTTGGAGACAGCTAATACGCTGCTACTCATCTGTGGAGTGTTACTGGTCGTTAGTATCTTGGCCGGCGTTCTCTCGAACCGGCTTGGTGCTCCGATCCTGTTGACGTTTTTATTGGTAGGAATGCTGGCCGGCACCGATGGTATTATCGGACTGAGCTTCGATGACCCAGATATAGCTTTTTTTATTGGTTCTACTGCGCTTGTCATTATCCTCTTTGACGGCGGTATGCGCACCAACCCACAACGTTTTAGGGTCGCACTATGGCCTGCGATAAGTCTGGCCACGGTGGGTGTCGCCATTACCTGTACGTTGGTCGCTTCAGCTGCGGTCTATTGGTTTAATTTACCCTGGCCAGCAGCATTACTTATTGGTGCCATTTTAAGTTCGACCGACGCGGCAGCCGTATTTGGTATCTTTCAGTCGCAGGGCTTACAAATTAAAGAGCGTGTTGGTGCGACTCTGGAAATTGAGTCGGGCAGCAACGATCCAATGGCGGTTATTTTAACCCTGACAATGACTGCCGCAGTTGCCAATGGCACTTTTGATGTTTGGTACTGGATGGTCGGTGAGGTTATCTGGCAGTTGGCCGGTGGTTTGGTGTTGGGCTTTGTTGGCGGTCGTTTATTTATTATCGCGGCCCGAAAACTGCCGTTAAGCTTTTCGTTTTTTCCACTGTTAGCGGTGGCCAGTGCGGTTATGGTTTATGCATTTACTGCTACGTTACACGCTAGTGGCTTTCTGGCGGTGTATTTAATGGGGTTTGTCATCGGTAATGCCCGCTTACCGCAGTTAGTTCATATTTTACATGTACAGGATGGGCTGGCTTGGCTGGCGCAAATTACCATGTTCCTGATCTTGGGATTACTGGTGACACCATCGCACTTGGTGGCGTATGCTCCGGTTGCTTTAGGAATAGCCTTTGCTTTGATCTTTATTGCGCGTCCGATTGCGGTGTTTATCAGCTTGTTACCGTTTTCTTTCCCCTGGCGAGAACAGTTGTTTATGAGCTGGGTGGGGCTGCGCGGCGCCGTGCCGATTATTTTGGCGCTATTTCCCTGGCTTAGCGGCGTTGAGCAGCAAGAACTGTATTTTGATATTGCCTTTGTAGTGGTCATGGTGTCGTTATTGATTCAGGGCTGGACCATTGCGCCAATGGCCCGTTGGCTTAAACTAGAAGTTCCCAAACGGCCACAGCCACAGCAGCGTATGCCATTATCGGCTGTGGCTAGTAAAGAGTCGTTGGAAGTGTGGCTGTATCAAATTGACAAAGATTCGCCAGCCTGTGATCACAACTGGAGTGAACTAAAGCTTACCGCTCCGGCTACCTTTATGGGACTGATTCGCGAGGGCGAATGGATTCAGCCGGAGACACAACCGCAAGTGGAAGAAGGTGATGGTTTGCTGGTTGCGGCCACAGTAAAAGATATCGATGAAGTGAGTCGCATATTAGCCTCAGGCGGACAAGGTTTAAAAATTAACGATAAAGGCTTCTTCGGAGACTTTAGTTTGCGCGGTGACTTAACTTTTGCTGAATTATCCAACGTTTATCCGTTGGGTGATGTAAAGGACAAGTTGTTGGCCAAAACTTTAACCGATTACTTTACCGAGAAGTTTCATCGACGGGTCGTTATTGGAGATAATATTGCCGTTGGCGATGTTGTTCTTACAGTGCGCGAGATTGATGACTCCGGCGAAGCGAAATCACTGGGGATTAAAGCAAAAGAGTGAGCAAGTGCTCACTCGTGGTAAAATTGCTGTTCAAACTCCAGTGTCGGGTTTACTTCACCTTGTTGTGGCAGAGTGATGTTAAAGCGCATCCAGTCTTCATCGCCGAATAAAAAACTGGCAATGTAATAAACGGCATCACCTTCGGTAATTTCCTCAAACTCGAGCGTTTGCACGCCACCACGCGGATTACTGACAAAACCTTCCGGTTTAACGCTCTGTGCGGCTCCAGTTTCTTTATCTAAGATGGATAAATTAATGAGGCCGCGCTTCTCGCTCCGGGTAATGCCGTATTCAGCCGCTATTTCAGGGGTTAAAAAAGTGGAATTAAAGGCGCTATAATGCACCTCCCAGGAGCCTATCTGCTGCTTTTGCTCTGCCATAACCGGGCTGCTAAAAAGAGCGGTTAATAGTAACCCACTGATGACCTGCTTAATTAACCCCATTGTATAACTCCTTAAACCCCAATTAGAACGCGTAAAAACTGCAACGCAATAATGACAATAAGGACGGATAGATCCAGTCCACCAATAGGCGGTATAACCCGGCGTACAGGCGCCAATAGTGGCTCTGTTAGCTGATGAAGCATGGCTTCCATTGGGTTATAGCCTTGTGAGAACCAACTTAGAATTGCCCGAATGATAAGTATCCAAAACAGCATAGACAGCAAACTGCTGATGGTCGTTAGTACGCCCTGCACGATAATTGGCAGAGCGGCTAAACCATAGCCATTTAGCCAAATTAAGGCGGTGATCTTTAACATTCCCAAAGCCAGCGCAAGCGCAACACTCGCCGTATCAAGCCTGCCAGCCATAGGCAGTAGCTTGCGTAACGGTGCGATTATCGGTTGTGTTGCTTTAACCACAAACTGACTTAACGGGTTGTAATAATCTGCTTTTACCAACTGCATCCATACTCGCAATAAAACGATGATTAGGTACAAGTCGATAATAGTCGCGACCAAAAAGGTCATCGCGTTATTCATGTCTGCTCCTAAAACAGCTTAGCCATTTCTTGGTTACGGTTAACGGCTGCTTTTACCGCATCGGCGGAAATATTATGCAACTCGCGTTGCTGATAGGTTTCGACGCCCTTAGCCGTCGAGCCGCCCTTGCTGGTCACTTGCTTACGCAGGTCTTCTAACGACAAATCGCTCTCTTTAGCCATTTGCGCTGCGCCTAAACAAGTTTGTTGTACCATCGCCCGGGCTTTCTCTGGATCAAAGCCAAGTTCTACCGCACCTTTGGCCAGGCTGTCCATAAACTCGAAAAAGTAAGCGGGACCGCTACCGGCGACTGCACCTAATATATCCAGTTGGTCTTCATCGCTGACCCATAAAGTTTCGCCGACGCCGTTAAACGCTTCTGTCACATAGTTTTTGTCGGCTTCATTAACGCTATCGTCAGCCACTAGTCCGGACATTCCCTGCCCCACTAAAGAAGGGGTGTTTGGCATTACTCGGATAATCTTTATGTCGTCGCCTAAATACTGACGGTATTTAGGAATACGAATACCCGCGGCTATGGTAATAATAAGCTTATCAGCTAAGTTATCGATATGCTGTTTAAGATGGTTACAGACCTCTGCCATTAATTGGGGTTTTACGGCCAATACAATTGCGTCTGCTGCATTTACCACCTCTAAATTATCCTGACTGGTGTTAACGCCCAACTCCGACTTCATTTTGTCTAACTTACCGGTACTAGGATTGCTGACCCACACTTTTTCAGCGGGGTAGCCACTTTTACACATGCCACCCACAATGCTTTGTGTCATATTTCCTGCGCCGATAAAGGCAATATTACGGATATCGTTCATTATCACTCCCGTTGTCCAAAAATTGCGGTTCCAATACGCACCATATTAGCACCCTCGAGTACCGCTTGTCGCATGTCGCCACTCATTCCCATAGACAAAGTGTCTATCGAATCGCCGTAGGAGGTTTGCAGCTGATGGTACAGCTTACGCATTTGCGCGAAACTCTGCTGTTGCCGGGTGCTATCTGTATTCGCTTTTAATATGGTCATTAATCCACGTAGTTTAAGTTGTTGGCAACTATTTACATACCCTGCCAACTGGTCAACTTGATCAGGCGCCAAACCCGACTTGTTGTCATCATCGTCAATGTTTACCTGCAACAATATATTGAGTGGCGGTAGGTCTTGCGGACGTTGTTCATTCAAGCGGCGGGCAATTTTTTCGCGTTCGACACTTTGTACCCAGTCAAAATGGGTTGCGACCTCTTTGGTTTTATTTGATTGTAGGGGGCCAATGAAGTGCCAGGTCAGCATTTCTCCCTGCAACTCAGCTATTTTGGTAACACCTTCTTGTACGTAGTTTTCAGCAAACTGACGCTGGCCGGCACGTGCTGCAGCTCTAATCGCTTCGCTACTGTGTCGTTTGCTGACAGCAACCAGCGTAACTTGCTCAACATGCGCTGACTCATTTGCTAAGGCAGCCAGTTGCTGCTCTATCTGAGTCAGGTTTTTTGCTATGGCCTCTGCCGTTTTCTCTGCTACCTTAGTCACATCTATCGTCCTTAGCTTTTAGAGAATCACTATGAATGTTACTGATTTACTAGCCTTTAGTATGAAACAATCCGCTTCGGATTTACATCTTTCTGCAGGCAGTGTCCCCATGATACGAGTAGATGGCGACATTAGGTCATTAAATCAACCAGCGCACGAGGCTGCTGAGCTAAAATCAATGCTGTTTGATATTATGGCGGAGCCGCAGCGCGAAGAGTATGAGCAGCAGTTTGAATGCGACTTTTCATTTACGCTGGAAAACATTGCGCGCTTCCGGGTCAACGTCTTTACCCAGCGTAAGGGCATTGCGGCGGCATTTCGGATGATCCCTAACGACATTATGACGTTAGATGATTTAGCGGCACCGCCAATATTTAAAGACATTGTCGATGCACCGCGTGGGTTGGTGCTGGTTACCGGGCCAACTGGGTCGGGTAAATCAACCACCCTGGCAGCGATGGTTGATCATATTAATCAGTCCCGTTCACAGCATATTCTGACGATTGAAGATCCCATTGAATTTGTGCATGACAATAAGAAGAGTCTGGTTAGCCAACGTGAGGTGCATCGTGACACCCGTTCGTTTGAAGCTGCTTTGCGCTCGGCCTTGCGCGAGGACCCTGATGTTATTCTGGTGGGGGAGATGCGTGATTTAGAAACTATACGGCTGGCCATGACCGCGGCTGAGACAGGCCACTTGGTGCTGGGTACCTTGCATACCACGTCAGCACCTAAAACCATTGATCGAATTATCGACGTATTCCCCGGCGATGATAAACCGATGGTCCGTTCAATGTTATCGGAGTCATTGCGTGCGGTAATTTCGCAGACATTGCTAAAACGCGTGGGTGGAGGCCGGGTTGCGGCGCATGAAATTATGTTGAGTAATTCGGCAATAAAAAATCTGATCCGTGAAGATAAAGTCGCGCAGATGTACTCGGCGATACAAACTGGCGGAGAGAGAGGAATGCAAACACTTGATCAGGCATTAAAGAAATTGGTCGCGCGTGGCGATATAGAAGCTGATGAGGCGCGACGCTGCGCGGTAACTAAAGAGGATTTTTGATGATATTGAGGGTTGCTTCGGCGTTCATTTTTGGTCTGTTACTGACCCTAGCCAGCTTGGCAGCTAATGCACAGCAGTCAACAAGGGTGGCTTTTGGCTGCTGTTTTGATCACAGCGAACGACAGCCCGTATTCGATGGGCTGCACCGATCGGACCCGGAAGTGTTTGTCTTTTTAGGCAATGTACTGGACGTCGATGCTGGCGATATGGACGACATGCTCGAGGCTTACGAAGTATTTAATCGCTTTAGAGGTCCCAAAGTACTGCGCCGACAGTCCGCCGTGATGTCGGTGTGGAATCTCACTGACTATCGCATTGATGGCCATGCAGGTGCGAACAACCCGGCTAAGCACGCAGTTAAAAACCACTTTCTGACTTATTGGCGTGAACCGATTTCATCACCAAGAATGTTTCAAGAACACGGCATTGCTAAAAGCATTATTGTTGGCAACGAGCCGCAGCGAGTGCAGGTCATCGTATTAGATGGTCGCTGGAACCGCGACGCCTTAACTCAGGTTGGATGGTTTGAGCGTGTCGCCAGGAGCATGGACGAGCAGCTTGGACCCTACTTACAAAATCCTGCCGGGCGGTTGCTTGGCGACGCTCAGTGGCAATGGCTTGCTGAGCAGTTGCAAAAACCAGCTGAAGTTCGGGTGCTGATGAGTGCCACGCCTTTTTACGCGCCTGTCAATGGTTATGACAGTTGGGCCATGTATTCACAAGAGCAACAACGTTTAGAACAGTTATTACAAGAACTGCAGCCAGAGGGACTGGTATTGGCCGTCGCTGATCGCGGGTTTGGTGAATTTTCGAAAGTAGAAGGTGTTGTTGATTATCCGCTATGGCAGGTGACTGCGGGCTGGTTATCTTCCGAGAATCAGGATGCTTATACGTCTGATGTTCGAGAAGGTGGCGCTTATAAAGAATCCCGATACGGACAAATTGAAGTATTGTGGAAAGAGACGCCCGAACTCAACTTGTCGTTAAGAGACGTTGATGGTCGGGCGTTACATACTAAAACAGTGATACTGCCAAAGATTAGTTCGAACTAAGCTGCGGCGGTTTGCGTTGTTTGCTGGCTTGTTCATAAGAAAAGGCAGCTTCTATCAATATGGGTTCAGATTTTGCTGTACCAAAAAAGCTCATGCCAACTGGCAGCGCTGGTTCTTCACCAATTTGTACATAGCCCATTGGCACGGTAATGTGCGGATAACCCGCCACCGCCGCGGGAGAACTAGCTGAGCCCGAGTAATTATCACCATTAACCCGGTCAATTTTCCAGGCTGGAGACGTGGTCGGTGCAATCAGCAAATCGAGTTCGTGTTCTCCGAGCATGGCATCAATACCTTCTTTTCCGGCTAACCGTTTACTGTCGGCAAACGCCTTTTTATAGTCTGCTTCATCCGCTTCTGATTTAGCGGCCGCCATTTGAAATAGTTCCTGGCCAAAATAGATGAGTTCCTGGCTTGCGGCTTGCCGATTAGCTTCGATGAGGTCGTCCATAGTTTTGTATGGCAATGAAGTTGTTTTCAGGTATTCCTCCATTCCATGCTTAAACTCGTATAACAACACCGTAAACTCATCAGCGCCATACTGTCCATACGTACTCATAGTTACATCAACGACTTCTGCGCCTTGTTCGCGAAGTAGCTCCAGTTGGCGATCAAATTGCTCGTCCAACAACTCGTTGTAGCCCATTAAATTGCGCACTACACCAATGCGTTTACCGTCCAAACCATCGCTTTTTAAATGCTGAGTAAAGTCACGCTGCTCAACATAGCCAGCTCTATCATCAGTGTCGTACTCGCTCATTGCCTGCAGCATCAACGTAGCTCCGGTAACGGTCCGCGCCATGGGTCCAGAAGTGTCCTGACTGTGGGCAATTGGGATAATACCGTCACGGCTGATTAAGCCAAGAGTTGGTTTTATGGTCACAATGCCGTTAATCGCCGCCGGGCAAAGCAGCGAACCATCGGTTTCGGTGCCTACTGCCAGGGCAGTAAAGTCAGCGGCTACCGCACTGGCTGAACCAGCACTTGAACCACAGGTAGTTCGGGTTGGGTCGTAAGGATTGACGGCCTGACCGCCAATGCCGCTCCAGCCGGAGCTTGAACGGGTAGAGCGAAAGTTAGCCCATTCGCTTAAATTGGCTTTGCCAAGGATGATGGCTCCTTCTTTACGCAGTTCATTCACCAAAAAAGCATCGTCCGCTGGCAAGTTGTTGGCAAATAGGACAGAGCCAGCGGTGTTCGCCAGGCCATCAGCGGTGTCGATATTGTCTTTTAACAATACCGGGATGCCGTGCAACGGGCCGCGCACATTACCGGTTGCCCGCTCCTCGTCTAACTTCCGGGCGTCGGCAACAGCCTGCTCACTAATACTAATAACTGCACGCAGCTCAGCGCCCCGAGTATTGTGTTGTTCAATTCGGTTTAAGTAATAAGTGACCAGTTGTTCAGAAGATAGCTGACCAGAACTCATCGCCTCTTGCAGTTGCACCACCGATGCTTGTTGAAAGCTAAATGGCTGCTGTTTAGCCGCAGACGGTGACTGACATGCGGATAAGGACAGCGCAATAGCGCTGGCGAGCAATACTGACTTCAGTGAAAATGAGCGAGGTTTCATAAGCTGACCTGTTACGTAAATGTTTAATTTAAACTGACATAGTTTTGGCAGATTGACGATAAAAAATACGTTAAACTGTTGTCTTCTTGAGTTTATTGCGACAGAACGCGAGCGAGTTATGCGAGTATTGGGTATTGAGACGTCCTGTGACGAAACGGGTATTGCCATTTACGATACCGAAAAAGGGTTGTTAGCTCACCAGCTGTATTCCCAGGTAAAACTGCACGCCGATTACGGTGGTGTGGTGCCAGAGCTGGCATCAAGAGATCATGTGCGAAAAACATTGCCGCTAATAACAGCCGCGTTGCAACAAGCAGAGATGACGCCAGAACAACTTGATGGGGTTGCTTACACGGTGGGGCCCGGATTAGTGGGAGCGTTATTGGTTGGTAGCTGTATAGGCCGTAGCTTAGCGTTTGGCTGGGATCTGCCGGCTGTTGGCGTACATCATATGGAAGGACATTTGCTGGCGCCGATGCTTGAAGAACAGCAACCCGAATTTCCTTTCGTGGCATTGTTGGTGTCCGGTGGGCACACCCAATTAGTGCAGGTTAGGGGGATTGGAGACTATCAGCTGTTGGGTGAATCAGTCGATGATGCTGCTGGTGAAGCCTTTGACAAAACGGCTAAATTAATGGGTCTTGATTATCCCGGCGGCCCAAGGCTAGCAGCGTTGGCAAGTAAAGGCCGGAGTGGTCAGTATAAATTCCCACGGCCGATGACTGATCGTCCAGGGCTGGATTTTTCATTTAGTGGTTTAAAAACATTTGCGGCTAATACACTGGCCAGTAATCCGTCGGATCAACAAACCCTGGCCGACATTGCTCGGGCATTTGAAGATGCGGTGGTTGATACCTTGGTGATCAAGTGCAAGCGGGCGTTACAGCATACCGGCTATCAGCGGCTCGTCGTTGCCGGCGGTGTCAGCGCCAATCAGCATTTGCGTGAGCAATTGGCGGCGCTGGTCAGTCAGGTAAATGGTCAAGTGTATTATCCAAGAACTGAGTTTTGTACCGATAATGGTGCCATGATCGCTTTAGCAGGTGCTTTACGCTTGCAGGCCGGTGAACGTGAATCGCTGAGTATTAAAACGTATCCACGCTGGCCGATGACGGATCTTAGTCCAATGACGGGTCATTAATAGTCTATTGGCGACGTCGAAACGAGCTTTCCTGGCCACTGCTTAAGCGGGCTATGTTGGCTTGATGTCGCCAAAAAATAAGCACCGAAATCATGATTACCGGGACGGTATATTGTGGCTTGATCCAATAGGCGTAAAAAGGGGCCAGGCTCACAGTAATTAAAGCAGCTAGTGAAGATACTTTGCTGACTTTAAAGACCAGCAACCAGGTTGCCATCAGCAGCAGTGCCATTTCCCAGGCAACCGGAAACATCGCACCAAGCGCGGTAGCGACGGCTTTACCACCACGGAAGTTAAAATACAGCGGGAAAATATGGCCTAGACACGCAGCAACCGCGATAAGCCCCAAATAAAAAGGCTCAATGCCCAGAAAATAGGAACTCCAGACTGGCACCATCCCTTTTAGCACATCAAAACACAGCGTTAGTATCGCTGGGACTTTGCCGCCCAAACGATAGACATTGGTTGTACCTGGATTCCCGGAACCTTTTAATCTGGGATCCGGTAAACCAAATATTTTACAAATAACAACGGCACTGCTAATCGACCCCAGCAAGTAGGCGGTTAAGATCATCAGCAAAGTCAGTGCGGTCATAGGGTACGATTCTCTTGGTCTTTGGTGTAGACTGCAATGATGTTAGCGCCTTCTAGAATAAGCGCTTTTTCATAGAAATACCAATGAAGGTTAGCAATGACTACCACAGATTCCGATATTGTCAGTATAGAGGGTTTGAATGTTGATACCGTTATTGGCGTGTATGACTGGGAACAGCAGCAGAGCCAACGTTTGGTTATCGATATGCAAATGGCCTGCGACATTCAGGCTGCCGCCAATAGTGATAACATTGCAGAAGCTTTAGACTATGCCACAGTCAGTGAAGCAGTCACCAACTGGGTGCAGCAGCAGCCAAGGCAGCTTATCGAAACCGTCGCCGAAGGTATCGCGGCACTCATTTTAAAGGACTTTGCAGTGGCTCAAGTAGAAGTCAAAGTGAGTAAGCCGGGAGCGGTGGTTAATGCGGGTAATGTTGCGGTAACCATAAAACGCACCCGGTTTGACAGTCCTTTTGGTTAACCTATGGCGCAAGTTTTTTTAGGTATCGGCTCTAACATAGACCGTGAACAGCACATTATTAGCGGTCTTATCGCTCTGGCCGAGCATTTTGACTGGCAGCAGCGCTCACGAGTCTTTGAAAGCCGGGCTGTCGGTTTTGATGGCAGCGACTTTTATAACCTGGTGGTTGAAGTGACGACGACTCAGTCGGTCGCGGAGACGTTTGCTGTTTGCAAACAGATTGAGCAACAAAACGGGCGTGCGCCCAATAGCCCAAAATACAGTCCACGCTCTTTAGACATCGATATGTTGCTGTATGACGACAAAGTGAATACTCACGAGCCCCAGTTGCCGCGGGCTGAGATCACAGAGAATGCTTTCGTATTATGGCCTCTGGCGGAGATTGCACCCGACAAAATACATCCGGTACAGGGTAAAACGTTTGCAGAGCTCTGGCACAATTATCGTCAACCACAACAACTTGCGCCGATAAACGATGAGCGCTGGTTGCCATTTTAAGTCGCCGGGAAATGTTGTTCAAACGTCTGTTGGCGCTGCATTTGCAATGCTTCTCCTAGCTGTTTTCCTTGCAGACCTTGCTGCTGAAGTTGGTTAGCATTGATTCGGGAGGCTTGTTCCGCTGCGTACTCTATTTGAGCCGATAACTGCGGCGAGTGATTACTTACCAGCGCCTCTCTTAATTGTAAAAATTGCTGTAAGCGCTGCGGTCGCCGCCAATAATCAATGTCTTTTAATAGCTTAAAATAGTCGTCGCAGCAAATACTCGACGTGGTGATGAACTGCTTTTGATAGAACGCTATTTGTGCGGCGTCTCGATAACGATTGGGAATCGTCAGCTGCCGGCAAAATTGACTCAGATTAAAGTTACCGGACTGCTGAATGAAGATGCTGGCAAACCGCGTTTCAACATCATCGGTATGTTCTGCTGTTTGTCTGAGGTTTTGTAGGCACTCTGGGGTTATTATTAACCCCGGAAAAACTTGCTCAGTGGCATCAAGCTCCACTAACAACTGTAAGAATAGCTCGGGGTCTCGTGTATCCAGAGCTTTTTGCCACTCTTTCCAAACTCGCTCCGGAGTCAAATGTTCTAATTCCTGAGATGCTGTCATTTGCTGCAACAAACGATAGGTATTGTCGGCAATGCTGAAACCCAGGTGGGCAAAGCGCGCCCAAAATCGTGCGATACGTAACACTCGCAGAGGGTCTTCGGTAAATGCGTGAGACACGTGTCGCAGTAGCCGCTGCTGGATATCTTTTTGCCCCTCAAACGGGTCGATTAGGTGACCTTCTGGGTCCTCGGCAATGGCATTAATGGTTAAATCCCGACGCTGCAAATCCTGTTCTAGGGTAACTTCTGGATCAAAACTGACGCTAAAGCCTTTGTAACCTTTGCCGGACTTTCGCTCGGTGCGAGCTAAAGCGTATTCGTCCTGTGTTTCAGGATGTAAAAACACGGGGAAGTCTTTGCCTACCTGTTGATAGCCGTCGGCCTCCAGATCCGCAGGTGTTGCGCCAACCACAACCCAGTCGTGTTCGTGGGGGATTAGTCCCAATAATTTGTCTCTGACTGCTCCGCCAACTAAGTAGGTTTCCAAGTCTGTCTCCAATTGTTTTTTTTCGATCTTGTCTAATCACTCGCAGTACTGCAAGCTACCCGTTACACTGACACAAAAAATAACTGCTAATCCTTATGTATCAGAACTTTTTTGGTTTACAGGAACAACCGTTTTCTATTGCGCCTGACCCGCACTACCTCTATATGAGTGAGCGACATCAGGAAGCGTTAGCGCATTTAACCCAAGGCTTGCAGGGCAGCGGTGGCTTTATTTTGTTGACTGGCGAAGTCGGTACTGGCAAAACGACCGTGTCGCGGGCATTGCTTGATCAGTTGCCGGAAACGACTCGCACCGCGTTTATATTAAACCCAATGTTAAGTGAAGACGAATTACTGGCCACCTTGTGTGATGAGTTTGGTATTCGCTATCAAAAACGTTCGGCGACCCGCAAAACTCTGACTGACAAAATTAGTAAGTTTTTACTGTCGGCTAACGAGCAAGGACAACAGTGTGTGGTGTTAATTGACGAAGCACAACACTTAAAGCCTCAAGTACTGGAACAGTTGCGCTTACTGACTAACTTAGAAACACACCAGAATAAATTGTTGCGAGTTATACTGATTGGCCAACCGGAACTTCAGGATTTGCTGCGGCGTCGAGAGTTGCGGCAACTAGCACAGCGAATAACCGCGCGCTATCACATATTGCCGTTAACCCAGGCGGATACCGAACGCTATATTGCCTATCGGCTGCAAATAGCAGGTGCAAATCGCGCATTATTCAGCCATGCGGCCTGTATAGCAGCTCATAAGGCCACCGACGGGGTGCCCCGACTGTTGAACTTGGTCTGCGACCGAGCGCTGCTGTCGGCCTACACGAGCTCTTCACAACAGGTTCAGCCAAAACATATAAAACAAGCAATCGCTGAGCTAGAAGGGACGGACAGACAGCAAGGTAAAGGTGTCACATTGAGGGCCACCGCGGCGGTAATCCTGGCAGTATGCTTGGTAGCACTAGCAACAGTTGTCAGTTATT
The DNA here is from genome assembly GCA_051746345.1 of Pseudomonadota bacterium. GTDB lineage: Bacteria > Pseudomonadota > Gammaproteobacteria > Enterobacterales > Alteromonadaceae > Idiomarina. Next base: position 45,536 of record JBNJEZ010000007.1, read on the forward strand.
TCTTATTGCAACCAAACGAACCTACGATGGCTGCTGTAGAGCAAAAAGAAGACAGGTATGCAGCGGTGGAGCGATTGGCCGTTGCTTGGCAATTGCCACAGCCACCTGAGGATAAGGCCTTCTGTGAGTGGGTGAGAGATTACGAACTTGCTTGCTTGCGAGACGCACTCAGCGTATCTCAAGTGCAATCGATAAATTACCCAGCGTTGCTATTTAAAGACCAACGCCCGGCAACTTTAGTGGAAAGCAGCGATCGAGTAGACACCAATCAGTGGAACGGTGAATTATTGATGTTGTATCAACATCCGTTTGTGTCTGACAACCTGTCGGAAGATGAACAAAAACAGTGGTTGCAACAACAACTGAAGGAGCATTTGAGTGAAGCAGATGCGCGGTTATCTTCACAGCAACAGTTTCGGCAATTACAACGCCAGGCGGGTCTGCCTGTGACGGGTCGTCTAGATGCGGCGACGCTGGCGTGGTTAAGTTCAAGGTATTATCAGTCGGGTCCACGGCTGACTAGTGATACAGGGGAAGGGTAGTCTATGTCATCGTTGTTAAAAGCTCTAAAGCAACAGCAGTCGCCGCTAGTGAATCGCGGCAGCCAACTCGATCCCCAGCTAATCGATACTAACGGACCCACTTCGAAACCTTGGCTGACAGCGTTAGTGGCGGTACTGGCAATTACCACTGCGACGTTAATCATAGTACTTGTTTTCACAAAGCCTTGGGTAACCGAACAACAACGACCAGAAAAATCAGAAAACCCACAAGATTACTCGTTAGGTGAACCTCAAAGAGTAGCCGGTATTGAGTGGGAGGCGACTCCTGAACCGGAGCAATCCGAGCCTGAACCAGAACCTACGGTGGTGAATCAGCAACCGCAACAGCGAGATACTAGCAGTAGGCAACCGTTGGATTTAAACAGTGTTTCTGAAGACCTGTTAGCAAAGTTTGAGCAGGCAGTAAAAGAAAGCTCGTCCTCCGGCGGCGAGTCACAACGTTCTTCGGTGATGCCAGCGTTGGCCGATCTTGAAAGTGAATTCCGCGGTCAGGTGCCGGAATTCAGTTATGACGGGCACATGTTCGTGTCGAACAGAGCCGATCGCTGGATCGAATTCAACACTCAGCGACTGTATGTTGGTGACAACTTTCAGGGGCTGACCGTTGAGCGCATAGAACCGCAACAAGTTGTGCTGTCGCTGCAGGGCAAAGCCTTTACTGTTGAAGCTTTAGAAGATTGGCGGAACGAACCTTAACAGGGATTGTGATTGACATTCTGAGACGAACTTTTTACTCTAAGCGGACTAAATCAAACAGGCGTTTGAAATAACTGTTTAGCAAAGAGGTTTCCGATGGCAGATTACAGAGCTCCGCGTGATGACATGGACTTCGTTTTACACGATGTTTTTAATGTTGCGGCTGATTGGCAGCAAGCTGAAGAGCTGGCTGATATGATGGACGTTGAGACGGCAACCGCCATTCTTGATGAGGCGGCTAAAGTCGCTGAAAACTTAATCGCTCCACTTTCCCGTGAGGCTGATGAGCAAGGCGTTCGTTTTGTAGACGGTGTTGTTACAACTCCCGATGGCTATAAAGAAAACTTCCGGCAGCTGGCAGAAGGCGGTTGGGTCGGTGTTACTGCAAACCCTGATTTTGGTGGCATGGGTCTGCCGAAGTCCTTATCAGCGCAATACGAAGAGATGCTGTGTAGTGCGGATATTGCCTTTTCACTCTATTCAGGTTTAACCTCAGGCGCGATCATGGCGCTGGATCTGCACGGTAGTGATGAGCTTAAAAATCACTATTTGCCTAAAATGGCCAGTGGCGAGTGGACCGGCAGTATGTGTCTTACGGAGCCGCATGCCGGCACCGATCTTGGTATTATTAAAACCAAGGCGACGCCAAATGACGATGACAGTTATTCAATAACCGGCACCAAGATATTTATTACCGGCGGTGAACACGACCTGGTTGATAATATTGTACATTTGGTGCTGGCTAAATTACCGGATGCGCCGGCTGGCACTAAAGGTATTTCATTATTTTTAGTTCCTAAAGTATTGTCGGATAGCAACGGTGACTTAGCTGAGCCTAACTCGCTCAGTTGTGGCTCTATCGAACATAAAATGGGGATACACGCCTCGGCCACTTGTGTGATGAACTTTGACGGCGCGAAAGGCTGGTTGGTCGGTGAACCGCATCGTGGTTTATCCGCGATGTTCACTATGATGAATTACGAGCGACTGGGTGTTGGAATACAAGGTTTAGGTGCCGCTGAACGTTCTTATCAAAATGCCTTGGAATATGCGAAAGATCGGATTCAGGGGCGTGGTGCAAAAGCCACTCGCAATGAGCGCGCAGAGGCTGACTCTATTTTAGTGCACGGTGATGTGCGCCGCATGTTGCTCACAATGAAAGCGATGAATGAGGGCGGCCGCGCGTTTTCCACTTGGGTGGGTCAACAGTTGGACCGTGCAAAATATGCGTCGAACGCTGAGCAGCAACAACGTGCTGATGCCATGGTGGCGTTGTTAACTCCCGTAGCAAAGGCTTTTCTGACCGATACTGGGCTGGAATCGACGATTCACGGGCAGCAAGTGTTTGGTGGTCACGGATACGTACGTGAATGGGGACAGGAGCAACTCGTCCGAGATACCCGTATTGCGCAGATTTACGAAGGTACAAACGGCATTCAGGCGTTGGATTTGCTGGGTCGAAAAGTTTGCGGCTCTGGTGGTAAGTTGTTGCAGCCATTTACTGCTGAAATCGAAGATTTTATCGAGCAAATAGCACCTCACAAAGAGTGGACGAAGCAACGTGCTCAATTAAAACAGGCATTGGAATCACTAAATGGTGTTAGTGCTGAGGTACTGGATAAGGCCGCTGCTGATGAAAACATCATCAATAGTGTTGCGGTTGAGTATTTGCACTTGCTAGGCTACGTCGCTTACGCTTATTTGTGGCTGAGGATGGCGGTGGTTGCCGAGGAGAAACAGGCAGAGCGTCCCTATTTAGCAACTAAGATTAAAACCGCTAAATTTTATTACGCGCGGATCCTGCCACGTATCCATTCGCTAGTGGCAAGTATTAAAGACGGAAGTGAGAGCCTTTACTTACATGACCAAGACGACTTCTAAGAAAATAGAATTCTATCGAGATAGTCGCCGTCCCCAAGGTTGGGGCGGCTTTTTTTTGGCTATTTGGGTAGCTATGCATATTGGTGGTGCTGTGCCATTATGGATTATTGCTATTGGTGCGTTAACTACAATGGCCATCGTAGCCGCTGTCATCATTAAGTTTCGTCCTAAGCAACTGGCAGCAAGTTGGGACGGTCAGGCGCTGTTGGAAAAGCGGTTTATCCTGCCTCCGAGCTATCACAAATTGGACAGCCCGCCGAAATTAATCCGTTACGAAGACGATATTGCCGCTGTGCAGTTTCAGGATAATCAACGGTTAGTAGAAGTCTACGTCATATATGATGATGATTTAGAGCAGCAGTTAGCCGACAGCGAAATCGAAATAGTGGATGACAGAGATTAAAAAGCCGGAGTTAATTAACTCCGGCTTTTTTGCAAACCTACCACCTTGGTTAGTCGTCTAAAGACAACAAGGTAGCATTACCACCTACCGCAGTGATGTTATCAGAGCGAGTTTTTTCGGTAACAAAGCGAGTCAGGTAGTGTGGTCCACCCGCTTTTGGTCCGGTACCCGACATACCGCGACCACCAAATGGTTGCACGCCGACGATCGCACCAATTTGGTCTCGGTTGATATAAACGTTACCGACATCGATGCGTCTAGCTACATCGTAAGCAAAGGTTTCGTTACGGCTGTGGATACCGAAGGTTAGGCCAAATCCGGTGCCGTTAATGCTATCGATAACTTCGTCGATGTTATCGGTGCTGTAGCGGATAACGTGTAAAATTGGACCGAAGTTCTCTTTCACCAACTGGCTGATACTGTCGATTTCAATCGCTGTTGGCGCAACGAAAGTACCACCGTTGGTATAATCCGGCATCGGCGCCCGGGCAATTAAACGTCCCGCTTGCTGAATATCGGAAATGTGCTGCTCCAGATTCGTCTTAGCGATGCCGTCAATCACCGGACCCACGTCTGTTTCATGCAGCATTGGGTCGCCAACGGTCAACTCCTCCATAGCTCCGCGTAACAGGTCGATAACGCGGTCGGCCACATCTTCCTGGACGAACAACACACGCAGCGCGGAGCATCGCTGACCGGCACTTTGGAAGGCACTGGCGACAACATCGGTAACTACTTGCTCAGGCAGAGCGGTAGAGTCGATCATCATCGCGTTTTGACCACCGGTTTCTGCGACTAATGGTACGATTGGTCCTGTGCGGGCGGCTAACGCGCGGTTAATCGCTTGAGCCGTGTAGGTCGAACCGGTAAAGCAAACACCGCCAATGTCTTCTTGCGAGGTCAGATAACTACCGACTTCGGCACCGCTGCCAGGCATAAAGTGCAGAACATTACCTGGAATGCCAGCTTCTAATGCGAGCTGGACAGCGCGATAAGCGATAAGACCGGTTTGCTCTGCTGGCTTTGCGATGACTGAGTTACCGGTAACCAACGCTGCCGCGATCTGACCGACAAATATTGCCAATGGGAAGTTCCACGGACTAATGCAAATGAAGGTACCACGGCCTTCGACAAACAGTTTATTGTCCTCGCCGGTCGGTCCTGGTAGCTGAATTGCTTCGCCAGTTAGCTTACGTGCCTGTTTGGCATAGTAACGGCAGAAATCGACAGCCTCACGAACTTCGTCAATACCGTCCTGCAAGCCTTTACCTGCTTCAATGGAGCACAAAGCGATCAACTCGTCGCGATTAGCTTCCATCAAGTCAGCGAATTTCTCTAGGCTTTTAGCACGGTCCTCGGTAGGAACCTCTCGCCAGGATTTGTAGGCTTTATTGGCGCTTACCAAGGCTTGCTCGGCCAGCTTTTTGTCGCCCCAGTAGATACGTCCGGCTTGTTTCGCCGTTTCTTGGGGGCTGGTGATACTTACGTGGTGGTCGGTTTCGACAGTCTTACCGTCAACGATTGGGCCACCTTGCCATTGTTTGTCACGATATTGCTGCACTGCAGCAATAAAATCATCTGCTTGCGAGTGAATATTCATATTCAATCCTAACGAATTTTTGCGATCCCCATAAATTTCCGGGGGAAGAGGAATCTTGCTGCTGGCGTATTTTTCGTAACCTGAGGCTGTTTCCATTGGGTGTTCAACCAATTCCATCACAGGTGTGTCAGCGTCCAGCAACTTGTGAACAAAGGACGAGTTAGCACCGTTCTCCAACAGTCGTCTGACTAGATAAGGGAGTAGATCGCGATGTGGACCTACGGGTGCATAAATACGAACCACCAACTCGGGGTCTTGCGCCATTAATGTGTCGTAAAGGCTATCACCCATACCGTGCAGCCGCTGGAACTCAATCCGGCGTTTCGCTACTTCGTTCATGTGCTGTATAGACACAATGGTTTGCGCGTTATGCGTCGCAAATTGCGGGTAAATGGCCCCATCTGTGTCGTCACTTAATAAGTACCGTGAGCACGCTAAGAATGAAATGTCGCTATGCGATTTACGGGTAAATACTGGGTACGCAGGAACGCCATTTTCTTGGCTCCATTTAATTTCATTGTCCCAGTATGCGCCTTTAACGAGCCGTACAGGGATTTCGTCGCCGCACTCCTTAGCCAGCGCCGATATCCAACAAAGTGTTGGCAGCGCCCGTTTAGAGTATGCCTGAACCACAAGTCCGAAGCGTGGCCAGCCTTTACAAACGCCGCTGCGATAAACTTTCTCGAACAGTTCCAGTGACAGCTCGTGGCGGTCCGCCTCTTCGGCGTCAATAGTTACCCCGACGTCAGCCTCTTTCGCTAACTTAACCAGCTCGGTCAGGGTCGTTGCCAATTCGGTCAACACCCGTTCGTGGTTAGAGGCTTCGTAGCGTGGATGCAGCGCCGATAACTTAATCGAAATAGTCGGCCGAGGCGCATCCGGATTATTAAAATCTTCTTTGGTAATAGTCTTTATAGAATTGACATATTGCTGTTTGTAGTACTCCGCGTCTTCCTCGGTCAGCGCGGCTTCACCCAACATGTCATAAGCATGGGTATAACCTTTATCGCGATTGTCGCGGCTTTCTTTTAAGGCTTCCTCAATGGAGCGTCCTAATACGAACTGCTTACCCATAATCTGCATTGCCGTGTAAGTGGCTTTGCGGATGACTGGCTTACCCATTTTTCGAACCAGGCGGCGGAATGTACCTCGCGGGGTCTCCATTGGAATGCCGGTTGGATTGACGACACTGTTCGTTAACGCTAATCCCCAGGAACCGGAGTTAACTAACCAGGATGCGCTTTGCCCCATATGCTTCTGCCAATCGCCACCAGATAATTTATCCTGGATTAGTGCATCTGCGGTATAGGCATCCGGGACGCGTAGCAGAGCTTCTGCCAGACACATCAAAATAATACCTTCTTTGGTGTCCAGACTGTACTCTTGCAAAAACGCATCAACCACGCCGTTATCGGCGTTTTCCCTTACTTGCTCAACTAATTTAGCTGCGCGATCGGTAACCGCGCTAACCGTATCATCATCGGCAGGAACCAGCGGCAATAGCTCACGCATGTAAGCATCTTCGTCAACCATATAGTTGTCGGTTATTGCCTGCTGCAAGGACCTTAAGTCCTCAGCCTGATGCTGTTTGGATAGCACCTCACTCGCTTTAAACATAGCATCTCCTGTAAAGCCAGGCCGAAGCTCGGCGTGCTTCCCCAACGATGGGAATCGGGTGCCAGTATAAATTACTTTTAGCGCCGGTAAAGACTTCTTTTGCTACTTCACGTTGCAACTTTTCCCACCCCCTGTCAAGCCAGCGCAGAGAGGCTTTATATTGACCCGAGGCTAGCAAGCCTATACCTTTATCAGCACACCTTTCAGCACTGGAACATCATTTATGTCGCACGAAATGTCGCAAGAGTTAGAGCTCAAATTGATGATTGAGCCTAAGCAACGCGAAAATGCCTTGCAAACATGCCGTGATATAGCGCAACAATTTTCAAAACAGCTTGATTATCAAGAGCTTGAACTTGAAAACGCCTACTACGACACGAGCGACTTACGTTTGCGGCAGTTTGATATGGGATTACGTATCAGGCGCTCAGCGGATCAACTTGAACAAACAATAAAGTTGGCTGGCCGAGTGTTAGGAGGGATGCATGAACGTCCCGAATACAATGTGCCAGTGCTCGAAATGTCACCAGACTTAACTTTATTTGAAGAAGACATATGGCCTGATGACTTCCCGGTTTACGACATTCAGCGTGACTTACAGCAATTATTTGTCACTGACTTTACTCGCCATCGGTGGGTATTGCCCAGCGGCGACGGCCAAATAGAGCTGGTTTTAGATTTGGGTCAAATTAATGCTAACGCTGAAACTCAACAAATTGCTGAGATAGAGTTAGAGCTGCAAGGTGGAGATGTCGAGGACATTTATGCGTTGGGTGAGCAGATTGTCGAGCAATTAAATGCTCGTATGGGATCTTTGAGTAAGGCGGCGCGCGGCTATCTATTGGCAGGACGCAGTGTCTTAGAACCTTTTGTACAGACCCACTTTGTGGCGGTGAAAGCAGAGCAAAGCTTAGCCGAAGCACTTTACCGGTCACTTGAATACGGTTTACGGCATTGGCAACACAATGAAGCCTGTCTTGATAATCACGCCAATGTGCGAGCCGCACAAGGAATGGCAGACGGAATTTATTTGTGTCGGGCTGTGCTAGAACAGCTGCAACGGATGGAAGTTGATATTGATGGTCTGGCAGAGAGACTGGGCCGCGTGCAAAGCCATTTAACCTGGCTGAAGCGCTTTGAGGGCTTAGCAGAACTGACTGCTGACGATGGCGCTTATCATCGGGCGTTAAAGCGCTACAACGGTTTATACGAACTGCTAATGGACAACCAGCAGCAAGTGGTTCAGTTACACCAATTGATAGAGCAAGTTCGCTCTCATGACTACCAGCTACTGTTGCTTGATCTGTCACGATTATTAATTGCTCGCCCGGAAACGGAAGAGTTACAGCAACCTTGCGAACAATGGGCAACCACGCTGCTCAGGGACGACTGGCGGGAAGTGCAGCAAGAATTTGCGGAGACCGAAGACTTAAGTGAAGAGCGATACCTTAAATTACTACCCAAGTTGCAACACAGTCTGATGTTGGGCACCTGTTTTGGTCTGCTGTTCGATCCGGCAACGCGTGATAGCTTCCGCGCTCCCTGGCAAGATCTGGCGCGAGGTATTCGAGAAATCACGGCTCTGCATATTTTGCACGAAATGGTAAAAAACAGTGATGACTTTAACGATCAAAAATTGATCGAATGGCAGCAGGTACAGAGAGAATCACTGCTAAAAGCGTTGGAATACTCCCGTAAAGCGGCACTGAAAAGAGAACCCTACTGGCAAGTTTAAATGGCTATGAAAAACTTACTAAAAACACGCCCAGAAACCGAGCTAATGGAAGCTTCTCAGGCTATTTGGGAACGCATCGAAGAGCGCCTGGAAGGTATCGCTAATGATCTGGAATGTCGTCATTTAGTGGCCAGCAGCGACTTTTTTGCGCAAACCATGGAACGTTATGGGCAACTGGTTGTAGAAAGCTACCAGCAAGAGGTGGAAGCCAGTGACTATCGATCGTTGATAACGGCAAAATTGAGCGATTGCAGTTCGGAATCAGAACTAAAAAGAACGTTACGTCAGTTTCGGCACACTTGCATGGCAGCGCTACTGTGGCGGGAAATTACTGGACAGTTAAGCTTAACTGATTCGTTAGCGCATTATACGGCATTGGCCGACGCCTGCGTCAATGCGGCGTTGCAGTGGTGTACAGAAAACCTGAGCGGCCGCTTTGGATATGCTTTGACTGAGGAGGGTAAGCGACAACCACTACTGATTCTTGGGATGGGCAAACTAGGCGGCAAAGAACTTAATTTCTCTTCTGACATTGATTTGATTTTCTTCTACCCAGAGCAGGGCGAAACGGAGGGCGGCAAACGCTCCATCGAAAACAGCGTGTATTTCACTAAACTAGCGCAAGCTCTGATTGCGGCGTTGGATGAGCAAACCGCTGATGGGCAAGTGTTTCGGGTTGATATGCGGTTACGTCCATTCGGCACCTCCGGGCCGTTAGTGGCCAGTGTCAATGCGCTGGAACACTACTATCAGGAGCAAGGGCGCGACTGGGAGCGCTACGCAATGGTAAAAGCCCGGGTCGTTAATGACGAATCGGTGTATGCGCAGGATTTCTATCAATTAATACGACCCTTTGTGTATCGTCGTTATATCGATTTTAGTGCGATTGAGTCATTGCGCAAAATGAAACTCTTGATTACTCAGGAAACTCGTCGCCAGGGCGCCAAGAATAATATTAAGCTGGGCGCTGGCGGTATTCGTGAAGTGGAATTCATCGCACAGGCACATCAGCTAATCCGTGGGGGCCAGCAAAAATCATTACAAACTCAGTCGTTGTATCAGGCCTATCAGGAAATAGAACGTTTAGAGTTGATGCCCGGCACAACGGTAAAGCAGCTAATAACTGATTACGAATTCTTGCGGGTGGTCGAGCACCGGTTGCAACAGTTAAATGATGAACAGACCCAGCAGTTGCCGGAGGAGGAGCTTCGGCAACAGCAGCTTTGTTATCTGTTAGGTTATGATGACTGGGCCACCTTAATGGCTGAAGTGACTGCGGTGATGAAACGTATTCATGATGAATTTCAGCAGGTGGTGGGAGCACAGTCGGAAGAAGACGAAGAAGAGCAGGGCTTGCAAGTGCTTTGGCAGGATATGCTGGAGGATGACGCAGCGCTGGAGATTTTAGCGCAGGAAACCGAGGCTGATGTTGATACTGTTTGGCAACAGATCAAAGATTTTCGGCTCGAAACGAGGAAACGCAGCTCCGGACCCAGAGGACGCTCTGCTTTAACCCGTTTAATGCCCTTATTGTTACGACAGATTTTGCAGCAACAACACCCAGTTCAACTTTTGGAACGGGTGCTTTCGGTGATTCGGGCGATTATGAGTCGAACCGCCTACATTGAGTTGCTCGCGGAAAATCCAGGTGCTCGCGAGCAGTTAAGTAAGTTGTGCGCGGCAAGCCCCTGGGTATCAGAAAAACTAGCACTCCATCCGATGCTGTTAGACGAACTGATCGATCCACAACAACTCTATCAACTTGCTGAGCCTGATGATTACCCGGGCCTGCTGCGCGACTACCTGGTTCGCATTCCGGAACAGGATATGGAACGGCAGATGGATGCTTTGCGTCAGGCAAAACAAGCATTGCAGTTAAAAATTGCTGCGGCCGATATCAGTGGCGCTCTGGAGCTGATGAAAGTAAGCGATCACTTAAGTTATTTAGCCCAGGCCGTTATCGCCGAAGTGGTTACCATGGCGTGGACACAGTTGACGCAAAAACATGGCACACCACCCGGACGTTCGATTGACGATACCGGCTTTGCCGTTCTCGGTTACGGCAAGCTCGGTGGCCTAGAGCTTGGTTATGGCTCCGATTTGGATTTGGTCTTTGTTTGCGACGCTGATTATCAGGCACAAACCGATGGCCCGAAGCCGATAGAAGTGCAACAGTTTTATTTGCGCCTGGCTCAACGGATTTTACATTTGTTCACTACTCGCACCGTCGCGGGGGTTCTTTATGATGTGGATTTACGGCTGCGGCCATCGGGTCAGGCCGGATTGCTAGTGACTCAGGTGAGCTCCTTTGTACGATATTTACGTGAAGACGCCTGGACCTGGGAAGTGCAGGCGTTGGTAAGAGCTCGTTGCGTATATGGAAATCACTATCTGTGCGCAGAGTTAGAGGATATAAGGCAGTCGATGCTGTCGCGACCGCGCGACAAGGATGGATTAAAACAAGACGTGCTGAGTATGCGCAAGAAGATGCGTGAACACTTAGCTTCCAAGTCCGATGATACTGAGCAGCAGAGCTTTGATCTTAAACAGGATCGGGGTGGCATTGCCGATATCGAATTTATCACGCAATACCTGGTGTTGGCTTATTCCGACGAGCACCCGAAATTATGCCGCTACAGTGATAACATACGAATATTGACCGTCGCTCAGGAGCTACAACTGATACCTGAAGTCGATGTACAAAACCTGATTAATGCGTTTCAGATCTTTCGCTGCGAAAGTCACTCGCTGGCGCTACAGGGCGAAAACGTGTTGGTGCAACACGATTTAACCAACGAACGCCAGGCCGTTTTAGAATGCTGGCAACGACTGTTTGAGTAGCTCAGTCGTAATAGCTGGGCATGTCTTTTTCTGGCCGAGTTTTAAACCGACGGTGTACCCAGAGGTATTGGGTCGGTGCTTTTAAAACCGCTTCTTCGACCAAACTATTAATATAAGCCGCATCTGCTTTGTCATCGCCGCTTGGGAAGTTGGTTAATGCCGGCTCGTAATAAACATCGTATCCGCTACCATCATCGCGGCGAACACAGCGACTGACCAGCACATTGCAATTAGGATGCTGGGCAAATAACGTTGTACCGGTGGTCGTTGAGGCATCTGCAACATTAAAAAACGGGACAAACTCAACCCGTCTGCGGCCGTAGTCCTGATCGGGTAAATAACCCGCTATCTCACCTTGTTTAATGGCGTTAAGCATGCCCTTAACATCACGTCTTTGGATCATATATTTGTTCGAGCGTCCGCGTCCGCGTGTCTGCAAGAACTCCATAACCGCGTTATTGTGTGGGCGATATAAACCGACAGCGGGTTTTACCAGTCCATGTAGCCGAGCATGAACTTCTAAGCTTAAAAAGTGAAACAACAGCATTAATACGCCCTTGCCACCTTGCTGTGCGTTGTCTAAATTTTGTTTGCCGTGAACATGCAGTTTGCGTTTGATTCGCCAGTTAGGCCACCACCAGGCAATACCTATTTCAAAATAGGCGATACCGGTATTTTCCAGGTTCTTGGTGACAAGCTGCTCAATTTTGTCTGCTGAGTAATCAGGGAAACACAGCTCCAAATTACGCCTTGCTATGTTGACCCGGCGTGGCATTGCTTTCTTAAACAGTCGTCCCAGGCCCTTGCCGAGCAGCAGTTGCAGGCGGTACGGAAGCCAGGAAACTAGATACAGAAAAAGTACGCCCAGCCAGGTTAGCCAGAACTTAGGGTGGAGAAAATAGAGTTTGAATTTAGGCTTTTCGATCACGGTATGTTTTTATCACCAGCTTAGTTTTCGGCATACTAGCACAAAACTAAAAGGCATCGTGAACAGACCTGTTACGATGCCTTTGTTTACGCCACTTAAAAGCGTGTGTTAGTCAGCGGCTGTGCTATCAACATTTTCTGATAGGCTGGCATTTATCGAATCTAAGTCGTTTGGCGTTAGGTCACCAATGGCTTGCTCTAAAGCCAAACGCTGGCGCACATAGCCGTAGCGAGCTTCAGCTAAGTTACGACGTGCATTAAACAGATTACGAGTACTGTTTAATACATCAACGATGGTACGGGTACCCACTTCGAAGCCTGCCTCAGTTGCTTTTAACGCACTTTCTGCTGAGGTCACTGACTGCTGAAACGCTTTGATGCTCGAAATCGATGCATTCACGTCATAAAAGGCGTTACGAACTTCACGTTCTACGGTGCGCTGCGTTTCTACCATGGTCTGGCTAGAAGCAACGTAATTATCACGCGCCTGTTGCGTTTGTGCCGAGGTTCTAAAGCCGGAGAAGATTGGAACATTAACGTTTAATCCAATCTGACGCGAATCTAACCGGGGTAAATCATTCTCTTCGCCATTAACCGTTGTCTCGTTGTCATCGGTCCCCCAACTGGCACTTAAAGATACCGTTGGGTAGTGGCCTGTCTGCTGCAACTTAATTTGCTGAGACGCTATCTCTACAGAGACCATGCTCTGCATCAGACTTAAGTTGCCGTTTTCGGCCTTTTTAACCCATTCGCGGACTTCTGACGGAGTCGGTTCTGACGGGGAAAAAGATTCGGTATTGAGGCCAGCAAGAGAATCAGGATATTGGCCTGTGATCTCGCGAATATTTTCCATCGCAATTTTAACCGAATTACGCGCCTGAATTTCCGAGGCTACTGCCGTGTCGAACTGAGCCTGTGCTTCGTGCACATCAGTGATGGCTGTAAGACCCACTGAGAACCGCTGTTTGGTTTGTTCCAGCTGGCGTTCAATGGCGCGTTTTTCTGCTTTGGCAAAGTCCAGATCGTCTTGTGCCTGCAGCGCTCCAAAATACGCATTTACCACCCGCAGCATTAAGCCCTGAGCGGCATCGCGATAGCCTACTTCAGCACGGTAAGCTTGCTTTTCGGCAATGTCAGACTGTTTCCAGGTACTCCAGTCAAACACGCTTTGGTTAATATTGATGCCAGCATTCCAGCCGGTTTGCTCACGTTCGTAAACGCCAAGCCCTGGTTGGTAGCTATCCGATTTGGCGTCGGAGGCACCCAGTGAACCGGTCACTTGAGGCCAAAAGCCTGATTGCGCTATATCAATCTCTTTCTGCGCAGCGTCGCGTTCAGCGGCGGCACGCAATAATGCAGGATCGTTTTTAGTCGCAAGTTGATAGATTTGAGCCAAATCGTCGGCGCTTGACGTAAATGTAACTGTGGAAAGCGCTAAACCAACAGTTGCGGACAGTAAATGCTTTTTCATCGTTTGTTATGTCCCGTAGCTTATAATTGAGCAATTGACGAATATTTTACATACAGTGCTGAATGAATACCAGTTTAACCTGAGATTGTTATAACTTTAAGCGAAAGATGGTTTCAGATCACGCCTAAGTGTAACAGAATGTATGTTTATCGATGAATTGAACGAGAAATACGATAATAAGGATGACTGTGAAGGCAAAATTTCATAAAAAAGATGTACAGATCGAGAAACGAGAAGCGTTGCACGAAGGTTTTCTTTCTATTTTTCGTTATCGACTGCAACACCGGTTGTTTAACGGCGGCTGGAGCGCAACTATTGACCGGGAATTGATGGATCGCGGTGACGCTGTGATGGTTATTCCTTATGACCCGAAAACCAACGAGTTGGTGGTGTTAGAACAGTTTAGGGTCGGTGCGATGGAAAATGAGCACGGCCCGTGGTTATTTGAGTTTGTCGCCGGTATGTTCGATGCTGACGAATCAGCTGAGCAAGTCGCTGAACGTGAACTGATGGAAGAGGCCGGGTTAAAGGCGGAGCAACTGCAATACGCGTTAAGCTACTATTCGAGCCCCGGCGGTACCAATGAACGGCTTAGTATTTATATTGCCAAAGTAAATGCGGCTGACGCCGTTGAGCTAGGCGGTATCGCAGAAGAACATGAGGACATTCGGGTGAGCCGGATCGACTTCAATGAAGCCGTTACTATGTTAGAAAAAGGATATTTTAACAATGCGGCTAGCGTGATTGGGCTACAATGGATGCAGTTGCACACGGCTCAATTATTTAACGACTGAGGAGAGTGACTTGAACGGACAAAAGCAGTACGTAGTTGATGTTGCTGCATTACATCAGTTGCATGAACGCAACTATGCGGGGCTAGTCAATCTATTGCCTGACGCTGCCGATGTGCCGGTCACTATCCGTGCAGGCCAATTTCTTACGTTCGAGCTGACCATTAAAAGCGAGTCACGTTATACTACCGATGTTGATATTGTTCAGCAGCCCAGTCACTGGGCTGCAAATTACTTACAGGCTAGCCTGGAGGTTCGTTTATATCACGATGTTCGCATGGCTGAAGTGATCGCTAGTCAGGGCGTCAGACGGCTGGCTGTGCATTATCAACAACCCAATCAGGATATGCGTCACCGCGACGAAAAGTTTCAGGTGAACCAGTTTTTGGCGGACTGGCTAACGCTCTGCCGAGAACAAGGTCAGTTAAGAGCAGCGGTTACCGATAAATTTATGCCGCATGGCTTCAAATAAGAAGCTGATAACGGTACATTGATAGCAGCCATTCGGCGTCTATAACAATAAAGCGCTAAGCGATAACAACAGGAACTCATGACAGACTATAAATCCGATTCAATAGAAGTGCTGAATGGGCTGGAGCCTGTGCAGCGCCGACCGGGAATGTACACCGATACAACCCGACCTAATCATCTTGGCCAGGAAGTTATTGATAATAGTGTGGACGAAGCGCTCGCTGGCCATGCTAAGACTGTTACCGTTATCCTGCATCAGGATCAGTCACTGGAAGTGTTTGACGACGGACGTGGAATGCCAGTCGATATACATCCTGAAGAAAAAGTCCCCGGGGTGGAGTTGATCATGAGTAAACTTCATGCGGGCGGTAAATTCTCCAATAAAAGCTATCAGTTTTCCGGTGGTTTGCACGGGGTTGGTATCTCGGTTGTTAACGCACTGTCGAAACGGGTCGAGCTGACCATAAAACGTGACGGTAAAGTCTATGAAATGGCTTACGAAAACGGCGATAAAGTCAGTGAGCTAGAGGTAACTGGAAGCTGTGGTAAGCGCAATACAGGTACTCGTGTCCACTTTTGGCCGGATACCAAATATTTTGATGCACCGAAATTCTCGGTTACTAAACTGCGTCACTTGTTGCGGGCAAAAGCTGTACTTTGTCCCGGCCTGACCATTCAGTTTAAAAACCATGTTGATGAACAAGAAGACAGCTGGTTTTACCAGGATGGTCTGACTGACTATTTGATTGAAGCAGTCAGTGACATCCCAACTTTACCGGAAGAACCTTTCGACGGTAGTTTCTCGGGTCAGACCGAAGCGGTTGACTGGGCAGTAACCTGGCTACCGGAAGGGGGTGAGGGAGTTAATGAGAGCTACGTTAACCTGATCCCGACGGCTCTTGGGGGGACTCACGTTAACGGCTTGCGGCAAGGTTTATTAGAAGCTATGCGTGAGTTCTGTGAGTTTCGTAACCTGCTACCGCGCGGTGTAAAGCTAACCCCTGAAGATGTCTGGGAACGTTGTAGCTATATCCTGTCGACCAAAATGCAGGATCCGCAATTTGCCGGACAAACAAAAGAGCGGCTATCGTCGCGCCAATCCGCAAGCTTTATTTCAGGCATCGTAAAAGACGCCTTTAGCCTTTGGTTAAATGAGCATACTGAACAAGCAGAAGCATTAGCAGATCTGTGTATTTCCAATGCCCAGCGGCGGTTAAAAGCCAGCAAAAAAGTTGTCCGTAAAAAAGTAACTCAGGGTCCGGCTTTACCTGGAAAGCTGACTGACTGCAGTAGTCAGGAACCATCACGTAGCGAATTGTTTTTAGTCGAGGGTGACTCGGCCGGCGGCTCTGCCAAGCAAGCCAGGGATAGAGATTTTCAGGCGGTGATGCCGTTACGCGGTAAAATTCTTAACACCTGGGAAGTCGAACCTGACCAGATTTTAGCATCGCAGGAAATCCACGATATTTCAGTCGCAGTGGGAGTGGATCCCAATACGGTTGATCTGGATAAACTGCGCTACAACAAAATTTGCGTATTAGCAGATGCTGACTCGGATGGTCTGCATATCGCAACACTGCTGTGTGCCTTATTTGTGAAACATTTTCGGCCTCTGGTGGAAAATGGCCATATTTTTGTGGCGATGCCGCCGTTATATCGTATCGATGTGGGCAAAGATGTTTTTTATGCGCTGGACGAGGACGAAAAACGCGGCATCTTAGAGCGTATTGAAGCCGAAAAGCGCAAAGGTAAAGTGAATGTACAACGCTTCAAAGGCTTGGGCGAAATGAACCCGTTAACCTTGCGTGAAACCACGATGGACCCGAATACCCGTCGCCTGGTTCAGTTAACGATAGATGACGCAGAGCACATGGAAGAATTAATGGACATGCTGTTGGCCAAAAAGCGCTCTTCAGATCGCAGAGCCTGGTTAGAAAGCAAAGGCAACATGGCCGATTTGGCTGAGCTATAACGGAGAGTATTAATGTCGACGGAAGTTACTGAACAGACACCGTTAAGCCGCTTTACCGAAGAGGCTTACCTGAACTATTCGATGTACGTGATCATGGACCGGGCACTGCCGCATATTGGCGATGGCTTAAAACCGGTGCAGCGGCGTATCGTCTATGCGATGTCCGAACTGGGTTTATCGGCACTGGCGAAATATAAAAAATCTGCGCGTACAGTTGGTGACGTGTTGGGTAAGTTCCACCCACACGGGGATAGTGCCTGTTACGAAGCAATGGTATTAATGGCGCAACCTTTTTCCTATCGTTACCCGTTGGTCGATGGGCAGGGTAACTGGGGTTCTCCCGATGATCCTAAGTCGTTTGCGGCGATGCGTTATACCGAAGCAAAGCTGTCGCGGTTTAGCGAAGTTTTACTGAGTGAACTAGGGCAGGGTACTTCCGACTGGATACCGAACTTTGACGGTACCATGAAAGAGCCAAAGGTTTTGCCTTCGCGGCTACCGCATATTCTGCTTAACGGCGTTACCGGTATCGCGGTGGGTATGGCAACCGATATTCCGCCGCATAACGTGCGTGAAGTTGCCAATGCTTGTGCACTGCTACTGGATAAACCCAGTGCCGATCTGGATCAGGTAATGGAGCATTTACACGGCCCTGATTACCCGACTGATGCAGAAATTATTACACCCGCCGCCGATATTAAAAAGCTATATGAGAGCGGCCGTGGCACCATTAAAATGCGTGCCAAGTATGTCATGGAAGACGGTGAAGTGGTTATTACCGCATTACCGCACCACGCTTCCGGCGCTAAGATTCTGGAGCAGGTGGCGGCGCAGATGCAGGCTAAAAAGCTGCCGTTGGTGTCCGACTTACGAGATGAATCGGATCACGAAAACCCGACCCGGCTGGTGGTCGTGCCTCGCTCGAACCGGGTTGATGTAGAGCAGTTGATGGCGCATTTATTCGCTACCACAGACTTAGAAAAGCAATATCGGGTGAACCTGAATATTCTGGGTCTGGATGGCCGTCCTAAAGTTAAGCCGTTAGTCGGTATTTTAACGGAATGGCTGCAGTATCGCCTGCAAACGGTTACTCGGCGATTACAGTACCGGCTGGACAAAGTGCTGGCACGACTGCACTTGCTCGAAGGCTTACTGATTGCGTACCTGAATATCGACGAAGTGATAGAAATTATTCGTTATGAAGATAAGCCCAAACAAGAGCTGGTTAAGCGCTTTGGGTTAAGTGATAAACAGGCCGAAGCCATCCTTGAATTAAAACTTCGCCATTTAGCTAAGTTGGAAGAAATGAAGCTAAAAGGTGAGCAGGACGAGTTGGAAAAAGAGCGGGAAAAGCTAGAAACTCTGCTGAGCTCTGATCGCCGCTTAAAGACATTGATTAAGAAAGAGCTATTGGCCGATGCCAAGACTTATGGCGATGATCGTCGCTCGCCACTAGTAACCCGCAGTGAGTCAAAAGCGTTAACTGAGAGAGAACTGACTCCTGCTGAGTCAGTGACGGTTGTGCTCTCCAGCAAGGGCTGGGTACGAAGCGCTAAAGGACATGACATCGACGGCGAGAAGTTAAGTTATAAATCTGGCGACAGTTTCCTGGCGTCGGCCGAAGGTAAAAGCAACCAGCCGGTGGTGTTTGTTGATTCTTCTGGGCGCAGCTATTCCTGTGAAGCACACCTGCTTCCATCCGCGCGCAGTCAGGGAGAGCCGCTAACAGGCCGTTTTAACATTGTCGGTGGCGAATCGGTTGAACATGTCTTAATGGGCAAAGAACAGCAACACTATTTATTAGCCTCTGACGCTGGTTATGGGTTTGTGTGTCAGTTTAATGACTTAGTTAGCCGCAATAAAAACGGCAAAGCCATTTTAACACTGCCAACCGGAGGCAAAGTATTATCGCCAATAACGGTTAACGACGTTAATAACGACAGTGTGGTGGTAGTGTCCAATGAGGGCAGAATGTTGGTGTTCCCGGTGGCTGATTTGCCGCAGTTGAGTAAAGGCAAAGGCAATAAACTGATTAATATTCCGGCGTTACGAGCCCAAGGCCGCGAAGAATACGTAGTGGCACTAGCAACAGTGCCGGAAGGTGCTGTGGTGACTTTACAGGCCGGCAAGCGGAAACTGACCTTAAAACCATCGGACATTGAACATTATCGTGGTGAGCGGGGACGCCGTGGCAACAAGCTACCGCGCGGTTTACAGCGGGTAGATGCGATTACGGTTGAGAATGCACCGGATAAAAATGAGGTAGTTGAGTCAACGGATGACCACTGATCGGACGTTTGTCAGTACTAAAAAAGCTATACTAGCGGGACTCAACAACAAGGAGAAAAGATGTTAGCTGCGTTTCGCTGGTTACTACTAGGGATATTTGTTGTTCTATTTGGTATCGGTGGTTGTTTATTCTGTATCTTACGGCCATTCCATCGCAACAATACCTTTATGTGGGCAGGTATTTTCGGTTGGGCAACCCGTATATTGGGTTTAAAACTAAAGGTGAAAGTACATCCGGATGTGCCTGTCGGAGGACCCTATGTCTATATATGTAACCACCAGAACAGTTGGGAAATATTCACAGTAGCGGCAACTCTGCCACCTAACACGGTCACTGTGGGTAAAAAAAGCCTGCGCTGGATACCGTTTTTTGGCTGGTTATACTGGCTGGCCGGCAATATCCTGATTGATCGTAAGAATAAAGGCAAAGCACACGGCACTATTGCGCAAACAGCTACGGCGATAAAAAAGCGGGATATTTCGGTGTGGATGTTCCCGGAAGGAACACGCAGTGCCGGACGTGGCTTGTTACCATTTAAGAATGGAGCTTTTCATACTGCGTTTCAGGCTGGCGTGGATATCGTACCGGTGTGCGTATCTAACTTACATGATAAAATCAAAATGAACCGGTGGGATAATGGGGAGCTCCGAGTCGAGTTTTTGCAGCCGGTTAAAATAGCTAACTATCGCAAAGAAACACTGCGCGATTTAAGCAAACAGTGCCATCAACAAATGGCGCAGAAAATTGCTGAACTTGATAAACCACAGCAGCCAGAAAAGGAAAATGCATGACGGCTAATTTAGATGAGCTATTGCAACAAAGCCAGCAAACAATTGAGGCGTTGATTGATGATGGTGCTGACCCATCGCAGCTTTACGAAATAGAGCATCATCTAGCCAGCCAGGACTTTACTAAGTTGGAAAAAGCCGCGGTTGAGCTGGTTAAAGAAGGCTATCACGTAGATGATGCTGATGAATTTGAAGATGAGCAAGGTCAGCGTTGGTTTGCATTCGCAGCTTCAGTTGATGTTGAGTTGGATGAGTCGGTGTTAGCCCGGCAGATCCGCGAAGTAGCAGCGATAGCCAACGAGTGCCAGGTGGACTACGATGGCTGGGGAACGCTGCTCGACGATGAGTTTGAAGAAGAGTAAAACAGAAGCGCTATTACAGCGCTTCTATTTTTTCCAGTTGCTCTTTTAGCTGGTCAACCAACTCCTGAGCTTCTTTTTGCTTTTCACGCTCTTTAGCAATTACCGCTTCCGGTGCTTTACTAACAAAGTTTTCATTGCTGAGCTTGCCACTAACGCGTTGCAGGTCTTTTTCCGCCTTTTCTATTGCTTTAGTCAGACGCTTAAGCTCTGCCTCTTTATCAATCAGTCCTGCCATCGGAATATGCAGCTGCAGGTTATCTACCAGCGCTGTCATACTGGCCGGCGGCTCTTGGTCGTCAGCTAAAAACTCAATCGATTCCAACTTGGCGAGGCTGGCTAAAAAGTTTTTATTCTGTTCAATCCGGCCAGCCGCGACTTTGTCAGCATGAGACAGCAACAGCGGCAGCGATTTATTCGGTGATAAATCCATCTCGCCACGAATGTTACGTACTGCAACGATAACGCGTTTTAACCACTCCATATCCTGCATTGCCTGCACGTCGGTATCGTCTGTTACCGTCGGGAAAGGTTGCAACATAATGGTCTCGCCATTCACACCGGTTAACGGCTTAACCCGCTGCCAGATAGTCTCAGTGATATAGGGTGTAATTGGATGAAGTAACCGTAATAGCTGCTCTAACACTGAAACGAGTGTATGCCGGGTACCACGTTGCTCGACCTCAGTACCGTTTTGCAGCACCGGTTTGGTTAGCTCAAGGTACCAGTCACAGAACTGATTCCAGGTGAACTCGTAGGCTATAGAGGCGGCCATATCGAACCGATAATTATCCAGAGCTTGCCGGAATTCTTTAACGGTTGCGTTAAAGCGCGCAAGGATCCATTGATCAGCCAGCGATAAAGACATATCGCCACCTTCAGCACCGCAATCGTGTTGCTCGGTGTTCATGAGCACAAAGCGGCTAGCGTTCCAAAGTTTATTGCAGAAGTTGCGATAGCCTTCCAGGCGCTTCATATCCCAGTTAATATCGCGGCCGGTCGAAGCCAGTGCGGTCAACGTAAAGCGCAGTGCATCAGTACCATGTGCCGAAATCCCTTCCGGAAATTGCTTGCGCGTGGATTTTTCGATTTTCTCACGCATTTTAGGCTGCATCAGGTTGGCGGTACGCTTGGCCACTAACTCGTCGGCACTAATACCATCAATCATGTCCAGTGGGTCTAAAACATTGCCTTTAGACTTAGACATTTTTTGACCTTCTTCGTCCCGGATAAGGCCCGTTACATACACTTTTTTGAACGGCACTTGTGGCTGGCCCTGTTCATCTTTCATAAAGTGCATGGTCATCATGATCATGCGGGCAACCCAGAAGAAAATAATATCAAAGCCGGTGACCAGTACGTCAGTCGGGTGGAAGGTCTTTAAGTCTTCGGTTTTTTCCGGCCAGCCGAGCGTCGAGAACGTCCATAACGCTGATGAGAACCAGGTATCCAGTACATCTTCGTCCTGAGTCAAAGCGGTATCGCCAAGGTTATTCTGCTGGCGCACTTCTTCTTCATTACGGCCAACGTACACATTGCCGTCATTATCATACCAAGCTGGTATTCGATGGCCCCACCATAATTGGCGCGATATGCACCAATCCTGAATGTCACGCATCCAGCTAAAGTACATATTTTCGTACTGTTTGGGGACAAACTCGATGCGGCCGTCTTCAACAGCTGCGGTTGCTTGTTCTGCCAGGGGAGCGGCGCGAACATACCACTGGTCAGTTAGGTGAGGCTCAATCGGAACTCCTCCGCGATCGCCGTAAGGCACTTTGTTAGTGTGCTTCTCGGTTTTTTCGAGTAAACCGTTGCTATCAAATTCTTCAATTAGCTGCTTACGGGCGTCGAACCGGTCAAGGCCTGCGTAACGTTCAGGCAGCTCGCCATTAAACCCATTGAGTTCGGTTAGCTGCTCACCAGTACTGGTATAAAGGCCGGCTTTTGCCAGTACTGTGGCGGTGTTGTCAAATACCGAAATCATACCCATTTGGTTGCGTTTACCAACTTCGTAGTCATTAAAGTCATGGGCTGGGGTAATTTTAACGCAGCCAGTACCGAACTCAGCGTCTACGTAATCGTCTGCAATAATTGGAATGCGGCGATTCACAACCGGCAGCTCGACCTGCTTTCCGACTAAATGGCGGTAGCGTTCATCGTCCGGATGCACAGCAACGCAAATATCGCCCAGCATAGTTTCTGGTCGGGTGGTGGCGACGACCAGATAATCTTTACCGTCCTGAGTTTGTGCCCCGTCGGCGAGTGGATAGCGTAGATGCCAGATAAAGCCTTGCTGTTCTTGGTTTTCCACTTCCAGATCAGAAATTGCAGTCTGTAGTTTTGGGTCCCAGTTAACCAACCGCTTACCGCGGTAGATTAGGTTGTCTTGATGCAGTTGTACGAAGACCTCGCGGACCGCTTTTGACAGGCCTTCGTCCATGGTAAAACGCTCACGATCCCAATCAACAGAGTCACCGAGGCGACGCATTTGTTGAGTTATCGTGCCGCCAGACTCCGCCTTCCATTCCCAGACTTTATCGATAAACTTTTCACGGCCCAACTCCTGCCGCGACAAACCTTCAGCAGCAAGTTGCCGTTCGACCACCATCTGGGTGGCGATACCGGCATGGTCAGAACCCACTTGCCACAAGGTATTACTGCCATCCATCCGCTGGTAACGGGTCAGTATGTCCATGATTGTGTGCTGAAACGCGTGCCCCATGTGCAAGCTGCCGGTGACGTTGGGCGGGGGAATCATAATGGAGTAGGAATCACCTTCGCCACTCGGTTTAAAGTAGCCTTTTTCTTCCCACTGCTGGTAGAGGTTCTCTTCAATGTCTTTAGGGGAGTACGTCTTGTCCATAATGACCTTATTTCTGCTCTGGGTTTAAAGGCTGGGTGTGCAACTGACACCCATTGGCCCGATAGTGTTTATAACGCTCGCGAGCGAGCTTTTTGCCGGCGTCATCGCTGGGCACAACATCAAATACCGTTTGGCTTTGCTGCGCCTGCACGGGTACTTGTTCTGCTAAGTTCAATAAAACATAGCCTGGCCGACGCTGAATGCCACTTGCCTCTGGCCAGCATAACTCAACAGGCACGCCATTAGCCGGGCCCTCTCCGAACAGATTGTGCGGTATAAAAGCGTCTGCCGGTCGCTGCCACAATAGCTCGTCCAGGGCCTCGGCGTGAGCTTGATCGCGGCCCCAGACCCGAACTTTTTTGTGCTGCCGAAAAAGGTCCGCAATTCTATCGCAAATCAAGTTGTTTTGCTCGTTTTCGTCAACATCCGGTAGCAAGAAAAAAGTAACGTTTGGCATATCAATCGCTAGCTTCTGAACTGTTGCAACGGTTAATTAAAAATTGCGTGAGTAAAGGCACAGGGCGACCGGTTGAGCCTTTATTAGCGCCCCCATTCCAGGCAGTGCCAGCAATATCCATATGAGCCCAGGTATATTTTTTAGTAAAGCGCGATAAGAAGCAGGCGGCGGTAATGGTGCCGGCCTCTTTGCCACCCAGATTCTGCATATCGGCAAAGGGACTATCAAGTTGCGACTGATATTCATCCCATAGCGGTAAGCGCCAGGCCTTGTCACCGCTTTGCGCTGCAGCATTTAGAATCTCGCTGGCCAATGGGTTGTGTTGACTTAAAACGGCCGATGCGTGAGAGCCTAAAGCCACCACACAGGCTCCGGTTAAGGTCGCCATATCGATAACCAGCTCCGGCTCAAATCGTTCGACATAAGTCAGCGTATCGCACAGCACCAAACGACCTTCCGCGTCGGTATTTAAAACTTCTACGGTTTGTCCACTCATGGTAGTAAGAATATCACCCGGGCGATACGCTTTGCCGTCAGGCATGTTTTCGCAGCCTGCCATAACACCAATAACGTTAATCGGGAGTTGTAGTTCGGCGAGTGATTGCATAGCACCAATAACGCCGGCGGCACCACCCATGTCGTATTTCATTTCATCCATATTGGCCGATGGCTTTATTGAGATACCACCAGAGTCAAAAGTAAGGCCTTTTCCGACTAACACAATAGGTGCCTGATCGTCTGGCGCGCCGCGGTAATGCATCAACGTAAGCACTGACTCTTTATCTGAACCCCGGCCAACGGCTAGGTATGCATTCATACCCAGCTGTTCCATTTCTTTTTCCTCAACCGTAGTCACGGTTAGGTTGTCAAACTGCTCGGCCATTTCCTCAGCCTGTTGGGCAAGGTAGCGCGGAGTACAGATATTAGGTGGCATATTGGCCACGTCACGACAGCGATCCATGCCCGCTGCAACGCTTAACCCGTGTTGTACTGCTTGCTCGCCAATCGCCAGCTCTTTGCGACTCGGCACATTAAAAATTAATTTGCGTAACGGTCGCCGGGGTTCTTCTTTTTTGGTTTTCAGTTGGTTAAAACTGTAAATAGAGGCGCGTGCAGCCTCAACGGCCTGGCGTACTTTCCAGTAGGTGTCGCGGCCTTTAACATGCAACTCGCTTAAAAAGCACACTGCTTCCATCGAACCTGTCTCGTTAAGCGTATTAATGGTTTTAGTAATAATTTGGCGGTACTGGCGCTCATCTAATTCGCGCTCCTTGCCACAGCCGACCAACAATACACGCTCGGCTAATACGTTAGGCACATGATGCAATAACAGGACTTGGCCGGACTTGCCTTCGAGATCCCCACGTCGTAATAAATTACTTAAGTAGCCCTCGCTGACATTGTCTAATTGTTCGGCTACTCCTGAAAGTCGACGTGGCTCAAACACTCCAACGACGATGCAAGCAGAGCGTTGTTTTTCCGGGTTACCACTTTTTACGCTGAACTCCATGAAAAGGCTCCTGTTTCGATAGGGCTAAAGGCCTGCTATAGTTTACCTAAAGCATAAATTTGTTGTTAAAATAACAAGTTTACTTAAAAATCACAGCTATTCCAGTAAAAACCAATGTTAAGAGTTGAGACCAGTGCGCATTTTTAAATATTTAATCAGCGAGACGTTTAAATCTCAGCTCGCCGTTTTGTTTATTCTGATGACGATTTTCGTCAGTCAGAAGTTTGTACGTGTGCTATCTGACGCGTCTGAAGGCGATATCCCGGGAACCATCATTTTTCAGTTGTTATCGCTGAACTTGCCAGCACTGTTGTCATTGATTCTGCCGCTCAGTTTATTTTTAGGAATTCTGCTGGCGCACGGTCGTATCTATGCCGACAATGAGATGACTGTGTTGCATGCCTGCGGAGTCAGCGAATGGTACGTTACTCGCGTAACTTTGGTGGTAGCGCTGATATTGGCCCTGGCAACTGCAGCACTGACCCTATGGGCAGTTCCCTGGGCTTTGGATCAGGAGCAACAAATAGAAGATAAAGCTCGCTCGGAAACAGGCTTAACTGCGCTGATACCTGGACGTTTTCAGCAAGCCAGCAACCAAAAAGCGGTGATTTTCGTGCAGCAGCAGACAGACAGCGGACAGCTGGACAAAGTGTTTGTCGCCCAGCACCAGCATGAACAGGGCGAAATACAGTCCGGTAGTGTGGTTATGGCCGATACCGGACGGGTGATCACAGAGACGTCGGGTTCACAATGGCTAGAGCTGAATTCAGGCAAACGTTTTGCCGGCGACGGCGATAGTTATCAACTAATGACTTTTGACAGTTATAGGTTGCAGATTAAAGAACAACCGGTGAATGAGCAATTGCGCAAACTTGAGGCTTACAGCACACCAGAGTTATTGCGCGAGAACAGTACAGCCGCAATCGCTGAGTTTCAGTGGCGAGTCGCTATTCCGTTGGCGATGCCGTTACTTACTTTAATTGCAGTGCCGCTAAGCCGGGTTAATCCGAGACAAGGTAAGTTTGCGCGGATGGCACCGGCATTGTTGATTTACCTAGGTTATTTTCTACTGCTGATGGCGGCCAAATCGGCCATTCGTGATGGCGTAATCCCAGCCAGTATTGGGTTATGGTGGATTCACATAGGGCTGCTGATTTTTGGCATTATTTTAATTGGCAAAGGTCGCCCAACAGGGCTGAAAGTATTAGCGAGTATGCGTTGGGGGCGTGGTTAATGTTTGGAATTTTAGACAGATACATTGGCATTACCGTTCTGCGCACCTCGCTATTAAGCCTAGCGGTGCTAACTGGACTGTCATCACTTATTCGCTTTGTTGAGCAGCTAAAATCCGTGGGCCGTGGCAACTACGAAGTAATCGACGCCGCTTTATTTGTATTTTACAGCCTGCCGCGCGACATCGAAGTTTTCTTCCCAATGGCAGCGTTGTTGGGTGGTTTAATTGGTATGGGCATGTTGGCCAGTAACTCGGAGCTAGTGGTAATGATGGCTGCGGGTCGCTCACGGCTAAATATAATTACCGCTGTGATGAAAACCGCGGTCATTATGATGGTAGCGGTTATGGCTATTGGTGAATGGGTCGCTCCTCCGATGGAGGCAAAAGGGCGCTTGATCCGTGCGCAGGAGATTTCCGGAGGTAGCTTGATTTCCGCGCAACGCGGCGTCTGGGCTAAGGACGGCAATAACTTTATTAATATTGGTGAGGTGCAGGATACCGGTCAACTAAACAGTGTGCTTATTTATCAGTTTGACGGTGAGCAACAGTTAGAAACCGTGACTTACGCGCGCTCAGCGGTGTTTCAGGATCAGCGTTGGCGGTTAAATCAGGTAACCGTAACCGAACTGCTGGAACGAGAAATCATTGAACGCACGCTGCCCTCGAAGACCTGGCAGTCGTCGTTGACGCCCGATAAATTAGGTGTAGTGACGGTTAAACCTGAGTCATTGTCGATTAGCGGCTTAGTGGACTACCTGACTTATTTAGAAAGTAATCAGCAATCTGCACAGCGTTATGAACTGGCGCTTTGGCGTAAATTACTAGCACCAGTAACCGTTGCCGTGATGCTATTGGTGGCGTTATCGTTTATCTTTGGGCCACTGCGCTCAACCAGTATGGGGGCAAGAATTCTGCTAGGGGTGGTTACCGGTTTCGGTTTTCATGTGACGAACGAGATTTTTGGACCCTTGGCTCAGGTGTACCAAATTCCCGCGGTACTTGGGGCGCTGTTGCCAAGCCTGGTGTTTGCCGGCCTGGCCGTCTACTTTATGCAGCGAAAAGGTAACTGACTTAGAGATCCTGCCAATAAAACAGCTGGTTGGCCTCTTTGGATAACACCACTAGCTCGGTTCCGGCAACATAGTCTTGCAGTGCGCGACGGTTCTTAAAATCTATCAGCATCCACACCGAACCTAAGCCACCGAGACAGGTTAATAAACGCAGCAGTGTTTGTTTCAGGGTAAGCTTACTGCCGTCGCGGTTCTGCAATTTTAAACGCCAGGCCCGCATACCAATAGTTTGCCCAGAGCTGCGCCAAAAATAGCCAAAGAAGCACGCCAATACGAGTAATAGATAAATACCAAACCAGGGGCCTTGCGACAGCCATGCGGCATGGTCAAAGTCTTTGGTCAGAGTTATAAAGTTCATCGCAGCTAGTCCCCCGGCGACCGCCAGAGCGATAGCAGAGGCGAGCATGATTACCGCGGCTGCAACCAATAAATCGTAAACCCAGGCGGCTAAACGCCTTATAAAACCAGCGCTGGGGAAACTCGCGTGTAACTTTTGAGCGTCTGTAACCATAATGTCTAAGTCATAGTCATCTGTTTAATATGTTGCCGATGATAGCACGGTGTTTATTAGCGGGCAGCAGGAAACCGAATTACGGCGCTATTTGGTTAAGGAATCAGCAGTTGAACAAAAAGCCGTTAAATTTCTTTAATATTTGCTTGATTAGCACAAACTCGCGAGTATAATCCATCCCGTCACCAACTATGACATCCCATCTATAATGCCGAGGTGGCGGAATTGGTAGACGCAGTGGATTCAAAATCCACCGCTGGTAACAGCGTGGGGGTTCAAGTCCCCCCCTCGGCACCAAATATCTATATCAAGTCAGGTTTTATCCCACAGGAATATTTGCTTTATTCGCGCTACTTTGGCCCGTCGCGACAGGTTTCGTCCGGATGTTCCAGTTCGATCGTCGTATGGCTGAGTTTATATTCAGCCAAAGCTTGGTCAATACTTCTCTTTAAAGCATCGCGTTCTTGTACATCGAGGTTTTTGGATAAGACTAAGTGGGCAGTTAGTACATGTGACTCTCCGTCGAGCGACCAGAAGTGCAGGTGGTGTACGCCCGAGACATGGGGCAGCTGTTGTAATGAGTTGGCGACGTTTTGATAGGTCTGTGCATCGGGGGTGGCCTGAATAAATAACTTGATGGTTGCTGCTAAATTGCGAAATACATTCAATAAAATGAATAAGGTAAATGCGATAGAGAGTAGTGGATCCAAAATTGGCCAGTCGACAAACAACAGTACGATACCGACGATAAGAACGGCTACCCAACCTAAAACATCTTCTAATAAATGCCAGTTAATGACACGCTCGTTCAGCGTCTGCCCCTGGGAGAGCTTATAAGCGGCAAAACCATTCACCGCAATGCCGAGTACTGCCAGCGCTATCATGCCGTCAGCCACTGGCATCTCAGGCTCCCAAAGTCGTGGCACGGCGGTAGCCAGTACCCATATCGAGCCGACAATTAAAACAACAGCGTTAATAAAAGCACCGACCAGATTGAGCCGTTTATAGCCGTAGGTATAAAGGTGATTGGCTTGCTTGTTACCAAGTTTGTTTAGGATCCATGCCAGCCCTAACGATAGACTGTCACCTAAGTCATGAACGGCATCGGCCAGAATTGCCGTACTGTTGGTGAGAATGCCGCCAATGAACTCTATGATGGTAAATACGAAGTTCAGTAAGAACGCCCACCCGAGGCGTGATGAAGGCATATCTTTTGAATGATCATGACCATGCTGGTGGTGATGTCCCATGACAAATTCCTTATCGCTTCGGAGCGTTGCAGCGTTGAGCTATTAAGAGCCTTTCTACAGATTTATTTTTGAATATCCAAGATGTTTGTGAAAGGCTTAGCAGTCATCCCATTATGATTGATTTTCTAGAAGGTAAAAACAAGTGCAACTCCCTTTGTATCAAGTCGATGCGTTTGCAGAAAAAGCGTTCGAAGGTAATCCCGCCGCTGTGGTGCCATTGGACTCGTGGTTAGCCGATGACGTGCTGCAGGCAATAGCCGAAGAAAATAATTTATCGGAAACCGCTTTTATTGTGCCCGGTCGGGATGATTTTGAGCTGCGCTGGTTTACTCCTGCTGCCGAGGTCGACTTGTGTGGTCATGCGACTTTGGCCGCCGGACACGTGGTTTTTCAGCATCTGAACTTTGACCAGCCCGAGGTGCGCTTTCAAACGCGCAGTGGACAATTGCAAGTAAGCCGCACCGAACACGGTTTGATGATGGACTTTCCGGCAACAATGCCGACCGCTACAGCGACAACAGCCGCCATTTCTGCGGCAATTCCTTACGAACCAGTTGATGTCTTACTCGGCTTTGATCATATTGTGGTGCTAGAAAATGAAGAGCAGGTACAACAGCTAATCCCAGATTTTAATCAACTGAAACAGCTAAGCTCTCGGGGTGTGGTAGTAACGGCCCGGGGGCGAGATTATGACTGCGTCAGTCGTTGTTTTTATCCGAAATTAAATGTTGCCGAAGACCCTGTTACCGGTTCTGCACATTGTCAGTTAGCCCCATACTGGGCTCAACAGTTAGGCAAAACAACAATTAATGCGAGGCAGTTATCAGCAAGGGCAGGAACAATTAGTTGCGAAGTCGCAGGAGAGCGAGTTCGGTTATACGGTTCTGCGGTAGATTACCTGGTCGGCACGATAAATATCTGAGTGATATCAACAAAGCGGGTTGCAGGTTCGACCAGTAACTCCCATACTCAATCATTAAACGAGTTAGGCGGTATCGTTTTCATAATAACAAATGTTCGATAAAAGAACGGGCAAGATAAAGGAATAAAACGATGAATTTGCCGAAAAAAACATTGCTGTATAAGGGAATGCTGATGGCCGGAGTGGTTACTCTGGCCGGCTGTAATTTTGATAACGATGTGCCTGAATATGAGGCACCACCAGCGGCTGAGGAACCAGACTATAGCAGCCCGCTACCAGAACAAGAGCCGTTGTCGACGTTTGACGAAGACGGCGAGCTACAGGCTGATATTTCCTGGACGACATACGGCGTACCTTATGTAACGGCTGATAACCTGGAAAGTATGGCGTTCGGTGTGGGTTATGCCTACGCCCAGGATAACCTCTGTATCCTGGCTGATCAGATCGTTAAATTTAATTCACAACGCTCACAGTTCTTTGGCCCGGATAACCCCATTGGCTCCGGAAATAGTCAAAACCTTATCGATGATTTTGGATTTTTAGCATTAGGTATCCGTGATAACGCTGAACAGGGCTACGATAGTTTAAGTGAAGAGTCACAAGCGCTATTGGAAGGCTATGCGGCGGGCTACAATAAATATCTGGGTGATACCCCTGCAGCGAGTCTTGACCCGCAATGTGCCGGGCAGCCGTTTGTACGCGAAATTACTCCAGTAGACGTGCTTACTTATGCGCAGGGCGTCGCGTTGCTACCGGGCGCTAGTAACTTTACCGGCGCAATTTTTGCCGCGGCACCTCCGGGCGAAGACTTTTCGCCTACGCCAGTGATGGCAAGCGATCAGACTGCCAGTATTGACTTGCAGCCGGTTGCTATCGAAATGCCGGAAGCGAATCCGACCGAAATGGGCTCTAATGGCTGGGCTATTGGTCGTGACCTAAGTGCCACAGGTCAGGGTATGTTGTT
The DNA here is from genome assembly GCA_051746345.1 of Pseudomonadota bacterium. Taxonomy (GTDB): domain Bacteria; phylum Pseudomonadota; class Gammaproteobacteria; order Enterobacterales; family Alteromonadaceae; genus Idiomarina. The sequence continues at coordinate 76,725 of JBNJEZ010000007.1, forward strand.
GGCTAATCCGCATTTTCCACATACCGGGAACCAACGTTTCTGGCAGTTTGGTATTGAGATACCGGGTGAATTGAAAGTGGCTGGTGGCTCATTATCGGGTATGCCAGGCGTAGTTAATATAGGCTTTAATGAAAACGTGGCCTGGACTCATACGTTTTCTACAGCTAACCGTTTTGTGGTTCATCAATTAGAGCTGGATCCGGCGGACGATAATAACCTGACCTATCTGGTAGACGGTGAACCTAAAGAAATGACCACCAAAACTCATCAAATTCAGGTGAATGTAGGCGGTGGCCAGACTATTACCCTGGAGAAAACCAGTTATCACAGTGAATTTGGTGCAATTATTAAAGTTCCAGACTCGCCGATTACCTGGGGCGTTGATGACTTCGGTAAAGAAGTGGCTTACGCAATATATGATGCTAACTTGCCGAATTACGAAGTACTTGACCATTGGTTGGCAATGAATCGTTCCCGTAACATTGAAGAGTATCGCCAGAGCTATGTTGATTATACCGGTACGGTATTCAACAACGCGATGGCCGTTGATGACGACGGAGATGCGTTCTTTACCGATGGTTCATCGGTTCCTAATATCAGTGATGAAGCGATAGCCGCGTGGCAAGATAATCAGTTGCTACAGGGCATTAGCTCGACCGCAGGCTTCCCGGTTATGCCTGGTAATTCGGCGATGTTTAAAGCCGATGGCAAAATGCCGTTTAGTCGGGCTCCTTCGTTATTACGCACTGACTTCGTTCAGAACTCGAACAACAGCTACTGGCTGTCGAACCCTGCTGAGCCCATTGATGACGTCGCTCCGCTATGGGGACCCACCGGTAATGAGCAGTCCTGGCGTTCGCGCTTAGGCCAAAAAATGCTAGCTGAAGGTGGTTCTGCCGATGGTAAGTTCACTCGTGAAGATATCGCTGAAAAGCTATTAAGCAACCGCAGCTTCCTTGCTGAAGAAGTGCTGGAGCCGTTGTTGTCATTGTGTGAGCGTCAAGGTGAACAGCCGGTTTCTACTGTTGGTGGTGAGCAAAACATCAAGCCAGCCTGTGATGTGTTGGCACAGTGGGATGGCACCATGAACAAAGACAGTGTTGGCGCAATGCTATTCCGCGAATTTGCAACCGAGTTTGCGAATGATCCGAAATGGACTGTGGACTTTGATCCTGAAGATCCACTGAATACGCCGCGTGGTCTGGCTAACAATGTCGAGGTATTAAGCGACCTTGGTAACGCTATGGTACGCATTGAGTCTCTCGGTTTAGCAATTGATGATCCGCTTGGCGAAGTGCAGTTTGTTGAACGGGCACTACCAACAGGACAACCATCAGGCGACCGGCTCCCTTGGGGTGGTGCGAATAATATCGAGGGCGGATTTAACGTGTTCCGTGCTAATACTGGCTCCGACGGAACTATCTATCCTCGTCTGATCTATCCTGAAGTCGATGGCTCCAATCTGACTGAGGCGGGACTGGGTTACCATATCAGCTACGGTTCAAGCTGGATGTTTACCATGGAATTTACCGAGGAAGGACCTTTAGCTCATGGCCTTCTGAGTTATTCTCAGTCGCGTAATATCTACTCTGATCATTACCTTGATCAGACCCTGCTGTATTCTCAGGAACCACAGTTAAGACCGATTTGGTTTGATAATGCAGAAGTTGAAGAGAACGCGATTCGTCAGGAAACGATAAACCTGACAACGGAATAATAGATTGCGGTGATAAAAAAGCCTCCGTTGTTGCAACGGGGGCTTTTCTTTATGTCACAGGAAGTTAACTGACAATTCGGCATAACAGGCGTATACTGTTGGCGAATTAAAAAGCAATAGTTTGCGAAAAATATAGGAACTTATGACTGAAACCAATAACAGTAGTCCAGAGTACGACGTTGAAATCCCTAGCCGTGAGCAACTGCTCAGCTTGGTAACAGAGCGTCCTAAGCCGGTACCGTTCGATGACTTTATTAGCCATTTTAAACTCGATGATGAACGTCAGCAGGTTGGCTTAAAGCGACGTCTACGGGCCATGGAGCGGGACGGACAGCTGGTTTACAACAAAGCAAATTCGTATGGACTGCCTGAGCGGATGCAACTGATTCGCGGCCGGATTATAGGTCACAGAGATGGTTTTGGTTTTTGCCAGCCAGACGAGGGTGGCAAGGACATTTTTATTCCGCATCACCAAATGTACTCGGTGTTGCACGGCGATAAAGTATTAATTAAGCCGGCTGGCACGGACAATCGTGGACGGCAGGAAGGACGAGTCGTAAGGGTGGTAGAACCACGTAACAATGACATCGTCGGACGTTATTTTGTCGAAGATAACATTGGTATTGTGGTTCCCGATGATTCTCGCGTCAGTCAGGATATTTTGATTCCGGATAGCGACAACATGGGGGCCCGGCACGGCCAGCTGGTAGTAGTGTCAATCACTCGACGGCCAAACAGAAGAACCAGCCCAATTGGTAAAATTACCGAGGTAATGGGAGATCACATGGCGCCGGGGATGGAAATAGAAATAGCCATCCGCGAACACGATATTCCGAACGAATGGCCCGAGGGAATTGATGAAGAGCTGGCGCAATATTCAGAAGAGGTGCCCAAAGAAGCCTATGCCGGCCGAGTTGATTTACGCGATTTACCACTGATTACTATTGATGGTGAAGACTCGCGGGATTTTGACGATGCAGTTTGTGCGCTTCCCGAGGATAAAGGTTGGCGCCTATGGGTCGCCATCGCTGACGTTTCTTATTATGTTAAGCCTGGCACGCAGTTAGATAATGAGGCGGTTAATCGGGGCAACTCGGTTTACTTCCCAAATAATGTTGTGCCAATGCTACCGGAGAAGCTTTCGAATGGTTTGTGTTCGCTGAATCCGAACGTTGACAGACTGTGCATGGTTGCGGAAATTGAAGTAGGCCCTCGTGGCAAGCTTAAGCAATCGCGGTTTTATCCAGCGGTAATGAACAGCCATGCGCGTTTAACCTACAACAAGGTTAAAAAAATTCTTGATGGCGATAAAGAACTGCGCGAACAGTACAAAGACGTTATCAGTAACATTGAAGAATTGCATAATGTTTATAAAGCACTGGCGGCGGTTCGTAAACGTCGTTCTGCAATTGAGTTTGATACTCAGGAAACTCGCTTTATTTTTAATGCTCAGCGTAAAATTGAGCGGATTGAGCCGGTTAAACGACATGTCGCTCACAAGATCATTGAAGAGTGCATGATCGCTGCTAACGTCGTTACGGCGCGGTTTATCGAAGAAGACGATGATGTTAATGCATTGTTCCGTGTGCATGAAGCTCCGGCCGATGAGCGGCTTACTAACTTCCGTGCCTTTTTAGCCGAATTAGGATTAAGTCTAAGCGGGGGCGATAGTCCGACGCCGACGGATTACGGCAAGCTGTTGGAGGAAGTAAGAGATCGTCCGGATCATGAGTTGATAGAAACAATGCTGTTGCGGTCGATGCAGCAGGCAGTTTATCAGCCGCAAAATGAAGGTCACTTCGGTTTAGCGCTGAAGTCGTACTCGCACTTTACTTCGCCAATTCGACGCTATCCAGATTTGATTTTGCACCGCGCAATTAAGTCTATTTTACGTAAGAAAGAAGGTTCAGAAGAAGGTCTAAGCGGCGCATGGAGCTACAGCGACAAACAGCTGGATGATCTGGGTGTACATTGCTCAATGACCGAGCGTCGCGCTGATGATGCAACACGACAGGTTGATGAATGGCTTAAATGCGAGTTTATGCTGGATCATATTGGCATGGAATTCGAAGGTGTGGTGTCATCAGTGACTAACTTCGGGTTGTTTGTGCGGCTTAATGATTATCAGATCGATGGGTTGGTTCATATTAGCAACCTAGGCGATGACTATTACCAGTACGATAACCAGAAAGGCATGTTGATTGGCGAGAACACACGTACTATTTACCGCTTAGGTGACAACGTAAAAGTACGCGTAAAAACGGTCGATCTGGATGAACGTAAGATAGATTTAGAGCTGATAAATGCGGAAAGCCCGTCGGGTAAGCAACGCAAAAATGCTAGTGGTAAAACCGAACGCAAGCGTCAGCAAAAAGGTAATTCAAAACCTCGTTCTGGAAAACCTCGTAAGCGTAGTAAAAACAAAGGAAGCTCGTCCAATAAGGGAAGCAGCAAGTCATGAGCCAAAAGGTAACTGTGTTTGGTCTTCATGCGGTGCGTTCGATTATTGAGCATCACCCGGACCGTCTGGTCGAGCTGTATGTATCAAAAGAACGCCAGGATGACGCGGTAAATGCCATCGTAGCCCAAGCTCATAGCATGGGCGTCAGACCACAATGGGTACCTCGTCAGGCATTGGAAAAGCGAGCTGAGGGCGGTAATCATCAGGGCGTGGTAGCAACGGTTAAGTCGTTACCAACGTTAACTGAAAATGATTTTGCTAAGCTGATCGAACAAACCGATAGCACTCCGTTGTTTTTGGTGCTCGATGGGATAACTGACCCGCATAATCTCGGGGCTTGTTTACGTACGGCTGATGCTGCAGGAGTGACCGCAGTGGTGGTCCCCAAGGACAAGTCAGCGCAAATAACGCCGATAGTGCGCAAAGTTGCCTGCGGTGCTGCGGAAACTATGCCGTTGGTGGTGGTGACTAACTTAGCCCGCGCTTTGCGTGAACTGCAAAGTTTGAATGTCTGGATAGTCGGTACTGCCGGAGAAGCAACTCAGTCTGTGTATCAGATAGACTACCGCGGGCCTACCGCATTCGTCATGGGCGCAGAAGGCAAAGGTATGCGGCGCTTGACCCGGGAAACCTGTGACGAGCTGGTTGCTGTGCCACTTTCCGGCACGGTAAGTAGCTTAAATGTTTCGGTAGCGAGTGGTGTGTGTTTGTTTGAGGTAGTAAGACAGCGCGATGGATCTTAAACGACGATTATTTCCTATTGCGATAGCGCTTGCACTAGTCGCAATGGTGTTTATCAGTTGGACTCCCAATTGGGAGTCGGCTGAATTCTTGCGTTCAACTAAGCCTTACGTAGCTTTTGACTATCGCTTTGAGTCGGAGCAGACGCAGGTATTGCAAGACGTTGCCGACGATATTAACAATCGGCTGGACGTACGTCATGAGTGGCACAATGTTGGTGCCGACCAAGCGCAATATGATGTGCTGATTCAGCTGCAACAAACTGAGCAGTCAATCCAGTTAGAAGCCTCGATCAATAAGAATGATAAACCCTTTGACCACGTCATTGTGAGAGGCCAGTCAGAAGTTAAACATGAGCTGTCAGAGCGGCTTGTCAAGTTGCTGACTGATAGTATCGAAACAGAGCACCAAGCCGAAAATTCCCCACAAGATTAGTTAATTTAATTGCATTTAGCCGCGTTATGCGATAGTATCGCGCGGCTTAAATCAGCCACTGTATTTATTACTTTTAGATTGAGTTCCTTGCTTCTATGTCAGTGCGGCTGAGCTGAAAAGAGGCTATACGAACCAAAAGGAAACTGTAATGCGTCATTACGAAATCGTATTTATGGTCCACCCGGACCAAAGCGAGCAAGTACCTGGCATGATCGAGCGCTACAGCGAAACGATCAAGCAAGGTGGTGGTGAAATCCATCGTTTAGAAGACTGGGGCCGTCGTCAACTGGCTTACCCAATCAACAAGCTGCATAAAGCCCACTATGTTCTGTTGAACATCGAAGCGACTGCAGAAGTTGTGGAAGAGCTGGAAACTGCATTCCGTTATAACGATGCAGTATTGCGCAACATGATTATGCGCAAAAAAGAAGCGATTACAGAACCTTCTCCGCTGACCAAGCCGAAGGAAGATCGCAAAGGTGACAGTGAAGCTGCTTAATGGCTAAACCTTCACAGAGTAGTTTATGAATCGATTGCACATTACTGGAACGGTTTGCAAACCGGCAAAGCTAGAAACCAGTCCTTCAGGGATTGAGCATCTACTATTAACGGTTGAGCATCGCTCAATGCAGCCAGAAGCTGGAATGAACAGGCAATCATACGTAAAACTACAACTCATTTTGAGTGGTGAAGGATTACAACACTGGTTACATAAATTGACGGTGGGTAGTGAAGTACATGCAGAAGGTTTTCTGCATCGCCATGAAGACAACAACGGTTTGTCACGGCTAGTTCTTCACGCTCAGCATCTAGAACAGATTTAAGGAGACCATCATGGCTCGTTTTTTCCGTCGCCGTAAGTTCTGCCGGTTTAAGGCAGAAGGCGTAAAAGAGATTGATTATAAAGACATCGCTACGCTTAAGAACTACATTACCGAATCTGGTAAAATCGTTCCTAGCCGTATTACTGGAACCTCTGCTAAATACCAGCGCCAGTTAGCTCGTGCTATCAAGCGCGCTCGTTATTTGTCACTGCTGCCTTATACTGATTCACATCAGTAAGATAGCAACGGTTCGAATACCAAGATTAGGGGTAGCGAAAAATGAATATCATCTTGTTAGATAAAATTGCTAATCTGGGTGGCCTTGGCGACCAAGTTAGTGTTAAGTCAGGTTATGCTCGTAACTTCTTGTTCCCACAAGGGAAAGCGGTTCCAGCAACCAAATCGAACATCGAATTGTTCGAACAACGTCGTGCCGACTACGAAGCAAAACTAGCTGATCAGCTAGCTGCTGCTGAAGCTCGTGCAGAAAAAGTCAACGCGTTGGATGCAGTAGAAATTGCATCTAAAGCGGGTGATGAAGGTAAGTTGTTCGGCTCTATCGGTACGCGTGATATTGCTGATGCAATCTCAGCGGCCGGTGTAGAAGTGAAGAAAAGTGAAGTATTGATGCCGCACGGAACAATCCGTGAAACTGGCGAATTCGATATCGAACTGCACTTACACGCTGATGTTTTTGCAAATGTCACATTAAAAGTAGTTGCTGCTGATTAATTTCTTGCGCACTATGTGATATTAAAAAAGCTGCCCTGGGGCAGCTTTTTTTTTACAATCGATAATTAGGAGATCGTCCATGAGAATTTTAACGTTGTTAGCGGGACTAGCGCTGGCTATGACAAGCTTTGTCTCGTTGGCCCAAGAAAGCGTTGATAAGACGTTGGATGTATCAGCGGGAACGCGTGTTTATCTGAATAATGAGCGCGGTAATCTGAAAGTTATCACGCATGATAAGGACCAAGTTCGATTAGTAGGCACGCTGGACGAAAAGGCGGAAGAGTTAGTGTTTGAAGTGCGCAGTAACGGTGTCCGTATTGATGTTCGCACGCCAGAGCAAAAAGGTTGGGGCTCTAACAACAGCGCAGGTTCTGATCTTACCTTATACATGCCTGAGCGCAGTTTGCTTAAAATTGACAGCGTGTCGATGAATATCAATGCATCGAATCTGATGGGCGGTATTGATGTGACATCGGTCAGCGGTGATATAAAACTAACTGGAGCTGAACAGCGGATTCTATTAAAGACAGTGAGTGGTGATATTACAGCTTCGCAATTAGCTGGCGATGTTACTATCGAAACGGTTAGCGGTGATATTGAAGATCTCGACAATAAGTCACCAGAAGCTAAATACCAAGCCGTGAGCGGCGATGTAACAGTAAGTTCATCGGAAATTCGGGTGTTTGAATTACAAAATGTATCCGGCGACGTGAATCTTGAATTACCTGTTATTGACCGGGTTCTGTTAAAGAATGTTAGTGGCGACGTTGATGTATTAATGGGCCTTAGTGAAAACGCCAGAGTTGAGGCATCATCGGTAAGTGGTGATTTAAGTATCCGGCTGAGCAACGAGATTAATGCCGAATTCACAGCTAATTCGAGTGCCGGTGGTGAAATAATTAATAGGCTAACCGATGAAACGGTTGAGGAATCGCGTTGGGGAGCTTCCGCGTCACTTGACTTTACGGTCGGAACTGGAGCGGCTCAAGTAAAACTACGCACCGTCTCGGGAAATGTCGAAATTGAACAAGATTAGCGCTATAGTAGGCGCGTTTAATTACCTGATAAAGAGCAATAAAGTGCATGGCTGAACCAGCAAGAACAAAGGATAAGTCGGTTGAGGCGTTGCGCTCGGCCCCTCACTCTATTGAGGCTGAGCAATCGGTCCTCGGCGGGCTGATGTTGGATAACGATGCTTGGGATAAAGTTGCGGGTAGTATCATTGCCGAAGACTTTTATCACCGTGGGCATCGGTTAATTTTTCAGGCAATGCAAAAGCTATCGGATAATAGCCAGCCCATGGACCTTGTCACTGTCTCAGAAGTACTCGAGGCACAAGCAGAGCTGGATAAAGTGGGTGGCTTTGCTTACCTTGGTGAGATCTCAAAGAATACCCCCAGCGCCGCTAATATACTTGCCTATGCGAATATCGTGCGGGAACGTGCTGTGTTACGCGAGATGATTGCGGCAGCCAACGATATTGCTGAATCCGGGTATGATACTCAGGGTCGCAACAGTCAGGAACTCTTGGACGAGGCCGAAAGTAAAGTATTTCGGATTGCTGAAAAGCGCACTAGTGCAACAGAGGGACCTAAAGGCGTTGGCGATATTCTCGCGCGTACTGTTGAGCGTATCGAAGCGTTAAGTAAAATTAAAAACCATAATGGTGTCACCGGTGTTTCCAGTGGCTTCCATGACCTGGACCAGATGACTGCTGGCTTGCAGCCGTCGGACCTGCTAATTGTTGCGGCGCGACCGTCGATGGGTAAGACGACTTTTGCTATGAACCTGGCTGAGAACATCGCTATGAATCAGGATAAGCCGGTATTAGTATTTAGTTTGGAGATGCCGGCAGAGCAGATTATGATGCGTATGCTGGCCTCGTTAAGCCGGGTTGATCAGAACAAAGTGCGGACCGGGCGACTGGAGGATGACGACTGGGCGCGTATTGCCTCGGTAATGAATATCCTTAATGACAAGAATAACCTCTATATTGATGATGCGTCGGGGCTGACACCAACCGAAGTACGTTCGCGTTCGCGGCGAATAGCTCGTGATCATGGTGGTTTGTCGATGATCATGGTGGATTACTTGCAGTTGATGACAGTTCCGGGCATGTCTGAAAATCGAACTTTGGAAATTGCCGAGATTTCACGCTCGTTAAAGTCTCTGGCGAAAGAGCTGAATGTGCCGGTGGTCGCGTTATCTCAGCTTAACCGTTCGTTAGAGCAGCGTTCTGATAAACGCCCAGTAAACTCAGATTTGCGTGAGTCAGGCTCTATTGAGCAAGACGCCGATGTCATCATGTTTATTTATCGTGATGAGGTTTATCATCCGGATAGCGCGGAACAAGGTCTAGCCGAAATTATTATTGGTAAACAGCGGAACGGGCCAATTGGTAAGGTCGAATTAAAATTTCATGGGCACCTGTCACGCTTTGACAACTACGCGCGCGGCACGGACGACGAACGCTACTAAAGAAAAGCCTAGTCTTTACTAGGCTTCACTTATTTTGTCGAAGCAAATCTCAATGTACGCTTTACCCGCCAGATGACTAAACGGCATGATAATTCTGGGTCCCTCAGAGCGGTGAGAAATAGTGTGGTCTTTTCCAGATACGACAATTGGTGTCGCCATATCGAATTCATACCCGCTTTCGCCTAAGGTCTTTTTAGCACCGCCGGTGACCATGTTAGTGATCTCACCCACCATGTCACAGACTTCGTCATCAATTGACTCTGGCATTTCTCCAAGCATCTTATGCATTATTTCACAGGCAAGATTTTCTTCGAATGAGATAGAAAAAGAGCCTTTTACTTTAGGCCCGACCATGCCAATAATACCGGAGACATCACCGCGCGCATACTCATCCCTCTTAAGCTGCGGCTTACCGGGTTTCAATTCCATTTGAGCCATCATTGACAGAACGTTTTGTAACGCCTGCAAAAATGGATTTACAAACTCAGCATTCATTAATAGTGCTTCCTTTATCGCTTAGTCTGATAAACACTTAACACCTTGATAGCGACTGTCATTAGTCAATGTGACGCCATGGGTCTTTTCATCAGTTAAAAAATTTACGGTATTAACTTGCGCCGGAAAGCTTTCCATTAGCAATGAGTTACGTACTTTCCAGGCACAAAAATTTGGTTCTTCCTGAGCGATTTCCTGATAAAACCAAATGTTCTGAAAATCAGCCTCGAAGCCGACCCAGTTTAGCCGGACGTTTTGATCGTTACTGTCGAACAATTGAAAGTGCTTTGCAACCCACTTCCTTAATTTTTGCTCGGCAGCTGGTTGGTCAATACGAAAATCACGACCAAATTGTTTAGTCATCGCGCGTTGAATATCGTGCAGCGTGTATTGGTGAACTACTTCGACGCTATTAGAACGGGGATTATAAGAGATTTCCGTCAAACCAAAAAAGTACTTATGAGCAGCTGCCGGTGGCAGCTGCATCATTAGACCTGCGATGGCGATTAACCAGAAAGCTTTATGACGCATCTTCAGCGTCATCAGCTTTTATTGGTTGGTTGTAATCTTCCATCATACTCTTGTCGTTATCATCCCGTTTAAACAGTTCAATGCGCGATGGCACTGGGCGAGCTGGCCAGTAGTTATTCGACACATCAACATCGGCCGTTTCCCAGTATGGGTCCAGTACGACTTCTTTGATGGTCTTGTCGCGAATAAATAACTTGCTGACTTGCTGTGGCGAACGGCGCCAGATTTCTGCGGGAATACGGACGTGCTCTTTACTGCCGTCTTCGTAATGCAAATCGAGTAAAATTGGCATCACTAAGCCACCGTGGTTACTAAAATCAATAACGTAAAAATTGCTGCCATTTTTCAGCATTTCTTGTTGTTCTTGATCTAAGCCGCTAAGTAGCTTTTGGTACTTATTACGATCGGCATTGGTGACCGTATATTCATCATTTTCGTTATAAAAATCCTGCAAATGCTGCTGCTGATGGATCTTATAGACGACGTCCTGATTACGTACTGCGGTAATAGACTCTGGGTCACGTTCATCGACTTGTTGCTGCCATGCTTTTTCGACTTCAGGGTCTTGTGTATTGACGGTCAGTAAGTTGACCTTATCCAAACTGATATCTACATGGTCAGTGGTATAGAACCAGCCTCGGAAGAACCAGTCCAGGTCGACACCGCTGGCATCTTCCAGCGTACGGAATAAATCTTCTGGCGTTGGACGTTTGAACTTCCAGCGCTGTGCATACTGGCGGAAGGCAAAATCGAACAGTTCGCGGCCGACAATGCTTTCTCGTAAAATGTTTAACGCGGTGGCTGGTTTGCCGTATGCGTTGTTACCAAACTGCAAAATAGACTCAGAGTTGGTCATAATAGGCATTTGGTTATCACTAGCCATGTAACTGGTGATATCACGTGCATCGCCACGCCATGATGGATAGTCAGGCTCCCAACGCTGTTCTGCTAAGAACTGCAAATAGGTATTAATACCTTCGTCCATCCAGGTCCATTGACGTTCGTCTGTATTTACGATCATGGGGAAGTAAATATGGCCAATTTCGTGAATAATGACTGAAATCAAACCGTATTTAGTGCGCTTGGAATAGTATTTCTCGCCGCTTTCCTCGTCCACGTATGGGCGCGGACCATTAAACGTCAGCATTGGGTATTCCATACCACCGACCGGGCCGTTGACAGAAATAGCTACTGGGTAGGGATAATCAAAGCTATAGTCATTGTAGGCGTCTATGGTGTGAATGATTGAGGCGGTTGAATACCTTTCCCATAACGGGTTACCTTCTTCTGGATAATACGACATGGCTAACACATCGGTATCGCCTTTTTTATAGCGCTGTGCATCCCAGATAAATTTACGTGATGATGCCCAGGCAAAGTCGCGCACCTTTTCCGCTTTATAGACCCAGGTTTTAGTCTCGTCGGTGCCTTCTTTTTGATTTTCTAAGGCCTCTTCCTCGGTAACTATTTTTACCGGCTTATCAGCCGCTTCCGCTTGTTCCAAACGTTCGCGTTGTTGCTCAGATAAAACGTCATTCGGGTTTTGCAATACCCCCGTCGATGCGACAATATGGTCAGCAGGCACGGTAATAGCGACGGTATAATCGCCAAACTCAAGTGCAAACTCGCCGTTACCAATAAATTGCTTATTCTGCCAGCCCTCTACATCGTAGTAAGCGGCCATTCGCGGAAACCATTGCGCCATTTCGTACAAGTAGTTGCCGTCGTCTTCAAAATATTCATAACCTCCACGGCCACCGAGAACGTCGGCTTCAATAATGTTGTTTTGCCAGCCGATATTAAAACTAACGCTATCACCATGTTCTAAAGGCTGCTCTAGATCGATGCGCATCATCGTATCGTTAATGGTGTAGGCCATCGGTTCGCCACGTTGGTCACTAACGTCCGTGATGGTGTAGCCGGCAGGAAACTCTTGCTGCGTTAGGATACTTTCCATTTGACTAAAGCTCGTACGAGCCAGACGGTCACTGGAAGTCGCTCGCGTTTTTGGACCGATCGAGTCTTTCTTAAAGCGGTTTTGATCCAACTGGACCCAAAGGTAGCGCAAGGTGTCCGGAGAATTATTGGTATAGGTTATAGTGCTGCGCGCACTGACACTCTGCTGTTCGTCATTTAGCGTTATCTGAATGTCGTAGTCGACTTTCTGTTGCCAATAAGCGTGACCGGGAGCGCCGGATGCAGTCCGATAGACATTGGCTGAGCGAAATTTGTCGTCGTTAAGTTGGCGAAACTTGTCTTCGAAAGCCTGGCTATTAGCCGCTGAACTAATGCTAAGCGTTGCGACCGCAAAGCCGACAAGGTGGCTTAATTTCATAACGGTTTCCTAATTGTTTATAGTTTTAATTGGCTGGTAAATCGTTTTTTATTAATGGCACTTAGCGCATAGCCCATGAGCTTCTATGGTTTGCTGCTGCACTAAAAAGCCCTGATCTTCCGCTTGATTTTGGAGTTCTTCATAAACTCCGTCGGACTGGATTTCCTGAACATCACCGCAAGAACCACAAATTAGCATTTGCACTGGATGTTGATGGTCAAAATGTGAGCAAAGTACAAAACTGTTCGACGAGCTAATTTTGTGTACAAAACCTTGCTCCTGAAGAAAGTCCAGAGCACGGTAGATAGTCGGAGGTTTGGCGTTCGGCACCACCAGTTTTAGCTGTTCTAATAGATCGTAAGCGCCGATTGAACCGGCTTGCTGCGCCAGTATAGCGAACACTTCTTTGCGGGTGCTCGTCATACGCGCTCCGCGCTGCTGGCAGAGCTTTTCGGCCTTACGTATCAGACGTTCTGTTTCGGGCTTCGTCATAATAGCTTTCGTTACTTTAAATGAGTGTTCATTGTAAAGCCTTTTCAAAGCCAGGCAACTGCTTTTCTGTATAGGTGTAATGAGAGTTGAAGCAATATCAGATATAATAGTGTCTTTAATTACGAGCCAACCTGGGTCTGTATGAAGCCGTATCCTTATAAAACCTCAGTCGCCCCGATGCTGGACTGGACTGACCGGCACTGTCGCTACTTTCATCGTTTGTTAACACAGCAAACGATGCTTTACACCGAAATGGTGACGACGGGGGCTATTCTTTACGGAAAGCAGGACTTTCTTGCTTATCACGAGAGTGAACATCCGGTTGCTTTGCAGCTTGGGGGGAGCGACCCTGAGGCGATGGCTCGCTGTGCGGAGTTGGCTCAGCAGCGTGGCTACGACGAGGTTAATATCAATGTAGGATGCCCGTCGGATAGAGTTCAAAACGGCAGCTTTGGTGCCTGTTTGATGGCCGAGCCTGAGAAGGTCGCAGCAAGTATCGAAGCGATGAAGAAAGCGGCGGATATTCCGGTCACGGTGAAGACCCGGCTCGGTATTGATGAGCAGGATTCCGACGCGTTTTTGTACCGTTTTCTTGATGCGGCGGTTGATGCCGGCGTTGATCAGTTGACGCTACATGCCCGGAAAGCTTGGTTAAAAGGATTAAGTCCTAAAGAGAATCGCGAAATCCCGGAGCTTCAATATGAGCGGGTGTACGCAGCTAAGAAGCGATACCCAACAGTTCCTATCGCGATTAACGGCGGAATTAAGTCTGTCGAGCAAGTTGCACAGCAATTAACCCATGTTGACTCCGTAATGGTTGGTCGCGAAGCCTATCAAAACCCCTGGTTATTGACCGAGTTTGACGCCTTTGCTTGTGACTCAGGGGAGCAGCAACGACCGCTGGACCGTGAACAAGTCGCGCGTAAGATGATCCCTTATATTGCCGATCATATCGTTCAGGGCGGACGCGCCTGGCATGTTGTCCGGCATATGTTGGGTTTGTTTCAGGCTCAGAAGGGGGGTAAGAAGTGGCGGCAGTATCTCAGCATAAAAGGTCCAAAAGCGCAGCACGCGGAGCAATTAATAGAAGGTGCGATTAGCTTTAAAAACGATACCGTAAGCCAGTTGGCGGATTTGACTAATTGAATGGCGAAAACTGCTAACTGATTGGTGTTTATTCAACCGGCGACTTTTTAAATTTATGGCAGTGGAATATAAAACATATAAAAAACAGTGAGTTATAAGATAGTTCGTGATTGGCACAACCTTTGTATTAGTAACTTCGACTTAATCAACGAGTCGACACTAATAATAATGGAGATACCATCATGAAAGGCTTATTAATTAACTCATTTGCGGCCGCATCAATTATGTTTTCTGGATCGGCTATGGCTCAACAAGCCGAGCAACAAACATCCTCGTTTGTTACTGAGCAGGTTGCTTCGATTTCGGTAGAATTGTTTAACGCTACCCAAGCAACCGTTTTGCAAACATTGCAGAGCTGGGGCGAGCAGCTGCTAGCCGAGCAAACCGAGTCTACGCAAGTGGCTGCTAGCCAGTCGTCTGCGCAAGAACAGCAAGCTCAGGCCACCCCTAAGCAAACTCAGTGAAGTCATTAAGAGGACATAACCATGTTTATAGGTAACTGGTGGATGGCCTGGTTGATGGCGCCGGTAGTAGGTACGTTAGTAGTCGGCGCTTTTATTGCTTTCAGCGCATCAATGGTGCGTCACAGTTAAACTTTTGCTAACCTGCTTGTTCGAATTAAAAAATGCGGAGTTACCGAGGAATAAGCATGTTAAAAACAACGATAAAAGCCTCCCTGCTGGCGGTAATGGGAATTTGTGCAACGGTTGTGGCAAATGCTGACGATTACCAGGCCAGCGATAAGGCACAGCAATTAGCCGATAAATACTTGATTGTCGATACGCACATAGACGTTCCATATAGAATTCACAACCGTTGGGAAGACGTGGCACGCAGTACTGAGTCCGGTGACTTTGACTATCCCAGAGCTGTGAAAGGTGGGTTGAATGTACCGTTTATGGCTATTTACATCCCGGCCGAATACGAGCAGACAGGCGGTAGTATCCAACTGGCTCACGAATTAATTGATAGTATGGAAGCGCTTGTTGGCAGGGCCCCGGATAAATTTGCACTGGCCTACAACACAGATGAAGCGGTAGCTAATACCGAAAAAGGACTAATGTCCATTGCCATGGGTATGGAAAACGGAACTCCGATGGAGGGTGATTTGGATAACCTGCACATGTTTTATGAGCGTGGTGTCCGTTATATCTCCCTGGCGCATTCGCAAACCAACCATATTTCTGATTCATCCTATGATATTCGTAAACAGTGGAATGGCCTCAGTGAGTTTGGCTTTGAGCTGGTAGAGGCGATGAACCATGTCGGTATGATGGTCGATGTCTCTCATATCTCCGATGAAGCATTTTATGATGTGATCGAGACGACCAAAGCTCCAGTGATAGCGTCACACTCGTCATTACGTAAGTTCACTCCAGGCTTTGAACGTAATATGAGCGACGATATGCTGGAAAAATTAGCTGACAACGGCGGCGTGATACAAATTAACTTTGGCTCTTCGTTTGTAGCGCAGCAAGCCAACCGTTATCGCGACGTTATGAAAAAACGCATTGAAGCGGTGAATCAACAATTTGGTGAAGATAGCGAAGAAGCTAAAAAGCGGGTAGCCGAAATAGAAGCTAACAACCCCTATCCATACGCCACGCTGGAACAAGTGTTAGATCATATTCATCATGTAAAGCAGTTAATCGGGGTTGAGCATATTGGTATCGGTTCCGATTATGACGGTGTTGGTGACTCTTTGCCGGTTGGTCTGAAGGACGTATCAACTTATCCCAACCTAGTACAGGGCCTGCTTGATCGTGACTATTCAGAAGAAGAGATAAAAATGATTCTGGGCGGTAACTTTATGCGCGTTTGGAAACAAGTTGAAGAATACAGTCGCGAACGCTCTTAACGTATAAAATGTTGACAAGTGGTCGTGAAACTGTATAATTCGCGGCCACATCAAATTTCCCTGAATCGATTGATTCATAACTTTGATGTTCCACAACAGTCCCGATAGGGGACTGAATGGTTGACGTAGATAATCGCACCCCCGGTATGTGCCAGGGAGGTTTGCGTTTTTCTGTGCTCTTTTTTAAATGCTCTTTTATTGAGGCTTTGATTTTTTATGGCTAATCAAAGAATTCGGATTCGTTTGAAAGCGTTCGATCACCGTCTGATCGACCAGTCGACTGCAGAGATTGTTGAAACTGCAAAGCGCACTGGTGCTCAGGTACGTGGTCCAATTCCACTGCCAACACGGAAAGAACGTTTCACCGTGCTGACTTCACCACACGTAAATAAAGATGCGCGTGACCAGTACGAAATCCGCACCCACAAGCGTCTGATTGATATCATGGACCCAACTGACAAGACCGTTGACGCATTAATGCGTTTGGATCTGGCAGCTGGCGTTGATGTGCAAATCAGCTTGGGTTAAGTGGGCAGTAATAGGATTACACACGAGAGGTTTTAACAATGGCTATAGGTCTAGTCGGTCGTAAAGTAGGAATGACGCGTGTCTTCCAGGAAGACGGCGCTTCTGTTCCTGTTACTGTGATCGAAGTGCTGGCAAACCGTGTGACTCAGGTTAAATCTGATGACACTGACGGTTACCGTGCTCTTCAAGTGACCACAGGCGAGAAAAAAGCGAGCCGTGTAACCAAGCCTTTAGCAGGTCATTTTGCTAAAGCTGGTACAGAGGCAGGTCGTGGTCTTTGGGAATTCCGCCTGAAAAACGGCGAAGGCGAAGATTACGCAGTTGGTTCTGAACTGACTGTTGATATTTTCGCAGAAGTTAAGAAAGTAGACGTTACTGGTACTTCTAAAGGTAAAGGCTTTGCCGGTACTGTGAAGCGCTGGAACTTCAGCATGCAGGACGCTACTCATGGTAACTCATTGTCCCACCGTGCACCGGGTTCAATCGGTCAAAACCAGTCGCCTGGTAAAGTATTCAAAGGCAAGAAAATGGCTGGTCAGATGGGTAATGAGCGAGTCACTACGCAGTCACTTGAATTAGTTCGAGTTGATGCAGAACGCAGTTTGTTGTTGATCAAAGGTGCGGTCCCGGGTGCAACCGGTAGTGATGTGATCGTTAAACCAGCGGTCAAGGCGTAACGTCTGAGGAGAATAGTGATGGAATTAACATTGAAAGACGCAAAAGGCGCTCTTGAGGTTTCCGAAGCTACCTTTGGACGTGAGTTTAATGAAGCCCTTGTCCATCAAGTAGTTGTAGCTTACGCTGCAGGTGCTCGTCAGGGCACAAAAGCTCAGAAAACTCGTTCTGAAGTAGCCGGTGGTGGTAAGAAGCCTTGGCGTCAAAAAGGTACTGGTCGTGCCCGTGCAGGTACAATCCGTAGTCCTATCTGGCGTTCTGGTGGTGCGACTTTTGCAGCTAAACCGCAAAATCACAGCCAGAAAGTAAACAAAAAAATGTACCGCGGTGCGATTAAAAGCATTTTGTCGGAACTGATTCGTCAGGAACGTTTGATTGTTGTTGAGAAGTTTGGTGTTGAAGAGCCAAAAACAAAGCAGCTGGCAGCGAAACTGAAAGAAATGGATCTGAACGACGTTTTGATCGTGACAAAAGAAGTTGATGAGAACTTATTCTTAGCTTCTCGCAACTTGCATAAAGTCGACGTGCGTGATGTTCAGGGTATCGACCCTGTTAGTCTGATTGCTTTCGAGAAAGTGCTGATGACTGCTGACGCCGTCAAGCAGCTTGAGGAGGTGTTATCATGATGCGCGAAGAACGTTTGCTTAAAGTGATTTTAGCACCTCACGTTTCGGAGAAATCGACCAACACTGCTGAAAATAACAACACGGTTGTTTTTAAAGTAGCTGTTGATGCGACGAAATCCGAAATTAAAGCGGCTGTCGAAAAACTGTTTGAAGTTGAAGTCAAAAACGTACGTACAGTAAACGTGAAGGGTAAAACCAAGCGCACTGGTTCTCGTTTCGGGAAACGCAGTGACTGGAAGAAAGCGTATGTTGCCTTGAATGAAGGTGCTGACATTGACTTCTCTGGCGGCGCTGAGTAACAGGAGGAATAAACATGGCTGTAGTTAAAAGTAAGCCTACGTCTCCGGGTCAACGCCACGTCGTTAAAGTCGTCGGTCAGGACCTGTACAAAGGCAAGCCTTACGCACCATTGCTGGAAAAAAACAGCAAGTCTGGTGGTCGTAACAATAACGGTCGTATCACGGTTCGTCACATTGGCGGTGGTCATAAACACCACTACCGTGTAATCGACTTTAAACGTAATAAAGATGGTATCCCTGCAAAGGTTGAGCGTATTGAATACGATCCTAACCGTTCAGCGAATATCGCTTTAGTTTTGTATGCTGACGGTGAACGCCGTTACATTCTGGCTCCGAAAAACCTATCAGTAGGCGATCGTATCCAGTCTGGTGTTGATGCACCAATTAAACCTGGTAACAGTCTGCCAATGCGCAACATCCCTGTGGGTAGTGTTGTTCACGCGGTAGAGTTACAGCCAGGTAAAGGCGCACAGATGGCTCGTTCAGCGGGTGCTTATTGCCAGATTCTTGCTCGTGACGGTGCTTATGTTACCGTTCGTTTACGTTCAGGTGAGATGCGTCGCGTTCAGTCTGAAGGTCGCGCAACTATCGGTGAAGTAGGTAACGCAGAACACATGCTGCGTCAATTGGGTAAAGCCGGTGCAAACCGCTGGCGTGGTATTCGTCCTACCGTTCGTGGTGTGGCGATGAACCCAGTTGATCACCCTCACGGTGGTGGTGAAGGCCGTACCTCTGGTGGACGTCACCCTGTGACTCCATGGGGCACGCCGACCAAGGGCTACAAAACCCGTAAAAACAAGCGTACTGATAAGTTCATCGTACGCCGTCGCAACAAATAAGAGTTGAGGATAAAACATGCCACGTTCTCTTAAAAAAGGTCCATTTATTGACCTTCACCTGCTAAATAAGGTGGAGAAAGCGTTGGAAGCCGGGGATAAAAAGCCAATTAAAACTTGGTCCCGTCGTTCAATGATCATCCCAGATATGATCGGCCTGACAATCGCTGTTCACAACGGTCGTCAGCACGTTCCTGTCTACGTGACAGATGAAATGATCGGTCATAAATTAGGCGAATTCGCGCCAACCCGTACTTATCGCGGCCATGCTGCTGATAAGAAAGCGAAGAAACGGTAAGAGGTAGAGAGTGATGGAAGCAATTGCTAAACACCAATTTGCCCGCGTTTCAGCGCAGAAGGGCCGTTTGGTCGCAGACCAAATCCGTGGACTTCCAGTAGAAAAAGCACTGGATATCCTGGCATACAGCCCTAAAGCAGCTGCTGGCTTAATCAAGAAAGTTCTTGAGTCAGCAATCGCGAACGCGGAACATAACGAAGGTGCGGATATCGATGAGTTGAAAGTAGCCCGAGTCTTTTTAGACGAAGGTCCTACTATGAAGCGCATCAAGCCACGTGCGAAAGGCCGTGCCGATCGTATCTTTAAGCGCACCAGCCACATTACTGTGGTCGTGTCAGATAGCTAGGAGATAAATTATGGGTCAGAAAGTACATCCTAATGGTATTCGCCTAGGTATCTCCAGACCATGGAATGCAACCTGGTACGCGAATACAAATGAATTCGCTGATAACCTGCACAGTGATCATCAGGTACGTAAGTTCCTGACGAAAGAACTGCGCAACGCATCAGTATCGCGCATCGTTATCGATCGTCCTGCAAAAAGTGTTCGTGTGACTATTCACACTGCACGTCCGGGTGTCGTTATCGGTAAAAAAGGCGAAGACGTAGAAAAACTGCGCAAGCAGGTTCAGAAGTTGACAGGGTCTCCCTCGCAAATCAACATTTCTGAAGTACGTAAGCCTGAGCTGGATTCTCAGCTTGTTGCCGACAACATTTCCGGTCAGTTGGAACGTCGTGTAATGTTCCGTCGCGCGATGAAGCGTGCTGTACAGAACGCTATTCGCCTGGGTGCCAAGGGTATCAAGGTAGAAGTTAGCGGTCGTTTAGGCGGCGCTGAAATCGCACGTACTGAGTGGTATCGCGAAGGTCGAGTTCCACTGCACACTTTACGTGCAGACATCGATTACTCGACGTCAGAAGCGAACACCACTTACGGTATCATCGGTGTTAAGGTCTGGATTTTCCGTGGTGAAGTTCTAGGTGGACTGCCAACTGAAGAAAAGCCAGCTCCTAAGCGCGGCAAAAACCGTAAGTAAGGAGAGACGATAATGTTACAACCTAAGCGTACAAAATTCCGTAAGGTTCACACAGGCCGCAACCGTGGTCTGGCGCAGTCTGGTAACAAAGTCAGCTTCGGATCGTTCGGTTTGAAAGCGACTGACCGTGGTCGCATGACCGCGCGCCAGATCGAAGCAGGCCGTCGTGCGATGACTCGTCACGTTAAGCGTCAGGGTAAAATCTGGATACGCGTATTCCCAGACAAACCAATTACCAAAAAGCCATTAGAAGTTCGTATGGGTAAAGGTAAGGGTAACGTCGAATATTGGGTAGCCCAGATCCAGCCAGGTCGTGTACTGTACGAAATGGACGGTGTTTCAGAAGAATTGGCACGTGAAGCGTTCCGCCTTGCGGCACGTAAACTGCCTTTCAAAACCACTTTTGTGACTCGGACGGTAATGTGATGAAAGCAAGTGAACTGAAAGAAAAAACCGTTGAGCAGCTGCAAGAAGAATTGCTGAACTTGCGTCGTGAGCAGTTCAATCTGCGCATGCAAGCAGCAACTGGTCAGCTGAATCAGACTCACATGATGAAGCAAGTACGTCGCGATATCGCGCGTATTAAAACCATCTTAAACGATAAGGCAGGTGCGTAATGTCTGAAGAAAAACGTATTCGTACTCTGCAAGGCAAAGTTGTCAGCGATAAGATGGATAAGACCATCACTGTAGCTGTAGAGCGTCGTGTAAAGCACCCGGTCTACGGTAAATACATCTCGCGTACAACTAAAGTACACGCACACGATGAAGAAAATCAGTGCAAAATGGGCGACCTCGTGATTGTTCGCGAATCGCGTCCATTGTCTAGGAATAAGTCTTGGGCACTGATGGAAATTGTTGAGCGCGCTACTGTTGTCTAATAGCAGATAACGTACTGTTAACAAAAAGGCCTCCGCATGGAGGCCTTTTTTTGATCTAAATAATTTAAATAGCGGTATTATTCATAAACTTATACTAAGCTAACTAACGGATCGATTGTTATGGTAATTGTTAAGTAGCTTGTTAACGTGCACTTTACTATAAGGAGTTAGCACATGTCGAAAGGATGGATATTAGCAGCTTCAGTGCTGGCCGCTTCACCTGTAATTGCGGTCGCCCAGCAAGATGAGCAAAGCGTTCAGGCAGAAATAGAGATGCTTAAACAAAAGCTTTCTGAGCTAGAGCAACGGTTGGCCGAGCAGGAGCAACAAAAAGAGAAGATGAAAGAGCGTCATCAACAAATGATGACAAAAAAAGAGTATCAGGGAGAGGATAAACGGGGAAAGTCCGGCGATAACCGAGGTAACTCTGCTGACTCTGGAGTGCACGCTAAACTTGCTAAACTCGAAGAGAAAACCGAGGAAAATGAAAACTGGCCGATAAAAGTTCATGGTGCCGTTCGTTTTCAGTATGAATATAACAACTACGATTCCGACAATGAGAACCGTACTGGCGATTTAGATTTCGATATTTTCCGGTTGAATTTCGACGGTGAAATTGGCGATGTTATTCTATCTGCCGAGTACCGGTGGTTCCATTATATGGATGTGGTTAAGCATGCATGGTTTGGATATAACTTCACGGATGAGTGGCAGGCCCAGGTTGGGGTCGTGAAAGTCCCTTTCGGCAACATGCCTTACAACTCGCACAGTTACTTCTTTAACTCCACCTTCTACGTTGGTTTAGAAGACGAGCATGACAACGGTGTTCGAGTTCTTTATCGCGGTGATGACTGGCATTTCGATATTGCTTATCACAAATCGGATGAACAGGGTGGTGTCGACGGCTCTACTAGTGACCGTACCGCTCGTTACAACTACGATACCGTTGGTATCCGGTTACCAGGGCAGGGTGCTTTTGATGAACCGGGAGTGCCTATCGGAGAAAGTAACAGTTATGCGTTAAGAGCAGCACGGATATTCAACTTTAGCGAAGATGAAAACTTAGAAGTGGGCGTTTCTGCTCAAGGTAACAACTTCTATTCGGGCGCTGTTGGCGATGAGTTCTCCTCAGCTCAGCAGTTTGCCAATCAAAACGTGGGTAATCGCTTTGCCTGGGGGGTACATGGTAACTACAATAATGGCCCTTGGAATGTGCAGTTACAATACGCCGACTATGACTACGATCTAAAGCTGGATAATCGCGGTGTATACATGGGGGCATACGCGTATTACGACGCAATTCCTACCGAAGCGAAGATCTATACTGGCAACGTAGCCTATACCAAGTCGGTTGATATTGGCCCCATCACGAGCCTGACGTTCTACAACGACCATAGCCGTATCACTGATAAAGCCGGTTATGAGGATGATACTTGGATGAATGTACTTGGCGTGGCAGTAGCCGCTGGTGGCGGCTTTTATACCTACGTAGACTATGTTAGAGCGAAAAATCAGCCGTTTATCGGCGGCAATATTGCTACTGACGGCGGTGAAGTAAACGACCGCTTTAACATCAATTTTGGTTATTACTTTTAAATGCGTATAATGTTCAACGTATTATAGAGTACGAAGGCGGCCACTCAGTGGCCGCTCAATTTTTCATAGGAGAAAACCCAAAAAAATAATTCGGGAGAGAACATGTTTAAACACGATAAATTGAGCTCTGCTATCTTTATAGCATTAGCTGCTTCTTCGTCAGCAGTTGCACAAGAGCAAGACGTGCAGCAAGAGGAAGCAGAAAATAACCGAGAAATAGAAACCATCAACGTAACCGCAACTAAGCGGACCACTAATATCCAACAAACACCGACCGCTGTTCAGGCAATGAGTAATAAAGACCTGAGAGAGCAGAACATCGGTAACTTTCAGGATTACGCGCAATATGTACCTAACGTCACATCCGGCGGCCGCGGCCCTGGACAGAATGACGTATTTATTCGCGGTATGTCTATCCAGCCAATTTCCGTCATGCTTTCTGGTGCACAAGGCACAATGCCTAACGTTGCCATGTATGTTGACGAACAGCCAGTGACAGCACCAGGTCGTAACCTGGATGTGTACGCGACCGACCTACAGCGTGTCGAAGTACTGCCAGGACCACAGGGTACTTTGTTTGGCGCAAGCTCGCAGGCCGGCACTATTCGCTACATCACCAATAAACCTTTGTTAGGAACCTTTGAAGCTGGTTTCACAACAGGCTTTGAAACGATGGCCGAAGGCGAGATGAGCAGCTCGGCAGAAGGCTATATTAACATTCCAGTGACGAATGATCTGGCAGTCCGTGGTGCGTTCTATAACGTTAATCGCGGCGGTTATATTGATAATAAAGCCGGTCAATTTTCTATCGACCCGGACAGCCCACATTTTCGTGGTTTAAACGAAGGTTTGCTCGGCCTGATTGACGATGGCACCACTTTTACTAATGCGAATAATACGGCCTTAGCAGAAGACGATTTTAACGATAGCTACTACAAAGGATTTCGTCTAAGCGCTAAGTATCAAATTAACCGCAACTGGGACTTCCTGGTACAGCATCAGGCGCAGGAGTTAGGCGCTGACGGTGTTTTCGATTACGATCCCGAAATCGGTGATCTCGAAGTAGAACGTTATTTCCCAGATGAGTTAGAGGACAGCTTTGATCTAACCTCATGGACATTGGATGGCCGCTTAGGGGCACTCGAAATTCTCTATACCGGTGGTTATTTAGATCGTGAAGTCGAACAGTCAATCGACTACACCGGTTATAACACTGAAGGCTCGTTTATTATCTATTACACCTGTACTTATGGTGATGATGGAATGGCCGAAAACTGTGTTGATCCAACCAAAGGCTTCAAGGGTTATCAAGAACACGAACGAATCACTCACGAAGCACGTATAAACTATGACTTTAATGACTCTGCGCGTATTACCGCAGGTGTCTTCTATGATGACTACGAGATTAACACCCAGGATGATTATGTGTACTTTGCCAATCCTGACGCGTTAGGCTTCGTACCCAATGCGCCTATCTCTGACGCTTATGCGAACAATCGAGATACTCGGCCACCGGGCGTAGGTTTCTTTAATGACATCACTCGTACTGAAGAGCAAATTGCCTTATTTGGTGAGTTTACTTACGATCTGACTGAAAAGCTCTCAGCCACTATCGGTTTGCGTTGGTACGATATGGAATCTGATTTCACCGGCCAGTCGAGCTTTGCTTCAAAAGGCGAAGATACAGACGCCGGGCGTGATTATGACCAAACAGCAGGCCACTCAGATGAGCCATTAGAGCTTGATGATGTAATTCCTAAATTTAATTTGAGCTATCAATACGATCCTAAAACGCTGTTCTTTGCCACGTACTCAGAAGGTTTCCGCCCTGGCGGCTTTAACCGTGCTGGTGGTCAAGGCAGCGACGAAACAGGATTCGTACCGACGGTTTACCAGACCGATGAAGTAACAAACTATGAATTCGGTTGGAAAACCCTAATGCTCGACAATACTCTGCGTTGGAACGGTAATGTTTACTTTATCGACTGGACTGATATGCAGATTAACCGGTTGAATACTGACATTTCTATTCTGGCTTTCGTTGATAATGCGGCAGACTCGGAAATTCGTGGTTTAGAGACTGATTTCACTTGGCGTATGACAGATAACTTTACGCTTAACGGTGCTATGTCTTATAACGACACCGAGTTAGTTTCAACGGGTGACAGTATTGTACGTACGTTACCAGTTGGTTCAGAACTACCGTTAACACCCGAGCTGCAGGCGAACCTTCGTGGTCGTTATACCTGGACGTTGGAAAACAACTGGGACGCACACGCACAGCTAGGATGGCTTTACTCCGGTGAAACTTATCCATCAATTGTTGCCGATGAAGTCGAGCAAGCTGGCGGCAAGCAGGACTCGTATAACATCCTGAATGCCGAAGTTGGCGTTATGAAAGATCAGTGGAGCGCTAAGCTGTACATTAAAAACCTGACGGATGAACGGGCTGAACTGTTCACCAACACCCAGGATGATATATTGAGAACGACAACGAACCGTCCGCGGTCGGTTGGCCTGTCGGTCTCCTATTCATTCTATTAAAAAGTTGTAGAAGGGGCTGTTAAAGCCCCTTTTTTTGTTTCCCTTTGTTAATTAGAAAAGCCATGGATCAGATAAAACGAGCACTCGCGAGTAAACAGTTTGCAAAGGCGTTAGAGCTCTTAGAGGGTTTGCCGACAGACTTGCCCGAAGAGCAAAAGAAGGAACAGCTGTACTTATTGGCGGTAACTCACCGATATTTAAAAAACTTTAGACAAGCCGAACAAAGTCTCAAAAGCTTGTTGAGTGACTGGCCTGAATATGGACGGGCGTTTCAGGAGTTGGCGCATTGCTACCGCGATCAGGATAGGCTTGAGCAAGCCAGAAGCAACTATTATCAAGCGGTTAGATATAATCCAGCGCTGCATGCCAGCTGGACTAATTTAGCGACGTTAGAGCAAATTCTAGGTCAACCACAGCAAGCGGACCGAAATCAGCAGCAAGCCCAGTTTTTATTGAAGCAGCCGAAAGAAGTGATCGCTGCAATGAATTTATTCCACGAGGGCAAATTCTACAAAGCTGAAAAGATTTGCCGAGCTTTTTTGCAAAAGCACCCGCATCATATTGAAGC
The DNA here is from genome assembly GCA_051746345.1 of Pseudomonadota bacterium. Taxonomy (GTDB): domain Bacteria; phylum Pseudomonadota; class Gammaproteobacteria; order Enterobacterales; family Alteromonadaceae; genus Idiomarina. Next base: position 102,857 of record JBNJEZ010000007.1, read on the forward strand.
AATGCGAACCTTAGCAAATATTGGTGCTAAGCTGGATGTATTAAATGATGCAGAGTTTTTGCTTGAGAGCGCGTTAGTATTAGAGCCAGATTATGATCACGCACGCTTTGATTATGTAAAAGTACTGCAGCGTCGACAGAAACATCAGGCAGCCTACAGTCAGGCTCAGCGACTCCATAAAAAGCAACCTGAGAACCCTGCTTATAAAGCACTGTACGCCAATCAATGCGCCGCAATCGATAAGTATGAGCAAGCTTTAGAACTTTACGACCAGATTTTGACTTCCGGTGAGGGCGACATAGCCGGGATTTTATTAGCCAAAGGCCACGTAATGAAGGCTCTTGGAGATACAGAAAAAACCATTGAATACTATCAACAAGCTTATGCCGAGCGTCCTACGTTTGGTGATGCCTACTGGAGCCTGGCCAATTTAAAGACTTATCGCTTCAGCAAACAACAAATTGAACAAATGGAGCAGCAGGTTAACCAGCAAGCACTCCCTATCGTGGATAAAATCCATTTGTTATTCGCTCTCGGTAAGGCCCACGAGGATGCTGGCGATTATCAGCAGGCATTTTATTACTACCAGCAAGGTAACCAGTTAAAGCGGGATAGCGGCAGCTTTAATGCGGATGTGCTGGAAAACCGAATGGAGTTGCAGAAAGAGTACTTTAGCAGTGAAAAAGTAGCACAAATAAAAACAAGGCAGGCAGCCCGGGACGACCGTGAAACACCTATTTTTATTGTCGGTTTACCGCGCGCAGGGTCGACTCTTATTGAGCAGATTCTGGCATCCCACTCACAAATTGTGGGCACCATGGAGTTACCCAATATTCCAGCGATTGCCCATGGGCTTAATGGCCGTCAATTGCAATCTGAGCAGCCGCGCTACCCAGGAATATTGGATGAAGTTGATTCGCAGAAGCTGACTGAATTGGGCGATCGTTACTTGCAAGAAACTAAGATTTACCGCAGTGGAAAAGCCTATTTTACTGATAAGATGCCGAATAACTTTCGGCACATTGGATTGATTAAGTCGATTTTGCCCAACGCTAAAATTATCGATGCAAGGCGCCATCCGCTTGACTGTTGCGTTAGTGGTTTTAAACAGTTTTTTGCCGAGGGCCAGGAATTTAGTTATGACCTGAAAGTTTTAGGTCGGTACTACAAACACTATCTGGATTTGATGAGTCATTGGCATAGCGTTTATCCGGGGGAAATTTACACCCTTGTTCATGAGCAATTGGTGGATGGTCCAGAGCAGCAGATCACTGAACTGCTGAGTTATCTAGGTCTGCCTGTCGAGCAGCAATGTTTTGATTTTCATAAAACCGAGAGAACGGTAAAAACAGCGAGCTCGGAACAGGTGAGGCAACCGATTAATCGTTCGGGCTTGGGGCAGTGGAAACGCTATGAGCCCTACATCGAGCCATTAATAAAGGAATTAGAACCGATTATGGATCGCTGGGACAAGGTATAGTCCCAGCATTATGCTATTGCGTTTTACAGGGATTTTGCGCGAAACCGTTTACCTTTTATTTTACTGTTGTTAATACGCTCCAGTGCCTGGCTCGCTAAACGTGAATTAACCGCTACAAAGGCAAAAGTACTTTCGACTTTTACTTTTCCAATATCCTCAGCAGTTAGCGTATTGTCTTTTGTTAAGGCGCCGACAATATCACCCGGCCTAAGTTTATCTTTTTTACCACCGCTTAACTGTAACGTCGTCATCTTGGCGCGCAGAGGAGCGGTGTTAGCTGGGGCGGGCATTGACTTTAATTGAATCGGCTTAGCAAAGCTATCTTCGAGTAAACGCATTTTGTAATCGTCTTGCTCTGCAATTAAAGTTATGGCAACCCCGTGCTTTCCGGCTCGCCCGGTCCGGCCAATACGGTGGGTATGGGTATCTAAGTCATGCGCCATATGAATATTGATCACCAAATCCAACTCGGCAATATCCAGCCCCCGGGATGCAACGTCGGTGGCTACCAAGACTCGGGTACTGCCATTACTAAACTGGATGATGGCTTGCTCACGGTCTTTCTGTTCGAGTTCACCATGCAATGCCAGAACGCTGAACTTACTGTCACGAAGCGTGCTATATATGTCTTTGACCTGATTTTTGGTATTGCAAAAGACCAGACAATTGTCGGGTTGGTATTGGCTCAGTAAGTTCATGACCAACTGCGCGGGATCACTATCCATTGCGTAAAATAGCTGGTCAATTTCTGCTTTGTCTTGTTCTTGGACCGCACTAATCTGAACTGCGCGGGCAGTAATTTGCTCTGCTAAAGCATTGATATTCTGCGGGTATGTCGCACTGAATAATAAGGTTTGTCGAGCGCTGGGTAGATGGCTAATAATTGCAGACAACGCTTCTTGAAAGCCCATCTCCAGCATTCTGTCAGCTTCATCAAGAACCAGTGTCTCCAGTGCAGAAAAATCGACACTGTTCTGTTGCAGGTGATCAAGCATTCTACCGGGGGTTGCAACCAGCACGTGTGCACCATGTTTAAGTGAGTTGCTCTGAATACGTATCGGCTCACCACCACATAGCGTTAAAACTTTGATGTTAGCCATCGCCTTAGCTAACTGCCTGATCTCTTCAGCAACCTGCTGTGCTAGCTCGCGGGTGGGGCATAACACTAAAGCCTGAGGTGAGAAGCGCTTTACATCAAGTTTTGACAGTAATGTCAGTGCGAATGCGGTTGTCTTGCCAGTTCCGGTATTCGCACGCACGACGGCGTCGGCATTGTCCAGGGTAACCGGCAGACTGAGCGCTTGCACTAAGGTCATCTGCTGATAACCAATTTCGTCAAGCCGGGTCAGTAAGGCGGGTGGTAGCTTCAATTGTTTAAAGTGAATAAGCTCTGAAGTATTGTCAGACATTTAACAGGGTCGCCAAGTGTAGGTGATGATTGTGGGTCAATTATCTGCGATTACTTTTTATCGTGCTCATGCGGATAAGAGTCTTCTTCCTTGCGATAGTCGCGGGTATTTTTAAACATACTAAGCTCGGTATGTAAGGCGGCCTTGGCCATAATATGTGCGCTAATTGGTGCGGTAAGAAATAGGAAAATAGCGATCAGTAACTCGCTGAGAGTTAATTGACCTTGCACTGATGTTGCAATAATTGAAGCAATGACAATACCACCTATCCCTAGGGTGCTGTTTTTTGTCGGCGCGTGCAATCGGGTATAGAAATCTGGCAGCACCGCTAAACCTAATGAACCAATAAATGCAAAGGCAGCACCTAATAGAATAAAAAAGCCTACCAGATACTGGCTCCAGAGCGGTAATTGATTTAACGCGTCCATAGTTGTTCTCCCTTACTCTATTAGGTCGCCACGCAACAGGAATTTGCCTGCTGCAATGGTGCCGACAAAACCAAACATGGCGATAAGCAATGCTGCCTCAAAATACGTCTGGGTATTTTGATGCATGCCTAGTAACAACAATAATGCCAATGAATTGATATAGATTGTGTCGAGGGCTAATATCCGGTCGGGTAATTCCGGACCTTTCACTAACCGCCAGAAATTCATCAGTATGGCTAAACTGAAAAGTAAAAAGGCAATTTGAAGAATAGTACCTAACATTCAAATATCTCCTTTAAACGGCGTTCGTAGCGGTTTCGTATTGTTTCTATCACTTGCTCTGGGTCATCCTCGGAAAATGCGTGGATTAAAATCCCTTTGCGACCACGGGTAATTTCACAAGACACCGTACCTGGCGTTAGAGTGATGGTGCTGGCCAAGATAGTCACCGGCAATTCTTCTTTCATATCAAGAGGAAAAACCAAAAGTGCGGGTTTAATGGAACGCGGACGTCTAATTATTAAGGCAGCAACTTTAAAGTTTGCGACAATAATGTCAAATAATAAAATAAAAAAGTAAACAACCGCCAGGTGGGGCTTTTTAACCCGTGCAAACGTTGGCCATGCCGGGCTTAATAAAATCGGTACCAGCAGCGAGAATATGACGCCCAACAGCAGAACGCCAGCGCTTACTGAATTAAACAGCAATAACCAGATAAGCAATAAGAACACGCTTAGAAAAGGTGCGGGTAATATCTTATTCATGGTGTGCTCTCCGCTTGTTGACCTAATACGAACATTGGATAGCTATCAACATCATTGAGCTGCTCCGCAACCTCCGTCGTATAATCACGTATCGGGCTGGCAAAAACTGTCATCAATAACGACAATAGCAACAACAGAGCGACGGCAATGCGTTTCCCTAAGGGGGCTGATTGCTCCGACGGTTTGCCTGATAATGTATGCCAAATCATTTTACTACCCACTCTGGAAACCGATACCAGCATGACTAAAGTAGCGGCTAGAACAGCGCCCCATAAGACAAAACTATGGCCGTTAGCCGCCGCTGACTCAAGGATCATCAATTTACTGATAAAGCCTGACAGTGGCGGCAGACCAATTATTGATATGCCTGCGACCAAGAACATAATGGCATAGGTTGAATGGTTTGCCATTTTCTTACCTGACACAATTCTGGAGGCGGTTTTCCCACGTTCAAATGCCATCAGGTCAGCGAGCAGGAATAAGGCGCCGGTAATAAAAGTAGAATGGGCTAAATAGAATAAAGCGGCACCCGTGGTTGCGACCGATGCAAAGCTAAAGGCGGCTATCATGGTGCCAATTGAAATAACCACTAAATAAGCAACAAGTAACCGTAAGTCTCTTGCTGCCAGTATTCCGGCGGAGCCAGCTAGCATAGTAAGTAAGCCCATTACCCATAACCAGTCATGGGCGACTAATGCCAATTCATTTGCCTCTGGACCAAACATCAGCGAGTAAACTCTAATGATCGAGTAGACCCCGACTTTAGTCATTATGGCAAATAGTGCGGCGACTACACCGGTGGTTGTGGAATAGGCTTGCGGTAGCCAAAAATGCAGTGGCAGGATAGCGGCCTTGAGCCCAAATACCACTAATAAAACTAACGCTCCTGCTTTTGCTAATACGGCCTGGTCACCGTCTAGTTGCTGAATATGGCCTGCCATATCCGCCATGTTAAGGGTGCCGGTTACTCCATATAAGGTACCAATACCAATCAGAAACAGTGCGGAACCTAGCAAATTTAATAGTACGTAATGTAGTGTCGCCCGTACTCGAAATTTTCCGCCACCGTGCATTAACAGGGCGTAGGAGGAAATTAGTAAAACTTCGAAGAAGACGAATAAGTTAAAAATGTCGCCGGTGGCAAAGGCACCCATAATGCCCATTATTTGGAATTGGAACAGGGCTTGAAAATGGGAGCCAAGATTGTCTTCAGAGAAACAACCGTAAATAAGTACCGGCAATGCAAGGATAGCGGTAATCAGCATCATCATGGCACTGAGTTTATCGATCATTAGCACAATGCCGAACGGAGCTTCCCAATTACCAAGCTGATAGACCAGCATTTCCTGCTGCTGTACCTCGAGCAATAACAATACGGTCGCAACCAAAGTTAGCAAACTTGCTGCTAAGCCAATCGCACGACGTTTCGGTTGCGGTCTGTTACCCCAGGGCAGTAGCTGTATTAAAGCTGTAAATAATGGAATCAGAATAGGCAAGATCGCCAGGTGTTGTTGCCACATTAGCGTTTGCCCTCCGAGCTATTGTTCTGGTCGTTAACTTCATCAGTGCCAATCTCACCACGGGCACGAACTGCTAAAATAATAGAGTAGGCAGTCATTGCGAAACCGATAACAATAGCGGTTAGCACCAACGCCTGCGGTAAGGGGTCAGCATAGGTTTCTTGGGTGCCCAGAATCGGCGCGCCGTCTATGGTTAAACGACCCGTTGAAAACAAGAATAAATTAACTGCGTAAGACAGCATAGTGATGCCCACCACGACCGGGAACGACCGACCACGGAGAATTAGAAATACGCTACAAGCGGTCAGAATACCGACCGTAACAGAATATAGTGTTTCCATTAATTGCCCTCGTATGTTGGACGGTGGCGAGTGGTCATCTTGCCAAAGTTACTTAAAATCATCATGGTGGCACCAATGACCGTTAGAAAAACGCCAAGGTCGAACAGCAGTGCTGTAGCAAACTCCCATTTGCCGACCACTGGCCAGTTTAGGTAAGTGAACCAGCTAGTCAGGAACGGTTTGCTAAATACCCAGCTACCGACGCCGGTAAGCGCCGCTATCATCACACCAATCGACATTAACGACTGGTAGTTCACGTTAAAGCGATCTTTAACCCAGTCGACCCCATTGGCAATGTATTGCAAGATCATCGCAGATGCCGCAATTAAGCCAGCAATAAAGCCGCCGCCGGGCAGGTTGTGACCGCGTAAGAAGATATAAACAGCGACCATCATCGCCATTGGCAAAATTAAGTTAGCCACGTTAGTCAGCATTAATGGGTGTTTAATTCGATGCCATGGACGGCCGTCGACGTCGCTGGATGGCATGAACGGTTTTAACTTATTCAATAATTTGTGAATACCAGCGGCTGCAATTGCCAGTACCGTTATTTCACCCAGGGTATCGAAGCCACGGAAGTCGACCAGAATGACATTAACGACATTTGTTCCGCCACCGCCTGTTTTGGCGTTGGCGATGAAAAAGTCAGAAATACTCTCGAACGGTGACGTCAGGATAGCGAAGTTAAGCGTTGCTACAATACCGCCAATAAAGCTGGCAATAATAATATCGCGGAATACCCGGTGACCACTAGATGCTCGTGCTGTCTTTTGCGGCATGAAAAACAACGCCAAAATCATTAGTACAATACTAACAACCTCGACCACCAACTGAGTCATTGCCAAGTCTGGCGCCGAAAAATGCGCAAAAGCGAGTGATACCATCAAACCAACCACAGACAGCATCATTAACATAACAAACCGGTTGCGATGCAATGTCGCGGTACCGAAGGCTGCAGCAATTAACACTAATGCACCCACCATAGACACCATGTCTATAGGCAGCTGTGGTTTAGAACCTGTAACGGCACTTATTTCCATTAATGTCGGTAGCAGAATAACGATTACGCTGATCAGTACAAAGGCCATATAGCGTTGTAACGAACCCGTATCTAACCAGTCGAAAAAGCGCGCACATGCATCACTGATGCGTTGCACAATTCGTTCAAAGTTGTGTTTTGCGTCCTGACCGTCAAATTGACGATTAAAAGTAAACAACTGATCGCGTGCAGAGTAGATAACGATACCACCGACAACGGCAACCAGGCTCATTAACAGCGGTAAATTGAAGCCATGCCATAGCGACAGTTTAACCTCGACTGGGGTTGCTGTAACGGCGCTGGCGGCTTGATTAATAATCCCCGAAACGGTCGCCATCGGGGCGAGCCCTATAATAACGCAAAGGCCAGCTAATAAAGCGACTGGGGCTGACATCATACGCGGCGGGTCATGTGGTTTTTTCGGAAGCTCTTTATATTCACCGTTGAAAAATACGTCGTGAATAAAACGAATAGAGTAAGCTACCGATAAGGCAGCACCAACGGTGGCGAGGATTGGCACAAACCAGCTCAACCCGCCGAACAAGTGTTGCTGTACCGCTTGATCTAAGAACAACTCCTTCGACATAAAGCCATTAAACGGTGGGATACCTGCCATGGAAGCGGCAACGACCATTGCTAATGTCGCTGTTAGCGGCATTAAGCCCATTAAGCCCTGTAGCTTACGCATATCGCGGCTACCGCTTTCATGATCGATAATTCCCGCAGTCATAAACAAGCCTGCTTTAAAGCAGGCGTGATTAATAATATGGAACATTGCGGTAATCACCGCTCCTTGCGTACCAATCCCCAGCATCATACAAATTAGACCCAAATGGCTAACGGTCGAGAATGCCAGTAGGCCTTTCAGATCATGTTTTAATAAGGCGAAGTAAGCACCAATTAACATGGTAATTAGGCCGACAACAGTAACAATGGTAAACCAGAGCTCGGTACCCGCCATTACCGGGTGGAAGCGGGCTAATAGGAAGATCCCGGCCTTAACCATAGTGGCAGAGTGTAAGTAGGCACTTACTGGAGTCGGCGCTGCCATGGCATGAGGCAACCAGAACTGAAACGGGAATTGTGCCGATTTAGTAAAGGCACCCAGTAACACAAGAATCAATGCGGGGGTGTAGTATGCGTGGGCTTTTATTTGATCTGCGGCTGCCAGCACCTGATCAAATTGATAGCTGCCAGCAATGTTGCCGATGATCAGCAGCCCAGCCAGTAATGCCAACCCGCCGGCACCCGTCGTGGCCAACGCCATTCGCGCGCCACGGCGGGCGTCGCTGCTGTGGAACCAGTAACCAATCAGCAAGAAAGATGAAATACTGGTGAGTTCCCAAAACGCCCACATCAATAAAATATTGTCGGCCATTACGATGCCCAGCATCGACGCCATAAAGAGTAATAAACAACTGTAGAAGCGGGCGTCGTCGTCTTGGTTCGACAAATAATAGTGGGCGTAAATTATTATCAGCACACCAATGCCTAATATAAGACCAACGAATAGCAATGATAAGCCATCAAGCCGTACGGCAAAGTCCAGGCCCAGTCCTGGCAACCATTCCACCAGCTGTTTAGGAACTTCTCCCGCCAATGTCTGCGGGGCGTACTGCAGTACCGTAAAAATGCTGGCTATGGTAATCAGCAGCGTAACTAATGTCTTTACGCTACGGGGTGTTCGTTTGAGTATTAAAGGTAACAGTGCGCCAAACAGTGGCGCCATAATAATGAATAATAAATTCATAGGCTCGTTATTGTTCCAGTTGCTAACGCTCAGTCACTGTTTCTACAGAGCACACTATTTAGATTGAAGGTACGAATTTACCATTGTATCGGATGACTGCCAACTGAATCCGAAAGCAGAAAATGGGCAGTTGACCGAGACTTACCAAAAAAAGTGAGATTGGCCTACCATCTCGATTTTTTATCTGTTACAATTCGCGGCCCTTTTTATAAGGGAAAAACCAAAAGGCAGCACGACCCGAGAGGGTCTGTTTTTTTAACTAAGCGGGGCACTGAAATGATCCAAATGCAAACTACCCTGGACGTTGCCGATAACTCCGGCGCGCGCAGCGTACAATGTATTAAGGTTCTAGGTGGTTCGCACCGTCGCTACGCAAACATCGGCGATATCATCAAAGTTACTGTTAAGGAAGCAATTCCTCGCGGTAAGGTGAAGAAAGGCGATGTAGTGAATGCGGTGGTCGTTCGCACCAGAAAAGGCGTCCGTCGACAAGACGGGTCGGTCATCCGTTTTGACCGCAACGCGGCTGTGTTGTTGAATAACAACCAACAGCCCATTGGCACTCGTATTTTCGGGCCGGTAACTCGTGAACTGCGTTCAGAGCAGTTTATGAAGATTATCTCGCTGGCACCAGAAGTACTATAAGGAGTCAATTATGGCGGCAAAAATTAAACGTGATGACGAAGTAGTCGTCCTGGCAGGTAAGGACAAGGGCAAGCAAGGCAAAGTCCTGAAAGTTCTTACTGATAAAGATCGCGTGATCGTGGAAGGCGTCAACGTAGTCAAGAAACATCAGAAGCCAAATCCGGCTTTAGGTGAATCTGGCGGCATCGTTGAACAAGAAGCAGCCATCCACATTTCGAACGTAGCGATCCTTAACCCAGAGACAGGTAAAGCAGATCGTGTTGGATTTCGTATTGAAGATGGCAAGAAAGTTCGCTTCTTCAAATCGAACAACGCAATCATTTAATTCAAACTTGGAGTTTTACGATGGCGAAACTGCATGATTTTTACAGAGAATCGGTAGTTCCTGAGCTTATGAAAGAGTTCAGCTACAACAGCGTCATGCAAGTCCCTCGGATTGATAAAATCACCCTTAACATGGGTGTTGGTGAAGCTCTGGCTGACAAAAAAGTACTTGATAACGCAGTGGCTGACCTAGAGGCTATCTCTGGTCAAAAGCCAATTCGTACTGTGGCACGCAAGTCTGTCGCCGGTTTCAAAGTCCGTGAAGGCTTCCCGATTGGCTGTAAAGTAACTCTGCGCGGCGAGCGCATGTGGGACTTTTTGCAACGCTTAATTTCGATTGCAATCCCACGTATCCGTGACTTCCGCGGCCTGAACCCTAAATCGTTCGATGGTCGTGGTAATTACAGCATGGGTGTTCGTGAGCAGATCATCTTTCCGGAGGTCGACTATGACAAAGTCGACAAGGTACGTGGTCTGGATATCACCATTACCACAAATGCTGGCACAGATGACGAAGCTCGTGCTTTGCTAGCTGCCTTTAACTTCCCGTTCAGAAAGTAAGGTGTAGAGTTATGGCAAAACAGTCAATGAAAGCGCGTGACGTGAAGCGAGCTAAAATCGCTTCAAAATACGCAGAAAAACGCAACGCACTGAAAACGGTCATTAATGACCCTAAAGCATCAGACGAAGAGCGTTGGGAAGCCGTACTTAAGTTGCAACAGCTCCCACGTGATGCCAGTCCGACGCGTCAACGTAACCGTTGTCGTATAACTGGTCGTCCTCATGGTTTCCTTCGTAAATTCGGCATGAGCCGAATCAAGGTCCGTGAGATGGCGATGCGCGGTGAAATTCCTGGCTTGAAAAAAGCTAGCTGGTAAGCCACGAATCACGGGAGAAAGCAAATATGAGCATGCAAGATCCAATTGCGGATATGTTCACACGCATTCGCAACGCTCAAGGTGCTAACAAAGTAACGGTTAAAATGCCGTCTTCTAAGCAGAAAGTGGCGATTGCTCAAGTTCTGAAAGAAGAAGGTTTTATTACTGGTTACAGTGCCGAGAGTACTGTTAAACCTGAGCTTGAAGTCGAACTGAAGTATTTCGAAGGCAAGCCAGTAATTGAAACAATCGAGCGCGTTAGTCGCCCCGGTCTGCGTATCTATAAGAAACGCAACGAGCTGCCTAACGTAATGGGTGGCCTTGGCATCGCAGTAGTTTCGACGTCTAAAGGCCTGATGACTGATCGTGCCGCTCGCCAAGCTGGTCTTGGTGGCGAAATTATCGGTTACGTAGCGTAATTAGGAGGTAGGAAATGTCACGTGTTGCTAAAGCACCCATTGAAATTCCTGCTGGCGTTGAAGTTACGCTAAATGGCCAGGAAGTCACGATTAAAGGTGCCCAAGGCTCACTGAGTCGTGTTGTAAACGATGCAGTTGAACTAGTGAAAGAAGACAGTGAGTTACGTACTAACGCCCGTGAAGGTGTTGCTAACTCAACTGCTCAAGCTGGTACGGCTCGTGCATTGTTGCAAAACATGGTGGTCGGAGTCACTAAAGGATTCGAACGTAAGTTACAGTTGATGGGTGTTGGTTACCGTGCGCAAGCACAAGGTAAGAAACTGAACCTGACGCTAGGCTTTTCGCATCCTGTGGAGTTCGAAATTCCGGAAGGAATTACAATCGATACTCCGACTCAGACTGAAGTCGTCGTTAAAGGTGCAGATAAGCAGTTAGTTGGTCAAGTTGCCGCTAACATTCGCGCATACCGTAAGCCAGAGCCTTATAAAGGCAAAGGCGTTCGTTATGCTGACGAGCAAGTGCGCCGTAAAGAAGCCAAGAAAAAGTAGGGTAATACGATGGACAATAAAGCAGCTCGCTTACGTCGTGCTACTCGCGCACGTAAACAAATTAAAGAGTTGGGTGCAAATCGCCTGGTCGTTCACCGTACACCACGGCATATTTACGCACAGTTGATCGCACCTAACGGTTCTGAAGTGCTGGCAGCCGCATCGACTGCAGAGAAAAGTGTTCGCGAAGGGCTTAAATCTACAGGTAATGTAGATGCAGCCAAAGTCGTGGGCAAAACTATCGCTGAACGAGCGATTGAAAAAGGCGTTAAAAACGTTTCTTTCGATCGTAGTGGTTTTAAATACCACGGTCGCGTAGCCGCATTAGCGGACGCAGCTCGTGAAGCCGGACTTCAGTTCTAGGAGACGAACATGGCAAATGTAGAAGCTCAAACCGGTGAACTGATAGAAAAGTTGATCACAGTTAATCGTGTAGCAAAGGTTGTTAAAGGTGGTCGTATCTTTAGCTTCACTGCACTGACTGTGGTTGGCGACGGTAAAGGTAAAGTCGGTTTTGGTTATGGTAAAGCGCGTGAAGTACCTGCTGCTATTCAAAAAGCAATGGAGAAAGCACGTCGCAATATGGTTACCGTTCAGCTGAAAGGCGACACTTTACAGCACCCTGTTAAAGGGCGTCATTCAGGTTCACAGGTATACATGCAACCTGCTTCAGAAGGTACGGGTATCATCGCTGGTGGTGCAATGCGTGCGGTTCTGGAAGTTTCAGGTGTACATAACGTGCTGTCAAAAGCATACGGTTCAACCAACCCAATCAACGTTGTTCGCGCGACTATCAAAGCGTTGAACGGCATGAAATCGCCGGAGCAAGTTGCGGCGAAGCGTGGATTGCGCGTTGACGAAATACTGGGGTAGTGAACAATGGCGAATAAGACAATCAAAGTAACACAGACGCGTAGCTCTATCGGCCGTTTGCCGAAGCATAAAGCTACACTACGTGGCTTGGGTCTCCGCCGCATTGGTCACACAGTAGAGTTGGAAGACACTGCTGCAGTCCGCGGTATGGTGAACCGAGTTAATTACATGGTTAAGGTGGAGGGATAAGCGATGGAACTTAATACTCTTGCTCCCGCACCTGGTGCAAAAAGCAGCAAAAAGCGCGTTGGACGCGGTATTGGTTCAGGTCTTGGAAAGACTGGTGGACGTGGCCACAAAGGGCAGAAATCTCGCTCTGGTGGTACTGTTAAGCCAGGTTTCGAAGGCGGGCAAATGCCAATTCAACGTCGTCTGCCAAAATTTGGTTTTACTTCTCGCAAAGCAATGGTTACTGCGGAAGTAAACTTGGCAGAGATCGCGAAGGTTGACGGTGATACCGTTGAACTGGCGACTTTGAAAGCAGCAGGTCTCGTTCGTAAGAACGTACTACACGCTAAAGTCATCAAATCTGGTGAGTTAAGTCGTGCTGTGACTGTAAAAGGTCTGAAAGTCACCAAAGGCGCTCGCGAAGCTATTGAAGCTGCTGGCGGCAAAATCGAAGGATAGAGCAAATGGCTAAACCAGGATTGGAATCAAATCGAGCGCAAGGTGGCTTGTCGGAACTTAAGCGTCGCCTGTTGTTTGTGTTAGGAGCGATTATCGTTTTCCGAGCGGGCTCCTTTGTGCCTATTCCTGGTATTGATGCCGCTGTATTAGCTCAGCTATTCGAGCAGCAGAAAGATACCATCGTTGCCATGTTTAACATGTTCAGCGGTGGTGCCTTGGAGCGCGCTTCAGTATTTGCATTAGGTATTATGCCGTATATTTCGGCTTCGATTATTATGCAGTTGGCAAGTGTGGTTCATCCACGCCTGGCAGAGCTTAAGAAAGAAGGTGAATCTGGTCGTCGTAAGATAAACCAGTATACGCGGTGGGGTACTTTAATACTGGCTACGTTCCAGTCGATTGGTATAGCTACTGGCTTACCAAACTTAATGCCAGGACTCGTAATAGACCCTGGTTTCGGCTTCTATTTCACTGCTATTGTGAGCTTAGTCACAGGAACCATGTTCCTTATGTGGTTGGGTGAGCAAATTACTGAGCGTGGTATAGGCAACGGTATCTCTATCCTGATCTTTGTGGGTATTGTTGCAGGATTACCTTCCGCTATCGGCCAAACGGCTGAACAAGCGCGTCAAGGTGACTTGCACTTGTTATTGTTATTGTTAATTGGTGTTGTGGTTATTGCAGTCACTTACTTCGTTGTTTTTGTTGAACGTGGTCAGCGTCGTATCGTCGTTAACTATGCGAAGCGTCAACAGGGTCGTAAGGTATTTGCTGCACAAAGCACTCACTTGCCATTGAAAGTGAATATGGCAGGTGTTATTCCACCAATTTTCGCGTCGAGTATTATTTTATTTCCGGGTACCATTGCCACTTGGTTTGGCTCTGGTGAAGGTGCGGTTGCAGACTTTTTGCAACAAGTATCAATGACATTGTCTCCCGGTCAGCCGTTATATGTGTTATTGTACGCGGCTGCGATAATCTTCTTCTGTTTCTTCTATACAGCGTTGGTATTTAACCCTCGCGAAACGGCGGATAACTTGAAGAAGTCAGGTGCATTTATCCCGGGTATACGCCCAGGTGAACAAACCTCGAGATATATCGATAAAGTAATGACGCGCTTAACATTAGCAGGCGCACTGTACATTACCTTTGTCTGTTTGGTTCCGGAGTTCATGATGATTGCATGGAATGTGCAGTTCTACTTCGGCGGTACATCATTATTGATTATCGTTGTTGTTATCATGGACTTTATGGCACAGGTTCAGACTCATATGATGTCGCATCAATATGACTCTGTCCTGAAAAAAGCCAATCTCAAAGGCTACGGCCGGTAAGATTGGGTAGAACGGAGAGTAGCAATGAAAGTTCGTGCTTCCGTGAAGAAAATCTGTCGTAACTGCAAAATCATCAAGCGTAACGGTGTAGTTCGCGTTATTTGCACTGATGCTAAGCATAAGCAACGACAAGGTTGATTCGAAGGAAAGGCTAGCGGCTTAACAGCCGCGGCCTTTGAAGTATTTGCAATTCGGCAATCGGTTGAGTATCCTAACGGGCTTTTCAACTGAAGCCTACAAATTAAAGGAGACGTGTTAGTGGCCCGTATCGCTGGCATTAACGTTCCTGACAATAAGCATGCAGTCATTGCCTTGACTGCAATCTACGGTGTTGGCCGTACTCGTTCACAGCAGATTCTTGCTGCAACGGGTATTGCTGAAGACACTAAGATTGGTTCATTGTCAGAAGACAAACTGGACGCGCTTCGTGACGCAGTATCAAAGTTCGCAGTAGAAGGCGATCTGCGTCGTGAAGTATCTATGAACATTAAACGTTTGATGGACCTCGGGTGTTTCCGTGGACTTCGTCATCGTCGTAGCTTACCTCTACGTGGGCAGCGCACTAAAACAAATGCGCGCACTCGTAAAGGTCCGCGCAAACCAATTAAGAAATAGGGGGATTGAGTAATGGCTAAAACACCAACTCGCTCTCGAAAGCGCGTTAAAAAGCAGGTCGCCGATGGCATGGCTCACGTACATGCATCTTTCAACAACACCATTATTACCATTACTGATCGCCAGGGTAACGCATTAGCGTGGGCTACCGCAGGTGGATCGGGCTTCCGTGGTTCACGGAAATCAACGCCGTTCGCAGCACAGGTTGCAGCAGAACGAGCAGGTGAAATGGCGAAGGAATACGGACTGAAAAACCTGGAAGTATTTGTGAATGGTCCAGGCCCAGGTCGTGAATCATCGATTCGTGCCCTGAACGCCGTTGGTTACAAAATCACAAATATTACCGATGTGACACCGATTCCTCACAACGGTTGTCGTCCGCCTAAGAAACGTCGCGTTTAAGGCGTGAATCGATAGTTGGAGAAAGATCATGGCAAGATATTTGGGTCCTAAGCTCAAGCTGAGCCGTCGCGAAGGAACAGATTTGTTCCTTAAAAGCGGCGTTCGCGCAATCGATTCTAAATGTAAGATCGAGACTGCACCAGGACAACACGGCGCGCGTCGCGGCCGTTTGTCAGACTATGGTGTTCAGTTGCGTGAGAAACAGAAAGTTCGTCGTATGTACGGCGTTCTGGAAAAGCAATTTCGTAACTACTACAAAGAAGCTGCACGACTGAAAGGCAATACCGGTGAGAACCTGTTGCAGTTGCTGGAACAGCGCTTGGATAACGTAGTGTATCGCATGGGTTTTGCGTCAACACGCGCAGAAGCTCGTCAGCTGGTCAGTCACAAAGCAGTTGTTGTGAATGGTCAGGTAGTGAACATTCCATCGTTCAAGGTTCGTCCTGAAGATGTCGTTTCTGTTCGCGAAAAAGCGAAAAAGCAGGCACGTATCGGAGCAGCACTGGAACTTGCAGAACAACGCGAGAAGCCAGTCTGGATAGAAGTAGACAACAGCAAATTGGAAGGTGAATTTAAACGTCTTCCAGAACGTAGCGACTTGTCTGCTGAAATTAACGAACAGTTGATCGTAGAGCTTTACTCTAAGTAAAGCTTAAGCATAGAGAGAGGACACAATGCAGGGTTCTGTTACCGAATTCCTTAAGCCGAGGTTAGTCGACATCGAGCAAGTTAGCCCGACTCATGCCAAGGTGACACTGGAGCCTCTAGAACGTGGCTTTGGTTACACTCTAGGTAATGCGTTACGTCGCATTCTATTGTCGTCAATGCCAGGCTGTGCAGTGACTGAAGTAGAAATCGACGGCGTACTGCACGAATACAGCAGTAAAGAAGGCGTACAGGAAGACGTCATCGAGATTTTGTTGAACCTTAAAGGCTTAGCAATCAGCCTTGAGGGCAAAGACGAAGCGACGTTGACCTTGAACAAATCCGGTGCAGGTCCTGTAACCGCAGGCGATTTTCAGCACGATGGTGATGTGGAAATCGTAAATCCTGAGCACGTTGTTTGCCACCTAACCGGTGAAAACGAATTTAACATGCGTGTTAAAGTAGAGCGTGGTCGTGGTTATGTTCCTGCGTCATCTCGTCAGTCTGAAGACGATGATGAACGTCCAATCGGTCGTCTTTTGGTCGATGCGTCGTTCAGCCCGGTTGAACGTATCGCGTACAGCGTTGATGCGGCTCGAGTTGAGCAACGTACTGACCTTGATAAGCTGGTTATCGACATGGAAACCAACGGCACTTTGGATCCTGAAGAAGCGATTCGCCGTGCAGCAACAATTCTGGCTGAACAGCTAGAAGCGTTCGTTGAGCTCCGCGATATCAGCGAGCCGGAAGAAAAAGAAGAGAAACCGGAGTTTGATCCGATTCTACTTCGTCCGGTAGACGATCTTGAGTTAACTGTTCGTTCAGCGAACTGCCTTAAGGCAGAAGCAATTCAGTACATTGGTGACTTGGTTCAGCGTACCGAAGTGGAGTTATTGAAAACTCCTAACTTGGGTAAAAAATCGCTGACAGAAATCAAAGACGTACTAGCGTCACGTGGTTTGTCTCTGGGTATGCGCCTAGAGAATTGGCCACCTGCTAGTCTGATTGATAACGACTAAGTCATCTTAGTAATAGATTTACTGAGAAGGGTATAGGTATGCGCCATCGTAAGAGTGGTCGTCAACTAAATCGCAATAGCAGCCATCGTCAAGCGATGTTCCGCAATATGGCTGTCTCTTTGGTGCGTCATGAGATAATCAAGACGACGTTACCAAAAGCGAAAGAGTTGCGTCGCGTAGTAGAGCCATTAATCACAATGGCGAAGCAAGACAGTGTTGCAAGTCGCCGTTTGGCATTTGCGCGCACTCGTGATAAAGAAGTTGTGGGCAAGTTATTTAATGAACTTGCACCGCGTTATGAACAACGCCCTGGTGGCTACACTCGTATTATGAAGTGTGGTTTCCGTACAGGTGATAACGCCCCAATGGCTTACATCGAGTTAGTCGACAGACCAGAAGTTGAAGAAGCTGAAGTTGTTGAAGAAGTAGCAGCTGATTAAGCTTTGATAAGTGATAATAAAAAGCCGGCGTATCGCCGGCTTTTTTATTGCCTATAATTTATTGCCTATAATCAAGATCCGTTATTATAGACGGCAGCCAGTTGTTGCTCTGTAATATAGCCTTGCTCTTTAAACCAGTCCATTTCTTGCTTTGTAACGCCCTGATTTTTTGCCTGTACAATGAATGCATTCCATTGTTCCGGTGAAGTGTTAGGTAGGGTTACTTCACTCCCCTGTTCTTGGCCAGTAAAGAAATCACGCACAGCAACAAAGACATTCTTTGTGGTCTGCGGTAGGTTTGTCACGGTATTAACCATCGCCGAAAAAAAGTTTTGTGGCGAACTGGTTGCTGCCGAACGAACGACTGAACCACTAAGATCAGGTTCCGCCGTAATTGCTACCCGCAATATACTATCAAGCTGTTCTGGCTGGTGTTGAGCGGCTACGGAGACAATGTCGTCTATATAAGCAGGCTCCGCATCAATCGCCATAGCCACTAGTTCTTCGCATTTCTCCGGCGCCAATTGTAGCGCAGTACTTAAAACATCGGTCATTAAGGCCGGTTCGCTACGTATGATCGCGCGGCTTATATGAGTAATACGGCGGGGATCATGTTGAACCGCGGCAATAAATATCTCATTCACATCCTGAGGGTAATGTGCCGTCAGAATTCGAGTAGTACGGATGATCGAAAGGTTTTGATTTAAGTGATCGCTGATAATCTCATGGTATTGCTCTATTCGCGATAGTCGTTGCTGCGAAAAAGAACGGGTGAGTTGTTGGATGTTTACTTCTAATTCGACCGGTTCATTTGCCTGGTGGAGGAACGGCTTAGCTAGCGAACTAGTTACTCCTGATCCGCAAAAGATTAGGGTACCTACGCTAACCGCAATTAAACTCTTTTTTAGCGCCATTATTTCTCCCCTCGGTTATTCTATATAACTTAGACGGAGCTAGTTGTTATTGTAGTCTGATGCTTCGCCATACTATTATTCCCTTAAAACATAACAGAGTTCCCCTTGAAATAAACATCTAAGCAACAAAAAAGCGCAAAATATCGACAATTATTAATTATTTAAAAAAAGATCTTGCATGGTGCAGTAAGATCTCTATAATTCGCCGCCGTTGTCAGGGAGAAAGCCGAACGGTGATTGCTGGCAACGGGTTGATTGAAAAGTTGCAAAAAGCACTTGACGATTGGCCAAAGGGATGTAGAATACGCCTCCCTGCTTCGGGAAAGAAGCAACGCTCTTTAAC
>JBNJEZ010000008.1:0-21849 GCA_051746345.1 Pseudomonadota bacterium
GTTTTTTGGGGGGTGATAATCAATTAGTAAAACAGATTGACTTAATCGGTGTCCTTACATGCATAAAAAATACATTTAAAACAGACTGTTAATTTGACGATACAATTACTATATTGATATAGATCAGTTTCCATTAGAGGTATAAAAATGCGAAATAATCAGCCGGTCAGTCAACAAGAGTATCGTTTTTCTGAACAGCAGCGACTGATATCTTCTACCGACAAGTCCGGCAAGATAGAGTATTTTAACGACGCATTTCTGGAAGTTAGTGGATTTTCTAGAGATGAACTCTTAGGTGCCCCACATAATATTGTACGCCATCCGGATATGCCTCCGGCCGTTTACGAGAATATGTGGAAAACCATCAGTAAAGGACAACCATGGATGGGCCTGGTTAAAAACCGTCGTAAGGACGGTGATCATTACTGGGTCAGTGCCTACGTTACACCGATTTTCGAAGATAACACTATTGTCGGTTACGAGTCGGTTCGGGTAGTTCCTGAAGAGCAGCAGAAACAGCGCGCAGAAAGAATCTATCGTCGCATCCGTGAGGGAAAAAGCCCCTTTTCTGTGACTCAATTCGCTAACTACTACAGCAAAAAGCTACTCCCTGTTTGGTTACCCACACTCATTGCTGCCATCATTAGCTTATTCTTAACAGGCTGGCCCACCAGTGTCTTTTTGATCGCTGTTGGCCTCGTCATCTGTGGCTGGAGTTTTTGGCATCAGGAACGAGAGTTTAAAGAGTTGATGCAGTTACGTCCCGATGCGTTCACTAACCGACTAGTGGCCTACACCTACTCTAAAGATGGGGGCAGCAAGGCCCAGTTAGAAATGATGATTCGCAGCGAAGCCGCTCGTGCTCGCACTGCCATCACCCGAGTCGAAGACTCGGTTGCTAGTCTTGGTTCCATTGTCCATGCCACCCGGGAGCAAGCCAACTCTAGTAGTGCTCTGATAGAAGAGCAAAACTCGGCGACGCAAGATGTTGCCTCAGCGATTAACGAAATGTCGACCTCGATCCAAGAGGTGTCTGACAGTGTCGAAAGTAACGCGGAGAAATCGGACTTAGCCACAAACAATGTAAATACTGGTGCTGAAGTTGCTGGCGAAGCATTGCAGGCGATTAACCAGTTAAGTGAATCGGTAGCAGCCATTGCAGCCACCGTAGACGAGCTATCAACCTCAACCGACGAAATTGGCAAGGCTGCCGACCTAATTACCGCTATCGCCGAGCAAACCAATTTGCTGGCACTTAACGCTGCAATTGAAGCTGCGCGTGCCGGTGAACATGGACGCGGCTTTAGTGTCGTCGCTGATGAGGTTCGTACTTTAGCAACCCGCACTCGCGATTCCACTGAGAGTATTCATAGTATCGTCGAGAACTTAGTTAATAAAGCTCAGAATGCAGTGAATGTGTCTCAACAGGGCGAAGAAGCCGCAGAAGTCGGTGTTACTATGGTTGGCAAGACCGAACATGCACTGGAAGAGATACGTGCCGCTGTCCAGTCGATTAACGATATGACGGTTCAAATGTCCTCAGCCGTAGAGCAGCAAAGTAATGTCGCTGAACACATTAACGAACAGGTCAATGGCATTGCTGACGGCTCTAAAGTCGCTGCAGAAAATGCACAGGAAACATTGCAAGCCAGCGAACGTCTGCAACAAACTACTGACGAGCTTTACAAATTAATCCAGCGCTTTAGTACCAAACATTAGTAGGCATAGCCGGGCTTATGCCCGGCTATGCCTCGCTGGTAAGCGGTTAATGGCAACAGTCGAGGCCAACACCAATCCGCAGGAAATCAGCAAGCAGGCAACCAGTCCATAGTGCTGGTAGATCCAGCCTGATAGCACCGTGCCTAACAAGCGCCCTGCTGCATTCGCCATATAATAGAAGCCAACGTCAAGGGATACGCCATCGGCGCGTGAATAGGAAACAATAAGGTAACTGTGTAATGAGGAATTAATCGCAAACAGTACACCAAATATCCCCAGCCCAAGCATAATACTGGCCGCAACCGGCAGTTGCTGCCATAGAGATATTGCCAGAATTAATGGACTCAGTGTTAGCAATGCTCCCCAAATAACAGCCTGTCGATTCGATGCTATTTTTTGACTGCGGGTAAAGCGCGGAGCCACGCTTTGCACCACGCCGTAACCAATAACCCAGAGTGCGAGAAAGCTACCGACCTGCCAGTGATTCCAATCGAGTTGACTGGCTAAAAATACCGGTAACGCCACTACAAACCATACGTCGCGCGCACCAAATAACAAAAACCGGGCAACCGACAGGATATTGATTGGCCGGCTCTTTGACAGAATCTCCTTGAACTTTGGTTTAAACTTAGCTTTGCCCGACTCCTTGCCCAGAAATATGAGGCTACATATCCACACCAATGTCAGCATCACTGCCATCGCCAATATCGCACCCTGAAAACCAATCAGCGTTAGCAGCAAACCTCCGAGGAAAAAGCCAACGCCTTTCAGGGTGTTTTTGGAGCCAGTTAGAATAGCCACCCATTTATAAAGCTGACTTTGTTGTTCGTCGGGTACCAGCAGTTTAATCGTGCTTTTCGCACTCATTTTGTTTAAGTCTTTGGCGATACCGGACAGCGCCTGCGCTGCCATCACCCAAAGTACAGTCAACATTGACGCCGGCACCAGTAACATCGCCAGTGCTACTATTTGTATTCCCAAACCAATATTCATGGTTCGGTTAAGGCCCCAACGTGCGCCTAACCAGCCGCCGAATAAGTTGGTCACCACACCAAAAAATTCGTAAAACAAGAACAACATGGCAACTTCCAGCGCGCTATAGCCAAGCTGGTGAAAATGCAACACCACCAGCATCCTCAGCGCGCCGTCTGTTAAGGTAAAAGCCCAATAGTTACCAGTAACCAGCAGGTACTGACGAATAGCGGGTGATAACTGCGCCAGCATTAACCCACCTTTTCGACCAATTCAACGGCCCGGTTGGCATAGCCCCACTCATTGTCATACCAGGCATAAATTTTAACGTGAGTGCCGTTAATAACCTTAGTCGATGGCGCATCGACAATACTCGAACGGGGATCCGTTTTATAATCGATAGAGACTAATGGTCGCTCTTCGTAACCTAAAATGCCATTAAGCTCATTAGCCGCAGCCTGCTCCATCCAACCGTTAATTTCCTCCACCGATGTCGGTTTTTCAACTTCAAACACACAATCAGTTAATGACGCGTTTGCTAACGGTACGCGCACTGCGTGACCATCAATTTTGTCTTTTAATTCTGGAAAGATTTCGACAATTGCTGTGGCCGAACCCGTTGAGGTTGGAATCAGGTTCATGCCACAAGCTCTGGCACGACGTAAATCTTTGTGCGGCGCATCAAGAATACTTTGTGTATTGGTCAAATCATGAATAGTGGTAATTGACGCATGCTTAATGCCAATTTTTTCCTGTAATACTTTAACAACAGGCGCCAAACAGTTAGTGGTGCACGAAGCTGCAGTTACAATTTGATGCTGTTCCGGATCATACAAATGATCGTTAACACCCATCACAATATTCAACGCACCGGCTTCTTTTACCGGTGCCGATACCACCACTCGCTTAACACCCTGTTTTAGGTAATCATTCAGCACACCCACTGTTTTCATCTTACCGGAAGCTTCCAGCACAACATCACAGCCGCTCCAGTCATTTTCAGCAATGGTTTTAGCCTGACTGAACTCAATCACCTCATCGCCAATAGTCAGTTGCTTTTCTTTGCCAGTCGCTTCGTAGCCCCAGCGGCCATGGACAGAATCAAAATTAAGCAGATGCGCAAAGGTTGCAGCATCGGCGCCAGGATCATTAACCTTTACAATTTGCAGCGCCGGATTTTCCCACGCAATGCGCAGCGCTAAACGGCCAATACGGCCTAACCCGTTAATACCGACTTTTATCGTCATAATTTTCCCCTTACTTAGTTTTAAACCAATGCTGTGTGCGATTAGCAAACCATACCAGCGACAACATCACTGGTACTTCCACTAGCACCCCGACAACCGTGGCTAATGCAGCCCCGGATTGCAGACCAAATAGCGAAATAGCGACGGCTACCGCCAGTTCAAAAAAGTTAGATGTACCGATAAGACAAGCCGGAGCAGCAATCCGGTAAGGCAGTTTGATAAGCAGCGCAATGACAAAAGTTATCGCAAAAATACCATAGGTCTGAACCAGTAATGGAGTTGCAATCATAGCGATATCCAGCGGTCGGGTCAGCAGTACTTCGGCCTGAAACCCAAACAATAGCAATACCGTCATCAACAGCCCCACGATCGACCAAGGCTTCATGCGCTGATCAAAATTCTGCAACGAGCGGTCGCTGGCTGCCGGGTCGTTGCCGGCATTACTAATAATGTATCTGCGCGTCAGCAGTCCGGCAATTAACGGAGCAACCACATACAAGCCGACACTCAGTAGCAACGTCTGCCACGGCACCACAATATCGGTAACCCCCAATAACAAAGCGGCAATCGGAGCAAACGCGAAAATCATAATGACGTCATTGACGGAAACTTGCACCAGTGTGTAATTGGCATCACCTTTAGTCAGCTGACTCCAGATAAAAACCATTGCTGTGCATGGCGCAACTCCGAGTAAAATAACCCCGGCCAAATATTCGTTAGCTGTCTCCGGCTGAATAAAATCGGCAAAAATTCCTTTAAAGAAGAGCCAGCCAACCAATGCCATGGTAAAGGGTTTTACTAACCAATTAATAACTACCGTTAATACCAGTCCCTTTGGTTCTCTTGCGATTTGGGTAATTGATTCAAAGTTAACCTGTACCATCACCGGATAGATCATTAACCAGATTAACACTGCAATAATTAAATTAACTTGGGCAAACTCAAACGCAGATAACCACTCAAACACTGGCGGAAAGATATTTCCCAGAAAAGTGCCCGCTATAATTGCAATAGCAACCCAAATTGATAAGAAACGCTCAAACACACCCATTGTCGACATCCTTGATTGGTTGAGAGGTTTGTTGAGGATGATATTCCGCAGTCGTAGCTATCACTGCCGCCATCCAGTCCGGCAGCGCCGGGTTAATTCGGTAATACACCCAACGCTGATCTTTGCGGTCACTCAGTAGTCCATATTCGCGCAACTGCGCCAAATGCCGCGACACTTTTGGCTGCGACATACGGGTTGCATCAACAAACTGACAGACACACAATTCACCCTGTTTATGCAGCATCAAAATCATTTGCAGACGTAACGGATCTGAGAGAATTTTGAAAAATTCATTGGGCGCATCAAACAATTGTGGACGATCACTGCGTTTGCGCAGGATCAATAACAACATTTTTATCCGCTCTGACAATTCGTGAGCCGTCTTTCGAAAGGCATCCGTTTTTTTGCTAGTGACCGGATCGGGAAAGTCCCAGGCGATAAACTGATCGTCGCTACACAGCAACTGACATTCAGTGCGAGCTCTGTCGCACAAACTGATAATGTAATCGTAAGCCGGCACATCAATTTCGGTTAAACTTTTAGAGCGCAGTCCATCAGTTGTAACACCAATAGCCGACAAGGCCTTTAGAGCTTCCGGTTCAGGCTGGGTTGGTTCAGTCCCGGCACTAGTAACTTCAAAGCTATCATCGGCAAACTGTCGAAAGATAGCTTCAGCCATTAGCGAACGAGCCGAATTGGCCGTACACAGAAAAAGGATTTTGAATTTTTGCTGAGTTTCCATCGAAACACCATATATATGCTTATTCATATATATGGTAATCCGAATATATTATTTAATCAAAGAGTTTAATTCGTCATACGATTAATCACTATCTCCATTTGGAGCATTGCGCTGCGACGGGTCACGTTTAAAGTCTTTTACCAGTTTTCTGGGGTCATATGCCTGGCGCTGCTCTTTCGCTGCCTGACCCCACCAGCAGAGCTGATTTAAAGTACGGCCGAAATACCCCACCCAACGCTCAACATCTTTTACATGAGCGGCGAACTTGCCGCTTTCCTCAAAGACTTCCTGAGCTTTAGGCACATGAATCATGGCTGACACTGGCAAACAGCCCAGTTCACTTAAAAAGGTCCGCATATTAACTGCGGCCCGAGTACCGCCCCACTGTCCGGCAGAGTAGGTAACTATTGCGCTGGGTTTATAAGAGTACAGTGACGCCCCAAAATGATTGAGTAAGTTGGCTAGAGCCGGGCTCATGGAATGATTATACTCCGGGCTGACCATCACATAAGCATCGGCCTGCTCAATTTTTTCAGCCAACGTTTGAAGCGCTTCCGGAACCTGATTCTGATGATACGCAAAGTGGGGCTTGAATACTTGGCCTAACTCGTAATCCAGGGGGTCAATTAACTCAACATCTGCGTCCTCAAATGTTTTTTCAAGATAATGCACGCAAGCTTTAGCCACGCGCTCACCTACCCGAGGTGGTTTTGGTGGTGTGCTGTCTCGCACCGTTCCTAAAAATACTAAGTATTTCATTGTTAATTCCTTTTTAAGCTAAGCCGGGCTAGTAACCACGTCAAAATAAGTAGCACAGCGGTGCTACTCAGCCAGATACTCCGAGTTAATTCAAAATCGATCAAGTACCCATAAATTAGCGGTGCCAAGGCGGTACTGAAAACCATCAGCGCGTGATACAAAGCGCGAACCGTTGCTAAGCTACGAATCCCAAAAAGTTCCGGCCATAAGGTACCGGAAATCGCCGAATTAAAACCGGCACTTAATCCCGATAATGCCATAAACACAAACCAGCCCCAGGCCGCATCGATAAAGCTCAGGAAAACTAAGCCAATGGCGACTGGCAAGACATTGACCCCAATCAGCTTAAAAGAGCCCACCTTGTCGACCAGACTACCTGCCGCGATAGAAGTAATAACCCGGCTCACCGAAAACAGCGCAATGCCTCCGGCAATAACCGCTGCCGACCAACCGTTTTGGTCAGCAAACCAGGTCTGGTTGATCAAAATACCGGTCATTACAAACGGCAGTGCCAACATCGCCGGCAATACGCCAATAAACCGGCGATCCCGAATTAAGTCACGTTGTCGTAGTAATGCCAACGGCTGTTCTACTGAGTCGTGACTATCGGCAACTGACACCGCCGGATGGCGGCTGTGCAAGAGTATCAAGGTTGGCCACAGCAGCAGTATGATAGCCGCAGTAATTACCCACCAAGTGTTAATATAGCCCAACTGAGCCAGCAACAATAATATCAGGCTGGGTAACAGTATTTCGCCCGCCGGAAAGCCGGTCCCGGAAAAGGCGACAGCGCGACCGCGCAGCTCATCAAAATAACGACCCATGCTGGTCACTGCCATATGGCCCATCAAACCCTGGCCAAATAGCCGCAATCCAAACAGGGCAGCAATCAATAGCAACCAGGAGGAGGCTTGCATACTTAACGCCATTACCGCCGCAGAAACAGCCAAACCCAGTACCACAAAATGGACAAAATATTTGAGCCGGACGACATCTAATCGTTTACCGACGCGCATCAAAAATAAACCACCTACTGCAGTGGTAATTGCATACAAACTACCAAAGTCGCCATAACTCAACTGATTAGCAGCAACAATGTCATCCACAAATAGCGAGATAAAAAAGGTTTGGCCGAAACTTGAAGCAAAAGTCGCTATAAAGCCAAACATTAAAAAGCCGGGGTAGGCTTTTAACAACCGAAAGTACTGCATTAATTGTTACCCTTTCTAGATTCTATACCCCGTAATAGGCTGTCATTTAACCGAAAAGTTTTACTTATGAGGTATATCAATGTATTATCCGCGCGAATTTCTATTTTAACCTATTTCCTGGATCTTATGAGACCCCAAATTGCTAACAACAATTTGATTACGCCACCCTAGACGCTCCATCCCCTGGAGAGTTTTGGCGCATAGTTGTGGGCAATCGTCATGGTCCACTCACTGCATGCCTTCTATAATTCCAATACTTTTTTAACTGTCGACACTGACAGTTGTATTTTACTTAACCGTTAATTAACTGGACTTATTTTCCTATGATTAAGTATCTAAAAGAACATTGGTTCTTTAACGTAAAAGGCGATCTGCTATCAGGTATTGTGGTGGCATTAGCCCTAATTCCTGAAGCCATCGCCTTCTCAATTATCGCCGGCGTTGACCCTAAAGTGGGATTATACGCTTCGTTTTGTATAGCCGTTGTTATTGCTTTTGTGGGTGGTCGCCCGGGTATGATAAGTGCCGCCACTGGTGCCATGGCCTTGCTAATGGTAACACTGGTCAAAGAGCATGGCCTCGAATATCTGTTAGCGGCAACGTTACTCACCGGTGTCCTGCAAATTGTTGCTGGCTATTTGCGTTTAGGTGAGCTGATGCGATTTGTATCCCGCTCTGTCGTTACCGGCTTTGTTAATGCCCTGGCCATTCTTATTTTTATGGCACAATTACCTGAATTAACCGACGTTACCTGGCACGTCTACGCTATGACCGCCGCTGGCTTAGCCATTATTTATGGCTTTCCATATATTCCCTACATCGGCAAGGCAATTCCATCACCGTTGGTCTGTATTATTACATTAACCGTTATTGCTGTCGCATTAGGTCTGGATATTCGTACCGTTGGTGATATGGGGCAGCTGCCAGATACGTTGCCGGTATTCTTATGGCCTGACGTGCCATTAAACCTGGAAACATTGTGGATCATTTTGCCTTACGCTATTGGTCTGACCGTAGTTGGTTTACTTGAATCCATGATGACCGCCACTATTGTTGATGACTTAACGGACACCAGTAGTGACCGCAATAAAGAATGCCGTGGCCAGGGTATCGCCAACATTGGCTCTGGTTTGCTGGGTGGTATGGCTGGTTGTGCCATGATTGGACAATCAATTATTAACATTAAGTCAGGAGGACGTGGCCGGCTATCTACACTGACGGCTGGAGTGTTCCTGCTGATCATGATTCTGGTGCTGGACGAATGGTTGAAGATAATCCCAATGGCGGCACTAGTTGCCGTCATGATTATGGTCGCTATTGGTACCTTTAGCTGGGGCTCAATCCGCGACCTGAAAAAGCACCCGCTCTCGACCAATATCGTGATGGTCGCTACCGTAGTTGTGGTAGTCGCAACCCATAACCTGGCGATTGGTGTTGCCATCGGTGTGCTGCTGGCCGCATTATTCTTTGCCAACAAGGTTGGTCATTACATGCATGTGCGCTCGTCGATTGATAATGAAGGAACAACCCGTCGCTATCAGGTCATTGGTCAGGTGTTCTTCAGCTCCTCGGAAAAGTTCATTGCTTCCTTTGACTTAAAAGAAGCGGTTGATAAGGTAGTCATCGACCTTACAAATGCGCACTTCTGGGACATTACTGCGGTCAACGCGCTGGACAGAATTGTGGTTAAATTCCGTCGCGAAGGGGCCGAAGTCGAAGTGATTGGATTGAACGAAGCTAGTGCCACTATCGTTGACCGGTTTGGTGTCCATGACAAAGCCAATGCCGAAGATATTCTAGGCGGACATTAATGTGGGCAGCCACGACAAAGGAGAATAACCATGAGTAATGTAATTGCTTGTATTGATGGCTCTACCGCCACCGACGGTGTTGTCGAATCCGCTGCCTGGGCAGCTTCACAAATGTCCGCCCCACTTACCTTGCTGCACGTGATCGAAGAAGGTCACGCAGCAGCCCGGCAGGATATGACCGGTAATATCGGCCTTGGTAGCCGTGAGAAGCTATTGGATGAATTGGCCGAACTGGATGCCCAGAAGAGCAAACTACTGCTAGAACACGGCCACCAGTTGCTGGAGCAGGCGAAACAAAAAGCCCTGCAACAAGATAATGTAACCGATGTTTCTATGCGTCAACGCCATGGCGAGCTAGTTGACTCCCTGCTGAAGCTTGAACCCGAGACACGGTTATTGGTGCTGGGGCTGCACGGCGAGGACCACAGTGATGGCTCGCATATTGGTAGCCAACTAGAAACGGTTCTACGACGTGTTCACAAGCCAATTATGTTGTGTCCGGATCAGTTCAAAGCCCCACAATCGGCTATGTTGGCTTATGATGCCAGTAACAGTACTAAAAAAAGTGTCGAGTTGTTGGCTAAGAGTCCGCTATTTTCCGGAATGCCTGTACACGTCGTCATGGTGGGCGCTGATTCTGAAACCAATCAGGCAGAACTGGACTGGGCTCGTGAAGCACTGGAACAAGGCGGCCATGATGTTGAAACAGCCATTGTTGCCGGTGATGTGGAACCTGCATTGCATCAGTATCAAGATCAACACGATATTGGCGTAATGATTATGGGAGCCTATGGGCACTCGAAGATTCGCCAGTTTTTGGTTGGCAGTACAACCACTAACATGCTCGAAGCCAGCAAAACGCCACTATTGATTTTACGTTAGGAGAACGTAATGCCTAAAAAAGCCCTGGTCCTCGAAGGTGGCGCAATGCGTGGCATTTTCACTGCCGGCGTTTTAGATGGTTTTTTAGAGCAGCAGTACAACCCATTTGATTTTGTTATTGGCGTTTCCGCAGGTTCAACCAATGGCATTGGCTACCTATGCGGACAACTAGGGCGTAGTCATAAAATCATCACTGAGTTTGCCACCAGCGCCGACTTTATTGATATGGTGCGTTGGCTGCGCGGCGGCCATTTTTGTGACGTAGATTGGTTATGGCGTCAGTCATTCGATGATATCTGGTTGGATGTAGATCACTACCAACAGCTCGGTGTCCCTTTGTACGTGGTTACCACCAGTGTCACGACCGGCAAGCCCTGTTATCTCAAAGTCACGCCAGACAATATGCATCAACTGTTCCCGGCTTCGTGCGCAATCCCGTTGGCTTATCGCGATTTTCCAAAAGTTAACGGCGAACCCATGACCGATGGCGGCGTTGGCGACTCGATTCCGGTTATCAAAGCCTATCAGCAAGGTGCGCGGGAGATTACCGTAGTACTCTCGCGAGCCTTAGGTTATAAAAAGAAAGTCAGTAAAAATAGTGTGTTAGTACGACAACTATTTAAAGATTTGCCCGAATTACAAGACGCAATTATTGGCCGGAACGAAAATTACAACAAAGCGCTGGAGTTTATTAATAACCCGCCCGATGATTGCCAAATACATGTTATAGCGCCTCCTGATGATTTTAAAGTGGGTCGTTTTACCCGCGACCGGGAACGTTTGGAAGCAGGTTATCAGCAGGGTTTATCCATTGGTCGTCTCACTGCAATCGATGCAGCGGGTCTGGGTGGGATCGAACTGTAAACGTTTTAACGCTATTGGTTCTCCGCAAACAAAACATTCACCAAATTCGCCACTCTCAATGCGGCGTAGCGCTCCCTCAATTTTTTTAAGTTTTAGTTGTCGCCGGCGTGCCTGTTCCTGATGCATTTCTTGTTGCTGCATAGCATCCATCCGCGACAAGCGACCAATACTTTGCTGATCCAACTGCACCGGTTTAGTGTCCTCTTTAGAAGACTGATCGCTGGCCAGCAGCTGTTGCTGCTCATCAAGTAACTGTTGCTTAAATTGCTCGAGTTGTTGGTCTGTTAGCATAAAAAATCACTATAACTGGTTAGACTACAAATTTTTTAAGTTTTCTAGACTATAAGTGAAACACGGTAAAAGGGGAATAGTATGACTGGAGCCGGACAGGACGATCTGGGATTATTTACCGACTTATATCAGCTCACTATGATTGATGCTTATCTCAATGAGGATATGCATGAAGAGGCTGTGTTTACCTTATTTGTCCGACGATTGCCTGACAACCGTAAGTTTTTACTCGCGGCCGGACTCGATCCATTGTTAGAGTTGTTAGAAAATTTAAGCTTCAGTAAAAAGCAGCTTGATTACCTTGCAGACCAGGGGTTTTCTGATCAGTTGATTAGTTACCTGCGGGAGTTTGAATTTAGCGGTCAGGTTCGCGCCCTCCCGGAGGGAACGGTTTTTTTCGAAAACGAGCCCGTGATTGAAGTTAGAGCTTCGCTGCCGCAAGCGCAGGTGATCGAAACACTGGTAATGAACCAACTGCATCTGCAAACCTTACTAGCCTCAAAAGCTGCGCGCATCGCGATTGCTGCCGCCGACAAACCAGTTTTAGACTTTGGTGCGCGCCGAGTA
The DNA here is from genome assembly GCA_051746345.1 of Pseudomonadota bacterium. Lineage (GTDB taxonomy): Bacteria > Pseudomonadota > Gammaproteobacteria > Enterobacterales > Alteromonadaceae > Idiomarina. Next base: position 12,117 of record JBNJEZ010000008.1, read on the forward strand.
CACGGCGTGGACGCAGGCGTTAAAGGCAGCCGTGCCATGCTCCTGGGCGGTATTGGCGCTACCTCCAATATGCTGGCCGGCCATCATTATTCGTTGCCAGTTGCCGGGACCATGGCGCATAGCTACATTCAGGCTCACGACTCAGAGTTTGACGCCTTTAAGCGATTTACTGAACGCTTTCCAGAAACCATTCTACTGGTTGATACCATCGATACCCTGGAAGGCGTGAAGAAAGTCATTAAACTGGCGAAGCAGCTGGGCGATGAATTTAAAGTAAAAGGCATACGGTTGGATTCCGGCGACCTTGGCGAGCTTGCCAAACAATCCAGAAAGTTATTGGATGACAACGGTCTGGAGCATTTGGATATTGTCGCCAGCGGCGGTCTGGACGAATACACGATCAGTAAGCTTGAAAATGATAAAGCGCCAATAGACAGCTTCGGAGTAGGCACCGGAATGGGCGTTTCAGATGATGCACCGGCGTTGGATATTGCTTATAAATTAGTTGAATATGCTGGCAAAGGCCGCTTAAAACTATCCAGTGGCAAGCCTGTTTTACCTGGAGAAAAACAAGTTTTCCGTGAGACTAAAGAAGGCCAATTCAGTCAGGATACCATTGCCCGTTGCGACGAGCAGTTACCCGGCCATCCATTGCTACAAAAAGTGATGACGAAAGGTAAGCGTCTGCCCTCTCATCAACGAGACTTTGAAACGATCTGCGAACATGCAAAACAGCAACTGCAGCAACTTTCGCCGTCACTCCGATCGATTGAAAAAAGCGACTCTTACCAAGTTCATATTAGCGACAAACTCTCTGACTATCAGCAACAAGTCACGGAGCAAGTTAAAAAAGGAGGAACATCATGAATCTTACATTTGAACAAGGTGATGCTCTTATTGTTGTCGACGTACAAAATGATTTTTGTCCCGGAGGAAAGTTAGCGTTAGATGAGGGGGACGAAGTGGTTCCGATCATTAATGCAATGATGGCACAAGCTAAGCAGGCTGGTATTCCAATCTTTGCTTCTCGTGACTGGCACCCGCGCCACCACGTGAGCTTTGATGAGCGAGGAGGCCCCTGGCCAGAACATTGTGTGCAAGATACCGAAGGTGCAGAATTTCATCCTGAGTTAAGTTTGCCCAGTGAAACCCGGCTCATTTCGAAAGGAGCTCGGTTTGACGTCGATCAGTACTCCGCCTTCGATAAAACGGGGCTCACCTCGGAGTTGGTGCATTTAGACATAAGGCGAGTGTGGGTGGTTGGTCTGGCGCTGGAGGTTTGCGTAAAAGCCACTGCGTTGGACGCAGCTAAGAACAACTATAAGACCATACTGGTCAAAGACGGCACTCGCTTTATCGATAAAGCGGATGCCGAAAAAGCCTATTCCGAACTGGAAGAAGCTGGCGTTACATTTAACTAAACTGCTTTAGTGCGTGTTGGTAATGCTGATAATCTTTGTCACTAAACAAGACAAAGCGGATTTTCTTCAGATGACTCAGCTTACCAACGTGCTGCGCTAAAGTGTCGAGCGCAATTTTAGTCGCTTGCTCAAACGGAAAGCCAAAAGCGCCCGTTGAAATCGCCGGGAACGCAATCGATTCTACTTTATGTTTTTCAGTCAAATCCAAAGCATTTCGGTAGCAGTCTGCTAACAGCTGATCGCTGGGCTCATCTTTACCATAAACCGGCCCCAGACAATGGATGACATAATCATTCGGCAAATTAAAGGCTTCCGTGATTACCGCTTGCCCCGGCTCTATCGGTGCTAAAGGCTTGGTTGCTTCGGTTAATTCGGGACCGGCAGCGCGATGGATGGCGCCGGCAACGCCGCCACCTATTTCTAATCTCGCGTTAGCGGCATTAACTACCGCATCAATATCATATTGTTGACTAATATCGCCCTGTAGACACTCGTAATTCATAGCATCGTCCGATTCAACCAGACATTTAAGAAGTTTGCTTTTTAAACAATACAACCCGATCAGACAGCTTTTCGCACTGCAAATTAAATTGCTTAGCAATCCATTCCATAGTTGTTGGTGTGTAAAAACTAACATGAGTCGGATCCCGCTTATAACCCCAGTTAGCAAACTGTTCACTGCTACTTTTGGTAAACATACTAGTCATAATCCCAAGCCACCCTTCCGGCTTTAAAAGACCGACAAGCTCCGGCCAACTCTGTGCGGGCTGGTTAAAATGCTCAACCACCTCTGTGCAGGTCACAAAATCATATTTGCGCTGCAATAACGCTTTATCATAAGCATAGTAAATATCGTACAACGACACTGCCATATCTTGCTGCTCTAACATTAAACTTAAAGTTGGTCCCGGACCACAGCCATAGTCTAGTCCCTCCATCCCTGGCTTAAGCCGGGCTAATAAGGGGTCACTTAGTTGCACCAAAAATTTCCGATAACCTTCGTCATCAGGACCGTTTTCGTGGAAATCGTACAACTTTTTTTCTTCCGCTGCACTCAACTGGCTCTCGGGGTCGGCAATGATCAGATCGCAATTATCACAGCGATAATAACGACGTTTCTGATCATCGCAAAAAAACTGAGATTCAGAGTGACACAATGTGCATTTAATAGCCGTTGACACTAAATATTCCTTTACCATTCACGTTATACTGTCCCCTTTATATCACCAACCAATGGATGCGTCATGACTCGGTGCTTGCCTACTTATAAAGATGTCGAAGCAGCTGCTCAGCGAATTAAACCCTACGTTCATAAGACCCCCGTGCTTACCTCGCAGACGGTTAATGAGGCCTTTGCTGGGGAGGTTTTCTTTAAGGCTGAAAACTTGCAACGCATGGGCGCATTTAAGTTTCGCGGTGCCATAAACTCGCTACTGCAATTTAGTCAGCAACAAAAAGCGACAGGCGTTATCGCTTTTTCTTCCGGCAATCATGCGCAGGCAATCGCACTGGCGGCTCAAATACTGGGAATTAAAGCCACTATTATTATGCCTGAAGATGCCCCCAAGGCTAAAGTTGAGGCAACTCAGGGCTACGGCGCTGACGTGGTTCACTACGATCGCTACACTGAGGATCGTGAGAAAATAGGCCGTGAGCTCGCCAAGAAACATGGCTACACATTGATTCCGCCCTACGATCATCCCCACGTCTTGGCCGGACAAGGTACCGCAGCCAAAGAGTTATTTGAGGAAGTCGGTGAGCTTGACGCGCTATTTGTGTGTTTAGGAGGTGGCGGTCTATTATCCGGCTGCGCTCTGGCAGCCCGGCATTATTCTCCGGACTGCAAAATTTATGGGGTTGAACCCGAAGCGGGTAACGACGGTCAACAGTCATTTCGGCAAGGTGAAATCGTTCGAATTGAGACCCCTAAAACTATCGCTGACGGCGCACAAACCCAATATCTTGGCCAGTATACCTTTCCAATAATTCGCGATAACGTCGATGACATTCTGACCGTGGCTGACGATCAGTTAGTCGATGCCATGCACTTTTTTGCCGAACGCATGAAAATCGTGGTCGAACCAACAGGCTGCCTTGGATTCGCGGCGGCGCGTCAGCTTATTCCTGAACTGCACGGTAAGCGCGTTGGCATCATTATTAGTGGTGGTAATGTCGACATGCAACGCTACGCACAGTTGCTGTTACAAATTAACGATTAAGGCTAACAACTATGACCGTAACCCCAAATTGGCTAACAAAACTTGATACGCCTTACTTGCTGATTGACGAGACACGATTAAAGCAAAACATCCGGTACCTTAAACAGCATGTGGAAGCTCGGGGCAGTCATCTGCGCCCACATCTTAAGACATTGCGCACGTTAACCGCGGCAGAGTACTTACTGGAGAACAAAACGTCACCCGCCACCGTCTCCACCTTAGCGGAAGCAGAAGCCTATGCAGAAGCCGGTTATACCGACCTTCTTTACGCAGTGGGTATTGCTCCCGCCAAGCTTAGCCGTGTTGCAAAGCTTCGCCAGCAAGGAATCAATTTGCATATCTTACTGGATAACATGCAACAAGCTAACGCGGTCATAAACTATGCGGACAAGGAAAACCAGGCTTTTTCAGTTTTTATCGAGATAGACAGTGACGGGCATCGCGGCGGTATCGAGCCAGCAGACCCGCGGTTAATAGAGATTGCCCGTACATTAGGCCCTCACTTTAACGGCTTAATGACTCACGCCGGAGGCTCGTATGGCTGCAATACGGACAAGGCGCTACGTCAGTTTGCAGCGGCAGAATGTGATGCCGTGCGTAACGCGAAACAGCAACTTAGTAAAGCGAGTATTCATTGCCCAATAACCAGTGTTGGTTCTACCCCTACCGCGCATTTTGGTGAAGATTTCAGTGGCATTAGCGAAGTCCGTGCCGGAGTTTATAGCACGTTTGACCTGGTCATGAAAAACATTGGTGTCTGCGATTTTGAACAGATTGCCATGTCGGTAGTGACCACTGTCATTGGTTACAATAAGGAAAAAAACTGGCTGTTAGTAGACAGTGGCTGGATGGCGCTTTCCCGCGATCGCGGAACCGCCAGCCAACAGCAAGATTATGGCTACGGTCAGGTATGTACTCTAGAAGGCGTGCCGCTGCCAGAAATATGTATCAGCAGTACATCACAAGAGCACGGTATTATTGAATTACCTAAACACGCCGAATTAGAGGACTTTCCAGTTGGTTGTCAATTACGGGTTTTACCCAACCATGCCTGTGCCACTGCTGCTATGCACCAACGATACCATGTGCTGATGAGCGACGGCTCACACAGCACTTGGGATCGAATTAAGGGTTGGTAACTACTCCGTTAAGTCACATCCGATAGTGCTTCACGCACTGTCGGATAGTTAAATTCAAAACCATGCTGGCGAAGTTTGTCAGGCACCACCGCCTGGCCTTCTAACAGCATATCGGACATTTCACCCATCGCTAGCTTCAGCACAAACGCCGGCACCTTAAAAATATGCGGTCGCTTAAGCACCGAAGCCAAAGTGCGACTGAAGGCTTTGTTGGCAACCGGACCCGGTGCTGTCATATTAACCGGCCCTGCCAGATCAGGCTGTTCCAGCACATAATCAATAGCCCGGAGCATGTCTTCGATGTGTATCCATGACATCATTTGTTCGCCCGATCCCATGGGTCCACCCAAGCCTAACTTATAGGGTAGAATCATTTTAGCTAGAGCGCCTTGCCCTTCAGCTAAAACCACGCCCGTGCGTAATAACACGATCCGGGTATTTGCTTCAGCGTCTAAAGCGCGATGCTCCCATTCCCGACACAGGTCAACCGCAAAATCGACGGTCTTCGCACTGCTTTCCTCGTTAACCGGTTCGCTGTCCCGGGGACCGTAAACGCCGATTGCCGAGCCACTGACGAAAACCTTGGGAGGCTTTTCAGCCGCATTAATTTTGCTGGCAAGCTTTTCTGTCACTTGCCAACGGCTATTCTGCAACTCCTGTTTGCGCTGGGCTGTCCATCGTTGATCGGCAATACCTGCGCCTTGCAGGTTAATCACTGCGTCAAACTGACCGATGTCATCGATGTCATCCACCGAACCAATAACAGTCACATTTTCGCCGAGTTTTGCCTGCGCCATTTTCGGCGTGCGGGAGGTGACCGTAAATTCATATTTATCGCGATATTTGGCGATAAAGTGTGAACAAATAAGACCGGTCCCACCTGTCATCAAAATCTTCATAATCACCTCCTGTCATTGTGCAATACACACTTCCTAGACTGATTAAGCTAACTTCCTGATAAGTTGAGCAGTATTACGTCTGATAAGTCGAGAGCACGATAAACGTCCCAATATACCAACAACTATAGCACCTGAGAGCGGCCCTACTAACCATAGTCGCCAGTGCCAGGTCGCATCCATATTAAAGGCCTGGGTTTGCAAAATCAGCAGCGCAATATCCATCGCAATGGTCGCAATAAACCCGCTAATGGCCCCCAGCACCAAAAACTCATAGGTGATACTGCGACTTAGCAATTTACCCGGAGCTCCTAAGGTTCTCAAAATGACCAACTCTTTTTGACGCTCTTCCATACTCGCCTGCACTTGTGCAACCAGCACCAGTGAACCGGCAATAATAACAAGCACCAGTACGAATAATATGGCCAGACTCACCTGCGAGATAACCTCACGGATCTGGTCCATAATCGCATCCAAATCAATCAGTGAGACTTCTGGAAAGTCGCTAAACAACTTATACAACTCATCTTTGCGATCATTATCCAGGTGAAAACTCGTGATATAGGTTGCCGGAAAGTCCGATAAGGTGCTCGGATTGAAAACCATATAGAAGTTAGGCTGTAATGAACTCCAGTCAGCCTCGCGCAGACTGGTGACAGGGGCGGTAAACTCTTCCCCACCGATATTAAACGTGAGTTCATCGCCAACCTGAATATCTAATCGTTCGGCGGCATTAAGTTCGACCGAGACCTGAGATTTTGCGTCCTCGCCCCACCAGCTTCCTTCGACAATTTCATTGTTGGGAGGAACCGTATCACGCCAGGTCATCGACAGCTCGCGCCCAAAGCCTTCGCGTCCTTCCTGCCGTTCTTCATCGTCCCGATCTTCTTTAGTCACTTCCGCTAACAGCTTTTCGCCATTGTGGTAGGTCACTCGTCCCGGAACAATCGGATACTGATCGGTTGAGCGAATATCTTCACGCTCAAACATCGATTTAAGGTCGGAAACTTTTTCCTCTGAAATGTTAAGGGCAAAGTAATTGGGCGCATCGTCCGGAAGCTGTCGTTGCCAATCAGCCAACAGATCATTGCGTAACACGATAACTAACAGCAATAGCATGATAGCTGTTGAGAACGATAGCATCTGCACGCTGTTGGCAGCTGCACGTCGCTGCAAGCCAGCCATCGCTAACCGCCAGGCACTACCTGCCTGCATGCCCGCTTTGCGGCTAGCGCCAATTAATAGTCGGCCAATACCCAATAATAAAATGGCGGCGAAGGCACCGCCGGCAAATAATGCGGTGGACAACCACCACTGCTGCGAATATAAAACCAGCAATGCATAAATGGTTCCGCCGCTCAGCACCCACTGTAACCAGCGAATCGCTTGCGCACCCACCAGCTGCCGGTGCAGTACTCGTAACGGCGGAATCGAAACTAGCCTAAATAATGGGTACAGGGTAAACATGACCGCACTAATAACGCCTGTTGCGGCCGCTAATACATAGGGTTTCCAGGTAGCACCGGGTAATGTCGCGTCCAGCTGTTGCGCAACCCAGTCAATGACAAATAGCTGAATGAGCCAGCCAAGCACCATCCCTATCGCAACGCTTATTGCCGTTAAAAATAGCAAATGCAGAATGAAAATACGGCGGATTTGCTGTCGGCTTGCGCCCAAGGTCTTAAAAATCGCAACGACATCATAATTGCGCTGACAGTACCTCTGTGCAGCGACTGCAACTGCCGTTGCTGCCAACACTACGCCGAGTAAGCTGGCAAGCATCATAAAGCGCTCAGCGCGGTTTAACGAGCGTGCCAGAGGGCTATCGCCATCTTCAATACTGCGCCAGCTGTGAGTATCATCATTCAGGCGTGGTAATAACCACTCTTCATAACGATCCAGGTCATCCTGACTGCCCGCCATCAATACGTTGTAACGCACACGACTGCCGGGTTGAATCAGGCCTGTCTCATCGAGCTGCGAATAAGGAATAATGACGTTGGGGCTATCGGTAAAGACTGAGAACCCGACATCCGGTTCATACGTCACTACCTTAGTAACTTTAAATTCACTGTCGCCAACTTCTATGCTATCACCCAGGTCAATTTGCAAAGCCTGGAACAGCGACGAAGCAACCCAAGCTTCACCGGCTGCCGGCAAACCCTCAGCGACTTCTCCCTCAACAAAGGGTGTGTCGGCAACTTTTAACTCACCACGCAGCGGATAGCCATCGGATACCGCCTTAACATCGATAAGCTGCAAGTTATCATTGGCGAAGGCCATCGAGTTGAAAACAACCCGCCAGGCCGTCTTTAAATTTTCCCGTTCTGCTCGTTCTAGCCAGTCTGTCGGAATGTCCCGCCGCGAACTTAATACTCTGTCGGCCGCCAAAAACTCACTACTGCGTTCCAGCAAGCCGGATTGCAAGCGTTCACTAAACAACGATAACGACAATACTGCTGTTACCGACAGAATTATGGCTAATGCCATAATCGTTAATTCGCCTCGCTTCAGCTCCTGCTTTAACAACCGAAACGAAATTTTATGCCACATCTTGTGTTGCCTCCTCTAACTTGCCTGCATCCATGCGCAACACCCGTTGGCAACGTTCCGCCAGCTGATTATCATGTGTCACCATAATCAGTGTCGTGCCGTAATCTTTGTTCAAATCGAACAGCAGCTGTTCAACCTTACCGCCTGTTTTTGAGTCAAGATTACCGGTCGGTTCATCGGCGAATAAGATTTTTGGTTGGCCCACAAACGCGCGAGCAATTGCAACTCGCTGCTGTTCTCCGCCCGATAACTGGTTTGGATAATGATGCCAGCGATCGTCCAACCCTACTTTGGCGAGCAGTTCCCGCGCTTCTTTCTCGGCGCCTTTGTGCCCAGCTAACTCAGCCGGTAACATGACATTCTCCAAAGCTGTTAAACTAGGCACTAACAAAAACTGTTGGAAGATGAAGCCGATTTTGTCCGCGCGAACTTTCGCTCGCTGCTCTTCATCCAAATCACTCAGTTTTTCGTTATCTATAAGAACTTCACCCTTAGTCGCAAGGTCTAATCCGGCGAGCAAGGACAGCAACGTTGATTTACCGGAGCCTGACGCGCCAACAACGGCAACTGTCTCTCCTGCATTGATCGCAACTTCTACCGGTTGCAGAATCTGTAATGGACCTTCTGAGGTGTCGACGATTTTTTCCAGTTTTTGGGCTTGAATGAGCATATGATGAAAAACTTCCTTTTGAAATTAAGTCTTATTGTCGTTTTGTTGTTATCTATACGTACAGTTTCGGCAAATGTTTCACTTGTTGTATTAGGAGATAGCTTAAGCGCTGGTTACGGGCTTTCCAGTGAACAGACCTGGGTGTCTGAACTGGATAACCGCTGGCAAAAAACGCACCCTAACTTTAATATTATTAACGCCAGCATCAGTGGCGAGACCACCACTGGTGGTCTACGCCGGCTCGAAGGCATACTCAAACGCCATCAACCGGATGCTTTATTTATCGAGCTAGGCGGCAATGACGGTTTACGTGGCTTCAACCTCAACACAGTCCGTTCGAACCTAAAACAAATTATCGATAAAGCTCGTGCTGAAAACGTTGAAGTGGCATTAAGTCAGGTAATGGTGCCTCCAAACTATGGCCAGCGTTTTGCCCAACAGTTCACCGGTCTGTACGAAGAAGTAGCAGAACAAGAAGGCGTACGCTTAATTCCATTCTTCATGGAACCATTAATTGAGGAAAGTTCTGATTACGTCCAGGACGACGGCATTCACCCCACCGCTGAAGCACAACCCAAAATCGCCGACTTTCTCGAACCCTACCTCCTCGACCTAATGCAAAAAGCCAAGTAACTCGCGTCCCCGACGCGAGCTTTGGGTTCCGTTCCGGAAAAGCTGATAGGCTCTCTTGGAATACGACCGATTCCGCAGAGGGGGACGCCACAAGCACATCCGTGTGGGCTTGACTCAGGCCATCCATGGCCTTCGACACCCCCTCTACGGAACCAGTCATATTCCAAACGCATATCAGCCCTCCCCGGAATGAACGGGGTCG
>JBNJEZ010000008.1:21949-117649 GCA_051746345.1 Pseudomonadota bacterium
GGGCATAAAAAAACCGCCGGATGGCGGTTAGTACAGTATGGCGTCCCCTAGGGGATTCGAACCCCTGTTACTGCCGTGAAAGGGCAGTGTCCTAGGCCTCTAGACGAAGGGGACCCGGACTGAAGTGATTGATGCGATACGAAGTGGCGTCCCCTAGGGGATTCGAACCCCTGTTACTGCCGTGAAAGGGCAGTGTCCTAGGCCTCTAGACGAAGGGGACGCAATATCGTGTTGCATCGTGTAATTAGTAAGTTGGCGTCCCCTAGGGGATTCGAACCCCTGTTACTGCCGTGAAAGGGCAGTGTCCTAGGCCTCTAGACGAAGGGGACGCAATTACTTATTACAAACTATCAGAAAGGTAACCAAAGCTTGTTTGGTGGAGCTAAGCGGGATCGAACCGCTGACCTCTTGCATGCCATGCAAGCGCTCTCCCAGCTGAGCTATAGCCCCTCTACCTTGGCAGTAAAACTGCCCTGACAGCGGGGCGCATTCTATTGTGAGCAGCGTTAATGTGTCAACTGTTTTTTGAAAAAAACCATCTGTTTGATGAAAAATATGACAATCTGCACAATTAACGCTCAACCAACACTAACGAACGCCTTTAGGCAGGTTTTGGTGGTATACGTGGTACACCTTCTCCAAACCTTCACGACTGGACACCGATACATTCATATCATTAACCAAACCGTTATCCAGACGATAAACCCAACCATGAATCTGTAACGGTTGATCCCGATCCCAGGCTTCCTGCACGACATTTGTTTTGGCAAGGTTTTTCACTTGCTCAATAACATTTAATTCGCACAGACGATCAACTTGTTCAGTATCCGCTAATTGATCAAGCTCGGCGGCATGCTCGCGATAAACGTCCCGAATCGAATACAACCAATGATCAACCAAACCATGCGGTTTTGATTCAATCGCCGCTTTTACGCCACCGCAGCCATAATGCCCTACAACCAGCACATGTTTTACTTTAAGCGCTTCGATAGCAAACTGAATAACGGACAAACAATTAAAGTCAGTTTGTATCACTTGGTTAGCGACGTTTCGATGTACAAACAGTTCTCCCGGGTCCATCCCAACTATCTGGTTGGCTGGCACCCGGCTATCAGAACAACCGATCCACAAATATTCCGGCGACTGCTGCCCGACCAATCGTTTAAAAAACTCTGGATCTCGCTCAACTTGTTGCTTTGCCCATTCACGATTGTTTTCGATTAAATGTTTTATGTCTGGCATAAGGCCTCATTGTCAATCAGCTATTCGCTTCGCGCTCGGCTATAAATTCTAGCGCAAGGTCGATACGCTGCAATACACTCTGTTGAGGTATTAATTCCAGAGTAACATCTAATGATGGGGAGTTACCTCCTCCGGTTGCAGCTACCCGCAGTGGCATACCTACTTTGCCCATACCCACTTCGAGCACTTCTGCTGTCTGATTAATTGCGGCTTGAATATTAGCAGCATTCCAATCGGTTACTGCTTCTAGCAGTTGCTTGGCCTTTTGCAATGGTTCTTTAGCCACAGGCCGCAAATGTTTCTTCGCCGCTTTTTCATCAAATTCTGTAACTGGCTCGAAGAAATAGCGGCTAATGTCAGCCATCTCTTTTAAGGTTTTTACTCGATCCGCCTGCAAACCTACAATTCTTTCTAACGCTGGACCTGAGCTGGTATCAACGTCTAGCTGATCAAACTGCCATTGCAGTTGCGGTGCAACTTGCTCGACCGGTAATGTTTTCATGTAATGTTGATTCAACCAGTTCAATTTATCCGTATTAAACGCTGACGCCGCCTTGTTCACGTCGTCCAGTTTAAAGTATTCAATAAGCTCGTTGACGCTAAAGATTTCCTGGTCACCATGGGACCAACCCAGTCGCGCTAAATAATTAATCACCGCTTCAGGTACGTAACCGTCATCACGGTACTGCATCACACTTACAGCGCCGTGCCGCTTTGACAATTTCTTGCCATCATCGCCTAAAATCATCGATACATGAGCATAATCGGGTACAGGTGCTCCCAATGCTTTTAAAATATTAATCTGCCGTGGCGTATTATTAATATGGTCTTCGCCTCGCACGACATGGGTTATATTCATATCCCAGTCGTCAACCACCACACAAAAGTTATAGGTTGGCGTGCCGTCGGTACGGGCAATAATCAGGTCATCAAGTTCCTGATTGGAAAATTCGATACGACCCCGAATGTGGTCATCAAACACCACACTACCCTGTTGCGGATTACGGAAACGCACAACGTACTTGTCACCACCAACATCCGGGTTGTCCCGACAATGTCCGTCGTAACGAGGTTTTTCGCCAGCAGCCATCTGCTCTTCACGCATTGCTTCTAAGCGTTCGGCGGAGCAATAACATTTATAGGCTTTATCTTCTTCCAACAACTTATCAATCAGTTGCTGATAACGGTCAAACCGCTGAGTCTGGTAAAAAGGCCCCTGGTCCCAGTTCAAACCCAACCAGTTCATCCCTTCCAGAATTGCATCGATTGCAGGCTGAGTTGAGCGTTCACGGTCGGTGTCCTCAATTCGCAGAACAAACTCCCCACCCTGGGCCTTGGCGACTAACCAAGAATATAATGCCGTACGAGCACCACCAACGTGTAAATACCCAGTTGGACTGGGCGCGAAACGCGTAACCACACTCATGCTGTTATCCTTTCATTCGTTCGATGTAAAACCTAATTGTAATTAATAGCGAGTTTATCAAGACTAAGCCTGTTGCGCATCAGCAATGCTATGAAATAGGACGAAAGAAAAACAAAAACGATTAAATTGTCAGCAAACGAACCAATCTTTTAAATTTTTATTTGACAGTTTCTATCTGCGCCCTATAATGCCACCTCGCAACGACGCAGAAGTGTCACAGTGAAGATGGTTGCTTAGCTCAGTTGGGAGAGCATCGCCCTTACAAGGCGAGGGTCACTGGTTCGAGCCCAGTAGCAACCACCACTTCTTCTATCCACTTCGTTGTCGACCCTTTAGAGTGGTTGCTTAGCTCAGTTGGGAGAGCATCGCCCTTACAAGGCGAGGGTCACTGGTTCGAGCCCAGTAGCAACCACCACTTCTTTTTTATTTCAGTGAATCTATTAAAAAGTCTAGTAAAACCCGTACCCGGGGTATTTGCTGTCGACTTTCTGGGTATAGCGCCCAAATACCATCATCCGGCTGTCGATAGGCTGCCAATACTTCTTGTAAAACCCCTTGCTGCAAATCCTGCCGCACATAATAATCCGGCAACATTGCTAAACCTAGCCCCTTAACGGCTGCGTCGCGTAAGGTCAATCCGTTATTACAATGCAAATAGCTTTGCGGCACAATTGACTGTGGTTTTCCCTCTATCTGGAAGCGCCAGTGCTTAACGGTACCGGTAAAACAGCGATGTTGTTCCAGCTGCTCGAGCGACTGAGGAATACCGTAAGCCGAAAAATAAGCGGCGGAACCAACCACATAATGACGTCTGGTACTTAATTGGCGCGCTCTCAAGCGTGGGTTACCAAGATGCCCTAACCGAATCGCCAGATCATAACTTCCCTCAACTAAATCCAAGGTGTCATTGGTTAAGTTCAGATCCAGCCGACAGTCCGGATATTGTTGCAAAAAATCATTCAATAGCGGTGCCACTACCTGTTCGCCATAGTACACTGGTGCAGTCACGCGAATTAAGCCCTGCGGCTGCTCATTACGTTGTTGAATTAATTGATTGGCTTCCCGCAACGAAGCCACTAAATGCTGGCAATGCGGTAGATAGAGTTTTCCTTCCTCGGTTAAGCGCGTGCTGCGCGTGGAACGATATAACAACTGCATTTGCAGTCGTTGCTCCAACGCCGCGATATTCCTGCTGACTTGCGCAATTGATAAATTAAGTCGCCGCGCTGCAGCGGTAAAGCTCTGCGTTTCTGCAGTTGCGACAAACTCACTGATACCCTGCCAATCTTTCATCATAATTTCATTTATGCAAAAGTTATTTGTATAAAACCTAGATTACCTTTAAATCAGAAAAAGTTAAACTTTAGCTATAGTTATACGTACTACCAACTATTCATCAGCAAAAGGGAACCATCATGGAAACGATTAAGTCGCGCGCCATGGTCGCCTGGGGTCCGGGCGAACCGCTAAAAGAAGAAATTATTGATGTAGCACCGCCGAAAAAAGGTGAGGTACGAGTACGCATTATTGCTACCGGCGTCTGTCATACCGATGCCTATACGTTGTCCGGTAAAGATCCTGAAGGTATCTTTCCATCGGTGCTGGGACACGAAGGTGGTGGTATTGTCGAAGCCATTGGTGAAGGAGTCACATCGGTTGCAGTCGGCGATCATGTGATCCCGTTATACACCGCTGAATGTGGCGAATGTAAGTTCTGCACCTCCGGTAAAACCAATTTGTGTCAGGCCGTGCGCGCTACTCAGGGCAAAGGCGTGATGCCCGACGGTACCAGTCGTTTTTCAAAGGACGGTGAGACCATTTATCACTATATGGGAACCTCAACTTTCTCTGAGTATACCGTATTGCCGGAAATTTCATTGGCTAAGATCCCCAAACAAGCGCCGCTAGAAAAAGTCTGCCTGCTGGGTTGTGGCGTTACTACCGGCATGGGTGCAGTAAAAAATACTGCAGATGTGCAGGAAGGCGATACGGTCGCTGTCTTTGGTCTCGGTGGCATCGGTCTGGCTGTTATCATCGGAGCAGTACAGGCGAAGGCTTCACGCATTATTGCCGTTGACGTAAACGAAGATAAATTCGACATCGCCAAACAACTGGGTGCCACCGATTTTGTCAATCCCAGCAAGCACGACAAACCCATCCAGGAAGTCATTGTAGATATGACCGATGGTGGCGTGGACTTTTCCTTTGAATGTATTGGTAATGTTGATGTGATGCGCGCTGCGCTTGAGTGCTGCCATAAAGGTTGGGGTGAGTCGGTAATTATCGGTGTCGCAGGTGCCGGCGAAGAAATTTCAACACGCCCGTTCCAGCTTGTTACCGGCCGTGTATGGCGTGGTAGTGCCTTTGGTGGGGTAAAAGGTCGTTCTGAATTGCCGGATTACGTTCAGCAATATATGGACGGCAAGTTCGATTTAGACACCTTTATTACCCATACTATGCCGTTAGAAGACATCAACAAAGCGTTCGACTTGATGCATGAAGGCAAATCAATTCGTTCAGTGATTCATTATTAATGGAGCTAACGATGGAAAAAGTCAGTGAAGCCCGCTGCTTTGGCGGGCGTCAAATTCGTTTCGAGCACGACTCCAGTAGTCTGAACTGCCGTATGCAGTTCAGTGTTTTTCTGCCCATTCGAGCAGAAAAAGCCAAGGTGCCTGCCCTTTACTTTTTATCAGGGCTTACCTGCACCGACGAAAATTTCTCCAGTAAATCCGGCGCTCAACGGGTTGCTAACGAACTCGGTCTGGCGCTCATTATACCTGATACCAGCCCGCGCGGTGACGAGGTACCAGACGATGCAGAGCAAGCTTATGACTTTGGTAAGGGAGCTGGGTTTTATCTAAACGCAACCCAACAACCCTGGGCTAAGCACTATCAGATGTATGACTACATCGTTTCCGAGTTACCTGCACTGGTTGAGCAACAACTGCCGTTAACCGATAAGCGGGCTATTGCCGGCCATTCGATGGGTGGCCATGGAGCCTTGGTTATCGGGTTACGTAACAAGGACCGTTACACCAGTATTTCAGCATTTTCGCCGGTCACAAATCCCACAGACTGTCCGTGGGGAGAAAAAGCATTTTCTAACTATTTGGGCGATGACCGCGAACAATGGAAGCAGTACGATGCCGTTGAATTAATTAATAAAAACGGTCAGACACGACCAATTCGGGTTGATCAAGGTCTTGACGATGGTTTTCTGGAAGAACAGCTGAAACCCGAACGGTTAAAGCAAGCTATTGCTTCAGCTAACGGCGATGGGTCGGTGCATCTGCACGAAGGTTATGACCATAGTTATTACTTTATTGCTTCGTTTATTGAAGCGCAGTTACGGTTTCATGCTAAGCACTTGCTTTAAGGGTTAGACTGATCTTCTCGGCTGGCAATGTGGCGCCGGTAAAAGCGCCACTGCCGTGATTTTAGCAAATACCAGAGAGTGACCAGCCAACCCATAATAATAGCAGCACGGACGAACGAGAAGTGTCCGTGTTGCTCAACAAACAGCCAGCCAATTAGAACACCATCAAACGCTAAAGATAGTAATAATAACGGCTGAGCCAAGCCCATCAGTCGGTTCGCCCAATTGCGATCATCTTCAGCAGCAAATGTGGTTGCTAGTAACACCATGAATGAAGGTAAACCAACCAGCAACATCAGACCAAATTGCTCGGTCGAGTTGTAAAATAGATTGAGTAGTCGAGTGCGATCTTCGGAAAAGGTTAATGAGATGATGCCGGCCACATAGCCACGCATTTGGTATAAAAAAATGACTAACAAAGAAAGCGGGATTTTAGCCCGCCCTTCTTTATCCAGATAACGCACCTTCTCGACGAATGTTGTTGCGCTGCCAGAGCTTTTCATGAAAATAGTAACCTACTGTGTTTGCTAACGGCTCAATCAGTGCGATGGCACCGCCAAGCAGTACATCACCCGTCATAATCCAGACAATACCAAAAGCGATGGTAAAGTGCATCAGCGCAAATGAAGCGGTCTTTTTCATAATAATCCCCTTGTCCTTGTTATAAGGATTCGTCTATGAGGGTAATTATTATCGATTAAACCTGTTTTATCTAATTATAAAAACCGATAACGATGTTCGGCTTACTGGCTTAAACAGCTCGCTTTAACTGTTCTCTCAATTTACCAATTTCATCACGTAACTGCCCAGCTTTCTCAAATTCAAGATTTTGAGCAGCTTCGTACATTGCTTTCTCCTTGCTCTCTATTTCCTTCATTAGCGCTTTGGCATCTTTAACTACTGTAACTCGCGGATCGTAACCGGCAGCGACTTCGGCAAGAGCTTCCGAGGATTTTGACTTACGTTGCTTGCCGGGGCCCTGCCCCAGATCCATCACATCAGTAATCGACTTGTTCAATCCTGTTGGAGTAATTCCGTGCTCTTTGTTGTAGGCAATCTGCTTTTCCCGGCGACGCTCGGTTTCATCAATAGCCCGCTGCATTGAACCGGTAATGCGATCGCCGTAAAGAATCGCTTTACCGTTGACGTTACGCGCAGCCCTACCAATGGTCTGAATAAGGGACCGTTCTGAACGCAGAAAGCCTTCTTTATCAGCATCCAAAATTGCCACTAAGGAGACTTCCGGCATATCCAGGCCTTCGCGAAGCAGGTTAATCCCGACGATGACGTCAAACTCACCTAAGCGTAAATCACGTATTATTTCCATGCGTTCTACGGTATCGATATCTGAGTGCAAATAGCGCACCTTAATTCCATGTTCATCAAGGTAGTCACTCAGATCCTCAGCCATACGCTTAGTGAGCGTGGTTGCAAGTACCCGCTCTCCCTGTTCAACCCGTAACCGAACTTCCGACATTAGGTCATCCACCTGCGTAGCAACAGGCCGTACTTCAATAGTGGGATCAATTAGCCCTGTTGGTCGTACTACCTGCTCGATAACTTCGTCATTGCAACGTTCCAGTTCGTATTTTCCCGGAGTTGCAGAAACATACAGTGTCTGCGGGGCAATCGCTTCAAATTCATCAAATTTTAACGGTCGGTTATCCAGGGCCGACGGTAACCTGAACCCATACTCCACCAAGTTTTCTTTGCGCGACCTGTCACCCTTGTACATGGCTCCAACCTGCGAGACCGTAACGTGCGATTCGTCGATAATCAGCAAAGCATCATCGGGCAGGTAATCCATCAAGGTTGGTGGTGGCTCGCCGGTAGCACGGCGTGATAGGTAACGTGAGTAGTTTTCGATACCTGAGCAATAACCCAGTTCCAGCATCATTTCAATATCAAATTGAGTACGCTGTGCAATGCGCTGTTCTTCTATCAGTTTATTCTGTTTCAGTAGAATTTCGCGACGATCTTTTAATTCTTCTTTGATATGTTCGATTGCTTCGACCAATACTTCTCGTGGCGTCACATAGTGTGTCTTAGGATAAATCGTCGTGCGTGCTACATCGGCATCAGTAACTTTTCCTGTCAGCGGTTCAAAATAGCTAATTCTATCGATTTCATTATCAAACAGCTCAACCCGCACCGCCATCTCTTCTGATTCTGCCGGGAAAATGTCAATAACTTCGCCGCGAACGCGGTACGTGGCACGTTCAAACGCTGCATCGTTGCGCTTGTACTGCAGTTGGGCCAGGCGCCGCAAAATATCACGTTGGTCAATAATGTCGCCGCGACGCAGGTGTAACATCATTTTCATGTAAGATTCAGGATCGCCCAGCCCGTAGATGGCGGATACTGAAGCGACCAATACTACATCGCGTCGCTCCATCAGAGCCTTAGTCGCTGACAACCGCATCTGCTCAATATGGTCGTTAATTGATGCGTCTTTCTCGATAAAAGTATCAGTGGTCGGCACATAGGCTTCTGGCTGATAGTAGTCGTAATAAGAGACAAAATACTCCACCGAGTTATTCGGGAAGTACTCCTTCATCTCACCATACAATTGCGCAGCTAATGTTTTGTTGTGCGCGAGAATCAACGTCGGCCGTTGTGACTTAGAAATAACATTGGCCATCGTAAAGGTTTTACCAGAGCCCGTAACCCCTAGCAGCGTCTGGTGCGCCAATCCGGCATCCAGGTTATCCAGTAACTGCTCGATAGCCTTAGGCTGATCACCGGCAGGTTGGTATTTGGAAACTAGCTCAAAAGATTTACTCACCAAACCTCCTCAATTCGCGCGAAAACCAGAAATACGCAAGAGTTGCTGTAATTAAATTAGCCACCACACCACCAATAAATAGACCTGTAATATCGGCTAATAAGCTACCCAGGTAGGATAAAGGTACGAAAAATACAAATAAGCGGATGACGCTTAGCCACAATGCATTCATTGGCTTGTGAATCGCATTAAAACTTGAATTGGTCAGAATAATCCAACCTTGCAAACCATAGCCTAGCGGCATGATGTAGATAAATAATTGGACAATCTCGGCGACTTCCTGCTCTTCCGCGAAGGCCGCGGCAATCCAGTGCGCAGTCAATGCCATCAGCACATAAATCACAGCCTGAATAATCATTACCGCTTTTAGTGCAGTGGCATAGGCATAGCGCACTCGCTTAATTTTATCAGCCCCAAAATTTTGACTAATTAACGGTGGTAGCGACATCGATAACGCCAAAATAACGATGCTAGCCAACGATTCGAGTCTTGTTCCTACGCCAAATGCCGCTACTGCCGGCGCTCCATAAGCAGCGATAATAGCGGTCATTACCGACATCGCTAAAGGCGTAAGAATATTAGCTCCGGCTGCCGGCAAACCTATTTTTAACAGTTCCCGTGCCGATTTTATCCAGGCGGTGACAAATAACAGACCATTTGCCGGTTTCATCGACACCAGCTTTTTTCGCTTCAGTAACCAGAAGATAAGTATTAAGCCGCTCGCCCAGGAGATAACACTGGCCAACGCAGCTCCCTGCACTCCCATAGCCGGTATCGGACCCAAGCCAAAAATGAAGATAGGATCGAAAATGGCGTTCGCCAGACCACCCGAAGCCATAATGATAGAAGGTGTTCGGGTATCACCAGAAGCACGCAATACGGCGTTACCCACCATCGGTGTTACCAACATGACACAACCGGCATACCACAACGTCATGTAATCTCTGATCAGCGGCATCAATCGTTCATGAGCTTGCAGTAGCGAAAAAATAGGTTCCATCAAAAGGTAGCCGACCAGAGCCAATACCAATACCAGCAGAGCAGATACGGAAAGCGCGCCGAAGGCATCAAAATGTGCCTCCTGTGGTCTATCGCTACCGTACTTTCTGGCAATCACTGCCGAGGTACCAATACCGAGACCAATGGTCAGACTGACTACCGTAAAAGTAACAGGAAAGGTAAAACTAACAGCAGCCAGGGGGTCGGTACCGAGCAAGCTGATAAAGAAGGTATCCACCACATTAAAGCTAATTAATGTAGCTACGCCAAAGATAACTGGCCATGTCATTTCCCACAGGGTTTTGCCAACCGGCGCATGAATAAGACTTCGTGAAGCGTCGGCTGTAGACATGAATACCTCCTCTGGAAATAGGCCGTGTAGTGTACCTTAAATGGCCTTGCTTTGGCTATGTTGATAGACTTTCCATAGCAGCCTACGTATCATACTCGGTTATAACAAACTCATTTTGATGAAAGGATATGCCGTGGAATATCAACTGTCCGATCGCGTCAACTCGATCCAGCCTTCGCCGACGTTAGCGGTCACTCAAAAAGCCAATGAATTAAAACAACAAGGTCACGATGTAATTGGTCTAGGAGTCGGTGAACCCGACTTTGATACTCCCGAGTTCATCAAACAGGCTGCGATTCAAGCGATTCACGATGGCAAAACAAAATATACAGCTGTTGACGGTATCGCCGAGTTAAAACAAGCTGTTATCGACAAGTTTAAACGCGATAATAAACTTGATTACCAGGCCGATGAAATCATTATCTCGGCAGGTGGTAAGCACAGTATCTTTAATCTGCTCAGTGCCTGGCTCAATCCGGGTGACGAGGTGATTATTCCCGCACCCTACTGGGTTTCATACCCTGATATGACTAAATTGGTTGGTGCAAAGCCTGTCATCGTTCAAGCCGGCATCGAACAACGCTTTAAGATTACGCCGCAACAATTGCGCGCTGCGATAACCGATAAAACACGCCTGATGTTCATTAACAGCCCGTCTAATCCGAGCGGTACCGCTTATTCAGCTGATGAGCTGAGCGCGTTAGCTGATGTCCTGCGTGATCATCCTAACGTACTAATCGCAACCGACGATATGTACGAAAAGATTTTGTGGTCACAAGAGCCCTTCGCCAATTTGCCGATGGTGGCCCCTGACTTAAAGGAACGCACAGTCATATTATCAGGCGTTTCGAAAGCATACGCGATGACAGGCTGGCGTATTGGTTATGCAGCAGGGCCGAAAACAATCATCGCAGCGATGAAAAAAATCCAATCGCAAAGCACTTCAAACCCAGCCAGCATTAGTCAGCATGCTGCCGTAGCGGCTCTCGCTGGCGATCAATCCTGTATCGACACCATGGTGAATGAATTCAGACATCGCCACGATTATTTAATCGACGCCTTAAATAAAATTGACGGTATCGACTGCGTCGCTGGTGATGGAACCTTCTATGTTTTCGCTCATGTCGAAGGCTTGATGCAAAAAGTAGGCGCTGCTACAGACGTTGAGTTATGTGAAAAGTTGCTGACAGATGCCAAAGTGGCACTAGTTCCGGGATCAGCCTTCGGAACTGATGGTTATTGCCGTCTATCCTTTGCTACTAGCCTCGATGTTCTGCGCGAAGCGGTAAAAAGAATTGCTGCGTTCGCCGCTTCCAGCGTCGAATGATTTTACTTAACATCTTAAAAAAGGGTATTTGAGTGACTTTTATCATGAGTTGCTCAAATACTTATTTTTGATTGAACGTTACAGTAACAACTGCTCTAGATACCTGTTAATTTTTACAAGACAATTTTATTACAACTTAACAAAAATCAACGGCTTCTCAACATCCTCATTCTAATTAACAGTTCGCCGTTTTTTCATCGAAAACTAAGCAACCTGAATTAACAAACAGGCCTAGATTTTGCACAAAACAGCCAAGAAATACACAACCTGTTGAATCTTCAAACGATCTGTCCATCATTCTAATTTAGTCAATAGCTAAATTTCCAAAAATTAACTAATTCATTGTTTTATATAGAATTATTTTTTATCAGCTAAATTCTGACCAACACCCAATTCCGCCTGAAACACGCATCAAATAAGCTATTACACAGACTTAAACACAGGGTTATCCACAGAATCCGTGGATAAGATCCTGTAGGCTTTAGCTGATAACGGATACAGCGATCTGTGGATAATCGAACCCGGAAAATGACTATATCAAAAGATATAAAGATAAATATGAATAAAAGTTGACATGTGGTAACAATAGAGTTAGCGAACCATTCGGTCTAAACACTTTAAAAAGAGATAAAAGCTCTAATTACAATTTGGCTTGAGTAAACCATCGGAGAATAATTCGCCAATCAAACCTAATTTACTCAAAAAACCCATACTAACAGTTGACACCCCTGCGCAACCTCTTTAATATTCGACGCCGTTGAGAGTTGTTCCCCAGTAGCTCAGTTGGTTAGAGCGGTGGACTGTTAATCCATGTGTCGTTGGTTCGAATCCAACCTGGGGAGCCAATCAATTTTCAACAATCCCTAAATTACGATTCCCCAGTAGCTCAGTTGGTTAGAGCGGTGGACTGTTAATCCATGTGTCGTTGGTTCGAATCCAACCTGGGGAGCCACTCCAAAGCTCTTCGAGTAATTCTTGTTTAGATTGTGTCGCACCTGCTGACAACCAGTTCGCTAACGAAACGGTAACGTCGCTCCACTCAATCGCGGTCGGGCTAGGTATTCCACTTAGTTGATCAAACCACGCTGATAAGCTTTCTTCATTAAGTTCGCTGAATACTGTCGCTAATCCCTTCTGCTCCAACAGCTTTGCATTCCAATATTGCTCAAATTGTCCTTTAACGGGTTTAACGGCTAAATGCTTGGCTCTATTTAACGCTTCGCAGGTGGTTTCGAAGCCTGCATTGGCAATCACAGCTGCCGATACTGACAGTTGCTCAGCAAAGGTTTTTCGCGATGCCGGAAAACCAATCACATGGTCGCTGGCAAAATACTTGACCTGTTTTATATCCGGGTGAAAGACAGAAAACCTATAATTATCAAAAGCAAGTAGCAAATCGACCACATGATAAAGTTCTTCGAAGGGTAAATAGACCAGCACCTGTCGAGCATTGGCCGAGTCTTGCGCTGGCTTCCTGACAACCGGTGGCAAGCAGCTTCCCAATGGGCTCCAATGCATACCAAGCCACTCGTTAGCAGGGGCAAAGCGATCAATAATAGTTCGCTCAAAAGGACTTAAATGCTGATACAAAGGCTTTTCTTTAAAGGCGTACTGTCGACCTATCCCGATACATCGTTTACCCGCACGTTTGGCTGCCCAGGCAGTTACTGGCTCAAAGTCAGAGACCACCAGATCATAGGAGCTAACATTTAATTTACGTACATCCGTAAAAAACTCAGTAAAGGAGTTACTCAATAAGGTTTTCAAAGGGCGAATTCGGCCTTGCCGGGTAACAAAGCTGAGCCCTCTGCGGCTCATAAAGTCACCAAAAACATCAACATTAAATAAACTTTCCGGAGAGCGGCCGGAAATCAAATAGTCGACTTGTACCGGATGCTTTTGTAACTCACTGGCTATTCGATGACATCGACTTAAATGGCCATTACCGGTTCCCTGTATTCCAAACAATATTTTCATTGCACGTCCTTTAGCTAAACAAGGGTTAACATCCACTCCGAAATAAATAGGCCCAAACACATGCCGGCCATAATGTCTGTTGGATAATGGACTCCAACAACAGCTCGCGAAATGCCAATCATCGCAGCCCATATAATTAATGGCGTTGCCAATGCAGGAAAAAACAAAGAAGTCACTGTCGCAAAGACAAAAGCTGCGCAGGTATGTCCGGAGGGGAAGCTAAATTTATCATGAGCAATAAGTAAAGGGGTTGGCGTACAGTTGGCTGGCCTATTACGACGAAAGCTATTTTTCATTAACCAGTATATGGGTCGCTCGACAGCAAAAGTCACCGCAAGCGCTATCAGATAATCCAAATTAAACCCGCTCGCCCAAACTAAACAGTACGCTACGAGTATGTAACAATAGCCGTCGCCGGAAGCCGATACCCACCGCGCAGTCGTCGCAAATAGATAGCGCGATCTAAGCGAAGAAAATAGCGAGTAGCAATAACGATCAATGTTATTAACACCGCGTTGAAGGAGCGTTAAAGATTGCATTTATCGCTAATCCATCCCATGCTCGTTTTATCACTCAGATGCCACTATGTCGGCAATATATTGCATTACAACGACATTTCGTTGACAGAACCATGACAAAATACGGGAAAACCCAATTCCCTTAGCTTCTGTCTGTTGTTTATCGGCGCCAAAACACCGATAATACCCCCTGTTTTTTTAGCCTTCGGAAACAGCCATGACCGACTACTTGCTGCTACTGATAGGAACCGTGCTGGTCAACAACTTTGTACTGGTTAAGTTTCTTGGTTTATGCCCCTTTATGGGTGTGTCGAATAAACTCGATACTGCGATTGGAATGTCAGCAGCGACGACGTTCGTATTAACCCTGGCATCGGTCTGTAGCTATTTAGTTAATGCTTATTTGCTGGAGCCCCTCGACCTGATGGCGCTGCAGACGCTTAGCTTTATTTTGGTGATCGCGGTAGTGGTGCAGTTTACTGAGATGGTGGTTCATAAAACCAGCCCTACGCTATACCGGTTATTGGGTATTTTCTTACCCCTAATAACCACCAATTGCGCAGTACTAGGTGTGGCGCTGTTAAATATCAATGAACAGCATAATTTCGTTCAGTCTATTGTTTATGGTTTTGGCGCCGCCGTAGGCTTCTCGTTAGTATTAATTTTATTTTCTGCCATGCGTGAACGGCTGGCTGCTGCCGATGTACCTCAAGTTTTTAAGGGCTCCGCCATAGCTATGGTGACTGCCGGGCTGATGTCGTTAGCGTTTATGGGCTTTAGCGGTTTGGTGACGAACTAATGAGTATTGTCGCAGGTTTAATAGCGATTGGTGCCCTGGCACTGATATTTGGAGTTATTTTAGGCTTTGCTGCCGTTAAGTTTAAAGTCGAAAGCGACCCTATTGTTGAGCAAATTGACAATATTTTACCCCAGACCCAATGCGGTCAGTGTGGTTATCCCGGCTGCAAACCTTATGCGGAAGCTATTGCTAACGGTGACGACATTAATAAGTGTCCCCCTGGCGGCGAAGCCACGATAAAACAACTTGCTGACCTTATGGGGGTCGAACCTAAGCCATTAGATTCGGCGCACGGCGAAGAAGACGTTAAGAAGGTTGCGGTGATTCGTGAAGACGAGTGCATTGGCTGTACCAAGTGCATCCAGGCCTGTCCTGTTGACGCCATCTTAGGTGCTGCCAAACAAATGCATACCATTATTGAGCACGAATGCACGGGTTGTGACCTATGCGTCGAACCATGTCCTGTCGATTGTATCGATATGGTACCAGTCAAGGCACAGCCTGAAACCTGGCAGTGGGACTTATCCGAGGTTAAAAAGAATTTGTCGTCGGCGGATAACATTCCGGTCAAACTGGTGGAGTAAGAGAGCGCTATGCGAGATATTAAGTCGTTTGTCGACGCTGGTGTAATAGGTCAGTTTCCCGGAGGCATCCATCCGCCTGAACGTAAACATCCGGCGAATACAAAACCGCTAAGACGGTTACCGCTGCCGGCTGAATTAGTATTACCGCTGCGCCAGCATATTGGACCTTCCGGTGAATGCCTGGTTAAAATGGGCGATCAAGTATTAAAAGGACAACAACTAACTGAAGCTCATTTAAGTCAGGGTCTACCTCTGCATGCCCCTACTTCGGGAGTGATCACCGCTATCGAAGAAAGACCGACCGCGCACGCATCCGGGATCCCCGAAATGGCAGTAGTGCTAACACCCGATGGCGAGGACCGTTGGTCAGCCTTACAACCTTTGGCTGATTATCGGCAGCAAGACAAGGCGTCATTAATTGAACGCATACAGTCAGCCGGGATCGCCGGTCTCGGCGGTGCCGGTTTCCCGACAGCACAAAAGTTGGCACCGCAAAAACCGATCCAATACCTAATTATCAATGGTGTTGAATGTGAACCTTATATCTGTGCTGATGACCGTTTAATGCGCGAAAAAGCCGATGAGATTGTCGCCGGCATGGAAATTCTGCAATTCGTCAGTTCCGCAGAGCACATATTGCTGGCGATCGAAGATAATAAGCCCGAGGCTATTGCTGCCATGCAAGAGGCTATAGATGGCAAGCAACAGATCAGCTTACGGGTGATTCCTACTAAATATCCGTCAGGCGGCGAAAAACAGCTGATTGAATTGCTAACAGGTCAACAAGTCCCTCACAATCAACTGCCTCTGGATATCGGTTTATTAATGCAAAACACCGGTACCGCTTACGCGGTTAAGCGAGCCATCATAGATGGCGAACCGCTATTGGAACGAGTGGTGACATTAACCGGCGAACAAATGGCCAACCCCGGTAACGTTTGGGCTTTGTTGGGTACACCGATTGAACACTTATTAGAACAAGGCGGATTCAAAGCCAGCAAATCTCCAAGAGTAATTATGGGTGGCCCGATGATGGGATTCACTCTGCCGATCACTCAGGTACCAGTGATTAAAACAACCAATTGCATTTTAACGCCGACGCCACAAGAGCTGCCGGCAGCGGGACCAGAAATGGCATGCATCCGATGCGGCGCATGTGCCGATGTTTGCCCTGCTAGCCTTCAGCCTCAGCAACTGCAATGGTTAGCAAAGGCCAAAGACTACGATGCGCTGGAGCAGCAGAACTTGTTCGACTGTATTGAGTGCGGCGCCTGTGCTTATGTCTGTCCCAGTGAAATTCCGCTGGTCCATTATTATCGCAAAGCAAAAGCTGAAATCCGTAATATCGCACGTGAAAAGGCTAAAGCCGAATTGGCACGGCAGCGTTTTGAAAAACGCCAACAGCGGTTAGAGCGTGAAAAACAAGAGCGCCTTGAACGCCACCGCAAAGCCGCTGAGGCACGTAAAAAGATGCAGCAAGAAAAACAACAAGTAACCAACGAAAGCGAATCCCAACCAGCGGCAACTAACAACAAGCCGGCTCAGGATAAATCGAGTGCGGTGGCTGCCGCAATTGCCCGCGCCAAGGCTAAAAAGGCGGCGCAGCAAGCGACTGAGGACCACGACCCTAAGGATAGTTCATCATGAGTTTTCGTATTGCCGCCGCACCCCATGGTCATAGTCAGCGCCGTACAAGCGATATGATGCGTTGGGTCTGCTACGCACTAATTCCTGGCGTATTAGTGCAAAGTTACTTTTTTGGAGCCGGTGTATGGATGCAAATTATTCTGGCCATCGTTACTGCCTACGTCACTGAAAGCCTTTGTCTCGTGGCACGCAACCGCGATGCGCGATCCGGTTTGCGCGATAACACCGCGTTGGTGACGGCGGTGTTACTGGCTATCTCAATACCGACTCTAGCTCCTTGGTGGATTATTGTATTGGGTACCGCGTTTGCTATTGTCGTGGTTAAGCATATCTACGGCGGGATGGGCCAAAATCTATTTAACCCAGCGATGGCCGGCTATGTTTTATTATTAGTCTCATTTCCGGTGCAAATGACTAACTGGTTGCCACCAACCACCATCGGCCAGTACGATTTATCATTGTGGCAGACCTTACACACCATTTTATTTGAATACACCCCAGCCGGTTACAGTGTCGAGCAACTGCGCACCACCATTGACGGGGTAACCATGGCAACTCCGTTGGACACAGTGAAGACAGCGCTGGACCAAAGCTACACATTGAGCGAAATCTACCAGCGTCCGCAGTTTTCAATACTGGCCGGCGTCGGCTGGCAATGGGTTAATCTTGCCTTCTTACTGGGTGGCGTTATTTTGCTACAGCAGCGAATTATCAGTTGGCACATTCCGGGAGGGCTGTTAGCCGGTTTATTAGTGCCTGCATTGCTGGCTCACCTATTTGCACCATCAATAATGCCTGGACCTATTTTCCATGCACTAAGCGGTGCCACTATGCTGGGTGCCTTTTTTATAGCAACAGATCCAGTGTCGGCTGCTACTTCTAATAAGGGCCGCTTTATTTTTGGTTTGATGATTGGTCTACTGGTCTGGGTTATTCGTAGTTGGGGCGGATACCCCGATGCCGTAGCTTTTGCAGTGTTGCTTGCGAACTTAAGTGTACCGTTGATTGACCAGTACACCCGTCCGAAAGTCTATGGCCACCAGTCCGGAGGGCAAAATGGCTAAGAAAAGTATGCAAAGGAACGGTTTGCTACTTGCCCTATTCGCCGTAGTAGCAACATTTTTAGTATTGGCCGTTGAGGCACTTACTGCTGATCGTATCGCCGAGCAAAAACGCTCACAGACACTGCGCAGTTTAAACGAATTGGTACCGCCTGGTTTGCACGATAATGATCTTTATCAATCCTGTCGGCAACTGCAACACGAAGCATTGGGCGTAACCGAGCCAACCGCTCTTTACCGGGCCGAGCTAAATGACGAACCGACGGCTTTGGCCGCTGAAATAGTGGCTCCCAATGGCTATTCAGGTAGTATCCGCTTACTGCTGGCAGTGCGACCCACTGGCGAAATACTTGGGGTACGCACTCTGGCTCATCAGGAAACGCCTGGCCTGGGTGATAAGATAGAACGACAAAAAAGCGATTGGATTTTATCGTTTAACGGTAAACAGGTGCGTGACGAAGATGATGACCGCTGGGCAGTGCAACGAGATGGCGGTATGTTCGATCAATTCACAGGCGCCACTATAACGCCGCGCGCCGTCGTACAAGCGGTAAAAAGCGCCACCCTTTATTTAAAGAATAATAGCAGTAGCTTGTTTAACGCAGACTTACCCCGCTGCCTGGAGAGTAATGATGAATGAATATAAGCAACTGACCCGCCAGGGCCTCTGGGAAAACAATCCGGCACTGGTACAACTGCTAGGTTTGTGCCCATTATTGGCTGTTACCGCATCAATTACCAATGCACTGGGGCTGGGTCTGGCCACATTATTTGTTTTAGTCGGCTCTAACATTACCGTGTCTTTGGTTCGTCAGTGGGTCCCGCAGGAAATCCGTATTCCTGTGTTTGTTATGGTTATAGCCACTTTCGTTACCATTATTCAGCTACTCATGAACGCCTACGTGTTTGAGCTTTACCAGTCACTCGGTATTTTTATACCACTAATCGTCACTAACTGCGCAATCATTGGCCGCGCAGAAGCATACGCCTCAAAGAACTCAGTGCAGAAGGCAGCCTTTGACGGTTTGGCAATGGGCGTTGGTTTCGCCTTGGTGTTAGCGGTATTAGGAGCTATGCGGGAAATTATTGGTAACGGTACTTTGTTTGATGGTGCCGAATTATTGTTGGGTGATTGGGCCGCGCAATTAAGACTTGAACTGTTCCAGGTAGACTACCCATTACTGCTTGCCATTTTGCCGCCCGGAGCGTTCATTGGTATGGGTTTTATCATTGCTTTGAAGAACCTCATCGACGCAAGACTCGAGGCAAAAGCCGAAAAGGCGGAGAAATCAGTCACCAGAGCACGAGTAACAGCCGAATCCTAATAGGGACATTATGAATAAAGAAAAGCGCTATCAAATTTTAAGCCGGTTGCGAGACAACAATCCACAGCCAACCACAGAACTGGAATATGAATCTCCATTCCAATTGTTGATAGCAGTACTTTTATCGGCTCAGGCCACAGATGTTGGTGTTAACAAAGCCACCCGAAAATTGTTTCCGGCGGCTCCTACCGCAGAAGCAATGATGGCGCTCGGCGTTGATGGTATTAAACAATACATCAAAACCATTGGTCTGTTTAACTCAAAGGCTGAAAACGCCTACAAGACCTGCCAAGCTTTAGTGGAACGTTATAATGGCGAGGTCCCGGAAAGTCGAGAGGCGCTGGAAGCCCTACCCGGGGTTGGTCGCAAAACTGCCAACGTAGTACTTAATACGGCGTTTGGCTGGCCGACGATCGCGGTTGATACACATATTTTTAGAGTATCAAATCGAACTAAGCTGGCACCCGGAAAAAATGTAAAAGAGGTCGAAGAGAAACTCATTAAGGTGGTACCAAAAGAGTTTAAAGTAGATGTTCACCACTGGCTAATCCTGCACGGCCGCTATACCTGCATTGCTCGTAAACCCCGATGTGGATCTTGCATCATCGAGGACTTATGCGAGTTTAAAGATAAAACCAGTGACTAAAGCTGAAACCCTGACGGCTTAGATAGACGCACTACGACTCGACGGTTCTTGGCACGATCGAGTTCGTTGGCATTGCCCGCCACCGGACGATCTTCACCATGACCGACTGTTTCAATGCGGTTTTCGTCGATACCACGCTCAACAAAAAAGTCTTTTATTTCTTGCGCTCGTTTTTCCGACAGCTCCTGATTAGGTCCACGTGCCCCGAGCGCATCGGTATAAGCATTAACTAAGACTAACTCGAGCTCGTCATCAACAGCCAGGTACTGACTAATCTGTTCAAGTTTGCTTTGTGAGGCATTGGTTAGCTTCTCACTGTCATTTTCATGGCTTAGCACGGTGTACGCTATATCTTTAAAGCTAAACGGCAACAGCGCGTTTATACACCCTCTAAACGCATCATAGGCAGAACGAAAATTTACCGACGACAAGGCTACAGCAACGGTATCTTTGGGTTGATACCAATCTTGGTAATAAAAAGTGGGATAACGACCTTTCTCCAGTTCAGACAGTAACTGCCAAGCCATTTGCTTTTGCAGTTCTCCGTCAAACTGTTTGTAAAGAGGCATCTCTCCAAGCTCATAGGTTGCTTGCCCCGGTTGCCAGCGAGGGGCTACCGATTCAATTTTTGCAACCCCGTAGTCGTCCGGTAACTGGTGCATATCGATTTGCATGCGCAAATTCAACTCTTTTCCCGCCTCGCTACTAAACTCCACTTTTCCATAACGTGGTATGGTGTGCTCTAAGCCACACTCTAAACGCGAGTTTTCGGCCAAGTACCACATTGAGTTATCAAGGTTTGCACTATAATGACGAATAGCGTTAGCCGACGCGTGAGGCAGATAAGACAGCGCAGCTGCGACAGATACAGCAACTATCGGCACCAACTTGCGTTTAAACGCGAACGATTCTGTCAACGGCATATCATCCCCTGCGGTAGCTATTAGTTAGGCTTCAACATATTAGTTAGTATCGGCGGCTAAGTATAATGCTTTAACCTTAATAGGCGACAACTGATAGTTATTTTTGGCATACTAGGGACTGAATTAAACCACCATGACGCTAACAGGAGAGTTCATGTCAGACTCCAGTGAGTCAATAATGAAGCAGCGTTTTCGAGGTTACTTACCGGTTGTCATCGACGTTGAAACCGGAGGATTTAACTCACAGCAAGACGCCTTATTAGAAATTGCTGCGGTCATCGTTGATTTTGATGACGATGATGGGTTGCTCAAGCCGGTGCAAAGCCTGCATTATCATGTAGAACCTTTTGCTGGTGCAAATATAGAGCAAGCCGCTATCGATTTTAACGGTATTGATCCTAACTCTCCACTGCGGGGTGCCGTTCCTGAGGATGTTGCTCTTAAGGAAATGTTTAAACCGATTCGTAAGGCGCAAAAAGCAGCTGGCTGTCAACGTTCAGTCTTAGTTGGGCACAATGCTAATTTTGATCACAGTTTTATGATGGCAGCGGCGGAACGCAGCAGTATCAAGCGCAATCCTTTCCACCCGTTTGTCAGTTTTGATACAACCTCATTGGCCGCGTTAACCTTAGGCCAAACGGTATTAATAAAAGCTTGTCAGGCCGCGGGTATCGAGTTCGATCAAAAACAGGCGCACTCCGCGCTATATGATACGGAAAGAACAGCAGAACTGTTTTGCTGGATGGTTAACGAGTGGAAAACTTTGGGCGGCTGGCCGCGCAAGTAATTAATCTGACACAGGTACAAAAAAAGCCGCTAAATAGCGGCTTTTTTTATGCATCGACAAACTTACAGCTTGTCTGCATTTTTCGATAAGTATGATGCAACGCCTTCTGCGTTTTCTTTCATACCTTCTTTACCTTCTTCCCAGCCTGCAGGGCATACTTCACCGTGCTTCTCGTGGAAGTTCAATGCGTCAACCATACGCAGCATCTCGTCGATGTTACGACCCAATGGCAGATCATTGACAACCTGGTGACGTACCATGCCTTCTTCGTCGATCAAGAAAGAGCCACGGAAAGCAACACCAGCTTCTGGGTGCTCTACGTCGTAAGCTTTACAGATGCTGTGACGAACGTCAGCCACCAGCGGATATTTAACCTGACCGATGCCACCAGCGTCAGTAGAAGTATTACGCCACGCGCTGTGAGTAAACTGAGAATCGATTGAAACACCGATAACTTCTACGCCACGCTTTTTGAACTCGTCCAGACGCTTATCAAATGCGATCAGCTCGGAAGGACATACAAACGTGAAGTCCAGTGGGTAGAAGAAAATTACTGCTTTTTTGCCTTTGATAGCGTCAGACAGTTTGAAGTCTTCAACGATTTCGCCTGAACCCAAAACTGCTGCTGCAGTAAAATCAGGTGCTTTACGACCTACTAATACAGACATTAATTCTCTCCATTTGTTGATATGAAATTTGCTTTTACCAAAGCTTCAAATAAGAACACTACGTATTTTGGGATTAGCCGGATTCATTTCAAGGGTAACCCATCGCCAGTATTCTAATTATTCCTTTTCAGTGGGTTCCGGGTGGCGCTCAGCAACTTCAGTTATCAGCTGTTGTAGCTCGCCATTCTGGAACATCTCCATGATAATATCACAACCACCAATTAACTCACCCTCTACCCATAATTGGGGAAAAGTTGGCCAGTCGGCATAAACCGGCAATTCTGCACGGATATCTGGATTCTGCAAAATGTCGACATAGGCAAATGGCTGACCACAGCCCATAAGTGCTTGTGACGCTTGCGACGAAAAACCACAGCTAGGAAGCTTAGGCGACCCCTTCATATATAGAAGGATTGGATTTTCAGAGATTTGTTGCTTAATTTTATCGATGGTTTCCATAGGACCTCTGTCTCTGCCTTCGGAGTTAATGGTTGATTAAAATACTCAAGTATTATATCAGACGCAAGCCAGATTTTCTGCATTTAAAATCGTCAATCTGTTAAGTGAAAATTAAAAGTTCCCCTTGAAAAGAGAACCAGTCGTCCCTATATGTCGTAGGTAGAACTATAATTAACTTGCACAAAACTGTGTGCAAGTGGCTTTTGCAAAAAAGAAAACTAAGGAGAGGACATCATGGCATTTGAACTTCCTGCTCTTCCGTATGAGAAGAACGCTCTGGAACCGCATATCTCAGAAGAAACCCTTGAGTATCATTATGGCAAACACCATGCAACTTACGTTAGCAAGCTAAATGACGCAGTAAAAGGTACCGATCTTGAGAGCAAATCTCTTGAAGATATTATTAAATCAGAGAAAGGTGGCTTGTTTAACAACGCTGCTCAAGTCTGGAACCACACCTTTTACTGGAATTGCTTAAGTCCAAATGGTGGCGGTGCCGCATCTGGCGCAGTAGCCGAGGCTATCAATGATAAGTGGGGCTCTTTTGAGAAGTTTCAGGAAGAGTTCAACGCAAGCGCTGCTGGTAACTTCGGTTCAGGCTGGACTTGGTTAGTTAAGAAGTCTGACGGCTCTGTTGACATCATGAACACCGATGACGCGGACACCCCTGTTGCTCACGGTGGTGTGGAGCCGCTGTTAACAGTAGACGTTTGGGAACACGCGTATTACATCGATTATCGTAATTCACGTCCTAACTACTTAGAAGCGTTTTGGAAGCTGGTAAACTGGGATTTCGTGAACAAGAATTTTGCCTAAAGCAAACTTGTGAATGACTAAAAAGGCGCCTCGCGGCGCCTTTTTTTATTAAAAGATCTTATCTAGCTGCTGACGATAACGCGTGAAGGCTTCGAACTGAGGCATGTGACCAATTCCCTCTAATTCGTACAAATACCCATCCGGGATTTGTTCAATAACAGTCTCACCAAGCTGATCATAGCGACCCAACTGGTAATCCACACCTTCTTTTTTCCAACCACGGCCAGGACCTGTGGTATCGCGAGTACCTAAAATCAAGTGAGTTGGCACCGTCAATTGGTCAAACTCATTAGATACATTGCCAGTAAAAATCATGTCGTAGGTTAATGCGTTGTTCCAGGCGACCTGGTCCCAATCCGCACCATTTATCCAGCCGGCATGAATTTGAATTAATGCTTCATAGTCCTCAGACCATTTTCCATCATAGTAATTTTTGCGCTGATAGGCGCGAATTTGATCAATGGTTTTGCCCTGCTCGTTCTTATAAAAAAAGGCGGGATCCTTATATTGCACATAGCGTAAATAATCCTCCAGGCCAACCGGGTTAACCAATACCAATTTCTCAACGCTATCGGCGTGATTCAGAGCATAACGTGTGGCCAGCATTCCTCCCATGGAGTGCCCCATGACAATTATTTCATCAATTCCCTGCGAGTTTACCAATGCCTTAGTGTTGTTAGCCAAGGCTTCGAAGGAAAACTGATAATGTGCAGGTTTCGACGACTTACCAAAGCCAATTTGGTCGGGCATAAGTACCCCGTAGCCTTTTTCATGAAGATAGTTCGCTGTTGCTTTCCAATAGTCAGCCGCGAAGTTTTTTCCATGAAGCAGCAATACCGTTGGTCGATCACTTTTTGCGCGCAAATGCATATAAGCCATTTCGAGTTTCTGCCGCTGGCTATCAAACTCGTAGGTATGAACTGCAAAAGGATAGTCATAACTACTCAGGCGTGCATCGTATTGCGGATCCTGATCGTCCGCAAAAGCTGAGCAAGTCATTCCGAAAGGCAAGGCTGTAACTAAGATATAAATCCAACGACGCATGGTTAACTCCGTAATGTTAATTATTGATCGACATTATCTCGGTCCTCTTACTCATTCAATAGCTAAGTTCTTGACCGCGCCTAAGAAGTGACGCTGAGCACTAAGGCGTCTACACTGTCAACTATGACAAAATCTAATGGAGAGTGATTTATGCCCGGCAGTTCACTACACCAAGTTGGAAGCTACCTACGTACACACTGGGTTTCCCCCCGCCGAATTCGGTTCTGGCTGCTGGTACTACTCATTCTGTATACTTTACTGGGCTTTTTTGGCTTGCCCTGGATTACCCAGTACTTAGCAGTGAATACCGTTAAAGAGGATTTTGGTCGTGAACTTCGCATTGAGTCAGTACAGTCTAACCCTTATACATTGACCTTTGAGATCAACGGGCTCGAACTTGCAGATAACGATGGTCACCAGCTTCTTAGCTGGGAACGGCTGCTAATAGATCTCAACTGGAACAGTATTACAAACAAAGCCTGGACCTTTGAGTCCATCAATTTCGATAAAGCGATTATTCAAGAAGAGCGCTTTATCGACGGTACGACCCGCTTCTCGCTATTGGCGGCAGAGCTGGCTCCTGAACCTTCGGGTGACGGGAAGGCCAGTTCGCCACCAGCGCTACAAATCAAACAACTAGCTGTAAATAACAGTACTTTGCGCTTTACTGATAACCTGCAACATAAAGGCAGTGATACCGATGATTCCGAACAAGTAGCACTGTCTCTGCAACAGCTTTCAATTTCCATAAAAAATGTTGCGCTCCAGCAAGAATCAAGCTCGTCGCTACATCTCACCGGCCAACTCGCAGCCGGTGGTGCACTGGCTTTCGATGGCAAAGTTAAGCTACTACCAGCCCCCGCTCTGGAGGGTACTGCCAGTATTAATAAGCTCGCCCTAAAGCAAGCCGAGCCTTACCTGCAACAGTTTGCAAATGTGCAGCTCGATAGTGGACAGCTAACTGTGAACGGTCAAATCAATATCGATCAACAGCAGCCTTTTGCGTTTCTGGGCCTTGCGACTATCGATTCGTTCAGCATTCGGGATGGCGCTAACGACCAAGCTCTTATTGGCTGGCAAAGCCTTAGTACGGAGCAGCTCGACTTGAATCTGGCAGATAACCAGATCGAGACTGATCCGATAACCGTTAAAGGGCTTTCCGGGCGAGTCGTGATTCGTGAGAATCAGACCACTAATTTCAGTCAGCTTTTGACTGAACCGCCTGAGCAAGGTGAGACAAATACCAACCAAGGCGACAAATCTGACCCATTTAATATCACTATCCAAGGTATTGAACTGGCAGACGGTACTCTTCAGTTTGCAGATAACTCTCTGCCACTGCCCTTTTCGACCAGCATTCATACCTTGAAGGGAGAACTATCGACCTTGAGCTCCAGTTCCTCGGAGCCTGCAACTATCAAGCTCGAAGGCGAGGTAGCAGACTACGGTTTGGCGCAAGTCGATGGAGCTGTCCATGCCTGGCACCCGATGCGCCAGACCAATGTGCAACTACGATTCCGTAACCTCCAGATTCCCGAATATTCGCCTTATACCGTAAATTTTGCCGGCCGCAAGATTGCCGGCGGCACTATGGATCTGGACCTGGACTATAAGGTCGAGAATAACCGACTCGATGGAGAAAATAAGCTATTACTGCATGACCTGAAGCTTGGCGAAAAAATGGCCTCCAGCGACGCTATGGATCTGCCACTTGACCTTGCCATTGCCCTGCTGCAAGACAATGACGGTGTTATTGATCTGACTCTACCCGTGAGCGGGGATGTGGGCAACCCACAGTTCGACTTCGGCAAGGTTATTCAACAAGCCGTCGGAGACGCAATTTCGTCTGTAGTCACCGCTCCTTTTAGTTTTTTAGCAAACCTAATTGGTGCTGACTCCGAAGAACTTGCCCAAATTGAGTTTATCAGCGGACGTGCCGACTTATTGCCACCACAACGACAACGTACCGAGAATTTGCGTAAAGCTCTCAGTCAACGTCCCAAATTAGTCCTTGAACTGGCAGGTCCCTTCAATCAGAATTTTGATGGTCCAGCGCTGCAACAGCAAAAGGCCGTTGAAGCTCTGCGGCAGCACCTTGCCGAACAAAACAGAGAGACTGAAAAACCAAGCCTGACCGCTGAAGCCAATCAGTCCGCGGTTGAGGCTCTGTTTACCCGAAATTATCCGGACACTGCGCTGCAATCCGTACAGGAACGCTTTACTGAGAACCAGGACGAGTTAGCCAGTGCAACAGCGTTTGACGCGCTTGCTTACCGTAACTACCTGGCGAAGCAGGTTATCGCAGCTCAGTCGGTGACAACCGAAGAGCTTAAGGCCGTGGCGAATGCCCGGGCAGAGACAGTAAAAAAGGCGTTGGTTGATCATTCAGACAGCAATATCGCCGCTGACCGAGTGCGTATTCTGGAACCTCGACAGGTCGATGCATTAGATAACGAACGCATCGCTATGGAGGTTGGTATCAGTGCTGATTAAACAGGCTGTTGCCGGTAAAACTGGCACAGTAAGCGGTACACATCGGGCATCTGCTCTTTCATATTATCAGGGGCTTCGAAAAAAGTTTCACTGCATACTGCGAAAAACTCGGCCGGACTGGTTAATGAGTAGCCATCAAGAGGTAACGCTCGATGATGGCTCGAATCACTCTGCAAACGCTCCCAAGCCGCCGAAAAAATATCGTGCCACTCACCAGGCTTCATATCAGGATGCATAGGCGGAGCGCCGTTGGCGCCGTCGCGCAACATATCGAGCTTGTGTGCAAACTCGTGAATCACCACATTACCCGCTTTTCCATGACGAACATCCGGTCCGGTCTGACATACCGACTGCCATGACAAGATCAAAGGACCACGCAACCATGCTTCGCCACTTAATCCCGGATTATTGGTGTGAACAACGCCGTCATCGGTACGATAAGCGCGGTTGGGCACAAAGTCTTCGCCATAAATAATGATGGAATAGAAGTTATCGTACCAATCCAGTCCAAGCTGCAGAACAGGTACACAGGCCATCGTTGCAACTTTAAGACACATCGCATCGGTCAGCTGGAAATCGCCACCCGCAGAGAAGTTTTTGCGGGCCAGAAAACGAAAGGTCATAGCCCGCAGAGCAGCACGCTCCGCACCTTGATACCGCGCGATTACTGGCCAGTCGGCGACAGCTGACTCCCACTCCCTCGCGGTAAAACCCATTTTCTTAATGCGTCTATCTTCAAACCAAGTGCGCAACCATCTAAACATGATTAGCGAATAATCTTTTCAATTAATCCACCAGGTCATTAGGCATATCACCGCGCAGGCTATGCCATATTTCTGCAGATTCGTAACCGTAGCGGCGAACTAAGTTAACGGATTCATTGTAATCACCTTTCTTCGCGACTTCTGCTAAATTCGCATAATAGTCACGCGCTAGCTGACGCGCTTCCGGTGACGAAAAATAGTACTGACCAATACGCGAGTATAAGCCTTTAAAACCATTTAAAATCAGTACGTAAATCGGGTTATCTGCGGCCATTGCCATGTCATGATTCAGTTGATAGTCAAACTCAGCAAATTCTCGTTCGCCATCTTTCAGCTCGCTGGCCTGCTCCAGTAATGCCAACGCCTTATCCGGGTTGTGGCGGATAGCAGCTCGAATATATATGGCACTGATATTGGTTCGTGCAGACAGCAACTGGTCAACGAGCTCGGGCATGCCATCTTCGTCCAGTCGTGCCAATGTCTCAAGAATATTAAGTCCAGACGTCTCCCAGAAATTATTCACCTTGGTTGGCTTACCATGTTGGATCGTCAGCCAGCCATCTCGGGCTAAACGTTGCAGTACTTCACGTAGTGTGGTTCGCGTCACACCGATTAATTCAGACAGCTCCCGCTCTGCCGGTAGAATAGTGCCGGGTGCAAAGTGACCATTCCAAATCGACTTTACGATATATTCCTCGGCAAAACCCGCCGGGCTTTTTGCTTTTATAATCATTCCGATGCCTGTCTGTTGAACAATAGCGAAATTCTATCAGCCTTCTATCAGGTCGGACAAGCTAACAAACGCCTTTATATCGACAAGTTGTCAGCATTTCGGTATTGTTCACGCAAATTTTACTAATAACTAGAACAAACTGACTATAGGTAACATGATGACACCGATTTCTCATTGGCCAACCCGACAGCTCCCCTGGCTGTTACTGTTTATGGGAAGCACCCTGCTTTATGTGCTGGCCCTGTATTTTCAATATGAAATGGGCTTAGAACCTTGTGTTAAGTGCGTTTACCAAAGAACTGCCGTGATCGGCATCATGTTAGCCGCTATCATTGGTTTGTTTGGCTGCCGCTTCTGGCCATTGCGCTGGGCTGCACTTATCGGCTGGATTTACGCCGCTTATAAAGGGCTGCGCGTGGCTTATGATCATTGGGATTTACAAACCTCGAAAAATGCCTTTTTCGCCGTTTGCG
Organism: Pseudomonadota bacterium; assembly: GCA_051746345.1. Lineage (GTDB taxonomy): Bacteria > Pseudomonadota > Gammaproteobacteria > Enterobacterales > Alteromonadaceae > Idiomarina. The sequence goes on from JBNJEZ010000008.1 coordinate 51,177, forward strand.
AAAGTCACCCTAATTTCCCGGACTGGCTACCACTACACCAATGGTTACCGGGTTTATTTGCAGCGCCCGGGCTTTGTGGTGATATTGACTGGGAATTTCTGGGGCTGGGCATGCCAGGTTGGATGACACTTATTTTCGGCACGTTACTGGCGCTTGCAATACTGGTGACTGTTTTACATTTATTCCGTGGACGAGGATAACGGCCAGGTTACGATTCGATCTTCCAGTTCCCCGCGAAAGGTTTTTTCGCTGATACATTGGCCGGCAACGTGATAGCCGGCCTTTTTCATCGCTGACTTGTCGCCGCCGTGCTTTAGCGGGTGCCAATCAGGCAGTGGCTGCCCCTGCGCCCGCAAACGGTAGGCACAGGTCTTAGGCATAAAGTACACTTGTTCCAGATTGTCCGGAGTTAACCGCACACAATCTGGGACATGCTCAGTTCTATTGGCGTAGTCCCGACATAATGCCTTATCCGTATCCAATAGCCCACAAGCAACGTCAGTTTGGTACAGGTTACCTTCATCGTCTAACAACTGATTTAAACAACATTGCCCGCAGCCATCGCACAGAGCCTCCCACTGCTCGTGGTTAAGGCTCTCTATCGGTTTATCGTACCAAGCCATAAGTGCCATTAACGTGGAAAACGAATGCGATCGGACAAATAGCCTACCGCAGCCACAAAATAATGTGAACGGTTCCAACGCATGAGAGCGTCATAATTTGCATAGGCTAAATAGACACGCCCTTGCTTATCGTCAGGAATAACAATCGACGCTTTAATGTCGGTCCTGTTTGGTAACTCAGAGCCATCCATACGAGTTACACCTAACGTCTCCCACTCCTGCAGTGACTTTTTCACGTCCAGGTCAGCCTGGGTTGTATCAAAGTTATCAGGAATTTGCACCTGTCGACCCCAGGTCACATCGTCGCGCCAGCCAACTGACTTAAGATAGTTAGCGGCTGAGGCAAAAACGTCACCATAACTATTCCAGATGTCTTTTCGGCCATCACCATCATAATCAACCGCGTAACTCATAAAAGAGCTGGGCATAAACTGTGTTTGTCCCATTGCGCCGGCCCATGAGCCTTTCATTTGTTCGGGCTTAATGTGACCGTCTTCTATAATTGTTAAAGCTTCCCATAGCTGTTTCTTAAAGAACGCTTCACGGCGCCCGTCAAACGCCAGAGTCGTTAGCGCCGAAACAACTTTAAAGCCGCCGGTAAACGATCCAAAATTAGTTTCTATGCCCCACAAAGCAACAATAAAACGTGGTTGCACACCATATTCTTTACCAATTTTCTCTAACAGTTGCTCATGTTCGCGGTACTTTTCTAACGCCTTTTCTGCTTTCCATTCAGGTACTGCTCGCGGTAAATATGTATCGAGCGTCAATTTGAATTCAGGCTGATTTTTATCGAGCTCAACGGCTCGCTGATAATATTCAATGTCGGCAAATGCCATGTCCAGGGTTTCAGGTTTATAACCGTTGGCAATCGCCTCTTCTTTTAATGCTTCAACGTAGTCGTTAAATTTCTGCTCAACCTGTTGTTGTTCATGGCTATGTTCTTTTTCGGACTCATCTTCATGAGCCATCGCCGTGCCGGGCAATGCCAATAGCAGCTGGCTGGCAAGCACAACGACAGAACTAAGTGCGGTTAACTTTTTCACAATAAAGACTCCTGCTTAGGGGGCAGTTGGAGGTAATAACCAGGATCTGTTAAATGTTCAATTAACTCGTCCGCTGATATTCGAGCAAGCTGCTTACGCTTAGCTAAATTCACCGTCATTATTTTAGCCGGTGAACCAAAGTGCTGCTGCAATGCTTCGGGTAACTCATTGAAATCGGCGCCTAATGGCAAATATAAGTAGGTATCGGCTTTGCGCCGGCTGCTAAAAACATCACACAGCATGTTACGTGGCTCCCCACCATTTACATCAAAGTTTGTAATTCTGCCTTAAGAAACTGCCAACGCCAACCCCGGTTTAAGTCGGGTTTTGGTAGCCGTTGCTGTTGCTGCTCGGAGAATTGCCAATGGAAGTTAAGAAAGTCATTCATTTGTTTACGCGATGCCACCAATACAGCATCGATGTCGAGTTCTTTGGCAACTCGTTGCACACCACTTTTAATCGTTTTTACTGCGGCTTTATAGCCTTCCATATCATCCAGACGTTGCAACGTAGCAGGCAGTTGTTGAGGGTCTTGACGAAGTGCGCGTTGGATAACGGAAACAATTTCAGTGCCCGAGTATTTACGAGTTAACGGCGGCAAGTCAGTGATTGCAAATAACTGCTTCTCGTTAGTCGGCTGACGACGTGCTAACTCTAATAACACACCATCTTTAAATATAAATCCCAGTGGCATATCACGTTGCTGGGCCTTATTTTGACGCCACGCTGCTAACTCGCGCAACACGCCAAGTTGTTGTTGATTGCACTGCCAGGCATTGCCCACAAAAAGATAAAGCAAATCATCAGCTATCGACTGAGTTCGCTTATCAACCTGTAAACGACTCTCTGCCAACACAATATCGAGTACCTTGCGCTGCTTGCATTGCTCTAGTAAATAGGGATACATCGCCGACAAATAACTCGCATCAGCGGCTGCGTAATCCAGTTGTTCCGGTGTTAACGGGCGTTTTAACCAGTCGGTGCGCGATAAACTTTTATCCAGCTCAACACCACCGCATAACTGCTCTACTAATTTTGCATATCCAATCGACGATCCTAAACCACAAAAACCAGCAGCAATCTGACTATCAAAAATCGCCTGTGGTTGGCGTTGCCCGGCCTGGTGATAAAAAAGCTCGATATCTTCGCCACCCGCATGCACAACTTTCACCACTTCAGCATCACAAATCAGCGACCAGAGTGACTCCAGTTCAACATCTTTTAGCGGATCGATAATGACGGTCTGACCATTCGCGTGGGCTTGTAACAAGCCTAATTTGGCGTAATAAGTGCGTTGCCGCACAAACTCGGTATCAATTGCCAACCAGCCCGCGGTTCGGGCTGATTGACAAAACTGTTGAAGGTCGTCAGTGGTATCGATGACCCGGTACGACAACACCGAATCGGGAACTTGGATAAGACTCAAGCGTCGCTCTCGTCACGCAATTCTTTACGCAAAATCTTACCAACATTCGATTTTGGCAACTCATCCCTGAACTCAACCAATTTAGGGACTTTGTAGCCAGTCATGTTTTCGCGAGAAAAATCTATAACTTCACGTTCGGTCAATGACTTATCTTTAGCGACGATAAATACTTTTACCACTTCACCTGACGATTCGTGCGGCACGCCAACAGCTGCGGACTCGAGGATCTTCGGGTGATCGGCTAACACATCTTCAATTTCATTCGGATAGACGTTAAACCCGGACACCAATATCATGTCTTTTTTACGGTCAACGATCTTAAAGTAGCCGCGGTCATCACAAGTCGCCATATCACCAGTCGCAAACCAACCATCTTGCATCGATTCAGCAGTAGCGTCAGGCCGATTTAAGTAACCCACCATCACTTGCGGACCTTTGACATGTAACTCTCCGGGTTCACCCATAGGCACTTCTTCGCCAGTCTCTGAGTCACATATTTTCATTTCCGTACTCGGTACCGGCAGGCCAATACTTCCCGTGTAATGTTCGATATCGTATGGGTTTACCGTAACTACCGGGGCACATTCAGTTAAACCATAGCCTTCCAGCAGGCGCGATTTAGTCACCCTTTCCCAATGTTCAGCAACTGCTTTTTGTACGGCCATGCCGCCACCCAGAGCTACTTTCAGATTTGAGAAGTCGAGATCTTTGAAGCCACGCGTATTAAGTAATCCATTAAACAGCGTGTTGACGCCTGAAATCATAGAGAACTTATATTTGCCCAATTCTTTTACAAATCCATTCATATCGCGTGGATTGGTAATTAAAATGTTGCGGCCGCCATGCTTAATAAAGGTAAGGCAGTTCGCCGTTAGGGCGAAGATATGATAAAGCGGTAAGGCGGTGATGATCACTTCTTCACCATCACTCATGATGGGCGTTATCACTGAAGAAACCTGTTCAAGGTTGGCTACCATATTGCGGTGCGATAGCATTGCACCCTTTGCAACCCCGGTCGTTCCGCCGGTGTATTGTAAAAAAGCCAAATCATCGCCATTTAATTCAGGCCGCTGATAATTACTGGCTTTACCTTTCGCCAATGCCTGATTAAAGTCGACCGTATTCTTTAAATTATGGCCTTCTACCATACGCTTCACGTACTTAACCACAAAGTTCACCACCCAACGTTTGGGCGCTGGCAACATATCACCGATTTGGGTGGTAATGATAAGTTCAAGATCCGGAACTTCGGCACTCACTTTCTCAAGGGTATGCGCGAAATTCTCAAGAATGACGATGCCTTTTGACTGGGAATCGGTCAGCTGGTGCTTAAGTTCTCTCGGCGTGTATAGTGGATTAACATTAACCACAGTCATGCCAGCTGCCAAAATCCCGAATAAAGCAACAGGATACTGTAAAATATTCGGCATCATCACAGCAACAGCATCGCCCTTTTTAAGACCGGTGCTTTGCAAGTATGCCGCGAACTGTTCGACTTTTTGACCGAGTTCACTATAACTCATTTCGCGGTCCATGTTCACAAAAGCCGTTTTATCCGCATACTTCTCGACACTCATTTCAAGAATGTCGACCAACGAGGAAAAGTGGTCTGGATCAATCGTTTCTGGCACCCCGGCCGGGTAATTTTTCAGCCAAATTTTGTCCATATAGAGCTCCGAATAATAATTCTTTTTTATTATAGTGTTGTTTATCGACTAATCATCGCATATCCGACCAGTGAATCCTAGTCGCTAAGAGCTGGCGATATTTAGCAAAATAGCAGCAAGCGGTGCCGGTGTTTCCATATGCAAATGGTGACCGCCAGGCATTGTTTCTACCTTTAACTGTTTAACGCAATGTTGCCATTGCTGAATAGCTGGCTCGACCTTGTCATAGCCTTTTTCCCCTCTAATCAAGGTGATAGGCGAATCTATATGGTTTAGAAATTGTTCAACAGTTGCCGCTGGCAGACGATAAGGAGAGGTTGATTTAACCCGAGGATCTGCCCGCCATTGCCAGCGACCATGAGGATTCCTAAAGCAGCCGCGCTGCACTAATATTTCGACCAGTTGACGAGAAAAATCGGCAGATTTCGCGCGAGCTTCTACAGCACTGGACAGTTCCCCGTAATCGCGCCAGCGTGAGCCAGCTAACTTTTGTCGGGACTGGAAGCCATCGACTAGCTGTTGATGAGCGTCTTCTCCATCACTAACCAGTAACCCAAACGCCTCAATTAACACTAAATGTTTGATTCGTTCCGGGCTTAAACTAGCAACGACATTGGCAACGAAGCCACCCATTGAGTGCCCAACCAAGATAACATCCTGCCAGCCTTGCTGTTCAAACAGCGACCACAAATCGTAAGCGTAATCGATAAAATGATAGTGGTTACCTGCAGGTCTATGATCGGACAAGCCATGACCCGCCCAGTCTAATGCTAATAAACCACCGTTAGCGGTATTCCAATGTTTCGCGAGAGGCAAAAAGCTATGAGCATTATCCAGCCACCCATGGGTCGCGACAGCGGTAATATTTTTCGGGTTTCCCCAGCACAATCCGCGTAGAGTTCCCCATGGGAGCTTATAACTGACAGCCGTAGCGGCTGCCAGCGTTTCACTGTGCAAACCGGCCATTATTGACGATCTTTGTCAGGGGTTCCTGAGTTGTCGTCTGATTTGATTACTCGGGTTGGATACCGATAGGGCCGGTAAGGAAAAGGCGCGTAGAAGTTGTGGCGAAACCACAATGGCGCGTAGTTTATTTCAGTATTAATCCGTTCTTTTTGCTTTTCCCACAAATAATAACCGTCGGCTTTGAGCACCGGATAGGTATATGTGTAGTCATCAATTTTGCCGGTTTGAGTTTCTTCCAGAGTACCAAGGACGGTCAGGCTGCGACCTTGCTTATAGACTTCAGGGTCAACAAAACCGTCTACTAATGCCAAAAAACGTCCATTACTATCGTCACTAACCAGCGGTCGTCCCCAATTTTTCAGCGCGAAATTGACCACTTCGATAACAGTGTACTCTTCACCATTACGGACATCGGCGATAACGCCACCCCAGCGAGCTTGCTCGCCAACAACTTGTTCAGAGTTATTAGCTGCCGCCTGGTAACTAACTAAGGTTTCCTCATCATCTGTGGCAATAGGCTCCGGGATCGCACTACAGCCCGCTAATAAGAGCGTAGCTAATACAAAGATACCGTATTTCATAATTCACCACCTTGATCGGTTTAAGCGTACAAGTCGACGCCAAACATGGATTTAACTTCTTCTCGGCGTTCATTTAACTGTACGCCCTGATAAGCTTCTAGCGCGCGCCGCGATAATTGCGGTGGTTGATCGTAGAAGGTATTCAGCTTTTGCCAACGTTGAGCTCGTTGACGGCTATTTTCGACACCGGGAACAACCTCAGCGCGAGACGCAGTTTCATTCCTGCGTCCCGTATCAATAGCATCCGTCGCTTTTGCCCGGTCAGGCTGTTGCGACGGATAACGATCATAAGGCTGAATGGCTAAGCCGTTTAATCTCACCGTTGACTACCCATGTTTATTTGACTGTGTTTATTATGGCGGGTTCCATTAAGATTGCCAAGCCGCCGATAATAAATTATCTCCCCGGTAATTTTTTCCAGGTAACTTCATTGCGAACATAAAGCGGTTCTAGTTCGCTCGCGTCAACCGCCTCTACTTGCCCGGCAGTTACTAATGCAAGCATATCCTGAGCTTCTGGCAGACGGCAGAGCTGATCACTAGCCGTTATCATGGGCAAATCCGCCAGTAAAATATCTGCATAATTATCCCAACCGCTGCCTGCTGTAGTTACTTGCCCACCATCGCCTAACTGTAGCAGGTCTAAAGGCTTTTTAAACAATTGGCTATCCGGTTTTGCAACAGCTGGTTCTGTTAGTGGCGTGGCAACGCCGTTGATGTTTTCATAAAGAGCGTAATAGACTTCAGCCATACGAGCATCAATACACGCAAGGACCACTGCAGGGTTACTACGGCGAATACGCTGCTGCGCTAAGGCTTGTAAGGTACAGACCGGATAGACCGGTAGCTGTTGACTAAAAGCAAGGCCTTGCGCCACTGAAACACCAATCCTGACGCCGGTAAAGCTTCCAGGACCGCAACCTACAACCAAGCCATCCAACTGCTTTAATGATGCGCCGGCTTCGTCCAGCAATTCCTGTACAAACGGCAGTAGTCGTTGAGAGTGCTCTCTAGGACTTTCTAAAACACGCGTAAACAGCTGTCCATTAAGTTGCAGTGCCGCTGAACAGTTCTCAGTGGAAGTATCTATAGCCAATAGCTTTTTAGTCATCATCGGTCTCTTGCAAAAAATTCAGTGCCTGATTCAAATCGCGGGTTCGCGCCATCGGCGGCAAACTGTTCAAAAAGCGCGCGCCATAATAACGATTAACCATGCGATTATCACATACTAACAATACGCCGCGGTCATGTTTATCCCTAATTAACCGACCCGCTCCCTGCTTTAGAGCGATAATAGCCTGCGGAAGTTGGATCGTATTGAATGCATCAACCCCGCGCAGGCGCGCATCTTCCACTCGGGCGTTAAGTAAAGGGTCGTCTGGCGACGCAAAGGGCAGTTTATCAATAATGACACAGCGCAATGCATCGCCACGTACATCCACTCCTTCCCAGAAGGATGAGGTTCCGAGTAACACCGCATTCCCCGCTTCGGTAAATTGTTTTAATAACTCAGTTTTACCGGCATCGCCCTGAACGAATATTTTTCTGTCTAAAATATCGCGTAAATAGTCCGCCATTTGCTGCAACATGCGATGGCTGGTAAACAACAAAAAGGTACCACCGCGATTATGACTAATGCATTGCTGCGCAATATCGGCTAAGTGACTGTGGCGATTATAGTCGTTTGCTTCTGGCAAGTAGCGCGGCAAACACAGCATTGCCTGTGTTGAGAAATCAAAGGGGCTGGCCAACAGCAGGGTTTCCGCATCAAACAGGCCCAGGCGGTGGGTAAAGTGTTCAAACTTTTCGTTAACCGCAATCGTCGCCGAGGTAAATACCCAGGCTCGTTGACTGTGTCGAACTAAACCACCAAACTTTTTTGCCACACTAAGTGGCGTCTGGTGCAGCACTACATGCCGACTGGTGGTTTCAAACCAGTAACTGAAGCCTGTCTCTTCGGTGTTCATCAATTGCTGCCAAAGACTTAAATACTCTTCCCCACGTTCAATCAGATTATCCATCTCTTTATGACGTCCGCGAGCAGTTTTTAATACCTCAACCAGCAACTCTAACTTTTCCTCTAACCGTTGAGTCGCACTCGGCATGTCAGCTTGCTGACGCCAGTCTCGCCAATTGCCGCGCATCGGTTCACGTGGAAACTGTAAGCGCCAGTCTTTAACCACTTGTTCAAACATTCTTGCCATCTGAGTTGCTTGCGACAAGTCTTTTAATTCAGTTAGGCACAACCGGGTAATCTCTTCGGCCATCTCCATTAATTGTCGGCTGGAGATCGCTTCACCAAAGTATTGACTGGCAATATCGGGCACTTGGTGCGCTTCATCAAATACGACCACGTCACTATCCGGAATAATTTCGCCAAAGCCTGTATCTTTGAGCGCTAAATCGGCGAAGAACAAGTGATGATTAACCACCACGATATCGGCCTTTTTAGCTTCTTCGCGAGCCTTAACTAAGTGACACTCATCATAAACCGGACAGTCTCTGCCCAAACAATTATCTTTGGTACTGGTGACCAGCGGCATTACCTGTGCATCTTCCTGCAGCTCGTTTAATTCGCCGATATCACCACTACGGGTCATCGTCGACCAACGCTTTACTTTCAACAGTTGATTTTGCACAGCAGGTGCAAACTGACCCGCTTGTTGCTGCGCTTGCTCTAACCGATACAAGCATAAGTAGTTAGCCCGGCCTTTTAATAGCGCAATGACTTTTTTCGGGGACAGAATTTTGCGTAGCGTCGGAAGATCTCGGTGAAATAACTGCTCTTGCAGGTTTTTAGTACCGGTCGAGACAATGGCTTTGTCTTTTGCCAGTAGAATGGGTGCCAAATAAGCAAAGGTTTTGCCAGTTCCAGTTTCGGCCTCAACCACCAGCTGCTTGCTGTTTTTTATGGTGGTTTCGATGGCTGTCGCCATTTGTAACTGGGCATGCCGCGGCTGAAAACCCTTAATGGCTGAAGATAGTGGACCTTCAGGCTCGAATACGTCGGCGACTTTGGTCATAACGGAGGCGACATCCAACAACTGCAGAGTGAAAGCGAAATATTATGACACAGGCAACCGCTACTGTGTATCTTTAGCCGTGCCTGTTCAGCAATTTACGCATAGGTGTCAATGTGCCCGTCATTGTCTTCATCTGATTCAGCTGAGGATTGCTGCTGTTGCTGTTGCTGTTGCTGCTGTTGTTTCCGTTGACGGTCTTCGTTGGCCGTAATGGTATTGCCCTCTTCATCACTGATTTTTTTCATTTCCTCGGTTTTTTCGACCTGGTTTATCCGCCATTGATCACGGTCATGGTCTACCGGTATTCGGGTCTCTCTTGGAATAAGAGGCACCATTGCATCAAAGTTAGCCACTGTTATCTCTCACTATGATAGTTAGTCAGTGTTCGTTCACCACAATCTCAGTATATACCGCTCTACGTTAATTGAACAAACTTTAACCATGTTATCGGCAACGGTTAAAATAAACTTAAGGGGTTGCTTTCTGCGCTGACTTTAGTATCATGCTATACAACTTATTTGTTATTAAACTTTTGCGGAGTCAACAATGCAAGCTAATCAGCGCCAGCAGCATCACCATCATTGGTTTTACATGAGCTAGCCGATAGTTTGTTATTGGGCTAGCTGTTTATCGCTAGCCTTTCGCATGACTATACAACCCTTCGAAAGGCAACTTTCGAAGGGTTTTTTATTTAGGAGCTAACATGACTGAACGTTTAACTATCGCAATCCAAAAATCAGGCCGACTGAGTAAAGAGTCTATTTCGCTGCTTAATGCCTGCGGCGTTAAGTTTAGCCTTAATGAAGCTCGCTTAATTGCGCACAGCACCAGCCACCCCATCGACCTGTTAAGAGTGCGCGATGACGATATCCCCGGGTTAGTTATGGATGGCGTAGTCGATCTTGGTCTGGTTGGCGAAAACGTACTAGAAGAAGTTCGCTTAGAACGTCAGGCCGTCGGCGAAGTTGCTGAATACAAAGCTTTACGCCCGCTCGACTTTGGTGGCTGCCGCTTATCTATTGCAGTACCGCGCGAATCAAACTTTGAAAAACTCGAAGATTTGAATGGCAAAAGAATTGCCAGCACCTACCCCTACTTGATGCAGCGCTACTTAAAAAATAACGGCATAAACGTCAAGAACGTAAATTTAACAGGCTCTGTGGAGGTTGCCCCTCGCGCTGGACTGGCCGATGCCATTTGCGATCTAGTCTCAACCGGCGCCACTCTAGAAGCGAACGGCTTGGTTGAAAAAGAAGTTATTTTCCGGTCTCAAGCACAGCTCATTCAACGCAGTGATAAACTAACTGCTGATAAACAAGCCATGATCGATCAACTGCTACCGCGTATCGACGGCGTGCAAATGGCAAAAGAAAGTAAATACATTATGCTGCACTCGCCGAAATCAGTACTAGACGAAGTCATCGCTTTGTTACCGGGCGCTGAGACACCAACAGTATTACCGCTCAGTCACACCGACCAGCAGGTTGCTATCCACATGGTTAGTACCGAAAAGTTATTCTGGGAAACCATGGAAGATCTGAAAGCCATTGGTTGTAGTTCGATTTTGGTATTACCCATTGAAAAAATGATGGGCTAAGGAGTCAACTTATGCCGAGCCTGAACATACGTGTTGAACGCTGGAGCGAACTCTCCGGCGAACAGCGTAAAGAGCGTTTACTGCGGCCAGAGCAAAGCCGCTCGCGGTCGTTAAGAGAGACAGTCAAAAATATTCTGTCCCAGGTACGCGAACACGGTGATGCGGCGGTGATTAAGCTAACACAAAAGTTTGATAACCCAGCCGCAACTCAGTTAGTGATGTCCGCTGAACAGAAAACAGAGGCGTTAAAAGGCTTAACTGCCCCGGTAAAAGCGGCTATCGATAAAGCCTACCGTACCATTAGTGAGTTTCACCGCCAGCAGCAACCACGCGACATTAAAGTCGAAACGGCACCTGGAGTGATATGCGAACAACGCTATACACCGTTACAGTCAGTCGGACTTTATATTCCAGGAGGGTCTGCGACGTTGCCATCAACTGCGTTGATGCTTGGCATCCCCGCACAGCTGGCAGGGTGTCCACGCAAAGTTCTGGCTACCCCTCCCGCTGCAAACGGTAGTATTCCAGCCGCCGTGGTCTATGTCGCCCAGTTATGCGGTATTGATGACATTATTCTTTGCGGCGGAGCACAAGCAATCGCTGCCCTTGCCTATGGAACTGAGTCAGTAGCCGCAGTCGATAAAATATTCGGGCCAGGCAATGCGTTTGTCACCGAAGCCAAACAACAAGTCAGTCAAGACGCCAGTGGTGTTGCCATTGATATGCCTGCTGGCCCATCAGAGTTACTGGTTATCGCTGATGAAACCGCCAACCCGGCATTCGTTGCATCTGATTTATTGTCACAAGCCGAGCATGGCGCCGACTCACAAGTTATTTTATTAACGCCATCAGAACAGCTGGCTAATCAGGTGCAGCAACAACTGCAGCAGCAGTGCTCCGAACTGTCACGACAAGACACGGCAGCTGAAGCTTTAGCTAACAGTCGGCTTATTGTGACGGACTCGTTAAATCAGGCCATTTCGCTGTCTGAGCAATACGCGCCAGAGCACTTATCGCTACAGTTTAACCAAGCGCGTGACTACCTGTCGCAGTTAACTCGCGCAGGTTCAATTTTTGTTGGCCACTACACACCAGAATCTGGCGGAGATTATGCAACCGGCACTAACCACGTACTGCCAACCTACGGCTATGCGCGTAACTATAGCAGCCTTGGCTTGCTCGACTTTTATCGCCGCTACACCGTACAAGAATCAACAGCACAGGGGTTGGCAGGTCTGGCGGATGCAATAACCACATTGTGCGATGTCGAGGGGCTTGATGCACATAAACGCGCCGTCACCATTCGTTTGGAGGCAAGTTCATGAGCATCGCCCAACAATTACAACGAGCGCACCTTGCTGAAGTCGTCCCATATGCGTCGGCTCGGCGCACCATGAGCGGCGGCTCAGTATGGCTAAACGCCAATGAGTCACCGTATAGCAATGACTATCAGCTGAACAGCGACAACCTGAATCGCTATCCGGCCTTCCAGTCCGCAGAACTTAACCAGTCTTATGCCGACTATGCCGGTGTCGACGAGCAACAAGTGATGAGCTGCCGCGGTTCTGACGAGGCCATCGAATTATTAATTCGTGCCTTCTGCGAACCCGGAAGTGATCAGATAATCATTTGTCCGCCCACCTATGGCATGTACGCGATTTCGGCCCAGACCCACGGTGCAAAGGTACAGCAGATTCCTTTAAAAACAGCGGATTGGCAGCTGGATTTGGACACATTGCTGCCGGCTTTACAGCAAACCAAACTGGTATTCCTGTGCTCGCCCTCTAATCCACTTGGTAATACCTTGAATCAAGCCGACATTACGCAAGTGCTAGAAGCCGCTAAAGACACTCTGGTCGTCGTTGACGAAGCCTATATCGAATTTTGTCCAGCAGCGACATTGGCGACTTGGTTGGAGCGTTACCCCAATCTAGTGATATTGCGAACCCTGTCAAAAGCGTTTGCCTTAGCCGGCGCCCGCTGTGGTTTTGCATTAGCAAACAGTGACATTATCGAAGTGCTAAAAAAAGTACTGGCACCTTACCCATTGCCGGACTTAACCGTGCAGGTTGCTGTGCAGGCATTAAGCAAATCGGGTTTACGACGGCTGCAGCAGCAAGTGAGTTCGATACTGGAGCAACGCGAACAATTATTCCAGCAACTGGCCGCATTACCAATGCAAGTGGTTGCCGACAGTGATACTAACTTTATACTGCTGCAAGTAGAGAGCGCATCAGCTTTAATCGATTACGTAAAACAACAAGGTGTGTTAATCCGTAATCAATCAGCACAGCTCGGGCTTAATGAATGTGTCCGTATCAGTGTTGGTAACGACACCGAGAACCGTCAGCTGATAGCTGCGTTAAATTCTTTTTATGGAGAGTCCTTATGAGTAGCGCGTCTGTTAAGAAACAGCGTTGGTTATTTATTGACCGCGACGGAACACTGGTCGAAGAACCCCCCGTTGATAAACAACTGGATCGCCTCGACAAGCTGGTGTTTGAACCTAATGTTGTTCCAGCACTACTTAAACTGCAACAAGCCGGCTATCAGTTAGTAATAGTATCTAATCAGGATGGGCTCGGTACTGACAGCTTTCCACAACAGGACTTTGACGCTCCTCAGCAACTGATGATGCAAGTTTTCGAGTCGCAGGGCATTCGCTTTAACGAGGTGCTTATCTGTCCGCATTTTGAAAACGATAATTGCAGCTGCAGAAAGCCTAAGCTAGGCTTGGTTCAATCCTACCTGCAACAGGGTCTTATCGACTTTACTGACAGTTATGTGATTGGTGACCGTGAGACCGATATGCAACTTGCTGAAAGTATGGGCATACGCGGTTTGCGCTACGACCGTCAGACGCTGGACTGGAACGCTATTTGTCAGCAGTTAGTGACCCGGCCGCGCACTGCTCAAATTACTCGCACAACCAGCGAAACGGATATTAACATCTCGCTTGATCTGGATGCCCAGGGTCCGCGCGAGTTCGCCACCGGCATTGGTTTCTTCGACCACATGTTGGAGCAGATTGCGACTCATGCCGGTTTTGCCCTAAGCGTAAAGGTAAGTGGAGACTTGCACATTGATGATCACCACACAGTCGAAGACACCGCGTTGGCGCTGGGGCAGGCACTGCGCGATGCACTTGGTGATAAGCGCGGCATTGGCCGGTTCGGTTTCGCATTGCCGATGGATGAATGTCGGGCCGAATGTTTGATCGATTTATCCGGTCGACCCTACCTGAAGTGGCAGGCTGATTTTAGCCGTGACAGAGTGGGAGAATTATCAACAGAAATGGTTGAGCACTTCTTCCGTTCACTGACAGATGCGATGGCCATGAGCCTGCATTTATCAACCACCGAAGGCAACAGTCACCACCAGGTAGAAAGCTTATTCAAAGTGTTTGGTCGGGCTTTGCGGCAGGCTATAGCCCGCACTGGCGACAATCAGTTGCCATCAAGTAAGGGGATGTTGGCATGAATGTGGTTATTGTCGACACAGAATGCGCTAACCTGACTTCGGTTCGGTTTGCCTTTGAGCGGCTCGGGATTAACCCAACCATAACTGACGATGCCGAAAAAATCATTGCTGCCGATCGCGTCGTGTTGCCCGGAGTTGGCACCGCGGCGGCTGCTATGCGTAACTTACGCCGCAAGCAGTTGATTGAACCATTACAGTCATTACAGCAACCCGTGCTGGGAATCTGCTTAGGAATGCAGTTGCTGACCGCCCACTCCGAAGAGGGTGACGTAAGCTGTCTCGGCGTTATACCTGCGCAAACCAAGCGTATGGACACCGCCGACCTGCCATCACCGCACATGGGCTGGAACCAGATTCAGCCGGTTAATAACAACCCTTTGGTTGCCGCTGACAGTCAGCCTTATTGTTACTTTGTGCATAGCTTTGCGGTTGCTGAGGATCAGTACACAATAGCCCGTTGCCACTATCACCAATCGTTTGCCGCGATGATAAAAAAAGATAACTTTATTGGTGCGCAGTTTCACCCGGAGCGCTCCGGTAGCGCGGGCAGTGCTTTATTAAAAAAATTTCTGGAGTGCTCCTTATGATAATTCCTGCGCTTGACTTAATTGATGGTCGCGTTGTTCGTTTGTATCAGGGTGACTTTGAGCAGAAAACCGAATATTCCTTTGATCCCGTTGAGCAAGCTAAGAGCTATCGCGCAGCGGGTGCTGAATGGCTGCACCTGGTTGATTTAGACGGAGCCAAAGATCCTGCTAAACGCCAGCAACAACTGTTGCAGGAGATCACTAAAGAGTCTGGCTTACGTTGCCAGGCCGGGGGCGGCATACGCACCCAAGCAGATTTAGAACAGCTATTCGCAGCCGGAATTGAGCGCGCCGTTATTGGCTCCACTGCAGTGAGCTCACCGGAATTAGTGCGACACTGGTTCACTGAATATGGCGGTGACGCTATTGTGTTAGCGTTAGACGTAAATATTAATCAACAAGGTCAGGCCATGGTTGCTACCCATGGCTGGCAACAAACCAGTCAACTTACTTTAGACAGCGTGTTACAACGCTATCTGGATGTTGGCTGCCGCCATGTTTTATGTACTGACATTAGTAAAGATGGCACCCTCAGCGGCTCAAACGTTGAGCTTTATCGCCGCTACAAAGCGTTGTACCCGGAAGTTATCTGGCAGGCTTCCGGCGGAGTCAGTACCTTGCAAGACCTGGTTGACTTAAAACAGGTAAACTGCGATTCCGCTATTTTAGGTAAGTCATTATTAACCGCACAGTTTGATCTAACGGAGGCACTGCAATGCTGGCAAAACGCATAATACCCTGCCTGGACGTGCGTGACGGGCAAGTCGTTAAAGGCGTTCAGTTTCGTAACCATGAAGTCGTTGGCGACATATTACCGTTGGCACAGAGGTACGCAGAAATTGGCGCTGATGAACTGGTATTTTACGATATTACCGCTTCGGCTGACGGCCGTACCATCGACAAGTCCTGGGTTGAGCGAGTCGCTCGCGTGATTGATATACCCTTTACCGTTGCCGGTGGCATTCGCAGTAAAGCGCATGCGCAAACATTGCTATCCATGGGTGCTGATAAAATTTCGATTAACTCGCCGGCACTGCAGGATCCTGAGCTCATCAATCAGCTGGTTGATGAATTTGGCCAACAGTGCGTGGTCATTGGGATCGATAGCTTTTATAACAGTGAATCAGGCGAATACGAAGTTCATCAATTTACCGGTGATGAAAGCAAGTCTCGGCGCTCAACCTGGCAAACCAAAGACTGGGTGAAAGAGGTTATCGACCGTGGTGCCGGCGAAATTGTTCTGAATTGCATGAACCAGGACGGCGTCCGCAGTGGCTATGATGTGGAGCAACTGACTAGCATTAGACAACAATGCAGTATTCCGCTTATCGCCTCGGGCGGTGCCGGTGCAATCGAACATTTCCAGCAAGTGTTTGAACAAGCCAATGTAGATGGTGCTCTAGCGGCATCGGTATTTCATAAAAACATTATTCGCATGGCCGAGCTAAAACAACAGCTTGCCGAGCAGGGTATTGCCATTCGCCCGATTGAGCCGAGCCAACAACAGGAAATAATGTAATGCAATTAACAACAGCGACAATAGAACAGCTCGACTGGGACAAAATGGACGGGCTACTGCCTTGCACTGTACAACACCCGCTGACCGGCGAAGTACTCATGCTAGGCTATATGAACCGCGATGCCGTTAGCGCCTCTTTGGACAGTGATAAGGTAACGTTTTACAGTCGCAGCAAGCAACGCTTATGGACCAAAGGCGAAAGCTCCGGCAATGTCCTGCAGTTACAAGGCATTTATGCCGACTGCGACAATGATGCCCTGCTGGTTCAGGCCATCCCGCACGGCCCGACCTGTCATTTAGGCACCCGTTCCTGTTTTGCAGAAGCTCCGGCACCTCTGCTACAGCAGCTGGATGAGTTGCTGGCGTCACGTAAAGACGCCGACCCTGAACAAAGCTATACCGCTAAGCTGTTCGCAGCCGGGATAAAACGCGCGGCTCAAAAAGTCGGCGAAGAGGGCGTTGAGGTGGCTCTAGCAGCTGCGGTCCGAGATCAGCAAGAATTGGTCAATGAAAGCGCTGACCTGCTCTATCACTTACTGGTAGTATTACAAGCTTCTGATACTAACCTGGAAGCTGTCTTGGAAGTATTGCAACAACGCCGCAATTAAGCAGCGTTGTTTAACTGCTGTTGAAACTGTTGCCGCTGGTATTTTTTCGCCACATACCTTAAGCGAATACTCATTAATACCGCGGCAACCGACAATCCGCTGATAAACCCTATCCAGAATCCGGCGGCCCCCATAGCTGGTACTATCCAGTCGGTACGCCCTAAAATGACTCCGACCGACAAGCCAAACGGCCAGTAGGCAATAAATGCCATAATCATTGGATATTTGGTGTCTTTGTAACCTCTCAGTGTTCCCATCGCCACTACCTGGAAGGTATCAGACAACGTGAAAATAGCAGCCAGCCCCATTAGTGTACCCGCCAGTTCAATAATTTCGCGATTAGGGGTATACAAACTGGCCAGCCATTGCCCACCGAGCCACATAATAAGTCCGTTTACAGCAGCAAATACGCCACCGATCCATAGCGCCATTTTAAAGCTGACCATAGCATTTTTCGGGTCTCCGGCTCCCAGCGCAAAACCCACCCTTAAAGTAACTGCCATAGAAATACTAAGCGGCACCATATACACCAACGAGCTTATATTTAATGCAATTTGATGCGCCGATACCACCGTCGGTCCTAGCGGCGAAATCAGTAAGGCCACCGCCGCAAACAAACTGACTTCGAAAAACAGTGACATGGAAATCGGAAAGCCTAGCCGACTAATGTAAGTTATATCGTCAAAATTGGGTGGATACCAACGTCTTAGTAGACGCAGCCGCTTATAACGTTTCGCGGTGAAGACATAAATAGCCATGGATACCGCCATTCCCCAAAATACCAGTGCGGATGCGAGACCACAGCCCGCACCACCCAATTCTGGGGCACCAAAATGACCGTAGATAAAAATGTAGTTAGCTGGAATATTGATCAATAGACCAATAAAGCCTATGACCAGAGAGGGCATGGTATTAGATAGCCCCTCACAAAAATTTCTAAGAACCGCATAAATGACAAAAGCAGGCACGCCAAAAGAAATATAATAGAGGTAGTCCAGCGTGGTTTGCCGAAACTGCGGCTCAACTTCCATCGCGTCAAGTACATAGGGGGAGCCGCTCATTGCCAGCAAGGTTAATACGCCAATCAAGGCACAGGCGTAAAGCCCCTGTTGCAAGATATTAGCGATACGACGGTGACGGCCGGCTCCATCAAAATGAGATATTACCGGAGCTAATGCCAACGCCAGACCAAAAATCAATAACGTCACCGGTATAAAAATGCTGCCGCCAACAGAGACTGCAGCCAAATCAATGGCGCCCTTGCGACCGGCCATTACTGTATCGACCACACTCATTAACATCTGCGTTAGCTGAGCAACCAGGATTGGCCCGGTTAGACGCGCTAACTTTGTGATCTCTCGCGTGGTTGTAGCCATTTACTTACACTGTGCCTTTTATAAAGTCAGTGATTAACGGATTAACCTCAACCGGATGGGTTAATGGTCCCATATGGCCGGCAGCAACCTCTCGTTTTTGCACTTTGGGTAAAGTAGCCGCTAACGCCCTGACCACAGCTTTAGCACTACGTCGAGTGTATTCGCCAGTTAACAACAAAACAGGCTGTTGCACCCGTTGGTAGTCGTTTAAAGTCAGCGGCTCATTTAACAACGCATCAAAATCTAAAGCCACCTTAGCAGCTTGTCCAACCATCAGTCCCTGAATTTTTGCCGGCAATGCGTCAAAATAGCCCGCCTGGTTCCAATAATCGACAAAGTGGCGGGTGCATTCAGTTGCGTCTTTACCGTGCATGGCTTCGCTCACTTCTCGGATTTCCAGCATACCCGGTGAGTCTTCTGGTAACACGTGAAACGAGACTGGCTCATAAAGCGCCAGGCTCTGAACTTCCAGCCAGTTTTCTGCCGCCAACTTTAAAGCTAAGGCGCCGCCGTATGAATGGCCAATGAGGGTCACCGGCTGCCTGATATCCAGCACTTCCAGAGCCTCGGTTATTCGCGGAATTTCTTGCTCTAACCTGAAGTGAGCACTCGATTTAGCGGCCGGCGCTTTACCATACCCCAATAAATCAACCGCAATAACATGAACCGAACCGGCCAACTGTTGAATTAGTTCTCGCCACTGCGAACTGGCACTTTGCGAGCTGTGCAGCAATACCACCACATCGGCCTCTGCGGATTTCGCGGGCCAATGATGAATACCATCAGCAAGATCTTTCATAGCCCATCCTTTAACTATTGAGGTTTACCGCAACGCCAATATACCGGCCAATCAAAATTCCAGCCTCCAGCAATAACACTGCAAAGGTTCCGACCACACCAATCGTTCTTGGCAACGACACTCCAACTGAGCGGGTTAGTCCAATAGCGTGACAAAGACGAGCAACCAATAACGCAATACCAATGCCGTGAATTACTGTTGTTGAGACACCACTCACTTCAATTGCGGCCAGCAAAATAAGGGCCAACGGAACATACTCGATAAAGTTACCGTGTATTCTAACAGCAGCCATTAAATCTGCTGCTTCGCCAGTACCGATACCAACCCGGTGCTTCCAACGTAAACGAATAATACGTATTGCCAGAACCAGATAAACCAATGTTAATAGTGCGGCATAAAAGCCGGTAATAAGAAGACTGTTTAGCATTTTATTGTCCTTGTTATTTTGTCGCTAAAATAAAAAAGGCCCACCCACGGTGAGCCCTGTTGTTCAGCAGTAGTCAAAGTAATTACTATTACTGTAGCAATTCGCCAAGCTCTTTGCTGACCTGTTCAACGGGCTTAGTACCATCAATCTTATGATACTCAGTGTCGGTCTTTTCAGCCAGCTTTTGATAATATTCTACCAACGGCTCTGTCTGCTCATGATATACCGCCAGACGTTTACGCACAGTCTGCTCCTGGTCGTCCGGACGAATAACCAGCTCTTCACCAGTCTCGTCGTCTTTTCCTTCTTCTTTCGGCGGGTTGTGCTCCACATGATAAACACGGCCTGAACCCGGATGAACACGACGGCCACTCATGCGCTGCACGATCACCTCATCCGGTACTGCAAATTCGAGTACGTAGTCTACCTGGATGCCATGTTCTAGCATTGCATCTGCCTGCGGAATAGTGCGTGGAAAACCATCGAGTAAAAAACCGTTCTGACAGTCTGGCTCGGCAATACGCTCTTTTACTAACTCAATGATAATTTCATCAGAAACCAGTTGCCCGGCGTCCATAACCTGCTTTGCTTTCTTACCCAGCTCCGATCCCGACTTAATGGCAGAGCGCAGCATGTCGCCCGTTGAGATCTGTGGAATACCAAAAGTATTCATTAAAAACTGAGCTTGAGTTCCCTTCCCGGCTCCGGGAGCGCCTAGTAGAATGATGCGCATATACAGCCTCATTTTGTATTTAAAAGTTTGTTCGGAACTTTACCCCGATGAAGGCTTTATTACAAGCAACAAGAAACGCCGCAGTGGTCGGAACTGCGGCGTTTTTAATGACAAATTAAGCGTCTAACATCAGCTTATTAAGTTTCGTCACAAATGACGCGGGGTCTTTTAAACTGCCGCGCTCAGCGAGGGTTGCCTGATCCAGTAAAACGTCAGCCCACTGGTTAAATGCCGTATCATCTTTTTCAGTCATTTTTACGACTAAAGGATGATTTGGATTTACCTCAAAAATGTACTTAGTTTCCGGTACCTGCTGACCAGCAGCTTCCATCAACTTGGCCATTTGTGTGCTCATGTCATTCTCGTCGGTAATAATGCAGGCTGGCGAATTGGTCAGACGATGAGTAACGCGGACTTTCTTAACCCGGTCACCTAAGGCTGTCTCAAATCGTTTCAGCTGGTCTTTAAAGGCTTCCTCAGCTTGTTCCTGCTGTTCCTTATCTTGCTCATCATCCAGTTCACCCAAGTCTAAATCACCACGAGTCACTGATTGCAGCTGTTTTTCCTTAAACTCGGTAAGATGACTCATCAACCACTCGTCGATACGGTCAGACAACAGTAAGACCTCGACTCCTTTTTTGCGGAATATCTCCAGTGCAGGATTATTCTTAGCCGCTTCGTAGCTGTCCGCAACAATGTAGTAAATCATGTCCTGACCCTCTTTCATCCGTTCCAGATAGTCATCAAGACTGACCGTTTGCGCTGCGGAGTCCGAATGGGTCGATGCAAAACGCAGTAATTCAGCAATACGTTCTTGATTCCCGTTATCCTCAGCTGGACCTTCTTTTAATACATTACCAAAGGTGTCCCAAAACTGCTGATACTGCTCGGTATCGTCTTTAGCTAATTTCTTCAGCATTTGCAGCACTTTCTTAGTACTACCGTTACGCATTGCCCGGGTGATTTTGTTGTCCTGCAGTATTTCGCGCGACACATTAAGCGGCAAATCGTTAGTATCGATAAGACCTTTAACAAAACGCAGGTAAGTCGGCATCAACTGATCCGCGTCATCCATAATAAAGACGCGTTTCACGTACAACTTAACACCATGCTGCTGCTCACGGTTCCATAGGTCCCATGGTGCTCGCTTAGGCACGTAAAGCAAACTGGTGTACTCCGTAGTACCTTCTACTTTGTTATGGCTCCAAAGCAGTGGATCATCAAAGTCGTGAGCTACGGTTTTATAAAACTCTTTATACTCCTCGTCGGAGATGTCCGCTTTTTCTCGCGTCCAAAGAGCCTGACCTGAGTTCACCGTCTGCCACTGGCCTGGTTCTGCAGGTATTTTTTCACCATCTTCATTTTCTTGCTCAGCAACAGGTTCTTTCCACATCTGTACTGGAATGCTGAGGTGTTCTGAATACTTATTGATGATACCGCGTAACCGATGCTCGTCTAAGAACTCATCCTCACCCTCTTTAAGGTGCAGAATAATATCGGTACCACGGCGCGCCTTTTCAGTCTCCGCCAGCTCGAATTCTCCTTCCCCTTTCGAACGCCATTCAACACCGATACTGCCTTTTTCAAAGGCGGAACGAGTACGTACGGTAACTTCATCAGCGACAATAAAAGAAGAGTAGAAACCGACACCAAATTGGCCAATCAACTGGCTATCTTTGGCTTGATCACCTGATAGCTGACCGAAAAACTCAGCCGTACCAGATTTGGCGATAGTACCCAAGTTATTCATCACTTCATCGCGGGTCATGCCCACACCATTATCACTAATGGTGATGGTACGCGCCTCTTTATCGAATGAAATGCGAACGTGTAACTCGCTATCATCGCCGTAAAGTGAGTTATCACTCAGCGCTTTAAAGCGAAGCTTATCAGCAGCGTCCGAAGCATTAGACACCAACTCTCGTAAGAATATTTCTTTATTGGAATACAGAGAATGGATCATTAAATTCAGAAGTTGTTTTACTTCTGTTTGAAACCCATGCTTTTCGGTTTGGCCGGCTTCCGCCATAATGGTTATCTCCTATCTATTTACCAATCTGCTTAGGAAATGGGGATGATTAGGAGAAATTCAAGCGTCTAGCGGGAGAATTGTTTGCGACCACTGAATGCGTGGCCAAGGGTTGTTTGATCGACATAGCCTAACTCGCCGCCGACGGGAACACCATGAGCAATACGGGTGGTGTTTACCCCGAGCTGCTCAGCTATATCAGCAATAAAATGTGCGGTGGCATCACCTTCGACAGTAGGGTTAGTCGCAAGAATAATCTCACTGATGGGGCCCTGCTTTAACTGTTGTTCCAGTTCATCCAGACCAATATCAGCCGGGCCAATACCGTCTAAAGGCGACAGGTGTCCCATCAACACAAAATAGCGCCCTTTAAATTGCGATGTTTGCTCAATAGCCAACACATCTGCAGGCGTCTCAACCACACATAAAACACCACTATCGCGACGTGCAGGATTGATGCAGATACGACACAGCGTCTCTTCGGTTAATGTCCGGCATTGTTGACAATGACCCACTTTGTCAACGGCGTGCTGTAAAGCACTAGCCAGTGCTGAAGCACCGTCACGGTCACGCTCCAGCAAATGAAACGCCATTCGCTGGGCCGTTTTTTGACCTACCCCAGGTAACCGCTTAAGATCGTCAACTAATGCGTCAATTGCCGGGCTTAGACCCTGTGCCATAAACTACCTCAGCTTTAAAATGGCATTTTAAAGCCAGGCGGTAAGTCCATACCACCGGTAACTTCAGACATTTTTTCCTTGCTGGTTTCTTCAACTCGGCGTACGGCATCGTTGGTTGCCGCGGCGATCAGATCTTCCAGCATTTCTTGATCGTCTTCCATCAAGCTCGAGTCGATATTGACTCTTTTTACGTTGTGGTTACCCAACATCGTCACTTTAACCAAACCTGCACCCGCTTCGCCGGTTACTTCAAGGTTCGCAATTTCTTCCTGGGTCTGTTGCATGCGCTCTTGCATTTGCTGCGCCTGCTTCATCATGTTTCCCATACCACCTTTAAACATTATCTTGTCCTCTTATTAAACTGCTTTAATCGATGACTCGTTAAGCTGCGCTGCAAAACGTTGCTGCAACTCATTAGCACCCGGGTCTTGTTGCAACCATTCTACCGCAAGTTGATGGCGATACGAATTAATATGTTGCTGTATCATTAATGGGGTCGGGTGTTGTGGTTCTTCAACCGTAAACTCAAATTTTCCTTGTTCACTTAACGTCTGCCGCAGTGCCTCAGTGACCGCTTGCTCGGTCGCTTCACTTAATAAACTTTGCTGAGCCGGCGCAACACGCACCTGCCAGCTCTGCTCGGCCATTTTATGTAAGTTGGAATTTAATAGCAGTTGCCGGGCCAGCCCGCTCACATCCATCGCCGCAATCATTGCTGACCATTCGTCGACTTCCTCGGCCAGCCGAATTTTCTCGCTAAGTTCGGGGAACTCGAGGTTGGGTAACTCACCACCAACTGATTTTGGTATTGTCGCCGATTCGCTTTTAACGTCTAATTCAGTGTTTTTTTTTTGATCCGCCACGGTTTCGTCCGCTGCTGAGCTGGAGTCTCCGGAAACCAGCTGTTCGCGCATCTTCAGTAAATCACTAATGTCCGCCGAAGATGATTCTGTTACGGGTTCGGGTTCCGGCTCATCAGCTTGATGATAACCTGGCGGCTCTGCAAGCGGTGGCTCCTGCTCTGACGGCGAAGCAACAGATTCGGTAGGAACACTATCAGACATCGGTTCATTTACCTCTGTAACCGGTTCTGAAGGCTGCTCGGTAACTGATTCCGCTGTATTGCTCGAGATAGGTTCAAAGGCTAATAAGCGCAATAACGTCATCTCGACACCGGCTCGCTCATCAACCGCATAGGGTTGTTCTTTACGTCCCTCGATAACCAAGCGGTAATACAGCTGAATGACCTCAGCCGGTAACTTACGAAGTAGCTGTTTAATCGTATCTTGCTGCTCGTCAGCGGTTGCCAGTTCCGGCAACTGTTGCACTAGCGCTAAGCGATGCAACAACGCTTGTAATTCGGTTAATATGGCTCCCATGTCAGGTACCACGGCGGCCATTTGCTCTAACAGAGTAAACACCTGGTTACTATCGCCGTCAGCTACGGCGTTGAGTAACACTGCTATATCCGCCTTCGGCACGTTACCAAGCATCTGCTGGACACTTTCAAGGGTTACCGCGCCGTCGCCTTGAGCAATCGCCTGATCGGTCAAGCTAAGACCGTCCCGCATACTGCCACGAGCCGCTCGTGCAAGCATGGTCAATGCTTCAGAGTTGGCAGTAACTTGCTCTTCCGCAAGCACATGCTGTAACTGACCCGCAATTAAATCCTTAGTGAGAGCGCGTAAATTAAACTGTAAACACCGCGAGACTACGGTGACCGGGAGCTTCTGTGGGTCGGTTGTGGCCAACAGAAATTTGACATGCTCAGGAGGCTCTTCAAGAGTTTTCAGTAACGCATTAAAACTATGTCTTGATAGCATGTGCACTTCGTCTATCAAGTAGACCTTGTAACGACCATGAGTAGGCCGGTATTGGACATTGTCGAGTAATTCCCGCGTGTCCTCTACTTTGGTCCGGGAAGCAGCGTCAATCTCAAGTAAATCGACAAATCTTCCTTGCTCGATTGCCAGACAAGTATCGCATTTCCCGCAAGGCGTAGAAGATACCCCCTCCACGCAATTCAGTGCTTTGGCCAATAATCGGGCAATGGTTGTTTTACCAACACCGCGGGTGCCGGTAAATAAATACGCGTGATGCAAACGATTACTGTCCAACGCATGCTGGAGTGGTTTTAACACATGGGTTTGACCCACCACCTGAGAAAACTGGGAGGGACGCCACTTGCGTGCAAGCACTTGATAGCTCATGGACTTTTGCTTATTCCTGAATCATTAAAAACGACACAAGGTATAGCATGCAACCCCCTGTTGCTGCAATTTTTGTTCACCGGGCAAGTCATTCAAGGTAACTAGAAAAGCGGCTTCTATTATTATCGCCTGGGCTCTTTTTATCAGCATTGCGGCTGCTTCGGCAGTGCCACCGGTGGCCAATAAGTCGTCTACTATCAACACTTTATCACTTGATGTTAATGAATCCGCTCGCATTTCTAAGCTATCTTCGCCATATTCCAGCTGATAACTTTGCGAAACAATTGAACCTGGTAACTTTCCAGGTTTACGGAGCAGAGTAATGCCACAGCCAATTTGCTTTGCTAAAGCTGAGCCAAAAATAAAACCGCGAGCTTCTATCGCTGCTATCTGAGTTATTCCAGAGTTCTTGTAGCGCTCGGCGAATAAATCTATTGCAGCAGCAAAAGCATCCCTGTCTTGCAACAAAGGAGTGATATCACGGAAAGTGATGCCTGGTTTTGGATAATCGGGAATGGCTGCAATGGTATCTTTTAACTGTTCTGGAGTCATATTTTAAGCCTTTAAATTATGGCCGATCCTTATGCAACCGAACGCGCCACATATGAACGTAATGTCTCAACAACATCGTCATTTAAGGGCTTACTAAAGCACACAGTAGCGCCCGCATTCAGAGCTGTCGGTTCAATTTCAGTAAGCTCTTGAGTGGTCATAAAGAATATAGGTTGCTCTTTATAATCAGCAAGCTCTCTTAAGTTTTTTACCAAACTAACGCCATCCATAACCGGCATTTTATGATCGACCAGAACCATATCGAAATAACTGTTTTTGGCTTTACTTAATCCATCTAAGCCGTCTGTGGCTGTCGTTACTTTAAACTGTAACGGCTTTAATAAGTTAAGCACCTGCTGTAAGGTTTTGTCTTTATCCTCGACAACGAGCAACGAGACTGACATACCTGTCATTCACCTTAAATTTAAATGGGGGAAATACTTAGGACTTTAAGCAGTAAATAACTGCACAAAACGCAATACCAGCGGTAAACAACTGATTGCAATAAACAGCACTAGGCCAACTAATAGAAAAGAAAAACCTGAAGGATCTTTTTGGTTTTCTGCTGCCATGATTAACTCCTCGTAAAAATCACGGCGCTGATCATACTCGATAAAAAACTAATAAACAAATCCCCTAAAAAATAAAAAAGACCCTGCCAGCATGCTGGTAGAGTCTTTTTAAAGATAAGCGATAAGTCGCAAGCTTAAAGATCGACACCTTTACGTTTAGCTGTCGACTCAATGTAACCACGCCAGCTACGTGCACTACGGCGTTGGCCGTCGTACTCTGCCGCACGGTTTACGTACCGCATAGCTTCACGATATTCACCACCATAGAAGTACGCTTCTGCTAAAGACATATAAATACGTCCTTCGTCTTCGTCTTCCAGGTAGTCAAGCGCTTCACGCAACGGTGTCGCGGCCGCGATGTACTGCTCGTTTTGCAACAACAGGCTACCCTGCTTACGCAGATACTCACCTTTGTCTTCAGCATCATCGGTCGCTTCCTCAGCCCGCTCGTACCAGCTCACCGCTTCTGCGAATTCCTTCGCACGGTGAAAACTGTTGGCGGCGGTCGCCATATTTTTAGCGGTAGCTTCAATATCTCCACTATCAATATGTTTAGCCATAGTTACCGCTGCTTTGTAGGGAATACCTTCGTTATCATAAAGTTGAACCAACATTTTAAACTGGTCTTCTTTATCCAGGTAATCCGCCAAGTAAGCAGTCTCTATGGTCGCGAGCGCTTTCTCTAAGTTTTCCTCAATCATGTAGAACTGAGCTAATTGAGTCCACCATTGAGAAACCTCGGGTAGCTTATTAAGACCTTCTTCAAGAGTCTCTATCGCTTGTGGATACATCTTACGTTCGTAGTAAGACGCCATCAACAAGGTATAGACGTTCTTGATTGGCTTTTCTGAGTTGTTCAATGCTGCGCGTGCAAAAGGAACAATTTCCGCGAATTCTTTCTTTTGGTAATACGCGTTAGCAATAAACATGAAGATCTGCGGATCTTTTTTACCGGTAAACTTAATCCAGCGGACAAGATAATCAATTGAATTCTGATATTGCTCATCTTGCAACGATAGCTGACCGGCTAATTTAAGCGATGCTGCCTGATCATTCCAACCAAGTACGTCAGCATCTGCCGCGTCTTTTAATATCGGAAGTGCGCGATCAAGCTGCTCGTCCTGCGCATACAGAGTACCTAAAAACCGGCCCATGTAGGCTTTATCATAACCGCCATCGACTTCCGGGTACTCTTCTTCTAATACCGCGATTGCTTCTTTTAATTGCTCTTGCTCGTACAGCTCAAAGGCTTCCATAATCGCCCGGCCAACAGCTTGACTGGCGGCCTGGTTATCACGGTTTTCCTTCTGTGCTTTTACGGTTTCTTCGCTTGGAATCTCGAAGCCGAGATCCTGTGCGGTAGCTGGAACAGCTACCAACACAGAGGCAAAGGCAAGGGCACTAACAAATGTCTTCATTGCTGCTTTCATTTCTTATTGCCCATCCATATTAAAGTCGAGCTGAACGGTCATGCCTTCCTGACGGATAGGCTCACCATCGACGACCTTAGGCTTATACTTCCAACGCATTAATGCGCGGCGTGCCTCTCGGTCAAATACTCGACGAGGTTCAGAGTCAATTACTTCGATGTCGGTTACGCCACCTTGTTTGTCGATTGTAAACCTTAATTGAACCCAACCTTCAGTGCCGTTACGGGCAGCTGCTGGTGGATAACGCGGTTCGATTCGAACAATAGGCGTAGCCTCACCATCTTGATTACCCATGTTTCCAGGACCGGATAAGCCGGTATCCGCTCCACCAACATCAACATCAAAACCCATGTTCATGTTCATGCCACCAGAATCATTGCTGTCCGGCTCAGACTGAGGCGTCTCAGGCGGCTGCTCTGGTGGTGGCGGTGGCGGTGGCGGCGTTCTCTGCCGTTCCTGAACGTCAGCGTCAGGTGGCGACGTTACGATGTCAATGACCGGCGATGGAGGCGGAGCTTCATTACTCTTCGCCCCCCCGCCGATTAAGTAAGCCATAAAAGCAAACAGAGCAAACGTAACGGCGGCACCTAGTAGTAAAGATACTAAAAAGCGCACCATATTAGTTATTCTCCGCTGCTATGGATATCTTATCGATACCCGCTTCCTTAATCTGGTCCATAACTTCAACAACGCGACCATGTTCGGCTCCTTTATCCGCCTGGATAACCACCAAATCAGTCGGTTGCTCGGCCAGCATACGTTCAAGGTTTGCTGCCACGCGCTTAACGTCAACTTGGCGTTTATCCATCCAGACTTCACCCGTATCGCGAATAGCGATAAAGATGTTAGCTGAAGGCTCCTTGTTAGCTTGGTTAGCTTCAGGTTTATTCACCTGAATACCAGCTTCTTTAACAAAAGAGGTTGTCACGATAAAGAAGATCAACATTATGAAGACGATGTCTAGCATCGGCGTCATGTCAATCGCCGCATCTTCCTCTTCACGATTACGATTACGTGCCATAATTTTACTCTCTTAGTGATGTGGCAGACTGTCGACCAGGCTCTGTTTCGCGCGACGAACCTTGCTTTCAAGGCGAGTTGCGAAAAACATTCCCGATAGTGCTGCAACCATTCCCGCCATTGTCGGGATAGTCGCCATCGAGATACCGGACGCCATCAAACGGGGGTTACCCGTACCCTGCACTGCCATGATTTCAAATACCGTAATCATACCGGTCACAGTACCTAACAACCCAACAAGTGGGCATAAAGCAACACAGGTTTTAATCAACAGAATACGTGCATTCAGTTTATCGTTAGCTTCGGAAATCCATGCTTCACGGATTCTATGTGCGTACCATGAGGTGGTATCTTTCCGGGCATCCCATTTCGTAATAATTTTATTACGAATTTTAGGGAATACACCTGAGAGGAACCAATAACGCTCAATCATCAGTACCCACATGAGAAAGAGTACCGCCATGACGATGTATAAAACATCGCCACCGGTCGCAATAAAATCCCTGACAGATTCCCAAAGTTCCATCAGGTAAAGCATGGGATTACTCCTTCTCCGAGTGAGCAGCTACGATACCAGCAGCCTGTTCATCCAGAAGGTGAACAATAGACTTGCTGCGACCTGCCACAATACTGTGAGCCAAAATCAACGGAATAGCTGCAATCAGACCCATTGCCGTTGTTACCAACGCCATTGAGATATCGCCTGCCATGATCTTCGGATCACCGGTACCGAATAAGGTAATTGACTGGAAGGTACCAATCATACCAACAACCGTACCTAATAGACCCAATAGCGGTGCAATGGCTGCAAAGATTTTCACAACGTTAATACCGCTTTCAATCTTAGGCGTTTCTTTCAGAATTGCTTCATCCAGTTTCAGCTCAAGGTTTTCTGCATCGGTGTTTTTGTTCGCTTGATAAACTTTCAGTACCCGACCCAGTGGGTTCTTGTCTGAAGGATTATCAATGTTCTTAAGCTGTGAACGCATCTTGCCGCCAACCGCAGTAAGAGTAACCAGCTTATAAACAGCGATAATCAAACCGATAATTAATACAACAGTGATTACATAACCAACTGTGCCACCTTGGTGATAGCGCTCTTCAAGCGTCGCTTTCTGAGTTAACAGACCCAAGATTTGGCCACGCGACGGATCAAGGTAGACACCTTCGTAGCCGCTGTCAGTTTCTTCTGTAAAGGTTTCAGTTTGACTAGTGATAAAGCCTTCTGGCTGACGGCCAAGTGGCTGAATTTGTTCACTGCTGTCGTTGTAGATCAAGTAGTCGCCACCAGAGATTAGGTTAAAGACACCCACTCGAGTTACTTGCTTGTTCTCAACGCCGCCATCTAACTGATAAACGTCTGCGTCGAACTGAACAACTTTGCCTTGCTCAACCATTTCGGTCAGCAATGCCATCCAAAGTTCTTCTAGTTCTGACAATGTTGGAAGCTCTTTCGCTTCAGCCAGGCTTTCCAGCACGTCTTCACGACCTGGATATTGCGCACTGATGATTGACGTACCGATACGACCGATAGTCTCTGATGCAGCGCCACGAACAACACCGAACATTTCACCCAACGTACCTTTTGCGTTCTCAAGCTCTTGCTCTTTGTTCGCTAAGGTAATTTCGTTTTCAGAGAATTCTTCCTGCAAGCGCTTGCCACGTGCTTTCTCATCACTAAGCTGCTGCTTAGCTTGGTCCAGCAGTGCCTGCTTGTCAGCACGCGCTTCGGTAAACTCGCGCTCACGTTCAGCACTTAGCTCGCGTGAAGAAATACGGTTACGTTCTACCAGCTGCAACAGCTCTTGTAAGCTTTTTGCTTCGGTATCATTTGCGTCTTGCGCATTGGCAGCGAGAGTCGTACCTGCAGAAAGGCTGACTGCTGCTGCAATCATTAACGATTTAACTAAATTTTTCATTCTGCACTCTCCGCTGCGAATACTGGAAGTTTCACCAGATCGTAAGCAGTTTGCTTACGCGACATACGAATCGCTGTGGTTAGAGGATTCAGGAACTCATCTTCCAATTCTGTCCACTCATCGGTCTCATTATTATAGATCCAAGCATTTTTCAGATCCAAAGACTGAGCTAAGAAAGCCACACGGCCCATGTGGAAGAAGTCGACTGCCATTTCCTGACCATCAACGTTCAGGTTACCTTGATAAGAAATCAGGCCTGACCCGTAGTCCATCTCAGTTTGGTACGCTTCGATGATCTGACGGAATTTCTCCGACGTTGAAACGTTTGAGTTTTCCATAATAGTACGCAGGCGCTCAACACGCTCTAAACGCTTCTCTTTATGGATTGGCAAGTCGAGTTTTACGAACTCTTCTAGAGAGTCGATCATCTCATACATCAATGGCACAACACCTTGTTTGGTCTCTTCGATGCCATCAATTTGTTTTTGCAGAGAGTCAATCGATGCCTGCTGGTCAGCAACCAGTTTAGCAACGTGGTCGTTATAGACCTTTAAGTTCTCATATTCTGCAACAACTGAGCGATACTCGATTAATAGATCCTGGCTTTGCTCAAACAGAGAATTAATTTTCTCTTGAGATTGCTCTTGAGCATTCAGAATCTTCTGTTCTTCGTTCTGCAGCTTAGCTACATCAACTTGCTGAGCAGCAGCTACGCCGGTGCCAGCAAACGCCATCACGCCCATCAGGGCTGCAGCGAGTTTGGTTCTCTTGATTACTTTGGTCATAGTTCCCAACCAATTTTGATTAACTTTCGCTCCGACGCATTAAAGCGCGAAACACCAGTTTTTGAGTGACGAAAAGATCAAATCCAACTCTTGCCTGTCTCTTACAACTAAGCAATAACTCACGAATATTCCCACGATGGCTATACGCTGTCAACCTGACTACCGCCAAAGTCAACTGCGTTATAACAGCCGTGAAACGAGTCGTTTCATTGCATTTTTCCCAGTATAAGAGCAGTCATTAAACGACATCCTGTCATTTTAATTTTGTAACATCCCCGACCCAGGCGACCACTTTAAATGCCTACTTCGGGATACTACTCCTACCTGCATAGTATCACTTTTTGATCGGCGGACAACAGGCTGTTACAAATTTCAACGTAATTTAAACATCTTTGCGTTATTGCTATGTCGATTGTAAAGATCGCTTTGTTTCGCCGCTTAGCACGGTTACTATAAAACCTCTTGGCAATCATTACCTAGCAAGGCGTTTTCCTTTTGCAACAACTTGACAACATTTTAGCCACTCTGACACAACAAGCTGAACAACTTGATCAGCAGAATCGTCGTCGCGCCCGTCAATTAAGTGAACAATGGTTTTCTGCGGGGCTGTTTAAATGCCGCTCAAGCCTTGCGATTGACTACGTCGCTGAGACACAAAGTTTATGGAAACAGCTACAAAATACCCACAATGCTAACGCGAAAGACTTTCTTGCTGAGCAAATTAGTCAACAGTTATTAGCTTTGACCACGGCCCTTAATGGGAGTTCATTGCCCGTAGAGGGGAAAGATCGTCGATTAAGTCGACAATCACATTTGGCCGCTTTACACCAACAATTAGTCACCTACCGTGATTATGAACGGCGGCTACAGCAGCGGGTAGAAAGCCTGCATCAACAGCAAGATACTGATGCCGCACAGCAGCAGGAAAAAAGGCTTAATAGATGCCAACAAGCAATTATCGACCTTGAACATAAAATTCAACGGCACGAAGAGGGACGTTAATGCCGGTACCTTTTGTTTATCACTCTCGCTACAGTAAACTAGATTTACCTACTCGCCATCGCTACCCAATACAAAAATACCGGATGCTAAAACAGTGGGCCGACCAGCATGGTGCTAAAAGTTCGCAATGGTTTACGCCCTCACCCCTTAATTGGCAGCATGTAAAGTCGGTGCATGCCGATCACTACATCGACAACTTGGTCAATAACCAAATCGAAAAGTCGCGCTGGCGTCGCATCGGCTTTCCTTGGTCTGAACAACTCTTGCTACGCACCCTTACTTCCGCCGCAGGTACCTGCCAGACCGCACAGCTTGCATTGAGCGAGGGTTGTGCCATCCATTTTTCCGGGGGCTATCACCATGCTCACTATGACTGGGGAAGTGGTTTTTGTATCGTCAATGACCTTGCGTTAGCGGCACAGCAAGTGATTAACGACAATAGTAATGCCCGCGTACTAATTTTTGACACCGATGTGCACCAAGGCGATGGCACTGCCACACTGTTTGCCAACCAGCCCCGCGTTACCACCTGCTCGATTCACGGTGAAAAAAACTTTCCGTTTACCAAATCCTGCTCGGATATCGATATTGAGCTTGCTAAGGGCACCACCGACGAACATTACTTACAGGTGGTTGAGAAAACTTTAAATACAGCAATCAAACAATCAAAGCCTGATTTGATCTTATACGATGCTGGAGTTGATATTTATCGTCAGGATGAACTTGGACATTTATCGATTAGCTTGAATGGTTTGTATCAACGCGACCATTTAGTATTGGATGTTGCTCGACGCAATAATATTAGTCTGGCTGCCGTTATTGGCGGCGGCTATCAACGCAATTTAGGGCGGCTGATAAGAGCTCACGCGCAATTGCTTCGTGCTGCGTATCATGTCTGGAATTAGTACAAGAGGTAGTAAAAGATGGGTGGCGACTCCACCAGCCACACCCCGGCACACACATCCCTGACTACGGCTGCTCCCTTCCGGGCCTGACCGGGTTCGCCAGTTAGCGTTGCGAGGGGACCCGCAGAGTCACCATAACGCTTACGAATAAGCGAGCGCATTATGGCGCACTCGCCGCTGCGTTACAAGTACCTGACTGGTGACTGCTTACTTTTTCTTCAGCTTAGCCGCAATAGCCTGTCTGGCAGCATCAGAACTAAGTGCTTTGGCAAAGTAGCCAGCCTCATGACTGATCCGCTCAGCGACCGTTTGTTGCGGCGCTTTTATCAGCTTTTTGCTGGTACGCAGAGCTTGGCGTGACTGCGATGTTAGCTTCTCTAATACGCCCTCCACGTGGCTCGCCAGCTGCTCAGCAGGTAAAACCGCATTAACCAACCCTAACTGCTGGGCTTTGCTTGCCGTGAAATTATCACCTAACAGCAGCAATTCAGAAGCAAGCTGGTGCCCACACAATCGAGGTAACAATAAGCTTGAGCCCGCCTCTGGTAGTAATCCGAGTTTCACAAACGGCAACGCAAATAGTGCTTCCTCACTGGCATAAACCAAGTCGCAGTGCAGTAGCAGCGTAGTACCAATGCCAATAGCAAGACCATTGACCTTTGCAACGATCGGTACATTGACACGGTTTAAGGTATGTAAAAATCGGAAAGGCGGAGCCGTTTCATCTAAATTTTCAACGGCAAGAAAGTCATTAAGATCGTTTCCTGAAGAAAAGCTGTCACCGGCACTTTCGAAAATTACCGCAATTACGGATTCGTCTGCATCAGCATCTGACAACGCCTGCTCGCAAGTGTCATACATTGCTTGCGTAAACGCGTTTTTCTTCTCAGGTCGGTTGAGACGAATACGGACAATACCGTCTTGTTGGATAAGCTCTACGTGTTGTTCTGACATTCAATCCTCGCTTGCAACTGGTTGTACCACTTTACAAGCGAGGTTATCAGCTTTTTAGTCAGACTTCACGTTTATGCCAGGCAGCTGCGGTTTTTTCATGCAATGGCAGGATCAATTCAAGCGCAGATTTATCACCAGGCTCAAGTTGCAGTTGGTTGTCCTGCTTTGGCGTTACTCGATCGCCCCATTGAATAAGCCCCGCTCCACAGGTCAGTCCGCCACCAAACACCGCCGACATAATCTTGTCGCCCGGTTTAATTGTGCCGTTATCAGCAGCTTCCGCAAACGCTATAGGTAAGGTTGCCGAAGAGGTGTTGCCATACTTTTGAATATTGATAACGGTTTTTTCGCTGGGTACCTTGCACAGTTTACCGAGGTAATCGATTAACCGTTTATTAGCCTGATGCGGTATCAAAGCATCAATATCATCTGTGGTTAGGCCGGTTTGCTGGAATACATTGTCTACGGCGGCGTTCATACCTTTGACCGCTCGTTTAAATATTTCCTGACCTACAAAGTCGAACTGCATAATCCCGTCGAAGCCAAAGCGGTCAAAGCTAAGCCCGAAATCAAGACTCAATACGTCTCGCGCATCGGCGTCACAACTAATATGACTGGCTAGTAAACCGGTTTCTTTATCAGACGCTTCTAGTACCATAGCGCCCGCACCGTCGCCGAACAACACGGCACTTTCGCGTTTGGTCCAGTCTAAAATTCGGGTTAGTCGTTCAGCACCAATCAGTAACACGCGTTGGTGGGCACCCGTACGAATTGCTTGCGTTGCCATATGCATCGCATAGAGAAAGCTACTGCAAGCCGCATTCAAATCAAATGCCGCTGCATCTTTCGCGCCAATATCGCGCTGCACAGCTGAGGCAACGTTAGGAATAATTTCGTCCGGAGTGCAGGTTCCGACAATAATTAAGTCAATACTGGCCGGGTCCAGATCTGCCGCTGCTAAAGCATTTTTAGCCGCTACGGTCGCCAGCATTGAAGTTCCTACATGACTAACTCGTCGTTCAGAAATGCCAGTTCTGGAGACAATCCATTCATCGGACGTTTCCAAAAAAGTGGCTAAATCATCATTTGTCATCACTGCCGGGGGTAAGCATTTGCCCCATCCGGTAATTTCTGCGTATTTGTTCACGGCTAAACCTTATTACTTCTGCAGTTATCTGCACCTGTTACGTTAACCCGAGTAAAAACCAAGTTAAAGCATTTAAGCACAACCCTCTTTTACCGTATGATAGCACGATTGTTATTCAGTTGAATGATCGTGTTGGGGGATTCCTAATGATCCGATGTGTTAAGCCAGTCATGCTGGCAGGCTGTTTTACTCTGTTGTTAAGCGCTTGCCAAAGTGCTCCCGACCCTTTGCTGATTGCGCCAGTATCGATAGCTGACCAACTGTCGACTAAAGTGGCCGATATTAAGGTGCAGGATCAGCGCACCCATGCTTATCTTTATCGAGTAAAACGTAAACAAGACCAAGCGCAGTTTGCACCACCACAACAACCGCTAACCGACATCATTACCGAGTCGTTACAAAGCTTAGTTACGGATAAAGGCAGCAACAATGGGCTCAAATGGTATGTCAGTCTTGAGCAAGGCTTGGTCGAGGCGACCTTAAGTGGTCTAAAATATCAGCTCGAGCACACTATTGTAATCCGGGTTCAGGCACAGAGAGCTAACCGCAGTTACAGTAACAGCTACCGCGGTCGTTTGCAGTCAAACGGTGTCGGCCGTCCTGATGAAGCCGTTATTGAAAGAGAATTTACACAGCTATTGCAGTCCGTATTATCTGATATTAGCAAAGACCCAAAATTACGAATTAATCAGCAGGAGAATAACTAATGGCAAACGCCTGGATAAAGCCGACTGTCTTGTTCTTTTTAACCATTATTCCGCTCGTTTTTTTGAGCCCCGTTAGTCACGCTCAAATTCAGTCGGACAACCCCTTTCCACGAGTTGTGTTCGTCACCTCTGAGGGCAACATAACCGTAGAATTGAACCGCGAAGCGGCACCGTTGACGGTAAAGAATTTTTTTCGTTACGTTAAGGAAGCCCAATACAACGGTACAATTTTTCATCGCCTGGTGCCGGACTTTGTCATTCAAGGCGGCGGCTATGATCAAGATTTCCAATCAAAGCCCAGTTACGAAAAAGTAGTGAACGAAGCGGGTAACGGCTTGCTCAACGAGTATGGCACTGTCGCGATGGCCCGGGAACGCGGTCCGCACTCGGCGACTCGACAGTTTTTCTTTAACCTAAATGACAACACCTCACTGAATCCTGATAACGGCGACTGGGGTTACACCGTTTTTGGCCGAGTGGTAGAAGGAATAGAGGTACTGGAAGCATTAGCTGAGCTGGAATCAATGCCATTCGACGACAAAACGGGTTGGCGAGATGTTCCGGAAAATCCTCCGATATTAGAACGTATTGAAGTGGTTCCGGCCGACTAATGCCAACGTCGCCGAGCTTTTGGCAAGACCTGCGGGTTTATGCCCAACCCAGAGTATTAGTGATATTTATTCTAGGGGTTGCCAGTGGCTTCCCCTGGGTGATGATTGGCTCTGCTCTATCCGCCTGGTTGCAAGAAGCAGGACTTACTCGTTCAGTGATTGGCTATTTTGGCGCGGTATTTGGTGCCTATTCAATTAATTTTTTATGGTCACCACTGATCGATGGTTGCAAAATTCCATTGCTGACACGCTGGCTTGGGCAACGACGTAGCTGGATTTTACTCTGCCAGCTAATTATTGTTGCAGCCTGCTTTTGGTTGTCACAGCTGTCAGTTGTGGACAACTTACATCTGGTCGGCTTGTTAGCAATGGCTATTGCTGTCAGCTCTGCCACCCAGGACATCGCCATTGATGCCTATCGGATTGAGTCATTTTCCGTCTCCGAGGGCCGCTTACAAAGCGCTGGGGCAGCGATGGCAACCGCTGGCTGGTGGACCGGCTATGCCGGCATGGGCGCAATTCCATTTTTTATTGTCGATAGTAATGAATGGCTTTGGCAGGATGCATACTGGATATTGGGACTGCTGATGTTAGCTATTGCCAGTATTGTTCTGGTCGTTCGCAAATCAACCTACCATCAGGAATTTAGCCCGGCGTCAGCGGCAACAAATATTGTCGGAAGGGTCAACGAGATCGTTGTAGCCCCAATTCGCGAATTTTTTACCCGCAGCGGCGTTCGCTTTGCAGTATCAGTTTTAGTATTTATTTTTCTGTTTAAAATCGGCGAGGCATTTTTAGGCCGCATGTCGATCGTGTTTTACAAAGAAATTGGTTTCAGTAATGAAGAAATAGGGACTTATTCAAAGCTGGTAACCTGGTGGGTCACCATTTTATTCGCGTTAGTAGGCAGTGCTGTTAATTTGCGCGTTGGCATCGTCAAAGGCTTATTATTTGGGGGAATAGCAATGGCTGCCTCCAACTTAATGTTTTCCTGGATAGCGCTAGTCGGGCCCAGCGAATCATTGTTTTTAAGCGCTGTTGTTATTGATGGCTTTACCAGCGCTTGGTCAACTGTGGCTTTTGTTGCCTTTATTAGTCTACTCTGTAACCGCACATTTACCGCGTCTCAATATGCACTAATGGCATCATTAGGAACACTGGGCCGCACCTTATTATCCTCCTATAGCGGAGTTATGGTTGATGCGCTGGACGGTAGCTGGGCACTGTTCTTTTTACTAACGGCATTAATGGTAATACCCAGCCTGGTATTTTTATGGTTTATTCGACGTCCTCTGACGGAGTTAGAGTCAATGCGAAACAGCCCTGAACGTGATGCAAGTTAACAGTTACAAATGGCTTACTTTCGGGCCGGGTGCTATCAGTGGGTTAATAGCTGCCGGCTTGATACGCCAACAGCAACAAGTCGCATTTAAAACACGCTCGACGACCACTACTCCGATACAGTGGACGCTGCACGATAGTGTGGGTCAGCAGCTTTTTACAACCCCGGTCTACCAACACCAGTGGCAGCCTGACGCGGTTATTTTAGCGGTTAAATCCTACCAGCTTAACGCTGCCCTAAAACAGTTGGATGAGCTGTCTATCGCTACTGATTGTCCGGTTATTATTAGTCACAATGGAATCTTATCAGTAACCACCAAGCGCCCACTTTTCCCACTAATAACAACTCACGCAGCCAGTCGCAGTGAGCTTGAAATATTCCACAATGGCGAGGGAGAAAGCTGGTTAGCAAACACAGCGACCAATCAATCGATAACTCTACCCGCGCCTATTGCAAACATTATTAGCGATAGCTTTGCACCGATAGCTTTGGTCTCCGATATTGACCAGCGACGCTGGCAAAAATTATTAATTAACTGTGTCATTAACCCGTTAACTGCCATTTACCGGATTACCAACGGCGAACTCGCAGAACAGCAATACGCTCAACAAAAACAGGCTTTGATTGGAGAGTTCATTCAGGTGGCCAGTGCCTGTGGGCATGTCTTCGACCTTGTGCACGCACAGCAATCGGTAGAACGTGTTATAGCAGCTACTGCCAGCAATCGTTCTTCAATGCTGGCCGACGTCGAAAATAACCGACCTACCGAAATTGATGCCATGAATGGCTTTATTCTGCGCCAGGCGCAGCAGCACAATATCAATGTGCCGACGCACCACTGGGTAGTTAAACAGCTTGCTTAATTAGCTGACTGCCACTACCAGTTACTTATCTTCAATAAAGCCAACCACTTCCAGACCAAACCCGGAAAGGGCGGAATAGCGCTTCGGTGAACTCATAAGGTTCATTTTATGGACGCCTAAATCAGCCAGTATCTGCGAACCAACACCAACATTCCTGGATACATTTGATGCGGATGCGGTTGGTTTATGCTCGCCATGATCCTCTGCTTCAAACTCTTTAACTTGCGCAATAATATCATCGGGCGTTTGCTGCCGGCCGATGAGTACCAACACCCCATCATTTTTAGCTAAGTACTGCATCGCTTTATAAATTGGCCAACTGCGTTTCGCCGCTCGCTCGGTTAGCAGACTGTCGTGGAAAGTGTCCTGCAAATGCACCCGAACATTAGTTTCACTATTTTCGTCGATAGCGCCATGCACCAGCGCATGGTGGACTTGTTGATCAATCGAGTCCTGATAAGTAACTAACTGAAATTCACCAAAGCTGGTCGGCAATCGGCATTCTGCGACTCTTACCACAGTTTTTTCTTTCATCGAGCGGTATTCAATAAGGTCAGCGATAGTGCCTATCTTGATATCATGCTGCGCAGCAAACTTCTCTAAATCGGGACGCCGCGCCATAGTCCCATCTTCGTTCAGTATTTCAACAATCACCGCCGCTGGCTCAAAACCTGCTAGCCGCGCCAGGTCGCAGCCTGCTTCTGTGTGTCCCGCTCGGTTTAAAACGCCCCCCGATTTTGCTTTTAACGGAAAAATATGTCCCGGCATGACTAAGTCTTCTGGCTTAGCATCATTTGCCACCGCGTCTTTTACGGTTTTTGCGCGGTCGGCGGCTGAAATACCAGTCGTCACGCCTTCAGCTGCTTCAATTGATACGGTAAAGTTGGTTGCGTAGGGCGCATTATTTTTATCCACCATCAGCGGTAAACTTAACTGCTTACAACGTTGCTCGGTCAGCGTCAGACAAATCAATCCACGACCATAACGCGCCATAAAATTTATCGCCTCTGGCGTCACAGCGTCCGCAGCAATAATCAGGTCGCCCTCATTCTCACGATCTTCATCATCCATCAGGATAACCATCTTGCCCTGATTGATATCTTCGATAATCTCTTCTGTGGTATGTAAACCCATAGCTAACCTTTTATTTGTTGTGGCACTGGTACACCAATAATTCGACGATCATTACCCACTTGCCGCCAATCAGTCACTTGTAACTGTTGCGCTTGCTCCAGATTTGCCAGCTCTGACAACTCAAGCATGGCCCGCGCATCATGGCCAAGTATTTGGCTGGACTGATAAAGATACAGTTCATTAACCAACTGTTGCTGCAATAACACTCCCGCCAACGTTGCCCCGCACTCAGTCCAGATAAGATTTATTTCGCGCAGCGCCAGCTCGACCAGCATGTCGTGCAAATCCACTTTGCCATTGTCAGCCGCTTTGACGATAACCTGATGACAATGGCGGTGGCGGCTCGCATCATTCTCCTCAGTACGAATCAACCAGACCGGACTCGATTCGTTAAACAGCGCCAATTCATCATGAATACGATTCTGACTATCGATAATAATACGTACCGGTTGTTTTAATTGGGTCGGTAGTTGCCGCGATTCTGGCCACTGTGACGCACGTACTGTTAACCGCGGATTATCCGCCAGAACAGTATCGGCGCCGGATAATATTGCGTCTGAGTGAGCCCGCCAGTATTGAACATCAGCTCGAGATTGCGCTGATGTTATCCATTGGCTTTGACCATTTGCTAAGGCAGTACGAGCGTCCAGAGAGGCCGCTAACTTTACTCGAACCCACGGTAATTGAGTCATCATTCGATGAATAAACCCTGGATTCAACTTAATCGCTGCCGATTCCAACACACCAACCTCGACCTCAATGCCAGCGTCCCGCAAACGGGTAATGCCATTGCCGGCCACTTGCGGGTTTGGATCCTGCATCGCCACTACAACACGCGCTATCTTAGCGTCGATTAATGCATTGACACAGGGAGGAGTACGTCCAAAATGGCTACAGGGTTCAAGCGTCACATAAGCTGTAGCGCCAGCGGCTGCATCGCCAGCATCGGCTATTGCATTGACTTCGGCGTGAGCAGCACCAGCGCGCTGGTGCCAACCACTGCCAACCACCTGGTTATTTTGTGTCAACACACACCCTACAGCAGGGTTAGGTGCAGTCGTAAGCACCCCCTTGCGGGCTAACTGCAATGCCTGATGCATCATCAGATGATCGATTCTAGCTTGCTCAGAACTAGTCATTGAGGCGGGCAATTTCCTCTCCAAACTCTCGAATATCCTCGAACGAACGATAGACAGAGGCAAACCGAACGTAAGCCACTTTATCTAATTGTTTTAAGTTGTCCATAACCTGATTACCAACAAAGTCGCTACTAATCTCACGTTCACCGGTAGCCCGAATCGCTGACTTGATTCTGTTTATCGCCTGCTCCATCAGCTCTAAACTAACCGGGCGTTTTTCTAACGCTCGCAGTAAGCCATTGCGTAACTTGTCTTCGTTAAACGGTTCGCGACTACCGTCAGATTTGATCACCCGCGGCATAATGAGCTCAGCGGTTTCAAATGTCGTGAAACGCTCTTTACAGTGATTACACTCTCGACGCCGGCGAACCGATGCGCCGTCCGCAACCAAACGAGAATCTATCACTTTGGTGTCTTGCGTTCCGCAAAAAGGACAATGCATCGATGTTCTCCGTTAATAAACTAAAACGTTAACCAACAGCTTATTGATAAACCGGGAAGTTTGCGCAAAGCGCTTTAACCTGTTCACGTACACTATCAATGGTTTGTTCGTTGTTAATATCATCCAGTACATCACAGATCCAGTTAGCCACCTGTTTCGCTTCGGCTTCTTTAAAGCCACGACGCGTGATTGCTGGAGTGCCTAAGCGCAGTCCTGATGTTACAAATGGCGAACGAGGGTCATTCGGCACGGCGTTTTTATTCACCGTAATAAAAGCACGTCCCAAGGCTGCATCAGCATCTTTACCGGTAATGTCTTTATCAATTAAATCAACTAGAAACAGGTGGTTTTGAGTTCCATTCGATACAATTTTGTAACCCCGTTGCTGCAAAGTTTCCACCATGGTGTTGGCATTTTTAAGTACCTGCGTTTGGTAGTCCTTAAACTCCGGCTGTAACGCTTCTTTAAACGCCACCGCTTTCGCCGCGATGACATGCATTAATGGTCCCCCCTGATTACCAGGGAATACCGCACTGTTTAATTTTTTATGCAGCTTTTCATCGTCTTTACCGGAAAGAATCAAGCCACTGCGTGGCCCCGCCAGTGTTTTATGTGTAGTGGTGGTAATTACGTCAGCAAATGGAACTGGACTCGGATATACACCCGCTGCAACAAGGCCAGCAACGTGCGCCATATCAACCAGCAAGTAAGCACCTACTTCGTCGGCAATCTCCCGGAAACGCTGCCAGTCAACAACGCCCGAATAGGCTGAGAAGCCAGCAACGATTACTTTGGGCTGATGTTCTTGCGCTAAACGTAAAACTTCCTCGTAATCAATCTCACCCGTTTCTTCTGACAAGCCATACTGCACAGCCTTATAAAGTTTTCCGGAAAAGTTAACACTGGCACCATGAGTCAGGTGTCCACCATGGGCCAGGCTCATACCTAAAAAGGTATCGCCAGCTTCCATCAGCGCCATAAAGGCCGCCGTGTTGGCTTGCGAACCAGAGTGTGGTTGCACGTTTGCATACTTAGCACCAAATAACTCTTTGGCACGTTCAATAGCTAAGTCCTCAACAATATCAACGTATTCACAGCCGCCGTAGTAACGTTTATGTGGGTAGCCCTCTGCATATTTGTTGGTCAGCTGTGAGCCCTGAGCTTCCAGTACCCGGGGACTGGTGTAGTTTTCTGAGGCGATAAGCTCAATATGCTGCTCCTGGCGCTCAACTTCTTTGCTCATGGCATCCCATAATTCGGCATCAAATTCGGCGATGTTGTGTTGCGATTTTTGCATTACAGCTCCCACTTTACGTTTTTACTTGGGGCAAGTGCCCAGATAGCTGGCATTTTAACTTAAAATCACTTGCAATGCCTAGTTAGTAAACACAAACAAATTTTACCAACAAGTTTGGGCATTCCCCCCTTTTGGCATTAAACTATCGGCAAATCATTAACTGTAACCTAAGGAATGTTTGTCGCATGGCGCAATATATTTATTCCATGTCTCGGGTGAGCAAGGTTGTTCCCCCTAAAAAGACTATTTTAAAAGATATCTCCTTATCCTTTTTCCCGGGTGCCAAAATAGGCGTGCTCGGTTTAAACGGCGCGGGTAAATCGACGCTATTAAGAATTATGGCGGGCGTGGATACCGAGTATGAAGGCGAAGCCCGACCACTGGCTGGCATTCAGATTGGTTACCTGCCTCAGGAACCGCAATTAGACGAAGAAAAAAACGTCAGAGATACCGTTGAAGAAGCAGTTGAGGACGTCAAGCAAGCGCTGACTCGACTCGACGAGATTTATGCAGCTTACGCCGACGAAAACGCCGATTTTGACGCGTTATCAAAGGAGCAAGGCGAACTCGAAGCTCTATTGCAAGCGAAGGACGGCCACAATATCGATAACATCCTGGAACGAGCGGCGGACGCTCTCCGTTTACCACCGTGGGATGCAAAAATTGGTAACTTATCCGGTGGTGAGCGACGCCGCGTCGCAATCTGTCGTTTGTTGCTGTCAAAACCCGACATGTTGCTACTGGATGAACCGACCAACCACTTAGACGCCGAATCAGTCGCGTGGCTAGAACGTTTTCTACATGACTACACCGGCACCGTAGTAGCAATTACCCACGATCGTTATTTTCTTGATAACGTTGCTGGCTGGATCCTTGAGCTCGACCGTGGTTATGGTATTCCGTGGGAAGGCAACTATTCCAGCT
Organism: Pseudomonadota bacterium; assembly: GCA_051746345.1. Lineage (GTDB taxonomy): Bacteria > Pseudomonadota > Gammaproteobacteria > Enterobacterales > Alteromonadaceae > Idiomarina. The sequence continues at coordinate 95,298 of JBNJEZ010000008.1, forward strand.
GGCTGGAGCAAAAGGAAAAGCGTCTGGCGCAGGAAGAACGTCAGGAAAAAGCCCGTCAACGCACCATCAAGCAAGAGCTGGAGTGGGTACGCACTAACCCGAAAGGCCGTCAGGCTAAAAGCAAAGCTCGTCTTAACAGGTTTGAAGAGCTACAGAGTGGCGATTATCAAAAACGTAACGAGACCAACGAACTGTTTATCCCACCAGGTCCGCGTCTGGGCGATAAAGTCATCGACGTTAATGGCATCAGTAAAGCCTACGACGGACGTCAGCTTATCGACGACCTGAGCTTTAGCGTTCCTAAGGGTGCTATCGTCGGCATTATCGGCCCGAATGGTGCCGGTAAATCAACCTTGTTCCGAATGATTAGCGGCCAAGAGCAGCCGGATAGCGGCAGTATCGAGGTTGGTGAAACGGTCGAATTAGCGAGCGTTGATCAGTTCCGTGACGACATGGATGACAGTAAAACCGTGTTTGAAGAAGTGGCTGACGGTAATGACATTTTAAAAATTGGTAATTTTGAGGTGAACGGTCGTGCCTATGTTGGCCGGTTTAACTTCCGCGGTACCGACCAGCAGAAACGCATCGGTGATTTGTCCGGCGGTGAGCGCAACCGTGTTCACCTGGCTAAATTGTTGCGTGCCGGCGGCAACGTACTACTGCTCGATGAGCCAACTAACGATCTTGATGTTGAAACCCTACGGGCATTGGAAGAAGCTATTTTAGAGTTTCCGGGGTCAGTAATGGTCATCTCGCACGACCGCTGGTTCCTTGACCGTGTTGCCACTCATATTCTGGATTATCGTGACGAAGGCGAAGTCGTGTTCTACGAGGGTAACTACAGCGATTACGAAGCTTACATGAAAGATAAGTTCGGTGAGCAAGCAATGGAACCGCACCGTATCAAGTATAAACCCATCGGTTAATCTTTTTCACTCAGCGGCTGTGGTATCCACGCCACGCCGCTTGAGTGACAAAACCATTCAGCTGACACCGCAAATGCTCGGGCCAGGTTAACGTCGGTTAACACACTTGCTGGTGAGCCTGTCGCCAACAGCTTTCCCTGATCGATCAATATCAGCCGATCACAGTAACGCGCGGCAAGCGATAAGTCGTGCAAACTACAGACCACTAAACGCCCAGCTCTACTTTGTTGTTTAAGTAATGTCAGGGTTTGCAATTGGTGCTGAATATCCAAAGCCGCAGTAGGTTCATCACACAGCAACAGCTGTGGCTCAGAAATTAATGCCCGGGCCAAAAATGCCCGCTGTCTTTCGCCACCGGACAAAGTCGACAAGCGACGCTCTGCTAAGCCAGTTAAGTCACAATAGTTTAACCATTTCTGCAGCCGCTGCCGGCGGTGCTGCTTACCCAGGGAATGTTGCAACAAACCAATTGCTAACAGTTCGGTGACGGTAATATCCCATTGCGCCTGTTCATTTTGCGGCAAATACGAAAGTACAGCTGCGCGTTGTTTGCTGTTTAAGTCTGAGAGTTGTTTGCCAGCAACAAAAACGTCCCCCTGCGACACTTTTTCAAGCCCGGCAATCACTTTTAACAAAGAACTCTTACCCGCACCGTTAGCACCGATGACGCCCACCAGCGCAGGTTTTGTTAAAGTAAGGTTTATCTCGTGCAGGCGATCTCGGGCAATACCCTTCAAGCTAACATCAGTTATTTGCAGACTCATCCGGCTAACTTCCTGGCACGCTGTTGCCTGAACAATAAAGCAATCAATAAAGGCGCCCCCACTAAAGCACTGACAATGCCGATAGGTAACTCTCTGGGACCGCTGATCAAGCGTGTTAAAATATCCATCGCCAACAGCAGTACTGCTCCTGCTGGGGCACTGTACCAAAGTACCTGCTGTGGATGCTGCACACCTAACAAGCGGACGGTATGCGGCGCCAACAGACCAATAAATCCAATAATACCGACACTAACCACGCTGCCGGAGACCATTGTCGCGACTGCCAACAAAATACCGTTCCGCTGACTGACTAATTTAAAGCCCATACTGGCCACCGTTTGCTCTGACAGTGTCAGCGCCGTCAGCAACTGACGCCAAAACGCCAATAAGCCAACCCCAACCACAACTACCGGCAATACTAAATACAACTGTGGCCAACTGCGATTAGCCAGCGACCCCAATGTCCATAAGCTCCATTCCTGAAAAGCGAACGGATTAGGTGCCAGATATAAGATTAAGCCCATAGCGGCGGCAGCTAGCGACGATACCGCGACACCGGCTAAAATGACCCGATGAATATCGTAGGTGCAACCAGCCATGACCACCACTAACAGCAATCCCGATAGTCCGCCAACCAACGCCAGCAGCGGTAAAAACCAGGAACTGGCCGCCGCCCAGCCGAAGTATAAAACAGTTACAGTGAATAAGGCAGACATCGACGACACACCGATTAAACCCGGCTCTGCCAGCGGGTTGCGCAATAATAACTGCAGTGCGGCACCAGACAGCCCCAGCGCAATACCATTTACCACGGCCAGCAACCAACGCGGTAAACGAATGTCCCAAATTATCGTTCGCTGCAATTCGGTCACAGCCAGCCAGTCAATATCAGCACTGCCCTGACTAAGGTGCCAGGCGCTTAGCAGCAGTATCAAACATACTGTTAAACTGGTAATCAGCAATTTTTTCATGATGGTTTCAACGCCTCCAGGTAGGCCGCTAAATTAACCACCGGGCAAGCTGCCGTCTGATTATCGATAAATGTCACCTGTTGGCTTGATAACCACTGCTTAAATAATGGATGGTGCCGCCACTGATTAGCCAATGCAAACGCATTATTCTCGTCGCCAGGTCGACTAAAACCCTCCATCACTACCTGTTCAGGTTGCCAGCGCCAGATGGTCTCTAAATCTATACCGACTAAGCCTTGACCCAGTCCGGCTGCCAAATTGTCTGATCCAGCCCGTTGTATGATTTCATCAGCCCAGGTATTGCCTCCCCAGCTCCACTGATTGGGCATGACAAACAATACCTGATTTGGCTGTTGCTTTAACTGTTCAAAGAGCTGCCTGGTTTGTTGCTGGTGTTGCTCAACTTGTTTTTCTAACCCGAGCTCCCGTAGTTGTGTTAACCATTGCTGATACTGCTGCCAGTTCTGAGGCTGTTCTAATACGGTGACTTCGGTGTAATCCCGCAACCTGGACACCAGGGTAGAATTACTAAAGCGGGTGGCTATCACTCGCGTCGGCCGCAACGCTAAAATAGCTTCCAGCGAACCATTATGCTGCTGCCAGCGTTGCTCATTATCGAGTTTGGTTAAATAAGTGACAGCACTCAGCTTTTCCGGGGCCCAGCGCATCAAAAGTTGATCAACACATTGATTCAGCGACACCCAACGTTGTTCCGCCATCACCGATAAAGGGCATAACAACAGCAACAATCCCAGCAGGCTAAATCGCATCCAGCGCTTCCTGTAAGTTCTTCACGCCGATAACCGTCATTCCCTCGGGCGCTTGCTTTGGTTTGTTTGCTATTGGCACTATCGCCCGTTGAAAGCCATGTTTCGCTGCTTCATTAAGACGTTCTAAGCCATTTGGTACCGGCCGTATTTCGCCTGCTAAGCCGACTTCACCAAAGACGATTAATTCACGCACTAACGGGTCCCCTTTAAAACTAGAGACAATTGCTAACAGCAATGCCAGGTCGGCTGAGGTTTCCGTTACTTTTACGCCACCAACCACATTAACAAATACATCCTGGTCAGAAATCTGTAATCCACCGTGACGATGCAAGACCGCGAGTAAAAGTGCCAGACGGGTGGGCTCCAGACCAACAGCAACCCGGCGCGGGTTCGCTAATGCTGAATAATCGACCAACGCCTGAATTTCTACTAATAGCGGTCGGGTGCCTTCCCATACAACCATTACCACCGAGCCATTACCCTGTTCTTCACCACGTTGCAAGAATATCGCGGAAGGGTTAGACACCTCTTTTAACCCTCCTTCCGTCATCGCAAACACGCCTAACTCATTAACCGCTCCGAACCGGTTTTTAGTACCGCGCAAGGTGCGATAACGGGAGTCTGAAGAGCCATCCAGCATGACTGAGCAATCGATACAGTGTTCCAAAACTTTGGGGCCTGCTAACGAACCGTCTTTGGTGACGTGTCCGACCATGATAATCGCAACCCCATTTTGTTTGGCATAACGTGTCAGAAAAGCTGCAGTTTCGCGAACCTGGGAAACACTGCCGGGGGCTGAGGAAATATCGCTGAGATGCATTACCTGAATGGAATCAATAACCATCACTTGCGGTTTTTCTTGATCAGCTAGCTGGCAAATAGTCTCTACGGACGTTTCAGCCAACATCCGTAATTTATCGGTTGGCAGGTTAAGCCGTTGGGCGCGCATGGCAACCTGTTGTAACGACTCTTCCCCGGTCACGTACAATGTCTTTTTGTTTTCTGCTAAACGACACAGCGTTTGCAATAACAATGTACTTTTCCCCGCCCCCGGAGAACCGCCAATTAAAATTGCTGAGCCTGGTACAACCCCACCACCAAGCACTCGGTCAAATTCTTTAAAACTGGTGCTAAACCGCGGCAGCTCATCTAAAGACACCTCGTTAAGTGTTTGCACACGAGCCTGAGTAGCTCCTGAAAAGCCACTACGTTCTGCCACCCTAGGGTGGCTTTTCGGATTACTTAACCGGATCTCCGTCAAAGTGTTCCAGGCCTTGCACTCAGTGCACTGGCCCAGCCACCTTGGAAAGTCAGCTCCACATTCGGAACATACATACGCGCTTTTTGTTTTTGCCATTAGCCGTCAACTCGTTCTATGATGCGTAACAATAAAGTCATCTATTATAAGAACAAAATACCATAATGCCGAATGACCATTTTGAGCAACTCATTGAGCAGCTAAAACCGGTCGTTAATGAGCCTGACTTTGACAAGATATTTCGCTCATTAACCGAAGGAGAAGACGGGCCGACAAAGTTTCAGTTAAAAATGGAGCTGCGCCGCCTCACCGCTCCCTGTCTGCAAGTTGTCGATTTAAGAAACCGCGTCGCGGGAAAGTGCCAGCCGTATGAGTTTTTGGGCCGACGTCATTTCTTTGATGAAATTGCCCTGGATATCTTCGAGCGCGGCCTAAAAACCTATAACGGTGTGTTTACTCAGGACACCTACGAACAAATCATGACCGCGGAAAATAACAATCGGGTCATGCAGGAAAAAGAACGAGAGTTAGCGTTAACTCGCAAGGAACAGCATGCCGAACGTGTGGCTACCCGCGAAGAGTTAAGTGACAATGATGAGGAAATACGCTCTCCTTATCTGGTCGACACTTTTAACTTTGGTGAGTACCCTTATCGCGCCGAAGAGCGCATGAACTTTACCGTAGACGTTACTATTGAAGACGCGGAACAAAAACAGGTTAAAGCCGTTACCAGCGACATCTCAATTACCGGCTTGCGCTTACGAGTTAATAACAATCAAATCGGTAAGCGTGGTGAGCGAGTATCGGTTTATTATACGGGGCTAGCGAAAGAGTTTACTCTGGACCCTAACTTACCAATTCCATACACCGTGGTAGCCGTAGACCAACAAGGCGACAAAACCTATTTAAGCTTAAATCGACAGCCACAGTTTGAATCCGATCAATTTGACGAGTTCCTCCGAAAGTTTATTAATGGCTATAAGAAACGCTATCGCGTTAATATCGATAACACCTATCAGACATTACTTAATAAAGGGCATGAACAGTTTCTGATGCCCCGCTTGGGGTCGCTACCGATCTACTTCTCTCTGCGTAATAAGCAATTACATGCAGATTATGTATTAACCACTGACAATAACCGACATATTTTAGAAGACTGGATCAACGAAAATAATCAGTTATCGATTGGCTCAATTTTTAATCCGCGCCGTTCACAGCACTTCATTAAACGTTTACTGGATCAACCGGCCGCATCGATGACGCTGTTAACCTTTAGTCTGACCGCGCGCGGTAAAATCTATTATTACTCAGCTCTGGCTGAAGAGCTGATAAAAAATGGCTATTGGGATACTTTTGTTAATTTCGCAGCTCAAAAATCGAGTTTTAGGGTTTACCAGTTCCGGCTCCGCACGGTTAATAGCGATGATGCCTGGCAGCCACAAAGCATCCCATTAGAAGTACAGGTACCGTTTCGACTGCAGCCGCCAAGCCCAAGAGTAAAGCAGGCGATTGAACCGATTCAGTATTTAGGTGTGCTGACCGATATTACCGACAGTATGAGTCGCTTTGCTGATTCTAGTTACGACAAAAATAAAGTAAAAGCGCTAAAGGCCTTCCTGCATCTGCCGTCGGTACCAGTGCGCACCAAAGATGTGCGGCTGGAGTTTGTCGATTTACGCAAAGAACAGCGCTTTAGCTACCGCAGCCGCTGTCGGGTCAGAGTTGGCAAATCAATTCGTGAAGGGATGATACTAGACCTATCAGTGCATGGTTTGAAAGTGCAACTGGATGATGCGGTTAACGTCAATGACAACGAAACGGCGCTAATTACATTAAGTGGTTTCGAAAAACACCACAAAAAACATCAGCTAAAAGAGCTACCTTACCTTGTAGTTAATGCTGATATGAGCCGTACCACATTAAATTTAAAAGTGCCAAAAAGTGATGAACCGCATGAAGGCGCAGTATTTTTCCGCTATTTAATTAGAGAAGACCGTGATCAGCTACGATTACTGCATGAAAACACCTCTTTAAACGGCATAGAATTATGCCTTCGCAATTTGTATTGTCAGGCGCCGCCAACAGTGCCGCTGTTTCTCTATCAAAACAAAAAACGACAAGTTACGCTGCGCCGTGCCGGACACTCAAACTGGTCTACCTTCTGGCATCAGTTGTTATTGTCTTTGCCCGGCAGCACTGAAAGCAGTTTGAATATTCAACCGGTATTGCGGGGGAGTAGTTTCGAAACCCAAATAATACCTGAATTGCAGCAGCTTTATCGTTCTGATCGGCCGGTTCGTAAACTGCTATTGATTAAATTATATCGTGAACAGGGCGAGTCAATTCTACAGACTGAATGGTTAACCGTGTCTAATGCCGACACTGCGTTGATTAATGCCTTTATAGACCAGTGCTTACCCAACGCAGTTTTTATGGCAGTACAAATAGAACTGTGTCGCACCGGCCGACCGGATATTCAGTTTGTGCAAGCAGAAATGACCTATTTGTCACAATATGCGTCACATCGGGCAACCGAGTTAGAAGAAGAACTGTGGCAAGTCTATGGTATTGCAGATACTCAGGATGTAACGACGGATTTGCTGAAGTTTGCGGATGTTGATAACGACCAGCGTTTACAACAGCAAAAAAGACTCACCGATTGGCTTAATTTCTAACCCGGCGGGATTAATCCGGCCTGAGTTAGGACCGGTATCAACCGTCTTAAGTCTTGCTCATCGACACAGTAATCAGCTTGCGCTCGTAACGCTGGTTTGGCGCAAAAAGCGATGCCGATATCGGCAGCTTTTAACATCAACGCGTCGTTTGCCCCATCTCCTACCGCAACGGTTTGCCCGGCAGGAATCGACCAGCGACGTTGTAACTGGCGCAGTCGTTCGGCTTTATATTGGGCATCGACAATATTCCCAAACAACTCGCCATTTAATCTTTGCTCTACAACCACCAAATCATTCGCCTGATAATCATCGAGCTTAAGTCGTTTCGCAACACGTTGAGCAAACCAACTAAATCCTCCGGATACTAGGGCCGTTTTCCAGCCCAGCCGCCTTAGCTGGCTAACCAATTCAGGAGCACCGGGTGTCAATGGAATTGGCGAAAACAAACGCTCAAACTCGGTTTCGCTAACACCACTCAGGCACTTCACCCGTTTCCGTAAACTTTGTTCAAAATCAAGTTGTCCCAGCATCGCGCGTTCGGTAATTTCTGCAACTTTTGCTCCGGCCCCTGTTAAAGATGCAATTTCGTCGATACACTCAATCTGAATTAAGGTAGAATCCATATCAAAGACAATAAGACCGGTGGCTTGCGTCACAGCAATTCCTCAAGTTGGAAGGTGATGATAAAAACGATTATTAACAAAGGGTTACAATCTATAATGAACCCCAACACCAAGACTCGTGCCTGGCTGCGCTTTATTGCTAAGCGCTTGCTGCGGTTAGCGACAGCGGCTGCTCTGTTATTAATCATTTACAATGTCTGGAATATTGCCAGCTTACAATCGCAACAGCAACTTACCGATCATACCCGTCAACTTACCAGCCTTGCTTTAGACCAAGTTGAATTCCACGCCATCGAAGCGTTACAGGCTCAAAATATTGACCGTCTGCAACGCAGCGCTGATCGGCTCAGTGAACAGCAGACAGTATTATCGGTGGTATTTCGTAATCCTCTGGGAGAACCCGTAGTCAGTACTGGCTCGCTAAATAGCGTTATCGACTGGCCGACTAAAGCAGAACTAGAGCCGTGGATTATGACTCGAGAATTAAACGATAGCGGGTCAGTTATTGGCTACGTTCAGGTTATTTTTAATCGCGAGCAATTGCTGGCGACCAGTGACTCCGCTCATGACGGGTTAATGCAACAGGGGCGTGTTTTATTATTATTGGCCATGCTGGCCGGAGTCTTTTTAATGTTGGGGTTTAATCGCATCCGCGACCGCTTTTGGAATCAGCAAAAAGCTAAAGGTTAAAAAGTCGCTGACTGTTATTAAAGCATTGTTCAGTCACAATTTCTTTGCTGCTTTTCTTTAACTGGGTAAGACTTTCCAGAGTCGATAACATTCGAACCGGCTCATTGCGTTCCCCCTGGTGACCGGCGACCGGCATATCGGGACAATCTGTTTCCAGAACCATCGACTCAATTGGTAACCGCGCAATTGCATCACGTGTCTTTTCTGCTCTTGGATAGGTAATTGTCCCACCAACACCCAGAAAATATCCTTGGTCGATCCAAGCTTTACCTTGTTCATAACTTCCCGAAAACGCGTGTACCACGCCTTTCCCGGGGCCAGATTCGCGGACTAACTTAAGTGTTTTATCCAGCGTCTTGCGGTGATGAAGAATTACCGGCAATTGTCGCTGTTTGGCAATCCGCAACTGTTCTCTTAATAGCTGCTGCTGAAAATCCAGATCCGCGCAGGTCGAATCCAATCCAATTTCACCGATGGCTTTGAAACAGTCGTTATTTTGCTGCAACAACTGATCAACCTGTTGCTCAAGCTGCTGTATATGAGAGGATTGGTGTTTTTCGATAAAATAAGGGTGCAAGCCCAAACCAAAGTAACAGTTCGAATGTTCTGCGGACAGCTCCAGTAACCCTGAGCAGCTATCAATAGTTACGCCCGGCACCATAAAATAGTTGATGCCGGCCGCTTGCGCACGATTTAATATCTCAGCCCTGTCTTTATCAAACGCCTCGAAATCAAGGTGGCAATGAGTATCAAACAGTGCCATAAACCGGACTTAATGCTCTCGGGTATGAGTAAAGGTAATATCCGGATAACGCTCTTGTGCTAAATTTAAGTTAACCATAGTTGGCGCTATATATGTAAGGTTATCACCACCATCCAATGCTAAGTTCGCTTCCGCTTTCCGCCGGAATTCATCAACTTTTCTCTCATCTCCCGAGACCCAACGGGCGGTTGCTACATTAATATTTTCATACATAGCATCCACCTTGTACTCGGTTCTTAACCGATGCACGACAACATCAAACTGCAACACACCAACGGCACCAACAATAAGATCATTACTAATTAATGGCCGAAATACCTGTACAGCACCCTCTTCAGAAAGCTGAACCAAACCTTTTAACAGCTGCTTCTGCTTAAGGGGATCTTTCAGCCGGATGCGACGGAATAGCTCTGGAGCAAAGTTAGGGATTCCGCTGAATTTGAATTCTGTGCCAGCGGTGAAGGTATCACCAATTTGTATAGTCCCGTGGTTATGTAACCCGATAATATCTCCAGGATACGCCTGCTCTACATGATCACGATCGCCGGCTAAAAATGTCAAAGCATCACTAATTCGAACGTCTTTCCCCGTTCTGGCCTGACGCATCTTCATACCTTTTTCATACTGACCTGAGACGATGCGCAAGAATGCAATACGGTCTCGATGGCGAGGGTCCATATTGGCCTGGATTTTAAAGATAAAGCCTGAGAAATCAGGATCATCTGCGGCCACCATAGTACCGTCATCAATCTCCCTTGGCTGAGGCTGCGGCGCCCAGTCAACAAGGCCATCCAACATATGGTCGACACCAAAATTACCCAGTGCGGTACCAAAAAACACCGGCGTTAGTTCGCCTTCCAAAAAGAGCTCTTTATCAAACTCGTTGGATGCGCCTTTAACCAGTTCTATTTGCTCTCGCAAATCTTCTGCCCAAACGCCAATGGCCTCGTCTAGATCTGGATTATCGAGACCTTTAATCGTAGCAACATCCTGAATCTTATGACCTTGCCCGGTTCTATATAAGATGGTCTCGTCACGCAGTAAGTGGTAAACACCTTTAAAGTTTTTACCAGAACCAATCGGCCAGGTAATAGGAGCGCACATTATTTTCAGAACATCCTCAACTTCATCCAGCAACTCCAAGGGGTCGCGGATATCCCGATCCAGCTTATTCATAAAGGTAATGATTGGAGTGTCACGCAAACGCGTAACTTCCATCAGTTTAATGGTTCTGTCTTCGACACCTTTAGCGCCATCAATTACCATGAGGCAGGAATCAACCGCCGTTAGCGTGCGATAAGTATCTTCGGAAAAGTCTTCGTGACCAGGAGTATCCAATAAGTTTACAAGGCTATCGTGATACGGGAACTGCATTACCGACGTGGTTACAGAGATGCCACGCTCCTGTTCCATTTGCATCCAGTCTGACTTTGCATGCTGACCTGACTTTTTACCTTTTATGGTGCCGGCTTTTTGTATCTGCTGCCCGTGCAACAACACTTTTTCAGTGATAGTCGTTTTACCCGCGTCCGGGTGCGAAATAATCGCAAAGGTGCGACGCTTCGCGACTTCTTGAGCAATTTTTTTCTGTTTACTGACGTCTGACATTGACTCTACTCAATACTAAATGAATTTGGCAATCGCCCTATTTTCGCTGATCTGCCAGCGATTAACAATGATAGACACCGGCCGCTTAATCAGCTTGGTCTATTTTCATGGCTTTACCCTCGTCCATTGGAGATAAAGCAAACAGCTGACACAGCGTCTGACCCAGATCGGCGAAGCTCCTACGGTGTCCATAACTGCCTTTTTCAAGCATTTGGCCAGCCATTAGCAGCGGCACAAATTCGCGCGTATGATCCGAGCCTGACCAACTCGGATCACAGCCGTGATCCGCCGTTAACACCAACATATCGTCAGCTTCCATCGCTTCCAGCAATTCTGGCAAGCGAGCGTCAAACTTTTCCAGCTCATTCGCATAGCCACCGATATCACGGCGGTGCCCGTAAAGAGTGTCAAAGTCGACAAGATTGGTAAAAATTAAACTTTGCGGACCCGCCTTTTGCATCGCTTGCAATGTTGTATCGAGCAAGGCATCTGTCCCAGCGGCTTTTAAAGTCGTTGTTATGCCCTTGTGGGCGAAAATATCAGCAATCTTCCCAATAGCTATTATCTCGCCACCAGCAGCGTGTAACTTGTCTAAGACTGTTGCCGCTGGAGGCTCAACTGCATAATCCCGACGCTGCTGGGTGCGTTCGAAAGAATTCGTATCCTCACCGACAAAAGGCCGGGCGATGACTCGGCCGATATTATAGTCATCCAACAATTCGCGAGTTATCTCACACAGTTGATAGAGTTTCTCGAGACCGAAATACTGCTCATGGGCCGCAATTTGAAATACCGAGTCAGCGGACGTATACACAATTGGCTTGCCGGTCCGAATATGCTCTTCACCCAGCTGCTTTATAATTTCAGTGCCTGACGCATGGCAGTTACCGAGAACGCCGGGAATATTGCTTTTAGCGATTAATTCATCCAGCAGTTGCTGTGGAAATGACTGTTCGGTTTTTTCAAAATAGCCCCATTCAAAATGAACAGGGACGCCCATCAGCTCCCAATGGCCAGAGGGTGTATCTTTACCGGAAGATAGTTCTGCTGCCCAGGCGTAACTGTGCTCGGCACGATTATCTGTTTCAAAACCTGCAGCGTAGTTGCCGGTAGCTCCCTTGTGTGCTTCTGCTAAACCCATTTTTACCAGGTTCGGTAACAGCAACGGCTTTCCCGACTGAGCCCTGAAGCGGGCAATATGACCGAAGGTATCGGCGCCTTCGTCAGAAAAACTGGCAGCGTCTGGAGCACTACCAATACCAAACGAATCCAGAACTACTACTATTGCCCGAACCATGATCAGGTCACTCCTCTATTCGCTGATAAATTACCGGCTGCGTTTTCGCTGGTTTGCTACCTACAGTATAAGCCTCGGCCACAGCAGTTGCTGCCTGGTGCCATTGCTCGTCGCTATCGGCATGTATCATCGCCAACTCTGTATCGGCAGTTACCGGTAAGTTTAATCCAGCCAGCTGCGATAAGCCCACTGCATAGTTTAAAGAATCGCTAGCCATCCGTCTGCCGCCTCCCAGACCAACCACCGCCATACCCAGCGCGCGAGTATCAATCGTCTGAATATAACCATCAGCGGCTAACTCCGTGTCTTTAACGACTAATGGCCTAACAATCTTAGCTTTTGGCAGATGCTGCTGAGGGTGTTCGAGTAAATCAGTCGGCCCGCCAAGCTCCGTCACCATCCGCGCAAATCGCTCAGCCGCACGTCCTGAATTCAATGCGTCATCAACCATTGTTGATGCTTGTTGCTGAGTGTTGGCCAACCCGCCGCTTAACAGCATTTCCACGGCTAATGCATGAGTCACTTCATGCAAACGAGGATCACGGTGGTCACCTGTCAGATAATCAATGGCCAACTGCACTTCTACTGCATTACCCGCCGCAGAAGCTAAGGGTTCGTTCATATCAGTAATTAACGCCGTGGTTTTTACACCAACGCTATTAGCAACCGAGGTAATACTATTGGCAAGTTCTGTTGCTTGCGCATATTCAGCCATAAAAGCGCCGCTGCCCGTTTTGACATCCAACACCAATCCGTCTAGCCCCTCGGCCAATTTCTTCGCCAAAATAGAGGCCGTAATCAATGGCACCGACTCGACCGTTGCAGTTATATCGCGAGTTGCATAAAACCGTTGATCAGCTGGCGCTAGCTGCCCGGTTTGACCGATAATTGCGACCCCAGCTTGTTTTACCGTTTGTCGAAAAAGGCGATTATCAGGGGCGGTTTGGTAACCCGGGATTGAATCAAATTTATCTAAGGTACCACCGGTATGCCCCAGCCCGCGGCCTGAAATCATCGGCACAAAACCACCACACGCTGCCACAATCGGTCCCAGCATCAAACTGACAACATCGCCCACACCGCCGGTTGAATGCTTATCCAATACCGGGCCACCCAAGTCCATTGTTCGCCAGTCGAGAACATCGCCCGAGTCTCGCATCGCTAATGTTAAAGTGGCTTTTTCTCGGTCGTCCATGCCTTGGAAATAAATTGCCATTGCCATAGCGGCGATTTGACCTTCACTGATGGTTTGCTGAGTTATTCCGTCCACAAACTGCTGTATCTGCTGATCCTGAAGCTGTTTGCCATCACGCTTAGCGCGTATCGCTTCCTGTGCAATAAACATAATAAATCCGTTAGGTTAATTGTTGTTTTAGGTCGTCAACCAAACTACTCGCACCAATACGAAAGTTTGCTGGTATCAACCAGTCATTGCCCATTATACGGGTGGCTAACTCGATATATTTATTGGCATCGTCAACTGTGCGAATGCCGCCAGCGGCTTTAAAACCGCACTTGGATCCGGATTCCAAAATCGCTTTTAGCATGGTCTCGGTGGCTTCTAAGGTCGCATTTACCGACACCTTACCGGTCGAGGTTTTTATAAAATCTGCCCCTGCTGCGATTGAAAGTTCACTTGCCCGCCGGATTAACGCTTGATCATTTAACTGCCCCGACTCAATGATAACTTTTAACCGGGCTCGACCATCACAGGCTTCTTTCACCGCAATGACCAAGTCCTTTGGTAGCTGTTGATCACCAGCTAATAATGCTTGATACGGCATCACAACATCAACTTCATCGGCGCCAACGGCAATTGCTCGCTCTGTTTCTGCTACCGCGCGATTAATATTAGTGTTGCCTTCGGGAAAATTAGTGACCGTCGCCACCGGAATGTCGAGCTGCCGCTGTGCAAGCTGTTGCTTAGCCGCCACTATCAGCTCAGGAAAGACACATAGCGCTGCCACTTGAGCCTGACCCAGTGTCGCTTTATTACAAAGCGCGGCAATACTATCTACGGTGTCGTCATTGTTTAAGGTGGTTAAATCGATAAACGATACGATCTGCTCTAACTTCGCGCGCATAACTGTTTCCTGTTCCATTAATTTTCGGTTCGCTGCCAACGCATTACCAGGCCATCTTCAAAGCCTGCTACTGTGCGATAGTAGCTGGCTCGCCGCCCAACCATCACGAAACCAGACTTCTCATACAACTGCACAGCTTTTGTGTTCGACAAGCGGACCTCTAAAAATACTGTTAAATCATAATTCTGAGCATAGCGTAATACGTCATCAAGTAGCTGGCTACCTAGGCCACGCCCCTGATAGTCAGGTGCAACTGCAATATTGTGCAAAGTTAGCTCGTCGAGCACCTGTTGGCAGACAGTAAAGCCACTGGTTTTTCCCTGGTAGATCAATTCCCGCCACCGATAACCATCACCGCTACTTTGCATGAATATTGCTTTTGACCAGGGGAAGTCGTGAGCGAGCTGCTCGACCTGATACAAAGCTGATGAAGGATTTGAATCGATTATAGAGACGTTAAGACGTTGCTCAGTTGCTGCCAAAACTGACGCTTCCCTTGTGCACTTTGCAATTGCTGGTGACATTGTTGCAGAGTCCAAACCTCTGCCGCTGTCGTCGCTTCTTTTATCGCTACCGGCCGGCTATCCAGAACAATACACAAGTCTTCCAGCCAACGCGGCAAGGCAACCGGCAAAGGTTGTTCTGAGCTAAGATAAAGCGGGCCAACTCGATAAAAAAACTGTTCGCTTGGCGGCGCTATTGTTGGCGCGTTTTTCTTCCGTGCTTGGTAAAGTGGTACCTGCATCGCCTGCAAAACAGCTTGTTGCTGTGAACGCCATTGTACTTGCATAAACTTCCCAATCGACTGGATATTAGTTTGCTTAGATATGACTTAGTGTACTGAATGAGGCTCAAATGTACCAGAGATCTGTCGGTGGGTATTCAGACTGGCAGGGGCGGAGGGATTCGAACCCCCAACCGTCGGTTTTGGAGACCGCTGTTCTGCCGTTGGAACTACGCCCCTAAGTCTGAAGCCAGGAATTATACCGAGCTATACTATTCGCGCAAGTAGAAACTGGATAATTAGCAACTAACTGAAGAGAAAGTAACCAATCATTAAAACTCGTTCTCAAAAAGAACCTCGTGCACTTCCCCGACCAACGATTCGACTTCTACTTCATCAAGCCCGAACCGAGCAAGAATCGCATCTTCGACCTGCTGCCATTCTTCTTTTCCTGCCAGGCTGCGGGTTTTTAGATCAACGGCGTACTTTGCGAGTTTCGAAATCGCCAACAAATTGGCTGCCATCGGATGTAACTCTGAATCACTGCCAAGAATCGAGCTGTCGTCGTACAGATAGTAGATAGCCTCGACCAACAAGTTCGGCAGCTTCCATTGTTGCGCTAACAACGCGCCAACCGTGGTATGGGTGGTTTCAAACTGCTGTTGTTCCTGCGACTGCAATTGATACCAGGAGGTTGTATCGGCTTTCTTGATAAATGTTTGATAATCCTCAAACTGCTCCAACATCACAGGGATACCACTACTCTGGAACAAACCGAGCATATACGCATGATCTTTAATACTATTGAGGTTTACAGCCTCCGCAACCAGCGCGCATGCGCCGGCAACCCATTCGTTATAACGCCAGAACTCTGATAAATCATAGCCACCAGAGACAGCACGCTTTAAGGCAACTGCTCTCACAATCGGAAAAACTCGTCGAAAACCAAGCGTCATTACTGCCTGCTGAATGGAGTCTATTTGTTGGCTACGACGGTAGGCGGCTGAGTTGACGACTTGCAACACTGCCGCAGCGATGCCCATATCACTGGCAATCGCCTCAGCGATTACACTTACGTCCGGATGTTCTTTCTTACCTTCAGCACTAACAGTAAGTAATGTCTGTGGACGTGGTGGTATAGTGACATCTTGTAATAATCGTTTTTCTGCTGCAGTGACCACGATGGCCATGACCAACTCCCTGTATAAACTATCGTTTTACTTTTCGACTAAAGCCGTGCGACTATGAGCACATGCTCTGGAGACGTAACCCTAATGATGAAACTGGCTAAATTCTCTTTTGCCAAAAGCCTTACCATTGCCTTTTTACTGTGTGTTTCGCTATCGGTTCAAGCGAATATCGTGGCGCATGTTAGTGTGCAAGTAAACGGTGTTAGTGGCAAGCTTTTGAATAATGTCAGAGCCTACCTGCAAATTGCAAATTTAGAAACCGATCGCAACTATCGAAACTATCAAGTTCGTTACCTACATCGTCAAGCACCTCGTGAAATAAAGAAAGCGCTAGAACCTTTCGGCTACTATAACGTTGACGTTAAATCCGAATTGCAAAATTCCGACGACAGCTCGGACAATAACCGCTGGCAAGCCACCTATCATATTACGCTCAATCAACCGGTCACCATTAACCTTAATCAATGGCGGATTGAAGGCGAAGGCCAGGATGATCCGCAATTAAAGCAGTTGATTAAAAAAAGTGCTTTAAAAGCGGGTGATGTTTTTGTGCACAGCAGTTATGAAGCACAAAAGTCGGCCTTAATGAGTCGTGCCATCCAACGAGGTTATCATCAGGCAAGCTTCGACCAGTCGCAAGTTACTATTGATACGGATAATGACTCAGCAGATATCCAGGTGCGTTTCGACAGTGGCCCAAGATTCTACTTTGGTCAGCTCGATATTGTCGCTAGCCATCTTAACCACGACTTGCTAGAACGTTATGCACGTTTTAATCGTGGCGACCCATACTTAACTTCCGAGTTAAGTCGTTTTCAGGTGGACCTAGGCAACAGTGACTACTTTGAACAGGTACAGGTTAGCAGCGATTGGCAGCGCGGCGATGAAAACAATCAGGTGCCGGTACGAGTCGAAACCGAAGCCAATGAACAAACCCATTACCGCTATGGCATTGGCTATGGCACCGATACCGGAGCTCGGATTACTGCCGGCATTGATCGTCGATGGGTAAATGACCGAGGCCATCAGTTTCGCTCGACTGTAAGACTTGCGCAGTACGAAAGTCGCGCGACGGCGATTTATAATATTCCGGGCGAGAAACCACAAACCGATTATTATCAGTTGAGAGCGGAAATCGGCGACAAAGAAAATGATAGCCTGGATACTCGCACCTACCGTCTAAAAGCCTTAGATGTCTACAGTTACCAAAACTGGCAACGCGAATACAATCTAAGCTGGCTTAGAGAAGATTATTCTTTTGGTGAACAACGAGAAGTTTCTAATGTACTAATACCAGCCATGGAGTGGCGTTATATTAGCGCCAATGACCGTGTTAATGTGACTAACGGTTGGCGTTTAAATCTAGGCTTAAAAGCTGCCGCTGACGAACTTCTATCGGACGTAGATGTATTGAGTGGTTACGCCGAATTAAAATCCGTTTGGTCTTTGACGGAACGCTGGAGACTTTTAACACGCGCGGAAATTGGTGCTACTTACACCAACCAGTTTTCGGAGCTGCCACCGACGCTCCGTTTTTTTGCCGGAGGTGACAATAGTGTTCGCGGCTATGCATATGAACAACTGGGTCCAGAAGACGAAACCGGAGCTGTTATTGGTGGCCAATATTTAGCCGTAGCAAGCGCTGAAGTCGATTACCGGTTCGCAGAAAGCTGGCGGGTAGCACTATTTACAGACTTCGGTAACACTATGATTGAACCCAATAAAGCCTTAAAGCAAAGTGTTGGTTTTGGGGTTCGCTGGATATCTCCTGTCGGTGCGATCCGCTTAGACCTTGCGCAAGCTATTGATGAACCAGGGAATCCATGGCGTCTCCACTTTACGTTGGGGCCTGACTTATGAGCATTTATCGTCGCCTTGCGTACGCACTGCTGATTTCTGCAACACTTGTGTTTCTGGTGATTCCAGTCACTTTGTTCAGTCTCATTAATACAGAAGCGGGCAGCCACTGGGTGATTAAATTTGGGCAATCACTGTTGCCTGACACAGTAACCTACCAAACTTTTTCCGGAACGCTAGCCGACTCATTTACCTTCACCGGTGTCTCTTTTCAGTCAGACCGTTTTTCCACTGAGCTTGAAAGCCTCTCAGTAGCCTGGTCGCCCAGCGATTTACTGACGGGAAAATTAACCATTAATGAGCTCCATCTTGGTACAGGTGAAGTCAGACTGCGGGCGCCCGATGCCGAGCAAGAAACCTCCGCAGAACCCACTTCGATCGAGGATTTTTCAGTTGAACTTCCGGTTGAGGTACAGCTTAAACGATTTAGGCTTGATAACAGCTGGCTGTTCATTAACGATGCCCCTGCGCAGCAGGTTGCTATTACAAGTTCCCTGCAGTTGCTGAAAAATGGACAGCTTAAACTCTCCCAACTATTGCTGGAGCACCAATACGCGACGGTGTCTGTAGCCGGTAGTCTGGCCTTGAGTTTTCCTCTAAAACATCAACTAACGACAAACATTGAATTACACTCACCCGATTATCCGGCAACCTCAGTGGAGGCTCAGCTAAGCGGTAACATCGATAACACCGAAGGCTCTTTCACAACCGACAAGAAACTCAATATTAGCGGTGATTTTGCAATTAGCGCTCCGTTAGAGCAACTTAGCTGGACCTCAGCCATAAAATTTTCCGATACTGATCCAACGCCTTGGCTAAGCGCATTTAATATCAACGGTGTCGACGACCTGAGCCTCGATGGCAACCTTTCGCTAGCTGGCGATGAAACAGGCTTGGTGATAGCCCGCCCAACGCTTGAACTCATTACTAAAGCACAAACAGCTGCGCTAGATGGAACTGTTAATCTACAGCAACAAATCGTCAATATAGACACACTTACAGCTCAGCTCAGCGGCGACGTGAATGGTCCATTGAGCCTTGCCGGTACTATTGGCCTTGCACAGCCGACGGATTTAGATTTCAGCTTAACGACGGACGCTTTAACCTATCAAACCACAACTGGATCCGGCCGTCTCAAGATGCAAGGTTCACTTCAAAACCTCAATTTACAAACGGATATTACCGCCCGACTCAAAGATGGCAATCAGGTCAGCTTTACCAGCCAAGGTCGACTTACCCGTACAGAATTAAATCTCAACAACATCCGTTTACAGGAATCAGCATTTAACGGCTCTGTTGCAGGCAGTGCGAGCGTTAATTGGGCTGACGAACTGCTGTTCAATTCAGATATCGACGGACAACTATTCGGTAAGCCAACCTCTCTCATTGCTGATGTCAGGTACGATGCCCCTTACTTACAAATTAACTCACTGGATTTAAAGTGGCGGGACAGTTCACTGCAGGCATCAGGCATGATGGCACCTGGCCGGCAACTCAGTGTCACTGCAACGATACCATCGCTGGCTGATCTGCCCTTCCTCCCGGCCGATTTATCGGGTGCTGTTGCTGTTAAAGCCAACATTGAGGGTGACTTAACCTCACCCTGGGCCGATGTTGAATTGACCAGCGATGAGTTTACTGTTGGCGGACAATCATTAACCGACGTTGTCTTAACCGCTGAGGGCGGAAAAAATTCACAATCAATGCAGTTGCAGACAACAACTAACGATACAGAAATTGCTTTAGCATTAGATAATACGCTAGATTCAAACGCGGTAACAACAAAGCTTAAAACGCTTTCTATCAAACCATCGGACCTCGCTGAATTCAGCTTGGATAAAGCTGCGACGCTTATTTATCAATGGCAACAACCTAGTCTGTCCGTTAGTGACTTCTGTCTTACTCAAGAAAGTTTTGGCCAGCCCATCTGCATAAGAGTTAACGACAAAGACAGTACCTCAGCAATCAGTTTAGTTGAGTTGGACGCTCCAAAAATTCCCTTACAGCTGGTTAACTATATGTTTCCGGCAAGCGATATTAAACTCGATGGCTGGGCAGCGGCTCAGTTAAGTACACAGTTCGATTTGAACAACTTTGAAGCTTCACAGATGAAAGGTCGACTATCGGTAGAGAACGCGGAGCTGGCCGGTTTAGAAGAATCGGTGCTGATCGATAAGATAGCTATCAATATAGTGCCTGAAAATACAGCGACTAAAGTGAGTATTAATGCTGATGCAAGCGATATAGGCCTGCAACTTGATGGCTCAGTAACCGCTGCGAAACTGTCGGCTGATAGCGAGCTTTCGGGGCAGCTAGTGGGTGTCCTCGAGGATATTCGGATTTTGCAAATAATAAGCCCCGCATTAAGTCAGGCCGAGGGAAATATGCGGCTCGATATCGCTATTAATGGATCCTTGGCTAACCCTAAACTCAGACCTAAAATGTCAGCAACCATTGAGCAGTTGTTAATTAATCAAACCGGCACCCTAATCACTGCAACCGAATTACGCTTGCAACCCAGCAACGAGTCGGGTCAATCATTCGAAGTAACCGGTGACGGAACAGTCGGAACGGGCAAATTCTCTTTATCAGGATCTCTAGATGTTCCGACACAAGCCTTAAGCGCGGAATTGACCGGTAGCGACTTACAAATCATGGATACTCCTAAGTTAAGTATTATAGCCAGTCCTCAGCTGACACTTTCTATCGAAGATCGACACATTGATGTCGGAGGTACAATTAATGTTCCTAAAGCACTGATTACGCCGCCGCAAATGTCGAATGTGGTCAGCCCATCCTCTGACGTTGTAGTGAAACAACAACAAACAGATTCTGAGCCTGCATACACCAGCAATGCCGATGTCACCGTCACACTTGGGGATGACGTTAGGGTTGCCGCTTACGGCTTTGAAGGACGTTTAACAGGCGGCGTGAATATTGTTCAGTCAAGCGGTTCGGTTGCCCGTGCTAATGGGCAAATAGGAGTTCAAGCAGGCACCTATGAAATATACGGCCAAGAGTTAACAATCGAGAAAGGGCAGTTCATCTACAATGGCGGTCCTATTGAGAATCCTGGCTTAAATTTGCAGGTTGTACGAAAACCACCGGAAGCTACAAATGCTCCCAAAAAAGTTGGCGCTCAAGTGACTGGAACATTAGTTGAGCCTGAATTAAATTTATTTTCAGACCCTGCCATGCCTGAAGCATCGGTACTCTCGTACTTAATGTTTGGCCGAGCGCCAAACTCCGGAGCAGAGTCTAGTAACCTAGAGCTACAAGCAGCATTACTACTAACCGGTGACATCACCGAGTCGGTTACTCAAAATATAAAAGATACCTTTGGTTTTGATGAAGTCGCGCTGGACTCTTCCTCTAACGATGTCAATGACACTTCGCTGTACATTGGCAAATACCTGACACCACGACTGTATATCAAATACGGTATTGGTTTAATTGAATCGACGTCTTCGTTTTTCTTGCGCTACCAGTTAACCGACCATTTGTCACTAGAGTCTAATTCTTCCTCCGAAAGCCAGGGTGGCGACTTGATCTATAGTATCGAGAAATAAAATTCTGTTACTTAAAGTTAAAACTGTTAGGCAGTAATTCGGCAACAGTCCAGTGCTGGCTACCGCCGTTGCTGTAGGAACTGACTCGAGTATCGGCGTCGAAAAATTCCACCATTACTTGCCGACAAGCGCCACACGGCGAGTGCACAGTGTCAGTTGGTGTATAGATAGCTAAGTGATCAACCTTTGACAGGTCATGACCTTCGGCCACCGCACGATAAATTGCTGTTCTTTCGGCGCAATTGGAAAGTCCGTAGGACACATTCTCAACGTTACAGCCGGTAATTATACTACCATCGCGCAGTTGCATTGCAGCGCCTACCTGGAAGCTACTATAGGGCGCATAAGCTTTCTCAGCAGCCGCTTTGGCCGCGTCGCCTATCGGCTCTAAGTTGGGGGTTATTTTTTGCATGCTCTCTTTAATTATTTAATTGGGCAATGATTGTACCCGTTTATTAGCCCCATCGGCAAGCCGACGGCCGGGCCTTTATCCGGATCGAGGATATCGAATAGAGGTGCGACGGATCCGTCCATCGGTGTCGCCGATGACCACCTGCCCCTTCGGCGAGCCGAAGGCTACCCA
>JBNJEZ010000009.1:0-101339 GCA_051746345.1 Pseudomonadota bacterium
GAACCTGTGACCTCCGCCTCCGGAGGGCGGCGCTCTATCCAGCTGAGCTACGGGCGCATTTCCAAATTTTGACTTCTAACCACTGTGCCTATTTACCGACTGACCGTTGCCTCCGGAGGGCAGCGCTCTATCCAGCTGAGCTACGGGCGCATCTACTAAATTTTGACCTTTACCTTCGAACCCTTTTTGCCGTCCGACCTTTACCTCCGGAGGGGCAGCGCTCTATCCAGCTGAGCTACGGGTGCACATGCTTTGGGAAAGCGAGGGCATTATAGGGATACTGACCCCGGCTGTCCAGCGTTTGCGGCAACTTGAATTCGTCGCAGTTTTTTCTGGATTGACCTTAAACTTTTGCCCTTCGCCCGCTCATCCCTTTATAGTAAGTCGCATTACCTAAAAAAAGGAAGTGTTATGTCTGTAAAACAACTCATTAGCGCCGTTGCCGTGTCATCAGCGCTCGCTTATCCTGCTGTGGCCAGTGATTACTTAAATACCAGCACAGTCTTTTCAGACCAGGATAAAACCACCGAAACTCGTGTTATTTTTGTGCCGGAAGACTCAGCAATTTCTAGCCCTGAGTGGTCGGCTGACGCACAAAAAGCTGTAGCCCGCGCTGCTTCAATTGAAGAGTTCGATGGCAAGGCCGCTCAGTTGACTTCGATTGTTGCTCCCGAAGGAACAAAAGCGAACCATTTGTTGCTGGCCGGTGTTGGTAACCCGGCAGAGCTCTCTCGCTTCGAGGCAGAAAAGTTAGGCGCCGCTATTGCTGCTGCTCTAAAGCCTGAGCTTGATGAGGTGGTTTTTGATACCCGCTTAATGTCTAATCCGGGTATTGCTGCCGAAGTGGCCGCTAACATCGCCCACGGCATCGATTTAAGGAACTACCGTTTTGATCGTTATCAGTCAGAGCCAAAAGCACGCCCTGCAACACAATACCACTGGCTGGTTAACAGTCCTAAGAGTGCCGAAAAGCAATATACTGTAGCTCGCGGCCTTGCCGAAGGCGTATTTATTGCGCGTGACATCACCGCCCTACCTGGTAGCGATGGCTATCCTGAAGCTATCGTTAAGCTGGCGCAAGAGGCCATGAAAGGTTTAGACATTGAAGTAACGGTCGTGTCACCCGAACAGGTTGAAGAAATGGGCATGGGCTTGTTACACGGAGTCAGTAAGGGTAGCCAGCATGGTTCTTATTTGCTGGTCGCGCACTACAAAGGCTCTGACGAAACCCCTATTGCTTTAGTCGGCAAGGGGAATACTTTTGATACCGGCGGCTATAACCTGAAAACCAGTTCATCATCAATTCTGCGCATGCAAACCGACAAAGCAGGCGCAGGCGCGGTAATTGGCTCAGTTATGGCGCTGGCGGCGCAAAAGGCACCGGTTAACGTCGTTGCCGTCGCTCCACTATCGCATAATTTAATCTCCGGAACTGCCACCCTGCCCGGCGACGTGGTTAAAGCCGGTGACGGCACTTTGGTTGAGATTGCTAACACCGATGCTGAGGGTCGCCTGATCCTGGGTGATGCAAACTGGTACGCAAATGATAAATTTGAACCTCGTGCGATTGCTAACATTGCGACACTAACAGGCTCTAAAGTGGGTGCTTTAGGTACTGGTTATGCCGCTATGTTCGCGTCCGACGAAGAACTGCGTAGCGCGATTAAAGAAGCCGGCAATACCACCGGTGAAAAAGTCTGGGAGCTGCCGTTAGAGGGATATCCCGGGATCATTGACAGCCCACTGGCCGATATTCGCAATATTGGTTCACCCGGTACTCAGGCAGGTGCGGCATTCCTGAAGCACTTTGCCGGTGATACGCCATGGGTTCATATTGATATGGCTGCTGATGCCATGGTTAGCAGCCCAACAGGCATTCACCCAGCCGGGCCAACAGGCTTTGGTGTACGTTTATTAACCGAGTGGGTACTACAACTCGATCAATAAAGTACAATTTGCGCGCGGCTCACTGATAAGCCGCGCGTATTTCCTCTAACTTACTATCAATTTCCTGTTTAGCCAGCCACTGTCCGCGAACCATCACGCCCTGTATCGTTTCTAATGCGTCTGCCGATTGCAGTGGATTGTTTTTGAGTACCATAAAGTCCGCCCGCTGACCTTTACTAATTTGTCCAAACCGATCGTTATCCTCGAAATAGTAAC
Organism: Pseudomonadota bacterium; assembly: GCA_051746345.1. GTDB lineage: Bacteria > Pseudomonadota > Gammaproteobacteria > Enterobacterales > Alteromonadaceae > Idiomarina. The sequence goes on from JBNJEZ010000009.1 coordinate 2,164, forward strand.
CCGCGGCTACGGTCGCATAGTAATAAATATCCGCTAGCGGAATCCCGGCTTCCCGCATTTTCTGTATCTCGTGGTGGATTGAAAAGCCGGGCACGCTGAACAGCTGCGGCGCGTCGGTACCAAAAATTATCTTCGCGCCAGCATCGTGCAGCGCTTTTAACAATTGTTGTCGGTTGTCCTGCTGAACTGTGGCGTTATCTTGGTTAAAGTATCCCATGCTCGGCTGCTGGTAATAGTTTACCCAGCCGTCACGCACCGATTCCGGCACCAAATCCAGCTCTGGGTATTTTGCTAGCGATTCTGGATCTTCCGCGCCAATTAAGGTCGACCATAAGGCCTGGGTTGGCACCACTCCTACGTTATACTCTAGCGTTAAGTCGACTAATTCTTGCAACTCTTGTTCTGTAATTGGCCGGTCTATCGCATCAACGTACTCCAGGTAACCGTCCATGTGGTCGATAGTTCGCTGACCCTCTTGTAAGGCCACCTCTAAGCCAACATCCTTAGGCACATGACCGGCAAAATCCATATTATGCTTTCGCGCCGTCTCAGCTAACGCCCGGTACTCTTCCAGCGTTAACCCAGGATGAATCTTCAGCAGATCCCAGCCTTGTTGACGCTGTTCAATGACACGGTTTGTTGCCTGTTCCACTGATTCAACCGTATTACCATTAAAACTGGGGCCGGCTAAGTAGAGAGTTGGCCCGGTTCTCTCTCCCGCCTCAATATCGCGTTTTAGTTGCAATTGATGGGGGTAGCCCAACATTCCCCTAACTGTGGTCACGCCGTTAGCCAGGTACAAGAACAGCATGTCGTCCGCATAGCGCTTCGGAAGTTGACCAAAGTCGGTCGCCGGCGGCACGTGACCGTGCATTTCTGTAAAGCCGGCCAGTACGTAGCCATCATTTGCGTCCACCAGGCGCACAGATTCTGGTAAATTTTCAGCTAACGCCATTGGGACTATCCGGCTAATTTCGTCGTCTTTAATTAACACGGCACGTTGACTGAGCAACTGTCCCTCGCGGCCATTAAAAGTGACGATATTGGCATTAATCACCGCCATATCGGCATCAACCTCTGTCGCCTTTGAGGTCTGGGTTTGCTGGCATGCACTAACTAGTGCGGCTACTAAAAAAATGAATAAACCACGTCCCGGACTCATTAATAACCCCTCTCACTGTCTTAATTAACAGACTAACCAATACGTTCAGTGTCGGCGACAAGGGTCAGTTTCGCAACTAAGCTTTCCGACTTTATTCAGCACTGGAGATATAAAATGAAGCGGTTCTTAATAGGTCTGGTCATGGTGCTCAGTTGTTATTCAGCAGTGGCCAGCGAGCAATACCTTATCAATGAAAATGACGTGCAGCGGTTCCTTAAGACCATGGCTGCTTTTAAAGCCTACGGCGAGAATATTAAATCGTCCGAAACAGAAGACCAGTGGGAATACGACGAGTACGACGCTGAAGAATATGCTGAAAAATATAATGAGGAACAGTTCCGTGACGACTTATTTAATTTAATGTCGGTAAAAGGTATAGAGCAGCGCTTTTTAGATGGTGTCGACGAAGACGACAATCATATAGCGTTAGAGATTGCGCAAGACCATGGTTATTCAGATTTAGAAACTCTGGCTTTGCACTGCGGGATCATAATGGCCGCCGGCAATCAGTTATCGTATAAAAAGCAAATTGAACAAGATCCAACTTCTGCTCTGATCATGGGTATGTTTATTGGCCCTTTGCTCGACCAAAACTTTCCAGAAAAAACACTGGCAGCAGTTAGTTCGCACCTTGAGGAGCTGGAACAACTAACCTCTGACGACCCGAGGGACTCGGACACTGGTCCCCGTTAGTAGGTGCCAGGAAATGGTGTCCGCGCAGCGAGCAACTTCGCGGACATCGATGTTTTCGCCCCAAAGCTCAACATCATCCCCCATCGCAACGTCATCAATATGAGTGATATCAATGGTGATCATATCCATCGAAACTCGCCCCACCAGTGAGGCTCTCTGACCCTTAACAAAGGTTGGCGTGCCATTCATACATTGCCTTGGGTAACCGTCCGCATAACCGATTGCCACTGTAGCGATGCGGGTGTCGGCGGCGGCCGTCCACTGGCTGCCGTAGCCGACCGAGTCGCCTTTTTTCAGGTCGTGAATGGCGATAATCGGCGCTTTTAGCGACATTACAGGAATTAATTCCTCCTGAATTTCAGTCAAATCCGACGGGTTTACGCCGTACATTAACAACCCGCTTCGGACCCAGTCCTTAGACCCTGGCTCACCACGCAGCTGCGGATTTAACAACGCAGCAGAATTGTGCAACGAACGACGGTGCTCAGGGTAAGTCCGCTTGATGGCTTCGTACTGCTGCCGCTGAAAATGGTTAAGCGGCAATCCTGTGTCAGCATTCGCTAAATGCGACATTAACGTCACGCTGGCCACATTCGATGAAGCTTCTAAGCGTTTCACAAATGCGTCTGCTTGATCAGTGGCAATGCCTAATCGGTGCATGCCCGTGTCAATTTTCAGCCAAATATCCAGCGGCTGCTTTAACGACGCCTGCTCCAGTAGTTCTAACTGCTGCAGACAGTGCACCACCGTACTGAAGTTTTTATCAACACATAACTTTAGTTCTTCCGCAGTCTGGCAGCCTTCCAGAATTAGTACTGAGTGCCTGGACGCAGGGCAAGCAGCCCGAAGCGCCAACGCCTCGTCGGTAAATCCAACTGCAAATGCGTCAACCTCGTGCTCAAGTGCATCACAGACGGGCTTTATGCCATGACCATAACCATCAGCTTTAACCACGCCCAGTATTGACGCGGAACCACTGGCGGCTCGAATCCAACGAAGGTTATGTTGTAAAGCGGCTGTATTTATCTCAGCGCGTGTTTTGCGATAATTCATGGGCGGTTTGTTATTACTCATGTTAGCAGCGAGTTTATCCTATTTTTCCTCGAGTTTAACGGAAGTCTTTGCACTTCGTTAGAGGCTTCAGTAACGTTAAGCCATATTCAGTTTAAATAATTAATAATTTGAGGAAATCGTTATGTGGTTAAAAGCGTCCGCACTGGCTGTCGGCATTAGCTTGCTTGCCAGTCCCTATACTGCTGCCGAGGCAGAAACATTTAAAGCCGAAGATATTTTTCAGCTTGAATACGCCAACCAGGTAACCATCTCCCCGGACGGTAAATACATCGCTTACATCAGAACCAGTTTTGACGACATGAAAGATTCTACACGTGGGTCATTATGGCTGATTGAGACCGACACCGGTGAAGCTTTACCCATTTTTGACGATGGCCATAGTTACAGCAACCTCAGTTGGTCCAATGACAGTGGTCGACTGGCTTTCACATCAAACCGAAACGAGAAAAACCAAATTCATGTTTATTGGGTGGAACAGCAAAAAGTCGCCAAAGTGTCGCAGGTGCATGAATCGCCCTCCAGTTTAAGTTGGTCAAACGACGACTCAACGATTGCCTTCATGATGTCAGTAAAAGCACCGCCGACTGATTTCGCCAAATCAGTAAAAATGCCGAGCAAACCTGAAGGGGCAGAATGGTCCGGCAACCCGGTCATCGTCGAGGAAACTTATTACCAACGGGATGGCAGAGGTATTTTAGATCCCGCCCACCAACAGCTTTTCACCGTTCCTGCACTGGGCGGCACAGCCCGGCAGTTGACGGAAGGGCCTTACAGCCACCGCGGTCCACTAACTTGGGCAGCCGACGACAGTAGCATCGTATTTTCAGCTAATCGCAATGAAGATTGGGCGTATCAAGTTAATGAAAGCGATCTTTATTCGGTGTCTGTCAACGATAAGAAGCTAAGCCAAGTCACTGATATCCCTGGGCAGGAGCATTCGGCCCAGTTTTCGCCTAATGGCGAGCGACTGACCTACTTACATAGCGGTAACGAGCCGGTGCCATATCATAAAAGTCAGCTGTGGGTTATGGATTGGGACAGCCAGGACAGCCAACAGCTGCAAACAGAGTTAGACCGTTCATTCAGTAATCCGCAGTGGACAGGGCAAGACAGTATTGCAGTACAATTTGCAGACCGTGGTAAAAACGTGATTGCGTCGGTTTCTCTTAACGACGAGATGACCCGTCTTACCGACGATGTTGGTGGAACCTATGTTAGCCGCCCATACACCATGGGCTCATTTAGCGCCGCCGAAAACGGCGCTATTGCTTATACTCAGGGCAGCGCTTATCGACCTGCGGACGTTGGTTTCATCAATCCAAGCGCTGAGCGCACAGCGTTAACCGAGCTGAACGAAGATTTACTCGGTTATCGCGAATTGGGTGAAGTTCACGAAATTGAATTTGAATCTCGTTACGACGGAGAGCAGATTCAAGGCTGGTATATTACGCCTCCGGGATTCGATAGCAGTAAAGAGTATCCTTTACTACTGGAGATCCACGGCGGGCCTCACCTATCTTATGGTCCGCACTTTGCCGCCGAGCACCAGCGGTACGCAGCTGAAGGCTACGTTGTGTTATATGTTAACCACCGCGGCAGCACCTCGTACGGCAAAGACTTTGCCATGCTACTCGATGGCAACTATTCCTCGCCGTACGACTTTGCTGATCACATGAGTGGTGTTGATGCACTTATCGACAAAGGCTTTATCGACAGCAACAACCTGTTTATTGCCGGCGGCTCGGCAGGTGGCATTGCTACTGCCTATGCCGTTGGTATGACCGATCGATTTAACGCAGCGGCCGCCACTAATCCGGTGATCAACTGGGTCAGTAAAGTACTTACTGCGGATAGCTCGATAGGACAAATTCATAACCAATTCCCTGGCATGCCCTGGGAAGAGATAGAGCACTATTGGGAGCGTTCCCCGCTATCGTTAGTCGGCAATGTTAAAACGCCTGTGCTGTTATTTACCGGCGAAGATGATCGGCGCACACCAATCTCAGAGACTGAACAATTTTATCAGGCGCTTCAATTGCAACAGGTAGACACCGCTATGGTAAGAGTGCCCGGCGCCTCTCATGGCGTTACTGCGCGGCCGTCTAATATGATTGCTAAAATTGAACACGCGCTGGCGTGGTTTGCGAAGTATAAACAAGACTAATGCAGGTAACAGAATCTCAACTCGTTACTTTGGGGCCTGCCGGCACGTTCTCGGAGCTTGCCGCGCAGACTTGGTTAAAACAACAGTCTCTGGACTTAACGATTAACCTACAGGATTCGTTGCCGGCCGTTATTGAGGCCGTCAACGAGTCACAGCTCGGACTTGCACCGATCGAAAATTTAAGCGAAGGCTTTGTCTCGCCGGTGGTTGATTCTCTAGTTCATAAATCGCTACACATTATTGCCGAGTTAACCCTACCGGTAGAGTTTCAAATTGTGACCAATCATCCCAGCCCAAGGTCAATTTATGCACAGTTCGTGGCTGCCGGTCAGTGTCGAAGGGCGCTGCAGCAGCTAGCATTACCGGTAACCCATACCAGTAGCAATAGTGAATCGCTAAACAGTCTATTGGGGACGTCGGAGCCCTCTGCTGCGCTTGTGCCAAGTCATATACAATGCCCGGATCAACTTACTTTATTAAGCTCACGAGCAGCCGACATCGCGCATAACGAAACTCGCTTTGTGGTATTATCAGCAAATAATTTGGCCCCTGCATACGACCCCAACAGGCGCTGGAAAAGCAGTGTTCTGTTGATTGATGACAATGATCATCCAGGACTTCTGGTGGATAGTTTGTCGGTTTTTGCGCGACGAGCTATAAACTTAACATCAATTGTTTCGCGGCCAACCGGGGGCGGTTTTGGTCAGTACCACTTTTTCATTGATTTTGATGGCCATATTCAACAGTCTCACGTGCAAGAAGCCCTGGAGCAGCTTGCTAAATTAAACCATTTACGCTGGTTGGGCAGTTACCAAGCTGCTTAACCCAATATCTTAGAAACAGGAGAGTACATGTCACTGGACGTTATAAAGCATGAGCCAAGCCAACCGGCGGACGCGGTAATTATCTGGCTACACGGACTTGGCGCATCGGGTAACGATTTTGTTCCGATGACTGAACATTTGCAGTTTGACAATGCCAACCTGCGCTTTTTGTTTCCTAACGCCCCGCAACTACCGGTGACAATTAATCAGGGCATGGTCATGCCTGCCTGGTACGATATTACTGACATTAGTATCGATCGCACAATAGACAGCAAGCAGTTAAGAGAGTCTGCGCAACAGGTGCATGCATTAATTGATCAACAAATAGCGGCAGGAGTTGATAGTCGCCGTATTATTATTGCTGGTTTTTCGCAAGGTGGCGCGGTCGGCTACGAAGCGGCGTTAACCTACCCTAAAGCACTGGGAGGCTTAATGGCCCATTCGACTTACTTTGCAACGGCCAACGATATACAACCCAGTGACGCTAATAAAGCGTTGCCGATATTGGTCCAGCACGGCACTCAGGATCCGGTTGTGCCGGAAGCATTGGGTCGTAAAGCCGCAGACGAGCTAAAAAGCCGCGGCTATACGATTACTTATCAGACCTACCCCATGCCACACTCGCTGTGTCTGGAGCAGGTGCAGGATATGAAGCAGTGGCTGACGGCACGGTTTAGCTAGATTATTGGTTACGCCAGTAGCTGGAGCTCGTTACACCATTGTGAAGCGAGCTTCTCACCCCGCTCAAAGGTATCAATCATAAAGTTTACATGACCGACTTTGCGGCCCGGCCGGGAGTCTTTACCATACCAATGGCAATCGGCTGCTGAGGCCTCCCAAAGAACTTCTGGCAAGCCATCAATACCAATCGCATTAATCATCAGTGTCGGCGCTACTAAAAAATCCGGTAGCGGCAATCCGGTAATACAACGAATATGTAAATTAAACTGGTCACAGTTGGCACCGCTCATGGTCCAGTGTCCAGAGTTATGGACTCTGGGTGCAATTTCGTTAACCAACAGCTGCTGACTCTCGCCATCACCCACCACAAAAAATTCGATGGCTAAAACGCCAATGTAATCAATATGATCGGTTAGTTTTTGGTGATATTCCTGCGCTTGTTGCTCTAAAGCTTCCGAAAACTGCTGAGCACCGGCCATGCTATAGGCTAAAATTCCGTCCTTATGGACATTGACGGTGAGTGGATAGCCACGCTGTTCGCCATGGTGATCGCGGGCAGCAACAACAGACACCTCGTGCGTAAATCCGATCATGTCCTCAACGATACCCGGCCGCTGTCCGGCATCCATCGCCAGCGACGAAATATCTTGGCCTGGCTTCCAACGCCACTGACCTTTACCGTCATAACCGCCCCGAGCTGACTTAATAACAACCGGTTTTTCTGTTTTTTCCAAGATCCGCTGCAGTTGTTCTGCATCCTCAAATGCTTGCCAGGGGGATGTCGGTATACCTAGTTCATCACACAATGCTTTTTGTGAGCGACGGTCGGTTAATTGTTTAAACCGCTCGGCTTTCAATAAAAACTTGTCGTTGGTAAGACTAACAAGATCATCGGCAAGGTGCTCATGCTCCCAGGTGACTACGTCGGCCCAATTTTTGGCTTCGTCTAACGACAGACTTAACGCCTGCTGACTGCCAAGCGCCATCACTTTATGTTCGCGATCACTGTAGAGCACACATTGATGTCCCTGCTGGATAACCGCTTTACCCAACATTTGTCCCAGCTGACCGTTACCGAGAATCAGTATATTCATTTAGGAAGCTCCAGATCCGCGTTGGCCATTACCTTATCGCGCTGTCGCTGTCGAAACTGTATCACCCGCTCGCGCACGGTTGCATCGAAAGAACCAATTATCTGTGCCGCCAACAACCCGGCGTTAGCTGCTCCGGCTTCACCAATAGCCAAGGCACCCACGGCAACACCTTTTGGCATTTGAACGATAGATAGCAAGCTGTCCATACCTTTTAGCTGCTTACTGGCTACCGGAACACCTAGCACCGGGATTGCCGTATGAGCCGCTAACATTCCAGGTAAGTGCGCTGCACCACCGGCTCCAGCTATCACAACTTTGACGTCGTCAATTTCTGCCTGCTCCATGTGCGACTTTAATAAGTCGGGCGTACGATGAGCAGAAGCCACTTTTGCTTGCCAGTCGACGCCGAGGTCATCGAGCATTAATGCTGCTTTTTGCATTGTCGGCCAGTCAGACTGAGAGCCCATAAGAATTAGAACGGAAGCCATGGAACACCTTTTTGATTGGGTAGATTTCAACCACTTGAAAAGCACGGAATTGTAGCCATCGCGGGCCAAAACTGCAAATAAATCGCAGGTTTTTTGGCCGCCTCCCCCTATCAATTTAGACCAATGGAGGGTGGCAATCATGCCATTTTAAGGTATGGTTTTAGTCTATTGACTTGTCGTTTAGAGGCCTGAATATGCTTTTATCTGCGGAACATTCGTTACTCCTTATCGTTGATGCTCAAGAAAAATTACTACCAGCGATTCACCAGCGCGATAACGTAACTTCACGCATGCGTTGGTTATCGGAGATAGCTCTACAACTGAGTCTACCGGTACTTATTACTGAGCAAAACCCGAAAGGCCTTGGCTACACAGTACCCAATCTGCAGGAAATAATCGAATCCGCACGAGTAGTCGAAAAGACCCACTTTAGCGCGATGAAAGAAGAGAGTTTTCGAGAGGTACTCAGCGAATATAATAAAAAGCAAGTCGTGGTAATGGGTATGGAGACTCATGTTTGTGTTATGCAGACAGCCATGGAAATGAAGTCAGAGGGTTATCAAGTGTTTTTGCCCTCTGACTGCGTTGGTTCACGCCGACCCAGCGATAAAGAGACTGCAATAGAGCGTTTACGTAATAATGGCGTTCATATTATTACTTCCGAAATGGCCGCTTTTGAGTGGTTAGAGAAGTCTGGCACCGACACATTTCGGCATATCAGTCGAAACTGGCTGAAATAATTTGGCTTTTCATTGACAGAGCTTTTGTAGTGTATATACTCGGAGGTGCTGAGAAAATTCGGCTATTGATTTGAGATTTGTGTACGAAGTCCTCCTTTTTGCTGTACCTCGTTTTGTAAGTCCAAGTAATACCTAAGTTTCTGAGCAATTGATTTTTAACATGCACTACGAGGATATATCAGCATGTCTACTACGACTGGTAAAGTAAAATTCTTTAACGAAGCGAAAGGCTTCGGTTTCATCGAGCAAGAAAATGGCGCGGACGTTTTCGTTCATTTCAGCGCTATCCAAGCAGACGGTTTCAAAACTTTGGCTGAAGGCCAGCAAGTTTCTTTCACCGTAGCACAAGGTCCTAAAGGTCCTCAGGCTGAAAACGTCGTTCCTATGTAAGCAACGCGTTTAAAGAATTCTGAAAAACGCCGCTCTGGTTTCAGAGCGGCGTTTTTTTATGGAAATACACTTAAATTTAGTAAGGGTTTAGCCGATAATACGTCTATTGATACAAATCAACGCAGCGATGCTACTTAGCTAAGTTATAAAATTATGAGAGATAACGGGCCTGTAACCCAGAAAGAGAAACATATTCCAGCGCATTACCGGTTGGTCTCATCGACCGACTTAAAAGGGGTTATTACCCACTGTAACCAAGACTTTGTCGATATCAGTGGCTATACCGAACAGGAGCTAATTGGAGCACCACACAATATTCTACGTCACCCTGACGTGCCGGCTCCCGTGTTCGAGAATATGTGGAAAACCATTAAGCGCGGCAAGCCTTGGATGGGGCTTGTTAAAAACCGCAGTAAAAACGGTGACCATTACTGGGTTAGTGCGTATGTTACCCCGATCATGGAAAACGGCAAACCGAAAGGGTTTGAGTCAGTCAGAGTCCCCACCACTGACGAACGGAAAACGCGAGCTATGGCCGTCTATGAACGGTTGAATAATGGTAAGCAGCCGCTACCGACTATCAAACGCCTATGGTTTTCAGTTAAAAACCTGTCTCCGGTTATAATACCTGGCTTATTGGCTACAGCAGCGCTGTGGGTAGTATCCGGTGGTACGGCAGCGCTAATCTCACTGGCAGCGACGCTCGTTTCTGCGGGCTTTTATCGCCACTACATCAGCTCCATGATGCAACGGCTACTGGATAGCAGACCCGAAGCCTTCGCTTCCGAACTGGTTGGCATGACCTACTTTCCCACGCATGGCCGCGAAGCTCGGCTAGCAATGTTGTTGCACAGCGAGGCAGCTCGAAACTATACCGCGTTAACTCGTATCAAAGACGCCGTTGCCGGTATCCTCTCAGTCGCCGAAGACACCCGTCAGCAGGCTCGTAACAGTCACGAGCAAGTTGGCCGTCAGACCGCTGCAACCGATCAAACGGCTACAGCCATGAACCAAATGGCGACTGCCATTCAAGAAGTCGCCGGTACCGTTGAAAAGAATGCTGAGCAAGCCGACTTTGCCCGACAAAATGTTGAACGCAGTGTGGCGCTGGCGCGCGACGCTAGCAGCGTTATCGTCGATTTACATAAAGCGGTAGAACAGATAGCGACAACCGTTCAAGCGCTGGACGAATCGACCGGAGCAATTGGCGAAGCTGCCGACCTAATCTCGTCCATAGCGGACCAAACGAATCTGTTAGCGCTTAACGCTGCCATAGAGGCAGCAAGAGCTGGTGAGCATGGCCGCGGGTTCTCAGTTGTAGCGGATGAAGTTCGAAATTTGGCGTCCCGAACTACCGACTCGACTGACAGCATTCACCAGGTCATTGCTCAGTTACGAGAACGTGCAAAAGAAGCCGTACAAGTTTCTAGACGCGGTGAGACTGCCGCTGCAGAGGGCGTTGAGAAGGTTCGCAAGGCCGACGAAGCGCTGGGTGAAATTGCTGAAGCTATCGAACAAATTGCGGCAATGTCGACACAGATGGCATCAGCAGTAGAAGAACAAAGTGGTGTTGCTGAGCACATTAGTGAGCAGGTTACCGAAATTTCGGACATTGGCCGACAGACACAGAAAACTTCTGAAGACACAGAATCCTCTAGCCAAGAGCTAGAGAAAACTGTGAAAGAACTGTATGAGTTAATTGAGCGCTTTAATCTGAAGAATTAGAGTTTGCGTTAGTGTTTGTCTTACCATCGCTTTGATGGGATTCGCGTCGCTCTGCGGCGCGAACCGTCTCTTCTAAGAATTCCACGTCCTCTACGTCAACTTTTGGAATTTCGCCGCAAACATCACCACCCAGCTTGTTAACTGCCTGGCACAAATCAGAGACTTTTTGATCCAAAACATCCACATGATCAAGCATTCGGCCAATTGCCGTGGCAACAGGATCTGGATTATCTGCGGCAATAGCGTACGCATCGAAGCCGTAAGCTTTGGCCATTTTCTTGCGACGCTCCGAGGTTTCGTTATCAATATCGGACTTAGCGACTCGAGCGGGAATGCCAACCATGGTCGCTTTCTCCGGAACATCTCTAACCACGACGGCATTAGAGCCAATCCTGGCAGCCTCACCCACAGTTACAGGGCCTAATACTTTTGCGCCAGCGCCAATAACCACCCCATTTTTTAATGTTGGATGACGCTTACCTTTGTCCCAACTCGTGCCGCCCAGGGTAACCCCGTGGTACAAAGTGACATCATCGCCAATATCAGCGGTCTCGCCAATGACAACACCCATACCATGATCAATAAAAAATCGGCGCCCTATCTTAGCGCCGGGATGTATTTCTATACCAGTCAGCCAACGGGCAATATTGGATAAGAACCGGGCTAACCAATACATACGCCAGCACCAAAGCTTATGGCTTATCCGGTGAAACCAGATGGCGTGCAACCCGGGGTAATTAAACAACACTTCAAACGCATTACGCGCCGCAGGATCACGCTCGAAAACGCTGCGAATGTCTTCCCTCATACCGCTAAAAAAGGCCATAATTCTTCTCTATCACTAGCCGAACGGTTTTAAGAGCTTATTAACATCAGCAAGAATTGCTTCTTTCATGCTAACTTCATAGCCCTCTCGTTCCTTATCCATTTCCCGTATTTTCTTTTTAGGGAACTTTTTTCTATTTTCATGGGTAGGCATATGTTTTATTTTTTCATACATCTCATGCATTGCAGGATAGTCTTTCGAGTAATCATATTCCACCGCTTCTGGACGGTGATCAAGGAGCACAACAATACGTAAGCAGCCTTCAGAGAAAGGGCATTGCTCTTGCTGCATCGCCTTAGCAATAGTGATGATACTCTCGTCAATACGGTCAACCCGCTTTTGCACCGAATCCCGGCGAAGCTGATTTTGCTGTTTTAACCGACGTAATAGTTTACTAGCGTACAACGCCAGTCCAACAATAATCAGTACACCCAAAATAATTATTAATAACGTTGTTGCTGACATTAGTACTCCTCGTCGTCCCAGTCGTCTTCTATATCAATACCGAGTTTCTCTGCTAATTGTTCATAACGCTCAGACTTTTTATCCAAATAGCGCTGTTCTTCTGCGCTCAGCTCTTCACCCTGTTCAAAACGCTCAACTAACGTCTGTAGTTTTACATCTTGCTCTAATTGCTTGAGCTCTTCAGCCGGTGACATTTCGCTTGAACTGCTCGGTTCCAACGGCGTCACTAATGGGATTTTTCGACGGCTACCTTTACGTGGGTCCTGCTTTTCGGTCGTCTGCTGTTCAGTATGTGATTTTCCACTAGAGTGACGTTGACCGGGTTGATGCCCCTTGCCTTTCTTCTTTCCTTTTACCGTTTTCTCTGATGTTTTTTCATCGCGAGGTTTTTTTCCCGGGGCTAATGGACCCGGCTTTCTAGATTTCTTTTGGCGAGTCATACTAATTCCTTATCATGTGCAATACAGTTATTGTAACGCATTGCAGGATAATTCGTCAGTGAATGATTGATAGAGAAGGGATTAAAGCCTAAAAAGAAAAAAGGCGATGCATTTGCATCGCCTGTCTCTCTCATATTTGGCAGCGCACTGCACCTATGAGAATGGTTGTCACTGCTTCCGAGTTTTTATAATGGTCTTCCGTAACCGGTCTTTTATTATTGTTTTTATTATATAAAAGGAGCTCCATAGCCAAAAGCATTTTCACTCCCTGGATTATCGAACACTTTTTTGTTGTTCTTAATTATCGATAATCATTCTCGACCTCTTGTTATTTTTTTGTGTCGAGCAGTGCCGTCTTTTTAATCAACGATCTTATTATTATTTGTCTGAAGCCCTTCTTAGAAATGAAGGTTTCGCTGCAGACGCTGTAAAGACTACTGCAATAAGATTTTTATTCAATGATTTTATTGATCTAAAAAACTCGTTTCTTATTACTTTTTGTTGTAAAAGCGTATATTTTAATGATTTATATGCTTTTTGTTATGTTTTTTAGGTCTTAAAAAGGGCGGTTATAACCGCCCTTCCATGAAATCGACTTTTTAGTATAAGCCGTGTAAGTATTTTGACAGTAGCTCTATTTCTTCATCGGTCATTTTTTCAGCAACTCCGCGCATCATCCCATTTGGATCATTTGCACGCTCGCCACTGCGAAACATCTCCAGCTGCGATATGACATACGCCGGATATTGTCCGGAAATGTCAGGAAACGCAGCTAACCCCATTCCGTTGCCACGAGGGCCATGGCAGCCTGCACAAGAAGGCACGTTGCTCTCTGGGTTGCCGCGCCGATATAAGTCAGCGCCTTTACTGATGACATCTTCAGCTGTCTCGCCCTTCGGCTCGTCCTGAGCGGCATAAAACGCTGCTAAGTCAGCCATATCCTGCTCGGACAGGCTTGCTACCTGACCCATCATAACAGCGTTGTTACGGCCTTCTTCACCACCAGTTTCTGACGCGGTTTTAAAATCCATTAACTGCTTATACAGATACTTTTCGTGCTGACCAGCAAGGTGCGGGTACATATCCGTAGGCGCCTCGCCCTGAGGTCCATGACATGCGGCACAAACTTGTGATTTATCTTTGCCTGCTTCAGGATCGCCTTGCTGGGCTAAAGCCACACCGGTTGATCCTAGAAATAATCCCAAAATAATCGCGAATTTTTTCATGTTTGCTTCTCTTGTATCTCTAGTGGCGAGCGTCGCCGACATACATCGCTATAAACAGTCTGCTATTTTACACAAAACTCATGTGGATTAAATGATTAAAACACATTCAATACCGATTTGATCATTGGCTGATGGGTTGTGATCCGTCATAATGGGTACTCGAACACGCCATTCCCAACTATAGAGTGAATCTTGCACCGTGCCGGATAATAAACCAATTAACTACCAAACCGCTAAATTTATTACCAGCGCCCCAGATATCAGCAAGTTACCTGATGACACCGGAATTGAAATAGCATTTGCCGGACGCTCAAATGCGGGCAAATCTAGTGCGCTAAACACACTCACACGTCAAAATTCGTTAGCCCGAACCAGTAAAACTCCTGGCCGTACTCAATTAATCAATGTCTTCGAATTAGATAGTGGACAACGACTCATTGATCTACCGGGCTATGGTTTTGCTAAGGTTCCGCTGGCCGTTAAAGAAAAATGGCAGCAATCGCTATCTGAGTACCTGCAAAAAAGGGATTCCTTAAAGGGGCTCGTGGTACTTATGGATATAAGACATCCTTTTAAAGAAACGGATCAGGAGCTCATTTATTGGGCTGTTAGCTGTGACATCCCAGTTTTAGCGTTACTGACTAAAGCAGACAAACTGAAGCAAGGGGCTCGAATGAATATGGTACTTAAAGCCCGTCAGGCTGCGATTGCTTTTAATGGCGATGTTACTGTAGAAGCTTTTTCGTCACTAAAACGGTTTGGTGTTGATGCCGTCGAAAACGTACTAAACCAGTGGTTTAACGATGACACAAACGCACAATAGCCCGCCTTTAAATGCCTGGTTGTTGCTCGGACTGTTAGCACTCATATGGGGCAGCTCCTTTCTATTAATAAAGAAAGGTTTAATCGCATTTGGTGCGATGGAGGTCGGTGCGTTACGGATATCATCCGCGGGACTGGTACTCGCTCCTTTAGTCGCTAAACGACTGCATCGAATTACGGCCAAGCACTGGGCAAAACTGGCCAGTGTCGGCTTGGTCGGTAGTCTGATACCCGCATTTATGTTTGCTATCGCACAAACTCAGCTGGACAGCGGCATTACCGGAGTATTGAACGCCCTAACCCCAATTTCGACACTTGTTATTGGTGTTTTATTGTTCCACCAACAAGCAAAAGTCACCCAGATAGTGGGTGTACTGATTGGCTTGTTCGGTACCATCTTACTAATGACAGCAGGGGCCGATGGCACTTGGACATTTAACGCCTATGCTTTATTGGTACTGGTGGCGACAGTTTGTTACGGCCTGAATTTAAACCTTATTAAACACAAAATTTCCGACCTTAGTCCGCTAACGATAACTGGAGTCTCACTCTTGATGGCCAGTATCCCGGCCACCTTTTATTTGTTTATCGGGACTGATTTTATTCAGCAGGTTCAGCAACCTGACGCGCTACTCTCGCTAATATCAGTACTTGCGCTTGGCATTATTGGTACAGCTGGGGCGCTGGTGATCTTCAATCATGTGGTGCAATTAACTAACACCGTATTTACCAGCTCAGTCACTTATTTAATTCCGGTGGTTGCAATGCTATTGGGAATTTTTGACGGCGAACCTTTTTGGCTTCAGCACGGCGTCGGTATGCTGGCCATTCTGGTCGGCGTTTGGTTTGCGAACCGAAAAGGAAGAAGCGGACTTGCGGGTATCCCCAGAAAAGAAAAAAGCCCGACTCAATGAGCCGGGCGAAAATATAATCCAGGGAGAACAAATTCTGAAGGCTTAAGCACTAAGCTTAATTATTGCCCTCACTTACTCCGACCGGGGTGCTTAAAAAAAGTTCAGGTTTTTTTTTACACTAGTGAGCCTGATCCCAGTTGTCGCCCTTTCCAGCCTCTGCAACCAAGGGCACATCAAGGCTTGCAGCCTTCTCCATAACCTTAGCCAATGCCGGCATATAATCATCTAACTTGGACTCTTTAATCTCGAACACTAATTCATCATGTACCTGCATCAACATGCGCACGTCCTGCTGGCATTGTTGCTCTTCGATCCAGCCATCAACCAAAATCATCGCGCGTTTGATAATATCCGCAGCCGTTCCTTGCATCGGCGCATTGATAGCGGCCCGTTCAGCCCCTTTGCGACGAGCGCCATTAGACGCTTTAATTTCCGGTAAAGGCAGTCGACGGCCAAACAGCGTTTTTACATATCCCTGTTTTTTGGCCCGTTCGCGGGTATCTTCCATATAATTAAGCACACCAGGGAAGCGCTCAAAATATTTATCCATATAATGCTGAGCTTCGTGACGGGGTATATCCAGTTGCCGCGCAAGACCGAATGCCGACATGCCATAAATCAATCCAAAGTTAACCGCCTTAGCGCGCCGCCGCTGCTCATCGCTAACGTCACCAAGGGCGCATCCAAACACTTCTGCTGCGGTCGCCCGGTGAATATCCTTGCCCTCGGCAAAGGCTGTTAATAATGCTTTATCTTGCGATAAATGGGCCATTATGCGTAATTCAATCTGGCTATAGTCAATAGCGACTATCTTATAACCAGCTTCCGGCACAAAAGCTTGCCTTACGCGGCGTCCCTCTGCCGTGCGAATCGGAATGTTTTGCAGGTTAGGCTCGGTTGATGACAGTCTCCCTGTTGCTGCTACGGCTTGCTGATAGGAGGTGTGCACTCGCCCGGTACTCGGGTTAATCATTCTTGGCAGCTTATCGGTGTAGGTCGATTTTAGCTTAGATAAGCTACGATGCTTCAGGATAACGTCCGGCAGCGGGTAGTCGTGCGCCAGCTCATGCAATACGTCTTCGGCGGTAGACGGTGCCCCTTTAGGTGTTTTCTTTATTACTGGCAACTCAAGCTTTTCAAATAAGATTTGCTGTAGCTGTTTGGGCGACCCCAGATTAAACTCTTCGCCGGCGATATCGAATGCTTCGCGCTCATACTGAATCAGTAGATCGGCTATCTCATGGCTTTGTTTAGCGAGCATCTCCGCATCGATTCTTACGCCATACTGTTCCATATCGGTTAATACCGGAATTAAAGGCACTTCAATGTCGGTTAAAACTGTTAATAGCTCATCACTGGTTGCTTTAACTTTTTCCCATAGAATTTCATGCAATCGCAGCGTAACGTCGGCATCTTCAGCGGCATAAGGGCCTGCCTCTTCTAATGCAACCTGATTAAACGTTAACTGCTTAGCGCCTTTACCTGCAATATCCTGGAACTTAATCGGCTTGTGGTTCAAATACTGCAGACTTAAGGTATCCATATCATGCCTGGAGCCGACGCTATTGAAGACATAAGAAGCCAACATTGTATCGTTTTTGATTCCGGCAAGACGAATACCGTAGCGCCGTAAAATATGAGCGTCATACTTTAGGTTTTGCCCTACTTTACCCGGCTTTTCACTCTCGAGTAATGGCGCTAATTGCTCAAGTAACCAATCCCTGGATACCTGTTCTGGCGCGTCCATGTAGTCGTGCGCGACCGGAATATAAACGCCTTCGCCAAGCTCCGTCGATAACGATACTCCGACTAACTCAGCGTCCATATAATTCAGGCTTGTTGTTTCCGTATCAAATGCGAAGTAATCAGAGTTCTTAACTTTTTGTAAGTACTCACTGACCTCACTTTCCTTAAATAGGGTTCGGTAAGCATCTCTCTCAACCGCGGTGTCGGGTTCGTTGGTTGGCTCTTCCAGCCCCAGCGCCTGATCAGTTGCAGCCCCTTTTTCAAGCAACTCTTCTAACCAGCGGCGGAATTCACAGCGGCCATACAGTTCAGCCAACTGATCATTATCAGCCGGAGTAATAGACAGCTGTTGCGGGTTAAAATCAAGCTCAACATCACACTTAATAGTCGCCAGCTCTTGCGACATAAACAGTTGCTCACGGTACTCCTCGAGCTTTTTCGGCATAGTCTTCGCACCTCTAAAGTTCAGCGAAGCTACTGCATCGACGTCGTCATAAATGGCTTCAATCGAAGGAATGCCTTGTAGTAGTGCTTGAGCCGTTTTGTTACCAACTTTTGGCAAACCAGGAATGTTGTCCGAGCTATCTCCCATTAGTGCCAGATAATCAATAATTTGATCAGGGCTAACTCCAAACTTCTCTTTGACGCCTTCTTCGTCCAGCAAAGTATCGGTCATCGTGTTGATCAGCATAACGTGTTCATTGACCAGCTGCGCCATATCCTTGTCGCCGGTACTAATCAACGTAAAGCGCCCTTCCTGACCCGCTTGTGTTGCTAAGGTACCAATAACATCGTCTGCCTCTACTCCGTCAATGCATAACAGCGGTAACCCCATTGCTTTGACAATTTCATGTAAAGGCTCAATTTGAGTTCTTAAGTCATCCGGCATTGGCGGACGGTTTGCTTTATAATCCGCGTAAATATCACTCCGAAAAGTTTTACCTTTCGCATCAAAAACCACCGCCATATTTTCGGGTTTATAGCGTTTTAGCAGGCTACGGAGCATGTTTACAACGCCGTAAATAGCGCCCGTTGGCTCTCCCTTAGAGTTTGTTAGATGAGGAGGAGCATGGAATGCGCGAAACAAATACGAGGAGCCATCCACTAAAATGAACGGGTTCTCCGATACACTTTTGGTCATGAGTTAAACCTTAACTGGGGTACTTAGATATAGCACAGAGAATGCCACAGGTCGGGCTTTAACGCTAGCAACACGCTGTTGACAAGCTGTGGATAAGTCTGTTGACAATAGTTAACGCCACAGCGAAAGAATGATTCTTTGCCGTGTCAGTTACATCTCTAAGTTATTGATAGTGAGGGCTTTTATTACAGCGGGCATCCCATACTGCCCATCTTATTATAATACTGGTTTCGCTGTGGAAACTTATTTTCAGGCTTCGCGTCGCAACTATGCGTTACTTGCTAACCGGCCAAACAGATTACCACAAACTCGACATTGGTCTACTGCTATATGCTATTTTCTTAGACCATTTTGTAATCCTTTTACCGGCTCTTTATAAGCAAGCCCAACTTTCGCTAGGAAATCAATGAATTGGAAAGCAGCAGACATCGATGATCCCGTTTACTATTGGAAAAACTTTCAATTAGTACAGCAGTGGGTCACAAAGTATCATGACAACTTAATCAGTCCGTCATTAGCTGTCGCATTAGAAGGTTACGACCACTTATCCAGCAACGCTCAAAAGCTTTGGCTCAGATTATACTCCCGTAAAGGCTACTATTTACGGAGCGACCGGCTGAATTACCCCGAGATTGAGGTTGCTTCAGCAATTGATGAACTGGCGGCTCAGAACTGGCTGACGTTTGCCAATTCCAGCAGCCAGTCTGAATGGCTACCACAACTGCTCAAACCCGAACTGATAGCGCTAGCCAAAAAGCATCAACTGCAGGTGCCAAGTGCTGCCGATAAACGCGCTCTACTCGATCTTATAATGACACAGGAAATCGAGCCGCCAATCACTATTTTACAGCTCGAAAAGAAAGAATTGTTTAGTCAACTAGCGCTGCTATTTTTTGGTAATTCGAGACAGCAACTGTCCGAGTTTGTAGTAACCGCTTTGGGACACCGTTCCTACGAAAATTATAAAATTCGTCCTCGCGGAGTTTTCCGCAATTTCGATGACTTTCAGTTGGTCTTAAAACTTCTGCAGTGGCAAAAAGAATACAAAGAGCTGGAATCTCCCCAATTGCGCGTAGAATATGCCCGCCAGTTACCGTTAGAAAAACTTGCCATGAGCGTACCTGCGCACCACACGGGTAAATTCAGTCGATTTCTCAACAAAATTGGTCGCGATGCCGAGCGTGCCGCAGACACCGATTTTGCAATGGATGTTTACGCGCTATCTCAGCGTTCCCCGTCACGAGAGCGACGAGTAAGGCTTTTAAAGAAAGTGAGTGAACCTGAGCAAGCCCGACAATTGCTTGAGCAAATGCAAGCCCAGCCATGGGATGAGCCTGAACTGGCTATTGCCACCCAACTGTATGCACGTTGGTTTTGCCCTGATGATAAGAGCCAGTTGGCAATGCTTCCCAAGAGCCAAAAGTCGCTAGCATTTACGCCTCGAAAAATTGAGCAGGCAGTCCTTAATGATTACTGTAAAAAAGACTGGGAAGGCGATCACTGCGAAAATTTGATTCCACAGATACTATTCGGCTTGTGCTTTTGGGACATTATCTTTGCAGATATTGATGGTGCCTTTGTTCATCCCTTTCAACGCGGCCCTCGCGATCTAACCTCACAAGAGTTTTATCAAAACCGAAAAAGCTTAATTGATAAACGAATTCATCGCGTTAAAACACACCCGGAGCAAGTACTTGAAGAGATGAAACAAGCCGCCGTTGATAAGCAGGGCCTTAACAATCCCTTTATTCCCTGGAAGTTAAAATTAACCGATCTCGCCATTAACTGGTTTAGTTATCTGCCAAGTGAAACTTGGGCGCAAGTGTTCGAGCGAATCGCTTTTGATGTAAAGAACAATCGCAGTGGGTTTCCCGACTTATGGCTGCAAAAAAATAATGGTGAACAGGTTTTGTTAGTTGAAGTTAAAGGACCCGGAGACACTCTACGAGCCAACCAGTCCCGTTGGCTGAGCTATCTGCAAGCACTGGGCGTACCAATAAAACTAGTTACTGTGCAACAAGCATCCGGCGAACCTTTTGAATAACAGGGTTTATTTGAGGTAACTCGCAATTCCACCAAAGCCTATAGCTCTCAGCGGCCTGCCCTACTAACATGCCTAGCCCGTCATAACATGAGGGTGCAGCAATACTCTGCACGTGGCGAATAAAAGGTGTCGCTGTTGCCGCGTACATCATGTCGTATATCACAGCTGACGACGCCAGCAAACTATCCGGAACCGCCGGTAACTCGCCATGCAACGACGCGCTGGTCGCGTTAATAACCAGCTCCACACCAGTAAGCTCCTGCCAATTACTGACTACCTTTACCCGACTGCGCCCAGCGGCTAATGCGTCAGCTTTTTCCTGGCTGCGATTATGAAGCCAGAGTACTTCCGGCTTCTCATCCAACAGATTTCTTAGCACGCCACGGGCGGCACCACCGGCGCCAACTAGTAGTACCCGCTTGCCTAACAGGTCGATGTTTAATCGTTTTAAATCATGCAACAGGCCCAGCCCGTCCGTATTAGCACCCAGTAAACCGTGTGCTTCAGTCGGAATCAACGTATTAACAGCGCCAGCATCCCTGGCCTCAGCGGTTACCATGGTCGACAATCTAAAAGCTCGCTGTTTAAACGGTAAAGTAACGTTAGCTCCGCTTAAGTTCTGTCTAAACCGGCGAGCAACTGTCGACTCAAAATTATACTCAGTCGCTAGTTGTCGCTGATAACTTATTGCATGATCAAACTGGTTCGCAAATAACTCGTGAATAAATGGGGAATAGCTATGAGCTATCGGATTTCCGAATACGCAAAAGTGCTTAGTCATTACTTTTCGATGCCCAGTCCTGCGGAATTAAAAAGTATTCTGTTAA
Source organism: Pseudomonadota bacterium (assembly GCA_051746345.1). Taxonomy (GTDB): domain Bacteria; phylum Pseudomonadota; class Gammaproteobacteria; order Enterobacterales; family Alteromonadaceae; genus Idiomarina. The sequence goes on from JBNJEZ010000009.1 coordinate 23,650, forward strand.
CTGTGCCTCAGCAGAATCCGGAGTCGGTTGCCAGTCATATTCCCACCGCACTAGCGGTGGCATAGACATTAGAATGGATTCTGTTCTGCCACCCGTTTGTAATCCAAATAACGTGCCCCGGTCCCAAACCAGGTTAAATTCCACGTAACGTCCGCGGCGATAAAGCTGAAAATCACGCTGTTGCTGAGTATATGGCTCGCTTTTACGTTTTTCGACAATCGGACAGTAGGCATCGCAAAATGCATCGCCGACAGCTTGAATCACCGCAAAGGCATCTTCAAACGGGCGGTCGTTGAGGTCATCAAAAAATATGCCTCCTACCCCCCTAGCCTCATTCCTGTGTTTCAAGTAAAAGTAATCATCACACCAGGTTTTATACTTGGGGTATAAAGATTCATCTAACTGATCCAGTGTTTGTTTTGCCTTTTTATGCCAGTCAATGACGTCCTCTTCAACGGCATAAAATGGCGTTAAATCAAACCCTCCGCCAAACCACCAGACCGGCTCTTCGCCTTCCTTTTCCGCAATAAAAAAGCGAACATTCATATGTACTGTCGGCACATGCGGGTTGTTAGGATGAAACACCAGCGATACGCCACAAGCATTAAAGTCGCGTCCCTCGAGCTCCGGCCGGTGAGCCGTAGCGCTTTTTGGCAGCTGCTCACCGTGCACGTGTGAAAAACCAACACCCGCCTGCTCGAATATATTACCCTGCTTTAAAACACGAGAACGGCCTCCACCGCCCTGCTCTCGTTGCCATTCGTCCTGCTTAAAACGGTTCCCGTCGACTGCTTCGATGCGGCTGCAAATGCTGTCCTGTAAGCCTGTTAAATAGGCTATAACGGGTTTCAGGTACTGTTCATTCATTATCTCTTACTACCTTTTTCGAGAGCGGGTCAATGATTCTACTGGGAGAGGTTGCTCCGCCAGTCGGCGCATCAAATATCCAGTTCAATTGGTCTGCAAAATAACTGCGAACTTGTTCCGCAGTGCGGGCGGGCTCTTCCCCAGCCGGATTAGCACTAGTTGAAACCAAGGCAGTGCCTAATTTGCGGCAAAGCTCACGAGCGGGCTCAAAGTCTGTTACTCGCACTGCAATAGTATCTCTGCCTCCGGTCAATAACTTTGATACCGAAGGTCTCGCCGGCAATACTAAAGTAATTGGCCCTGGCCAATGAGAGAATACGGTAAACCGTTTATCCTGACCTATTGCCTGATCGTCAACATAAGGCAGCAACTGACTGTAGTCAGCAGCAATTAAAATTAACCCTTTATCTGCCGGTCGTCCTTTTAACGCTAGAATTTTTTCTATTGCCTGCTCGTTCATTGGATCACAGCCAAGCCCAAATACGGCTTCCGTCGGATACGCTATAACCCCTTCTAACAAGGCTTGGCGAGCGGCAGTTAAATCAAATGTAGTCACGTTAGGTTACTCCGGTGAATCATATTGCAATTATAGAGGTTCCGATTTGTAGTCACAGCTTTTTTGCGGACAAATATGACGCACCAAGCCACTCTGTTTTTTGCGCAACAATAACGGGAACTGGCAAAGTGGACAATTTTTCGAAACTGGCGGTAAATTAACTGAAAAGTCACAGTTTGGGTATTGGTCACAGGCAAAAAATGAGGAACCTCGGCGGGACGTTTTCTGAATAAGCTGTCCTTTGCGTCCATGTTTTAGACACTCAGGGCAGGCAACCCCGTGCTCTGCCGTGGTGGTGTCAGGCTCGGTCACAAAGTCACATTCGGGAAAGCCACTACAGCCAACAAACAATCCATAGCGACCACTTTTAAGTTGTAGTTCCTCGCCGCACTGCGGACAGGGCACATCAAGTCCTTCGGGCTCAATTTCTGATTGCTCCCGCAGGCCGCGGGTAAAATCACATTGAGGAAAGCCCGAACATCCTAAAAAGCTGTTTTGACCTTTGTGTTTTACAACAAGGTCTTTGCCACACTGTGGGCACGTTTGCATGACTCTCCCTTAGAATCAGTGCAATGGACCCTCAGGCTCTTCAAACAGTAGCCCTTCCATCTGGTCGTAAGCAGTCTCGTGTCCCGGCAAATTAAACAGCACCATCAACACAACCCACTTTAAATCATCCAGATTAAAGTTTGTCGCCTCCAGCTCCATCACACGGTCAATGACCATTTCTCGTGTTGCGAAGTCTAACACGCCTAAGTTTTCCAAATAAATTAAAAAGCCACGACATTGGCTATCTAACCGGACAACTTCTTGCTCTGTAAACACACGCGTAGATTGTGATGGCTGAGAGGACAAGTAAGACTTACCGCCTGAGTCCTGTAAATCCGCTAAGCGTTCTAGCCAGGCTAGTGCCTTTTGGATCTCCTGACGGTGAAACCCCGCTCGTGCAAGCTCATCCGTTAACTCATCGTGGTCGACCACGACTTCCTGCTCGGAATGTATATAGTTTTCGAATAAATACATGAGGATATCAAACATGATTTAGCGCCTCCCCACTTTTATGTAACCGCCCGGAACAGCCGCAACAGCCCCTTGTAACTCAAGTAATAATAATTGTTCAGTAACCTCTGCAGCTGAGAGCCCACTTCTACCAACCAGTTGATCAATAGTGGCAGGTTCTAACCCCACACTAGCGAACAAAGTTGAATTTGCCAAGCTTTCTTGCTCATTCATTTCTCGCTCTATCGGACCCGCGAGCCGTGGGCTCGACAGTTCAAACCAAGCTAAGATATCGTCGGGATGAGTCACCACTTCGGCCCCTTGCTTAAGTAACCAGTGACAACCTTCCGACTCTTTTGCAAAAACTGGCCCTGGAACCGCCCCAACGTTTCTTCCCTCACTAATTGCTGCTATTGCGGTAGAAATAGAGCCGCTGCGTTTTGCCGCCTCGACCACTACCGTTCCTTTACTTATTCCACTAATAATACGGTTCCTCCGCGGAAAATGATCCATTCGAGCAGCAACTCCCGGGGGAAATTCGGAAATTAATAATCCTTGGTGAGCAATCAAACGATGCAACTGACGGTTGCGCGGAGGGTATATTTTATCGATGCCTGTACCAAGGACAGCGATGGTTAGACCATGTTCAACAGCGGTTTTATGGGCTTGTGCATCGATGCCCATGGCCAGCCCACTAACCACCGTTACTCCCTGACTGACACTCTGCTGTGCTAGCCAATCAGCCATTTGCAGACCGCTGTGCGACGCTTTACGACTGCCCACAACAGCCACCATTGCGCCAGTTAACAACTCCTTGCGGCCTTGCCAAAATAAAAGCCATGGTGGATTCGAGATGGTTCTTAATAAGCTTGGGTAGTCGTCATCAAAATAACTGATAACCCCCTGGTTAGAAAGCTCTTGCCACTTCAACGATGCCGTAATAAGGCTGCTATCGACCGGTTTCAGCGATTGCTGCCATCGTTCCAGCACTTCCGCGGAACAGGCCATTTCCTTCGCAGCCTGCTTAACTTCTTGTTTTGCGCGATTTAACCCCAATAAAATGCATAAATCCTGTTGGTTCACAGACTGTCCTTACCCCCCATAAATGCGTTAAACTAAGGGTAGTAAAAGCAAAGGAGCTAAATTTATGTCTAAGTTAACGGTTCTAAAATATCCGGATGAGCGGTTACGCAAGGTTGCAGAGCCGATAGCTGGTGTTGATGACGCGCTACGCGGCACCATCGATGACATGTTTGAGACCATGTATGAGTCTCAGGGCGTCGGTCTGGCCGCCACTCAGGTAGACGTACATCGTCGCTTATTCGTTGCTGACTGTAGTGAAGATCAGAACGAACCCATGGTGTTCATTAACCCCGAGATTACAAAAGCAGAGGGTCATTTCACCAATGATGAGGGCTGTCTGTCTTTTCCCAACGTATACGCCAAAGTCGAGCGTGCGGAACACATCACGGTGAAAGCCATTGACCGCAACGGTGAAGAATTTAGTCTGGACGCAGAAGGTCTATTAGCGATATGCATACAGCACGAAATTGATCACCTTAACGGCAAGCTTTTTGTCGATTACTTATCTCCATTGAAGCAAAATCGCATTCGCAAAAAATTGGAGAAAGAACAACGTATTCAGGAAAAGTTAGAGGCGGACGCATAACTGATGAAGCCAGCTTTGCGAGTAGTTTTTGCCGGGACCCCAGAGTTTGCAGCCAAGCACTTACAAGCGCTGATCGACTCTTCGCATGAGGTTGTTGCTGTTTATACACAACCCGACCGGCCAGCCGGACGAGGGAAAAAATTACAACCTTCGGCAGTTAAGGTTTTAGCACAGCAAAACGATCTTTCGGTTTTTCAACCGCAAAGTCTTAAGCCGGAAGAGCAACAACAACAGCTCGCAACGCTAAACGCGGATGTCATGGTAGTGGTAGCCTATGGGTTATTATTACCGCAGTCTATTCTTGATACACCGGCCCTTGGTTGTATCAACGTGCACGGCTCTTTATTACCGCGCTGGCGTGGAGCTGCACCGATTCAAAGGGCGATTTGGGCTGGCGACAAAGAGTCCGGAATCGCGATTATGCAAATGGAGGCTGGTCTTGATACAGGACCGGTCCTGCTAGAGCATCGCTGTGCCATAGCAGGCGACGAAACCAGTAGCTCTTTGTACCATAAACTGGAGCAGTTGGGCCCCGATACTTTGCTGTCGGTATTAGAAAATTTGCCGGCAATGCAACAAACCGCTGAACCTCAGAATGAGACATTGGCAACTTACGCTAAAAAACTCAGTAAAGAAGAAGGGAGAATTGACTGGACGCTTGACGCACAGCAATTAGAACGCAACGTTCGTGCATTTAATCCCTGGCCCATAGCGTTTTTCGCTATTGATGGCTTTAAGGGGGATCAGTCAACGGTAAAAGTGTATGCCGCTGAGGTGCTGCCAACACACCCCGATGCAGCCCCGGGCACTATTATAGAAGCCTCCGTAACAGGACTTGATATTGCCTGTGGTAGCGGCGTATTGCGCATCCTTGAAGCTCAGGTTCCCGGCAAAAAACCACAGCCTATAGCAACCATCATCAACGGTTACGGCGCCATATTCAGCGAAGGTAAACAACTCTCTTGATGACAAATAATAGAAACCAGGCCTCTGGTGCTGAAAGCCGGGCAGCCGCCGCAAGAATACTCTTTCGCATCCTTGAGCAAGGGGAAAGTTTATCAACAGCTTTTCCTGCGGAAACAAAGACTCTGGATGCCGGTGACAAGCGGCTAGCTCAAGCTATTAGCTACGGTGTATTAAGGTTCTTGCCGGCGCTCAATAAGCTGGTCGCTGCTAAGCTCGACAAGCCGTTAAAAGGTAAGATTAAAATATTAAACTCTCTTTTGTTAGTGGGCGCTTACCAACTTTATCAGCTACGCACAAAAGACCATGCTGCCGTCAGTGCAACGGTGGAAGCAGCCAAACTGCTTAAGCGAAAAAATCACACGGGCTTGATCAATGGCGTACTCCGTCAGCTGTTACGCGAAGCACCCGAGCGCGATGAAAATGAGCAACGCCCTCTTCCCGCTGATGCATTAGAAAACCATCCCCGCTGGCTTGTCGACATCATAAAATCCGATCACCCGGACCATTGGTTAGAATTATTACAAGCCAATAACCAACATCCGCCTATGTGGTTACGTGTGAATCTTAACAAAACCTCTCGCTCCGACTACCAGACTCAGCTCAGCGATAAAGGCATCAATGCGACCGCTGACGACCTGGTACCCAGCGCGCTGCGGTTGGATAAAGCCACTAGTGTTGACCAGTTGCCGGGATTTGAGCAAGGGGCTGTATCAGTTCAGGACCGTTCTGCACAAATGGCGGCTTTTCTGCTTAACGCAGACCCCTCACATAACGTCTTAGACTGCTGTGCCGCTCCTGGAGGAAAAACACAACACCTGCTTGAGCAACACCAATTCGCAACGCCTTTAACGGCTATCGACATTGATCCTCGCCGGCTAGTGCGTGTCGAGGAAAACCTGGCCCGCCAGGAGCAACCAGCGAAGGTTATTTGCGCCGATGTTATCGATACTGAAAGTTGGTGGGACGGACAGCTTTTTGACCGCATCCTGTTAGACGCTCCCTGCTCTGCCACCGGGGTTATTAGACGTCACCCTGACATTAAATGGCTACGTCGTTCATCAGACATTGATGCGTTGGTGGCACTTCAAGCTAAGATTCTTGACCATATTTGGCCGTTAGTTGCCAACGGTGGTGAACTCCTATACGCCACCTGTTCAGTTATTAGCAAAGAAAATCAACAGCAGGTCGATAGCTTCCTAGAACGAACAAGCGATGCTAATCTCATACCTATCAATGAGCAGACAGACACATTGCAAATTCTTCCCGCAGCAGATGGTGGCGACGGGTTCTTTTACGCAAGGTTTAAAAAGCAACAATGAAAATTATCATATTAGGTGTTGGCCAGGTAGGCGGTACGCTGGCAGAAAATTTAGTTGGTGAGCGCAACGACATTACTGTTGTCGATACGGATACCGAGTTACTGGAAGAACTGCAGGATAAACATGACCTACAAATCATTGTGGGTCACGGCGCACACCCCGATACTTTGCGCCGCGCCGGAGCAGATGACGCCGATCTACTCATTGCAGTCACTAACAGTGATGAAACCAATATGATTGCCTGTCAGGTTGCTTATTCAATATTCAACACCCCAACCAAGATTGCCCGTATCCGCTCAGAAGAATACATTCGTTACCGAGACCAGCTGTTCCATAAAAATGATGCGCCGGTGGACTTTATTATTTCACCAGAGCAGTTAGTCACCAACTACATCAAGAAGCTGATCGATTATCCTGGCGCACTGCAAGTTATGGAATTTGCCAGTGGCCGCGCCAGTTTAGTAGCAGTTAAAGCCTACTATGGCGGTAAGCTAGTAGGCCACGCAATTTCTAACCTGCGTGAACATATTCCGAATATTGATACCCGCGTGGCAGCAATTTATCGCCAGGGAAAACCCATTCGGCCAACCGGAACCACGGTTATCGAAGCAGACGACGAAGTCTTTTTTATCGCCGACACGCGTCATATCAGTACGGTCATGGAAGAGCTTCAAAAGCTTGAAACGAAGTACCGCAGAATAATGATTGTCGGCGGCGGAAATATAGGTGCAGGGCTTGCCAAGCAGCTGGAAAGCGATCACCGCGTTAAGCTGATAGAAAGAGATGAAGCGCGAGCCGAAGAACTGTCTCAACGATTAGAGCATACCTTGATTTTTAAGGGCGATGCCTCTGACCAGAAGCTGTTAGAAGAAGAGCACGTCGAAGACATAGATGTCTTTATTGCCGTCACTAACGATGACGAAGCTAACATTATGTCAGCAATGCTGGCAAAACGTATGGGCGCCCGTAAAACCATGGTCCTTATCCAGCGTAGTGCCTACGTAGACCTAGTTCAGGGCGGCGAAATTGATATTGCGATATCACCACAACGAGCGACCATCTCAGCGCTGTTAACGCATGTCCGCCGGGGCGATATAGTTAATGTTTATTCGCTTAGAAAAGGTGCCGCTGAAGCCATTGAAGCGATAGCTCATGGCGATGAAAAGACGTCTAAAGTCGTGGGCAATGGGATCAAAGATATTAAGTTACCACCCGGCACGACTATCGGTTCCGTCGTTCGTGGTAATGAAGTGCTAATGGCACACAGCGAAACAATTATTCAGTCTGACGACCACGTGATCCTGTTTCTGCTGGACAAAAAGTATATCGACGAGGTTGAGCGGTTATTTCAGCCTAGCGCCATGTTCTTCTAGCAGTTTTACACGCCCTTGCGTAGCGGCATCTAATTTGGTTTGTAAATCTAACGCCTGTGCAGGAATCAATGCCAGGCGTTGCTCAACCTCAGCGCCAAAGTCACTACTGATAATTTTTACATCACACTTGTTCCAGAGTGTTTCGATAGCACCCTGATCCGAATATGGGTAACTGACCCGGAAGGTCTCACGATAAACACGCAGCTCAGTTTGCACATTCGCTAAAGCATCTGATACCGCCTGACTATATGCGCGCTGCAAGCCCCCAGTACCTAACTTAACCCCGCCAAAATAACGAACAACAACAGCCGCAATCTCGCCTATCGGTCTGTTTTGCAGCACCATTAGCATCGGCCGCCCGGCCGTTCCTGAGGGCTCACCATCATCGCTACAAGTCAGGACTCTATCATCATACGGAGAGCCAACAATACTTGCTGTACAATAATGGTTTGCTTTAGGCCAACGGAGTTGTATCGCTTTTAAAAAATCATTAGCTTGCTGGTCGCTACTTGCCGGTGCCAGACACGCGATAAAACGGCTATTTTTTACCTCGAGCTCAAATTCTAACGGGGTTACGGGGCGGTAATAATCTTTAGTCATAGCTTGGTTGAATCATCATCGACTCAATAGTCTCGAACAGATTGCCTTCGTTATTGTGCAACAAATAATAGATTTGCTGGTATGACAACACTGCTTTTAAGTAGTCTCGCGTCTCGTAATAGGGTACCTGCTCTATCCACTCGTCTGCCGGAATTGGCTCGTCTGGAAGCCATCCAAGCACTTTGTAATACCCTGCATTATAGGAGGCTGTCGCTAACAGGTGATTATCCGCGAACCGGTCTTTTAATTGGCTTAAATAATAGGTACCTAATTCAACATTCACTTTTGGCTGGTGCAATTGCTTATAGCTAATATTGTCATTTCGGAGTCGCTTCGCAGTACTAGGAAGTATCTGCATTAACCCTCTTGCTCCAGCTCCCGAATAAGCGTCAGCGCGAAAAGCACTCTCCCGGCGGGTAATTGCCATTGCCCACGCGGGTTCAATGCCAACCTGATTAGCAGCGTTGGTTAAGAGACTTCCATAAGCCATTGGAAAACGGATATTCACGGCATCAAAATGACCAATTTGTGCGAGCGTCCAAATAGCTTGATCATGCCACTCCCATTGGCTCGCTAATAAAGCGGCGGCTTTGTGCTGCTGACCATCAAGCTCCGTCAATAAATGATTCCATTCTCGACGCGCATCAACAAACCGCTCTAACTGAATAAATTCATAAGCTCGTTCTGCACTGGGGTGACGCCGAACTTCCTCGATTTCCATCAAACTAACACTAATTGGCTGCCGCTCAAGATTCACCGGCTGTCCGATGTGAGCAGCCGCCAGAAAACCATAATAATGCCGTTCTTTGGCAAGCTCCTGATAAAGCTGGTTAGCACTAAGCTCATCCCCGGTTTCTTCGCTCGCGCGGGCTAACCAATAGCGCCATTGCGATCCGGCAGCAATAGCCGGGGGCAGGTTTTCTATTATCTTTTTTAAACCGCTAAAGTCGCGATCTCTCAAGTAGGTTGCCAAGCGCCATTGCAACGTTCGTTCATCAAGTGCTGAAGGGGGGACTCGTTGATGCCAAACGCGAGCCTCTGGGTGCCCTTTTAAACTCAATGCAACCGCGAATTCTTCCGCAATATTTTGTCGTTGCTGAGCGGAGAACGGAAGCCGTACACTTAGTTTTTCATAGGCCTGCAAAGCTATGTTTTCTTCTCGCCAGATCAACTTTTTTAGCCCATAAGACGCTATTTCTGCTTCTTTTTGTCTATCCACGCCTTGCCAACGTTGATCGGAGTTTATGACTGCGGGCGAATATCGAACTTTATGATACAACTCACCCAAATATTGAACGGCCGGCGGCAGTAAACCGGTTAAATAAGGAATCAATGTAGGGTTGCCGCCGTCCGCGGCCAAACCAATTCGCTGCCAAACTTTTTCAACGGTTCGACCACCAAGCTCAGCCCACTCTGCCAAAATTCCGTTGCAGGCGGTAGGAACCGAAAACCCATGGCTCCAAATAGTATCCACTTTCTGGATGAAGGCTTGATCGGCCAGACCCTGATTGCGCTCTGCTTCTATTAATTGGCAACGGTGCGTTAACGTACCCGGATGTCGGAAGTCACGAATAAACCGCTGTTCCTCGCCCTGCCCGGCAAGATAAGTAAGCCACTTACGTCTAAGCTGCCAGTCGAGCGGCGTGCCCTCATAGCGCTCTAAAAAAGATAAAGCTCTGTCTTCATTGGCTAAGTAGCCGATTTGCTGTAATCGCTCAAGTTCTAAATAAGGAGCAAGGGGATACTCTTTAAGTCGGTTTAATAACAACCGGTATTCACCTAAGCGACCTCGTTTTGCTGCATATTCGGCTTTTAAAAATAACTCGCGTTGATCTGCTCTAGTATCCTCAGATGTCTCTGCAGCCTTTAACGGCGTAGCCAAGCACAATGCTGTAGTTAGCACACTGATCACTAAAGACCGACTGTAACGAATCATAAACGACTGTTTTTTCATTAATTCAAACGCATGTTTAAATAACCGTTGAAAAATAAGCGCATTCACGCCAAACTCTCTCTACCTTAACCTAAAGCTATCTTAGATTCAGTTTCTTTATAGCTATAGCTCTAAATTAATGGATGTCGTGGGAGACCCAACATGATTTACCAAGGTGAAAGCATTCGGGTCGACTTTATTGAACCGGGATTTGCCGAACTTCAGTTTGATGCAAAGGGCTCAGTTAATAAATTCGACCAGGCAACATTAGAAGAATTCAGTGAAGCACTGACAAAATTACAAAACACCGACGACTTACGAGGCGTCATTGTTACCAGTAGCAAATCGACCTTTATCGTAGGCGCTGACATTACTGAGTTCCTGACATTATTCTCTGATCAGGAAAAAACACGCAGCTGGGTAGCCAAAGCATCGCGTGTATTTGACCAATTGGAAGACCTGCCAGTACCAACCGTTGGTGCGGTTAAAGGTTTCGCCCTAGGCGGCGGTTGTGAAGCATTACTAGCTTGTGACTACCGTGTTGCGGATACCACAGCGACTATTGGTCTGCCAGAAGTAAAACTTGGTCTGATCCCAGGTTTTGGTGGCACCATGCGTTTACCCCGTGTTATCGGCCCGGACAACGCTCTGGAATGGATCACGACCGGTAAAAACAACAATGCACAAGCAGCCCTTAAAGTAGGTGCTATTGATGCCATTGTGGAGCCAGAAAACCTAACTCAGGCAGCTCTTAACTTGGCTAAAGCAGCTGCAGCCGGTGAGCAAGATTGGCAAGCAAAGCGTCAGCCTAAATTAGAGCCATTAAAAGCTAACGATACCGAGTTGATGATGACTTTGGTTACCGCTAAAGGCTTAATTGCTGCGAAGGCCGGTAAACACTATCCAGCACCACACAAAGCGTTAGAAGCCATTGAAAATGGTGCCCGCGAGCATCGCGAAGGCGCATTGAAGGCGGAAAACAACGCCTTTTTCGATCTGACCCAAACAGACGCATGTCAGGCCCAGGTAGGTATCTTCCTCGCCGACCAGTCAGTAAAAGGCAAATCGAAAAAGTACGCCAAGGCTGCCACTAAAGAAATTAAGACAGCTGGTGTTTTAGGCGCTGGCATTATGGGCGGCGGTATTGCATACCAGTCTGCGCTTAAAGGCGTGCCTGCAGTCATGAAAGACATCCAGCAAGACGCTCTAGACTTAGGCATGAAAGAAGCTGGCAAGATCCTTAAGAAAGGTGTTGAGCGCGGTAAGGTTAATAACGAGAAGATGATTAAAGTCTTGTCGTCAATTACCCCAACTCTTCTGAACGAAGCGGTTAAAGACGTCGACATCATTGTTGAAGCTGTTGTCGAGAACCCAAAAGTTAAAGGTTCTGTACTGGCTGAAATTGAAGGAGTCATTGGTGATGACGCCATTCTGACTTCAAACACGTCCACCATTTCTATTACTGAGCTGGCGAAGAATCTGAAGCGCCCTGAAAAATTTTGCGGCATGCACTTTTTCAACCCGGTGCATAAAATGCCGTTGGTTGAAATCATCCGTGGTGAGAAAACCTCAGATGACACCGTGAATGCGGTAGTAGCCTACGCACTGAAGTTAGGTAAAACACCTATCGTTGTTAACGACTGCCCGGGCTTCTTAGTCAACCGCGTATTATTCCCATACCTGGCAGGTTTCGCCGGCATGGTTGATGAAGGCGTTGATTTCGTCGGTATCGACAAGGTAATGGAAAAGCAGTTCGGTTGGCCAATGGGTCCCGCTTACCTAAGCGACGTTGTCGGTATAGACACGGCGGATCATTGCACTGTTGTTATGGAAGACGGCTTCCCAACTCGTATGAAACGAGACGAATCCAGTGCCATTGCGAAACTAGCAGCCGCTGAACGTTACGGTCAGAAAAATGGCAAAGGCTTCTATGTTTATGGTACCGACAAAAAAGGTAAGCCAACCAAGGATGCTGATCCAGCCACCTACGAACTATTAGGCTGTGAGCAAGGCAAAAAGCTAGACGCTGACGAAGTGATTGCCCGCTGTATGATACCAATGGTAAACGAAGTGGTTCGTTGCCTAGAAGAAGGTATTGTCGGCTCTGCTGCAGAAGCGGATATTGCTCTGTTATACGGCCTGGGCTTCCCTCCGTTCCGCGGCGGCCCTTTCCGCTACCTGGAAACGCTGGGGATGAACAACTTTATTCAACTGGCTGATAACTACGCTCATCTTGGTGAAATCTACCAGGTCACTGATGGGATGCGTGAGATGGCGAAAGCCGGTAAATCTTACTTTGACACAACCAGCGCGAAGTAAGGCTTGAGGAGGTTATTAAAATGAAAGACATCGTCATTGTAGATTGTATTCGTACGCCAATGGGGCGTTCAAAAAATGGTGTTTTCCGCCATACTCGTGCCGAAGACCTCTCAGCTGCGCTGATGAAGGGCTTACTTGAGCGTAATCCAGAAGTAAACCCTGAAGAGTTGGAAGATATTTATTGGGGTTGCGTGCAGCAGACCCTGGAGCAGGGTTTCAATATCGCGCGTAACTCAGCATTAATCGCTGGCATTCCTCATCAGGTTGCCGGTGTCACTGTTAACCGGTTGTGTGGTTCCTCCATGCAGGCCCTGCATGATGCCGCACGAGCCATTATGAATGGCGACGGTGAAATCTTTATGGCCGGTGGTGTTGAACACATGGGCCACGTACCGATGGACCACGGCATTGATTTTCATCCGGGTATGAACAAGTCGGTTGCAAAAGCATCTGGTAGCATGGGGATGACCGCAGAGCTATTGTCACGTAAGTTCGGTATTACGCGTGAGCAACAAGATGCCTTTGGCGCCCGTTCACATAAAAAAGCACATGAGGCCACGGTCTCGGGTCGCTTTGCAAAAGAAATCTATCCGATTAATGGACACAATGCCGACGGCGAACTGGTTCGGGTAACAGAAGACGAAGTCATTCGCCCTGACACTACCGCAGAAGGACTTTCACAACTTCGTCCAGTATTTGACCCTGCCAACGGTACTGTTACCGCTGGCACCTCATCAGCTCTGTCTGACGGCGCTGCGGCAATGTTGGTTATGTCTGCTGACAAAGCCAAGGAGCTAGGCCTTACGCCACGGGTTAAAGTCCGCTCAATGGCGGTTGCGGGCTGCGATCCATCAATTATGGGTTATGGTCCTGTTCCAGCCACCGAGAAAGCACTGAAACGTGCCGGCGTATCTATTGATGACATCGACGTTGTTGAGTTGAACGAAGCCTTTGCCGCACAGTCATTACCTGTGTTAAAAGGCTTAAAACTGTTCGATAAGATGGAAGAGAAAGTGAATCTAAACGGCGGCGCCATCGCTCTCGGCCACCCACTAGGCTGCTCTGGTGCGCGTATCTCAACCACGCTAATCAACCTGATGGAAGAGAAAGACGCGAAGCTAGGTTTAGCAACCATGTGTATCGGTTTGGGTCAGGGTATCGCAACCGTCTTTGAACGCGCATAACTTGCGTGTTTATAGCTTGTTGAAGCACAATAAGCGGACAGACCCTCTGTCCGCTTTTTTTAGGCCTGAATTAAATGAATGAAAATAAAGAACTCGACACGTTAGGGCTTCGCTGCCCAGAGCCGGTAATGATGTTGCGCGCAGCAGTCCGCAAGATGGAAGTTGGCGAGGTTTTATTAGTAATTGCAGACGACCCTGCCACCACCCGCGATATACCGGGTTTTTGCGACTTTATGGACCATGAGCTGGTTGCTAAAGAAGTTAACGAGACTCCTTACCGCTATTGGGTAAAGAAGTCTCACTAAATTTAATCACTAGCAAAGGTGTCGTTACAGATACATTTCCCAAAACTCTGCTTGACCAACATCGCCTAACTCGTAAGGTTCAAACCCAAATTTCTTATAGGCATTTTTAGCCCGTTCGTTTTTATCCAGCACTTCTAATGTGAGTTTTACGCAACCTCGAAATTGTGCCAGGGTCTTAACCTCTTCTAACAGTTTCTGGGCAACCCCTTCACCCCGGTATTCCGGAATGACCGCAATATCATGAATGTTCATAAGTGGTTTCGCAGCAAAAGTTGAAAACCCTTCAACACAATTGGCAACACCGACAGGCTGGTCACCATCAAAGGCTAACAATGAAAAAACGTGGTCCCGTTTATCCATTTCCTTAATCAAGTTTTCTTTCACATCCTCGCTGATCCCCTCGCTGCCACCCATTGGGTCTTTAGCATAAGCATCAAGCATGGCAATAACCGCCTGTGCATGGGCTGGATTTGAGTAATCTGCTAACGTTATTTCTATCATTATTATTCCAACTAACTCGTTATCGAAAAATGCCTCATTTGCTCACTCACAGGGTGATAGCAGTGGCAGTCCACTAAATGGTCATTCATCATACCGACTGCCTGCATAAAAGCATAACATATCGTTGGTCCGACGAACTTAAATCCCTGTTGTTTTAACGCCTTTGCCATGGCCCTCGACGCATCGCTTTCAGTCGGGACCTCTGCTAACGTCTGGTAGTTGTTAATTATCGGGCTGCCGTCAACAAACTGCCAAAGCCATTCTGCAAAGTTTATTCCCTCCTGTTTCATTCTAATATACGCCGCTGCATTGGTGAAAATAGCGTCTATCTTCGCCCTGCTGCGGATAATTTCCCGGTTGCCGTAGAGCTTCTCTCGCTCTTCATTGCTCATATCGCAAATTGCTTCAGGATCGAAGTTTAAAAACGCACGCTCATAGCCGCGCTGTTTTCTTAGTATTGTTAGCCAACTAAGACCAGCTTGCTGCCCGTCGAGACATAATTTTTCAAACAGTTCTATCGGATCAGCGACAGGCCTACCCCACTGCTGGTCATGATAAACTCGATAATCTTCTGCTTGCTCACACCATGGACATCGTTTAAGCCTTGGATTTGTCATTAAGTCCCCTATAACCAAGCGGCATCAAAGGGTATAATCTAGGCATATTTTCTAGTCAGTGGTCAACTGTCATCACGTTTTAAGAGATTTCTTATGTCCAAATACGATGTGAAAACCTTTCAGGGATTGATTCTTGCGCTGCAAGACTACTGGGCTCAACAAGGCTGCGCTATAGTTCAGCCACTTGATATGGAAGTTGGCGCCGGGACCTTTCACCCCATGACCTTCTTGCGTTCGATTGGCCCTGAACCATCCAGTTATGCCTATGTTCAGCCCTGCCGCAGGCCGACCGACGGTCGTTACGGGGAGAACCCCAACCGGCTGCAACATTATTATCAGTTTCAGGTCATTATGAAGCCGTCCCCGAAAGAGATTCAACAGCTGTACCTTGGGTCGTTAGAACTGCTCGGCTTTGATACCTTGACCCACGACATCCGCTTTGTCGAAGATAACTGGGAATCCCCGACTCTTGGGGCCTGGGGCTTGGGTTGGGAAGTCTGGCTAAATGGCATGGAAGTAACTCAGTTTACCTATTTCCAGCAGGTTGGTGGACTTGAATGTAAGCCTGTAGCGGGCGAGATCACCTATGGCCTTGAACGTTTAGCGATGTACATTCAAGGCGTAGATAGTATTTACGATCTGGTCTGGACTGACGGCCCTCGTGGTAAGATTTTCTACCGAGATGTGTTTCACCAAAATGAAGTCGAGCAGTCGACTTATAATTTTGAGTATGCCGATGTAGATGTTCTATTCCAACGATTCGAACACTGCGAACGCGAGTGCCAGCTGTTAATTGATAAGTCATTAGCCCTTCCGGCGTACGAGCAGGTGATGCGCGCATCCCATGCGTTTAACTTACTCGATGCCAGGCATGCCATTTCCGTTACCGAAAGACAACGTTATATTTTGCGCGTTCGCACGATGGCAAAAGCTTGTGCGGAAGTCTATTACCAATCTCGCGAAGCGCTTGGTTTTCCACTTTGCCAGTCCCAGTCTGAAGGAGCATAAGCAATGAATACGGATAATTTGTTGATTGAAGTTGGCACGGAGGAACTGCCGCCAAAGTCACTTAAATTACTGGGCGATAGCTTTGCTCAAGGCGTAGCCAAGGGGCTTAAGGAATCAGGACTCGCGTATTCATCGATTAAAGCACTGGCGACACCGCGCCGGCTTGCGGTAGCAGTCGAGCAGCTTGAAGCGGAACAACAAGATAAAACGGTTGAAAAACGAGGCCCCTCCGTGGATGTCGCCTTCGACGACACAGGCAAGCCAACTAAGGCGGCTGAGGGTTGGGCGCGTTCGAACGGAATAACCGTCGATCAAGCACAAAGACTTAAGACCGACAAAGGCGAATGGTTGCTTCACAAAGCAGAGGTCAAAGGCGAAAAACTAGATGCAATTCTACCTGGCATTGTAGAGTCAGCTTTAAAGCAGCTACCAATTCCTAAGCCAATGCGCTGGGGCGATTCAGATGCTCAGTTCATACGCCCTGTCCACACATTGACCTTAATATATGGCACCAACCTCATTAAGGCCGAGATACTTGATACCCAAAGTGCTCGACACATATTAGGACATCGCTTTCATGCCCCTCAGGGATTCGAATTAGAGCACGCCGATGATTATGAGCAGCAACTGCAGAAGCACTATGTGATTGCCGACCAACAAGCCCGCATACAAACCATTACCGACGAAGTAAAAAGATTGGCGTCTGAGGTTGGCGGAACCGTTGTTCATGATCGCGAACTTATTGAGGAAGTCTCAGCATTGGTTGAATGGCCAGTAGCGTTAACGGCGACCTTTGACGAGAGCTTTTTAGAAGTTCCCAAGGAGCCTCTCATTGGGACGATGAAGGACGATCAACGCTATTTTCCAATAGAAGACGATAACGGATCATTGTTGCCGCAGTTCATCTTTATCTCCAATATCGAAAGTAAGGATCCTAAGCAGGTCATACAGGGCAACGAAAAGGTAATACGCCCTCGCCTTGCAGACGCTCAATTCTTTTTCGAAGCAGACAAAAAGTTTCCACTCGCATCCCGGGTTGATAAGTTATCGTCTGTTCTTTTCCAAAAACAATTAGGCTCGATAAAAGACAAGTCTGATCGAATTTCACGGCTGTCCGGTGTTATTGCTGAAATATTACAGACTGATGCGGATTTGGCCCGTCGAGCGGGTTTTTTATCTAAGGCCGACCTTGTTACCGAAATGGTTTTGGAGTTTCCTGATACGCAAGGCACCATGGGTAAACATTATGCTCTTAATGATGGTGAACCAGCAGTTGTCGCCGATGCTATTGAGCAACACTATTGGCCACGCTTTTCAGGCGATGATCTTCCGACCTCCGATGTTGCTTGTGCGGTAGCATTAGCAGATAAATTAGATACCTTGATAGGAATCTTTGGTATTGGTCAGGTACCGAAAGGTGACCGCGATCCATTCGCTTTACGTCGAGCTGCATTGGGGTTAATTCGTATTATTGTTGAAAAAAACCTAAACCTCGATCTTCAGCACTTAATCAGCAAAGCCGTTGAGCAGTTTGGTGATAAGCTGACAAATAAGACGGTAGAAAGCGATGTATTCCGATTTTTGATGGGCCGTTTCCGGCCTTGGTACCAAGATCAGGGCATCGAAGTTGATGTGATTCAGGCTGTTATAGCAAACGCACCATCGCGTCCAGCGGACTTTGACGCCCGAATTAAGGCGATAGCTGCATTTAAACAATTAGAGGCCGCAGAGAGCCTTGCTGAAGCCAATAAGCGTGTCAGCAACATACTTTCCAAAGCAGATATTGAGCTTACCGGCATGGTCAATCACGATTTACTGGTTGAGCCACAAGAGCAGACATTAGCGTCTAAAATTTCAGAGACAGAGTTAAGCTGTGAACCTGAATTGGAAATGGGCAATTATGAGGGAGCATTAAACCGTATGGCCTCCCTTAAAGACGATATAGATGCATTTTTCGATCATGTGATGGTTAATGCAGACGACCAGAATATTAAACAAAATCGTCTTAACCTGCTTCACCAACTCCGTCAGTTGTTCTTAAGAGTCGCTGATATTTCTTTGTTAAACAAATAGTTATCAACGGACAATAAAAAACCTCGCTGTTTTTAGCAGCGAGGTTTTTTTATGTCCGGTTATCAGTATTCACCGTTAGACGTCTAGATTAGCCACTTTAAGTGCGTTCGATTCGATGAAATTACGACGCGGCTCAACTTCATCACCCATTAGCGTAGTAAACAGTTGGTCTGCGCCAATGGCGTCTTCAATCGTAACCTGCAACATACGACGAGTCTCTGGGTCCATCGTTGTTTCCCACAATTGTTCAGGATTCATTTCGCCGAGACCTTTGTAGCGCTGAACATACAGACCACGTTTGGACTCCCCAATAAGCCACTCAACTGCATCAACGAAATGATCTACCGGCTGCTTTTTATCACCTCTTACAACATAGGCGCCTTCTTCAACAAGGTTATCAATCTCGTCCCCAACAGTAACGATTTGCTCGTAGTCCTTAGACATTAGGAATTCGTAGCTTAATGGGTAATCGGTATCGACTCCATGCTGGCGAATACGAGTAGACGGTAACCACATGTGCCGCTCTGAGTCTTCTACCAGTGAAATAGTATAGCTCGCAGAATCGACTTCACGTGCCGTCAAGTCGTCATTAAGCGTCTTAACCCAGGATTCCATATAGTTCTTATCTTTCAAACGCTCGTCAGTAAGACGAGGCGCATAAAACAACCGTTGCAAGAACTTAGTCGGTATCCGACGACTTAAGCGTTTAATTGTCTCCTGGGCCAGTTGATAGCCATTAACTAAATGTTCCAAGTGCTCTCCGGTAATCCCAGGAGCATCTTGGTTAACATGCAAAGAAGCATTATCTAATGCAAGGCTGGTTAGATAACGTATAAGCGCCGGGTCGTCTTTAATATAGGTTTCTTGCTTACCCTTTTTCACCTTATATAAGGGCGGCTGCGCGATATAGATGTAACCACGTTCGATGACCTCTGGCATTTGCCGATAGAAAAACGTTAATAGCAGCGTACGTATGTGAGAGCCATCGACGTCGGCATCCGTCATTATGATGATACGATGGTACCGCGTTTTGTCGGGATTATATTCGTCTCGACCAATTCCGCAGCCCATTGCTGTGATCAATGTGCCAACTTCTTGTGACGAAAGCATCTTATCAAAGCGGGCCTTCTCAACGTTTAGGATTTTACCCTTTAACGGCAAGATAGCTTGGTTTTTCCGGTTCCGACCCTGTTTGGCAGAGCCTCCCGCAGAATCACCCTCCACAATATAAAGTTCAGATAAGGCAGGATCTTTTTCTTGGCAATCAGCCAGCTTTCCTGGTAACCCAGCAATATCTAGTGCGCCTTTACGACGAGTCATATCTCGCGCTTTGCGAGCTGCCTCACGTGCTCTTGCCGCATCAACAATTTTATTAACGATATTTTTTGCGTCTTGTGGATTTTCCAGAAGATAATCAGAGAGCTTTTCATTCATCGTCTGTTCGACAGCAGTTTTAACTTCCGAGGAAACAAGTTTTTCTTTTGTCTGTGACGAGAATTTAGGATCCGGAACTTTGACAGAAACAACAGCAGTTAAGCCCTCACGCGCATCGTCCCCAGTAGCAGATGTTTTAGTCTTTTTCGTATAGCCTTCTTTTTCCATAAAGCTGTTCATGGTACGGGTTAACGCAGCTCTGAAACCTGCTAAATGGGTTCCACCATCCCGCTGAGGAATGTTGTTGGTGTAGCAATAAAGGTTTTCTTGGAAAGAATCATTCCACTGCATACCAACTTCCACAGAAATTCCGTCTTCTCTCTCTAGAGTGAAATGGAAGGCGTTTGGGTGAATTGGCGTTTTAGCCTTATTTAGGTATGTAACGAAGGCTGCGATACCGCCCTCATATTTGAAATGGTCTTCGCGCTCATCGCGTTCATCGCGTAAACGGATAGAAATACCAGAATTCAAAAACGATAGTTCACGTAGTCTTTTAGCCAAAATATCGTAATGGAACAGGGTGTCAGTGAATACCTCTGAACTCGGCCAAAAACGGAGTTCTGTTCCTGTATGATCCGTATCACCTGTTTTTTGCACATCGCTTTCCGGAACACCCAGATGATAGGTCTGTTCGTATATATGGCCCTGTCGACGTATAGTTAAAGTTAACTTGTCTGAGAGCGCATTAACAACAGAGACCCCGACACCGTGAAGACCACCTGAAACCTTATAGGAGTTATCGTCGAACTTACCGCCAGCGTGGAGTACGGTCATTATGACTTGCGCTGCAGAAACACCTTCTTCTTCGTGAAGGTCGACGGGAATGCCACGGCCATCATCTCTAACAGAAACAGAACCGTCAGAGTGAATAGTTACAAGTATATCGGAACAGTGGCCAGCCAAAGCTTCATCGATTGAGTTATCGACAACCTCAAAAACCATGTGGTGCAGACCGGTTCCATCATCTGTGTCACCAATGTACATTCCTGGACGCTTTCGCACCGCGTCTAGGCCTTTTAAGACCTTAATACTGGACGAACCGTAGTTATTTTCTTCCATAATTAGTTCTCAATATGACTTTTCAAGATACCGTGTTCCACGTGGAACACTTGGGGTTCTTTAGTAAATTTATCACTCAGCTCCGTCAAGCTGACCGTTGTAATAAAAACTTGGTTATCGCTCTCTTCTAATAATTGGCAAAACTTCTTTTGATTTATTACATCAAGTTCCGATGTTAAATCGTCAACGATAATAATACAGCTCTTCTGCATTTTATCTTTAAAAAATTCCGCTTGCGCTAATTTCAAACTCGCTACCACGACCTTTTGTTGTCCTCGTGACAATCGTTCTTTAGCCGGTAGTCCATCAGCCAAGATAGTAAGATCTGCCTTATGTGGACCTACCGTTGTGTGGCCGTAGCGTAAATCGCTTGCTAAAGAGCCATGTAGAGCTTCCTCGAGCGTCTTGCTAGAGTCCCAACCACTTTTTAGTGAAACATCTAGTGTAACATCAGGAAGAAAGGAATGGGTCATTTGCTGCAGATATTTACTCAACTCAGATACATAGTCAGCGCGTAACTGCGTAATCTGCTCACCAAATTCGCTAAGCTGTTTTTGCCAGTATTGATCGTCTACTGCTCTACTACCTTTCGAATTCTTTAATAATTTGTTTCTATGTCTAAGAACCTTATTGTAGTTTGACCATAATGGAAAAAAAGAGTGTTCCACGTGGAACACTCCCCAGTCCATTGCCTGCCTTCTAATCCCTGGACCACCAACGATTATTTCTACGGACTCTGGCGTAAACAACTGAACGGGTACGTTCATCGCCAAGTCTGCTAAACGAGATGCGCTTGAACCGTTAATCCGAAGTTCTTGTTGTCCAGCAACATTTCTGCTGAGCCCGTACCGATCGAGTCGAGTTTGGTCGTTACCACCCACCGCCTCAGTAAAAAGAGTAAATCCTTGCTTACCCTCTTTTATTAATGGCCTAAAACCGCCAGGGCGAAAACTTCTACCAAACCCAAACAAATAAATCGCTTCGAGCAGGCTGGTTTTTCCGGAACCATTTTCACCATAGATAACATTGATTTTTTCTGTTGGATAAAAAGAAAAAGAATCAAAGTTCCTAAAGTTCTCACCGACCAATCGTGTCAACCGCATATTGGCTAAACGCTACAACCTCATAGGCATGACTACATAACAACATGAATCATCATTATGAGGTTCAATTAATGCGCTACTGTTAGAGTCTGCCAAAGTAAAACTAACCTCAGAGTTATCAACGTTATTGAGTACATCTAATAGGTAGCTAACATTGAAACCTATCTCTAGGTCCTCACCTTGATAGTCGACTTCAATAACCTCTTCTGCCTGTTCTTGCTCTGGGTTAGTCGCCGTAATACAGAGCTCGCCACTCGACAAATTCAACCTAACGCCTCTAAACTTTTCATTCGATAAAATTGATGCGCGCCCAAACGCTTGTCGTAACGTATCCTTGTCTGCGACGACCAGCTTATCGCCGCCGCTCGGAAGAACACGTCGGTAATCAGGGAATCTTCCATCAACAAGTTTACTGGTGAAAACGATGTTCTGTGTCTCAACCCGAATATGGTTATTACCAATAGCCACCGCTACTTCAAGTTCCTCATCACCCAGCAAGCGCAATAGTTCAACCACCCCTTTTCTAGGAACTATCACCTGGCGTTGAGTCAGCCCCGGTTGTTGCACAGAGCAACTGCTCATTGCCAACCGGTGACCATCGGTTGCTACCGACCGTAACATTCCGTCGTCTGTTTCGAATAACATACCATTGAGATAATAGCGGACGTCTTGGTTAGCCATCGAAAAGTGGGTCTTCTCCATCAGTCGCTTAATTACTACCTGATCGCTGACGAAATTAATTTCGCTAGTCCAATCGTCAATATTCGGAAAGTCTTCGGAACTCAAGGTACTCAACTTAAATTTGCTTCGACCAGACTTAACAAACGCCTTATCTTCTTCAGCGGAAACTTCAATGCTTGCATCGTCGGGCAAACTGCGCACGATATCTAAAAGCTTTTTAGCAGGCACAGTGACTGACCCATCGCCTCCGGATGACTCAACATTAACTGAGGAAATTAACTCAACCTCAAGATCCGTACCGGTCAACTTTAATTCGTTACCTTCAACCTGAAGTAACAAGTTCGAAAGAATCGGCAGTGTGTGGCGACGTTCCACCGCACCACTAACTATCTGTAAAGGCTTAAGAAATGCGTCTCGGCTAACTATAAATTTCATCTAGATATCCCCTGGTTCTACCCGATCGCACTACGACGATAACGTACGAATTAGGTTGCGATAGTCTTCTTTAATATCGTGTTGTTCTTCTTTTAATTTTTGAATCTGACGACAAGCATGTAAAACCGTCGTGTGGTCTCGTCCACCAAACGCATCGCCAATCTCTGGTAGGCTATGGTTGGTTAATTCCTTAGCCAGTGCCATCGCTAATTGTCTAGGACGGGCCACCGACCGACTACGACGTTTCGACAGTATATCTGCTAGCTTTATGTTGTAATACTCAGCAACTGTTTTTTGAATATTATCGATAGTTACTAGCTTCTCTTGCGCTGCAATCAAGTCACGCAAGGCTTCCCTTACAAAATCAATAGTTATCGAACGACCGGTTAATGAAACGTTTGCCACAACGCGATTTAACGCCCCTTCTAACTCTCGAACGTTCGAACGCAATCTCTTTGCTATAAAGAAAGCGACTTCGTGAGGCATGTGCAAACCACGCTCTTCAGCCTTACGAATTAATATCGCTACGCGAGTCTCAAGCTCAGGAGGCTCAATTGCAATGGTCAACCCCCAACCAAATCGAGATTTTAAACGATCTTCTACGCCATCAATCTCTTTAGGATAAAGATCGCTGGTCATAATAATTTGTTGGTTTCCTTCAAGCAGAGCGTTAAAGGTATGGAAAAACTCTTCTTGTGAGCCTTTTTTATTGGCAAAGAAATGAATATCGTCAATCAACAAAGCATCGACCGAGCGGTAGTATCGCTTAAACTCATCCGTCGAGCTGTTCCGAATAGAATTTACCATATCCTGAACAAAGCGCTCCGCCCGGATGTAAAACACCTTCGCGTCTTTTTTATGAGCAATTATACCGTTACCTACAGCATGCAGCAGGTGGGTTTTACCTAAGCCGGTACCGCCGTACATAAACAACGGGTTATACACGCCACCGGGATTCTCAGCAACTTGAATAGCTGCCGCTCTGGCTAACTGGTTTGATTTACCCTCAACAAAGTTATCAAAGGTATATTCAGGGTGAATATTACTTTCGAACGCTTCTACTTCACTGGCTGAAGCAGATCGACCAAATGTGGGACCAGTTCGTCTAGTGGGTTTCTCTGATCGCTTGGAAGTTGCGCTTGAATTCGACTGCGGAGACTGTCTTACATTACCAACCTTTAAAACGACTTTCGGCGGTTTGTTATCAGTCAGAGCTGTTAATAGTGAATTAATTGACTTGAGATACTTATCCCTGACCCAGTCAACTGAATAAATATTCGGTGCATATAAGGTCAGTGTGTCGCCAGATTGATCCGCCTGAATCGGACGAATCCATGTGTTGAACTGTTGCAAAGGTAGGTCTGATTGCAATCGTTCAGCACACTGCTGCCAAAGCGAATTATTCACACTAACATCTCCACTCTCTTTATAATTATTTATGCGATTAATTGTACGTCAGAGCTTTAAGGATCGCTACCTTTAAACGATTAAATCAGCACATATTTATAATTCAAACAATGGCCATAAATGTGGGTAACCATACTCATTATCCACATAAGTAAGTTTTATATCGACAATTTTGTGGATGAAATATTTCAATTTTTAAGCGCTTTCTAGCACTATTAATGTTGACTACATCATTAAAGATCGGTAAGATCCGCGCTCTAAAATTTAAGCTCTGACCGATGGAATAAATGTTATGAAAAGAACTTTTCAACCCAGCGTATTAAAGCGCAAGCGTTCTCACGGTTTCCGTGCTCGCATGGCAACTAAAAATGGCCGTAAGGTTATCGCACGTCGTCGTGCTCGTGGCCGCAAAGTATTAAGTGCATAAGGTAACGGTAGCGGTCACTTAGTGGCTCACTATGCCTGATTATGCCTATGTAAGGGAGTTGCGACTGCTAACTCCCTCTCACTTCCAAACCGTTTTCTCCAATCCTCCGGTTAAAGCTGTAACAGCTCACGTAACCATGTTGGCTGTACCCAATCTCCTTGATAATCCAAGAATCGGCGTTACTGTCAGCAAAAAGCGAGCTAAAACAGCGGTCCAGCGTAACCGCATAAAGCGACAAGTTCGAGAAACATTTCGCTTACGACAGCACAAAATTCCAAATTTCGATATTGTTGTCATCGCGAAACAAGGTATTGTTGAACTTAACAACGATGAACTTAGAAACACATTGAATTATTTATGGCGAAAATTGGCAAAGCGTTGCGAACAATACCAATCGCGCTGATAAAAATATACCAATGGACAATATCTCCGATATTAGGTCCTCGTTGTCGATTTTATCCAACTTGTTCGCAATATGCCTGTGAGGCAATTGAGAAACACGGTACAATCAGGGGAATTGGTTTAGCCAGCAAACGCTTAGCCAAATGTCATCCAGGCAGTGAAGGTGGCTTTGACCCTGTACCAGAGAAGAACTCGGGACAGGCTAAATCGAATCATTCACACGAACATTAGCAACTTAGAGACGAAATCACTATGAATTCGCCACGATCGATACTTTTTATTGCTTTTTTAGTGGTGTCCTTTTTCCTATTCCAAACTTGGATGGTCGATACAGCGCCAGGGACTCAGGCATCAAGCGAAACCAATTCGTCAAATTCTGAAACTGAAGCTAACAATAGCAACAATACAGTTCCAGAAGCTCAGGGCCCTGTCAGCTCTGATTCATCGGTACCAGACGGTGACCGTCCCGTTGCCAATACAAACTCCGGGCAGTTAGTTGAAGTTAAAACTGACGTGCTGGATATTGTTATTGATGCTAATGGTGGTGATATTGTCTCAGCTAAATTACTTAAGTTTGCTGAGTCTTTGGATTCCGAAGAACGATTCCAGTTATTACAACGAGAGACTGGCAACCTTTATATCGCTCAGTCAGGTCTAATCGGTCCTAACGGCATCGACTCAAGTGGCGGGCGCGCTAATTTCTCGGTAGAAAAAAACAACTACACCCTAAACGGTAACACGCTGGAAGTGCCATTAACTTACACCAGCGAAGATGGTAGTCAGGTTACAAAAATCTTTAGTTTCGAACAGGGTAAATACCACGTCGATGTTCGTTACGAGATAAGTAACCAAGGTCAGCAAGCCAAACAGATGCAGTTTTATGGACAGTTACAGCAGACCATGAGTGCCGGCGAAGGTGGCAGCATGATTATGCCTACCTACTTCGGTGCGGCTTACTCTCATGATAATGACAAGTTTGAAAAGTATGACTTAGATGACATGCAAGACCAGCGTCTGAATATATCCACTCAGACCGGTTGGATAAGCATGCTAGAGCACTACTTTGTGTCTGCCTGGATTCCTACTCAACAACAAGATAACCGTTTGTTCTCTCGAGTTGCGGGTAATTCCCAAGCTATTATTGGTGTCATTTACCCAATCGTGCAAGTCGATTCAGGCCAAACAGAGACTATCGAGTCAACTTTGTATCTAGGTCCTAAGGATCAGGATTCAATGGCCGCGCTGGTCGAAAACCTAGACTTAACGGTCGACTACGGCTTCTTATGGTGGTTGGCACAACCCATATTTAAGTTACTGCAGTTCTTGCAAAGCATCGTCCTGAACTGGGGTCTTGCCATTATCCTGACAACTGTCGTGGTCAAAGCAGTGTTATTCCCACTGACTAAAGCACAGTACGTGTCTATGGCGAAAATGCGTATGCTGCAGCCTAAAATGACTGCTCTACGTGAACGTTATGGTTCAGACCGCCAAAAAATGTCTCAAGCCATGATGAAGCTCTATAAAGAAGAAAAGGTGAACCCTCTAGGGGGCTGTTTACCTATGTTGTTGCAGCTACCGATCTTCTTGGCCCTATATTGGGTACTGCTGGAAAGTGTCGAGTTACGCCACTCACAGTTTGTTTTCTGGATTCAGGATCTTTCAACCAAAGACCCTTACTATATTCTGCCAATTCTTATGGGCGCGAGCATGTTCTTGATGCAGCGGTTGCAGCCAACACCGACTGCCGACCCAATGCAGCAGAAACTGTTCCAGTACATGCCGGTTATCTTTACCGTATTTTTCCTATGGTTCCCATCCGGTCTGGTACTTTACTGGCTAGTCAGTAACTTAATCACCATCGCTCAGATGCTGATTATTTATAAAGGCCTTGAGAAAAAGGGCATAAACGTCCGAGGAAAATAGAAACAAACAAGCCCGGCTATCAGTCGGGCTTTTTTAGAGGAGTTATAAAATGAGTAAAAAGGATTTTATTTATTTAATAATTATCGTTGGCCTTTGCAGCTATATTATTATTGATCGCTATAGCAATCCTCTGCCGACGCAAGCGCTTCCAAAAGAAACTGTTACCACCACAGCCGAGACCGACATTGACGTTAGAAAAGAAAGGCTGGAAACTAAACCTCAACTAGAAAGAAAAAACGACCCGGCGAGAGCTGTTACTAGAGAAGAAACGACTACTCCGGAATTGGCAACTGTCGGAACAAACGACTCAAGAACTCGTCCCGAGACAGTAGACGAATCAAACAATGAAACACCGGATGTATACGACGAGATAAGAATCAGAAGCTCTGCGGAATATATTGCGCAGCGCGCAAAACAATTTGAAAAGGCTGCTCCTGATGCATGGGGAGATGATATGAAATACGCCCTTGAAACGCGTTTTTATAACAACATTAGCCAGCCAAACATCAAGCAGTTTGAGGCTCAATGTAAGGCGCAGATGTGTAATGTTAATTTAGATATAGAAGAAGGCTCTAAGCCACAGTTATACCTCATATCGTCTAAACTTTTCCCCCCAGGGTCAGCAGCAGAACACGTAAGATCGACGATTTCGGGAAATACCGTCACCATACAAGCTGACTTTAAAGACTTAGTGGATACCGATGCAAACTGAATCCGATTTTACCGATACCATAGTCGCACAAGCTACACCTCCGGGTAGAGGCGGTGTTGGCATCGTGCGTGTGAGTGGAAAAGCCAGCGAAGCAGTTGCCAAAAAGCTTCTCGGTCACTGCCCCAAACCACGAAAAGCAGAGTACCTTCCCTTTAGAGATTTAAATGGCGAAATGCTGGACGAGGGGATTGCTCTTTATTTTCCCGGTCCTAATTCCTTTACAGGCGAAGACGTTCTTGAATTACAGGGTCATGGCGGACCCATACTGATTGATATGATCATCAAGGCTATCCTTGAGATTCCAGGTATCCGCCCCGCTCGTCCTGGCGAATTCAGCGAGCGAGCATTTCTCAATGATAAGCTTGATTTGACCCAAGCCGAAGCGATTGCAGATCTCATCGACACA
The DNA here is from genome assembly GCA_051746345.1 of Pseudomonadota bacterium. Lineage (GTDB taxonomy): Bacteria > Pseudomonadota > Gammaproteobacteria > Enterobacterales > Alteromonadaceae > Idiomarina. The sequence goes on from JBNJEZ010000009.1 coordinate 51,928, forward strand.
AACTCGGCGCAAGCGGCGAAAGCCGCATTACAAAGTCTTAAGGGTGAGTTTTCACATAAAATTGACCAATTGGTCGACGCTGTCATTCATTTAAGAATGTACGTCGAAGCAGCTATCGATTTTCCGGATGAAGAAATTGATTTTTTATCCGATGGTAAAGTTACCGGAGATTTAACAGAAATTATCGAGCAGTTGTTCCACATAGAACAACAAGCCAAGCAAGGCACATTAATGCGCGAAGGTATGCGTATCGTTATTGCTGGCCGCCCAAACGCAGGTAAATCTAGTTTGCTTAATGCTCTAGCCGGACGTGAATCAGCAATCGTAACAGAGATTGCGGGAACAACTCGTGACGTATTGCGAGAGCATATTCAAATAGATGGCATGCCTCTGCATATTATTGATACTGCTGGACTAAGGGATTCACCTGACCAAGTCGAAAAAATTGGTATCGAGCGAGCCTGGGATGAAATCCGCCAGGCCGACCGAGTGTTGTTTATGGTTGATAGCCAAGAGACAAGTGCCATACACCCTGACGACATTTGGCCCGAGTTTTTTGCCCAGCTACCTGATGATATGCCTTACACCGTTGTTCGCAATAAAGTTGATTTAACCCAAGAATCAATAGGTCTGGAAGAGCACAATGGCATCCCGTTACTGCAACTCTCTGCCAAGACAGGACATGGTATCGACTTACTCCGGGACCATTTAAAGCATTGCATTGGCTACACAGCCACCTCGGAAGGCAGCTTTATGGCGCGCCGTCGGCACCTTGACGCGCTGGAAAAAGCAAAAGCCCATTTGTTGATAGGACAAGAGCAACTTGAGCTAAGCCTCGCCGGCGAACTGCTCGCTGAAGAACTGCGGCTTGCGCAACAACACTTAAACGAAATAACCGGTGAATTTACCTCGGACGATCTTCTTGGCCAAATATTTGGCTCATTTTGTATTGGTAAATAATTTTCTAACTTAAAACGAGAACAATAATGACACTTATTCTAAAACTAATTGCCGGTATTGCCGGCGGTATCGTTATAGGTCTGTTTGCTCCAGATTGGATTAGCCAACTGCTAATTACCTTTAAAAGCCTTTTTGGCCAGCTGCTGTTTTTTACCATACCACTATTAATCCTGTTCTTTATAACCAGCGGTATTGCGAGCCTTCCCAGTAATTCCGGCAAATTACTGGGCAAAACTCTTGGCGTCGCTTATTTGTCGACAATAACTGCCGGTATCATCGCCTTTATTGTCGCCAGTGCAGTTGTTCCTATGTTGAGTGCAGACGCTCAAACGGTCTCAGAGCAAGCAACTAAGACACTCGAACCTTTTATTAGCCTGGATGTTCCGCCGCTAATGAGCGTCATGTCAGCGCTTGTAATGGCCTTTATATTTGGTCTTGGTATTGCCGCCACAAAAGCAAACCAATTAAAGCAGTTATCCGATCAAGGGCGAGATATCATAGAGCTGTTACTAGTTAAGGTAATAATTCCCTTATTGCCATTTTACATCGCAGGTGTTTTTACCGAGATGGCGGTAGCAGATACAGTTTTCGATACCTTGAAGACTTTCGGCATCATCTTGTTATTAGCAGTAGCTTTACACTGGGTGTACATCACCAGCATGTTCATTATCGCGGGTATTAAAAGCCAGCAATCACCACTAAAGCTGATTAAAAATATGTTGCCAGCTTATTTTACCGCCTTAGGCACAATGTCCAGTGCTGCAACAATTCCGGTAACGCTGCAAAGTGTTCGCAATAATAATGTTAATGATAACGTGGCTAACTTCTCAGTGCCTTTATGCGCGACCGTTCATTTAGCCGGCTCAACCATTACTATCGTGAGCTGTGCTGTTGCCGTTATGGTACTGCATAGTGCATTGGCTATTCCTTCATTCTTGACGGTACTGCCGTTTATTATGATGCTCGGCATCGTTATGCTTGCTGCCCCTGGCGTGCCCGGCGGGGCTGTTATGTCAGCCGTTGGACTGCTTGGTTCAATGCTTGGCTTTGGTGAAACCGCAATCGCCTTAATGATTGCTTTATACATGGCTCAAGATAGCTTTGGCACGGCTTGCAATATAACCGGTGATGGTGCAATTGCAGTGTTAATAGATGACTCCGTTAAACGCTAAATTTGCTCACTTCGGATTTGACTACACGCGGTTCCGATTTGGTTTCCGAACCGGAATCGCTGCCTGCCTGTCATTAGTCATCGCCTGGGCTTTGGGTCTGGAGCATCCGCAATGGTCCGCTATGACCGTTTGGGCAGTATCTCAGCCAACACGCGGACTACTACTAGAAAAGGCCGCCTATCGAACACTAGGCACTCTTATCGGTACAGTGGTAGGCATGGTGCTGGTGGTTACCGCTGGCGATAACATTATAGCGCTCGCACTTGGACTTACTGTTTGGGTCGGACTATGTGTTTATGTTGGAAATCTGCTGCACGGGCTTATTTCCTACGGTGCTATTTTAGCAGGCTACTCTGCCGCAATGGTCGCACTGCTTACACGAACTCCCGATGCCCTATTACCTCTTGGAATAGACCGTTTACTAACTGTATTTGTCGGGGTTATTACCGCGCTTTTTATTGGCTGGTTATTTACCTATAAAAAAGCAGAACAAACATTGGTTAACCAGTTTAGACGGCAAACAGCTGAAAACCTAAAGCTATTAGCAAATGCATACCAATCCGGTTCTTTAAGGCAGCTGAATACTCATGATCGTTTATCACAACTCGCACACCTGGAAGCTCAGCTCATCGAACACGGTACGGGTTCTCCGGCAGCTCACCTCTCAGCAAAAACCATCAGGCGTGTTCTGAATGCTCAAATGGGATTATTTGCCCAACTTGAGGCTAAAGGAATTATCCAGTCTCAAAAGATAAGTGAACACTTACATTCATGCTCCGAAGCTTTAGTCAAGAATCAAACCAAATCAATACGGTATAACCTTAAACAATCCCTCAAGGTATTTAATCACCAGCCAATGACAAGTTATTTTAGGGAGTTTGTCGAAGCCTCACTAGCACGTCTTGAATTCAGGGATACCGGCACCACAGCACGCTCAGTTCGTGGCGTTTCAGTATTATTGCACCGTGACTGGCGTGGCGCCCGCCAAGCCGCTATCAGAACCATTATTGCAATGACCATTATTAGCGTTGTTTGGGGGTACACCGGCTGGTTTCAAATGGCGTACCTGCTGTTGGGAGCTTCGGTTATGCTGACCTTATTCTCAACTGGGGAAAACCCTGCAAAAACTATGTACTACGTCTTTTTAGGACAAACCGCCGGAGCCATTACAGCTCTGGCTATGCAAGCCTTAATCTGGCCCTATGCAGATTCGATATTGCTCATGCTGGTCTATCTGATGCCGATCATTTTACTGGCCGCATTTCCAATGTCTCACAATCGCACAGCACCCGGTGCTATGGACTTTAATTTCGTTTTCCTATTACTAATGCAGCCGGCATTGCAATACCAGTTTGAACCGATTCAGGCTATCACCATTGCGCTTGCAGTTATTGCTGCACCACTTGTTGCGATGGTAAGTTATCGTCTAGTATTCCCTACTAACCTTCGCAGCCGCCAGCAGCAACTTATTATTTCCCTAGAACGAGACCTTAACGAACTGCAACGGCATCAACTTAGCGGAACAAAATTAACGCGTTATCGTGCACGGCTTTATCATCGTCTATTTAAGCTTTTCTTAATGGCCGATAAATTGGGCGTCGATGCTAAAGTAACTGCAACACATTATTTATTCCGTGTACAACATCAGGTTAATCAACATGAATGACGAATGGGTTGTCGCGTATTACGCCAAAGATCCGATAGAAGCTGAATTGCTCAAAGGTCTATTAGAAAGCCAGTCAATTAATGCCCGAGTAAGCAGTAATGGAATGATTGGAGGGGTTGGTGAACTTCCGGCGGACGCCATTGAAACATCAATTAAAGTAATGCCTGAAGATTACAACCAAGCGCGCCAAGTACTGGAGTCTTATGAAAAAGATGACAGTAAGGAGATACTCTGCCCTGACTGCGGAGAGACAAACTTTGCTAACTTCGAACTTTGCTGGTGTTGCGGTAAAGTGCTTGCTTCGCCTTAACGGGTAATCGCTTTAATTGCCGTTCACGACTCGTCGCTGACGACCGGCTATCGTGTGACTCTTGGTAAACGACAGTAACCGGGCGTCGGCTTCGCGTATAACGAGCTCCACCGACTAATTCACCATTGTGTTGCTTCACCCGCCTTTCCAGATCGGTGGTAATACCACAGTAGAGACTGCTATCGGCACATTTAACAAGATATACCTTCCACATACACCCGTCTTGAAACTTTATCGACATAACCCAAGTATAAAGATTAACACGCATTCACGCTTAGAGGAGCGATTATGAGTCGACATTTCGACCAAGCCGAAGGTTTATCGGAACAGCATGACGACGAAACACATCATTACGTCTTTAATCAAACAATGATGCGTATTAAAGATCCCGCCCGGACCTTAAAATTCTACAGCGAAGTTTTAGGGATGACCCTGGTTAAGCGGCTGGACTTTCCAGAGATGGAGTTCTCGCTTTACTTTATGGCAGCACTTTCACCAGAACAACACAAGCAATGGTCTAGCGATGATGACCAGCGAATAAAGCAAACATTTTCCAGGCCAGCAATGCTTGAATTAACTCACAACTGGGGCGATGAAAAAGATGGCTCCGTCGATTTTCACAGCGGTAATAATGAGCCTAAAGGGTTTGGTCATATCGGTTTTGCCGTGCCTGATATTGATGCCGCCTGTGAACGTTTTGATAAAATGGATGTTGAGTTTCAAAAACGTCCGCAAGACGGCAATATGAAAGGTATCGCCTTTATTAAAGATCCTGACGGCTACTGGATTGAGATATTCACCGCCGATAACATGCCGGGTCTACTCAGCAAGCATCTTTGAAACTTTTCCTTCAAGTGACTTCATACCATGTTGACGGCCAATTTCGAGTGCTTTCTCTTTCGATTGGCCGTCCAACCATGCGGCTCGCAGGGCAAATAGAGCGCCCACTCGGTTAGCCGATGCACAATGCACCAATATCGTTTTACCAGTGTTCATTAACAACAACTTATCCAATGCCCGGGCGTTGTCAAAGGTAACCCCTTTAGCCCCATCAACAGGTACATGATAGAAAGCCAGCTTGTTATTGGTCGTCCACTGAGTTTCAGCACTGCCCGCCATTTCTTCAACGGAAAGTAAACTAATAACAACCTCGCCGCCCTGCTCGGCAAAGTATTCAATATCTTGTTTGTGAGGTACACCCATAACCCAGATTCTATCGGTTACCTGAGTTGGTTCCTCAATGCCCTTAGCCTGAGCTGGCATAGAACTACCAGCGGCAGAGACTATGACAAACGCTAATGTCCACATTAATGATTTAAGCATGCTACTTCTCCTGTAAAATAAACCCAAGTATTCATATTTAAGCTTGAGACAGATTATCCATTATGGCAACTATTCAAATACTCGTTGGCACCACATCCGGAAATACGGAGTTCTTAGCGGACCACGTAGCGGACTTACTTAAACAACATAGTTTCGACGTCGAGCTACACTACGAACCTGATCTTAGTGTTATTGACCAGACCCAGCCCTGGCTTATCTTTATAGCAAGTCATGGCGCCGGAGACTATGCCGACTCGATGCTCGATTTTCATCAACAGTTACTCGACAGCACCAGTCTAAAAGCTTTTCCTTACAGCGTTATTGCCATCGGCGAGTCGTGCTACGACACCTATTGCGCAGCGGGTCGAGATATTGATCAACGTCTCGATAAACTTGGTGCAAATCGCTTCAGCAATCGATTAGAAATCGATATGTTGCAAGATGATCCCGAAATTATGGTCGAAAACCAAATTTCTTTTTGGATCGAAAAATTGCGATCATATACACAAAAATGATCATTAATTTCGGGCCTCTTAATGCAGATCATAGATCCTGTCCACCGACTTACGCACAGCCCTATTTGCTTGTGATTAGATCGGGTATAAGATCACTTAAGGGCTGTAGCCCGGCTGGGCATATCTGTGGGGATAACTATGGTTGTGTATAAACAGGGTAGTTATCCACTAGCTATGATCCCAGTTTAAAGCCCGTTACTCACACCTTTTGATCGCTCTGTAAATCTTTGCTAATAAGGCTCGTAGCGATCTATACACAGAAAATCGAAAGCTAATAGAAGTAATAATAGAAGATCTATAAAGATCTTAAACTGATCTTTCTTAGATCTTTAAACAACAATCTCTTCGTTTAAATCATTGGCTAAAAAATAACCTTTTCGATCTGAGTCAATTCGCGTTAAAATGCCCGGCTCGATTACACGTTTTAACCTAAAGGTCTATTGTTAATGCCACGCACCAGTTCCCAACAGTTTGATGTCATCGTTGTCGGAGGCGGCCATGCAGGTACCGAAGCGGCTCTTGCAGCAGCCCGAATGGGAAGCCGTACGTTATTGTTAACTCACAACATCGATACTTTAGGTCAAATGTCCTGCAACCCAGCCATTGGTGGCATCGGTAAAGGTCATCTGGTAAAAGAAATAGACGCGTTGGGCGGCGTAATGGCTAAAGCTGCTGACCGAGCTGGTATTCAATTTAGAACCCTTAACTCCTCGAAAGGACCAGCAGTAAGAGCAACTCGCGCACAAGCAGACAGACAACTCTATAAACAAGCAATTCGATATGCGCTCGAAACTCAACCAAACTTGACCTTATTTCAGCAAGGCTGTGATGATCTGATCGTCGAAAACGATCGAATTTGCGGTGTTGTTTCGCAAATGGGTTTGAGTTTTTACGCTGACAGCGTCGTCTTAACCGTAGGTACCTTCCTTGGCGGACAGATCCATATTGGTTTAGACAATTACCAAGGTGGTCGCGCTGGCGACCCACCTGCAAATGCACTGGCTAAACGGCTTAGAGCTTTACCATTGCGTGTGGAACGCTTAAAAACCGGCACCCCGCCACGTATAGCCAGCCGGTCAATAGATTTCTCCGGAATGCAGGAGCAGCCTGGCGATAACCCGACGCCAGTATTTTCCTATATGGGATCTCGCGCCGATCACCCACAGCAGATTTCGTGTTACATCACACATACCAATCAACAAACTCACGATATTATTCGCTCAGGGTTGGATCGCTCGCCAATGTATTCAGGCGTTATTGGTGGTGTTGGACCAAGATATTGTCCCTCGATAGAGGATAAAATTGTACGCTTTGAAGATAAAAGCTCTCATCAAATATTTGTCGAGCCAGAAGGGCTTGATACCTTTGAAGTGTATCCAAACGGTATATCAACCAGTTTACCTTTTGATATTCAGGAACAATTAGTTCGTTCGATTAAAGGTTTTGAAAATGCCGTTATAACCAGACCTGGATATGCCATCGAATATGATTACTTTGATCCTCGTGATCTGAAACAGTCACTAGAGACCAAAGTTATTGAGGGATTGTTTTTTGCCGGACAAATTAACGGCACGACTGGCTATGAAGAAGCAGGTGCTCAAGGCTTAATTGCTGGCCTCAACGCTTCATTAAAAGCTCAAGGTAAAGACAGTTGGTCACCGAGACGGGATCAAGCTTATGCCGGCGTGTTAATCGATGACTTATCAACTCTGGGTACTCAAGAACCCTACCGTATGTTCACCTCCCGTGCTGAATATCGGCTGTTGCTAAGAGAAGATAACGCAGATATTCGATTGACCGAAAAAGGTCGTGAACTGGGACTAGTTGATGACCAACGTTGGGCCGCATTTAACCAAAAGATGGAATCGATAGAGCAAGAAAAGCAACGCCTAAAAACCACTTGGGTGCATAAGGACCATGAAGCTGTGGGCAGCATTAATGCCCTGGTAAAAAGTCCTATTACCAAAGAAGTTAGTGGTGAAGAGTTATTACGTAGACCTGAAATTCACTATCAGGAGCTGGTAAAAACACCGTTTTTTGAACCAGGCCTGAACGATCCTGCAGCAGCGGAACAGGTTGAAATTCAGACCAAATATGCCGGTTATATTTCGCGACAGCAAGACGAAATAGCAAAACAACAGCGGCATGAAAATACACTGCTGCCTGCAGGATTCGATTACGCAGGTATTAAAGGTTTATCCAACGAAGTTATTGCTAAGCTTAATGACCATCAACCAGAAACAGTTGGCAAAGCGGCTCGTATTTCCGGCATTACTCCGGCGGCAATTTCAATGTTGTTGGTTCATCTTAAAAAACAAGGGTTGTTGCGTAAAAGCGCGTAAGGGTTTGTTTTGAAAACGGAATTGAAAAAGCTCATCGAGCAAACAAGATCTGATCATTTAATTGCATTAAACGATCAACAGTTAGACAAACTGACGGCCCTGGTTGAACAGCTGCACAAATGGAATAAAGCGTACAATCTAACCAGTGTCCGTGATCCTAAAGATATGTTGAGCAAACATATCGTGGACAGCTTGGTGATAGCGCCTTATTTAACAGGTAATACTTTCATTGATGTCGGCACTGGTCCGGGCTTGCCAGGCTTACCTTTAGCCATTGCAGAACCCGATAAGTCGTTTGTATTGCTCGACAGTCTGGGCAAACGCATTCGTTTTATCCGCCAAGTGTGCCATCAGCTCAATATAGACAATGTAACTGCTGTGCAAAGCAGAGTTGAAGACTACCGACAACAGGATTTTTCCTTTGATGGTGTGTTAAGTAGAGCCTTCGCCTCACTTAATGATATGCTCAGCTGGTGTCAGCATTTACCAAAAGCTGACGGCAAGTTTTATGCGCTTAAGGGACAATACCCGCAGCAAGAACTGGACGAATTATCTCAACAGTATAAGATTGACCAGATAGAAAAGTTACAGGTACCCGGTGTCGATGGCGAACGACACATTGTGATTATATCGCCAGCGCATTAACACCCGTATAACGATAAGAGGTTAAACACCCGTGGCCACTACCATTGCGATAGCGAACCAAAAAGGCGGTGTCGGCAAAACCACCACAGCAGTAAATTTAGCAGCCTCAATGGCTGCCACACGCCGAAAAGTCTTGTTAATAGACCTCGACCCGCAAGGCAATGCCACTATGGGCAGTGGTGTTGATAAGTACGACGTAGATAATACGGTTTACGAATTACTGGTCGAAGAGAAACCGGTTAAAGATGTGGTGGAAAGTGATACTACTGGTAAATACCATTTAATCGCCGCGAATTCCGATGTAACGGCAGCAGAAATTAAATTGATGGAATTTTTTGCTCGAGAAGTACGCTTGCGTAATTCATTAAAAGCGGTTCAGGATGACTACGATTTTATATTTATTGATTGCCCTCCATCGTTAAACTTATTGACTGTTAATGCTATGGCTGCTGCCGATTCGGTGCTAGTTCCCATGCAGTGCGAGTATTATGCGTTAGAGGGCTTAACCGCTCTAATGGAAACCATTCGCCAACTGGCTGAAGTCGTCAATCCAGGGCTTTCAATTGAAGGTATTTTGCGAACCATGTACGATCCTCGTAATCGTCTGGCTAATGATGTCTCTGAGCAATTAAAACAGCATTTTGGTGATAAAGTTTACCGTACGGTCATCCCCCGCAATGTACGTTTAGCTGAAGCGCCGTCGTTCGGTGCCCCTGCCATGTACTATGATAAATCATCGACAGGAGCTAAAGCATACCTATCTCTGGCCGGCGAATTAATTCGTCGTTCTGAACAACGGGCTAGTGCCGAAGTAAGCTCTTAACGGGTTATTAAAATAAGGAAATAGACAACTTATGTCGGCAAAAAAACGAGGTTTAGGGCGTGGGCTAGATGCCTTGCTAACTAACAATAATGCGAGCCAACAAAAACAATCCCAGCAGACATCTGAAGAAATAACAGATGCGGTTGTTAAAGGCGAACTGCAAAAATTGCCAATAGAGAGTTTAAAGCCGGGCCGTTATCAACCTCGTAAAGATATGTCGCCTGAGGCATTGGAAGATCTTGCCGCATCGGTAAAAGCTCAAGGGATTATTCAGCCCATCGTAGTGCGTCCGGTTAGTGACGGCGAATATGAAATTATTGCTGGTGAACGTCGTTGGCGAGCCGCTCAATTAGCCAAGCTTGAGTTAGTTCCTTGTTTAATCAAAGACGTTACCGATGAAGCTGCTGTTGCCATTGCGTTAATTGAAAATATTCAGCGCGAAGATTTGAATGCAATGGAAGAAGCAAACGCTCTACAACGGTTGTTGGACGAATTTAAAATGACCCATCAGGACGTTGCTCAGGCAGTGGGTAAATCGCGTACTACGGTAACCAATTTACTACGGCTGAATAACCTTGAATCAGGCGTAAAAACCTTACTTGAACGCGGCGACATAGACTTAGGCCACGCTAAATTGTTATTGGCACTACAGGGTGAGCAACAAACCGATGTAGCACAACAAATTGTTGCTAAAGACTTAACAGTGCGCGAGTCTGAAAAATTAGTTCGCAAAACATTAGAACCCCCAAAACCGACCGAAAAACCAGAGCCTGATGCTGATATTGAGCGACTTCAAACACAACTGTCAGAAACGCTCGGTGCTAAAGTAGCGATCAACCACGGTCGTACCGGTAAAGGTAAAGTTGTTATTAATTACACTAATTTAGATGAGCTCGATGGCATTCTTTCTCATATAAAATAACAGCTTTAGCTTAGTCTCTGCGTCACTTGTAGAACTTTTGTTAAATAGCATTGAAACCATAGCCTGTAGCCAAATTTGTTTGCAATTAATCGGCAGATCTTTATACTAGCGCGAGTTTCATACTGACTGCTAAATAGTGAGTCAGATGGTAGGCCAACGACCGAGGGTAATGTCAGTGTCTCAGTCAATGACCAGAGCAGGTAGACAGCTAGCTCTAAAAACAATTTCAGGTCAGTTGGTTATCGTTGCTCTGCTAACTTTAATAGTAGCATTGAGCTTAAGTGGAAAAGCAGCCATCGCGTGTTTTGTTGGTGGGTTGGCTGCTGTTGTTCCCAATACCTTGTTTGCCGTTATTGCGTTTTTACACGCAGGGGCTAGAGCAAACCAGAAGGTTGTGAAAAGTTTTTTTGTTGGAGAAGGTGTTAAATTATTACTCACGGCAGTATTAATTAGTGCTCTTTTCCTAGCAACAGATTTAAATCCAATGTGGTTACTAACAGGCTTTGTTGCTGCCGTTTTAGCACAGTGGATTGCGCCAATTTTATTTTTAAAATCAACGTAACTGGGAAACAACATGATAAGTGGAGAGCAAACTCCGACTCAGTATATCCAACATCACCTTCAGAACTGGACGGTGGGCGAAGGATTCTGGGCGGTAAACGTCGATACTATCTTCTGGTCCGTGTTACTGGGTGTGCTGTTTTTGTGGAGCTTCCGCAAAGTAGCTAAAAAATCCTCGGCTGGGGTACCTGGTAAATGGCAGTGCTTTGTCGAAATGATTGTCGAATTTGTCGATAACAGCGTCAAAGAATCCTTTCACGGCAAAGATAAATTGATAGCACCTTTAGCCTTAACCATCTTCGTCTGGATATTTCTGATGAACTTGATGGATTTGATCCCTGTTGACTGGCTGCCAACTGCTGCTATGTATGGTGGTTATTGGTTAGGCTTTGTTGACGACCCACATGATGTTTATATGAAAGTGGTACCAACCACCGATTTGAACACAACCTTTGCATTGAGTTTGAGCGTATTCGCGCTGATCATTATTTATTCAATTAAGTACAAAGGTGTTAAAGGGTTTGCTAAAGAAATGACATTAACTCCTTTTAATCATTGGGCGTTAATGCCGGTCAACTTCGTATTGGAAAGTATTACATTACTAGCAAAACCAGCGTCATTGGCACTGCGTTTGTTCGGTAACCTGTATGCCGGTGAATTGATCTTTATTCTAATTGCAATGATTGGATTTTGGCAGCTACCAGCGCACTTTGCCTGGGCGGTATTCCATATCCTGGTCATTACGTTGCAAGCATTTATATTCATGATGTTGACCATTGTTTATCTGAGCATGGCTTCATCTGAACACTAAGTTTTAGTTTTATTTTTTAACTTTAATCTACTGAAAAACTGGAGAAATCAATGGAAACTGTAGTTGCTTTTACTGCTATCGCTGTATCAATCATGATCGGTCTGGCTGCACTAGGTACAGCACTAGGCTTTGGTATTCTGGGTGGTAAATTCCTGGAAGCTGCGGCTCGTCAACCTGAACTAGCACCTCAGCTGCAAGTTAAAATGTTTATCGTTGCAGGTCTTATCGATGCTATCGCAATGATCGGTGTTGCAGTTGCATTGCTGTTCACTTTCGCAAACCCGTTCTTAACTCAGTTAGGCTAAGCGCGATTCGACGGTCACCAGATAAAGGAGGTCCGTTGTGGATTTAAACGCAACTATAATTGGACAAACGATCGCGTTCATCGTGTTCGTGTGGTTCTGCATGAAATTTGTGTGGCCACCGATCATCAATGCCATCGAAGAACGTCAGAAGAAAATTGCTGACGGGTTAAATGCGGGCGAGCGCGCTCAAAAAGACTTAGAGAAAGCCCAGCAAGAAATTGCTGAGCAGCTCAAAGAAGCTAAACAGCAGTCTGCTGAAATCATTGAACAGGCGAAAAAACGTGGTGCCAAAATTGTTGAGGAAGAAACTCAACGCGGCCACGAGGAACGTGAAAAAATCGTTGCGTCTGGTCATGAGGAAGTTACTGCTGAGCGCAACCGTGCTCGTGAAGAACTGCGTAAACAAGTTGCGGTACTTGCCGTAACTGGTGCGCAAAAAATCATTGAGCGCGAAGTTGATAAAGACGCTCATAGCGACATCGTTGAAAAACTGGTCGCTGAACTTTAATTAAGGGGTTAGAGCTTATGTCAGAACTGACTACGGTCGCTCGCCCTTACGCAAAAGCAGCTTTTGATTTTGCTTTAGAACAGGGAGCGCTCGATAAGTGGGCCGATATGCTCGAATTTGCCGCTGTGGTGGCAAAAGACGAGACCATGGCATCGTTTTTGAGCAGCTCCTCGACTGTTGAAAAAACATCTGAAGTTTTTATTGGCGTCTGTGGTGAAGAGCTAGACAAAAATGCAGAAAACTTTATTAAGGTGTTGGCGGAAAACCAACGTTTACCCGCTTTATCAGCAGTTAGTGAGCTTTATCGGACATTCCGTGCTGACTACGAAAAAGAAGTTGTTGTTGATGTGAAGTCGGCAGTAAAACTGCTGAAAGCACAACAAACAGCATTGAGTAAAGCATTGGAAAAGCGTCTGCAACGCAAAATTAAGCTGAACTGCAGTGTCGATAAGTCCATTCTCGGTGGACTGGTTATTGAAGCAGGTGACACCGTGATAGATGGCACCTTGCGCGGCAAGTTGGATAGACTTGCCTACGCACTGCAATCCTAATTGGGGACTTGAGCATGCAATTGAATTCAAATGAAATCGCAGAACTGATCAAACAGCGAATTGAGAAGTTCGAAGTCACCAGCGAAGCTCGTAACGAAGGTACCATCATGTCTGTGCAAGACGGTATCATTCGCATTCACGGACTTGCAGACTGTCTGCAAGGTGAAATGGTTGAGCTGCCTGGTAATCGTTACGCTATCGCACTGAACCTTGAACGTGATTCAGTTGGTGCGGTTGTTATGGGTCCTTATGCAGATTTGCAGGAAGGAACCAAAGTAAAATCGACTGGCCGTATCCTTGAGGTACCGGTTGGTGAAAAGCTTTTAGGTCGTGTTGTTAACACATTGGGTCAGCCTATTGATGGTAAAGGTCCAATCGAAGCAGACGGCTATGAGCCTGTTGAAAAAATCGCCCCTGGTGTTATCGAACGTCAATCCGTTGATCAGCCTGTACAAACTGGCTACAAATCAATTGACTCGATGATTCCAGTTGGTCGTGGTCAGCGTGAGCTTATCATCGGTGACCGTCAGACCGGTAAAACAGCTTTAGCCGTGGACGCTATTATTAACCAGAAAGATTCTGGTATTAAGTGTGTTTACGTTGCAATTGGTCAGAAAAACTCAACCATCTCTGCAGTAGTGCGCAAGCTAGAAGAACACGGCGCATTGGAAAACACTATTGTAGTAGCTGCATCTGCTTCAGAATCTGCAGCGTTACAATATTTGTCCGCTTATTCTGGCTGTACTATGGGTGAATACTTCCGTGACCGTGGTGAAGACTCGTTAATTGTATATGATGACTTGTCTAAGCAGGCTGTTGCCTATCGTCAGATTTCACTGTTGTTGCGTCGTCCACCGGGTCGTGAAGCATTCCCTGGTGACGTTTTCTACCTTCACTCTCGTTTGCTTGAGCGTGCAGCGCGTGTTAACGCCGACTACGTAGAAAAGTTCACTGACGGTAAAGTGAAAGGTCAGACTGGTTCTTTAACAGCCTTACCTATCATTGAAACTCAGGCAGGTGACGTATCGGCATTCGTACCGACTAACGTTATCTCAATCACCGATGGTCAGATCTTCCTTGAAACTGACTTGTTTAACTCAGGTATTCGTCCTGCGGTTAACGCGGGTGTTTCGGTTTCACGTGTTGGTGGTTCAGCACAAACCAAAATCATCAAGAAATTGGGTGGCGGTATCCGTCTTGCTCTTGCTCAGTACCGTGAATTGGCGGCATTCGCGCAGTTCGCATCTGACCTTGATGAATCGACTCGTTCACAGTTGGAACACGGTCAGCGTGTTACCGAACTGATGAAACAGAAACAGTACAAGCCTATGAGCGTGTCTCAGATGGCTGTATCAATTTACGCCGTTGAAAAAGGCTTCTTGAAAGACGTTGAAATCGACAAAATCATGGATTTTGAAGAATCACTACAGTCTTTCATGGCGAGCGAATACGCCGAGCTAATGGCTGAGATTGATAAAACTGGCAACTATAACGACGACATCGATGCGCAATTGAAAGCTGCGCTTGAGAAATTCAAGCAAACGCAATCATGGTAATCGCACGTGGCCGCAGTAGCGGCCATTTGTCGTTGAGTTAACAGGAGAATCGTCATGGCCAGCGGTAAAGAGATAAAAACTCAGATCTCGAGTATCGGTAATACTCAGAAGATCACCAGTGCTATGGAAATGGTCGCTGCGTCGAAAATGAAAAAGGCGCAGGAACGTATGGAGGCAAGTCGCCCCTATGCGGACACCATTCGCAAGGTGATTGGTCATGTGGCGCGCGGTAACCTTGAATATCGTCATCCATTTATGGAAGAACGTCAGGTTAATCGTGTGGGTTACATCATTGTTTCTACCGACCGTGGTTTGTGTGGCGGCTTGAACGGTAATGAGTTCAAGAAAGTCGTTAAGCACGCTAACGAATGGAAAGAGCAGGATGTTGAAGCGGATTTTGCCGCAATAGGCAGCAAAGCAACCGGTTTCTTCAAGCGTTTTGGTAAGTTGAAAGCGCAATTTTCAGGGATGGGCGATAAGCCAGAACTGAAAGAAATTACCGGTTCGATCCAGGTTATGCTGGATGCTTTCGAAGAAGGCAAAATCGATCGCTTGTACGTTGTGTTCAACAAGTTTGTGAATACGATGACCCAGGAGCCGACCATTCATCAATTGTTGCCATTGCCGCAAACAGGATCGGACGAGAATGTCCAGACAGGTAGCTGGGATTATCTGTACGAGCCGAATCCTGAAAGTATTCTAGATACGCTGATTCGTCGCTTCGTAGAAATGGAAGTGTACCAGGGCGTGGTAGATAACTTTGCTAGCGAGCAAGCCGCTCGGATGATTGCAATGAAAGCTGCAACAGATAACGCCGAGGACATTATTGACCAACTGCAATTGCAGTATAACAAGGCGCGTCAGGCAGCAATTACGCAAGAAATTTCGGAAATCGTGTCCGGCGCCGAAGCGGTATAACGCGGCAACGGTTAACAGAATTGAAGAGTTAGAGGAAACGTCATGAGTCAAGGTAAGGTCGTACAAATTATCGGCGCCGTTGTGGATTTAGAATTTCCACAAGACGCTGTACCAAAAGTATACGACGCACTGAAAGTGACCGAAGGTGGCTTAGAAGGTTTGGTTCTTGAAGTTCAGCAGCAGCTGGGCGGCGGAATCGTACGTGCCATCGCAATGGGTACAACTGACGGTCTGCGTCGTGGTATCACCGCTGAAAATACCGGTGAATCAATCATGGTTCCAGTGGGTAAGAAGACCCTGGGCCGTATTATGGATGTATTGGGTAACCCAATTGATGAAGCGGGCCCTATCGGTGAAGACGAGAAAATGTCTATTCACCGTGCGGCACCAAGCTACGAAGAACAGTCAAATACTAACGAACTGTTAGAAACAGGTATCAAAGTCATCGACTTGATTTGCCCGTTTGCTAAAGGTGGTAAAGTTGGTCTGTTCGGTGGTGCTGGTGTTGGTAAAACCGTTAACATGATGGAGCTTATCCGTAACATCGCTATCGAGCACAGCGGCTACTCAGTATTCGCCGGTGTTGGTGAGCGTACTCGTGAAGGTAACGACTTCTATCACGAGATGAACGATTCAAACGTTCTGGATAAAGTATCACTGGTTTATGGTCAGATGAACGAGCCACCGGGTAACCGTTTACGTGTTGCTTTGACGGGTTTGACTATCGCTGAGAAATTCCGTGACGAAGGTCGCGATGTACTTTTCTTCGTTGATAACATCTACCGTTACACCCTGGCCGGTACTGAGGTATCAGCACTGTTAGGTCGTATGCCTTCAGCAGTAGGTTATCAGCCTACCCTAGCTGAAGAAATGGGTGTTCTGCAGGAACGTATCACCTCTACTAAGACGGGTTCAATCACGTCTGTACAGGCCGTTTACGTACCCGCGGATGACTTGACTGACCCATCTCCGGCAACAACCTTTGCTCACTTGGATGCGACTGTTGTACTTAACCGTGACATCGCGTCACTGGGTATCTACCCTGCGGTTGACCCGCTGGATTCAACGTCACGTCAGTTGGACCCTCAGGTTATCGGTGACGAGCATTACGATACGGCTATGGGCGTTCAGGAAGTACTGCAACGCTATAAAGAGCTGAAAGACATCATTGCGATCCTGGGTATGGACGAATTGTCTGAAGAAGACAAACTGTCAGTATCTCGTGCTCGTAAAATTCAGCGTTTCTTGTCGCAGCCTTTCTTCGTAGCTGAAGTATTCACGGGTGCTCCAGGTAAATATGTATCATTAAAAGATACTATTGCTGGCTTTAAAGGCATTCTGGATGGCGACTATGACGATATGCCGGAGCAGGCCTTCTACATGGTTGGTACCATCGAAGAAGCGGTAGAAAAAGCCAAAAACCTGTAACCGACCGGGAGGTTTGAATGGCCACAGAAACATTAGACTTGAACGTCGTTAGCGCAGAAGACAAATTGTTTTCAGGTGCTGTACAAACGGTTCAAGTGTCTGGTAGCGAAGGTGAACTAGGGATTTATCCCGGTCACGCGCCGTTGCTGACTAAAATCAAGCCAGGTATGGTTCGGTTCGTCAGCGAAGCGGGTGAAGAAGAGTTCATGTACGTTGCTGGTGGTGTATTAGAAGTTCAGCCAGGTCAGGTTATTGTGTTAGCTGATGTGGCGGTTCGCGGTGATGATTTGGATGAACAGCAAGCTGAACAAGCACGTAAACGTGCAGAAGAAGCTATTGCTGACCAGAACTCCGACGTGACCTATGCAGAAGCTATTGCAGAACTTTCTAGAGCGCTGGCTCAGCTGGAAGTAATTCGTAAGCTTAAAAAATAAGCCTGCGTAAAAGTGATTAAAAGGCCTTGTTGTCCCTACAACAGGGCCTTTTTTGTCTGTATTATTGTGAACAGATTCGAACGAACAAATAAGGACATAGCCCCATGAAGCTACGAGTGGTTATTTTAGCCGCCGGTAAAGGAACACGGATGCGTTCTAATTTGCCTAAGGTACTGCATACTGTTGCAAACAAACCGATGGTTGAGCATGTCATTGACTGTGCCCGGCAACTTAATCCTACGGCCATAGACTTAGTGTATGGCCATGGAGGAGAAGCTTTAAAAGAACGGATAACCGGTGATGATCTTAACTGGGTAGAACAGGCGGAGCAGCTAGGAACGGGCCATGCCGTGCAGCAGGTTTTGCCGCTACTGCAGGATGACGAAAAAGTGCTCGTACTTTATGGGGATGTGCCTTTATTAACAAGTCAAACGGTACAGCGCTTGCTGACGGCCAGTCAGGACACCGATCTTGGTCTATTAACCATGTACCTGACCAATCCGACTGGCTACGGCCGCATTATTCGAGATAATGATGAGCTAATACAGGGAATTGTAGAGCAAAAAGACGCTAGTTTAGACCAACTACGGATTGATGAGGTTAACACCGGTATAATGGTGGCTTCGGCCTCGCGCATGAAGGTCTGGCTAAATGATTTAAGCAATGACAACGCACAGCAAGAATATTACTTAACCGATATTGTTGCTATGGCCGCCGAGCAGGGCGTAGAAATAGCCTCCTCTCAGCCGGAGCAAACTACTGAAGTGGAAGGCGCAAACAACCGGCAACAACTGGCAGCGTTAGAACGGGCCTATCAGTGGCGCATTGCTGAGCAAGTTATGACTGACGGTGCAACGTTAATGGACCCGGCAAGATTTGACTGTCGGGGTCAGTTATCGGTTGGCCAGGATGTGGTGATAGATATCAATGCCGTGTTTGATGGTAACGTTATCTTAGGCAACGGCGTCGTGATCGAACCCAACTGTGTTATTAAAGATGCGGTAATCGGCGATGGAACCGTTATCCGTGCTAACAGTCACATAGAAGGTGCTAAATTGGCCGCTAATTGCAAGGTGGGACCGTTTGCGCGGCTTCGCCCTGGTGCGGAACTGGCTGACGAAGCTCAAGTTGGCAATTTTGTAGAGATGAAGAAGAGTCGGCTGGGTAAGGGCTCAAAAGCAAGTCACCTAACCTATCTTGGTGATACTCGGGTCGGTGAATATGCCAATATTGGTGCTGGTACTATTACCTGCAATTATGATGGTGTTAATAAAGCAGTGACAGAAATCGGTAATGGCGCCTTTATTGGATCAAACAGCTCACTGGTGGCGCCGGTAAAAATTGGCGACAAAGCAACAGTCGGCGCAGGTTCAGTAATAACCCGCGAAGTCGCTGACCAGGAGCTGGCAGTAGCACGTGGAAAACAACGCAATATTAGTGGCTGGCAACGCCCTCAGAAAAAAGGAAGTTAATTTATGTGCGGTATTGTAGGAGCGACTTCAGAACGTCGCGTAAGTGGTATTTTACTCGAAGGCCTAAAACGGCTTGAATACCGAGGCTATGACTCGGCGGGTGTTGCTATTATTGATAATGCAAAAAAACTGCAAAGTACCCGACGTACCGGTAAAGTCCAGGAGCTAGCCGATGCGATTAAGGCGAACCCATTAGACGGCACTATTGGTATTGCGCATACGCGTTGGGCAACTCACGGTGGCGTGACCGAAGCTAACGCACACCCGCACCTGTCGGAAAGTGAAATAGCTGTCGTCCATAACGGCATTATTGAAAACCACGAGTCGCTTAGAGAGCAATTGCAGGCGCTGGGTTATGAGTTTAACAGCCAAACCGATACCGAAGTTATTGCGCATTTAATTCATCATGAGAGTAAAACTCACGAAGACCTATTAGCCGCCGTTAAAGCCGCAGTTCGCCAGCTTGAAGGCGCCTACGGAACTGTCGTAATGGATACCAAAGATCCAGAGCGATTAGTGGTCGCTCGCTCCGGTAGTCCATTAGTTATTGGGCTTGGTATTGGCGAAAACTTTGTTGCTTCGGATCAGCTGGCACTATTGCCAGTAACCCGCCAGTTTATTTACCTCGAAGAAGGCGACGTTGCTGACGTTAACCGCACCTCTGTGCAAATATTTGATAGTAACGACCAGCTGGTAGAGCGTGATGTTGTAGAGTCAGACGGCAATTACGATGCCGGTGGTAAAGGCGAATACCGTCACTTTATGCTGAAAGAAATCCACGAGCAGCCAATCGCCGTGCGCAGTACTCTGGAAAACCGCTTATCCGACACCACTGTTCTTGATGATGCGTTTGGTAAAGGAGCCAGTGAGTTATTTAAGACCGTAGAGCATGTTCAGATTATCGCCTGTGGCACCAGTTACCACGCGGGTATGGTTGCTCGCTATTGGCTCGAGTCATTAGCTAACGTTTCCTGCAGCATCGAGATTGCATCAGAATTCCGCTACCGGAAGTCCTATGTTCATCCAAACAGCTTGTTGGTCACCATTTCGCAAAGTGGTGAAACCGCCGACACGCTTGCGGCCTTGCGCCTATCGAAAGAACTCGGTTACAAAGGCAGCTTAACGATTTGTAATGTCGCGACCTCGTCTATGGTGAGAGAATCTGATCTAGCGTTTATGACGCGTGCCGGGGCTGAAATTGGAGTCGCTTCGACCAAAGCGTTTACGACTCAGCTAACGGGCCTGTTAATGCTAACTGTAGCCTTGGGTAAATACCGGGGGATGTCAGAACAGCAACAGAGCGCCATTGTTAAATCGCTGCAGGCGTTACCGGCAAAAATGGAAGAAGCTGTCGCATTAGCAGAAGAGATCGAAGCGCTTGCTCCCGACTTTGCGAATAAAGAACACAGTTTGTTTTTAGGGCGTGGTAATCAATACCCGATTGCTATGGAAGGCGCGCTGAAGTTAAAAGAGATTTCTTACATCCATGCCGAAGCCTACGCCGCTGGTGAGTTAAAGCATGGCCCGTTGGCGCTGATTGACGAAGAAATGCCAGTCATTGTAGTTGCGCCCAACAACGAACTGCTGGAAAAGCTAAAATCGAACGTGGAAGAAGTTCGGGCCCGAGGCGGTCTCATGTATGTGTTCGCGGATAAGAATGCTCGCTTTAAGAGCGACGACACTCTAAACGTGCTGAACGTTTGTCATTGTGACGAAATTATCGCGCCAATTGTCTACACCGTCCCACTACAATTATTGTCCTACTACGTGGCAATTATTAAAGGTACCGATGTCGACCAACCCCGTAACTTAGCAAAATCTGTTACGGTAGAATAAGAAAAGGGCCTGCGGGCCCTTTTTTTGTCGGCGTACATTAAAGTTCTTAAATTTTAATACCTCAAGAATTCCTACCTGTTATTTATTTGGAGACTTTCTCTGAAACGGAAGGATCATCCTTGCTTTCCTTATAGAGCAAATAAACCTCTCCTTCTATAGCTTCCAGCTGTGCATCGTAAACAGCATTTTCTATCAGGCGGACCCTTTCTGGTTTCATAATGATCTCATTGTTGGCTTTGTGAACACTCAAAAAGCTCGTGAAGTATGAACGCTCTATCCAGTAAATTTCGGAGTCTGATTTTAACGTGCTGACAACAGAAATGTTTTGTCTAACAGGTAAAAACATCAGAGCCAGTATAGCTAAAGACAATAATGGGACGACTGCTTCTTTTAAACCAAAAGCGAGTAGGGTTAGGATGATAAAATACAATGATATGATTACTGTTACTATCAGCCCTACCCCGTGATTTCCAGTGACTTCGTTTATAAAACTGAACTGAAAAAAATAAGAAAATAAACTGGCAATAAAAGGTAAAGCGTAGAAAAGTAGGATGCTTTTTCTATTTAACATGCAGGTGTACCTTAATTGATTTTAAGGGCGAATATTTCCCCCTTTCCTTGAAAGACTGCCCAAAAAAGCGCTCCATTGGCGCATTATCCCAGCAGTTACCCCGTCGACTTAAGCTTTGCTTTATCTGGCAATTTCTGAGCTGGAGAACCCATTTATCCATGGTCGATACACCGACGTTCATAGCCTCGGCTACCTCCCGAACTTTATAGTTCTGATCGACCGCCAGTTTGCTATTTATTGAAACGTTAGAAACGTTAGAAACGTTAGAAACGTAAAAATAGATAGCAAGAAAGGAACTCCGAAGAGAGCCAGCCCAATGAGAGTAACAGCGAAATTTACTTTGTAGAGGAGATTCCAAGCACCTTCAGATGCAAACATATCTTGGTTATGTTTTTGTTTATACAAAACAAAAGTTGTTACAGCTGTTGTAAATGTATAAATCAAAAAAAGCGGGACGACCTGTACTAAATACAGAGGCAATAACATCCCAAATCCTATAGCTTCATCATTACCAGCCAATGATGCTCTAAAAAAATTCAGCGAAACT
The DNA here is from genome assembly GCA_051746345.1 of Pseudomonadota bacterium. Classification (GTDB taxonomy): domain Bacteria; phylum Pseudomonadota; class Gammaproteobacteria; order Enterobacterales; family Alteromonadaceae; genus Idiomarina. The sequence goes on from JBNJEZ010000009.1 coordinate 74,104, forward strand.
AGGACTATAAGAATTCCGATAATTGGACCTAAAACCTGCCCTATTTTTAAAAAAGTATCTTTATTCATCACGTAATCCGTTTAACATTAAATAAGTCCTTTTTTCATACTTAGTGGGAAAAATAATTGTCGTTTAAAACATTTGCATACTCTATTCTTGCGCTCATTCTGCCATCGTGCTCTACACAACTATCGAGTGACGTCCAGACAGATAGCAGTATGGCCGACAGATCCGTCTGGCTCGAAGACGGTGACGCAAGCTATGTTGGTAGAATCTCAAGTGATAACAATAGCCGATTGTTTGATATCTTTGAAGAAGACAGGTTTAAGACATTGCATATAAGCTTATCTGAAGGTTCTGTAGAGGATGGCATCGTTTTAATAACTGATTTACCCGAACCAACATGTGTATTAACAGCACAGATTGTGGTATCAAAGATTATTAGATTTAGTAAGCAATCGTAAGTGGAGAATGATCATGGAACTATTTGGCAGTTATACCTCGCCTTTCGTGCGGCATGTGCGCATTGCGATGGCCGAGACAAAGACAGAGTTTTCGTTGACGGAAACCGATCATGAGATGAGCGCGAAACTGTCGCCGGCTAAAAAGGTTCCGATTTTACATCACAAAGAACTGCGCTTACATGACTCCAGCAGCATCTTAAAATATGTTCGCGATAAAGCCGGTGAGCGGTATTTTGCTGACACCAAAGACTACGACCAGTATTGTCTGGTTAATACCGCATTGGATGCGAGTATTAATTTATTTCTGTTAGAGCAAGAGGGCGTAACGCCAGATAACAACAGCTATATGAAGCGCCAGCAACAGCGGGTCGAGCAAATTCTCGAATTGATGGAAAACAAAGACCATGCAGTCGCGTATGAAGGTCCTCACCCGTTCAGTGACGGCGAACTTCGCTTAGGCTGTTTTCTTAGTTGGGGATTGTTCCGTAAGCGCATTACTCTGGATAAGTATCCGCGGCTGCAAGAGTTTGTCGATAAAATTAACGACTACCCTATTTTTGCGGATACCCATCCAGAGAACCGTCCGGAAGTTACGGAGTAATTTCGGACGCTTTTTGCGGAATTTCATGGTTCAGTAACAAATTATTCATGGAGTAGTCGACCGGTACATCAATTAAATGCACACCGCCCTGCTCCATGCACTTTTGCATTAGCGGTTGAAGCTCATCGGTTTTACTCAACCGATAACCTTTGGCGCCATAGGCTTCAGCGTATTTAATAAAGTCGGGATTTTTAAAGTCCAGGCCGAAGTCACTCAACTCCATGTGCTGCTGCTTCCACTTAATCATGCCGTAAGCACTGTCATTGAGCACCAAAACAACTAAGTCCTGACCCATTCTGACGGCAGTTTCCATTTCTTGTGAGTTCATCATAAAACCACCATCGCCGCAGATAGCCACTACCTTTTTATCTGGGAAAACAAGTTTCGCAGCCATTGCTGATGGGAGCCCGGCACCCATTGATGCCAACGCATTATCAAGTAGTACGGTGTTAGGCTGGCGCGCTGGATAATTACGAGCAAACCATATTTTATAGATACCGTTATCAAGCGCAATAATGCCGTCATCGGGCATTACTTCCCGAACTTCTTCGACCAACCGCTGCGGTAATACTGGGAAACGATTGTCATTTGCGCCTTCGTCGGTATGGTCGCGCTGGTGATCGCGTATTTTCAGCATAAAATCAAAATCCCAATGGGGCTGCGGCTCAATACCTTCTTTTAACTGCCAAATACTATTGCCGATATCACCAATCATACTGGCATGTGGAAAGTAGACAGAGTCGACCTGAGCCGACTGGAAATTAATATGAACAACCTTGCGTGAATCGGCGTGCATCATAAAGGGGGGTTTTTCGACCACATCGTGACCGACATTTAGAATTAAGTCGGCGTACTCGATTGCACGGTGCGGATAGTCGCCATCAGATACTGCGGCATTACCAAGCCAGCGTGGATGATCTTCGTTGATAACGCCCTTACCCATTTGTGTCGTGATAAATGGGATATCCGTCTTATCGACAAAGGCACGCAGCATTTTCGCAGTGATCTTCCGATTCGCTGCTGCTCCTATCAGCAATACCGGGTGCTTAGCTTTCTTAAGTAGGTCCAGCACATGTTTAACGGATTTATCTTCAGTGATTGGCCGCCGCGAGTAGCTTGCTTCAATGGGCACTGCATCAACTTCCTCACTGGCTATATCGTCCGAAATTTCCAGATGAGAAGCGCCGGGCCGCTCTTCTTCAGCGCGGCGAAAAGCTTCACGAACGTGTGCAGGAATTGTTTTGGCACTGATAATTGCCTGTGTGTATTTGGTGATCGGAGTCATCATATCGACCACATCAATTATCTGGAATTGTCCTTGTTGCCGCTCTTTTATCGGCTTCTGACCAGTAATAACGACCATCGGCATGGCACCAAGCTGCGCGTAGGCAACGGGCGTTACTAAGTTGGTTGCGCCTGGGCCTAAGGTTGATAGGCACACTCCGGGTTTACCGGTAAGTCGGCCATAGGTGGCTGCCATAAAACCAGCACCCTGTTCGTGTCGGGTGATGATAAGTTCAATAGATGACTTTGAAAGAGATTCAAGCAGGTCCAGGTTTTCTTCGCCGGGAATGCCAAAGATGTACTCTACGCCTTCGTTTTCTAGCGCTTTAACCATCAAGTCCGATGCTTTCACGTAGCGTTCTCCTTGCGTCTTAATTCATTAGTGTAAGTAGCTACGTAAAGCATAGGTCATATGATCAAAAAAGGCGGCCAAAAAGGCCGCCTTTCTACTTCAGTATTTTTAGCTCAATTAAGAGTCTTCACCAGTCATTTCCTGTAGACGGTTACGCAGCTCTTCATCATTTTGCGCCTGTTGAATAATCATGTTGTACTCTTGTGGAGTTAGACCTGCGCCTTCAACAGCTGCAATCATTTCTTCTTGAGCTGATTGCTGGATTGTTTGAGCTTGCTCTTGGTCTTCAGCGTTTTGGAATTTTTCACGATACTTTTCAGTAACTTCTTGAACGTCTTCCATTGCTGTTACAAATTTGACCAGCATGCCTTCAGTAATTTCCTGAGTTTCCTGCTGTTGTTGCATCTGCTGCTGTGCTTCCTGTTGAGCATCTTGAGCGATTGCAGCAGTTGAACCAAAGCTCATTACAGTTGCTAGTGCGATAAGTGTCTTTTTCATCGTAGACTCCTAAATTTAGGTTTGGAATTAAATTTGCTCAGTAATACATTAGCGAAGACCGTGCCAACTTTTTAAATTATTGAAAATAAAGGAAAATTATTTTCAGACGAAATTGGCTTCGTCAAACTAAAGAAAACGGTGTATCGTTTTGATACATACAAAGGAGTTATTTTGACAAAAAGATACAGTTTGAATTTATCAAGTCTGCAAAAGCGCTTATTGGTTTACGTTATAGTGCCGATGATCGTGATATCCGGTGCGGCCATCTCCTTTGGTCTGCAATTAGCCGCAGAAGAAGAAGAGCAACGGTTAAAAGCAGACCTAGAATTATTGGGGCGCGCTATTAGCCAGCCCTTGAGCGACGCTTTATTAAAAAATGATTTGTCAGCGGTTCAGACAAACCTCGACTCTGTGTTTTCGATTGGCCGGGTTTATGGTGCCTCTGTGTACAATGTGAAAGGTGAGCAGGTGGCGGAAGCCGGCATTACAGAAACGGATTTATCAAATAGCTTTTTGGCCCAGCAAACGGTCGAAACAGGTATTACTCAGGACGATTATCGCCGCGTTGACGGCAAAGACGTGTTCTCTCAATTTATGCCAATAATCGATCGTGGCGGTCGCATTATCGGTTTGCTGCAGATTAATCGTAAAGCCAGTGACTTCGAGGACAGGTTTTTGCAGTTAAGCCAGGTTGCCTGGTTAAGTTGGGGCGTGTTTGCGCTGGTGACTATAGCGGTACTGATTTTTGGTCACTATCGGGGCGTAGGTCGACATGTTGTAAAATTAAAAAATGCAATGCGACGAGTTGCTGAAGGTGATCGCAGCATTCGAGTAACACCTGATGGCCCCAGTGAGATAGCTGAAATTAGTGATGGCCTTAATCGAATGCTAGATAGCATTTCTCGGGCGGAAGATGAATTAGAGCAGCGTCGTGTGCAGGAAGAAAAACTGCAACAGGCGTTACGAGAGCAAGAAAAAATGGCGGCGATTGGTAGTGTCGCTAGTGGCGTAGCCCACGAGCTCGGGGCGCCGCTTACGGTAATTGATGGACGCGCTAAACGGCTGCTAAAAAAGCAGACCGATGAGGACGATAAACGACAACTTAATGCTGTACGGGGCCAGGTGCAGCGGCTAACCGGTTTGGTTAATCAGCTATTGGCATTTTCCCGAACGCCAGTGCAAGAGCGGTCAGTCATTGAGGTTGAATTAATTACCAACCGCGCGCTGAATAACTTGAGCTATGAGCGTGACGGTGACGACATAGCGATTGAACTGAAGGAAACCGCTCCAGTCGTAATAAGTGTCGACGTAAAACGGTTCGAGTTGGCATTGATTAATGTTTTACGAAACGCGTTACAGGCAGCGCATCATAACGTTACTGTAACGATAAAAGATGACGGCCAACAAGTTGAAATAACAGTCTGTGATGACGGGGATGGCATAGCTGAGGATATGAAAGAACGGGCAACCCAACCGTTTAGCAGCGGTAAACCTCAAGGTAAGGGAACAGGGTTGGGATTAACTATTGTTAGCCATGTGATGGCCGATCATGGTGGCTCAATGGAATTATCCAATAGCCCCGATGGAGGTTGCTGTGTGCGCCTAAAATTACCAAAGGCTGAGGAGAAGTAGTAAGCGATGAGTTATAAAAACGCACGATTGGCAGTGGTCGAGGATGACTCAGCTCTAAATGAATTGTTGGTCGAGGAACTAGAAGCCGAGGGCTACAGCGTTAATCATTATGGCAGTGTCGAAGACTTTCTTAGCGACAGCTCCAGCGTCGATCTAGTTGTCAGCGATATTCGGCTGCCGGGTATGTCGGGGTTAACCTTACTAGAAAACTTACAGCAACAGAAAAATCCCCCCGCGCTGCTTCTTATTACTGCATTCGGTACGGTCGATCAGGCTGTTGATGCGTTAAAAAAGGGTGCTGCGGATTTTCTCACTAAACCGCTGGATATCGAACATTTGTTATTGAGTGTCCAACGGGTGTTAGAGCATCGGACGCTAAAGCAGGAGCTTAAGCGCTACAAAGGTCAGCAATCGGGTCCAGCCGGAATTATCGGACAAAGTCCTGCAATGCGGAAGCTGTATGAGCAAATTGAACAAATCTCGGCTGTTGATGGCAGTGTCCTGATTCTGGGTGAGAGCGGGACAGGTAAAGAGCTGGTCGCTAAGGCGATTCATCAGCTAAGTAGTCGTGCGGATAAACCGTTTCAGGCAGTTAACTGTGCGGGCATTCCTGCCGAACTTATGGAAAGTGAATTTTTTGGTCATGAGGCGGGTGCTTTCACGGGAGCAAAAGGAAAACGCAGCGGTCTATTAAAACAGGCCGACGGCGGTACCCTTTTGCTTGATGAAATTGGTGAAATGCCGATGGCTTTGCAGGCAAAGTTATTGCGGGTGTTGCAGGAAGGTACCATTAGAGCTGTCGGCAGTGATAAAGAAGAAACTGTTGATGTAAGAATTCTGGCAGCAACTCACCAAAACCTAGAGCAAAAGGTAAAAGACGGGAGTTTTCGACAAGACTTATTTTATCGCTTAGAGACATTTTCTTTGCGCGTTCCACCACTAAGAGAACGGGGTGAGGATATTGAACGACTGGTATGGCATTTTATTCACGCATTACGTGAGCAAACTGGCAAAACAGTTAATGATATTAGCAGCGATGCGCTCGATGTATTATTTCGGTATCCCTTCCCGGGTAATGTCAGGGAGTTGCAGAATGCGATAGAGCGCTCTGTCGCGTTCAGTAAGGATGGTGTCATTAGTCGTGATGATTTACCAACCCGGATTGTCGATTATAAATCGGATATCACTGATGGCGCCGACCCATTGTGGCCAACCTTGCAAGAGCTGCAAGAGCAATATATTGACCGGGTTATGGATTACGTTGAAGGCAATAAATCAAAAGCGGCAGAGCTACTGGGTGTGACACGCAGAACGTTATATCGGTGGCTGGATGAGAAGGGTGATCAAAGTGACTCATAACACCGTAGCTTATTGATATAGATTTAGTGTTTTAAGGAGTTGGATAAAGTGAAAATATTAATGGTACTTACGTCGCACGATAAATTAGGCGACACGGGCAATAAAACCGGATTTTGGATTGAAGAGTTTGCCTCGCCTTACTACGTGTTTACGGATGCTGGCGCGGAAGTCACCCTTGCCTCTCCTGCTGGGGGTCAACCTCCAATAGATCCAAACAGTCAAACTGAAGACGCACAGACAGCAGCGACTGAACGCTTTGAACAAGACGACAAAGCCAAGAATAAATTAGCATCAACGTGTAAACTGGAAGAAGTGGATGTCGATGATTTTGATGCCATATTTTATCCGGGCGGACATGGCCCATTATGGGATCTTACCAATGACGAGAACTCCATTTGTTTAATTGAGCAGTTTTGGAGTAAGGGCAAACCAGTGGCTGCTGTTTGTCACGCGCCAGCGGTGCTGCTTAACGCTAAGAGCCCGGCAGGAGATCCGATTGTACAGGGTCGCACGGTTACGGGATTTAGTAACTCAGAAGAAGAGGCTGTTGGCTTGACCAAGGTAGTCCCGTTCTTGTTAGAGGATGCACTCAACGACAACGGCGGGCATTATCGCAAAGTGGAAGACTGGCAACCCTACGCAGTGCAGGACGGGATGTTGATTACGGGTCAAAACCCTGCATCTTCAGAGCAAACTGCTGAGCGCTTGTTAGATGTGTTAAGAGCGAAGGTATGACCATCGCCCTTAACGGCAAGGTTTCAAGGTTTAAAAGCGTCGGTTCCATTTAAGGCCGACGCTTAACTGCCGACCCACGCCCGGCTCAAACGAGCGTCCGCTACCTTGGTTAACAACCACTGACCCAACATACTGTTTATCCGTTAAATTATCGAGCATAAGCCAGCCATCAATGCTGTTCTGTCCAATCTGCCATTGCTTCTGCACAGCGATATCAACCAATGTATAGTTTGGTGCGCTTTGCTCATTGCTATCTGAAGTATAAGTCTCACCACGGTGACGAGCTGCCAATTTCAGCTGCCACTGATCGGCGAAACTCCAATTAAAGCGGCCATACAGCTGCTTATTGGAAACTCCGGGTAGACTATTGCCTGACAACGGCCCTGAATCAAACTCGGCGTCAATATAGCTGTAGGAAAAGTAACTTGTCAGTGTGTCGGTAATTGATCCTTGAGCGGAGAGTTCAATACCCTGACGCACCGTTTTGCTGGCATTGCGATAGGTGGTTCTGCCGTCATTGGACTGATCGACCAGAATTTCGTTATCACTGCGAATATCGAACAGCGAAGCCCCTATTCGCCAGTCATTACTAATCCGGCTCTTCACTCCGAGCTCGAGCTGCTGATTGGTTGACGGCGTTAACTGGTTGTTTAACCCACTGCCCTCGTTACGATACGCCAGCTCGGTTAATGTCGGTGTCTCAAAACCTTCACCGTAGCTTAAATAAGAAGATGTTGTATCCGACAACTGCCAGGTTATTGCGCCAGCAAAAGATAATTCATCAAATTGACGTTCGCCGCTGTCATCTGGGTTTTGGTCAGTAATAAATAAATCCCTGACCTGATAGTCGAGCCAGTTATAACGTGCGCCAGCTTCGACTGACCAATTTGGGCGAAACTGCCAATCGACACGACTGTAGATACTATGGCTGTCTATATTGTTGAATTCATGACGGCGTAGGTCTCCAAGTCTTCCCATGTCGTTCACGAAACCTTTGCGGTGGTCTTGCTGAAATTCGCTCATCCAGCCAGCCGTTAACGCAAAGTCTGCGTCTGGCTGCCAGCGACTATAAGCGTGAATTCCTTCAAACTGCCGCGACAAATCGATTACCGCGCCGGAGCTGCTAATATCCTCTCCGGAAAACGGTAAAAATTGCTCTATGTCACGGTCGCCTTGCCAGGCAGACACTCGATGCGAAATATCATCGTTATCGTAAAACCAGCTGATAGAGCCCTGCCGGTGATGAATCGACTTACGCGTGTTGAAATCAATCGCCCGCTGTACCGTTTGCGTTGGGTCATCGCGCCATGATGCTGGCGTTAGCGCACTCGGATCCTGCAATAAAGGGGCATAGTTGTTATCGTAACGGATAACTAATCGTTGGTTATCGGATAAATCGGTGTACCAGCGAATCGCCTGTTGCTGGCGCTCCGCACTATTGTGCGGGCGCGGTCCGTCTGTCGAAAAATCTGAGGCAAAAACATTTAATTGGTTCGATTGCCCTGCGTATGTCGCATCAATAGTGTAACGCTGCAAGTTATCCGCGGACTGCTGGGTTGCGACCTCCAGCTCAGTCGACTGGGGAACTTCACTTTGCCACTCGACCACGCCACCGCCGGCATTTCCGTATATTACCGCTAACGGGCCGCGTAACACTTCGACTGACGACATAGTATCGAGCAGAATACTTGATGTTTGTGCCTGGCCGTCGGGCATGGACAAAGGTATGCCATCAATATTTAACTGCAGTCCCCGAACACCAAAGGCTGCTCGCGAACCAAACCCCCTGACCACTAACCGAGAATCCTGTGCGTAATTATAACGACTGTCGGCTTGTATGCCGGGTATGCCTTGTAGAGCATCTCCAGCATCAATGTTTAACGAAGGAAGCTGTCGTTCGATATCGACCCGGGTAACGCTTGCAGGTGTTGTTAACCAGGGTTGCTTGGATTGTGATGCGGTAACAACGATATATTCGTTGATGTCATTAGAATCAGCGCTTTGCGCGTAACAAAGTGGGGTTGCCAGTAACGGCAACCCCCATAAAGTTAATGATTTCATTTTAATTTAATTAGCTGGAGAGAGTTTAATTACGCGTCCATTATCTTCATCACTGAGGATATAAAGATAACCGTCGGGCCCCTGTTTAACATCGCGGATGCGAAAATCGATATCGCCTTTAAATAAATGTTCCTCGTGGATCATGCGGCCATCTTCCAGGTCCAGACGAGAAATTAGTTGTCCTTTTAAGGCGGTCACTAATAAGTCGCCCTGCCACTGCGGAAACTTATCGCCGGTGTAAAAGGTAACCCCTGCGGTAGCTATTGATGGCAACCAATAGTAGAACGGCTGTTCCATGCCTTCTTTATGCGTGCCAATACCGATTTCGCCGCCGCCATAGTCCTCACCGTAAGTTATGGTTGGCCAGCCATAGTTTTTACCGGCTGCTGGGATATTAACTTCATCACCACCTTGAGGACCGTGTTCAATAGCCCACAGCTCTCCGGTATCGGGGTGAATATCGGCGCCTTGCACATTACGGTGCCCGTAGGACCAAATTTCATCCAGCGCTTCGTCATCATTTACGAACGGGTTATCTTCCGGAATACTTCCGTCGGGCCAGATCCGAACAATTTTGCCGTGGTGGTTATCAAGCGTCTGTGCATCTTCCATACGTGAGTATCGATCACCAAGGGTTATAAATAAATGCCCCTCTGGTGAGAAGACAAGTCTTGAACCAAAGTGCGCGTTGCTCTCATACTTTGGTGCCTGCCTGAAAATGACTTCACCGTCGGTCCATTCTCCGTCATTAACCTTACCTCTCATGACTGCGGTGCTGTTGCCATCGCCGCCTTCCTGGTTAGGCTCTGAGTAACTTATATACACCCAGCCGTTTTGCTTGTAGTCTGGATCTATATTCACGTCGAGCAGGCCACCCTGACTTTTAGCAACGACACTTGGGGTGCCACTAATTTTTGTGCGCTCAGAACCATCGGCTGAAATATGGTTTAAGGTACCTGAGCGCTCAGTGACTAACATGCTGCCGTCAGGCAAAAATGTCATGCCCCAGGGGTGAGATAAATTTTCGGTCAGCGTTGTCATTTCTACAGAGTGGCGTTCGGTAGAGTACTGCTCTGCAACCGCGCTGGTTGTCAGCCCCAATGATACTGCCAATAAAAGTGTCAGCTTGCGGGTTTTCATACAGTTTCCTCTTAGTTTTTCTATTAGGTTGTTTGTCAGTATACGGTAAAAATCAAAATTTTGATGACTGACGATTTGATCTCTTTATTGTTATAGTCGTTAATTAGTTTAGTGAGTTTTCAACCACGGAGCGTAATATCATGAAAATAAAAAGCCTTGTTAAAACATTGGTTGGCGTAGGTCTGGTTTTTCACTTAACAGCCTGTGGCACTTTACTTTATCCCGAGCGAAAAGGCCAAACGGGGGGAAAGATTGACGCTGGTGTTGCAGCGATGAACGGCGTCGGATTATTGCTCTTTGTGGTCCCGGGACTGGTCGCGTTCGCGGTCGATTTTTATAACGGCACCATTTACTTACCAAATTCGGCAAGTAACGGTGAACAAGACGGCACTTTATACACCATAAAAGGCAACGGCCCTTTAACTGTAGAACAAGCTCAGCAATTGATTGCCGAGCACACGGGGAAAGACGTTGACCTTGGCAAAGCAGAGCACAAAGCACTGAAAGGAATGAATGAACAAGCTATTGCGATGCACCTACAACAAGCGCAGCCAGTTTCAAATTAATGAATTCATCTTGGTTTAACAGTCAGTCCTTGTTGGTTTTTGGTCAGTGGTTAGCAGCTTCTTTTGTGCTGTTAATCGTTGCCCTGTTGATCAGCATTGGTGTGATGTATGTTGTTGATAAAATACAGGTAAAGCATACTATCCGCCGTAACTATCCGGTTATCGGTCGGTTCCGCTATCTGTTTGAGCGTATGGGCGAGTTTATGCGGCAGTATTTTTTCGCCATGGACCGCGAGGAAATGCCGTTTAACCGTGCGCAGAGAAGTTGGGTTTACCGAGCAGCGAAAAACGCGGATAGAAACATCGCTTTCGGCTCTACTCGTGACCTAACCCGAACTGGGACCATTATATTTAGTAATGCCCCGTACCCACCTCTCGCGGAGCAAAGTGTTCACCCAGAACCGGTCGAAATAGGCCCTTACTGCAGACATTCCTACTATCCAAGATCCTATTTTCACATTTCAGGAATGAGCTACGGGTCACTATCGCCGGTTGCGATAAAGGCGTTGTCCAGAGGTGCAGCAAAAGCTCATTGTTGGGTGAATACCGGCGAGGGCGGTTTGTCGCCTTATCATTTAGTAGGGCACTGCGACATTGTCTTTCAAATAGGAACCGCCAAGTTCGGGGTTCGTACCGAAGACGGTAAGCTTGATGAAGATAAGTTGGCTGAGTTAGGTCGCCATGACAATGTGAAAATGTTTGAGGTAAAACTGAGTCAAGGCGCAAAACCGGGTAAGGGTGGTATCTTGCCGGGTATAAAAGTAAACGCAGAAATTGCTCAAATCAGAGGCATAGAAGAAGGTAAAGATGCGATTAGCCCCAACCGGCACCCGGAAATAAGCAATAATGACGAACTACTCGATTTTATCGAGCGGGTCAGGTCGATCACCGGAAAGCCAACAGGCTTTAAGTTCGTTATGGGTGATCCCAGCTGGATAGACGAGCTTATCGATTGCATATTAACTCGAGGTGAAGAAGCCGCGCCTGATTTTATAACGTTAGATAGCGCTGACGGCGGTACCGGAGCAGCGCCGCAACCACTAATGGATTATGTTGGCTTAAAGTTGTCGGAAAGCTTGCCCATCCTTATTGATAAATTAACAGAAGCGGGGTTAAAAGATAGAGTTCGGGTTGTCTGCTCTGGAAAAATGATCTCTCCCGCTGATGTCGCCTGGGCCATTGCAACCGGTGCGGACTTCGTTGTTTCTGCGCGCGGGTTTATGTTTTCTCTGGGTTGCGTACAAGCAATGCAGTGCAATAAAAATACCTGTCCAACGGGCGTCACTACCGATGATCCAAGACGTCAAAAAGGACTCGATCCGACGGATAAGGCAGAGCGTGTGGCTAACTATCACAAGTTTCTTGAGTACGGTGTCAATATTATTGCGCACTCGTGTGGGGTAACTGATCCACGTGAACTAACGAGACGACATGCACGAGTTATCAAACCCGATGGCGAAAGTATCAGTCTAGCCGACCGTTACCCTCTGCCACCGGCTCGAAGACGTTAGCCTAGCGTGTTAACTGGTAATAACTGTGCAGCCTCTTCAGCTATCTTGCGGAAAGTCTGACGGCGACTGGTGGTAGCCCGATAAACCAGTCCGATATCCCGGGAAGCTTCTTTCCCGGCGGGTTTTAAAGGCACTAAGTCGGTGTTTTGTAAAATACCGTGGTCAATCGCCATTTGCGACATAAAAGTCGCTCCACCTCTGGCATTGGCCATTTGTACCAAACTGTGAAGACTGGTGGCGGTAAACGGATTAACTTTTACGGTATCGGTTAACTGGCAAGCTGCAACGGCATGTCCAGTGAGACAATGTTCTTTCTCTAACAGAAAGATACTGCCATCAGGAAGTCGATCGTAGTCGACGGGCTCGCCTAATTTATCTGAGATAGAGCTATGTGCGACTAACTTAAAAGGGTCGCGACCCAACGTCCATTTTTGATTGCCTTGAATATCCATCGGCAAGGCTAATAACAAAACATCTAAGTCACCGTCGCGGAGCTTGCTGAGTAAGTTTTGAGTGGTATCTTCTGCGAGTTGCAATGCTAGTTTTGGGTACTTTTGCTGCACTCGCTTGCTAAGCTCAGCAACAACAAAAGGCGCTATTGTTGGAATAATACCCAGCCTGACCGGACCTTCCAGAATATTTCCATGGCCTTGAGCGTAATGCATGAGCTCCTCTGTGGAGGTAATAATCTTTCGCGCTTGCTCTACAATTTCTTCGCCAATCGCGGTAAACAAAAACGACTTGTGATCACGCTCAATCAGTTGGCAGCCCAATTGCTCCTCAAGATTCTGGATGCCACTACTTAGGGTTGATTGACTGACGTTGCAAGCAGCTGCAGCGCGATTAAAGTTCTGCTGTTGATGTAAAGCCAGTAAATAACTTAAGTTTTTTAGACTTGGTAATTTTCCCATGAGCCACCCTGCCCTGCTATTAAATTGAATTTATCGATTATCATAATAGTTTTTATTCGTTTTATCCAATAACCAGTCGTCTCTATCATACTCCTCGAAACATAGCACCACGATTAAAATTTACTAGGAGAGTACAAATGTTAACAGTTGGCGATAAGTTACCAGAATTCAGCGTAGTGGCAGCAAAGCCAGGTTTCAACATGCCGGAAGAAAACGGTGAAAGCGCGTTTGAAACTATTAACAATGAGAGCTTTGTCGGTAAGTGGAAGATTATCTTTTTCTATCCGAAAGACTTCACTTTTGTTTGCCCGACTGAAATCGTCGAATTTGCCAAGTTGAATGAAGAATTTGCTGACCGCGACGCAATTGTGATGGGCGGGAGCACAGATAACGAGTTTGTTAAGTTAGCTTGGCGCCGCGAGCACCCTGACCTGAATGGCCTGGATCAGTACTCGTTTGCCGATAATGGTTCTTTAGTTGATGGACTGGGTGTGCGTGATAAAGAAGAAAATGTCGCGTTGCGGGCTACCTTTGTGGTTGACCCACACAATGTCATCCAGCACGTGTCGGTTAACAACCTGAATGTAGGCCGTAACCCAACTGAAATCTTACGTATTTTGGACGGTCTGCAAACGGACGAGTTGTGCCCTTGTAACCGTGCCGTTGGCGGAGACACGTTGTAAATTTTAGTTCTTTGTTTCGGGCGTCCGGCTCTGTTAGTAGACGGGCGCTACCAAACTGATGCGGGAGTTTTTAATGGCAATTGCGGATTATAAACAGCTTTTGGGCGACCACGGCAAGGACACGAAACTTAATTTGTCCAGTCTGTTCAACAGTGTCGATACTTCTGGCTTAACTAGCGATCAGTTCTACGGTACTGCGTTGTCGCTGGTATACAGCCTTGGTGATGATGAATTGATAACGACGGTCGAAGAAGAAGCTCAAGGCAAGGTAGAAGACAATGTAGTTGCTGCGGCAAAGTTGGCGGCTACATTAATGGCGATGAATAATGTTTACTATCGCTTTTTGCACTTGTCGACGGATAAACAAGTAAGCAAGCTACCTGCTGGTTTGCGGATGAACGCAATGGCAAACCCGGGTGTAGAGAAGGCAGACTTTGAGCTTTACTCACTGGCTGTATCTGCTCTGAATGGTTGTGGCTTGTGTATTGATTCGCATGTTAAGACGCTGATACAGCACGATATTTCGGCACAAGCGATTCAAACGTCAATTAAGTTGGCGGCGGTACTTAATGCAGCACTGACTGCACGCAAACTGTCGTAACCCCCTGGAGCGATAACGCTCATAACGCTTTAGCCCGCCTTGCGCGGGCTTTTTTCTTTTCATTTCAGCCTAATGTCCTACATTTATAGTAATTCGATAAAAAGAGGGACATATGCTCACCATTAATCTTGAACGACTCAAAGAGTCCATGCGCGCATTATCAAAAATAGGTTATAACGAAGCTGATCATGGGGTTTACCGGTGGGGTTTTACTGACGCAGACATGGAGGCTCGACATTGGCTGCTGGATCAGGTCAAGTCAGAGGGCTTCGAAGCGCATATAGATGGTGCTGGTAACGTATTTTTCGGCATTGGTGATTATCATAAGAAACCAGCAGTATTAACAGGCTCGCACCTGGATACAGTGCCGGCTGGCGGCATTTTTGACGGTGCACTTGGCGTACTAGCGGGACTTGAAGTTTTGCGTACGCTAAAGGCTAACGAGGTTCCGTTAAACCATCCGGTTTGGGTTGTTGCTACAGCAGAAGAAGAAGGCCGGTTTGGGGGTATGATGGGCTCTCAGGCTATTACCGGTTCTTTGAATATGGACTGGCTTATGTCGGCGCACGATGCGGATGATGTTTATCTGAAAGATGCTATGTCGGCTCATGGTCTCGATGTGATGAATGTACTTGATGCGGCCTGGCCACCTGAGCGGTTAAAAGCTTTTTACGAACTACACATAGAGCAGGGTCCGGTGCTGTTTAATGAAGATATCTGCATCGGCGCGGTTGAGGGTATATCCGGAGTGTTTAAATGGATAGTTCACTTAAAAGGCAAAGCCGATCATGCCGGAACTGCGCCGATGAATATGCGCAGCGATGCCTTTATGGGGTTAGCAGACTTTGCCCATGAAATAGAACGGATTATCGCTGAAGACGGAACCGATAAAACGCGAATTACCGTTGGTAAGGTAGACCTCAAACCAGGCAGTCCGCATACGGTGCCAGGCGAAGCAGTATTTACCATTGTAGGGCGTGATATGAGCCCTGAGGTAATGAAAGAACTTGCCGACTCCTGTCGCAAGGCGTTGTCGGCAATAGCAAGAAAGCATCGTTTGATGTTCGAGTATGAGCAAGTGAGTTGGCTTGATCCGCAGGCATGTTCCAATCGTTTGACACAGATCATAGAAAATAAAGCAAAAGCTCGTAACCTATCTTGTTTAAGGATGCCTAGTGGGGCCGGCCATGACACCCAGTTTTTCGCAAACCTAACCGAGGCCGGGCTTATTTTTATCCCTTCAGTAAATGGCGTTAGTCACGCGCCGGACGAATGGTCGCGCTGGCATGATGTAGAAGCGGGCACTCACGTGTTACTGGACTGCATTCTAGAGTCAGCAAGTTAACTCGTGCGCGCTTTAACTGAATTCGTTATACTGTGGGTCATCTGACCGGTATCAAGTGGTAGCTCAATGGAACAGAAAGTCAAAGTTCAAGAAGCGGATAAGGTCAAAATCCAACGTCCGAAAAACACCCAAAGAAATAATGATTATGCCCCCCGAAATCGCATTTATGTGCGCGATACCAAAGGCGGTTTAGAGTACTTTCGGCGCCTATTCGGCTTTCTGCTGCTGGCTATATTTGCCGCCTTGCCCTGGATAACTTATCAGGGAGAACAGGCTATCTTGCTTGATATTATGGAGCAAAGGTTCCGTATCTTTGGTCTTACCTTGTGGCCACAGGACTTTACTGTTGTTGCTTTGTTCGCAATTGTTGCGGCGGTGGCGCTATTCTTTGTCACCACTATTTGGGGCCGGGTTTGGTGTGGCTTTATGTGTCCACAAACGACCTGGACCTTTATTTTTATGTGGTTCGAGAAAAAGTTTGAAGGGCCAAGAAACAAACGCATAAAACTTGATCAGCGAAAAATGGACTTTGATAAGTTCTGGCGCAAATCAGCTAAGCAGATAAGCTGGGTGCTGGTTGCGCTATTAACGTCCATGACCTTTGTCGGTTACTTTACCGATGTTCGGCAGTTATTCATCGATTTTGCCACCTTCGATGCTGGCTTCTGGGCAACCTTTAGTGTCTTATTTTTTACCTTTTGTACCTATGGTAACGCCGGTTATATGCGGGAAATCATGTGTACTCACATGTGCCCTTATGCGCGTTTCCAGTCAGCTATGTTCGATAAAGATACCTATACGGTGAGTTATGATGCGAACCGTGGCGAGCCAAGAGGACCGCGGTCTCGCAAAGTTGATCCCAAAGAAAAGGGACTTGGAGACTGCATTGACTGTTACATGTGTGTCCAGGTATGCCCTACCGGCATCGATATTCGCAATGGCCTTCAGTACGAATGTATCGACTGCGGCGCCTGCATAGACGCGTGTAATGATGTAATGGATAAAATGAACTATCCACGCGGTCTAATCCGGTTTACTACCGAGCGAAACCTTGCGGCTAAAGAGAAAAAAGACAAAACCAATCCGTGGAGAATGAAAAGCATTGGTTATTTTGTCATGGTGGTGGCGGTAACGGCTATCTTGGTTTTGGACGTAGCGACCCGGGTCCCGCTTGAGGTAGATGTACTAAGAGACCGTAACGCACTGTATCGAGAGAACATCCAGGGGGAAATTGAGAACGTTTATACCTTAAAATTAGTCAATAAGTCGCAGCAAGATCACACCTATCAAATAACAATAAAAGGGCTTGATCAGTATCGACTTATTGGTGAAACAACCAAGTCGGTAGAAGCCGGCGATGTTGGCAGCTTACCTGTAACACTGGCCGTCCCCCCCGGGGCACTGCAACAACAAGTAACTGAGTTTGATTTTGTGGTACAGTCCGTTGATGACCCAAGCGTCGAATTGACGCATGAAACCCGTTTTTTATACGAGTAAAAGGTATGTATGTCACAGCGCGACTTCGCATTTCAGGGCCTCGATCCAGACACCCTGATTAAGGCCCTTGAGTCGGTCGGAATATTTCCGACAACGGGGCTACTCGCCCTGAATAGTTATGAAAATCGCGTTTATCAGTTTAGCGATGAGCAACACCGCTATGTGGTTAAATTTTATCGGCCGAGCCGTTGGACTGCCGAGCAGGTTCTTGAAGAGCACCAGTTTACTCAAGAGCTATTGGATGACGAAGTGCCAGCAGTGGCCCCGTTATCGATTAATGGAAAAACCTTACATCAATTCGACGGTTATTCGTTTTGCTTGTTCCCAAGCGTTGGTGGGCGAGCTTTTGAGCCAGATAATTTCGACCAATTAGAACGTTTGGGCCGTCAAATTGGCCGACTGCACGGTGTTGCTCAGAGTGACTCGTTCAAATATCGCGAAGAAATAAGTTATCAGCTATACGTAGAGGAGTCTTATAAGCACCTTCAGACAAGTGAGCTTATTCCAGAGTCGATAAAGCGAGCTTTTTTCGCAATTCTTGAACCATTAACAACACGACTTCAGGGTGTTCCGTTGACTGAATTCATTTTTCAACGGTTGCATGGTGACTGTCACATCGGCAATATCCTTCAATGGGATGACCAATTAACCTTTGTCGACTTTGACGATTGTAGAATGGGTCCAGCAATTCAGGACTTATGGATGATGTTAAGTGGGCCTCGTGAGGAACAAACGGTACAGTTGGATGCTCTAATAGAAGGATATGAAGAATTTTGCGCCTTCGATAAAGCTCAGCTAGTGTTAATTGAACCTTTGCGAGGCTACAGAATTATTCAATATATGGCGTGGTTATCAAAACGCTGGCAAGATACGGCTTTCCAAAGAGCATTTCCTTGGTTTGCTGAAGAGCGTTATTGGGAACAACAGGTTTTGGCGTTAAAAGAACAATTAGCGGCGTTGGATGAAGCGCCATTAAAACTAGGTTTTTAAGAAAATTGAAATAAGGTGTCACTATGAGTAAGTGGTTGTTAGGGTTAGTTAGTAGCGTTTTACTGGTGTTTGGTGCTTATGCACAAGACTTTGAAGAAGGTGTGCACTATGAGGTCATTGCCGATGAAGCTACCAGTAAGCCAGAAATTGTTGAGTTCTTCTCGTTTTACTGTGTTCACTGTTATCGCTTTGAGCCGATTGCTGAATCGATAAAGCAAGAGCATCCGAAGCAATTCAAGAAATCCCATGTGTCGTTTATAAGCCCGCGTGGTGATATTGGCGAAACGATGACAAAAGCTTTCGTGGCAGCCCAAAAGTTAGATGTTGAAGATAAAGTCAGCGCGGCTATATTTGATTACAACTTTGTTAAAGAAAACATGCTAACCAGTAAGCAAGATATCCGTAACGCATTTGTAGTAAATGATGTTGCTGGAGAAGAGTTTGATAAAGCAATGGCTAGCTTTTCAGTTAGAGCTGCGGCGAGCAAGATGGATCGCCGGGCGAGTGAGCTGGGTATTGATGCAACACCAACCTTTATCGTCAACGGGAAATACAAAATGTTGCCGCAAGGGTTTCGCGATAGTGACGATTTTGCCGCTGACTTTACCGCATTGGCAAGCTACTTAGTCGAAAAATAAAAATATTTCGATAATGATAACCCCCAGAATTTGGGGGTTTTTTTATGCTAAAACTATGATCATAATCATAGTTTTATGTGAATATTAACGTTGCAAGGCTGAAAAGCCTTTGCTAAGGTATTTAGCACATGGATAGAATGCTGTACAAGGACGTACTATTCATCCGCTCTGCGCTCTACTCGCTCTTCTCATTTGAACTGATTGGCAATTCCTTATTAAAGTACTGATAGTACTTAAGTCCGAAGTCCGGTAACACCGTATAAAGGTGTTCAATGATCGCTGACTGAATAGCCTCGTACTTTGTCCACTCAGTGTTACTTGAAAATGCATACACCTCTAATGGCAGGCCGGCAGGCGTTGGCTGCAGTAAACGGGCCATCAAAGTCATGTCTTGGCGAACCTGAGGGTGGTTAGCCAGATAATGGTGAGCATAAATACGGAAAACTGATAAATTACTGACCGGAGCCGTGAGTTCATTTTCCTTTAACCAGGTTTTTGGATCCTGGTCGAAAAAACGTTCAATGATCGGTTTTAATGCTTCTTTGTCAAGCTGTTTAGCGCTGTCTAAATCGAGCATTATCGACCGCATCATTCTACGGCCACCTGAATTAATCATTCCTTGCCAGTTTTTGAAGGAGCGGTGAATGAGTATTGATGTGGGTAAATAAACGTATGTCTTGTCCCAGTTTTCGACCTTTACGGTAATTAACCCAACTTCTTTAACAACACCATCGACATTCGAATCGGGAACCTGGATCCAGTCGTCAATTGCGACCATCCGGTTACTTGCTAATTGCACACCTGCGACAAAACCCAGCAATGTATCTCTAAAGACAACCATTAAAATAGCCGTCATGGCGCCAAAGCCGCTGAGCAGGTACATGGGTGATTTGTCCATAAATATGGCGACGGTAATGATGATAGCCATTAATACCAGCACCAGCTTAACAACCTGAATCACCCCGGTGATAGGCACTTCTTTTGCTTTATTTGAATAATCGTAAGCAATAGAAATAACGTTGGTCAGAGCCGTTAAAATACTGGTTATCACCCAGGTAAGATAAAGAGCAACGGCGGTCTTTAGTGGTGATTGCCAGCTTTCAAAACTATTGGTGAATATGACGGGAATAAAGGCATTGATAACTAACACCGGCGCTAAGTTTGCACAGCGTTTAAAAAAGCCACTGTTAACTAATGCGCTATACCAGCGTTCAGGCGCCTTTTTAATCAAACGGTGAATGGCTTTATCGATAATAAAGCGAGCTATTGTGTACGCGATATAGCTGGTGGTAATGATTATGGCGGCATTAATAGCAACTGCTAAATACTCAATAATGCTCTCTTCCAGTCCCGTCTTGTTAAGCCACTGCGTGACAAACTCTAAATCCATGGTTGTATTACCTTAGTTGATGGGCTTGGTTTATCTCGTCCTGTAATTGTTCAATGATAGCGTCTTTTTCGTGCCAGCGTTGGTTAAGCCACTTTTGAAAGTGTTCTTTAAAGGCGTCGTCAGTTGAGTAATCACCGATCAAATCATCGGTAATCGGCAATGTGCGGACATTTACGTAGACATTACGCAGCTGACCACTTAGTAAATGCCACAATACTGGACGATCTTTTTTGCCGGGATAAGCAATAGTAATATCGAGTATGGCCTCAAACTGATCACCCATTATTTGTAAAGAAAATGCGGTTCCACCGGCCTTAGGAGGAAGCAGGTAGCGATAGGGGCTTTGTTTTATCTTATGTTTTTCGGGAGTAAACCGAGTGCCTTCGCAAAAATTAACAACGGTAGTCGGTATATGCCGAAACTTAGCACAAGAGCGCGTTGTTGTTTCAATATCCCGACCTTTTAAATGGGGATTTTTTTCTAAGGCCTCTTTTGAGTAACGGCGCATAAAAGGCATATCCAGAGTCCAGCACCCCCAGCCGACGATAGGCACCCACAGTAGCTGTCGTTTGAGAAAAAAGCGTGGCATCGGCATATTGCGCCGGGCTAAGTGCATTAGCACAAACACATCTACCCAGCTGCGATGGTTGGCCATTATCATATACCAACCCTTTTTATGCAGTTCTAAGTCCCCTTCTATGTGCCAGCTCATTGGTTGAGTCAGCTGGAATAGAAAAGACATGCAGTATGCCCAGAGTCGGAATACTGAGTTACCGAGGTTGGAAAAAAAGTGTTGAGCAACACGAAACGGTAGCAAAACTTTGAAGATACCGACGATAACGATACTAATCCCGATAATAGCGGTAGTAGAAATCGCCCACGCAAGGTTTATAAACACCCGAAAAGGGATCAGTAGTTTGGTTAACATCAATTCTTCCTATGCAGGTAGTGTGCACTCATACTTTATTAATAAATCATAACGGAACAAACTTTGGTTGTCTGTTGCGAAACTCGATAATTTAAATATACTGTACATATATACAGTTATTTTCGGGGGTGCTATGCAGCCAAAGCTAGAACAGTTAGTTAATAAGGGACTTGTTTGGCAGGGAAAGCCCTCTTTTTTACAAGAACATGACCATTTGCGCAGTGGCTCTCAGTCATTGGATGAAAAATTAGGTGGAGGTTGGCAGCTAGGAGGTCTGCATGAATGTCAGCAACAGCGGCCGTTTACCGAGCAACGGTTGATCGTGCCGTTATTAAATCAGGCACTAAAACGTCAACTTCCTGTTTTTTGGGTGGCTCCCCCGGCGTTGCCATCGGCAGCCGGCTTAACATGGCAGTTGTCGCAGTCGTCGTATCATGTCGTTATACAGGCTGCCGGTTTGGAGGCCGCCTGGGCGTTTGAACAGATATTGTTAAGTGGCTCAGGGCTGGCGTTACTTTGGCTGCCACAAGAGAATACCGATGCAGCGATGGTCAGACGTTGGTATAAAGCGGCGCAGTCTGGTTTGCAGACGGGGTTTGTTTTCACTGATGCAGAGCCCCAAACCGAAGCTCGAGCCTATACCAATCGAGTGTTAATACAGCACAAGCATAACCGTGTGGACATTATCAAACGCCGCTACGGTTGGCCGGTTAATAACGTCGCATTATGAGCCTCTGGTTATATTGTCACTTCCCGGACTTACTACTGGATACTATGCGTCGCATGAACCCTGTTATTGATAACTATCCGCTGGCGCTTTATCAGCAGCAAACACAACGGGAAACGGTGCTTCAATGTAATAAAAAAGCCCGTCAGCTGGGAGTGGAAAAAACGCAAACTCAGGTTTTAGCGCAAAGTATTGCTCCAGACCTGATCTGCCGCCCCTACTCTGAGGAAAAGGAAAGCCGCGCGCTTAAGCACTTGGCCGATAAACTTTATCAATCGGTGGACAAACTAGTGCTTTTCCCGCCGCAAGGTATTGCTATTGCATTAGATAGTTTACTGCGCCTTTACCAAGGAGTTGGGCCTTTGCTCGAGCATTTAAAAGAAACTTTTTATGCGCTGGAGCTTAATGTTTCACTCAGTCTGGGGCATAGCCCTGAGTCGGCAAAATGTTTGGCGGTAGCCTGCGCAGAACAATTCTCCGACGACCGCCGCTGCATACAGCAAGCGCTTGGCGAACTTAGCATTTCACAACTCGGCTGGGGGGTAGGTACCACAGAAAAGCTGAGCAAGTCAGGAATAAAGCAGCTTAAGCAATTAATGTTAATTCCCACCGCGCAGGTGGGTAAGCGTTTTGGCCGTGAGGTAGTTAATCAGTTAAAGGACTTAAAAGGAGAACATGTCGCTCCGTATACATTCTATCAGCCCGCTGAATACTTTTACATGTCGTTGGACCTGGTGACTGAAATTGAACACTGGCAAGGGCTGTTATTTCCTTTAAAGCGATTGTTAAAGGAACTGGAACAGTTTCTTTATCAGCGTCAAAAAGTCATTCGAGAGTTAGATATAACTTTGCACCATCGGCAACAGCAAAAAACCAAAGAGCTGTTACGGTTTGCCGCTGATAACTGGCGGGCTTCACAGTTTTTACAACTAATCCAACTACAAGTAACTCGGTCTCCCCTAAAGCAACCAGTAATCGCGTTAAGTATTCACGCGGATAAATTATCCAGACTTGATCGTGAAAGCGGTCAACTGCTGGCAGAAGCATCTCGTCATCAAAGCGATCTGCAAGAGCTGCTTAGCCGCCTTCAGGCTCGTTTAGGTCAGACAGCCTTATATAGTCCTGGGTTATCAACGGATCCAAGGCCGCGGCACAATGAAATGAAAAAAGCGGCAGGCGATTTAACGCTTTGCCCAGCAAAAAATTTAAAGCGCCCACTATGGCTACTTGCCAATGCTGAGCCGGTTGATATTCAGCAATGGCATTTAGTAGAGGGCCCTGAGCGCATTGAAACAGGTTGGTGGGATGAGTCCCCTTACGAAAGAGACTACTGGTTGGCAACTGATCAATACCAACGCAACGGTTGGTTATATTTTCAAAAAGGGCATTGGTTTTTACAGGGCTGGTTTAGTTAATGGGTTACGCCGAATTACATTGCTTAAGTAACTTTAGCTTTTTACGTTCGGCCGCGTTCCCAGCCGAACTAGTAGAGGCCGCCGGCAAACTGGGGTATCAAGCTCTGGCAATAACCGATGAATGTTCAGTCGCCGGGATAGTCAGGGCTTACCAGGCGGCTAAGCACAGCGCTTTAAAACTCATTGTGGGGAGCGAGTTCCGTCATCCGGAGCTAGGTACATTTGTAGTGTTATGCCCTACCCGGCAAGCTTACGGCCAATTGTGCCGTAAAATTACTCAGTTTCGGGGCCGTGCAGAAAAAGGCAGTTACTGCATCAACGCTGAGGATTTTTTGCAAGGTTTTGACGGATGCCTGCTGCTCTGGCATCCGGTTATCGCAGGAACAGGAGTATCTTACGCTAAAGCACTTAACTACGGACATCAGCTCAAGCGCTATTGGGGGGACCGTTACTGGCTGTTATACGAAAGGTATTATAGTAGTAATGATAAACGAGAATTTCGTTTCACGCGCAGATTGCAGCAGCAGTTAGCAGCTTCTGTTGTTGCTGCAGGTGGTTGCCTTATGAGTGATAAAGATCGGCAACCGCTACTTGATATTATACGCGCAATCGCTCAAGGGCGGGCGCTTCATCAGGCTCCAGAGTATGCAACACACAACGGTGAGCAACGGCTGCGAAGCTTGTCTGAGCTAAACCAGTGTTATCCTTCAGAGTGGCTGCAAGAAACGACAAAAATTGCTGATAAATGTACTTTTAAGCTCGATCAGCTGCGTTATGAATATCCTGCAGAGCTAGTTCCAAAGGGGTTAACGGCAACGACTTACTTGCGGCAATTAACCGAAGCTGGGGCAGCTAAGCGTTATCCTCAGGGTGTTCCAGAAAAGGTTCGTAACCAATATGAGAAAGAGTTGCAGCTGATAAGAGAGCAGTCTTATGAATACTTCTTTTTAACCATTCACGACCTGGTCTGTTTTGCACAAGAGCAAGAAATTCTTTATCAGGGCCGAGGTTCTGCTGCTAACTCTGTTGTTTGCTACTGCTTGGAAATAACCGCCGTTAACCCAGCCCAAATCGAGGTTTTGTTTGAACGGTTTATTTCGAAAGAGCGAGATGAACCGCCGGATATTGATGTGGACTTTGAACATGAGCGGCGGGAAGAGATAATTCAGTATATTTATAAAAAGTATGGCCGCAGTCGTGCGGCGTTGACGGCTACCGTTATTCGTTACCGGTTTCGCAGTGCTTTTCGAGATGTCGGCAAGGCACTTGGCTTTACTGAGCAGCAACTGCAACATTATCGGCAAAACTTGGATCGACGTGACAAAGGTGTTGACTGGAAGCAGCAATTAAAAGAGCAGTATCCATCACTGGCTACTAGTCGTCGTGGCCAGCTATTAATGGACTATACGGAGCAGTTGATGGGGTTTCCGCGTCATCTTTCTCAGCATGTGGGAGGTTTTGTTATTTCTGCAGGTCCATTGTCCGACTTGGTACCCATAGAAAATGCGAGTATGAAAGAGCGCACGGTCATTCAGTGGGACAAAGATGATTTAGAAAGCTTAAAGCTTCTGAAAGTAGATGTGTTAGCACTTGGTATGCTGACCGCTCTGCGAAAAACCATGCAATTACTGAACAAGCAAGACATTAACCTGTGTTTGGCTGATATCCCGCAAGAGGACAAAACCGTATATCAGGCATTGCAAAAATCCGACTCTGTTGGTGTATTTCAGATTGAGTCGCGAGCGCAGATGAATATGCTTCCCCGGCTAAAACCGGCAACATTTTATGACTTGGTTATTCAAATTGCGATAGTAAGGCCGGGTCCGATTCAGGGGGATATGGTTCACCCCTATTTAAGGCGAAGAGCTGGAGTAGAACCCGTTGACTACCCAAGCAACGAAGTAAAATCGGTGCTTGAGCGGACATTAGGGGTGCCAATATTTCAGGAGCAGGCAATTAAGTTGGCGATGGTAGCTGCCGGCTTCAGTGGGGGTGAAGCTGACCAGCTTAGAAGAGCCATGGCTTCCTGGAGTAGCACCGGAAAGTTAAAGCAGTTTGAACGCAAGCTTATCGATGGCATGTTACAGCGAGGCTATAGTGAAGACTTTGCCGAAAGACTATTTCAGCAAATTTGCGGCTTCGGTCAGTACGGCTTTCCTGAATCTCACTCGGCCAGTTTTGCGAACTTAGCCTACGCTTCAGCATGGTTCAAAACCCACTACCCAGCTGCATTCTATGTAGGTCTATTGAACAGCTTACCAATGGGATTCTACTCACCTTCGCAGCTGATTCAGGATGCTAAGCGTCATGGCATTCGTTTTTTGCCCGTTGATGTTAACGACAGTGACTGGGATTATTGTTGGTTGGCTGATCAGGGTAACTTAATCCGTATTGGGCTACGCCAAATTGCCGGTTTAACAAAAGACCGTATGATAAAAGCTTTGGAAAAGCGCAATAACGGTTTTGAAACAATAGAATCATTGCGGCAAAAAGGGCTTTATGAGTCTGATATTGAAGCCCTGGCCAGGGCTGATGCGTTAAAAAGTATTTCTGGACATCGCTATCAGGCCAGTTGGGATGCTTTGGTGATGAGTGACCAGCAGATGCCTTTATTTGGCTCAGTACAGGAAAATTATGAGCAAATACAATTAGAGCCCAATGAGCAGGAAAACATTCGGTTTGATTATGCCAGTACCGGTTTAACCTTAAGGCGTCATCCATTGGCATTACTCCGTCAACAACCGGAAATGAGTAAATGTGTTGTTGCTGATGAATTAAAATCTTGTCGTTCTGGCAGTCTTGTTCAGGTTGCTGGTTTGGTGACATGTCGGCAACGGCCGGGAACCAAAAGCGGCGTGACTTTTTTAACGCTGGAAGATGAAACAGGTAATATCAATGTTGTAGTTTGGGCAGCTACCGCGAGAGAGTATCGGAAAGCTTTTTTAAGTAGCCGTCTATTATGGGTCAAAGGTGTTATCGAGAGTAATGAAGACGGAGTCATTCATGTAATCGCCGGGCGTCTCGATGATAAGACAGAATTGTTATCGATAGACCGGCTTCAGAGTCGCCGCTTTCACTAAGCGGCTAAGTCGGTTGTTTAAGAAACCGGATGTACGTCCATTAAGTAGTCATCTTTTAAATCGACATAATTCTGCGCAGACTGACTCAGGAAGTTTCTCTCACTTTCGTTTAACGGGCGTTTTTGCTCAATAGGGCTGCCCACATACAGGTAACCGCTTTTTAACCTTTTACCTGGGGGCACCAGACTATTTGCGCCAATAATAACGTCATCCTCAACCACAACATCGTCCATAATCACTGCTGACATGCCAACCAGAATGCGATTACCTAACTGACATCCGTGAAGCATACAGTGATGACCTACGGTTACTTCGTTACCGATCGTTAAAGGGTGCCCTGCTGGATTGTTCGGCGAGCGCCGGGTTACATGAAGCACAGTCCCGTCCTGAATGTTAGTACGCTGACCAATCGCTATTTTATTCACATCACCTCTGGCAACGACCATCGGCCAGACACTACTCTCATCTCCAATACTAACTTCTCCGACAATTACTGCACTGTTATCCAGGTACACACGTTCGCCGATGACTGGCTGTTTTTCGTGAAAGCTGCGAATATCCGCCATAAGTGATTCCCCTTCCCGCTTAAAAGCTCTATAAAATGTTCACAATCCTAGTCACTGTTATAACAGACCCTTAGGCTTAATGCCTAATAGATCGCCAAGTTGGTGATAATCACAGCGATCTGCTGCATCTTTAATCTAACAGTAATAAAAACAATTAAAATCGCTAAAAAGCGCTTGACGGTCAGACATAAACGTCTAAAATGCGCTCCACGTTCAAGGCAGGCAACGAAGCCGCCGAAAACAACGGTTTTCTAAAAAATCT
>JBNJEZ010000010.1:0-85426 GCA_051746345.1 Pseudomonadota bacterium
GCTTCTTCAAATCGGGTTAGTAAGCGCTCACGTTGCCACTCTATAACGGTTGGCATGCGATCACGTACAAACACGACCTGTTGACTGACGCCATCAAGACGTTCTTGTAACATCTTGTCGATAGCGGCACCTTCGCTTGTGCGATTCTCTATAAAATCTGCGGTGGCTTTATCTAACGCACCCAACAGTTCTTTCTGCAAGGTATCCATGTCTTGCTCTTGCGCTGCCACCACACCCGGCCACTTTAGCACGTCAACGGGGTTTAGCTGGCCAGCGGCAGAGTGCTGACTGACCCATTTGGCGCTGGCAATCACGCTTTTTGCCAAGTCTTCGTTTATGGATAATGCGGACTGCTTGCTGTCTTCCATTTGTAAGTGCAGTTTGCACTCAACTTTGCCGCGCTGTAACTTCTTACGAAATTGCTCACGTAGGGTGTTTTCGAGCGACCGAAAATTTTCTGGTAAACGAAAATAAGTTTCTAAATACCGTTGGTTAACTGAGCGGATTTCCCAAACAGCGGTACCCCAGTCGGCTTTGTGCTCGTAGCGGGCATAACCGGTCATACTTTGAATCATGTGCTTTCCTTTACCTTACCGTTTTGCGTGTTGCTCACGGTTCTTTTGTTTTTGCTCAGCATTCTTCTTGAGCATAATATATGCCGCACCGCGCCCGCCGTGGGGTCGTTGTGCGCTGTGAAACGCCAACACAGGTGGCATTTCTCGCAACCACTTATTGACGTAGCTCTTAATTAACGCAGGGTGTGGCTTAGAATGTTTACCCTGACCATGAATAATTAAGGCCGTTCTAATGCCTGCTTGATGACAGTCCTGAATAAAGTTAAATACCGCTGTACGTGCCTCGCGCAGTGTATGATGGTGCAAGTTAAGACTTGCTTCCATGGTATAACGGCCTTGTTTTAAGCGCTTGAAGACGCCCGCTTGCACGCCATCACGATGAAACTCAATAACATCGTTAGGCTCGACCAACTCAACATATTCAGTCGATAAAAAATTAACGTTTTCCTGCTCTTCGGCTTCTGCAGCGCGGCGCCGCTCTTTTTGCGCCAGCGTTGGCTCAAATGCGGTGCGGATGTCGGCAACTTCATCACCGACCAACGGCGTTACATCATTCATTTCCTGCCGAAACAATTCAAACTCTTCGTCACCTGAACGCGACATACTACCTCCCGTCCATTATTACTTGTTGTTAGTGTAATACGTTGCTGGACGTTAAGCGATCCATTAACTGATCGAATTTGCTACAATAAGCACCCATCAAACATCTATTAACGCCACAACAGGAGACGCTATGCGCCCAAGCGGTCGTACTGCCCAACAAATCCGCCCCGTAACCATTACCCGGAATTTTACCAAACATGCTGAGGGCTCAGTGCTTATCGAGTTTGGCGACACCAAAGTGTTGTGTAATGCCAGTGTCGAAACTGGCGTTCCGCGCTTTTTAAAAGGTAAGGGTCAGGGCTGGGTCACCGCAGAATACAGCATGCTTCCGCGTTCTACTCATACCCGTTCGCAGCGCGAAGCCGCACGTGGTAAGCAAGGTGGCCGGACCATGGAAATTCAGCGTCTGATTGCCCGTTCGCTAAGAGCCTGCATCGATTTAAAAGCGCTCGGTGAGAATACCATTACACTTGATTGCGACGTGTTGCAGGCCGACGGTGGCACACGAACCGCTTCCATTACCGGAGCATGTGTTGCATTGGCCGACGCCATTAGTTACATGCGCAAGCAGGGGCTAATCAAGGTCAACCCGCTGAATCAAATGGTTGCCGCCATTTCAGTTGGTATCGTTGATGGCGAACCGGTCAGTGATCTGGAGTACATTGAGGACTCGAAAGCCGAGACAGACATGAACGTCGTGATGACTGAAGCTGGTAAATTTATTGAGATTCAGGGCACCGCCGAAGGCGAAGCATTTAGCTATGACGAGATGCAAAGTTTAGTCGACATTGCGCGTCACAGCATTAAAGAACTTATTGATATTCAAAAGGCAGCATTGGCATAAGAGGCTGGAACCGATGAAAGATTACCAAAAGCAATTTATCCAGTTTGCTATAGAGCGTGGTGTTTTAAAGTTTGGCGAATTCACCTTAAAGTCAGGCCGCACCAGCCCCTACTTTTTTAACGCAGGACTATTCAATAAAGGCTCTGACCTGGCGAAGCTCGGGCGCTTTTACGCCGCCGCATTAACCGACGCCGGCGTCGAGTTTGATGTCCTGTTTGGCCCGGCTTACAAGGGCATTCCTATTGCTACCGCCACTGCAGTAGCACTGTATGACCATCATCAGCAAGACACGCCATACTGTTTTAACCGCAAAGAAAAGAAAGATCATGGTGAAGGCGGTAATTTGGTCGGTTCCGAACTGAACGGTAAAGTTATGTTGGTTGATGATGTAATTACAGCGGGTACGGCTATCCGTGAATCCATGGAAATTGTTCAGGCGAATGGTGCCAGCTTAGCCGGTGTGCTAATTGCTTTAGACCGTCAGGAAAAAGGCAAAGGTGAGTTGTCAGCAATTCAAGAAGTTGAGCAAGATTTTGGCGCAACAGTCATTGCGATTGTTGGCCTAAACGACATTATTGAGTTTTTAGCGGAAGATCCGGGCTTTCAGCAACACTTACCGAAGGTTCAGGCTTACCGGGAGCAATACGGCGTTAAATAATAACGCTCTTGAGCAGGTACTTGCGTCACAGACGCAAGTACCTGACGCTTTACTAATTACAGTTCTTCTTCGGGTTGATACGCGATACCCAGTTTACCATTAATGATCTGACACTCACCTCCGGCAGAGGCGGTACGGCTGCTGTCATCCAGCTGCGCAATCAACCGGTACTCTTTATTCAATAGCGTCATTTCAGTACGTTCACCGCAAAGAACCCGCATCGAATCTATAAAACCACGGTCGGTCAAGAAGTGAGTCGTCGGATCGGCTTGTACAATATTTTCGTCTTCCGAAAATTCGGCTGTTTGTAACCCAAACGGGTTTATCATACCTGAGGCACCTGCGGCCAAATAATGGAAGGTCGAGGCAACCGCGTTTGGGGTACCTTGCGCATTTTCAACAAAAAACACGCCCCGCTCACCAATGATGTCAAACGCGCCTTTCTCCAGGTTCGTTAACACCGCCGTATTTTCATCAATACCGATGGACAATGGCGTTGAGTTATCCGCAGCTAGACGCATTAAGCGACCATGTCGTCCACGCTCTGAAAAGTGCGTATCTAAACTGGCAAAATGGAAAAGCCCTAACCCGCCAAAGGGATGATAAGTTAACGTATCGGGTCCCGTATTCTGTGGGCAGGTATTGTCCAGGTCACAACCGTAGGGTGGCGGATTAGTTGCAACACCACCGTCTTTTATAGCAGAGGCTGTAGTACCATTAGAGACTACCGGCTTCGAGCTCATTACTGTTGTGCCAGCGCTCGTTCCACCGACTAACAGTTTTTTCTGCTGCACGCGAGCAACAATCATACGCAATAAATCCGTCGCGCTGTTGTCATCTTTGACCAATGTGTTACGGATTAGGTCCTGTTCGCTGCCCGTCAAAAACAACGCATCAGCGTCATTTAACATCTCGTATTCGTTGTCTCCGGCCTTACAAAATGCTACTTGCTGCTTATAGTAATCACGATATACCCGGTCACGATCGTAGGCACCCTGTACTTCCTGTTGAATTTCGTTGAGCTCTTCACAGCGGTTTTCATTACGCGCTTTTACCACCGAAGAATCTAACGGTAACCAGCGAGCCTCAGCACCTAATTGTTCAAAGGCGCTGCGATAAAAGTCGATTGCTGCGTAAGGGTCACGTGCACCGGCGGTCGAGAAGTAGACGAGTGGCTTTTCGATGTCGTCAACGTTTTGCCGGGTGAACTCAATAAAGCGACGATAAATCTCCGCCGAATCCTTATTCAGTGATTCATCCACATCAACCACTTCCGGCAGATCGCTGGACATCGTCACTTCTAGCAAATCAATAATTTTCGCGTATTCCGCATCAGACAACATATTATACGTTGGCAGCGTCGCTCGACGCGTAAATTCGCGCTCAAACACTCGCTCTGACATGCGATCTTCATTGACCCGTTCATGAATCAATTTCAACGCATCCTTTACTTCCTGTTGTGCGTCTTTTCGATAAGCAGACCAATAACGATCGGAAGTTACCTTCTCCAGGTTTTTACTGGACAGGTCAATGTAGCGGTCAGTCCGCATCGTCCGATTATCAATCCAGTCCGCATCGTCACACTGATTGGACTTGAAGCTGGAGCATAGCTCTAGCCCGCCACCAGCCATAAACAAGTGCCGATAATTATCTTCTTGCTCTTGTGCTTGCGCCGATGACGCTCCGGAGATGGCCAACGTCGCCAGAGCGATGGACCGGGTAATGTTCTTTAACATAGAACTCAACCTCTACTTCGTTCGGTTCGTTAATTTAACAGGTATTATAACGGCTATAATCAGCCACTGATAGAATTATGACCACACAGACTGTTATACTATCCAGCCGATTAAAAAATAATGTTGTAGTATGCGATTTGTTGCTCTGCTTTTTAGCTGTTGTTGGCTACTTACACACTCTCACCAGGCGTTAGCTCAACAAAAGCTGACCTTCCGTGAGCCTGAGCCAGGCCCAATGGTCGACTTCCTCACTCAAGTGCTGGAAGAAGCCTACCATGATCTGGGTGTCGAGCTTGAATACCGCCCATTACCGCGGTTACGTGCTGAACAGTTGGCGGCCAACGGCAAAATAGCGGGCGAACTAGGCAGACTCGATGGACTTGAACAGCAAATTCCATCGCTCAACCGCGTTCCTTTTAAGCTTTATGAATTTTCTATCGTATTAGTCGCTAATACTAAAAAGTGCGGTCTTTGTACGCTTTCCACGATTGAGAGCTTAGCTCATGTTAGCGGAATGCGCGCGCCAGAGCAGGTTATTGAAGAAAATAACTTTACTAACCCTGTATTCAAACAGACACAATTTGCTCAAGTTGCAAAGTTATTAAATTCAGGGCGCATCGATGGCGCTTTACTCGGCGACTTTCAACTGCGCAATCTTCAGCTTCAGAACACTCAGGACTTTGTCGTTTATAGCATGCGTAGTGAAGCCGGGTATCACTATTTACATGATAAATTCAAACACCTTGTTGAGCCGCTCTACAGTAAGCTGAATGCAATGAGAGGTTCGGGCCGAATCGCACAGCTAAGGCAAAAACATAACTTAACTCTTCCGGAAGCGTTAAAACCGACAGAGTTACCCCGCCAGTTAATGGCTGTTAGCGCTCTTCATCCGGGACTAACTAATGCCGATGGCAGCGGCGAACTGTGGGATAAAATCGACCGCTCCTTTGCCAGCGCTGACATTGATATTGATACCTCTGCCAGTAACTGGCCACGAGCCCATACCTTAATGCGCAGTAAGCGGGCGCAGCTAATGGTTGGTGTAAGAAAAGAACAATTTTCTGATGAGTTTTTATACTCTGAAACGGCTATCGGAATGGATGATGCGCTGTACCTATTTACGACTAATGAAGACTCTGGCAAGGGACTTCCCATAACCGCTGACGACTTTACCGTTTGTATCTCCGAGGGGGATTATCAAAAAGAACTGTTACCGGAAAGCGTGACCTATTACCGCGCCAATACTCCTCTAGACTGCTTTGCTATGCTTGATTTGGGACGAGTTAACGGGGTTATTGATTATCAGGACAACTTGCCGGATTGGACCGACAAACCTTATCAGCAGCACCGTTTAAGCGAACCGGTCCCACTTTATGTTGCCTTTAATAAAACCCGGTTAGGGCACCTTTTAAAGCTACACTTTGAACTGACTAACGACTCTTTAGTAGACTATTGAGCCGAACCTTTAAAGCCAAGTTGTCGCCAGGCCTCATAGGCAAATATTGCGACACAATTGGACAAATTTAGGCTACGGCTATTGCTCGCCATCGGCAGCCTCAACCAGTTTTCTTCAGGAAAGGTTTGCAACACATCTAGCGGTAACCCGCGCGTCTCGGGCCCAAACAAAAGCACATCACCGGGCTGAAAATCAGTATCCGTATACTGGGTCTTACCACGCGTGGTGCAGGCAAAAATGCGATTGTGTTCAGTTTTCTCTAAAAACTCAGACCAACTTCGATGGATAGTCACTGCGGCTAAATCACGATAATCCAGCCCTGCTCGTCGGACTTTCTTTTCATCCAGCTGAAACCCTAACGGCTCAATCAGATGCAGCTTCATGTTGGTGTTTGCCGCTAACCGTATTGCATTGCCGGTATTCGGAGGTATTTCTGGTTCAAATAACACTAAGTGCAGCATGATAATTTTATCAATATTGAAAAAAGAGATAGAATAGCAGAAATCATTCATTGCATGCTCAAAACTGTGACATCTCTGTGAAACCAGAATCTAATTACCGTACCAACTATTCATTTTGGGTTAAGCTAGCCAGCTCAGCCTCGGTGATCGTAGCCTTTAGTTTAATTATCATGAAACTAATGGCTTGGTTACACAGCGAGTCTGCCAGCATGCTCGCCTCTTTAACCGACTCAATCTTGGATAGTGGCGCCTCAGTTTTTAGTTTTTTTGCGATCCGTTATGCGCTGCAGCCGGCCGATGAAGAGCATCGCTTCGGTCATGGCAAAGCCGAGTCGCTAGCCGCATTGGCACAAAGTGCCTTTATTGCGGGTTCCAGTATGTTGCTTATATTCCACAGCATCGAACAACTTATTCAAGGGCCCAGGCTACCCCGCGTGGATGTTGGAATTTGGGTATCTGCCATTGCTATTGTCTTTACAATAGTGCTCATCACTATTCAGCGCATGGCGATACGGCACACAAATTCGCAGGCAATTAGGGCCGATAACCTGCATTATCAATCGGATATCCTGCTAAACGTGGCAGTTATTATTGCCTTACTCCTGAGTAGCTGGGGATTCCTATGGGCTGACAGCGTATTTGCTATTGGCATTGCGGTTTACCTGATTAGTGGGGCTATCAGTATTGGCTCAGAGGCCTTTAACTCATTAATGGATCGAGAGCTTTCACAAGAAACCCAACTACAAATTATTGAAATAGCGGGATCCGTTGAGGGTGTCAAAGGTTTACACGGGCTGCGCACCAGAGAGGCGGGTCCCACACGCTTTATTCAGTTACATATTGAGCTGGACGATAAACTGTCGTTACTTAAGGCACACGCCATTTCTGACAGTGTCGAGGCAGAGTTAATGAAGAACTTCCCTAGCGCCGATATTATTGTTCATATGGATCCAGAGATTGTTGCCAAAGTTGAAGGTTCTCTGACTAACCGTTAATCCTTAATAGCTCATCGACTACCGGCTGACGATACTCATCACTCTCCATCAGCAGCTCATGTCGTGCACCGGCAATAACCCGCTTCTCAACCAATCCGTTAAGTTCCGCAAAACGATCCTGACCATCGGCACTCACCACCGAATCGGCGCCTGCCTGAAACATTGTTACCGGAATATCGATGGAGAGTTTTTCCGCAGTTAGTCGTTTACAGACACGCAAGGCTTCATCCAACCAGGCAAAGGTTGGCCCGCCAAGCTGCAACTCTGGTGACCGCTGATATTGTTCGCGAAACAAACTATAACGGGCGAGACTGTGAGTCAGGTCATTTTTTTCAAACGCAACGGGGTTATAGTCACCCATTCCCAAAAAATACCAAGGCTTTGAGGGCTTTAACCAGCGATTCAGTCTAGCGCCAGCTTTAACAACGGCTTGAGCAACCGCAATGGGTATTCCCGCTGTATTAATAGAGAACATTGGCGACGTTAACACTAAGTGTTGATACGGATGTTGATAGTCCGAACAAAATTGCGAAACGATAGCTCCGCCCATAGAATGGCCGACAAGCCAGCGCCTAACCGCAGTAGGAAACTCTTTTACGGTCTGTTCATGGAATAACACAAAGTCATCGACAAAGTCCTGGAAACTCTCGACATGACCTTGATGAGGGTTTTCCGCCAACCGTTCCGATTGCCCTTGGCCACGGTGGTCAATCACGGCACTGGAAATACCAGCTTGCGCCAGCTCCCACATTAATTCCTGATATTTAGCAGTAGCTTCGATCCGTCCTGGACTAATCACAATTAAAGGGGCGTAATCAGAAGCCCTATAGAAAGCCCAATGTATCCGCTTTCCATCAACCCCGACAAAGTTGCGCTGCTCGACCGTTTGCCAAAACGGCTCTACTTGCTCAGCATAAAAGCCTCGCCAGTGCTCGGAGTCGTCTTTCGGGCGGTCAATAACGATAAGTTTTTTGGCCAAGAGAAGTGTCTATGCTTAGTCAGTTTTCGGTAATTCTAACACAACTTCGAGGCCCCCTTGAGGATGATTTTTTGCACTTAACTGCCCCTGTAAAACAGCCGTTGCTCGCTGGCTTAATGCTAGGCCTAAGCCAACACCGGCTTTATGATTTCTGGACGGATCGCCACGATAAAAGGGTTCAAATAATTTATCCAGCAAGTCATCTGCCACACCGGGCCCATGATCGCGTACGCGGATAAAGTGATGACACTCATCACTATCGTAGGATAACTCGACTTGCTCATCTGTGTAATGCAACGCATTGCGGACAATATTTTCTAACGTCATACGCAATAGCTCGGTATCGGCCTCTATCGTTGGCCAGTTGTCAGGCATAACTTTAAGGCGGCCACCGGCTTCTGGCTGAACGTAACGAATATCCGCAGCCAACTGCTCGACAAGTTTACCGATATTCACCGCTTCACACTGCAAAGCAACTAAGCCATTCTCTAGTTTAGAAAGTGACAGTATCCGTTCAATGATTAAGTTGAGTCGCTCAGTATCTCGTCTTAACTGCTGCATGTGAGCATCATCCTGCGCTGCGTCTGTTAAGTCGAGTGCAACCTGCATACGCGCCATCGGCGAGCGCAGCTCATGTGATATATCGCTCAGCAACCGGCGCTGGGCATCACGCGAGGTTGCCAGATCTCTTGCAGTTTGAGCTAGAGCACGGGCTAACTCACCAATCTCGTCGCGACGATAAGGTAATTTTGATAGGTCAGGTTCAGCACTGCCTTCTGCAATTTCCCGTGTCGCTGAACTGAGCCGCCGAATGGGTCGAATCAGCCAAAAACCTAATAAAATAGCAATGACACCGCTACCTACAATCAGAGTCCAGGTTCTAGCTTCAGTTAGCTCCCGCTCTGCCGCCGCCTGATCGCGCCATTCTTGCGCTTTTAACGGCCGGGTAATCAGGACCTTATTGCCGCTAAGCTCAAACGGACCTATCAGCAAGCGATCCTCGAGCGGAAGTTGCATCGGCTGCGAGAAATTTAAAAACCTAAGCAGTGTTGGTTTATAACGTTCACCGAGGTATTCATCGAGCATCAAACGCTGTTGTCCGCTTGCCATGACTCGTGCCGCAATACGGTAATTTCCAGCCAGCAGACGTCCAGGCTCTAACGACAAAAAAGTGTCGGGATCAAGTAACAATGGTTCTACGGTACGGCGAATTGGATCAGCCACCGGTTGCGGCTCGATCGCAGTTCGATTCCAGACAGCAAGAAAGTAACCACTGCTTGCCGTTAAAAAGAGTAAAGCC
Organism: Pseudomonadota bacterium; assembly: GCA_051746345.1. Taxonomy (GTDB): domain Bacteria; phylum Pseudomonadota; class Gammaproteobacteria; order Enterobacterales; family Alteromonadaceae; genus Idiomarina. Next base: position 9,608 of record JBNJEZ010000010.1, read on the forward strand.
CAAAACAGCAGTAAAAGTCGCAGCGTAAGCGACTGATACCAACGACTCTTGCTGACTTGCTTAGGGTTCATGCTTGATTGGTCAACCGATACCCCCGACCCCGGACTGTTTGAATACGTTCGGGATTATTCGGTAGTTTTTTGCGAATGTTACTGATGTGCACATCCAGACTCCGATCAAAAGGACCCATCTTGCGACCCAATGCTGCAACAGAAAGTTGATCTTTGCTGACCATTTGTCCGGCCTGCTGCATCAAGCAACGCAAAATATCGAATTCGGTCGGAGTTATAACAATTGGCTCACCATCGCATTTCACTTGAGCGTTGCCCGGATCAAGTTCAAAGCCACTGGCCTTTAGTTTTTCGGATTGCATCGTGGTATTGGCTGTCCGCCGTAATAACGCTTTTACTCTTGCTATAAGCTCACGGGGATTAAATGGTTTGGGTAGATAATCATCGGCACCTAACTCAAGCCCCATAACTCGATCATCATCATCACCCCGCGCGGTTAGCATCAATACGGCAGTGTCTCGATGCTGTTGTCGCAGCCGTTGCAGTAATTGCATGCCATCAATACCCGGCAACATAACGTCCAGCAAAATAAGTTCAAAGTCGCCGTTAAGTGCCGCATCGAGTCCTTTAACTCCGTCATCGACAACGGTAAGTTCTATCGATTCACGCTTAAAAAGCTCCAGCAACATTGCTGACATTTCACGATCGTCATCAATAAGTAATACAGAGTGCATCTTCAGCCTTCTTTTTTGTATGACTACTGTGCCTATCTTCTATAAACCAAGCGCCAAGGGCGATGCCTTTTACAAAAGATTTACTTTAATAATAGCTTCATTTTTCGGGTTAGAGTATTCCGTCCCCAACCCAGCCAGCGCGCTGCTTGCTGCTTATGACCATTAAATTTATGCAGTGCGAACTGCAATGCCGTTTTCTCGAGTTCAAAGGTCAATCCATTTAGCACATCCGTATCAGCCGCTCGACGCCTTAGTTCTTGATTTATAATCTCAGTCCAGTCTGAAGGCGTATAATCCCGTTGCTCAGAGTTAGTTCTCTTCATCGGGAGGACGCTACTGGTAATTTCCTCAGGCAATTCCGAACGCTGCACGGTATGCCCGGGCGCCATAACGGTTAGCCAACGGCATACGTTTTCTAATTGTCTGACATTACCTGGCCACCAATAGTTCTCTAATGCTTTCATTGCAGCCGCGCTCAATTGTTTACCAGTAACACCAAGCTCGCTGGCTGCTTGCTTTAAGAAAAATTGCGTTAATTGGCGAACATCCGATTCACGCTCGCGTAAAGCGGGTAGCTTTAGTTGTATCACATTTAACCGATGGTAAAGATCTTCACGAAACTCATTGCGACTAACAGCTTGCTTCAAATCCCGATGGGTTGCTGCAATAACCCTAACATCAACGGCGACAGGTTGATGCGCTCCAACCGGATAAAATTGACCTTCTGCTAACACTCGAAGTAAGCGAGTTTGGACAGACAGTGGCATATCGCCAATTTCGTCCAAAAACAACGTGCCTTGGTTTGCTTGTTCGAAACGACCAGTTCGTCGTTTATCGGCGCCCGTAAAAGCCCCCCGTTCGTGACCAAACAGTTCCGATTCAATCAACTCTTGCGGTATAGCCGCCATATTAAGGGCGACAAAGGGCTGTTCCGCACGTGGACTATGCTGATGTAACGCACGCGCGACAAGCTCTTTACCGGTCCCGGTTTCACCGGTGATTAGCACACTAACGCTGGACTTTGATAGCCTTCCAATAACTCGAAAAACATCTTGCATCGCAGCCGAGTCACCAATCAATTGTGGCTGTTTAACTTGATCGGCTGGCCCGCTTGGCTTTGCTCTCGCGTGCTGAGCCGCTTTGCGTACCATGGCCACCACTTCATCTAAATCAAAGGGTTTAGCCAAATATTCAAATGCCCCTCCTTTAAACACGTTCACAGCTGTTTCTAAATCTGAGTGGGCGGTCATGATAACGATCGGTAACTTCGGATGTTGCTGCTGAAGCCGCTTTAACACCTGCAGACCGTCATCTCCGGGCATACGGATATCGCTTAACAGTACATCTGGCATGGACTTCTCCAGAGCCGCGTACAGTTCACTCGACTGGCTAAAATTTGACACCGTAAATTCTGTATCGGCAAAGGTCTTTTCCAACACCCAACGAATCGAGGAGTCATCATCTAAAACCCAAAGTTCAGCTGACTGAGTCATTTAATACGTCCTCTTGTACTCGATAAGGTAAATAAACCCGAAAGCAGGTGTGCCCCGGCTCTGACTCAAATTCTATTTTGCCGCCATGCTGATGCACCAGGCTGTGCGCTAAAGATAAACCCAGACCCGTGCCGTTAGAACGGCCGCTGACCATCGGGTAAAATATTTGGGGCCTTAAGCTATCGCTTATGCCTGGTCCATTATCAATAATGGATATCACCGCGCATTGACGGTAGCGATTTCCATACAAAGTCAGCTGATGCTCAACTCGAGTTTTTAAGGTTATTTGGCCTTTTCCTTCCAGTGCCTGAGCTGCATTCTGCGTAATATTCAAGAAAACCTGTTCAAGCAAGTCACCAATTCCGCGCAAATCCGGCAACGAAGGATCATAGTCACGTTTAATGATAAGCCCTTCGTTATATTCATAAGCAACCGTCTGAGCTACCCGCTCCAACAGTTGATGCAAATTGACGGCATCCGGCTGTTCAAGCTTTGCCGGGCCTAATAGCCGATCAATCAGTCCTCTCAACCGATCAGATTGGGCGATGATTAGGTCGGTATACTCTTTGAGCCCAGGCTCTTTTAATTGCCGAGCCAATAATTGCGCCGCACCACGTAAACCACCCAGCGGGTTTTTAATTTCATGCGCCATACCCCGCAATAAATTCTGCGTTGCATGCAGCTGCTGAAGTTGCGAATTCTCCTGCGAAATTTGCCGCTGAATGTCGACCTGTCGCAACTCAAGCAGCAATAGTTTTTGGTGATTTTCAGACAAATGGGACTTTAAGCATTGAACGCTTACTTCCGCGGTGACTTTCTGTCCTGAATGAAGCACAAATTCGGCCTCAGCATTAATGACCGTTTGTTCATCGGATAGACAACTGGCAAAACTATGAGTGGGTAAATTAGTTGACACATAACTGCTTGCTAACGGCTCATTGATCAGCCGTCGAGCGCTGTGGTCGAGTAAAGACTCGGCCGCAGCATTAACGTAACGGATCGAAAACTGCTCATCGATCATTACAATGGCTGTATTTAACGCATCAAGAATATCGTTATGCTGCACACTTTACCCCGCCTCGGATGCACTAGTTTGGTGCATTGCTACAGCTAAAAAAGGGAGGGATAACCCTCCCTTAAACAACCTTGATTAGCAGCTGTAGTACATATCAAACTCAACTGGGTGAGTTGTTTTCTTAAGCGTCTCAACTTCATTGTATTTAAGATCAATGTAAGCATCGATCATGTCGTCGTCCATAACGCCACCTTGTTTTAAAAACTCACGGTCTTTATCCAACGCTTCTAGCGCCATCTCCAGCGAGTGACATACGGTCGGTATATCTTTCGCTTCTTCTGGCGGTAGGTTATACAAGTCTTTGTCCATCGCATCACCCGGATGAATCTTATTCCGGATTCCGTCCAGTCCTGCCATTAGCAGTGCGGTGAAGCAAAGATAAGGGTTGGCACTAGGATCCGGGAACCGTACTTCGATACGACGTCCTTTCGCACTTGATACCAACGGAATACGGATTGATGCAGAGCGATTACGTGCTGAATAAGCTAGCATTACCGGCGCTTCAAAACCTGGTACTAAACGCTTATACGAATTTGTTGACGGGTTAGTAAATGCGTTGATAGCCCGTGCATGCTTAATCACACCGCCAATATAATACAAGGCTGTCTCACTCAAGCCCGCATATTGGTCACCGGCGAAAATATTCTTTCCGTCTTTAGCTAACGACATATGAACATGCATACCTGAACCATTATCACCAACTAATGGTTTTGGCATAAAGGTTGCGGTCATGCCGTAAGAATTAGCGACGTTGTGAACCACATACTTATAGATCTGCAGTTCGTCTGCTTTCGCGGTGAGTGTGTTAAACCGAGTTGCAACTTCGTTTTGGCCAGCAGTCGCTACTTCGTGATGGTGCGCCTCTACCACTAACCCCATATCTTCCATCACCAGGCTCATGGTGCCACGAATATCATGTGCTGAGTCGACTGGAGGTACTGGAAAGTAGCCACCCTTTACGCCGGGCCGGTGAGCAAGGTTACCTTCTGAGTACTCACGTCCGGAGTTCCACTTCGCTTCTTCGGCATCAATTTTGTAAAACGAGCCGCTCATGTCGGTGTGAAACCGTACATCGTTGAATAGGAAAAACTCTGGTTCTGGACCAAATAGCGCACTGTCCGCAATACCAGAAGATTGGATGAATTCTTCTGCGCGTTTTGCGATAGAGCGAGGGTCACGGCTGTAGCCCTGCATTGTCTCGGGCTCTAGAATATCGCAACGAACATTCAACGTCATTTCGTCAGTGAAAGGATCTAGCACTAAACTGTCTGGGTCTGGCATCAGTACCATGTCCGACTCATTAATACCTTTCCAGCCAGAAATTGACGAGCCATCGAACATTTTTCCTTCTTCAAAAAAATCGTCGTCGATTTGTGACACGGGAATGGTGACGTGCTGTTCTTTACCTTTAGTATCAGTAAAGCGTAAGTCGACGAACTTAACGTCATGTTCTTTGATGCTGTCTAAAATCTTACTTGCTGACATGTTTTCCTCCAACGGAATCATCGATTGTTAGCGAATTTTTGTGCTTCCTTGATGATAGCAACTCGTGTGCCAAATATAATTTCTTTATATTTTTCATTGACTTGAACTTTAACTGGGCATCTTAAAAAGCTTAAACACAACCACAAATGCACTATTATGGTTCATTATACACTAATTTGGTGCAAACCGATCATGATGGGGAAGTTGCACGACAATCCGTATAAAAAACGAACAAGCCCTTTTTTAATCGCGCGCAAACAGGTAGAATACGCCGCTATTTTTCATAAAACCCCTGTCGGCAGGGTGCACGATTAACTCACACCGACAAATACAGGCTGTTCTTAATGACAACTCAGGCATTTGATATTAATAAATTACGCAATATCGCAATTATTGCGCACGTAGACCATGGCAAAACAACGCTGGTCGACAAGCTACTGCAGCAATCCGGCACTTTAGAAAGCCGTGGTGAACTCGAAGAGCGCATCATGGATTCAAACGATCTTGAAAAAGAACGCGGTATTACAATCCTCGCTAAAAACACGGCTATTAACTGGCAGGATTACCGCATCAATATTCTGGACACTCCCGGACACGCCGATTTTGGCGGTGAGGTAGAACGTGTTTTATCAATGGCTGACTCGGTTCTGCTGCTCGTCGATGCAGTTGACGGCCCTATGCCGCAAACTCGCTTTGTTACGCAAAAAGCGTTCGAGCACGGCTTAAACCCCATTGTCGTTATTAATAAAATCGACCGTCCAGGCGCTCGCCCTGATTGGGTCATGGATCAAGTTTTTGATTTGTTCGACAACCTCGGTGCAACCGATGAACAGTTGGACTTCCCTATCGTCTTCGCATCAGCTTTAAATGGCTGGGCAACACGTGAAGAAGAGACGGTCGGCGAAAACATGACTCCACTGTTTGAAACTATCGTTAATGAAGTGAGTCATCCAGACGCAGATCCCGAAGGCGAACTGCAGATGCAGATTTCACAGCTTGACTACTCCAGCTATGTTGGTGTTATCGGCATCGGTCGCGTTACCTGCGGTAGCGTTAAAGTAAACCAACAGGTCACTATTGTTGGTGCAGACGGTCAGACCCGTAGCGGTAAAATTGGTAAGGTGTTCAGCTATCTTGGCCTTGACCGCTTTGAAGCTACAGCCGCTCACGCGGGCGATATCTGTGCGATAACCGGACTGGGCGAGCTAAAGATCTCTGATACCGTTTGTGCTTATGGCAAGCCTAAGGCGATGAAGCCACTAACCGTCGACGAACCTACCGTTACTATGACGTTCCAGGTAAACACCTCGCCGTTTGCTGGCAAAGAAGGTAAATTTGTTACCTCTCGTCAGATTCTTGAGCGTTTGCAGCAGGAGCTAGTACATAACGTAGCACTGCGCGTTGAAGAAACCGAAAACCCTGATAAATTCCGGGTATCTGGACGTGGTGAACTGCACTTAGGTGTCTTAATCGAAAACATGCGCCGTGAAGGATTTGAATTAGCCGTTTCTCGTCCAGAAGTTATTATTAAGCACGAAGACGGTCAGAAAATGGAACCGTACGAGAGCCTGACTGTTGATATCGAAGATCAACACCAGGGCGCGGTCATGGAAAAGCTTGGCTTGCGCAAAGCGGAAATGACGAATATGACGCCAGATGGTAAAGGTCGCGTACGGGTAGATTTCGAAGTACCAAGTCGTGGCTTGATTGGCTTCCAGACCGAGTTTATGACGTTGACCTCTGGTACCGGTCTGATGTATCACACATTTGATCATTATGGTCCACACAAAGGCGGTACTATCGGTCAGCGCGTTAATGGCGTATTGATTTCGAATGCCACAGGTAAGGCACTTACTTACGCCCTGTTTAATTTACAAGAGCGTGGCAAGTTATTTGCTGCCCACGGTGACGAAGTCTACGAAGGTCAGGTTATCGGTATTCATAACCGTGCCAACGACTTGACCGTAAATTGCCTGAAAGGTAAACAACTGACTAACGTTCGTGCATCAGGTACCGATGACGCTCAGGTGCTGAGTCCGCCGATTCGTTACACACTTGAGCAAGCACTAGAGTTTATTAACGATGATGAGCTTGTGGAAGTAACCCCGCAATCAATCCGGATTCGTAAGCGAGCATTGACCGAGAATGAACGTAAACGCGCCAGTCGCGAACCAAAATCGTAAGTGATTTAAAGGTTTAGATAAAATGCCCGCTCACCAGCGGGCATTTTTTTATCCACTACTTGGTAATAATTCCGGTTGCGGTAACACGAAATAGAAAATAGCAAAAAAGTGAAATGCGCTCCCGGCAAGCACAAATAAGTGCCAAATAGCGTGGTGGTATGGTAGTGAATGCCAAACATAGAAAACCACACCTAAGGTATAAGCCAGTCCGCCGGCGAGTAGTAATAAAAGTCCGGTCGTTTCAACGTTATCCAGCATCGGCTTTATAGCCACAAGCGCCATCCAGCCAAGACCTAAATATAAGGTAAGTGACAGCCATTTGGGTGGGTTCTTAGCAAACAACTCAATAGCAACGCCAACGATAGCTATTGTCCAGGCTACGGTCAGAAACGACCAGCCCCAAGGCCCCCGAAGGTTTATCAACATAAAAGGGGTGTAGGTTCCGGCAATAAGTATAAAAATGGCTGCGTGATCAAGTTGCTGAAAATAAGCCTTTACCCGTGGCCAAGGGAATGAATGGTACAATGTCGATGCAGTATAGAGCAGGATTAAACTAGCTCCATAAATACTGGCTGCAACAACGTGCCAAGTATCACCGTAAGCCCCTGCCCATAACACCATAACCACCAATGCCGCGACGCTTAGCAATGCGCCAATGCCGTGGGTTAGTGCATGGGCAAGTTCTTCTAAAGCAGAGTAGTGCTTACCACTCATCCTCGCTCTAACCCCGGAGTTTCATACCCTTCAGAAATATTCTTTAATGCCCGAATAAACTTATCCAACTGACCACTGTTGTCATAATCCAGATGATATTTATTATGAAACTCCAATCTCATTTTTACACCGTGACCTTCGATAAAGACGGTATAACCATCATGGTCAGTGAAGGCCGTAATACCATCCAGAACATGCTGTCCTTGCTTAGCTTCACCATGCTCGTGAATTTTCTCATAAGCATCCAACACCAGGCGAAAATCAATCTCGTTTTTCATAAACACCTCCGTGGGTTTTGGCAATATTTGCCTTGTTCTACGTATTATCGGCATAGCTAGACTTATAGAACAAGCTTATTACTTATTAAATTGTTGGTAAACCGACATAGACAGCTTACATACATTAATGCATGATTAATCATTAAGCGTTACAATATAGTGAATTTAGCAAGATAGGGCGAACTAGTGGTAAGACGTACAAAAGAAGATGCGATGGAGACACGAGCAAAGTTGCTTGATGCGGCCGAGCATTTATTTGGTCAGAACGGTGTTGCCCACACCTCAATGGCACAGGTTGCTGAGCACGCGGGAGTCACTCGTGGTGCAATTTATCACCACTTTAGCAACAAACAAGATCTGATTGAATCGCTGATGGATAGGGTCAGCCTACCTATCGACGAAATGCGTGAGCAAATTGCCGAACTGGATGACTTTGATGCTCTTGAAGAAATACGGCAAAGAACCACTGAGTTTTTAACCCGGATTCAGACCAATCAGCGCGTTCAGGCACTTGCCAGTATTTTGCTGCACAAATGCGAATATATCGACGAAGTTAACCCAATAAAGCTGCGCCATGTCAGCGGCCGTAATCGTTGTATTGACGACTTTGAAGAGCTCTTAGAAAAGGCCAAGCGCGATGGTCAGTTGCCAGCTACCACTGATTCCAGGATGGCAGTTATCGGTTTGTTTGGGTTAGTCGATGGTTTGATTTACAACTGGTTATTGGACAGTGACTATTTCGAACTTACCGGCTATGGCAACAAAGCCATCAACACTTTCATTGATGGCTTGGCCAGAGCCGACTAATCGCCTTGCGTCAAAAAGCCGCGCAAAAAGTTCTCATCCATTGATGCAATTGTTTGGTCATTAGCATTAGGACAAATCGCAAAGTTGGGTGCTGTCCACGCCTGCACATTACCCAGTATGTCACGCAAGTGCATAAGGCCTCTTATGCCGCCCAACCCGCCTGGCGAAGCTGCTCCTAATAGCACTTTCTTGTCTTTCCATGCGTCGCCCTCGACTCTCGAAACCCAATCAATCGCGTTTTTTACTAACGGTGAAACCGACGAATTGTACTCGGGACTCACTAATACCACTTTACTGGCAGCACGAATTTCTCTGGCCAGCGCCTGCATCGATTCTGGAACGCCTTCCGCTTCCTCAAAATCGCCATGATAGATCGGTGCGTCTAACGCATCGGCATCGAGCAACTTATAAGAGATACCGAATTTATCAGCAGCCTCTGCAATGCGGTGCTTAACTTTCGTATTAAGCGAATCCTTACGACGACTGCCACCAATTAGTAAAATCGACATAGATGCTTTTCCTTTTTCAGTATGGTTTAGTGGATGTCTTACTGACTACGTAACAACTAACCACCTGAGTTCATCGCTTCAATAAATTCGTTCGATTCAGAAATCGCTGCTTCCATTTCTTCAATGAGCACTCTTATGTCAGCCTGCAAGGTATCAAACTCGCCACGAATTGCGGTAATCGCTTGCGCATTGAGATTATGTTTTAAGTAAAGGACATTATCCTGAAGCTTTGCTAACACAGGATCCATTTTGCCAGCAGCACGTTCCATAGTGGCAATTAAGCTACTATAACGTCGCTCGGTCTCGCGCAATTGTCGTTCGCTCTGACGGCGTAACGTCTCATTCGAATACTGCTCTAATTCTTCATTCCATTCATCGAATAAGTCCTGTGCGACATTATCAACGGCGTCGATACGATCGCGCACCTGCTCTGCTGACTTCTTACTGGTTTCATAATCGTCTTTTAACGCTTTGTAGTTCTCTTCTAGCTCACCCCCGTCAATGTTTAACATCGAGTCGAGCCGCTCTAAGGCTGAGCGGAACTCGTCCTGCGCCTCCCCTTGAGAGTCTTTTGCGTCATCAACGCGGTCCACCAAAATATCACGCTTTTCGATACCTAATTTTTCCATGGTCGAATAGTACGCTGTCTGACAGCCAGCTAACATAACCACAGCCGCCAGACTCGCTAACAGCTTTATCATTTGTCACCCCGAACGGCACGCACCAAACGTTCATCGCGCTTATCCTGCCGGTAGCTGTGAACCGCAATAATCGCGTGAATAATGGCGAGTATATATACCAAGCCAAATGCACCCAAAGTGAATATCGCCAAAACGATACCAACAGACGCTAAAATCAAATTGAAAATAAACTGGAATATTTTACCAGTGAATAAGACTGCCAGTGGTGGCAGTAGAATAGCTAAGATGTAAAGCATAGGGTTCTCCTAAGTTACTTGCTTACCAATTTAGAACGAGTAACGACCTAAAAGCAACGCTGCCACGAAAATAATAGCGCTTTAATACGGTAAGCGAGTGCCATCCCAGTGAAACAGACTGCCAGATTGCGCAGGCTCAAGCTCTCTAATCACCGAGACAATACGCTGAGCAGACTGTTCAGCCGAATAAAGTTTATCTTTGGGAACTCGTTTTTGAAAGGGTTTAGACAGCCCTGTATCGGTTGTACCTGGATGTATGGCAGCGACAACTAAGCGTTTGTGCGACCGTTTTAGTTCTATCGAGGCAGTTTTTAATAACATATTGAGGGCGGCTTTGGAGGCTCTGTAACTGTACCAGCCTCCCAGATAGTTATCCTCGATACTACCGACTTTTGCCGATAACTGTGCAAAAAAGGCCGGCCTTTTTTTATCAAACAGGGTCTGACAATGCTTTAAAATAATCAGAGGAGTTACCGCATTAACATGAAATAGCTTTTCCAAATCCTCTGCATTGATATCAGCCAGCTGCTTCTCGGGAAAAGTGCTGTCATCGTGCAGCATACCAACCGTTGAAATGACTCCGTCCAGTTGCTCACCGGATTTTTTAAAGTCGCTAACCCACTCAGAAATGGAAGATTCGCTATAGTCGCCGACTGTCACATAGTTAACACCAGTAACCCGTTTAGAAACTGGATTGCGCGATATCGCGATAACCTGTTGTTCAGGATATGTCGCGTGCAGTTTTTCGGTGAGTGCCAACCCCAATCCTCCGGCGGCACCAAACACAACCATTGCCATGGCGATGAAACTCCAACATGATAAGATACGTATCAATACGCAACTAGGCTGCTTTTAGGTCAAGGTAGACATATGGATTGGCGTCAAGCAACGCATCATTCGGTGCAATTTTTTAAGTACTTCGGGCAACGCTGTTCGGCGGATAAAATTAATATTACGGCTGGGCATTTAACTTACGTCAGTCTACTGTCGTTGGTTCCCCTTATCGTGGTTATGTTTACCATCTTTTCCGCGTTTCCAGTATTTGAGCAACTGCAGCGCAATATAGAAGAAGCGCTGATCGCTAATTTGTTGCCAACCTCGGGTGAGCAGCTAAAAAGTTATATTGATGAGTTTGTGGCGAACGCTTCTAAAATGACCGGTGTAGGCATTGCCTTTTTATTCGTTGTCGCGGTGATGTTAATCTCAGCCATCGACTCGACTCTGAACAGTATTTGGCGAGATACCAGCAAGCGCCGGTTAACGGTTTCTCTCGCTATATATTGGATGATTCTAACCCTCGGCCCGGTTCTAATCGGCTCGGGTTTAGCAGCTACCTCATACCTAATCTCACTCACTCAGTTTGCCGAAGAGTATGTTTCAGGGGTTCGTAGTTTTGCCTTATGGCTTGTCCCGGTCATTACCAGCTTTGTTGCATTCGTACTGTTGTATCAGCTAGTTCCGAACAGAACTGTACGCTTCCGCTATGCCGCATTCGGTGCGGGTATCGCTGCTATTCTATTCGAACTCGGTAAGCAGGTGTTTTCTCTCTACATTACTTATTTTCCAACCTACCAGGCAATTTATGGCGCATTAGCGACCATTCCTATCCTGTTGGTTTGGATTTATTTGTCCTGGACTATTGTGTTATCAGGAGCCGAGCTTACCGTTAGTTTGGAAGAATACCAGTACCTGCGAAAGAAAAAACAAAACGAGTAGTATTATGATTGGATTGATTCAACGAGTAACAAACGCGAAAGTCACGGTCGAACAAAACACAGTCGTTGAAATTAGTGGCGGCTTACTGATCTTGCTTGGTGTGCAGCAGCAGGATACCGATAACAGTGCTCGCAAGTTAGCTGAACGCGTTGCTAATTATCGTATTTTTTCAGATGCCAACGATAAAATGAATCTTAGCCTGCTTGATGAAAATCTATCTGCTTTGGTCGTCTCACAATTCACTCTGGCCGCGGACACTCGCAAAGGTCGTCGACCCAGTTTTTCTTCCGCAGCCACTCCCGCACAGGCAGAGCAATTATATCTTACGTTTTGCAAGGAACTGGAACAATTAGGGGTGCCAGTAGCAACTGGCCAGTTTGGAGCCGACATGCAAGTCTCGCTGACCAATGACGGGCCCGTTACTTTCGAATTAAGGGTCGATTAATGTACAAAGTCATTACTCCTGAAACCGAGCAACAACTGCAGAAATACTACCATTTACGCTGGCGAGTATTGCGCGAACCTTTTCAACGGCCACTCGGTTCCGAGCAAGATGCTTATGACCAGGTCGGCCATCACCGTATGGTAATTAATGAAGCGGGCGAGGCGGTGGCTGTTGGCAGGCTGCACTTTAATAGTCCGGAGGAAGCACAAATTCGGTTTATGGCTGTAGCTCCTGAATATCGCGGTGAAGGCCACGGCGTGGCAATTATTTACGCATTGGAGCTGGCGGCTCGCAACGACGGCGCACAGCATGTGGTAATTAATTCCCGCGATAATACTATTGGCTTTTATAAAAAATGTGGTTACCAGGTCGCAGAAGAGGCCGATACGGTCAATAATCCTATGGCTGAGCACCAATTACGTAAGTCGTTTAGTGAAAAAAACCGCATTATCTATCGGCCCGAATGGTGTGCTGAACTGCAACAAACATGGCAACAGGATATCCCCATATCTGACGCCATGGGGATTAAAATCCAGCAATATACCGGCCGCATGTTCGAGACCCGAGCCGTATTGTCACGCAATATTAATGTGCATGGCACCATGTTCGCAGGAAGCATTTACTCTCTGGGCACATTAACTTGTTGGGGACTTTTGCATTTGCAGCTGCTGGAGAGAGGTTTGGATGGCTCAGTTGTATTAGGTGACGGCAATATTCATTATCATAAGCCAGTTACTCAAGAGCCACGCGGTATTGCGCGGCTGAGTGATGTAACGGGCGATTTCTCGGCGCTAAAAGAGGGCAAAAATGCTCGCTTAACCTTGAAGTCGCAAATTTTGGATGACGAGCAGCCAGTAGCCGAGTTTACTGGCCGCTTTGTGATACTTGCGAAGCGCGATTAAGAAATAACCTAGTAGCTTTATGTTAGCGGCGTAAAATCTGCCAACGTCATCCCTAGTGCGCCGTTTTTTACCAGCTCACTGGCGGCTTTGATATCAGGAGCGAAGTAACGATCCTCGGCGTAAAACGGTACCGAGTCCCGCAAGCACTGGTATGCCTGCTCTATCTTCTTAGACGCTTTTAAAGGACGTCTAAAATCGATCCCCTGAGCAGCTTCAAGCCATTCAATAGCAACAATATCAGCAATATTATCAGCGATGTCAGTTAGCCGGCGTGCAGCCAAAGTAGCCATCGATACATGATCTTCCTGATTAGCCGACGTCGGTATGCTATCCACGGACGCCGGGTGTGCTAAGCTTTTGTTTTCTGATGCCAGAGCCGCAGCCGTTACCTGGGCCATCATAAAGCCCGAGTTAACACCACCATCGTCCACCAAGAATGGCGGCAAATTGCTGAGGTGCTTATCGATTAACAGGGCCCCGCGGCGTTCAGAAATTGAACCTATTTCACTAGCTGCTATTGCAATAGAGTCAGCGGCCAGAGCAACAGGTTCTGCATGAAAGTTACCACCCGACAGAATATCCTGTTCGGCACTAAACACCAGCGGGTTATCCGTTACACCATTGGCTTCGCGCTCCAAAATACCAGCCGCGTGTTTTAATTGATCATACACAGCGCCCATCACTTGCGGTTGGCAACGCAACGAGTAGGGATCCTGTACTTTCTCGCAGTTCTCATGCTCTTGTGCGATTTCAGAGGTCTCAGTCAAAATATCACGGAAGGCAGCTGCAACTTGCTGCTGACCCAACTGCCCCCGCACCTGATGAATGCGTGCGTCAAACGGTGAGCGAGAGCCCATGGCCGCTTCAACCGACATAGCCCCTACGTATAATGCGCTATGGAAAACCCGTTCAATTTTAAATAGGCCCGCCAGTGCCAGGGCCGTGGATGCCTGGGTGCCGTTTAATAAAGCCAAGCCCTCTTTGGGAGCTAACTCCAGCGGCTCCAGGCCGGCTTTTTTAAGCCCTTCTGCAGCAGGAAGGATTTCGCCATTAACCCGCACCTCTCCCTCACCTAATAGCGGTAAAACCATATGCGCAAGCGGCGCCAAATCGCCCGAGGCGCCCACCGACCCTTTACTCGGTACACACGGGTAGACTTGGTTATTTAATAGCGCCACTAAGGCATTGATTAGCTTTAACCGCACACCGGAGAAACCACGTGACAAGGAGTTTATTTTTAGTAGCAGCATTAACCGTACCACGGCGTCACTAAGCAACTCGCCGGTGCCTACCGAATGCGATAACACAATACGTCGTTGCAAGTCCGTTAAACGCTCCGGCGGGATACGCGTATTCGCCAAGAGTCCGAAACCCGTGTTAATACCATAGACAACCTGTCCTCGTTCGAGAACCTTTTGTACTGTCTCTGCCGATTTATCAATGTCGTTAATGGCTTGTTCACTTAGTTCTAGCTGCGGTGCTGTGAAATACCATTGACGTAACTCTTGCAGGCTTAGCTGACCTGGGTTTAGTGGAAAACTACTCATAACAACTCCTTACTGGTTTTCCAACATGGGCAAATCCAGCCCCTGTTCTTGTGCACATTGTTTGGCAATATCGTAGCCCGCATCGGCGTGGCGCATAACACCCGTTCCCGGATCGTTCCAGAGCACGCGACTAATCCGCTCACCAGCAGCCTCTGTGCCATCCGCTACAATTACAACTCCGGCATGCTGTGAGTAACCCATACCAACACCACCACCATGATGAAGGCTCACCCAGGTTGCACCGCCAGCAGTGTTCAATAGCGCATTTAATAGAGGCCAGTCAGAAACAGCATCGGAGCCGTCCATCATACTCTCAGTTTCGCGGTTAGGGCTAGCAAC
Source organism: Pseudomonadota bacterium (assembly GCA_051746345.1). Lineage (GTDB taxonomy): Bacteria > Pseudomonadota > Gammaproteobacteria > Enterobacterales > Alteromonadaceae > Idiomarina. Next base: position 24,783 of record JBNJEZ010000010.1, read on the forward strand.
AGAGCCAGAGTCCAAATGGTCGCGACCAATAACGACCGGAGCCTTCAATTCACCGCTTTTAACCATGTCGTTAAAAGCTTTGGCAATTCGCGCCCGATCTTTTAGCCCAATCCAGCAAATCCGTGCAGGCAAACCCTGGAACGAAATCCGCTGTTTAGCCATGTCCAGCCAGTTATGCAAATGAGGATTATCCGGAATAAGCTGTTTCACTTTTTCATCAGTTTTATAAATATCTTCCGGATCTCCAGACAGTGCGACCCACCGGAATGGGCCAATCCCTTCGCAGAATAGAGGCCGAATGTAGGCAGGTACGAAGCCGGGAAAATCGAACGCATTGTCGACACCGACATCTTTCGCCATTTGCCGAATGTTATTACCGTAATCAAGCACAGCAGAACCTTGCTGCTGAAAGTGCAACATGGCCCGCACCTGAACAGCCATGGACTGCTTAGCGGTAGCAACGGTTTCATTAGGTTGGTCTTGTTGCTGTTGTTGGTAGTAGCTCAACGTCCAGCCTTGCGGTAAATAGCCATGCAACGGATCATGGGCAGAGGTTTGGTCGGTGACAACATCGGGTACAATACCCCGTTTTTGCAATTCAGAGTAAACATCAGCTGCATTCCCCAACAAGCCGACCGAGATCGCTTTCCCGCTTGCTTTAGCCTCGTCGAGTAACTGCAGTGCTTGCTCAAGTTCGGTTGCTTTATGGTCGACGTACCCGGTGCGCTGGCGAAAATCGATGCGCGTTTCATCGCACTCAACGGCCAACATTGAGAAGCCTGCCATGGTTGCCGCCAATGGTTGTGCGCCGCCCATACCGCCTAAGCCACCGGTTAACACCCATTTGCCGCTTGCGTTTCCATCAAAATGCTGACGTGACACTGCGCCAAATGTTTCATAAGTGCCTTGCACGATTCCCTGCGAGCCAATATAAATCCATGAACCCGCCGTCATTTGGCCGTACATCATCAGTCCTTTCTTATCCAGCTCATTAAAGTGGTCCCAGTTGGCCCATTCAGGCACCAGGTTAGAGTTGGCAATAAGAACACGCGGAGCATCTTCATGGGTTGGGAACACACCCACCGGTTTGCCCGATTGAATAAGTAATGACTGATTTGGTTGCAAGCGTTCCAGCGTCTCGACTATCTTGTCGTAACACGCCCAGTTTCGGGCCGCACGGCCGATACCGCCATAAACCACCAATGCTTGAGGATGCTCAGCCACTTCATCGTCGAGGTTGTTCATGAGCATTCGTTTAGCGGCTTCTATTTGCCAGTTTGCAGTGGTCAGCTTAGTACCGTGGTCTGCCTTGATTCGACGTGATTTATCCAGTCGCTGATGAGTCATTACAATCTCCTTGTTACTACACTACCTGAGAGCTACTTCCGGCAAAATTTAAGTGGCCACCTAGCTTGAAACGAGAGCCTGGATGCGTCAGTAGCGCATAGCTGACAACCCCACCAGAACTCCAGGTACGGCGAATAATTCGCAGGCAGGGTTCGTGGCGGTCGACAGCCAGAAGCTGGCAAACGGAGGTAATAGGCATTATCGCCTCAATTTGGTGGCTCGCTTCAGTTAAGGGCGTGACCACGCATAGATACTCATGGGGCGTCACTTTGGTAAAATCCTGTTTTAAATAATCAGGCACCAATTGGGGGTTTACATAACGCTCTTCTAATTGCACCGGCACGTCGTTTTCATAGTGCGTTATGGTTGAGTGCAATACCGTCGACCCCGGCGCTAGAGCCAATGCCTCGGCAACTTGGCTAGATGCGTCCTGAACTCTTAAGTGATGGACCTTCGCCCGGTAATCATGTCCCCGACTACGAATTTCATCTGCAATATTACGGATGGCCATAAACGAGGTTTGTGACTTGATTGGCGCAACAAAGGTTCCCGACCCTTGGGTGCGGATAACCAGCCCCTCGTCGGCCAGTTCCTGAAGTGCGCGCCGCGCGGTCATACGACTCACTGAAAACTGCTGCGCCAAGGCATTCTCGGAGCTAACCGGATGGTTTTCGGGCCATTCACCCGACTCGATTTTCTGATAAATATGCTGCTTAATGCTTGAGAACTTAGCCATGGTTTTGTCCATTGTTGCCAACCCAACAAGAGTGTAGAACAAAGAGATTGTCTATACAAGACGATTAAGCGTTGCTATGCTTAAGTTATCATTTGAAAAACCGAATAATGACGATGCAACGAATTGAAAACGTCAGGCTGGCTACGATGGCTGAGGAAGACTCAGGCTATGGGATTATCGATGATGCAGTAGTCATAATTGAAGGCCGAAAAATATACTGGGCAGGACCAGAACACCAAGCCCCCGCAACAGCGGCAACAGATGTTTTTAATGGGCATGGGCAGCTGCTCAGCCCCGCGTTGATCGACTGTCACACGCATTTAGTCTGGGCCGGTTCCCGCGCTAATGAGTTTTCGCAACGCTTGCATGGTAAGAGCTACGCCGAGATAGCGGAAGCCGGTGGTGGCATTACGAGTACCGTAAAAGCCACCCGGCAAGCCTCTTTTTCAGAACTGTTAGAGCTTACCGAAAAACGTGCTAGGGCACTGCTTTCGCAGGGGGTTGGTACAGTCGAGATAAAGTCGGGGTACGGACTCGATCTGGATAACGAACGCAAACAGTTACGGGTAGCCAGAGAAATTGCAGCCCGTCTGCCAATAACCGTAAAAACAACACTGTTGGCAGCGCACGCCTTACCACCTGAGTTTAAAGATAACGCCGACGGATATATTGATGAAATTGTTAATACTATTCTGCCGACGCTGGCAGATGAAGGCTTAGTCGACGCAGTCGACGCCTTTTGCGAAAGCATAGGCTTTACCCCCGCACAAACTGAAAGAGTATTTCAGGCTGCTCAACAATTAAACTTACCGATAAAACTTCATGCCGAACAGATTACCAATCAAAACGGCGCAGCACTGGCGGCACGCTATCAGGCTCTATCGGCGGATCACTTAGAGCAGCTGGATGAGGCTGGGGTGAAAGCGATGGCAAAGGCCGGCACAGTCGCCGTATTACTGCCAGGGGCGTTTTATTTTTTACGCGACACTCAGGTACCACCCATCGATTTATTGCGGCAATATCATGTGCCAATCGCATTAGCCACTGACGCTAATCCAGGCTCATCGCCAATTCATAACTTGCCATTAATGCTACAGATGGGCGCTACGCTATTTCGTTTGACCCCTGAAGAATGTTTACGAGGAGTGACAGTCAATGCTGCCAAGGCACTCGGCATCGACGCGAAGATGGGCCAGATTAAGGAAGGTATGACAGCCAACTTGGCGCTTTGGGATATTCAAGATCCGGCAGAGCTTACTTACCAATTTGGCGTTAATCCACTGACGAAACTTTGGCTTAACGGCGACGTTCACGCCCATGTAGATAGGCAGTAGTCAGTTCACATAAAACTTGGCCTGTTTGCTTTAAACCTTCTTCGAAGCCGGCACTTGACAGTGCCGGTGCCGCTTCAGCTAAATGCAGATAGCGTGTTTCTGTCACTTCCGCTAAGCGTTTAACAAACTGAAACCCATGCGCCAACGATAAACCACTATAGTTTATCGCGCTGGCCGGAACCCCCGTTAGCGCATCAACATCTAATTCAATACCGAGTGGCCGCTGCCACGAGTCGGCTTTCGCCACCACCTCGTCCATCACTTCGCTGAAGGAACGTTCGAACAAACGATGCAAAGAGTGATAACGCATCCCGGCATCGTTTAACTGACGCAGGCTACTAGCAGAGTTTTTACCCGGGTGCAGGCCAACCACATGATAATACTCAAGGGCACCATCCATATACGCGTAACTAAAGCCATTGCCGCTATGACGGCCTTCCATCGCACGAAAATCGGCGTGGGGATCAAGATTAACGGCAGCCACCGGCTGCTCACTAAATTGATACAAGGAAGTCAGCAGCGGGTAGGCATTATTGTGCCCGCCGCCAATCAAAATAACATCATAACCTTGCTTAAATAACGGCTGAATGACTTGTGAGACTCGCGCATCAACTTGTGAGCACAGAGTTCTGAGTTCCGCCAACTGATGTTTATCGGACGCATCAAGCGCCTCGCTTTGTTGCATCAAATCAGTGCAATCGACAGCACCGACAAGCAGCAGCTCGTGACTAGAAAGAAGACCGGTTTTTTGTAAGTTTAAAAAGCTTTGTAAAAATGCCTGCCAGCCACCTTCAGCGCCGGGGCGACCTAAGTTGGCTTTAACGCCAATGCTTTCCGGGACACCGACGATTGCAACCCGCTGTCCCTCTTGCCATGCATCTGCAAGACTTTGCTGATAACTGCCCTTCGCATCCAGACAGCGTATGGCCTGCCCTATTTTTGTCTCGTGTTCACGAACCTTAACCCAGGCAGCCGCATCTACCAGTTGTAAAAACGAAACGTCACTCATCATTCAATATCAAGCGGCTCTGGAGAGAGAATAACACCGGTGCTATCCACGTAGATGTGGTCTTCGGGCAAGAAGGTAACACCGCCAAAGTTAACCGGAATATCCAATTCGCCGGTACCTTCACTAGTTGCCGCAACCGGGATAGAGGCAACCCCTAAAATACCAATATCAAGCTCTTCAAGTGCGTCAACATCGCGCACCGAACCGTAACAAACAATGCCTTCCCAGTCGTTATCAAATGCTTGTTCTGCAATCGCTAAATCAATCAACGCGCGTCTTACTGACCCGCCGCCGTCAATTAATAAAACTTTGCCACCACCATCTTGATTCAGTGTTTCCTCAATCAGGCCTTTATCTTCGTAACTCTTTATAATGACTAGCTGGCCACCAAACGACGTGCGCCCACCATAATTTTCGAACATAGGTTCGACGACATCGACCATATCCGGATAAAGATCACACAGTTCTGAGGTATTGTATTCCATGGCTTTGTCCACGCAGTAGGGAGAGACTATGAATGAGTATAACGGTTCTTGCGTCATTCAAAAACCTAAATCAATAATTGTCGTCAATTAACTCCAATTGACGTAATCAATACTTGAATTATAACGGCTAACCACATTACTCTAGTGATAGTAAAAAATAACAATAATTATAAAAGATGACATGCCGACTCTCGATTTGATCACCGGTTTGGCGATCGAAACTATCACTCATTTTGTACAAACGCTGCTACTCATTGGGTTCGCTGCATTATTGCGTTTTTACTTTGCTTCCTATGACCGTGTCTACCTTAGATACTGGTCTTTTGCCTGCCTGTCGTATGGTGGCAGTGAGCTACTTCGAGTCTGTCTGGCGGCGCTGGCTATGAACAGCCCTGAACAATCTATTAGTTGGGCCGCGATAACCCAAAGCGCAGCATTAACTCTGCAATATCTAGCTATCATCTATATTGCGATTGGTGCAGCCGATGCGATGAAGCAACAAGTTCCTAAACGTCTTTGGCGTTATATTGGCTACTTTTTTGCGCTTTTCGCCGGTATTGGCTCGTTTTTCTGGGTAACGCCCAGCATATCGTTTGCGATGAGTGACACCAGCGATGGTGTTATGCGTTTTCTAATCCCCGCCATTATGTTTCTCGCTATTGGGTTACCGATGTGGTGGCGTGTTAAAGAAGGTATTGGCCCTCGACTGGTCGCCTTCGGCTTTTTATTCGTTGCCACTAAAAACTTTCTCGTCGTACTCGCCAAGTTGACCCTGATATCACCAGCACTGGACTGGGTTGTCAGTGTACAGGCCGTATTTACAATTATCTTCCTGGCAATAGTGATGATCGGTATCATCATCTGGCTGCTGGAGTCGGAGCGAAGCACCTCGATACGAGCAATGCAACGGGCCGAGTATTTACACACTCATGATGCGCTGACAGGTGTTTCTAACCGACCGCAACTGGTTTCAAAAATCCCCTTGCTGATTGACTTTTGCCGTTCTAACAACCGCCATCTGACGGTTTGCCTCATTGGAATTTCACGGTTCAAATCGATCAACGAAAGTTTCGGCATCAAAGGCGGTGACCAAGTCTTAAAAGAGGTTGCCCGACGTTTGCAGCATTTCAATAAAACACCTATCGCAGTAGCGCGCATCAGTGGCGATGTCTTTGCCGTTTTATTCGATCACTTAAAAAGTCGACAGCTGATACGCGACTTAGGGCTGGAATTACAAAACACCCTTACCGAACCTATGGAAATAGGGGAGAAGTCCGTCACAATTGCCGTGGGCATCGGTATCTCGCGTTATCCACAGCACGGTACTAACGCAGAAATCCTATTGAATAAAGCAACTATCGCACTGACTGAGTCGAAGAAATTGCACCAAACTGAGGTGGTTTTCTTTGAGCGCGGAATGGACGATATGTTTGCTCAACTCATGGATATGGAGCCGGTACTTAAACGCGCCTTCAAAGAAGACCAGTTTGTGCTGTATTTGCAACCTCAGTTTGATTTTGATCATCAACAGCTGTGCGGTTTCGAAGCTTTAATTCGCTGGCAACATCCAGAGCGAGGTTTACTCGCACCCGCGGAGTTTTTACCTTACATAGAGCAACTGGGTTTAACTGAAACCTTAGACACCTGGGTACTGGAAAAGGCATCATCAATCCTGCAAAAATGGCAGCAGCAGTTTGCCTTTTGCTGGCCCATAGCGGTGAACCTTTCTGCGCAACAATTCCAGCATTTTCAGTTAATTGATCAATTGCAAAGTTTGGTGAAAAAATATCAAATCACACCAGGCAGCCTTGAGCTTGAAATTACCGAGACGATAGCCATGTCGGATCTACATAACGGCATGAGTGTTATCAACAAACTCCGGACGCTTGGTTTTACTGTGGCTATCGACGACTTTGGCACTGGCCACTCGTCACTCGCCTATTTACGCTCGCTGCCGATTAGTAAGATAAAGATCGATCGCAGTTTTGTCAGTGAACTTCAGCAAAATCGTACCGATGCCACGATTCTAAAAGCCATGATTCGTTTGGCCCACGGCTTAGGTAAGCGAGTTATTGCAGAGGGGATCGAAACAGAAGATCAACAGACCATTTTACAGCAGCTTGGCTGCGATATGATGCAAGGCTATTTCTACTCGCCACCAATGCGCATTGAGTTTGCAGAGCAGATGATCGAGTCGGAATTAGAGGCTGGGAGAGAGCCGCTACACGATTCTTTAGCAGCGACCACCCCAGCCTAGCTTTTATAGGATAAAGCGGCTTAGGTCCTCGTCTTTCGACAATTCGCCAATGTGTTGCTCTACATAATCGGCATCAACCGATATCGTCTCACCGGAGTGATCCGTCGCATTAAATGACACTTCTTCCATCAGTCTCTCTAACACGGTATGCAAGCGCCGAGCACCTATATTCTCAGTTGTTTCGTTAACGTGATAGGCAATTTCGGCAATACGCTGGATACCGTCATCAGTAAACTCTACTTTTACTCCTTCAGTATTCAACAGCGCTCGATATTGCGTCGTCAACGATGCATTAGGTTCAGTCAAGATACGCACAAAGTCATGACTTGTTAGCGCATCCAGTTCGACCCGAATCGGCAGCCGCCCCTGTAACTCTGGAATCAGATCCGACGGCTTGCTCATCTGAAAAGCACCGGACGCAATGAATAAGATATGGTCAGTGCGGATCATACCGTGCTTGGTATTAACCGTTGTTCCCTCGACCAATGGCAGCAAATCACGTTGCACGCCTTCTCGCGAAACATCCGGCCCTGAGGTATCACCGCGTTTACAGATCTTATCAACCTCGTCTAAAAAGACGATGCCATTTTGCTCAACCGAATTGATCGCAGCTTCTTTAACCTCATCCGGGTTTAATAATTTGGCAGCCTCTTCGTCAACCAACTGCTTAAACGCATCTTTTATCTTCATCTTACGTTTTTTGGTCTTATCGTTGCCCATGTTCTGGAACATATTCTGCAGTTGAGAGGTCATTTCCTCCATACCTGGAGGCGCCATTATTTCCACGCCCATCTGCGGCATCGCTAAATCCAGCTCAATTTCTTTATCGTCGAGTTCGCCTTCACGTAATTTCTTACGGAATACCTGACGCGACTTCCGCTCTTCTTCACTAGGAGCAGCTGAGTCTTGTTCTTTACCCCAACCCGACGAAGCCGATCGTGCAGGAGGTAACAGCACATCCAGAATACGATCTTCGGCCGCTTCCTCTGCACGATAGCGGACTTTTTTCATCATTTCTTCGCGTTTCTGTTTAACGGCTACATCGGTCAAGTCCTTGATAATAGACTCGATTTCTTTGCCCACATAACCTACTTCGGTAAACTTAGTCGCTTCAACTTTTATGAACGGCGCATTGGCAAGCTTAGCCAGCCGCCGGGCGATTTCGGTTTTACCAACACCAGTGGGCCCAATCATCAGAATGTTCTTAGGCGTCACTTCCTGTCGCAAATCGTCTTCTAACTGCATCCGGCGCCAGCGGTTACGTAATGCAACCGAGACAGCGCGTTTTGCTTTATCTTGCCCTATGATGTGTTGATTGAGTTCGTCAACAATCTCTCTCGGGGTCATATCAGACATCGTTTATTTTCCCCTGCTTATTTATTTTTGGAAGCAGCTATCGACTGCTGCTCTTCAATAGTTTGACTGCCATTGGTGTAGACGCATATGTCGCCGGCAATGGTTAATGCTTTTTCTACAATAGCGCGCGCATCCAGCTCGGTATTTTCCAATAATGCCCGGGCAGCGGACTGTGCATATGGGCCACCAGAACCAATAGCAATAAGATCGTTTTCAGGCTGCACGACGTCACCATTACCAGTAATGATTAATGATGTTTCTTTATCGGCAACAGCCAATAATGCTTCCAGTTTGCGCAGTGCCCGGTCAGTCCGCCAGTCTTTGGCGAGTTCTACCGCAGCCCGCATCAAATTACCTTGATGCTGCTCTAGTTTTGACTCAAAACGCTCGAATAGGGTAAAAGCATCAGCGGTACCGCCGGCAAATCCAGCCAGTACTTGATCGTTGTATAAGCGGCGTACTTTACGCGCGTTGGATTTCATCACTGTATTACCCAGCGATACTTGACCATCTCCGCCAATAACAACTTTGTCATCGCGGCGAACAGATACTATCGTAGTCAAAGTTTGGCCCTCTTTAGTTATTCCTATGGTGTCGCTGCGCGACGTCAATGAAAACTATCTGAGGGCCTGAAGTGAGGATTTCAAGGTGTTGGCTAATCTAAATTCCAGTTCCAGATAGCACAACCAAAGACCTGAGCCCGCTGCAGCTTATGCCGATCACGCTCCGCATCTCGTTTTGTTTCGTAGGGCCCCAATATGATCCGATACCAGAGGCCATTACTGCCCTCGGTTGCACGCACCTGACTTTCCAGGCCGACCATCGCAATCTGCGCGCGTAACCGATCCGCATCGGCTTTTTGTCGAAACGAACCACATTGCATCAGTTTAGGAGGGCCCAACTCTCGCTCCGGCACATCCACCTGAACTTCTTTATGTTCAAGTTCATCAATGTACTGCCAGCGCTCTTTCGGTTTCTCCGGTAGCAAATCTTCTGGTGGCGGTTGAATCAAAGGTGTCGACTCCGCTGAACCAGAGCTACCATTTATTTTTACCAAGCCGTAGGTAAAGACTGCAATCAACGCCGCAGCTATCACAATAATCAGCCAGGGCACCTGCCGCTGGCCAGTATTCCGACTAGTAGCTCCGCGCTGTGTCTGCTTTTTGGGCTTCTTATTAGCCCCTTTTTTAGGGGCTTTTTTAGGCTTGCGATTGGCGTAATCCATTCCCTTACATTTTTTCCAGTGTTGGAATACCCAATAACTCAAGCCCTTGCGATAACGTATTGGCTGTTAAGCGCGCAAGCTTCAAGCGACTATTGCGAATAGCCAGGTCTTCTTGGTTGAGTATCGGACAGGCCTCATAAAAGCTTGAAAAACGGCCCGCGAGGTCAAACAGATAACCGCATAGGAAATGCGGCATCGCCTTATCGTACACTTGATGGACAACTTCGTTAAAACGGACTAATTGATTGGCCAAAGCCACTTCGCGCTCGTCATCCAATACAAATTCGGCGTTCTGGTCGAAACCGCTGTCTCCCAGACGATTGAAGATGCTGTTAACTCGGGTGTAAGCGTACAGTAGATACGGTGCTGTATTGCCCTCGAAAGTTAACATTAAGTCCCAGTCGAAGATGTAGTCACTGGTGCGGTTTTTCGATAAATCCGCATATTTCACCGAACTGATACCCACCACTTTGGCGATTTGTTGCTGTTGTTGCTCACTCAAGTCACTGTCTTTTTGTTGCAACAATGATAAAGCCCGGCGCTCGGCTTCATCTAAAAGATCGGCCAGCTTGGTCACTCCGCCATCACGGCTTTTGTACGGTTTGCCGTCCCGACCCATTACAGTACCAAAACCGAAGTGTTCAGTGCGAATATCACCTTCGATAAAGCCGGCTTTACGAGCCAGGGTAAATATTTGTTCAAAATGCAGTGCTTGCCGGGCATCGACAAAATACATCAAATAATCACCGCCAAGCTGCTTCTGGCGGTATTCAATTGCGGCTAAATCGGTAGTTGCATACAAGTAGCCGCCACCTTTTTTCTGCACGATAATCGGCAAAGGTTCGCCTTCTTTACCCTTAAACTCTTCCAAAAAGACACATTGTGCCCCCTGATCTTCGACCAGCAGCTGCTTCTCTCGCAGGTGTTCAATAACACCGGGTAACTTATCGTTGTAGGCGCTTTCGGCCATAACATCGTCACGCGTCAGTTTTACCCCAAGCCGATCATAGACTTCCTGACAGTGACTCAACGATACCTCAATAAACTGATTCCAAAGGCGCAGGCAGTAGTCGTCACCAGATTGCAGCTTGACCACCAATTCGCGCGCTCGGTTGGCGAACTCCTCACTCTCATCAAATCGCTGCTTTGCGGCTTTATAAAACGTTTCCAGGTTACTAAGCTCATATTCTGCCGACTGATTATCCAGTTGCTCCATATGCGCCAGCAGCATTCCAAATTGAGTCCCCCAGTCGCCCACATGATTTTGGCGAACGACTTTATGCCCAAGGAACTCTGCCACACGAGATGTCGCATCACCAATAATCGCTGAGCGTAGGTGCCCGACATGCATCTCTTTGGCTAAGTTAGGCGAGGAGTAGTCAATGACAACAGTGCGCTTATCTTCCGCTTCTGCTACCGCCATACGATCGCTGTCATACATTGCCTGCAGTTGCCCTTTAAGCTGATCCTGAGCAATACTGAAGTTAATAAACCCGGGACCGGCAATTTCGGCCTTTTCCAGCAACGTATTTTGCGGAATAGCCGCAATAATCTGCTCAGCCAATTGACGCGGGTTAGACTTAGCCGGCTTCGCCAGCATCAGCGCTAAGTTGGTTGCAAAGTCACCATGAGACTTATCTCGAGGTCGGTCGAGCTGAATATTGACCGTTTGATCGGCGGGCAACACACCATCGGCTTTTATTTGACCAATAGCATCAGCTAGTAACTGTTCCAGTTGTTCTTTCATCGACTCGACTACCTGTAAAATTAACGGAAAAAAAGATAAGTGCCAGACCGGTTAGTTTACTCGTTTTATGGTCGTTATGTGAAGTCTTGAGGGTCAACATCGAGCGACCATCGAATTTTTCGCCAGGATGCTAACTCATTAATTTGTGGCAACAGATGCTCCAGTAACTGATAACGTAATTTTCGGCTACGGCAGTGCAGCGTTAACTGGTAGCGGTAACGCCCGGCTTTTCGCTCCATTAACGCAGGCATCGGCCCTAATAACTGAGCGCCATCCGCCACCGGCATTAACTGAGCCAATTCTTGTAATGCAGTAACCACATGCTGGCGGTTAACCGCCTCAGCCCGAAACAACGCCATATGTCCGAAGGGTGGTAACAAGCTCATCTGCCGCTCGGCTAATGCCGTTAGCGCGAAGTCCTGATAGCCGTTATTAAGTAAGTCCTGGATTAAATCATGTTCAGGGTGATGAGTCTGTAGAACAACTTTCCCGGCTTTACGCGCTCGCCCCGCGCGACCAGCCACTTGTGTAAATAGCTGTGCTAACCGCTCTGAAGCTCTAAAGTCGGCGCTGTACAAGGCTCCATCAACATCCAATAATGCGACCAGAGTGACATCGGGAAAATGGTGGCCTTTGGCCAACATCTGAGTGCCGACCAAAATCTGATAGCGATTATCCGTTGCCGCCTGAAGTTGCCGTCCTAACTCACCTTTTCGGCGAGTCGAGTCGCGATCGATTCGCAAAACACCATAGTCTGGAAACTGCTTTTGTAAGCTTTGTTCGAGCTGTTCGGTACCTACTCCATGCGTAATCAAATGAGTTGAGCCGCAGTCGCCACATTGTTTAGCAATGGGCCGCTGGCTTCCACAGTGATGGCAATGCAGCTGGTGATAAGTCTTGTGCACGGTGTAATAAGCATCACATCGTTTGCACTGCGCTATCCAGCCGCACTCATGACACATCAGCGCCGGCGCAAAACCTCGGCGGTTTAGAAATAGCAGCACCTGATTACCACGCTCTAACTCATTGCCGATTTGTTGCCGCAGCGGCGCCGACACGCCAGCCTCGATGGTCTGCTGTTTTAAGTCCAGTACCTGATGTTTAACGTTTTCTGCGCCACCGGCTCGTTGGTCGAGTTTTAGCCAATGAAAGCGGCTATTCACTGCGTTGTTTAAGGTTTCCAGTGCTGGCGTGGCTGTTCCTAATACAATCGGGATATCAAGTAGCTGGGCTCGCTTTACGGCAACGTCGCGTGCGTGGTAACGAAAACCGTCTTGCTGCTTAAATGATAAATCATGCTCTTCATCAATTATGATCATCCCCAGGTTTTTACAGGGCGTAAAAACCGCTGAACGGGTACCGATAATAATGGCAGCCTTACCCGAGCGGCTATCGAGCCAGGCTTTTAAACGTTCTGAATCGCTTAATGCCGAATGCAGCATAACAATCGGGACGTCAAACCTTTGTTGGAAACGACGCAATGTCTGCGGAGTTAAGCCAATTTCCGGCACCAGTACTAATACTTGTTGCTGGCGTTGCAATATGTCTGTCATCGCCTGCAAATAGACTTCTGTCTTACCGCTTCCGGTAACTCCCTGTAATAATAAAGCGGCATACCCTTGCTGCTGATTTATGGTAGTTACCGCAATCGCTTGTTGCTTATTTAAAGTCAGCGGTTGATTAGCACTGTCAAATTCCCATCCTTGGGTTGTTTGCGAGTCGCGTTCCGTAAACGACGTTAGCCAGCCCTTCTCAGCAACCACCGTCATCACCGTTCGGCTAATTCCCTGTTCGCTGATAGCGCTTCGGGTGCAGGCTTTTTCAGCCAATGCCTGTAGCAACTTAATTTGCTTGGGGGCGCGCTTTAGATCCTCTAAATCAACTTTTTCGCCAGCCTCAGTTAAACGCCAATACTCAGTCGCTGGATAGCTTGCCTCATTCCCTTTACGAAGCAGCACAGGAAGCGCATTGGCGGCAACTTCACCCAAGCTGTGATGATAATAATCGGCACTCCACACTATCAGCTGCCAAATATCGTCGGTCCAGATGGTTTGCTGATCGATAACTTCGATAATCTCTTTAACTTGATAATCACCAAGCTCTTCAGCGCTTTGTTCTGCTATCACATAGCCGACTAACTGTCGTTGCCCAAAAGGCACGCGCACTCGGGCTCCGATTGGCAAACCCTGGTTATCTGTCTGGTAACTAAAGGTTTGCCGCAACGGCACCGGCAAGGAAACTTGGAAAAATCGTTGAGTCGCTGTCATAGCGCTATTTTGGGTTGCCCATTTTGATAATACAAGCGCTGATATTTTACTTGATCAATAGCCGCTGATCACATAGAATGCCGCGCTCTTGATAACTGTTGTTTTTTTACGCATGGTGTCCGGCGGCAAATGATCGGATAGCGATGCGGCCCATAATTGAGGTAATCCCATGAGAAAAGATATCCACCCTAAGTACGAGGCCATTTCGGTTACTTGTTCGTGTGGCAACAAGTTCGAAACACGTTCTACTCGCACCGACGATTTACTGATCGACGTATGTTCAGAGTGTCACCCATTCTACACTGGTAAGCAACGTGTAATGGACACTGGCGGTCGTGTTGACAAATTTAAGAAGCGTTTCGGTTCACTCGGTAAGAAATAATCACCGAAAAAGTAAAACATCCGAAAATAAAGCTTCTGTGAAAGTTTTCCGAAAAAGGCGCTATTTAGCGCCTTTTTTATTGGGCCAATTAGCCACACCCGCCAATGTTAAAGAAAAGTTAACTGGTTTCTTTTTGAACACGTTAACAATTAGGCTCCAGTAGCAGGCCCATTTCATCAGGTAAGATTTGTTATTATCGACGAAGTCGTTAGACTATAAAGCCATTAATTATTTGCGATAAAGGCTTTACTTCTATGTCTGACTTCCGCCAGCAAGCGTTGGATTATCACCAATACCCGACTCCAGGCAAAATCTCTGTCGAATTAACTAAGCCTGCAAACTCCAGCAAAGACTTAGCACTTGCCTACAGTCCCGGCGTAGCTGAACCGGTTCGCGAAATCGCGGAAGATCCAGATAATGCCTACAAATATACCGCCAAAGGCAATATGGTGGCGGTCATCAGTAACGGCACAGCAATCTTAGGACTCGGCAACCTCGGTCCACTAGCGTCAAAACCGGTTATGGAAGGCAAAGCTCTGCTATTTAAACGCTTCGCAGGACTAGATGCTATCGACATCGAAGTGACTCACCGCACCACTCAGGACTTTATTAATACAGTCGCGAATATCGCAGACTCCTTTGGTGGCATCAATCTGGAAGATATTAAAGCCCCTGAATGCTTCGAAATTGAACAAGCTCTGATCGAGAAGTGTAGCGTACCGATTTTTCATGACGACCAACACGGTACTGCCATCGTAACCGCTGCGGGTATGCTTAATGCGCTTGAAATTCAGGGTAAAGAATTAAAGAACACGCACATTGTCTGCATGGGAGCGGGTGCAGCTGCTATTGCCTGTATGGAGCTATTAATTAAATGTGGCGCGCAGCGTGAACACATCTATATGCTCGACTCAAAGGGCGTTATTCATACCCGCCGCGATGACTTAAATGAATATAAAGCGCTGTTTGCGAATAACACCGATAAACGCACTTTAGAAGATGTGATTGAAGGTGCCGATTTATTCTTAGGCGTTTCAGGCCCTGACCTTCTAGAACCAGAAACGCTAAAACTAATGGCTGACAAGCCCATTGTATTTGCCTGCTCGAACCCTGATCCGGAAATTAAACCCGAGCTTGCGAAACAAGCTAGAGCGGACGTTATCATCGGTACAGGTCGGTCGGACTATCCGAACCAGGTGAATAACGTTCTATGTTTTCCGTTTATGTTCCGCGGCGCGCTGGATGTTCGGGCAACCGCTATTACGGATGAGATGAAAGTCGCAGCCGTGGAAGCGATTCGTCAACTCGCCAAAGAAGAGGTGCCTGAAAGCGTGTTACAAGCGGCTGGCGTCGACAAACTACAGTTTGGCCCAGATTACATTATTCCGAAGCCTATTGACCCTCGCTTGTGTCAGCGAGTGGCAAGGGCAGTTGCAGAAGCCGCGGTTAAATCAGGTGCCGCACGAATTGAGCTCCCAGCCAACTATATGAACGACTAAGATTGATCCAACTCATCGTCTGTAGGAACAGGTAAGCCACGTGCTTCCAGTTCCTTCCGGACCTCTTCCGGTACTTTTTCAGGACTAGACTTATCCAGGTCCTGGTCAGTTGGCAAAGGCTGACCGGTAAAAGCATGTAAAAAGGCTTCACACAGTAGTTCGCTATTCGTAGCATGGCGTAAGTTATTAATTTGGCGCCGAGTACGCTCATCAGTTAGCACTTTCAATACTCGGGTCGGGATAGAGACAGTCACCTTTTTAACCTGTTGGCTTTTACGGCCATGTTCTGCGTACGGATAAATGTACTCACCGTTCCACTTCATTGTTTTGTCCTACTGTATAAAAAAACCTTATAAGATATAATGAATTGTACCCAATCCCATCGCCACGTCAAATTTTATCCATCTAGATGGCCAAAAGTTGCTGACATTTGCGGCACAATATTTTAGCCTTACTCATAAGCAAATGAATAGCGCGGTAAAGAGGACTCAGTAAATGGGCATAAAAGGGCTAAGCGAAACACAAATTCAGACTGCAGCAGACAATGTGCAGGTTCACAAGTTTGGCGGTAGTAGCTTAGCAGACGCTTTTTGCTATAGACGAGTCGCCCGCATTGTGACTGAATATGCCGGTGCCAGCGACTTGGTCGTGGTCTCTGCTGCCGGCGATACCACCAACCGAATTCTGGCCATTATAAAGGCCTTAAAACACCCCGGTGATACCGCTGAAATTTTGCTCGACCAGCTTGAAAGCTTTCAGCTTGGATTAATCACCGAGTTGCTCAGCGGCGACTTACAGCAACAATTGGTTTCTATCTCTCAGCAAGACTTTCAGCGTTTTAGGAAGGTGATCGCTGGCGAAGAAAAGATATCTCACGACGCCGAGTTACTGGCATACGGCGAGTTATGGTCGGCACGGTTGTTGGCTGCTTTGCTTAAAAAACAGGGCACCAAAGCTGAGCACATAGATGCCCGCGACTTTCTTCGTGCCGAAGACGCGCCCGAACCCATTATTCAGGAACAGCAATCGCGTCACGCAATACTAGAGAAAGTCGCACCATTCCCAGGCACCCGCTTTATCGTTACCGGCTTTATTGCACGCGGTTTAAATAACGAAAGTCTGACCCTCGGACGCAATGGCAGTGATTATTCTGCCACCCTGGTCGGCAGCCTACTCAACGTGAAGCAGGTTACTATCTGGAAGGATGTTGCTGGTGTTTATTCTGCCGACCCCCGAAAAATAGAGCGTGTCGTCAGCTTACCGTCACTGGATTGGGCTGAGGCCGAGGAACTCGCTCGCCTGGGCAGTCCCGTACTACACCCTCGTACGTTCCAACCGGTCGATCGGGGGCGCATGGTGATCTCTGTGCGATCCAGCTTAAAAGTCGAAAATCAGCAGACGCGGATCGGTCAATTCGAGCATACCGAGCCCAGAGGTAAGGTGTTTACGTCGCTATCGGAAGTGGTCCTGTTTAAAGTTAAATTGGACGACCGCAAGTTAGTCAAGCAGCTTGAACAACTCGATTTAGAACCACTGTTCAGTTGGACCGAACCGGAACAGCACCACCAATACCTGGTGTTTCACCAAAATCACCTGGATTACATGCGTCGTTGGCTGGAACAGCTGGATATGGGTAATGCGATTACCGAAATTCATGGTTACTCCATGGTGGCATTGGTCGGTAATCGGATTCAGGAAACGGATCAATACACCACCTTTAAGCTGCAGTTGGGCGAACAAAAGGTTCGGCGTTTTGGTATGGGCGAAAACGGTAACTCTGCCATTGCAATTCTGGAGCAGCAACTCGATAGCCGGTTGCTGAATCGACTACACAGCCAGCTGTTTAACTATCGCCGCAGTCTCGGTGTTTTAGTATTAGGCCGAGGCAATATTGGCAGTGCCTGGCTGGAGCTGTTTAAACAGCAACGCGACCGCATCAATCAAATGATGGACGTGCGAGTCATTGGTATCGCCAACTCGAAAAAGTTGTGGCTAGACTATAGCGGTGTCGAACTTAATGACTGGTCAGCAAGTTTTGACCGTTTATCGCGACCATATGTACTCACCGAACTCCTGCGTGAACTGCCCAATGCACCCTATGATGAACTGGTATTACTCGACTTGACCGACGCCAAGCCCATTGCTCAGTTATACCCAAGCCTGTTTGCTAACGGCCTGCATGTTATCAGTGCCAATAAACAAGCGGGATCTGCTGAAGAACCACTTTACCGTGAAATCCGCACCATTCAGCATGAATATAAGCGGCAATGGCTTTACAACACCACCGTCGGTGCTGGATTGCCATTAAATTATGCGATCAATGATTTACGCAGCCAGGGCGATGAAATACGCAGCATCTCGGGGATTTTCTCCGGCACTATGTCCTGGCTGTTCGAAAACTTCACCAAGGATACTCTCTTTAGCGAGTTGGTTGCTGAGGCAAAAGAGCAAGGCTTTACCGAGCCGGATCCACGGGAAGATCTATCGTGTCAGGATCTAGTTCGCAAGTTACTCATTCTTGCCCGCGAAATTGGCCTACGGTTGGACTGGGAAGACATAACGGTTAATAGTCTGGTACCCGAGCACTTACGAGATATCAGCGCCACTGAGTTCATGCAGCGTTTAGATGAGCTGGATAAGCCTATGAATGCCATGCTCGAAGAAGCCGCAGAAGATGGCAAGGTGCCACGTTTGTTGGCAAGTTTCTCGGTGACCGAAGAGCAACGCGTAAAAGCGCAAATAGGGATTGAGTACATCCCTAAGGGAGATATGTTGGCTAACTTAATCCCCGGCGAAAATATTTTCGTTATTTACACCGACTGGTACTCCGAGATGCCACTGGTTATTAGCGGCCCCGGAGCAGGTAAGCATGTTACCGCCGGTGGCGTCCAGTCGGATTTAAATCAGTTACTGGCAAGGTTGGGCGCGGCTAATTAAAATAGCCCGTCCTCGTCGTCATCGAAAATATTATCGTTTGATTCGCTACGGTCGATGTACTCCGTCGGCTCGGTACCGCTGATAAAATATTCAAACCGTGTCGTATGGTCCGTTCGATGAGACAGCTTGCCAGTTTCCAGATCAATACGGACATTAACCACTCCCGGTGGAATCATCAAATTGTCCGAAGGATACGCAGATACCGCTTCCTCCATAAATAAGATCCAGCCAGGGAGCGCTGTTTTAGCCCCGGCTTCACCACCCGATATTGATTGCTGCTTGCTATCCAACAATGGGTGCATTGTCGTTTTGCCAAGCTGCCGCGAAACATCGTCAAAGCCTACCCATGAGGTTGTAACCAAACCACTCGTAAAACCAGAAAACCAAGTGTCTCTAACATCATTAGTGGTACCTGTTTTACCGGCAATCGCCCGTCCAACCTCATTAATAATCGGTTTAGAGCGCTGAATTCGCCAGGATGTACCGTTCCAACCTGTATCGTGGGCCCAGCTTCCGCCGCCCCAGACGGCCGAGTTCATCGCCTGAGCAACTAAAAATGAATTTTGTTCGGAGATAATCTGGGGCGCTGGATTATCACAGTCGGCGCACGCCCGTTTTGGATCGGCTTCAAAAATCACCTCTCCATTACCTTGCTCAATACGCTCAATGACATAGGGCTCAACCAAATAGCCACCATTGGCAAATACCGCATAAGAACGAGCTACCTGCATCGGAGTCATCGACAACGAACCAAGCGAGATAGATTCATTTGCGGGAACGTCACCGCGATCAAGACCAAACTTGGCAATATGATCCGCTGTCTTTTCAACACCAACTTCACGTAGCAAACGCACAGAAACCACGTTTTTAGACTTTGCTAAAGCTTTCCGCAGACGAATCGGGCCTTCATAAACATCGGGTGAGTTTTTCGGTCTCCAGGCAATTCCAGACCCCGGATTCCATTGATTTATTGGGGCATCGTTGACCAGCGTTGCTAAAGTTAGGTCTTCTGCAAAAGCAGCCGAATAAATCAGCGGTTTAATGTTCGAACCCACCTGCCGCTCTGCCTGTAATGCCCGGTTATACTGACTTAAGGTAAAGCTGTAGCCACCAACCACGGCCGCGACTGCGCCGTCGTTGGGCTGCAGCGAGGCAATCGCGGAGCTGGGCTCAGGTAACTGCGCTAAGCGCCAGCTTTGTTCCTCTCCTGCTTGCCGAAGCCAGACCACATGCCCAGCCTGCATAATATCTTCAGCCACTTCCGGAGGGGGCCCTTGCTTCTCCTCATTGATATACTCTCGAGCCCAGTGCATGCTTTCCCAGGGGAGCGTGATGGAGCCATGCCCTTTTACCTCTAGCGTTGCTGATTGCTCAGCCACTTCAGTAACTACTGCAGGTGTTACCGTGCCAATATTCTTTAACTGTTCAAGGTAGGTGCTAATCTCTTCAGAGGATGAAGGACTCTCATTTTTTTCTTCCGACCACAAAATACTGATAGGTCCACGATAGCCGTGTCGTTCATCATAAGCATGCAGATTATCCCAAACCGCTTGACGAGCCGCTAACTGAATACTGCTGTTTACCGTTGTATAAACGTTATAGCCAGCATTGTACGCTTTCTCTTCACCATAGCGGTCGATCATTTCTTGTCGAACCATCTCCGCCAGGTAGGGTGCGTCTACGGTAACTTCAGCACCGTGCCGGCGCGCTGTTACAGGAGCGCTGGCAGCCTGCTCAAACTCACTTCGGGTAATCTTATTTTCATCCAGCATCCGCAGCAATACCACACGCCGACGTGCTTTCGATGCTTCTGGGTGACTAATCGGGTTAAGGTTGGACGGAGCTTTAGGCAGACCGGCGATGGTCGCTATTTGCGCCAGCGTTAGTTGTTCTAACGACTTCCCGTAATAAACTTGCGCTGCTGCGCCAATACCATGAGCTCGATGACCAAACGCAATCTTGTTTAAATACAACTCAAGTATTTCATCTTTATCCAACAACTGCTCAATATGCAGTGCAATAAAGGTCTCTTTGATTTTTCGCATCCAGGCACGATCAAAACTTAAAAAGAAGTTCCGCGCCAGCTGCATGGTGATGGTACTAGCGCCTTCTTTGATATCGCCGGTGGTAAGGAGCACCCAAAATGCGCGCATCACACCAATAGGATCGACGCCGAAATGTTGATAAAAACGGCTGTCTTCGGTTGCTAAAAAGGCATCCACCATGTCCTGCGGAACATTTTCCAAAGCGACAGGAATTCGGCGCTTTTCACCAAACTGAGAAATAAGTTCACCGTCTTTAGTAAACACCTGCATCGGTGTTTGCAACTCGACATCCCTTAGCGTCGCAACACTTGGTAATTCTGGCTTCAAGTAAAAGTATAGGCCCGCAACGGCCGTAACACCCAGTATCCCAAGTGCGATAAATACGATGATCAGGCGTTTAAAAAACTTCAATCGCAGACTCCATTTAAGACAACCGCGCCCTTCAATTTCATACAAGCTTTAACGACTTCTAATTATGGCTGATTTTTGCGCTAAACACTACGCTTGCAGATTATTTTCTAAACCTTTACGGAGTGAACAATGGCGATTTCTTTAAGCCATCGGCTGGCAGTGGATATTGTCGACGAACAACTGGTTTTACTACAACTTAAAGCCATTGGTAACTCCGTTGCTATTCACCAGCTTTTTTCACATCCACTCGATAAGCCCCTGAACAAGACATTGCGCTGCCAATCGTTGATGACCGTCATGGAACACCGGGCAGTTCATTACCAACAAGTAGCCAATAAACCTTCAGCGAGTGAAGTAAGAGAAGTTGTTGGTGAAACGCTTGGCGTTAGCCAAACCTATGATCGGTCAATGATAATTGACCATCAACAGCAGGTTGAGAACACTGTTGTCATTACCGGTCACCCGGCACAAGTCGCTAAGAAAAAGCAACAACTTGCGGTGTTAGGTAAGCGGATAACAGTAGTAGAGCCCGCCTTTCAAGCGGTGCTACGCGCCGTCAATTTTCTGTTACCCGGGCACTGGCCGGCGAGCTATTTAAAATATCCTTGCCAACAGTGGTTGGTCATCCAACTCGCTCAGCCACTGGCCATTGCTATGAATTGCGTTCGTGGTGACCTGCAATCGCTAAGCTTTAGTTCTCTCAGCGAGGTGGCCGGTCTAACTCACCTGAATTGCCCGGTATTTTTCTTTGGTCCTGACGATTTATGCAGAACCCTGTCCAAACTAGTGACCAGTCCCTTATTTATCCAACTGAAGATTCCGCCTCAATTAAGCACCGATTCAACAGCATTAACCGCAGACAAACATATACCTCTGCTGGGGCTAGCATTAAGAGGGTTTAATCATTGGCATCACTAAACTTAATTAATTGGCGGCAACCAGACTTTCGTCACCAACTGGTCATTCAAAAGAGATGGATTAGTGGCTGTGTACTGTGCTTAATTCTTGTCGGGATCGTTTACAGCATAAGCTACCAACCTTTAGTAAGGCCGCTGGAAAAAACAGTATTAGCCAATCAAGCACGACTTGAGCATTTATTAGGACTGGAACGGAGCTATCAACAAGCCAGAGATAGCCTCGAGCAACAATATCAAACCGAGCAAGCCAACCACCAACAAGTATTGGTACTCAAACATTTTATCAGCCTCAACACGGCTGCCAATCCAGGGTTACAGCGGGAAAAGCTAACCTGGCTTCCGGGCGAGCTCAAAATAACTGGTACCTATCAAGCAATAGCTTCAGTTAAAAAACTTGCCACATCATTACGTGACACCTGGCCGAATAGCGTGGTTAAAGTCGATTTTCCGCGTAACGGCCAGTTTTCAATGGTTCTTCGCGATGAGTCATTGCAGTGAAAACCAACCGCTACTACGCCGCTTTTATTGTTTTGGTCATAACCGCATCCGTGGTCGTCGCGCTGGTCTATGTTCAAACCTACCAGCGCAAATACCAGCTAACTAAGCAACTATTGTCCCAACAGCAGCAGTTACAACGGCTTTCTTCTGTTGAAAACGCATTATCCGCGTTACCGCCGCTGACCCCCTCGGTGCCAATTCCACAACTCGAATGGCTATTGGCTGAATGGGCCGACGAACTTAGTCTGCAATTAACGCTACAATATGAGCCGACGGATAAGCCGAGTTATCGCGCAACCATTACCGGCTCCACGTCGCAGCTACATCAATACCTCGAGTCTTATATCAGCTTCACGCGTAAACACCAACCAACAGCCTATACTCATCAGTTGCTCTCCTGGCGTCGCGGGCATGATGGCCAGGGCCAATTAACGTGGCATTTTAGTCAAAACTCCACCCACGCTTCTATAAAGCCACCTCCCACAGTAACTGCTATCGATAACGACACTAGCTGTTATTCCCTGCCGGGCTTTCTAACGCAGGAATATCAACGAAATCTACCAGAATATAAGAGCCTTCGATTAATCGCGGTGGTGCGCAACCGCGCCGAACCCGGCGCTGCCCAAGCCTACTTTTCCAACGCAAAAGATCACTGGTTGGCACTACAACAAGGTGATTGGTTGCAGCAGCCACTCACTCAGATCACGGCTATTAGCGACGACAAAGTGTCATTACAGCAATGGCGGCAACAAAGTCAGTGCTGGCTCAATCAAAACGTTGAATTACAATTAAAGGATTTTCTATGAGGCAACTGCCAGCACCGCTCAGAAACCTAATTTATGGGTGTATCCTGCTAACTTTTCTACCTTCCGTCAGTATTGCCGGAACAGGCGAATGGGAGCATTTGTTATCTCCTGAACAACAGCAGGTCAAGGTCGATCTTATTTTAGCAGATACACCGCTGCGCGATATTTTCCAAATCCTCGCCGATAAATTGGCATTAAATCTAATCATGAGCGATACCATTAATGGTAGTTCAAGCCTGCAGCTGAAAAACGTGCGCTGGGTCGACGCCATATCCAGCCTGGCGGCGAGTAATAATTTATTTATCAATATTAACGGCAACGTGCTTTGGGTAAGCACCCAGCCGCAAACACAGGAACACAGCAACAAGGCTTCGACCGAACTGATTGCTATTAACTTTGCCCGAGCAGCCGATCTCGCAGAGTTGTTGAAAGGCTCACCACAAAGTTTTTTATCAGCAAACGGCTCGATTACCGTTGATGAACGAACAAATACTTTAATCGTCACTGACCAAGCACAGCAGCTAAGCGATATTAAAGCGCTCATTAAAAGCCTCGACCGGCCAGTCCGGCAAGTAATGATTGAAGCAAGAATGGTCAGCTTAAAGACCAATGTTGCTGAGGAGTTCGGAGTGCGCTGGGGCGCTTCTGAATTCGGTCTAAACACACCGCCAGAATCCGCCTCAACTTTTCTTAAAGGCATGCAAATATCGCTGCCAGCTGTGCAACCAGCGGCAACGGTTGGCTTAAATGTCGCACGGTTGAGTGATGACCTTTTGTTGGATCTGGAACTCACTGCCCTGGAGCGAGAAAACAAGGGTGAGATTATTGCCAGCCCTAAAATTTTCACGGCCAACCAGCAACCAGCTTACATCGAGCAGGGTACTGAAATACCCTATGTAGAAAGTGCGGCTTCGGGAGCGACCGCAGTACAGTTTAAAAAAGCCGTTATGGGCTTACGTGTTACGCCTCAAATCACCCCGAACAACCACGTATTACTTGACTTAACCATAACTCAAAACACCCGGGGTGACACCGTCTCCACGCCGACAGGACCGGCTGTCGCCATTGACACTCAGGAAATCGGAACGCAAGTGCTGGTTAAAGATGGCGAAACCATCGTGCTGGGAGGAATATTTCAAACTCTGGAGTTGAATGACGATAGTTCTGTACCCATTTTATCGGCGTTGCCGATCGTTGGAAAACTGTTCCAACACCGGCAATATCACAAAGAGAAACGGGAGCTTGTAATATTTGTGACCCCAACGATTTTAGTGGATACCGAATAGAGTTGCTAAAGTGGTGCTGAATTGCGATAATCGCGCTTCTTTTCGTTGGGTTGGGGGACGTCTCTAGACACTCCGGATTCGTGAGTTACAGCTAATTTTAACAGTGACGTAAGCAGGAATATGGCTGAGAAACGTAATATTTTTCTTGTTGGCCCTATGGGTGCCGGCAAAAGTACGATTGGTCGTCAAATCGCCAGACAACTCCATCTAGATTTCTACGATTCTGATACTGAGATTGAGCGCCGCACTGGTGCTGACATCAGCTGGGTATTCGAGCTGGAAGGCGAAGAAGGCTTCCGTGCACGAGAAGAAAAAGTAATCGAAGATCTCACTGAAAACATGGGCATTGTGCTGGCAACCGGTGGTGGCTCCGTCATGAGCAAGGAAAGCCGTAACCGACTTTCTGCGCGCGGTGTGGTTGTATACCTAAAAACCACTATCGACAAGCAGCTGGCCAGAACCCAGCGCGACAAACGTCGTCCACTTATTGCTGAGGCTGATGACCCGCGCAAAGTGCTAGAAGAACTCGCAGAGGCTCGCGATCCTTTATATGAAGAGATTGCAGACATCACAGTGAGAACCGACGAGCAAAGTGCTAAAGTTGTGGTTAACGAAATTATAGAACAGCTTGGCATTAACGGTTTGAGCTAATAACAATGAACAATAAGGAGCTGCGCTATGGCAACGGTCAAAGTTAACCTAAATGAGCGCAGCTACCCTATCTACATTGAAGCTGGAAAGTTGGGCCAGCTCAGTACTTCGATACCCGACAAAAACCGACAGATCTGCGTTATCACTAACCCCACCGTTGCCCAGTACTATCTGCACCCTTTACTGAATAAACTGGCCGAGCACCACGTCACGGTATTTGAGATGCCAGATGGTGAGCAGTACAAAAGTCTCTCAGTTTATAGTGAAGTCATGGACCAGCTTATTAGCGCCGGATTTAATCGCGATGCGGCGATCGTTGCGCTCGGTGGCGGAGTTGTCGGAGATTTAGCGGGCTTTGTTGCAGCTACCTTTCAACGTGGCGTCGACTTTTATCAAATCCCAACAACGCTATTGGCGCAAGTCGACTCTTCGGTCGGCGGCAAAACCGCCGTTAATCATCCTCAGGGAAAAAACCTGATTGGCGCCTTTTATCAGCCCCAGGCGGTGTTAATCGATACCGATTGCCTACAAACATTACCCGAGCGACACTATAAGAGCGGTCTGGCCGAAGTCATCAAATACGGCATTATCTACGACAATGACTTTTTTAATTGGCTCGAACATCATACATCCGAACTAAAAAGCCGTGATACCGACTCGCTTGTCTATGCCATTAAGCGCAGCTGCGAGATAAAAGCCGAAATTGTAGCGCTGGATGAACGCGAAAAAGGTGTTAGAGCCTTGCTTAATTTAGGACACACCTTCGGTCATGCGATAGAAGCTGCGACTCACTACGGTGAATGGACTCATGGCGAAGCTGTTGCTGCTGGCACTATTATTGCAACAAAGTTAGCGGAAGTGACACAGCAGCTGTCAGCGTCAGATTTCCGTCGAATCTACGATCTAATGAGTGCCTTTGACTTGCCGACAAAAGGCCCGCAAATGGAATGGTCTCAGTGGCTTGAATATATGCAACGAGACAAGAAAGTTAAAGACGGAAAACTGCATTTCATTCTGCCGACCAGTATTGGTTCTGCAGCAGTCTTTAAAGACCTTGATGAAAGTAAGATAGCGGCTGTGATCACTGAATGTTGCTAACGCATCAAACAGGAACACAGTTATGCAAGCAGTGGCTCAACAACATATTGTCGCAGCACCGGTAAAAGTAAAGACTAGCCAACAGGCAATCATTGAACAGTTGCATCAGCAATGTCAGCAAAATGACTCTTTGATCATGCTGCACGGCGGTGACGGCTCTGGCAAAACTACGATTGCCGAGCTGTTTTTAGAGCAAGCCTCAAACTACGCTGAATGTGCCTTTATCACCGCTAATGATCGGTCTACCGCGGATCGACTACGCGCTCAAATTCTGAATCAATTATTCGGCACCATCAGTTTAAGCGATGAAACCCTAAGTCGACAGATCCAGCGTCAAGCGCCACTTCGCCATGCGGTCATTGTTATAGATAGCGGCGAAAAACTGCCAGAAGGTTTTCTAGCCGAGTGTGTTTCTACCGTTAATCAGTTATCCGCTATCGGTCAAAAAGTAAGTGTTGTTGTAGTTGCAGATAGCCGCTGGGCCTATCAACAAAAGCCAGCTCCGCACCTACGCGTGCAAGGTCCCGTCATGCTCGAAGTGCAGCCAATGAGCAAAGAAGAGCAAGTACGATTCATTCAGGCATTACTGCCTGAGCGTCAACGTCGGCTTTGGAACTTTGACAGAATTCAACAATTTCTTAGTACGATTAATGGGTATCCTGGAGAAATTCAACAACGCTTACAGTTAGCTCTGGCAACTCAGGCGCAACGCTATAAAGAAGAGCAGCCATCAACCGCAGTTGAAGAAGAAACACAGCTTGATGATGACCAGGTTTCTCTCAACAAAAACACTGAAGGCTCACGCCGCCCGGTTAAATTGGGTTTAGTGCTGCTGATCGCAGCGTTATTAAGCATCGCTGCTGCAGGCTATTTAAATCGAGACACCTTAATCAGCTATTGGGCCTCAGCCAATACGCCAGCAGCTAGTGCTGATGAAGAAGCAAAGCCAGTCGAAACCAATGAGCCAGCTGAAACGGCCCAAGTTGCTGAACCAGCAGCGGCTACAAACCAACTGCCAGAATTTGATCCCATAACAGAAGAAAGCCTGGCACTAATGCCGGAAGATTTAGCGATTTCCTATCGAGAAGCTTTAGACAACCTAAACCGAGGTGCCGCCGCCGAGAATGACCCACGGGAGCTAGAGGTGGGTCTGATAAAACAGCCTTCAGAAAAGGTAGAAGAAGCAACCAATCCTGAACCCGTGGAAACGGCACCGGAGACCATGAACTTACCCTTTCAGTCGGCAGCAATATTAGAGCGGAGTCCAGAGTCTTATGCGCTGCAAATAGCGATCATCAGTAACCAACAATTATTGACCGAGTTCCGCCAAGACTACCAACTAACCGACATGACCGATGTCTATCAACGCAATGACGGTGCCTATGTCATCGTTTATGGTAACTTTGACTCGCTTGATCAGGCTCGGTCAGCGGTACAGCAGTTGCCCGCTAGCGTGCAAAGTATGGAGCCATGGGCAAAGTCTACCGGTACCATGCAAAAAGAAATCGATCAGTCTCAAGCACAGTAATTTTCATCGCCCGACCTTTCGGTTACACTAGCTTTAAGTTTCACCATAGGTCGGTCAATGAAGAAGAACAGGGCTTTTTTAAAATGGGCAGGGGGTAAATACTCACTAGTCGAGCCCATCAAGAACAAGTTGCCGACGGGTAAAAAGCTTATCGAACCATTTGTAGGGGCCGGTTCGGTGTTCTTGAATACCGATTACGACCGATACCTGCTGAACGATATAAACCCTGATCTGATCACGCTTTATCAATTTGTTAAACGCCGACCCAAAACTTTTATTGACGATGCTCGCCGGTTATTCAACGACCGCAATAATCGCAGTGATGCCTATTACGCCCTTAGGAAAGAGTTTAACCAGTCGGTTGACCCCTATTACCGGTCGCTACTGTTTCTATACATGAACCGGCACGGCTATAACGGGCTTTGCCGATACAACAGTAAAGGCATTTTTAACGTGCCCTTCGGCGATTACCGCAAGCCCTATTTCCCCGCCGCAGAAATTGAATTTTTTGCGGAAAAAGCCAAGCGGGCAAAGTTTATTTGCGGCTCCTTTGAACAGGTATTCAGGCGTGCTCGTAAAGGCGATGTCATCTACTGTGATCCTCCCTATGCGCCCATAGTTCAAAGCTCTAACTTTACCAGTTACGCAACCGGCGGCTTTGGCTTAGGCGATCAAAGTGAGCTAGCCAGGCACGCACTGAGAGCCGCTCACAAGCGACACATTCCGGTATTAATCAGTAACCACGATACCCCGTTAACCCGGGCTTTGTACGAAAAAGCACAACTGCAACAGCTATCAGTGTCCAGAAGCATCAGTCAAAAAGGTGACGGCCGTAAACCGGTCGGTGAGCTGTTAGCGCTTTATTCAACAACGAATGTCATTCCACTCACTAAAAAGATGCAGAAAGTAGGTACATGAACTGGTTTATTTACGCCTTTGACGAGCTTTCCCTTCGTCAGCTTTATCAGATTCTTAAACTTCGCCAGGAAGTGTTTGTGGTAGAACAAACATGTCCTTATTTAGATGCTGATGGCGAAGACGAACAGGCCCAGCATTTAGTCGCTACTAACGACGACGGTTTGATTGTCGCCTACGCCCGTATTTATAAACCCGATGAACAACAGCCTTATGGCCGGATTGGTCGTGTGCTTACGCATTCGTCGGTAAGACGCAGTGGATTAGGCCGGGAGCTGATGCAGAGAGCTATCGATTATTTGGAGCAACAGGCACCTCAAGCGACCATACGCGTCGGCGCCCAAACATACCTGCTAACCTTTTACCAAAGCTTTGGCTTTAAAGCGATTGGTCCAGAATACCTGGAAGATGATATCCCCCATATTGATATGGACCGCTAATGGGAAGTGCTTTTGAATTAAAACAAACGGCAGATGGGCTGGGTTTATTTTGGCTAGAAGCCGCCCAGCCAATGCGCCCATTAATTATCGATTTTCATCAAGGCAAAACGGCCTACCGGGCTCAGCACTCATCACTTAAGTCTGAAGCCATTGCTAAAGCCGTCGGAGTGACAGGCAAATTACAGCCGTCCGTTATCGATGCCACAGCCGGTTTAGCGCGTGATGCCCTAGTCCTGGCTCAGTTCGGATGTCATGTTCAACTGATCGAACGGCACCCAATGGTAAGAGAATTACTTGCTGACGCTTTGCAAAGAGCGCAGCTTGTATCCGACAATATAGGGCTAGCAGTACAGCGCATGGAGCTGCTCAATCAACAGCATATCGCGGACTTAGATCCGGATAGCTGTGATGTGGTTTATCTTGACCCGATGTATCCCAAGACGGGCAAGCAAAAAGCACAAGTTAAAAAAGATATGCAGATGTTCCAACAGCTTGTCGGTCAGGACGAAGACGCCGATACATTACTGCAACCCGCACTATCTGTCGCTCGCTATCGAGTCGTAGTAAAACGTCCGGCGAGTGCTCCTTACCTGGCTGGCACTGAACCAAACCGTCAGCTAAAGAGTAAGAAACATCGCTTCGATATATATATTAACCAAGGATTTAATTCATGATAAACAAAAACGATCAGCTCCCCAGCGGAACATTAACCAGCAAAGGCGAGTTAGGTATTCAACATTACGATCCGAAAGAGCTATTCGCGAAAGGCCGTCATATTGTATTCGCTGTGCCGGGAGCATTTACTCCGACCTGTTCGGAGAAACACCTGCCTGGCTACGTCGATCTGGCTGAAGAGTTTACCAATAAAGGCGTTCAAAGTATTAACTGCCTTGCCGTTAACGATGCATTTGTGATGCGCGCCTGGGGTGAGTCACTGGGGTTCGGAGATAAGGTTCGGTTATTATCGGATGGTAATGGCGAATACAGCCAAAAGCTTGGCCTCGCCTCAGATACCGGCGCTTTTGGTGGCATTCGCTCAAAACGCTACGCGATGATCATTGAAGACGGCATTGTCGAGCACTTATTCGTAGAGGATGATAAGCAGTTTGACGTCAGTAAAGCCGAATACGTGCTTGAACAGTTAAGCCAGTAAGTCAGCCATGCAGAACTACGATGTGATCATTATTGGCGCCGGTGCCGCGGGCCTTCATTGTGCCGCTAACGCAGCCCGGCGTGGCCGCAGTGTACTATTGATTGATCACGCCAAGCAGGCTGGTAAAAAAATTCTTATCTCCGGCGGTGGGCGGTGTAATTTTACTAACCTATACGCGAGTCCTGAAAATTACTTATCCAGCAATCCTCACTTTTGTAAATCAGCATTAAGCCGGTACACGCAGTGGGATTTTATCAACCTGGTCGCGCAATACGATATTGCCTACCACGAGAAAACCCTGGGCCAATTGTTTTGTGACAACTCAGCCAAAGACATTGTTAAAATGCTGCTGGCTGAGTGCGAAAAATTTGGTGCCAAAGTGCAGCTGCGAACAGAAGTGCTGGGCGTAGACTATAGCGAGGAAAGCTATCAGCTTAGCACCAGCCACGGTGACTATAATAGTCGACAGCTTGTCGTTGCCTGCGGTGGTCTATCCATGCCGAAGCTGGGGGCAACCCCCTTTGGCTATCAGCTCGCCGAACAGTTCGGCCATTCCATTGTGCCGGTGCGCGCGGGCCTGGTGCCCTTTACTCTACATGAGCAACAAAAGCAGCGGTTCGGTGAACTTTCCGGTGTCTCCGTACCAGTCACGGCCGCCGCTAATGACGGCTATTTCCGTGAATCTATGTTGTTTACTCATCGCGGGATTAGCGGCCCTGCTATTTTACAGGTATCGTCGTACTGGCAGCCGGGAGAAAGCGTTAGCATCAACCTTTTACCGGATATTGATGCTTACCCATGGCTTAAAGAGCAACAAGCGCAACAACCTAAAACTCGTCTGGCAACCGTAATCCAGGCCCACTTCCCAAAACGGGTAATGCAGGCACTGGCCGACGAGCATCAGTGGCCCGTCGAGCAAAGGCTTGCCGATACTTCCAACGCTCAACTAGAGGCAGTCGCCGAAACACTGAACCACTGGCAATTAAAACCTAATGGTACCGAAGGCTATCGAACCGCAGAAGTAACCATTGGAGGCGTCAACGTCGATGAAATTAGCTCGAAGACGATGGAAAGTAAGAAACAACCGGGACTGTATTTTATTGGCGAAGTGGTCGATGTTACCGGCTGGCTAGGCGGCTATAATTTCCAATGGGCCTGGGCAAGTGCCTACGCAGCAGCCGAGGCTGTTTGATGAAAACAGTCATTAAATGGATTTTTTTGTCAATTCCGCTAGTTCTAGTCGGGTGTTCCAGCGCACCCAGCATTTACCTTAATGAGCGTTATCTGACCGATGAAAATACTGCATCCGTCCGGGAAAAACTTTCAGAGGAAGGCTATAACGTAACTACCGTTAATATCCCTTTTCCAACCAGCGTGTCAAATTCAACGGTAATGTATAGTCCGCTTTTATCAGCCGAAGCAACGCTAGATACCGTGGTGAAAGCACTCGAACAGCAGGGATATACATCGCTAAACGTTATCCCCTTAAAACAAGGAAACCATTGGTATAAAAAGAATAGTGTTGGCTTGTACCTGTTACCGCCCGGCATTAAATCTCTGGCCGCGTCAGACCAACAATTTGCACAGCAATATCGTAGCGAGGGTTGCAGCGATAAGTCTTCTCTACAGCTAAAAAGAGATAAAACCTTTATATACATTAATGGTAACAACCAGCTATCAGGTCGTTGGGAAATTCCTGATATGCCTTATCTGCGTTTATACAGTAAGAAGCCTTACATCAATTTTTACTATAGTATTTCAACTGATACTCGTTCTGATAATTTAGGTGAAATTGATATCACCACTTTAAATCCTATGAGCGAGAGTTCCGACATCCCTGATTGCCACATGCTTTATGGTGTCAGGCGTTAAATGTAAAAGCGATCTTTACAGCGATGATTTAACGTATGATGGCTATGCTGTAAAAAAATTTAGCCGGGAAATTATTACCATGAAAACATCAGTTTGGCTGGCATCGTTGCCATTTGCATTAATCGCCTTATCGGTAAATGCTCAGGAACTATCCGATATGCAGCAATGCCTGCTGGATAAAATGAATGCCACTGATACCCAAACCACGGTGGCTGACATTCGTACAAGCTGCGAAAAACAGCTGCGCGAAGCAGAAGATAACGAGGTGGTAGAAATTGATGCGATTGAATCTGAGCCCGGCGCATTAACAAGGCGTGTAAAAAGCGAAGAAGTTACCCAGTTCGATCCTTATGTATTAACCCCTCACCGGCGCAATTATATGCTACCGGTGCTCACCAGCAACAGCATAAATCGGTTACAGTACGCAGAGCTTGAAGGCTATCGGGGGAATCTGGAAGACTACGAAGCAAAATTTCAAATGAGCTTTAAAGTTCCTTTTAATAAAGAAAGCCTGCTGTTTGAAGGGGACAAATTATTCTTTGGATTTACCGTTCAGTCTTGGTGGCAAGTTTATTCGGATAATATCTCTAAGCCCTTCCGTGAAACTAACTATATGCCCGAGTTCTTTTACGCGACACCAACGGGCTGGCACCCGCTGGGTACAAATACCGCCTTAGTTTTTGGTGCTGAGCACCTGTCCAATGGCAGAAGTCAGCCTCTGTCGAGGAGCTGGAACAGGCTTTATGCTCAATTGGTTGTCGAAAAAGGCGATTTCGTATTCTCGGTTAAGCCATGGATTCGGCTGCAAGAGGACGCTAAAGAAGACCCTTTAGAGGCCAGTGGCGATGACAACCCGAACATTGAAGACTACGTCGGTAACTACGAGTTTTCGACCGCCTATCGCGATGGTGACTTTGAATATATTTTTCGTTTAAAGCACGCCATAGAAACCGGTCGAGGTTCGGCGGAACTTAACTGGACCTTTCCGTTAGGGGGCAAATTTATTGGTTACACGTCTTTGTTTACCGGTTATGGCGAGAGCCTAATCGATTACAATCATAAACAAACTCGGTTTGGTATCGGTATTGCGCTCAATAACGTGCTGTAACGTCAGCCAAGAGTTTTTTAAAGAACTCGCTGCCTCGGCGGCGGGCAAATTCAATATTACGCTGTGGAATTTGTTCCGGCTGTTCGGTCCCCATTAATGCCCTTTCCATTGAAGCCTCACGGAGAAAGTGCAGCGTCGGGTAGGGCGCACGGTTAGTGAAATTGGCCGGGTCGGTCTGCTGCTCTCCCTCAAAGCAGTAGTCGGGATGAAAATGTGCCAACTGATAAACCCCATTATAACCGCTCATCGACAACAACTGTTCTGAAACCGCAATCAGATCAAGAAACTCATCAAACGACTTAAAGGCAGGAAGCATTAGCATCGTCGTTTCGGTATCAACATGCTCATCTAAGAACTTACACTCCGCGACGACTCGATCCAACGTCTTTTCAAAATCACTATCCAGACTAACAGCATAGCGAATTGATTGGCGCTCCACTTCGCGCCGTGCAAACGGGCAAATGTTATATTTAACAATCAACTGTTGAACCCAAGCCTGGGTCTGCCTCATAATTTCATTATCGCTTGCCATTTAAGTCCTGCTTACCATGAAGTTTTTAGAATTAAAAATACCACCGGTTCTTGTCGTCGCCATTATCGCTATTTTAATGTGGATTGTAACGCTATTCACACCTCAGGTTGGCTTTTCCGCGGTGCCTCTTTGGAGCATTGCTGTAATTGGCGTTCTGGGGATTGTAGTGCCCTTGCTCGGAGTCATTAGCTTTAAGCGGGCACAGACGACTCCAGACCCGAGAACCCCTGATAAAACCTCTACTCTGGTCACATCAGGAGTCTACAAATACACCCGTAATCCAATGTACCTTGGCTTCTTACTATTGCTATTTGCATGGGGGTTATGGCTTAGCAATATGGCTGCACTGCTCGGCCTGCCCCTCTACATGTTTTACCTGAACCAGTTTCAAATAAAACCGGAGGAACAGGCTTTAACCCAGATTTTCGGCAAGCAATACACGGATTACCGTAAAACCGCCAACCGCTGGTTTTAGCACTAACTCAGTAATTGAGTCAGCTGATCAAGATGAGTGATGGTGTGGTGCGGATTAATATCTTCAGGTTTATCACTGCTGCCCCGGTTAAACCAACAAGTATGCCAGCCGGCATTTAGCCCGCCAAGAATATCCGAGTGTGGGTTATCGCCAACCATCAAAATACGCTCAGGCGAGAGTTGTTCGCTCATATACTGCTTATGCGCGTGATGAAATATTTCAGGATCGGGCTTAGCGATACCAACTGCCTCAGAGACCAGGAGAAAATCAAAGTAATGATGGGTGCTGGTTTTTTCCAGACGCTCCTGCTGTAATTCAACAAAACCGTTAGTAATAATACCCATTTTAGCCTTGCCGTGCAGGCTCTTCAGCAACCGCTCCGTTCCCTCGATGGTTTCGGTGATACCCGCCATACAACTCATAAACTCGGTATTAATGGCTTCTGATGACTTGCCGAACTTTCGCTCCCAAGGGACAAAACGGCGTTGCTTAATATCTTTAGCGGTCAGCTCTCCATCTTGAAAGCCTTTCCAAAGTGGCTGATTGACGGTTTTAAATTGGCTAAAAAGCTGATCATCAAAATCCATGCCGTAACGACCGAATAGAGCGCTCAACCCTCTTCTTGCATCAAACGTAAATAAAGTTTCGTCGGCATCAAACACGACCCAATCGTACGACATCATAACTCCCGTAGACTATTCACAACCAATATCTTCGTTCCACAGCTGCGGCGACTGCTTAATAAAGCGCTCCATTAAAGCGGTGCAGGGCTCTGCCTGAAGCACCGTGACTTTAACGCCACGCGATCTTAACAGCTCCTCCTCGCCCATAAAGGTTTGATTCTCGCCGATAACCACTTCCGGAATTCCGTAAAGGAGAATCGCACCGGTACACATAGGACAGGGTGACAGCGTGGTATATAGCACACTATTTTTGTAAACTGAGGCAGGTTGCCGGCCAGCATTCTCTAATGCGTCCATTTCGCCATGAAGGACGGAGCTCCCTTTTTGAACTCGCTGGTTATGACCCCGGCCAATTATCTTGTCGTTATGTACGAGCACTGAACCAATCGGGATGCCTCCGGTTTCCATACTCCGCTTGGCTTCAGCTAATGCTGCTTCCATAAATTTATCCATCAATAGTTCCTCGTTAAATACCAAAGTCGTCGTAACGCACCCGCTCAGCGGGAACCTCAAGTTCATTCAGTCCATTCAATGTTTCATTAAGCATAGCTGGTGGGCCACAGAGATAAACATCAACATTATCTACGCCAACGCCCTGGATATACTTTAAAGCTTCTGAGTGAACCCACCCAGTCAGGAAATCGTCGGTATCGCTTAACGGCTCGGATAAAACCGGAACATACCGCAAATAATCGCCTTGTGCTAACTGTTCAAAATCAGATCGAAAGGCAAGCTCTTCCTCAGATCTTACCCCGTAGAACAGAGCTACCTGCGTCCTGTTATTGTCGGCTAGCAAACTGAGTATTTGTGAGCGAATAGGCGCAATCCCTGCACCACCTCCAATAAAAATCGAGTGAGCTTTGCGCTGGTCTTCAGTTCGCACCTGAAAATCTCCCAACGGTCCCAGCACATCAACCTGGTCACCCACCCGCAAGCTGTGCATAAACTCTGAGCCGATACCATTTTCTATCCGCCTTACTAACACACTTAGCTGGTTGTCATCAGACCGGTTCGCTAATGAGTAATTGCGGTGAACTATCGTCTTCCCGGTGGCAATCTTAAATTGCAAAAACTGACCGGGATTAAATATAAAGTCCGGCGGCCGCAAAAATACGATGTGTTTTAATGTCGGTGTAATTTGTTGCTCGGATGCAACTTCGAGCTGCCACTCTCTGGCATTAACATCCAGTAATTCAATCTCGCGAAGCCCGTCACCGGGTAATTTACGCTGCTGACACGATAGCCTGATACCGTCAGCGATTTCATCAGAGCTTAATAGGTGTTTATCAGCTGAGCTAACCGCCGGGATATCTGCGGTGTATTTAACTTTACAAAGTCCGCAGGTTCCACCGCCGCCACAGCCAGACGCGACTGGATGCTGTTTATGTTGTAACTGATGCAGTAAGGTTTGCGGCCGCCATAAATCGCCTCGTTTTATGTTACGCAGCAATAAAATCAATCCGGCAATGGCAAACCATAGCGTGAAGAGGCCTCCGGCCCGTATCAACAGGTTGTTAAAATCGCGACCGCCACTGTAATCCATAAAATGTAACCGGAACATCCAGTCGGCGATATACCAATTCCAGTTGCGGTGCCCTTGCACTGAACCATCAGCTTTACCGATCAGCACCTCCGTCGCAACCGGATCATCAAATACCACACGGAAACGATCTTCAACCTCGGAAACCTCGTCAATGTTTCCCGGGCCGTTATAGCTCGACGTTGCTATATCGGTCGCTAGAGCCCTATCGGTTTGCCATGGTTTACCGCTGCGTCCATCAAGGTAATAAGTGTTATCCGCTGTCACTATCTTCAACTGCGGAATTTGCAGAACCTGCTGCCATTCAATTTGCTGAATATCATCAAACCGTTGGCTTAAATCGTTGACGTTAGAATTCCACTCTAAACCAGCCAGTGAAGCATTGGGTAATGACTCAAAATGGGTACGCCCGGACATCGCCTGATTCCCCATCACACTAAAATACAGGCCGGTGGCTAACCAAATCAGAACCTGGAGAGCAATAATCAGCCCAAGCCAGCGGTGAAACCATTGCAGCCAGCGGGTCATTGCTTGACCCCTACTGACTCTCGTTTACGCAAGGTAAACACCAACAAAACGAGCCCGCTAATAAACAACGCAATGTTGCCGGCTATAAATAACTGGATCCAGCTGTTGGTTATATCAGCACGGTGCTCATAATCCATGATGTGCAGCATCCAAAAGAAATCGAATAGCCGCCAGTAGTTGTGCCGTTTAGTCACAACATCTCCGGTAGCAGGATGCAGATAAAGGGTTGGTGAGCTAATCCCTGCAAAATTTACCTGCCACACCGGTAATATCGAGGCTGGGATCTCACTGGGTGCCTGATCTTGCAGCAGCGTTACCGAGGTTATACTTGCCTGGCCAGAAAAACGCTGCGCTGCAATGCTAGTAATATCGGACTCAGACAGATTAATCGGTTTTAACGTGCTGGCGTTAAGCAACGTTAGTTCGTTGGTTCTTAAATGATAGACCGGCTGCCAGCGACCATTAATAAACTGATTTTGTAAACTTACTTTGGTTGCTGCAGGGTGCAGCTCAAACACGTCCGACACAGGCCTGGCATCATTAGTAGCTAACGTCGTTTTCGGCTTGCTTAATAAATGGTCACCGTGGATAAAGCCAAGCTCGACCAGCACCATGTAGCCACCTGAAATACTCCAGATAACCAGCTGTATGCCAAAAAGTAAGGAAAGCCAGCGATGCCGGTGGCGCCAGCGAGTTGGTGATAGCTTATTGGGGCGTATAGCGCTTAGCACGATTATTTTGTTTTAGTGGCCAAAGAATTAAGCGCATTACTATCTCACCAATCACCGCTAAAATAAACCCAATAACCAACCCCATGCCAATGGCCGTGGGCGTCAGTTGTATCGCATACGAAAAGTTGTTTCTGACTTCTTGCCTTATATCGCTAACCGGCGCCAGAAAAGTTTGTTGATAGGCATTAAAAGGGCTCGAGCCGAATTCAGTTAACGCTTTTTGTAATAACAGGTAACGTTGATAAATTGCATCAATGCTATCGCCACCCTCGGCAAACACCCGGTCATCAGATTGCTTGTAGTAGGCGATCAGCTGTTCCAAATCACCATCAAAATATTTTTCCGCTTCCTGCCGGAATTCACTGATACTTTTCTCGGACTCGAGGTAATGGGACTGTAATGATTTCCCGTATTGATCGACAAAGTGAGGCACCTGCACACCGGCCAGAACACCTAAAACAAACAGTATTAAGCGACAATAAGAAACGATAGCACGCATTAGCGACCTCACAGTAATTTAGCAACCCGGCGTTTTAATTCCGGCAATACATTAGTTTCGAACCACGGGTTGCGTCTTAACCAGAGGTTATTACGGGGGCTAGGATGAGGCAATGGTAAAACCCCTACCGATAAATAGGTTTGCCAGTTCTGTACTCGCGCAGTAAGGGTCTGCCTGGGTTCGTTAAAGTGTCGAGTTATATGCCATTGTTGTGCGTACTGGCCAATCGCCAATACTAACTCGATATTCGGTAATTGTTGCATAATACTAGCGCGCCAGGTAGCAGCACACTCTGGACGAGGCGGCATATCACCAGATTTGCCCGTACCCGGGTAGCAAAACCCCATCGGAACAATCGCAAGTTTCTGAGCATCATAAAAGGTGTCGGTATCAACCCCAAGCCAGCTCCTAAGTCGATCACCACTGGCATCATCAAATGGCTTACCCGAACGATGTACTTTTTTGCCCGGCGCCTGGCCAGCAACAAGAATACGCGCGTCCGGGTGCAGCTGGACTACCGGTCTTGCACCCAATGGCAAATGCTTTTCACACAGCTGACAAGCTCTAATGTCGGTTAATAATTGATGCCAACTGATCGCTTTGCTCCTCTATTTTTCGATAAAGGCCTGCTCGATTACATAGTCCCCTTGCCTGCGTGATGTCGCCTTAGTAAACCCGCGAGCATTCAAAATCGCCATGATGTCTTCAAGCATAGCGTTATTTCCGCAAAGCATAAAGCGATCGTGCTCAGGGTTAATCTCCGGTAGACCAATTTGTTGAGTCAGCAGATTCGTTTCCAGCAGCTCAGTAATACGTTTTTGGTGGGGTTCTGTTTTAAACGTCTCTCGGGTCACGGTCGGGTAGTAGATAAGCTTCTCGCTGACCCAGTCACCAAAGTATTCATTATTCGGCAGCTGGTCGCATATCTCCTGTTCATAAGCTAACTCCGAGACGTAACGGACACCGTGCACTAATATAATTTTATCAAAGCGCTCGTACATGTCTGGATCTTTGATGACACTCATAAAAGGCGCTAAGCCAGTGCCGGTACTCAGCAGATACAGGTTTTTACCCGGCAACAAATGACCCGGAACCAGGGTTCCTGTGGGACGAGTGGATAACACAACTTCGTCACCCACTTGCAGATGCTGTAAGCGCGACGTTAAGGCGCCATCCGGTACTTTGATGCTAAAGAATTCAAGCTCTTCCTCATAGTTCGCACTGGCGATACTATAAGCACGGAGTAATGGCTTGTCTTCTAGCTGTAACCCCATCATCACGAATTGACCGTTTTCAAAGGTGAAGGTGGGCTTTCTCGTCGTTTTAAAACTAAATAACGTGTCATTCCAATGGTGAACCGCTGTCACCGTTTCCGCAACAATACTTCTCATAAACCTTTCTCTGTTAATAGAAACTGAAATAAGCCTTAATTTTATCTAAATTACAAATGCGAATTGTTTTCATATAGAGTAACACCAAGTCAATTTGTTCCCAAATAGATAAATGCAAAATCGATTAATAAAAGAGTGGCATTGGGTAAGTTCAGCGTTATGCCTAATCGGTATGTTGTTGTTTTCCATTACAGGTATCACTCTGAATCACGCAGGTTGGATTGAATCCCAACCCAATATCAGCCGCCATGAAAGCTCTCTCCCTCAAACGGAATTGAAGCAGTTGGTGAATGCCTCAGGACGTCAGGCTCTGCCAACTGCATTCCTAAAGTGGTATAAAAAAAACACCGGGCAAACTGTCTCGAACTCCGCTGAAATAGAGTGGAGCGAGTACGAGCTTTATACAGCAATGCCGCGTCCTGGCGGTGATAGCTGGTTTAGTGTAAACCTGGAAACCGGTGATTTCTACAGCGAAACGACCGACCGCGGGTGGATTGCATACTTTAATGACCTGCATAAAGCGCGCAATACCGGGCTTATCTGGAGCTTATTTATTGACCTGTTTGCTATTGCCAGCATTATTTTCACAATGACAGGATTACTACTTTTGAAAAAATACAGCAAGGGCCGTAAATCGACCTGGCCATTGGTCCTGGCCGGATTCATTATTCCGCTATTCGCCATTATCGGCTCCGCTCATGCCGCAGAAAGCGAGCTTACTGTCGAAGTGCCGCGCTTGTCAGTCGCCGAGTATCACGCACCCTATATTGCAGTGTGGCTTGCAAACGAGCGCCAACAACGCGTGGTCGACATTGCCGTTTGGTACGATCTGAATTTGGCCAACCATGAAGGCGAAAAGTGGCTAAAAGACATGCGTCAGTGGTGGCGTCGCAGCGGACGGATGGCCGATATACCTATTGATGGTGTGTCAGGTGCGACGCGCCGCCCAGGCCAGCACCGTGTCGATCTTACACCTTTAATGCACGCGTTACCGGACCTGAAAGCAGGCAACTACTATTTATATGTAGAAGCTGCCCGCGAACTTGGCGGCCGCGAAGTTTTGCGGTTACCCGTTTCATTTCCCATAAATAGCACCATATCAGTATCAGAAGCCGGCAAGCATGAGCTTGGCCGAGTGTCATTAACATTGGAGTCAACACCATGAAACTTTCCTCCGTTCTAACGACCAGCCTGGCTGTTATTACTTTATTCGCAAGCACTAGCAGCAATGCTCACCGAGTGTGGATTAAACCAAGTGCTACTATCGTATCCGGTGATTCAGAATGGGTTACTTTTGACGCAGCCATCGCTAACGGAATTTTCTATCCGGACCACTTCCCGTTAAGTTTAGAACGCGTAGCAGCGATGGGCCCTGATGGTTCAGCTATCACCCTTGAAAACGGGCACAAAGGCAAGTATCGCTCGGTATTTGACGTCGAGCTGGAGCAACAGGGAACCTACACCATCTACTCTGCAAGCTCCGGCCTTTCAGCTCGCTGGATTGATGAAGCCGGCGAGCAGCAATACTGGCCCCCTCGCGGCACATAAAAGACCAAGGATGATTTTTATAATGAGGTTCCACAGGACGCAAAGGACTTAGAGGTCAGTGAGCGCTCACGCCGAGTGGAGACTTTTGTGACAGCAGGGGCCCCGACCTACGACACGTTAGGACCAACAGGCAGCGGCTTAGAGCTGGAACCAGTCAGTCACCCTAACGACCTATATACCGGTGAAAATATTACCTTTAAATTTACCATCGATGGCGAAGCCGCCGCGGGAACGGAAGTGGTTCTGGTTAAAGACGGCGAACGTTACCGGGATCAGTCAAACCCTAAACAGCTGGTCACTAACGAAAAGGGAGAAGTTCGCTTTAGCCTGGATACCGCTGGTATGTACTGGTTAGAAGCTCAATATCAGGATAACAATGGAAAGGCCCCAGCGACCAAACGCCAGGGCTCTTATGTCGGCGTATTTGAAGTACTTCCGCTATAAACTAAGGCGTTAACCTTACAACGCCAACGGTATCAACGTCGGTACCGAACCAAATCGAGTCGGTGGCCTCGTCATAATACATATGACGAACTGTGCCACCGCCACTTGGAATTGGCATTGGCTCAGAAAACGTCTTTGAATCGGTATCGAATCCAACTAAACGGTTAGGCTGCACTCCTGTTTCCACGAACCAGACGTCGTTGCGCTTATCAATTGCCATCCCGTAAGGACGCGAGTTTTGCTCGGCAGGGGCACGCCAGTCGTTATTTTCACCCGAGTCAGGATTGTAAGAGCCAACGTAACCCTGGTTATAATCCACATACCAAATGATTCCGTCATCGGTCATGCCCAGTCGCCGAGGACGATTTTTTTCTCTCTCCAGTTCAATTTCCTGTAACTGTCCTTGTTCAACGGTTGCCAATTTATTAGTCCCGAATAAGGTTGCCCATGGCTTATCGTTTTCCACAATTAGCCCATATGGCCGAGCATCTTCTGTGGGTACTTCCCAAAGCATGATTTGCTCACTGTCAGTATCTAGAAACCCTAGTTGATTGCCACCTTGCACCGTAAACCAAATATCACCACCACTGGTAAAATCCATGGTATGGCTGTCTTTTGGGCCCCCTCCAGGCAAAGCGTATTGCTTTACGTCTCCGGACTCAGGGTCAACCAGGCCAATATGATCGTCTAGATTCCCGGCGTACCAAGCCCCCCGGTTATCCACAATGACAGTATGGGGGTGCGCGCCGTCCGGGATTTCATAGCGCTCAAAGTCGCCGGAGTCGGGGTCTAAGGTTGCAACGTAATTGCCCGCCTGACCGACAAACCAAACAGTTCCCTCGTGCACCCAGGGATCCCGTGGTCGGCTGTCTTCCCATGGCACATCCCACTCCTGGATTTCAGCTTTTGCTAAGCCTTTATTGTGATCATCTGCTAACACAGGTGCGCTGCATAAACTTGCTACAGCGAACAATGCGGTACTACTGAGTAAAGCGTACTTCATATTATGACCTCCTGATTTATTGCTACCGTCAATATAGTCGACGTTCAGTGGTAGTACAAAGCCGGCAGGTTGTGTAATGTTTACTGATTACTTGCTAACGGAAATATTTGCGATGCTGGATCAGTGGCTTATCGGCGGAATACTTATTGTCATGCTCACGCTGTTTGTGATCGACAAGTGGCGCTACGATCTGGTTGCAATGATGGCGCTGTTAGCAGCTGCACTACTAGGCTTGGTACCTACCGAAGAAGTCTTTAGTGGCTTTGGAAATGCAGCAGTTATTACGGTTGCCGCAGTTTTGATTATTAGTCAGGCGCTGTGGCGCTCTGGGGTGGTGGATAGCTTAGCCTCCGCTATGCGGAAAATTGGTGATTCCCGCTGGCTACAACTCATTGCCTTAACCTCAGTAACAACACTGTGCTCTGCATTTATTAGCAATACCGGCACCATGGCGATTATGATCCCAGTGGCATTACAGCTAGCCCGCAGCAGTGGGAATAATCCCTCAAAGCTATTAATGCCGATGGCTTTTGGTTCCTTGTTAGGGGGCGCCATTACCATGGTCGGAACACCCCCCAATATCATAATTGCCGATATTCGCCGAGAGGCTATGGGTGAATCATTTGGTATCTTCGACTTTTCTCCGGTGGGACTCGCCATCGCGATTGCAGGCCTTGTCTTTATGTGGCTGCTAAGCCATTGGTTAGTCCCGGCCCGCTCCGGTAAAACCAAGTCCGAATCCTTGTACGATGTCAGTAGTTATCTCACCGAGCTATATGTACCGGAAGAGTCAGAGTTTATTGGCAAAACCTTGTATGAGTTAGAGAGCCGCAGTGAAGAAGACTTTGTGATTGTCGCGTTACAACGAGGTGACACGCGCTGGTCTGCTCCCGCTCGCTACCAACGACTGGAAGCAAACGATGTGTTAATTGTCGAAGCAAATGCCGAAACAATCCAGCAGGTTATAGACGGAACCGGTCTCGAACTAAATGCGAATGAAGACATTGATGATCGTTTTCTGAAATCCGATGATATCACCGTTATTGAAGGGATTGTTGGCCACGATTCTAAACTTATTGGTCGCTCCGCCGCCGACATGAAGCTGCGCAGCCGGTTTGGTATTAACGTTTTGGGCGTCGCGCGTGAAGGACAAAAACTCGGCACCGCTCTCGCCAACATCCGCTTTAAACCCGGTGACGTGATGCTGCTACAGGGCGATGCCGAAACGCTCGAAGATATCTTTCAGCGGTTTGGTTGCTTGCCGCTGGCTCAGCGGAGTTTGCGCATCGGCTCGTCCAAAAAGCTGTTGTTACCTATCGCGATTTTCGCCAGCTCAATCGT
Organism: Pseudomonadota bacterium; assembly: GCA_051746345.1. Lineage (GTDB taxonomy): Bacteria > Pseudomonadota > Gammaproteobacteria > Enterobacterales > Alteromonadaceae > Idiomarina. Next base: position 68,807 of record JBNJEZ010000010.1, read on the forward strand.
TGCTGCCGCGGTTGGACTTATTTCCGTTCCGGTCGCCTTTTCCTTGTCCGCCGGACTTATGGTGCTAACCAATATCCTGCCTTTGCGCGAATTATACGATAGCATCGACTGGCCTATTATTGTGTTACTGGGAGCGACTATCCCATTAGGCTCAGCGCTTGAACGGAGTGGGGCCGCAGATACTATCGCCAATGCTGTTGTCGCCCTTAGTTCCGGGGCACCTGAGTTCGTTGCGATCGCGCTCCTATTAGTCGTCACTATGCTGCTCTCTAATATCGTCAACAACGCGGCCGCCGCTGTTTTGATGGCACCTATTGGGATTAGTATGGCCAGTAGCTTCGGCGCCAGTATGGATCCCTTTTTAATGGCCGTGGCTCTCGGCGCTGCGGTGCCCTTTTTAACACCAATAGGCCATCAGTCGAATATCTTGGTGATGGGCCCGGGCGGCTATAGCTTTAGTGATTACTGGAAGTTAGGGCTACCCATGTCGCTATTGGTTTCAGTCGTAGCAACCATAATGATTGTCCTAGTCTGGCCTATGTATTAAGGGTTTTGCTTATACGGCGAGTGTTCGCTTAACATCTTGCAATGCTCGTTTATCGCCTTGCGCTCTTGCTGGCAGTAATCTCCGACAGCGTCCGTTAGCGGAGATGGCTGAAAACGATAAAACCCTTGCCGCAGAACTGGCTCAAAGCCACGATGGAGTTTATGTTCGCCCTGCGCTCCTGCATCAAAATACTGCAGCCCATGGTCTATGCAATATTCAATGCCTTGATAGTAACAAGCTTCAAAATGCAGAAAATCAAACTCCTGCAAACAGCCCCAATAGCGCCCGTAAAGCGTTTTTGAATCTTTAAAGCACAAAGACGCTGCTACCATTTGTTGTTCATGATAGGCAGCAAAGACGACGATAGACTCTGCCAGATATTGACCCCAGAGTTTTAATGTTTCTGGCGTTAAATAGCCGCCATGCCCCGACCGTTTTAAATAGGTTAACTGATAGAGCTGCGCAAACACGGTCCAGAATTCAGCGGTCAGCTGATCGCCGGATAACACACGCATCTCAACACCCTGTGACGCCACTTTCAGACGTTCTTTGCGCAGCGATTTACGCTTACGGGATACCAATTGACTTAAAAAGTCATCAAAATCGAGGTAGTTTCGGTTTTTCCACAAAAACTGAATATCGTAACGCTGCCACCAGCCTTCATCTTGCAAAGCAAGACCAAGATCTTCCTCGACATACAGGCACTGTAAATTACTGACATCTTCATCGACTAACAACGCCGACTCGATCAGCGGTAACACCTTAGCCGCTTTCACCGATGAACAAAGCCCCAGCCTTGGCCCCTGACAGGGGGTAAAAGGAATCGCGTTGACTAATTTCGGGTAATATTTAAAGCCATAGCGCTCAAACGCCTCAGCAAAAGCCCAGTCAAACAGGTATTCGCCATAAGAATGAGTCTTTTTAAACCATGGCATAGCGGCAACGGCAATATCGGTGTCGTAGACCACCACATAACGCGGGACCCAACCTCGCTGAGGCCCAAGACTGCCACCTTTTTCAAGCGCCAGAAAGAAACCATAGTTCGAAAACGGATAATCACAACTGAATAGCTTGTTCCACTGCTGCGATTCGATTTCGGTGATTGAGGTGTGAACAACCGCCTTCATGGTCATTCAGCGCTCAGAGTAAAAACACGTAGCCAAACATCAACTGTTAAGTCGATTTGGTTCAGTTGTGCTGCTTTTTTAAGGCCTTCGGCACTGCCCCGATACAAATGTGGTGTCATCACAAGTAAATTATCAATCGCCTCGTGCGACGATAAACTGACCGGAAAAGTAAGCCGCTGTTCGGAATCAAGCTCAAACTGGCTATCGTTAATTGGCAGAGTCTCCGGCTTGGTCTTTAACTGCGAATAGATAATGGCTTTTAACTGCTGCAGATGATCTGCGCCCGGATCGACCATTATTAACCGGCCGCCCGGTTTTAACACTCGTTTAAACTCATCGGGAACTGGAAAACCAAAGGCACACAAGAGACTGTCCACACTACTGTCGGCCAACGGGATTGCACTATTTGAAGCGACCATCCAGTTAACTTGTTTGTCGCGCTTCGCCGCCGCCTGAATAGCCCACTTAGATATATCCAGCCCAGCCACGGCCAACTCTATATCTTGTTGTTCCGCAGCAGTAATTAAATGGTTTAAGTAATAACCTTCGCCACAGCCTGCGTCTAGAATTGCTTGGTTACCGCTGCTCAGAACGGTCTCAGCGATAGCGCTGGCTAACGGTTGGTAATGGCCTTGCTCAAGAAAGTGCCGGCGGGCAGTTATCATCGTTTTACTATCACCGGGATCTTTTGAGCGTTTTTTCTGCACCGGTAATAAGTTGACGTAACCTTGCTTGGCAACATCAAAGCTATGCCCATGCTCGCAACACCAGCTGCGTTGTGTTAGCTCGAGTGGGTCGCCATCTAAGGGACAAATCAGTTGCTGCAAAGGTTGAGTCACGGTGTCACTCCAAATAGTGAGGGATGAGCTGTATTCTACGGGCTTTTAGATTGAAATTCAGGCACAAAAAAAGCAGCCATTAGGCTGCTCTTCATAATTTTAGCTTAGTGAAAAGCTAGTCCAGACGCATTACAGCGCTTGGATGTTCTCAGCTTGAGGACCTTTAGGACCCTGGGTTACTGAGAAAGAAACGCGTTGGCCTTCGGTCAGCGTTTTGAAACCATCGCTAACGATAGCGCTAAAGTGAGCAAATACGTCTGCGCCACCTTGCTGCTCGATAAAACCAAAACCTTTTGCTTCGTTAAACCACTTAACAACACCATTTACTGAATTAGACATAATAATATCCTGAAATTTTTAAATATATAAAAGTACCGACATGAGAAATTCTCAGTGACGGTGATCATGCGGGGTAAAAAATGAAACTTAAAACTTACAGGACGAAGGTATTGTTGCCTTGAAGACTTGAATGCTACGTAGTGCGTGTTTAACTAACTGTTTCTTATCCAACGCCGCCCAATGTACGCCCTTTAAAAATAATGTCAAATTATATTTTCAATTAATTTTATAAAGGCGGTTTATATAGAATCAAGCCGAGGAAACACTTGAGCCAGCATGCAACGGATAGAACCTCCGCCCAGCTCCAGAGTAGGCACTGCGACAGGCATTAACTCGACAAAGCGCTCTAATTGCCGTTTGTTTTCTGTAGTAAGCGATCGGTAACCGGTGTCAGAAATCGCCAGAAGTTTTTGTCCTTCTGCTTCCAGCTCTAATGTATTGCCGGCAAAATTTTCGATTTCTTGCTCAGACAAGGCTATCAATGTTTTTCCCGACTGCTCAACGGTGTTGATGAACATCTGTCGTTGCTGCTCATTGCGGATCATCTCTACCGAAGCCATCACAAAGTCGGTAGCAACCGCCATAAGCACGTTGGTGTGGTAAACCGGCTGGCCATCCTGGCTGGAGGCATCAAAAACTATCGGTTGATAAGCAATCTGCTTGCACAGCTGTTGCAGTGCGGTTTCGTCCATTCGGTTAGAACGAGCAGCGTAGGCCAGCTTATTAAGGTGATCGAACACAATAGACCCAGTGCCTTCTAAAAACAGGTCTTGGCGCTCTAATTCTTTCAAGTCGACCAGTTTGTTGTAGCCATATTTCTGCTGTAAAAAATCAATAATATCCGAACGTCGCTCTTTGCGGCGATTATTGCAATACATCGGATACAAAACCAGCTCACCGCTACTATGTGTGCTGAACCAGTTATTGGGAAATACCGAGTCGGGTGTTTCAGTTCCTTTGTCCTCGAACAAATGAACGCTGACACCTTTATTGGCTAATATTTCCGCCGCACGGGTGACTTCCTCGTAAGCTTTTTTAGCGACATCCGTACCCTCCGCAGCCAACGACTGAAAAGCGTTATCCGCAACGGTTTCTGGGTTAGACGCAAAATGGTGCGGACGCACCATAACCACGGTATCTGAAGATTGTTTCATCGCCTACTGAGCAGATCCTTAATCGTTGGTGTAATACTCAACTCCAATTTGGATACGGTCGCGCCCATTCTTTAAGCGCCAGCGGTTGGTATCCCGCAGAGAATAAACACAGCCGCAATATTCCTGCTGATAGAACCGTTCGCGTTTAGCAATTTCTACCATTCGGGCTGAGCCGCCTTTTTTGCGCCAGTTAAAGGTCCAGTAATGCAGTCCCTCGTACGGTGCTACCGCGCGCTGACCACAGTCATTAATCTGTTCCATATTCTTCCAGCGCGAAATGCCAAGACAGCTGGTAATGGTATCAAAGCCGTTTTCATGCGCATACAACGCAGTCCGCTCAAAGCGCATATCGAAACACTCAGTACAACGCTTGCCGCGCTCAGGTTCCCACTCCAAACCTTTAACCCGCTCAAACCAATTCTTACTGTCATAGTCACAGTCGATAAAGTCGACGCCGAGCTTTTCAGCAAAGCGGATGTTCTCTTCTTTACGCAGTAAGTATTCTCGTTCTGGATGAATGTTTGGATTATAAAAGAAAATCGTAAACTTTATGCCAGCTTCCGCCATTCGCTCCATAACTTCGCCAGAACAGGGCGCGCAGCATGAGTGAAGCAACACATGATCAGATCCCGTTGGCGTTTCTAGTACTATCGATTCTTGCTTACCTTTCGCCATAACGTTGTCTTTGGTGGCTGGAATTTGAGCGAATTATAACTGAAATGATTCTGGGAGAGATCCCCTGCCCGATAAAAAGCTGTGATTACCGAGCTTAACCAGTCTTGCTGCTGATATAGCGTTTATGCAACTGGTACATTTGCGGCAGTAAATCGTCAATCGGGCCTTCTACTGCCAATTCAGGCACTATGTCATTGATGGGTAACTGCTTAACTCGCGAGCCGCTCAAACCGAACTCTTGATACCAGGCCGTTAGGTGCTGGGTGGAATGAATATAAACCACTTTACCGAGTTCGGCCCAACCGTGCGCTGCTGAGCACATTGGGCAGTGCTCACCGGACGTGTACATCACGGTTTTTTGACGCTGTTCCAGCGATAAATTTTCGGCAGCCCAGCGGGCTAATTCAATTTCAGGGTGATAGGTTTTAGCAACCGTATTAACCCGGTTACGGTCCTCGCGCAAAACCGTACCCATCGCATCGACCAGTACCGAACCAAATGGCGCATCTCCAGCATTCAGAGCCTCTTCTGCAAGCTCCACGCAGCGTAAAAGATGCTGATCAACCGTATTCATAGGAACTCCTTAATCAGGCCCAGTAGAAAACTTTCATAGGTTAAAACCGTTCTATGTCCGAACCTTCAAAGGGATTAAACAACCGGTTATACAGCTTAACCGCATAATTATCGGTCATACCCGAAATATAATCGCAGATGACTCGGTTCGGATTTTCAGCTGACTGATACTTCTCCAGCGTTGATGGCTGCAGCAATTGCTCCGGACTTTCACCTAAAGCATGGAACAGCTTCATAATCATTGCCTGACCTTTGTACTCCATCGCTTTCACCGAAGCGCTACGAATTACATGCTTAAAAACAAATTCTTTTAGTACCGTCAACGTGTGTTCAATATCGTCAGGCAGCCTTGCTTGCAAATCCAGATAAGGTGAATGGAACCGTTGTTGCTGAAAGATCTCGATATGCGGAATAAAGTGACCAATTAATAAACTGATCGCATGTTTGCGCGACCTGCTCTCACCAGAAAATAGCTTGTCCGTGTAAAAGTCAGCATTTTTGGCGATAATGCTATCCCTTAGCACCTTTTTTAATACATCTTCACGCCATTGGCGTTCTGTTACTAAGTTCAGTGCCAGCGCATCCTCTAAATCATGGACCCCATAGGAAATATCGTCTGCCAGCTCCATGATTGAGGTATCGAACGCTTTAAACTGTGACTTTCGTTTATCCTTCTGCTCTTTTACTGAACGGAAAATATCCCTATCTTCATTTGTAAACGGCTCAAGCACCCAGCTAAGGACATCTTGTTCGTCATCGTGAATGCATTTTGGCGGTTTAAAATCAGCGACAGGGGAGTCACTCGTTAGCTGTTGCGAAGCAACTTCGCCATGCAATACAGGGTACTTCAATACCCCAAGTAAAGTACGCCGGGTTAAATCGAGCCCATCATCATCGGAGTATTCACCCAGCTTAGAAATAATACGCAGCGTTTGCCCATTGCCCTCGAATCCGCCGTGCCGGTGCATCGCGTAATTTAGCGCAACTTCACCACCATGGCCGAATGGAGGATGACCAATATCGTGTGCGAGGCAAATAGCTTCTATTTGAAAAAATGAAGGGATATGCTGCGAAATACTCTGATCATTAGCGTATTTTTGCTTTAACTTCTCGCAAATGCCCGACCCAATTTGCGCCACTTCCATGGTATGGGTGAGCCGCGTTCGGTAAAAGTCGCTTTGTCCAACGCCCAACACCTGGGTTTTAGCCTGCAGCCGCCGAAACGCCGACGAATGAATAATCCGCGCTCGATCGCGCTGCGCATCGCTGTCCGGCGTCGCGGCATTAAAGGTTGTGGTTTTTCCTGAACGGCGTTGCTGCATATCGTTAAATTATTATTGGTTTATTAATACTTTACAGCAAAACAAATTTTTATGGGTTTGCCCAGCGAAACCTCAAGTTACATCGATACAATTTAATTTTCTGTCTGTTTTTTCAAATCACTATTCTGCGTTTCAATTTCACTGATATATTTCGACTGATGCTCGCGTGCGAAGTGTAAGGCTTTATTCGAAGCTTTTAGCGCACTTTCGCCGTTGTCATTCATAGAATAAACCGTTGCTAGGCTGTCCCACAGGATCTCTGACTGGTCGAATATCTCGACGCCCTTCTCGAGGATGGCCTGCCCCCAGTCAACTTTGCCTTCATAAGCGGCTTTTAGACCATAGACGTTGTACTGATGAACTGACATAGGGAAGTTATAACCTACCGTCTTGTCGTAATTAGTATAGAACCCCTGCAACTGTTCCAGCGACTTGCTCTCGATGTTCGGCACTGCATTAAATCCACGAAAAACTGATTTTAGCCCTTCCACATTGCCAATTAATGGCGTGCTGTCGTGGGTTTCGTTGGGGAACTGCTTTGACTCCCAGTTAAAAATCGATTCTGGCTTCGCTTCCAGCGCATTCAATAAACGCTTATAGCTCTCTGCCATTTCATTGGGCTCATTCGCCATACTAACGAACCAGCGTACCGGCGGCTTTTCTGACTCTTGTTTCGCCGATTTTATGTCTTTTATAAGCGTAAAGTCATCCCACCAAAGGCTCGGGCTGACCGATATTGAAGCATTGATAAAATCTGAGTGGTGAGTCGCCAGATAACTGGTGTACAGTCCCGACAGCGAGTGCCCGGTGACCACCGTATAAGGCGACACTCGGTACTTTTTCTGCAGCGCTGGTATCAGCTCATCTTGCAAAAACTGGGTGTACTGCTCGGCACCGCCAGAGCGGTCAGCGTAGCCTTCCATTTTTGTGTGAGTAAAACGCTTTAAGCGGTTCTTAGCACTAACCCCAACAACAACCATTTCCGGCACAATAGAAAACGTACTTAAAAAATTAACGTTACCCGCTATGTGCTCAAACTGCGTTGATCCGTCCATAACCAGCAGCACTGGATACTGAAAACTGTCTGAATGCTGATAACTTTCTGGCAACGCAACTCGAGCTGTGATTGTTTCGCTGATAAGCTTTGATTCAAGCCTGAGGGTCTCCGCGGCATGGGTGTTGAATACAGTAAAAAGAACGAGTAAAAAGGCAAATGAATGGTTTAAGCTTTTCGACGAAAGAGGCATGGGATCAGTACGTTACTGGGTAGTGTGGGTATCTTAGAACTATTTTTGGGGTGGGGCAATTGGATATCAGCTAGATCTAAGTGCCACAGCAGGTTAGTCCTACCGCAACACGCTAAATGCTTGATAAAGCCGAGTTGGAAGCTTGTTTTTCAATTCCCAGGTAATATTCATTGGTCGTTCCCCGTGACTGTCGATAAAAGTCACAGGCCCACAAGCTTTATAGGCTTTTTGCTTATTCTCTCTTACAAATAATTGGAACTGCCAACCATTGGTATCACTTTCAATATAGCGACGACCCGTTAGAGTATTTGAAGAAGCGGTATTCTGCGATTGCCAATGAAATTTGTCTCGACTTATCGCATAATCGTTGTAGGCAACGCCTTCGTGTAGCGCGTCTGCTTTGTCTAAAGTAACAAAGAGCAGTTCCACTTTCTGATCTTGCAAACGCAATACTCCAGCTTGGAATGGAGCACGATGATCTTCACTTAGAAAACCAACAGCAGTGAGTACTTCACGTATTTGATAGGACGCATGAAGTTTCAAGGCTGTATCTTCTAACCCTGGTAAGTCGTGCAATACATAGTTTGTTTTTGCATCAAGATATCGCGATAGCTGACTTAACTCACCGCATGCTTCCGGCTCATCATGCAGTCGCTGAATAAATGCTTTGCCACTCCCAACTTGGCTGTTCTGCCCATCTATTTGATATGCGAGCATTTGCGCATATTGCTTTTCTCGTTGCTTCAATTTAACCGGGCGATTAGCTTCTGATACTCTCTGAATAAACTGCAAATACTCTGGGTCATCAATATGCAATAAGCTCATAAAGCGACGGCTAAAGTAAGTTTCCACATCATTGCCTTCGCCTTGCAACAATTGAGCTGCTCGTTGTAGGTTTGTCCACCCCGTATTGTTACCATTTCCTCGGTAAATATCAGTGAGCTCTAACTGTTGTTCCGCTAAAAACTCTGTCAGTTCAACTCGGCTACGACCTTTTATTCGAGCGAAATGATTGAGTTCGTTTCGAAGCTGATTCCATCTTTGATTTATAGCTTCACGTAAGCTTCCTAAAACAGACTCGCGTGCTTATTTTTGTAATTGTAAATAACAGCCGCTAGGTAATTTTCCAAAGCCATTTTTTACACCATCAAATACTTCGTTTCGAGTTAATCCTGTAATAGCTCCATATAACAAATCGAAGCGAAATCCTGCCCGGTGTTGACCGACAAAGTCGAGAACTAAACAACTTTCTTTTTCGGGATGTAAACGCAATCCGCGCCCGATCTGCTGCTGAAATAAAGTGATACTTTGAGTTGGCCTTAATAACAGAAGCGTATCTACAAAAGGCAGATCGACGCCCTCGTTATAAAGATCGACCGTCACAAGTACATTAATTTCTTTGTTGGCCAGCTGTTTAGGCAATAACACTCGCTCATCTCTCGAGCTTTCACCATAAATCAGTGCAGCAGAAATGCCTGCCTTGTTAAATTGTTGCGTCATGAATCGTGCATGTTCAACATCCACACAAAATGCTAACGCTCTTGACTCACTTACCGTATTAACAACTTCTGACCATGCGCGAATAACATTGCGCGCACGAACGTCATTTTCAGAGAGAATATTATGAAGATCTGTACGTCCATCCCCATTGGCCCAATTAACATCACGATAGTCCTGTCCATCGTCACACGCATAATATTCAAATGGAGCCAACAATTGCTGATCAAGCGCGTTCCAAAGCCGCATTTGGACTGATGGGGAACCATCTGGGCGAGAGTCAAAATACGCTAATATGTTTCTGTTATCGCCGCGTTCAGGGGTCGCTGTTAAACCAAGTAGGTATTTCGGTTGCATACGAGACACAACGTCATCAAAGCTTTGCGCTGCGATATGATGGCATTCATCAACAACCACAACTTGCCAATGGTTCTCCGGGAAACGCTCTAAGATTCCTTGCGAACGTAAACTTTGAATGGTGGCAAATAAGTGGTCATACTGTTGAGGTCTATGTCGCCCTGTTAATAAGTCGCCAAAGTTCGAGTCCTTTAATATCTGCCGATAAGTCGTTAATGACTGACTAAGAATTTCTTCTCTATGCGCTACAAATAATAGTCGAGGTCTTCCTTTCTCCTGTTCGCAAATTCGGCGGTAATCAAACGCCGCCATGACAGTTTTTCCTGTGCCTGTGGCAGCAACCAGCAAATTCTTATAGCGCCCATGCGCCCTTTCATTATCTAGTTGCTCAAGAATATCCGCTTGAAACGGTTTTGGAGTAATATCAAAAAACGTCGTGGTGACATGCTCAAGTGAATACTTGCCACCAGACTCTCGAATTAAGGCTTGCTCTAAAGCGTTAACATGTTCGCTATCACTCGGATCATAAGGTTGGAACTCACCATCTTCCCACAAGGTCTCGAAATGTGCTTTTGCTCTTGAATAAAGATTCTCCTGCCCTCGCTCTGTGAACTTCACAGTCCACTCTAATCCGCCCATTAAGGCAGCTCCAGATAAGTTGGCGCTGCCCACATATGCACTACCAAAACCTGTTTTACGTTCAAATATCCAAGCCTTCGCGTGAAGCCTCGTGCGGCGTCCATCTAAAGAGACACGAACCTCACAGTTAGGAAGTTTAGCGAGCATATCCAACGCGTTTTTCTCAGTCGCGCCAATGTATGTCGTGGTAAGTACACGAATCGACGTTTTACTTTTTCCATTCGCGTCAGTCGCTGTTATTTGCTTTAAAACATCATGAATTTTTCGAACACCAGAGACTGTAATGAAACTAACTAAAATATCCACATGGTTGCAGCTGGATAGCTCTGCAATCAGTTCATTAAGCAAAGCCGGTGAGTCTTTTCCCGCGGTAAATAGCCACGGCTGTGCCAGCCCAATTTGAGGCAATTCTGGCTGTTCACCTTTTCGATAAAGCGATCGCAAAACTTGAGGAGGAGAGATAAGCTCGTCAATAATTTCAGCAGCAGTCTCATCTTTTAGTGTACGCCGAGCGTGTTGAAGTAACCCATTTAAAAGCTCAACTTGTTGATTCAACTTTTCGTTATCAGTTAATTTTTCACCTTCTCCAACTGCCGCTAGCACACGTGAAAGTTGCTCTGACAGTGACTCCACTAAACGATTATGACTAACTTCAAGTTTCAGATTTTCTATGTCAGCGACAAGATTATCGCTCTGTTCAGATAGCCCATCCTTAACCGCGGAAGTTTGCAGCAAGTCATAAATGCCACGGTACAAGCTAGACATTTTTATCCCCCAAACTCAGCAACGCTCTCCCCACCAAACTCAACCGCTTCTTAGCCCGTGTTATCCCCGTATACAGCAACTCTTTTGTCAGCACGGGGCTGTCGTGGTCGGGCAGCACCATGACGGTGTGTTTGAATTCGGAGCCTTGAGATTTATGCACGGTCATGGCGTACACGGTTTCTATGTGGGTTAGGCGGCTTGGAAGTACCCAGCGCACACCGTGTTCTTGATCAGGGAAGGCGACCCTTAGGTGGCCGTGTTCGGGGTCTTTCAGGGCTATGCCAATATCACCGTTGTTTAGCTTCAGTCCGTAATCGTTTTTGGTGACCATTACGGGCCGGCCTTCGTACCAGCTGTTGGCGTTTACGCCGAGTATATCGCCGACTTTTTGGTTAACGGCTTTTACGCCCCAGGGTCCTTCGCGCAGGGCGGTCAGAACTTGGAAGTCAGTATTGGCGTCCAGCACCGCCTTGGCATAGTCGTCAAAATGGTTAAACGACTCGAGTCGTGGACTCGAGCTACTGGCTCGCACCAATTCTGTAAATTCGGGAGCATCGAGACTGTTAACCTCATAAAGCTGAACGGAGTGCTCATCGTCCGCATTCCTGGCCTGCTCTAGCTCCTGTTGCACAGCCGCGTCATCCTGACGGTTAATTGCGTTAGCAAGATCGGCAATGGGGCCGAAAAAGCGATAACTTTTACGGAATTTAACGACATGTTGCAGATGTTGTTCGCCGTTGTCGTCAATTAAGTCTGTCGGAAAATCTGGTATGTCTGCTACCTGCTGCAACCATTGGGCCGTTTCGGTATGGTAGTGTCCTTGGTCAGCTCCGCGACACAAGTTACCCAGCACTGCGCCAGCTTCTACCGAAGCCAACTGATCTTTATCGCCGATAAGCACCAGCCGTGCCTGTTTTGGTGTGGCTTTTAGCAGTGCCGTCATCATCTCAATGTCTATCATGGAAGCTTCGTCGACAATAACAACGTCAGTGCGCAGAGGGTTGTCGGTATGGTGTTTAAATGAGCGCGAGTTCGGCTTTACACCCAACAAGCGGTGCAGGGTTTTCCCCTCGGGTTGTATTGAATCTAACGCGTCTTTCAGGCTGGCAAGTTTTGCATCACCGCGCAGTGTATCCAACTCGCCTTCTATGGATTCGGTGAGCCGTGCGGCGGCCTTACCGGTCGGCGCTGCCAACGATACGCGCAACGGCGGTAAGCCAAGGAATAAGGTCTGATGCTGCAACGCAGTTAGTAGGCGCACCACTGTGTAGGTTTTACCCGTACCGGGTCCGCCGGTAATAACACTGAAGCGGTTGCGCACGGTATTAGCGCAGGCTACGCGTTGCCAGTTAATGTCTTCCGTCTTTTCATCCCCGGCTTGAGCAAACAACTTAGCCAGAGTGCTTTTCAGTAAATCGTCATTGGTAACCGGACGATCGCTCATACGCGCCCGCAGGTCGTTCTCTATAAAGGCTTCGTATTGCCAGTAGCGACGCAAATACAGTTTGCCGGCAGTTAATACCAACGGGTGATTACCATTACCTTCAACATCTACGCAATGGCTTTGAGTTAAAGCCGCTTCAACACCGGTGCCAAACTGTCTAAACAACTCGCCGGGAGTTATGCAGTTTGGCGAGTATCGATTTTCAGGAGGTAAATTTAATACGGTTTCCGGCTTATTCTGCAGCGCATTCATGTTAACGCTGGTATGCCCGCGACCCGCTTCATGTGAGGCGCATGCCGCTGCTAATAACACGTCGCTACGTGCTTCTCCCGCTTGCTGCAAAAACTCGACAAAGGCCAGATCTATTGACCGTATCCAGCCGGCATCGCGCCAATCCTGCAAGGCCTTAAACAGAGGGTTCGAGATAATATCTGTCATACCAGCTCCTCACCCGCAAACAGTGTATCCAGCTGTTCGATAAGTTGCCGAGACGGCCGGTCACAGAACGCTCCGCCAGTTTCGGCCCTATGCCCGCGCAAAAACAGATACACGGCGCCACCAACATGGGTGTCGTAGTCGTATTCATTGCCTAAACGAGCTTTTAACAGACGATGCAGTGCCAGCGTGTAAATCACATACTGCAGGTCGTAGCGGCTGTGTAAAATTTTCTCGCGCATAGCTTGCTCGGTATACGCATGATCATCTTCGCCCAGCCAGTTAGATTTATAATCCGCCACGTAATACTTACCGTTGTGCTCAAACACCAAGTCAATAAAGCCTTTCAACATGCCGTTCAGCACATTAGCTTCCAGCGCAGGGCGTTCATGTCCGGCAAGAATGTGTTCAAGGACCAGGGCATCGAGCTTTTGGGCATTAACCTGATTGGCACCAAACCAAAATTCCGGCTCGGCTTTATACTGCTTCAGCACACTTAAACTCACGGTATCGCCGTTATTGTTTAACCGAAATTCGGTTTGCAAATACGCATCCAACCAACGCTCCAGGCTATTTTGGTGTTCCTGCCAATACGGGCTGACACAAAACCGTTGTACCAAATCTGAGCGTTCGCCGGCGTCATTCGCTATTTGCGCAAAGCCAATATTAGCGGACTCTTCCAACAAATTATGCAAAAAGGTACCTGGCCCCGCGCCTTTCGGTAAATGGTGGATACTATCCGGGCTAGGCTGTTCGGCACTGGCAACTTGTACGTCACCGTCGTCACGCTCGTCTAAAAGATTCATTTCGTAAGGCGACTGCGGTGCCTGTTCGCTTTTTGTCACAGCCCCTTCGAACTTGAGCGCGCTGTAACTGGCCACCCACCAGCGCTCAAGTTTGCGATCAGAAGGCATTGTCCGAGGTGTTAGCTTAGGCGTTGTTTGTTCCTGCTCTAGCGCGCGAACTAAAGGCTCGTCGTCTTCCAGTCGGGTTAATTGTGTGTGCGCCGGCTGCTGCCAACGTTCGCTGACTTCCTTATACAGTTCGTCGGTTGGAGATGTACCACCGTTCAACAGGTAAAATAGCGGGTTATTCCGATGCTCTTTCATTGTCTCAAGAGCAATAAACGTGGCGTATTGCGCGCGGGTCAACGCCACATACATTTTGCGCAAGTCTTCAGCCAGTATTTCATCACTTAACCGCTGTTTATTGTCGTCGTCTTTCGACCAAAGCACCTGCAACTGGCCATTTTTATCATGATATGCCGCAGGCGGCTTTATCCGGTAGGTTTCTGCCTGGGTATATGCTGCAAAGGGCATGAAAACCAATGGATACTGCAAACCTTTGGATTTATGAATAGTGATGATTTTTATCAGTTCATCATCGCTTTCCAGACGCAATTGCTGTTCATCACTCTGGGTGCGGCTGTTGCTGCCAAAACCGTGACGCTCATTCACTTGCTCAGCAAAGTGATTAACCAGGGCAGGAATACCGTCCAGCAGCATGCTCTGTTGTTGCAGCAGTTCGGCAATATGCAACACGTCGGAGAGTTGTCGCTCGCCTTGTATCCGGTCTTCCAGTAATTTAGCCGGTACTTGATAGTTATGCAGCAGGCTCTGCAGCATTGCCAACACACCCTGCCGCTGCCACTGATCATGATAACTTAAAAACTCTTCGACCCGGTGCTCCCATTGCTGCTCATCGCTGTGGATATATTCCAGCTCTGGCAACGGCAGACCCAGTAACTGAGTCGCTAACGCACTGCGTATCAGTGCCGGCTCGCGCGGCTCAGCACAAGCGCTTACCAGCGCCAGCAAGTCCTTTGCTACGCGCTGGGCAAAAACCGATTCCCGGTCCGACAGGTAAACACTTTTCAGGCCACGGTCACTTAACGCCTTTTTAATCGTATTAGCTTCATTAAAGTTATTCACCAACACGGCGATGTCGCTGGTTTTTACCCGCTGCTCAAGTTTCCCTTCGTCATTGTAATAACCTGCTTGCGGGTCATTTAACAATGACGCCATGATATTGGCATGATGGTTTGCGGCTGATCGGAAGAAATCATTTTTATTACGCTTTTCCTGATCGGATACCGACCACAGCAATGCCGGCGCTGTTTTAAGATTACTGGATAACAAACAGTGCTTAAATGTCTGCTTAAGTCCATTCGCTGCTACAGGGTTAAAGGGCAGCTGATTGTCATTGTCGGTTTTAAACAGAAAGGCTCCGCGCGGCAATTGTTCTGCGCGTTCAAACAGAACATTCACGCTATCGACCATAGCCTGCGAGGACCGAAAGTTTCGCGCCAGATTGTAGTGCCGACCTTCAGTATCGCGGCGTGCTTTTAAATAGGTATAAATATCGGCGTTTCGGAAGCTGTAAATTGCCTGCTTTGGGTCACCAATAAGAAAAATTCCGGTTCCCGCATGCGGCTCTGCTAAATTATAAATACGATTAAAGATCTCGTACTGCACCGGGTCCGTGTCCTGAAACTCGTCCACCATAGCGACCGGATACTGCTTTCGGATAGCCGCTGCCAAGGCTTCCCCGCTGGGGCCTTTCAGCGCATCGCGTAAGCGCGTCAGCATATCGTCGTGACCCATTTCGGCGCGTTGATTTTGTAGCTCTGCAAAACGGTAACTCACCCACGACGCGGCGTGTTGTTTTACTTTTGCCAATTCTTCCTGCTGCTGCACCTTGCTTTGCTTTATACGTTCCTGTAGTTCGCCCAGAACGGTCCAGTCTGTGGACATACCGCCCAGTTTCGCATCAGCAAATTTCTGTAGCTCTTCGGCGCTGATATTTTTCCAGTTAGCCGTGGTCACATCCGGTTCTACTAAGTCTGGATTCGCACACCAGTCAGCAAACTTCTGGAATTGTTTAAGCTTAGTTGCCACACCCTTAACCGGTGATGCTTTATCAATCAAATCATTAACGATGGGACCAATTTCTTGCTTTATTGCAGCCATTCGTTGCTGATGCGCGCTTTCTGCCTCTTTCAGCAAACTGTGCAAATCGCCATTGACCGGTGCCTGGCCACTTTTGCTCAAACTGTAGGTAAGTCCTAGCAAGGCTTCTGGTGACTTAAAGTCTTCCAGTAACCGGGCGCTTAGCTCTGCGTCCGCCGGATATATAAAGCGCCGAAAATAATCTTCGGCTGCCTGCAGGCGTAGCTCTTCGTTGTCGGTTTCGACGTCCTGGCTGAACAGACTCCCACTAGCAAAAGCATGTTCTTTAAGCATCGACTGACACCAGCCATGAATAGTTTTTACCGCGGCTTCGTCCATTGACTGCGAGGCTAAGTCCAGCAACCGCGCTAAATGCATCAGATTCTGCTGCTGTTTAACGCAGTCCTCTCGCAAACTGGCCAAAAACGGGTCGCTCTGCACTAGTTCTGGATTGCGGAAATAAGCTGCGGCTTCCGCCAAACGCGCGCGAATTCGATCACTGAGTTCTTCGGTGGCGGCTTTGGTAAAGGTCATTACCAAGATGTTTTTCGGCACTAATTCACGTTCAAAGTTAGTGTCGTCGGCCCCATGCCCTATCACCAGACGTACGTAAAGTGCCGCAATAGTATAGGTTTTACCGGTACCGGCACTGGCTTCGATCAAGCGGCTACTGTTCAGCGGAAAGTCGAGCGGATTCTCTAGCGTATGAGAT
>JBNJEZ010000011.1:0-73289 GCA_051746345.1 Pseudomonadota bacterium
TCAACGACATCCTCTATAAAGTGCGTCCGTAGCTCAGTTGGTTAGAGCGCTGCCTTGACATGGCAGAGGTCGGTAGTTCGAGTCTACTCGGACGCACCATTTGATTATCCCTATCAGATCTTCTAACTTTAGTACATTCAGCGCATTACATTAACCACTTAGAAGTTGACCGTAGAATGGCTAATTCAGGCATAATACTGGTGACGTTTGCGGCGCTTTTTTGGGGGCTGGCGGGCGGCATTGCCGGGGTTTTAATAAACAACGGCTGGGATCCGCTACTTGTGTCCTTTATTCGGGGCGCAATTGGCCTACTATTTGTAGTGTTATGGTTGGCACTAAAATCCCGCAATAGTGGCCTTATCTACTTCCGCTTATGGTTTTGGTCTATCGTCGCCGGACTGGGTGTTGCAGGTAACTTCGCATTCTATTTTTTAAGTATCGAAAAAGGCAGTGTCTCGGTTGCCGCCACACTCATGTATTGCGCTCCGATATTTGTTTACCTGATTTCTTTTGCACTCAGATTAGAAAGACCCACCATTGTTAAATGGGCTGCGATTGCGCTGGTGTTGTTTGGTGTGGTCATGCTTACCCGCATCTTCCAAGTTGACGGCAGTGCATTAAGTCTGTTTGCTGTCACTACCGGATTGTTGTCCGGTTTGTCATTGGCGCTGTTCATCTTTGCGTTTAAATATGCAGCTATGCAAGGCAGTCCTCAGGCTATTTTATCAATAGCATTTACGACTTTGGTCATTGTACTGGGGACAGCTATTGATGTTACTGAGGCAAAAAGCGTAGCCGGATCCGTTGATTGGCCGCTATTCCTGATTTTAGGGGTACTTGGCGCTGGCGCCTCTTTTATTCTGTATATTATAGGCCTGCGACAAACACCGCCAGCGCTAGCCTCAATTATTGGAACGCTAGAGCCGGTGACGGCGGCAATATTTGGAGTCGTAGTTTTAAGTGAAACACTGGTCTCAGCCCAAATCCTCGGTATGGTTATTATTTTGATTACCGTTACCGGGCTAGGTATCTATTCACAGCGCTACAAAAACTAGATCGCAATCACTGTAGCATCAGTCAATCGAGCATTGTGAGCACCGCGCCTCACCTGTCAGCAACTTAGAAATACGGTTCCTGTGCTTGGCGAAAAATAAGTAAGCCTTATCCGCCAACCAACGAATGACCGGCCACCTTAAAGGAGCAATCAACCAACCCTTGCCAACCTGAGACCAGGCTGCATGCGTCACGTCCAGGCCGTAAACCATTTGCCCATTACTCAATCGCCCATGTAAGTAGGCATTGGCATTTTCAATGTTAACTTCGGGGAAACGCTCGTTAAAATCGCCTTCGTTGATATTTTCGAATTGGATCTTTTGACCAGCGTCGAGTTTTTTTAGATGACGCATTTCCTTAATACACAACGGGCAGCCCCCGTCATAAAAAATAATCAGCTGTGGTTGCGACATATAAGACCTAAAACAAAGACATGGTAACTCTAACTACGTAATGGTTACCGATCTGTCTCACAAGCTAACACAACTTAGCCGGGGATAACCCAAGAGCCACCGACACATGCCACGTTATCCAGCGCCAGGTAGTCTTGATAGTTACTACTGTTGATGCCACCTGTAGGGCAAAACCGAACTTCAGGAAATGGACCCGAAATAGCTTTTAACAAGGCAATACCACCAACTGCCGCAGCCGGAAATAATTTGAAACTTTGATAACCCAATTCAAGCCCCTGCATAACCTCAGAAACTGTTGCAACCCCCGGAATTAGCGGCAGGTCATATTTTAAAGCGGCACGCAGCAGGCCCGGCGTAGCGCCAGGACTAATGGCAAATTGAGCCCCTGCTTCCGCCACTTGCTGAAGCTGAGACTCTGTGGTCACCGTACCCGCTCCAATAATCGCGTCGGCGGGCATTTTTTCGCGTAACAGACTAATCGCTTCTAGCCCATAATCGGTTCGCAGCGTAATCTCAAGTACACGCATCCCTTGTTCGTATAAAACTTCGGCCAACGGCATTGCTTGTTCAATGTCATTAATGACCATGACCGGAATAACCGTCGCTGAGTTAAAAATATCGTTTGCCGAGAGGGCCATTACTTTAGTCCTTTTTTAATGTCTGTTTTAAATATTGTGCGACACCGCGCATACCGGCATGCTCAGCGGTTATAACGTAACACGGAATCGCCTCCGCGAGGTTGCAGAAGCGGCCCTTGTGTTCAAATCGCGAGCGGAATTCCGAAGCCGCCATCAGTGGCAGCAATTTAGGCACCACTCCACCGGCTATGTAAACTCCGCCGCGGGTATTTAAGGTCAAAGCCAGGTTACCTGCGAAGCTACCTAAACTAGCAAAAAATTGATTGACGGTCTCGGTAGCCAACGCATCACAATTGGTCAATGCGCGAGCACCAATAGTGGCTGCCCTTATTGGCGGAGCTGGCTGGTCGTGATAGTGCGCAATCGCCTGATAGAGTGTCTCTAAGCCTGGGCCTGACAATAGCCGCTCTGCCGATACACGGCCATCAAAGCGTTGTGCCATAAACTCGTGGATTGCCCATTCTTTTTCGTTGATTGGAGCCCAGTCTGCATGACCACCCTCTCCGGGTAACGGCATAGCATCGCCATTGGGCAACTTAATTAAGTGCCCGACTCCCAATCCTGTGCCCGCACCCAGCACTGCTCTGGGTGCACTATCAATAGCGGCACCACCACCAATTTTAGTCACCTCTTTTTTATTAAGAGTAACCAGGCTCATAGCCGCCGCCGCAAAGTCATTTAACACAATAAAACTCTGTAACTTTAGTGCTTCCCTGGTGCCTTTAACTGAAAACTGCCAGTGGTGGTTGGTCATTTGAATCGAATCGCTCTCCGCCGGACAGGCAATTGCGATGGCCACATGAATCAATTCAACCTGCTGTTGCTCGCGATAAGCAATCATCGCGTCCGTCAGGTTTAAATAGTCGGCACAAGGGAAAACCTGAATGCGATCCAGTTCAAACGTTTTCAGATTAATTCGACCAAATCGAGCATTGGTTCCACCGATATCGGCTACTACTGCATAATCCGCATCGGTCTTTATTGTTTCGTCGTTAACCATGGTTCTCGTCGTCCTTGAACAACATACAAGCACCTGACTCGGCACCACTTAGATTATTACGCATGCCCGCAAATAACTCACGGCCCATACCAAAGTGACTGTCCGTTAAATCAACCTGGGCAACTGAGCGTTGCTCTAACTCGGCTTCATCAACCAACAACTCCAGTTTACCTGTTTCAAAGTCAACACTGACCAGGTCTCCGTCATTAATTTTAGCGATCAGTCCGCCGTCAACGGCCTCAGGGGTCAGATGAATAGCAGCAGGAACCTTACCCGATGCGCCAGACATTCGCCCATCGGTTACCAGTGCCACCTTATACCCACGCTTTTGTAACACCCCAAGCGGCGGAGTTAGTTTATGTAACTCCGGCATTCCAATTGCTTTCGGCCCCTGGAAACGAACAACGACAACACAATCTTTGTTGAGATCGCCAGCTTTAAAGGCAGCATCCAACTCATGCTGACTGGTAAATACGACCGCCGGCGCTGATACCGACTTTGCCCCTTCAGGCAGAGACGAGGTTTTTATTACAGCACGCCCAAGGTTGCCTGATAACACTTCTAATCCACCGTGGTCGCTGAACGGATTTGTGGCTTTACGCAATACATCGGTGTCCAGTGACTCATCGACAATATCCACCCAGGTTAATTTGCCATTGTCGTCTAGCGTAGGACGTTTGGTATAACGGCTTAACCCTTGCCCTGCGATGGTCTCAACGTCTTCGTGTAATAAGCCGGCGCTCAGTAACTCACGAATCAAAAATGCCATACCACCAGCACGCTGAAAGTGATTAATATCTGCTTGTCCGTTAGGATAAATGCGGGTGAGTAGTGGCGTTACGCTGGACAGCTCAGCAAAATCATCCCAGTCGATGTGGTAACCGGCAGCCCGCGCAACAGCAACCAGATGCATCGTATGGTTAGTCGAGCCGCCGGTTGCTAATAGCCCAACAATACCGTTGACGATACTCTTGGCGGTCACTATCTGGCTGATCGGTCGATAGTCAGTGCCCAGATCCGTTATTCGGGTAGCTTGCTGAGCAGCAACTCGAGTCAGCTGTTCGCGTAATTCACTGCCCGGGTTAACAAAGGATGCTCCGGGTAAATGCAGTCCCATAATTTCAACCACCAACTGATTAGAGTTGGCAGTGCCGTAAAAGGTGCAGGTTCCAGCGGTGTGATAGGAAGCCGCCTCGGCTTCAAGCAATTGCTCTTTATCAACTTTGCCTTCGGCATAAAGCTCACGCACCCGCGCTTTTTCCTTATTGGAGATACCTGATGGCATGGGCCCCGCAGGCACGAATACAAATGGCAGATGGCCAAAACTTAAGGCGGCAATCAACAAGCCGGGCACAATCTTGTCGCAGATCCCAAGCATTAAGCCACCGTCAAACATGTTATGCGATAGACTCACGGCTGTTGCCATAGCTATCACGTCACGGCTCAATAAGCTTAATTCCATACCAGGCTGTCCCTGCGTGACACCATCGCACATAGCGGGCACGCCGCCAGCTACTTGGGCAACACTTCCGACTTCCCGAATTGCTTGTTTTAATTTTTCCGGGTAGTCATGATAAGGCTGATGCGCAGAGAGCATGTCATTGTAGGCCGTTACAATACCAATATTGGCTTTAGTAAGGCTTCGCAATTCACCTTTATCACCCTTGTCGCAGGCAGCAAAGCCGTGTGCCAAATTACCGCACGATAGCGCTCCTCTATGAGGACCGTTTTTACGGGCCTGTGCCATACGTGCAAGATAGTCCTTGCGGGTAGCCTGGCTGCGTTGCTCGATGCGGTCGGTGACTCTTTGTATTACAGGATTCATAATGACCTCTTAGGCGGCCGCGTAATAAACGCTGACCGGCACTTCGGTTTGGTGTAAAAAAGCACTAATCGGAAGTTTACCAGGTTGTGCCTGAGCCAGCGCTGACTGCAGCGCTGGCAGCTTACTTTCGCCGGTTATATGAAAGAAAATATTACTGCTATTAAGCAACCTGGAAGCCGTTAAGCTAATGCGTTGATAAGGCGCTGTCTCCGGCATTACTGCTATGGCCGCCGCACTCGTATCCAAGCCCTCTTTAAACTGTTGGCTGCAAGGAAACAGTGAAGCAGTGTGACCATCATCGCCCATTCCCAGAATCACCGCATCAAAAGACGGTAACCGGGACAGCTTATCAGCGACAGCAGCCTCGGCGCTGCGTGCTGTTGTATGGTTAGTGAACAAGCTAATAAATTGCGCCTGCGCTGCCTTATTTTTCAGCAATGTAGTCTTTACTAGCTTGTCGTTGCTATCGTCGGAATTTGGCAATACCCAGCGTTCATCGGCTAAGGTAATGGTTACTCTATGCCAGTCAATATCTTGCTGCGACAATTTTTCAAACAGCGCTTTCGGTGTGCGTCCGCCTGAGACCACAAGGTAAGCATGGCCACGCTGTTCAATCGCCTGCGCAAGGATTGCTGCAATTTTGCCGCTTAATGTTTCACTAAGTTGTTCATTATTGGTAAAAGTATCCAACTTCTGTTCCTTTTTTATTTCTTGTTCTAAATCGGTTATTCGTCCCACTGACGACCATCGTGAGCTAACAAAGAAATAGCGGCGACCGGTCCCCAGGTGCCAGCTTGATAGCTCTTCGGCTTTTCTTCGGTGGTTTGCCATGCGTCCAGAATGCCATCCACCCAACGCCAGGCATGTTCAACTTCATCACGGTGCACAAATAGGTATTGATTGCCATGCATTGCTTCTAATAATAAGCGCTCATAGGCATCTGCAATTCGCTTTTTCTCAAACGTTTCGTCAAAGCTAAGGTCCAGGGTTGTCGCCTTTAATTGCATGTTCTTCCCTAACCCCGGAATTTTATTAAGCATTTGCACTTCGACGCCCTCGTCCGGTTGCAGTCGAATAATTAGTTTATTTGCGGGCAATTTACTGGTGGTTTCGTGAAAAATATTGTGCGGCTGCTCTTTAAAGGTGATTACCACCTCACTGCGTTTTTCTGGCATTCTTTTACCAGTGCGCAAATAAAAAGGTACTCCTGACCAACGCCAGTTATCCAGCTGAACTTTAAGTGCAACAAAGGTTTCTGTGTCACTATCGGCCTTCGCTCCTTCCTCACTCAAGTACGCGGGCACTTGTTTACTGCCAACAAACCCAGCGCTGTATTGCCCCCGCACAGTGGTAATATGGCTGTTACTCTCGTCAATAGGCCGCAATGCTTTGAGAACTTTCAACTTTTCTTCCCGAATACTGTCTGCATCCAGCCGTGACGGAGGCTCCATTGCGATCAACGCCAGTACTTGCAGCAAATGGTTTTGCACCATGTCACGTAGCTGACCCGCGTCGTCATAGTAGCTCCAGCGACCTTCGACACCGACTTGTTCAGCCGCTGTTATTTGAATGTGGTCAATCGCATTGTGATCCCAATTGGACGAAAACAAAGAGTTAGCAAAGCGTAGTGCTAGCAAGTTTAATACTGTTTCTTTGCCTAAATAGTGGTCGATCCTATAAATCTGAGATTCTTTAAAGTGCTGACCAACCTGTTGGTTAATTTCCTTCGATGAATCTAAATCGTGGCCAATTGGCTTTTCCAGGATAACTCTCGCAGGCTCTGCATTTAACGCCTTTTGCTCCAAGCCCTGACAAATTGTTGCGTATAACGATGGCGGCGTTGCCAGGTAATAAACCGGTGTATTTTGGGTGTCTGCTAACTTGTCCGCCAATGCTTGATACTGATCGCTAGAAAAGTCTAGAGAAACGTATTGTAAGCGCTTACAAAAACGCTCAAATGTTGTTTTGTCAACTTCCTCCGCGGCTACAAATTGTTTCAGTGTTTGTTTCACTGAAGCGCAAAACTCACTGTCACTTGCCGTCTCCCGAGCTACGCCAACGACGCGCGTAGTGTCGGACAACAGTCCCGCTCTATCGAGTTGATAAATAGCCGGTAGCAATTTGCGTCGCGCCAAGTCGCCTTTCACACCAAATAAAATTAAATCACAGCTTTGCTGGCGGTTTTCCATGGTGCCCTCATTGACATTTCATAAATGTAATTGATAAAAGATTATGTAACTTTACAACATTTAAGTTAGGATGCTAGCAATAGTTTAGCAAAAATTCCAACATTTACGTAATAAAACTACAAAAGTAACGAAACCTATGGACCTGCTACAGCGCATTACCGAAAACCTGAGTCAGTTTAGCAAATCAGAGCGTAAAGTCGCTGACATTACTACCGGCAACCCTGAGTCAGTAATTCATACTAGTATTGCTAACATGGCTGCGATTGCTGATGTTAGCGAACCCACCGTCAATCGTTTCTGCCGCAGATTAGGCTGCAAAGGGTTCCCGGACTTTAAGTTAAAACTGGCACAGAGTCTGGCTAAAGGCACGCCTTTTTTAAACCGCCATGTGGAAGAAAATGACAGCGTTGATGAGCTGACTAATAAGATATTTGATTCAACTCTGGCGGCACTCAATATTGCCCGCCAGCAATTAGACAGTAAACCAATAGAAACGGCAATTGACGCATTGATTAAGGCACCTAAGATTGCTTTCTTTGGGTTTGGCGCTTCGGCCTCCGTAGCACACGATGCGCAAAACAAATTTGCCCGCTTTGACACCCCTTCCGTGTTTTCCGACGACCTATTGATGCAACGAATGTGGGCGATTAATAGTAAGCCGAACGACGTATTGTTTGCGATTAGCCATACGGGTCGTACTAAAGCTCTATGCGAAATCGCTGAGATTGCTCAGCAAAATGGTGCAACGGTGATTGGCATAACCACAATCAACAGCCCTTTGGCCGAATTCTGCAACGACATTGTTAGTTCCAATGTCCCTGAGGATACCGATCAATATATGCCAATGGCATCACGCATAGCACACCTGGTGCTGATTGATGCGATTATCGCTGGCTACACCTTGAAACGCGGTGCCGAAGTTCGCGAAAAGCTAGCAAGAATAAAACAGGGCCTAAAAGGCTCGCGATTCCCAAGACGTTAATAAACGCAATATCGAGGAGTAATTATGACAATAAAGGTAGCCATTAACGGTTTTGGCCGAATAGGAAAAAACATCCTTAGGGCTTTGCATGAAAGAGGTTTAACCGACCAAATAGAAGTAGTTGCCATTAACGACCTTGGCGATCCGGAAGTTCTGGCTCACTTATTACAGTACGACACTGTACATGGTACTTTTAATTTACCTGTCACCCATGACAAGCAAGCAATTATTGTTGATGGTCAGGTCATTAAGGTATGCAGCGAGCGCGATCCAGCCGAATTACCTTGGGCAGAACTAAACGTTGATGTTGTTTTAGAATGTACCGGCCTGTTTACGCAACGAGCTGACGCACAAAAGCACATTGATGCCGGTGCCAAAAAGGTGATTATTTCGGCTCCTGGTAAAGAAGTTGATGCAACCATTGTCACCGGAGTCAATGATCATATTTTAGATGCTGATATGCAAATTATCTCGAACGCCTCCTGCACCACCAACTGTTTGGCCCCTGTCGCTCAACCACTGCATCAGCAGCTGGGGATCGAATCGGGGCTAATGACTACGGTTCATGCCTACACCAATGACCAGCGGCTAGCAGACTCATACCATCCAGACTTACAACGCGCTCGTGCCGCAACAGAATCAATGATCCCGTCGAAAACCGGTGCAGCAGCGGCAGTTGGGCTCGTTATTCCTGAATTGGCAGGCCGCTTTGATGGCCTCGCTGTTCGTGTCCCTACACCTAATGTATCACTGGTCGATTTAAGCTTTATTGCTAGTCGTGATACCAACGTCGAGGAAGTAAATGAAATAATCAGTACACACGCCAGTCAGTCTCAACTTGAGGGAATCTTGCAAGTTAATCAATTGCCCTTAGTTTCACGTGACTTTAACCATAACCCCCATTCCAGTATTTTTGATAACCGTCAAACTCGTGTCAGCGGCCGTTTGGTCAAAGTTATGGCTTGGTATGATAACGAATGGGGCTTTAGTAATCGTATGCTGGACAATGCTTTAAGGTTGATGGGGGCGGTAAAAACACAAAATGAAACAAAAAGTACAGAAGTTTTTTCTGAGACTAATTGACGATGTTAATTTCTTGTTCTATTTTATGAAAGCGCTTACATTAAAATGTATAAAACAGTGTAATCAATAAATAACAACAAGAATGTCTAACCAGGAATTCAGTTATGAAGCCAACAAACCTAACACTTAAACCATTGGCGCTAGCGCTCGTCGCGCTAGGGCTAGCCGGCTGCGGCGGTGGTGACAGTGTCGAAACCAATACAGATTATACCCAAGTTGATACTACCGAACCGGTAAACGATTGGGAGCTTGTCTGGAGCGATGACTTTGATGGCAGTAGCATCGATGACAGTAAATGGACCTTTGAAGTTAATTGTCAGGGTGGTGGCAACAACGAGCAACAATGCTATACCGACTCACCAGACAATGCATTTGTCTCGGATGGCACTTTAAAAATTGTTGCCATGCCAGCCGGAGAAGATGCTGACGGCCCTCTCCCTTATACCTCTGCGCGGTTAAACAGTAAAAACAAAGGTGACTTTAAGTACGGCCGAATCGAAGTCCGGGCAAAAATGCCGGAAGGCCAAGGTTCTTGGCCAGCCGTTTGGATGATGCCGACTGACTCGGTTTATGGCGGCTGGCCAAAGTCCGGTGAAATCGATATCGTTGAAGCGGTCAATTTAAAGACCACTGATGAAGATGGTAATGTCGAAAACAATGTACACGGAACCTTGCACTACGGTCGCGACTGGCCCGATAACAGTTCTTCCGGGAAAGCCTACGAATTAGCCGATGGAGCGAACCCCGCCGATGAGTTCCACACCTACGCCATCGAGTGGCAGGAAGGTGAAATTCGCTGGTATGTCGATGGTTACCTTTACCAAACTCAGCGCGACTCGCAAGTACGATTTAACAGCAATGGCGAAGCTATTGGCCTAAATCACCAAGGTTGGTTTACCGAGTATTATGACCAGTCATCAGGTGAGCTTACTGTTGATTATGGTCCTGCGCCGTATGATCAGCAGTTTCATTTAATTATGAACTTAGCGGTGGGCGGTGATTGGCCTGAAAACACCAATAACCAGGGCATTGATGAAAGCGCTTTCGCTGATGGTCAGACATTGGAAATTGATTACATTAATGTGTATCAATGTAATCAGAACCCTGACACAGGCAAAGGCTGTGAGACTCTTCGCGCAGGATATGACGATGAAGAAACGCTCGTCACCGGCGAAGCACCAATCCCCTCTCCTCCTTCTACCACCGTCGAAAACCTGACTATTTTTGACGGTACGCCAAACCCTAACTGGCCAGCTTGGGACTGCTGCGGTGGTTCAACGCCTGAACTTATTGATGATGCTGAGAAAGGCCAGGTCTATCAGTTCGTCGTCAATGATGAGCCTACCGTTAATGGGTTTGTCTCACGCGAAGAGTTCATCAGCGACGAAAATGGCGAACCTCAACCGTTTGATGCTACGGGCATGATCGAAACTGGCAGTATTAGCTTTGATATGAAGCTTAATTCTGCACCAGACGATTCCTCCGCGTCATGGATTTTTAAAGTAGAAAGCGACAATAATGCCAGCTTTGCTGAACTGCCGTTAACTGACAGTTCAGAAGGCGTGTCGCCGACGGTTGGGGAATGGCAAACTTATACCTTTCCGTTACAGCAACTAGTTGATTCTACTGATTTAGAGCCTAGTGCCATTGATGCATTTATGGTATTCCCTTCATGGGGCTCAGGTGCCGGTGCGGAGTATTCCTTAACCAACGTGGAAATTACCTCACCAGAAGCTGAGTCGCCAGAGCTGGTTCTATTCGACGACGAACAAAACCCAGACTGGCCGCTTTGGGACTGTTGCGGTGGTACAACACCACAAGAAGTTACCGATGAAGAGCGCGGTATCGTGGGCGAATTTGAAATTGGCGCAACACCTACGGTTGTAGGTTTTAAACCTGCAGATGGCTCCGGTATTCAATTTGATGCTTCTGCGTTAATGGTTGAGGGCGTTGTCGAGTTTGATATGAAAGTCGTTTCGCCACCTAATAACCAAGACTCTGTTTGGAAATTTAAAATTGAATCCAATGGAGCTGAAACCGAAGTCGAAGTTGATTTGGCAACTGGCAACGGCGGCCAAGCACCAACAACAGGTGAATGGCAAACCTATACGTTCCCAATTCAACAACTGGCTGATCAAGAGCTCGATATCTCTGCTATCGACGCGATCATGATGTATCCTGCCTGGGACACCGGTGAAGGAGCTGTATTCCGCGTCGACGAAGCACGCATTTATGATCCAAGCGCTGGTTCTGACGAAATCACCATCTTTGACGAAGAAGTTAATGCAGACTGGTCTCTTTGGGACTGTTGTGCCGGTTCAGAGCCGCAAGTCGTTGAAGTTGATGCCCCCTATAATAATGTTGCCCAGTTTGAAATCCTGGGTTCACCGGAAACTGTTTTAGGGTTCCTTGCAAATGAGGAAGCTACCTTTGATGCATCTTCATTATTGGCTAACGGCTCTATTAGCTTTGACATGCGCGTTATCGAGCAGCCCACCGGAGCAGATGCACAGTGGCTGGTGAAAGTTGAATCCTCTGGCGCGGCGACCGATGTTGAAGTGCCATTATCTTCAGGCAACTATGACGAAGAACCGGTTACCGGCGAATGGGCCACTTACAACTTTACGCTGCAGTCGTTATTCGATGCGGGCCTGGATATTAGTGACATCAGTGTCATCATGATATTCCCTACTTGGGGACAGTCTTCCGGCGCGGTTTATCAAGTTGATAACGTTAGCATTGAAAACTTTTAATCAGTACGACAAACAGAAATGGATAAGATAATGAAAAAACCACTTATGTTTAGCAAAAGCCCAGTCGCGGCAGCCGTCTCAGTCGTACTGAGTGCCGGTCTGATGTTTCCAACGTTTGCTCAGGAGCAGACTGCAGAATCAGCAGATACCGAACAAACTGAACAGCAACTTCAGGATCGTGAGCAAAATGCGATGGAAGTCATCAATGTTCAAGGTATTCGCGGCAGCTTGTCACGTTCTTCCGAATTTAAACGCCAGTCTTCTGGCGTTGTTGACGGTATTTCTGCGGAAGAGATGGGTAAATTCCCGGATACTAACTTAGCCGAATCGTTACAGCGTATCACCGGTGTTTCGATTAGCCGAAACGACGGAGAAGGCAGCCAAATTACGGTTCGGGGCTTTGGCCCTGAATTTAACCTGGTGACCCTAAACGGTCGGCAAATGCCTTCTACCGGCTTCTCCCGTTCGTACAATATGGAGGCCTTGTCTTCAGAAAACGTAACGGCACTGGAAGTGTATAAAACCGCTCGGGCAGCAATGCCAAGTGGTGGCCTTGGGGCAACTGTTAATATTGTCACAAACCGCCCTTTCCAGAATTCGGAGCGTCAGTTCGTTATCTCCGGTAAAGCTATGCACGACAGCTCCGTAGATACCGGCGATTCGGTGACACCTGAAATTGCTGCGCTGTACAGTGAAAGTTTTGCTGATGACACTTTTGGTGTCGCAGTATCGGTGTCTCAACATCGCCGTGACTTTCAGCAACAGTACGCCAACATTCAAGGCTGGCAAGCCAACGTTGGCTTGCCCGATCTAGAAGAAGGTGAATTTACAGATCCGCGTCCAATCGGTGAAGATGGCGAACGCGTCGGTAATCACTTTTTTCCGAAAGACATGAACTATGGCTTTACTGACGTTCAAAACGAGCGCACCAATGGCCAGGTGACTCTCCAGTTTGCACCAACAGACACCATGACTTTGACTGCGGATTACACCGGCTCTCGTCGAACTTCGGGTCGTCTCGGTTATGGTTGGGGCATCTGGAATGAGTTTGGCGGCAACATCAACTCGTACATACTTGATGACAACGGCACAGCCGTTTATGCCGATATTGCCGGTAATGATTCTTCGTTTACGGCTAACTGGGATACGACCGAAATCGAAGCAGACTCCATCGGTTTAAATCTAAATTGGGATGTCACGCCTGACCTAAATCTTTGGGTTGATGTACACGACTCTAGTAATAAGATTGATAATGGTGCTGATAAAGGCATTCATTCTACCGGTCAAATCATCTTAGGTTCGGATCAACTTCGTACTAAGATCTACGACTACCGAGAGGGCGAAATTCCACAAGCCAATGTGCTTTGGAATAATGGCACCAATGTTCTGGAACGCAGTGAAATTGATTCGAATTTTAGTCAGTTCTTGCGTGATCCTGGTGAGTCCAACATTAAACAATATCAAGTTGAAGCGACTTGGTATAACTCAGTGTTCGACGTCCCTCTCGTTAAAGTGACCGGTGGCGTAACCAGTACCGAACAAGACATGGGTGGTTACAGCGCATGGAGTGGCTTACGTGGTGGTCCAGGTTTTAGTCCAAGCTTTACTCAAATACTGCCGGATGGCATGTTCAATTATAACACTACCGATGGCTTTCTTGACGAGTTTGCCGGTGGTGGTACCGATTTAGCTCAAGATTATTATTACACTTACGATATCGAAGAAGCCTTAGCACGTCAGGCCGCTTTCTTAACTGAAGAGCGTATGGGTGCGGACGAATATTATGTCGGCCTTCGGCCGGGAGATATTACTGGCCGTAGCAGTGTTTTAGAAGAAACAGACGCAATTTTCATTCAGTCTGAATGGGAATTTAACCTTGCCGGTTTCTTTACCCAGGTTAATTTTGGCGTTCGTTATGAGCAAACCGATGTCACCAGTAGGGTGCGTCAGCGTGTTGAACAACAGGTTAACTGGGTAAGTCCTTCTGAGTGGATCATGCAATATGAAGGCGGCGGCGATGAGTCGACCTTCCTGACCCAGACCGGAGAACACGATGTTTTCCTGCCGATGCTGGATGTTAAAGTCGATCTAACCGAGGATCTGGTTGGTCGTTTTTCTACCGGTAAAACTATTGCCCGTGCTCCTCTTGGCGCTCTAAATGGCGGCCGTAGCTTAAGCGGCAGCCCTAAGCCAGGATCTCGCACCGGCAGCAGTGGTAACCCTAACCTGTTGCCATTTGAGTCGACCAATATCGACTTGTCACTTGAATACTATTATGGCGATGGTAGCTATGCGTCAGTAGGTTACTTTAAGAAAGACGTTGATAACTTTATTCAAAACACTATCACCGAAACCACCGTCGACGGTATTCGAGACATTTTCGAAGGACCCCGTTATCAACAGGCGATTTCTGATGTCGAAGCACGTGGTGAGCAAGCAACATCAACCGCAATTTTCGAACAAATGCTGGCGAATGGTCATGGCAATGCCGATGGCGCTATCGAGCCAAATGCTGATGATCCATTGATGGTCTGGAATATTAGCCGGCCCAACAACACAGACGAAAAGTCAGTTGATGGCTTTGAAGTAGCAGTTCAGCAACTGTTTGGCGAGACCGGTTTTGGTGCCGCAGCTAACGCGACTATAGTCGATGGTGACACCAGCTTTGACGTCGATAGCTTAGATCAACAGTCGCCTCTGGTTGGTTTGAGTGATTCCGCCAACCTACAGCTGTTCTATGAAAAACATGGCTTATCGGTACGTGCAACCTACGCATGGCGCGATAGCTATCTGATAGGTGTTGGTCAGGCTCAAGGCTCTTCTGACGCACCACCACAGTATGCACGTTCATTTGGACAATGGGACCTTAGCGTCAACTACGACGTAAACGAGAAACTAACGGTGTTCTTTGAAGGAATCAACTTAAATAACGAAACCGAAGAGGGTTATGGTCGTTACGAGCAGCAGTTCTTATTTGCTCGTCAATACGGTCCTCGTTATGCGTTAGGAGCGCGTTACAGCTTTTAATTAAGCGTTTTAATTATCCTTCCCTGGGATACAAAAAAGCTCCGATGAATTAACATCGGAGCTTTTTTTTTTGCCTATAGTTTGTCGGTTAATCTAAACAAACAGTTTCAGCATCTTCAGCTTGCTCAGCGACCAGCCTAATATCACGTATGCTAAAGCGTAATGGCGCAGCGTGAGAAAGACCAAACACCTCCCCTACTGTGGCTGTATCTAAGCCTGCTTGCTGCAAACATTGCATTGATAATGACAGCGTCGTCCACTCGCCCGGTTGTGCCTGCTGTAGCTGCTGTTGTAGGTCAATTTTTACCTGGCAGTCGCCAGATAAGCAGTTCATTTGTAAATACACCGGCTGTTCCGGTTTGCGGTCGACTTTGTACGATAATTCCAATGTGCCGTTATCACCCGCAAACGCTCGTAAATCGCGGCTAAACGGACTAATAAAGCTAAACCCCGCAGAGCCTGTACCATCAAACACGAATTCACGAGCATCTTCCTGCACCTGATCGTCAAAGGTCGAGCTTAATAGGCTATCAATCTTCTGCACACTACTGGTTACTGCGGTGCGTTGGTCTTCATTAAAAATTTGCAACTGCCAGGGACTTTGCGGCGCACGGTCAAAGATGGCCATATCCGCGAGAGTATCCTGGTCAGCAAAATCGGTTTGCAGCTCATCAGACAAAGTGCCTTCGTCGCCAAAGTTCAAACCAAAACCAATTTCCAATAGTGGCGCGTAATCTTCCTGATCTGGATTCAATCGCCCTTGAAACGGGGTCGCTGGCCACGAGAACGGCAAGTCGCCGTTAATTGGGTAGCGTGGCTCACCGTTTTCATCAGCAATAATAACATCTGCCACACCCTGTCCTTCGGAGCCTGGCAGCCAAGCCGCCACAAACGCATCAGAAGCATTGAGCTCAGGATTAACGTACAGCGGGCGGCCGCTAATAAACACCGATACAACCGGAATGCCTTGCTCCTTTAAGCTTTCTAGTAGCTGCTGATCGACCGGGTTATTACGCTGATAATCGATATTATCAATATCACCGTTACCCTCGGCGTAAGGTGTTTCACCATAAACCACAACAGCAACATCCGGCGTTTGCTGGTACTGACCATTTTCGGCCAGCTCAACCTGCCCGCCCATGGCAGTTACCGCTTCCGCTATTCCCTGATAAATCGAGGTGCCGCCCGGGAAATCTTCATTGCTATTTCCAGTACCCTGCCAGCTAATAGTCCAGCCACCGGATTGCTGACCGATGTCGTCAGCTGCAGGGCCTGTCACCAAAATATTTTGCTTTGGATTCAACGGCAACACATTGTCTTTGTTTTTAAGTAACACCAATGACTCACGCACCGCCTGACGTGCCACTTCACGATGCTCTTCAGCACCAATCAGCTCCGTCTTACCGGATAAAGGACGTTCTGCAGGACTTGGCTTATCAAATAAACCGGCCCGCATTTTTACCCGCAAAATACGGCGCACCGCATCATTAATGCGTTCCATTGCAATAGTGCCGTCCTTCACCTGTGCAATTAGGTTTTCATATAACGGCTTCCACGCCGCGGTTGGCACCATATACATATCCAGCCCTGCATTAGCTGCCTGCGGACAATCGGCGTTGGTACAACCCTCGATTTGACCATGACCGTTCCAGTCACCCACAACAAAACCATCAAAACCCATCTTTTCTTTTAATACATCGGTAAGCAGATATTCGTCACCATGAAGTTTTTTACCATTCCAACTGTTAAAGCTGGCCATAACGCTCTGCGCGCCAGCTTGTAACCCGCCGACATATCCTTGCGCGTGATAATCGAATAATTCCTGCTCACCAATTTCGGCATTGCCTTGATCAATACCATCGGTAGTAGCACCGTCACCAATAAAGTGTTTTACGGTACTAATGACATGGCGTTCATCAAGAAAGTTTTTGGCGACATCACCCTGTAAGCCCTCGACAATGGCGGCCGCGTAGTCGTGAACAATTTGCGGATTTTCAGAATAACTTTCATAAGTACGGCCCCAGCGAACATCCCGGGCAACAGCGACGGTCGGTGCAAACACCCAATCAATACCAGTCACCATCACTTCGGTCGCAGTAACACCGGCGATGTCTTTAATCAGTTCTGGATTATTAGCAGCGCCTAAGCCGATATTATGCGGGAAAATCGTTGCGCCGAGCACGTTGTTATGACCGTGGACAGCGTCAGTACCCCACATGGTTGGGATATCGATGCCATCGACGCTATCGTCAACAGAGGCTTGGTACAATGATTCCGCTAATGCGATCCAATCTTGTGGCGTCGCATACTTATCGTTATTGGGGAACGCTCCGCCACCATTAAGATAAGAGCCAAAACCATACTTACGCATATCTTCAACAGTAATATCGCGAATTTCCGGCTGAATCATTTGTGCGACTTTTTGCTCTAGAGTCATTTTATCGAGCAGCACATCGATGCGTTGCTCCATGTCAGACTGTTGCTTAACCGGCAAATTTAACCTTGGCCAAATCTCTTTCTCTGATTGATGACTGGTCGCAGGAGAACAGCCAACCGTCGCCGACAGGGCCATTGCAATAGCGGTAGTTAGATAAGCGCGTTTCATGATTCTGCCTCCTGTTTGCGCGCAACAGACTTAAATGCTTGGGGTTTGTAGCCGCGGAACCCGTAAAACGCGATATATACGTAACACAATAACGGCAATATAAATGCGAACTGAACACTGGTAGCATCGGCTAACGCGCCCTGCAATAAAGGCACAATCGCGCCGCCAACAATCGCCAGACACAAAATGCCAGATCCTTGACTGGTGCTTTCTTTGAGGTTTTGTAGTGCCAGACTGAAAATGGTCGGGAACATAATAGAATTACACAGGCCGACAAATAATAGCGACCACATCGCTAACGCACCACTGCTATTAATAGTGATAGCCACTAAAACAACCGCGATGCTGGCATTGAATAACAGCACCTTATTACCCGCGAACTTCTGCATCACAGCGGCACCGATAAAACGGCCTACCATGGCGCCGCCAAAGTACCAGGAAATATAATGTGACGCTTGCGAGCTCGACATGTTACCGATATCCGATTGCGACAGATAAATGGCTAAAAAGCTTCCGATACCGACTTCTGCACCGACATAAACAAAAATACCGATAGCACCCAACACTAAATGACGTTGACCCCAGGCCCCACCTTTGGTTGGTAACGGTGCTGCGGCGTCCACCTTACCCATGTCGGGGAGTTTAAGTTTTACAAATACAAACGCCATGAAAATTAGTGTCGCCGCCAGTATAAAGTACGGTGTTGATACGGTGTCCTTGTTGACTCCGGTAACTTCCGGATCGGCGACGCCACCAAAGATCAACCAAGCGCCAAAAAACGGTGCAACAGTAGTACCCAGCGAGTTAAACGCCTGAGTCATATTTAGTCGACTGGATGACGTCTCTTCCGGACCTAGACGAGTCACATAAGGATTAGCCGCTACCTGCAAGATCGTTACGCCAGAAGCGAGGATAAACAATGCCAGCAGGAATAATCCATAAACTTCCATCATCGCTGCCGGATAAAACAACACGCACCCTGCTCCGGCAATGAGCAGACCGGCCACAATACCCATTTTGTAGCCGATCTTACCGACCATCAAACCAGCTGGAACCGAAATGATAAAGTAGGCACCAAAGAAACAAAACTGAATCAGCATCGACTGGGTATAGCTTAAGTCAAACAGCAGTCTTAGGTACGGAATAAGAATATCGTTAAGGCAGGTAATAAAGCCCCAAATAAAAAACAGCGATGTGAGTGCAGTCAGTGCAAACCGATAGTTGTTATCACTGCCGCCCCCATGTAGCGCTGAGGTCTGCGGAGTTGTCATAATTTCCTCTTGCTTTATTTTTTTGACGATGGCGTCAACACCATCTAATATTATGTAAGCGCTTTCATATATAGCATAATTGAATTTAATGGCAATGAAAACCTACTCTGGAATGGACGCTTATGAAAACAATAACCCTGCCAAAACACTCATTTTTAAAGTCACATAATTTTACTTTAGGGGTCGCCACGTCGTCCTTTCAAATTGAGGGAGACATTGCCGGTCGCGAGCAATGTATCTGGGACACTTTTTGCCGTATGCCGGGGAAAATAAAAGATCAGTCCAATGGTGATGTTGCTTGTGAACATGTGAAACACTATCAACAAGACGTTGAGCTTATTGCGTCTTTAGGGGTCGATGCATACCGATTTTCCATTGCCTGGGGCCGGGTAATTAACGCAGATGGCAGCGTCAATCAAACAGGGCTGGCATTCTACAGTAATTTAGTCGATGCCCTACTCGAGAAAGGCATTAAAAGTTATCTCACGCTTTATCATTGGGACCTTCCTCAATATCTTGAAGACAACGGCGGTTGGTTAAATCGGGAGACGGCCTACCGCTTTGCTGAATATGCGGAAGTGGTGGCCAAAACCTTGGGTAACAAGGTTGTCAGTTACGCAACTCTAAACGAACCA
This sequence comes from Pseudomonadota bacterium, assembly GCA_051746345.1. Lineage (GTDB taxonomy): Bacteria > Pseudomonadota > Gammaproteobacteria > Enterobacterales > Alteromonadaceae > Idiomarina. The sequence continues at coordinate 19,475 of JBNJEZ010000011.1, forward strand.
TTTTGTAGCGCTTATTTAAGTTATGAGGCAGGTATCCACGCTCCGGGTAAGCAAAACCGGCAGCAAGGGCGCCAGGCTGCTCATCATTTATTGCTTGCGCACGGACTTGCTCTACCAAAGCTGAGACAACACGCGCCTTTAGCAGAGCATGGGATCGTACTTAATTTTAGCCCATGTTATGCGGCATCGGACAGTGACCAGGATAAACAAGCCGCTGAGTCGGCTCATCAATACCACAACCTTTGGTATATAGAGCCTTTGCTAAAAGGCTGTTATCCGCCTTTGCTGGATCGATTAGCAGCAAACGAGCAGCCTGAGGTGCAGTCTGGAGATATGGAGATTATTAGTAGGCCCATCGATTTTCTGGGGGTAAACTATTATACCCGAACTGTCTTCAAGGCAAATCAAAGAGGCTGGTTTAGCGATGTTCCGGCGACCGGTAATGAATTAACCACGATGGGCTGGGAAGTTTACCCAGCCGGCCTGACTGAAATACTTGTCGGACTTAATCAGCGTTACCCCAATTTGCCCCCCGTCTACATCACCGAGAATGGCGTCGCCTATGATGACCGTCTAGAAAGTGGTGTCGTCAATGATGACCGTCGAATTGATTATTTCCAGTCTCACCTATTAGCGGTCGATGATGCTATAAATGCCGGCGTCGACATCCACGGTTATTTTGCCTGGAGCTTAATGGATAATTTTGAATGGGCGGAGGGTTACACCCAAAGGTTTGGCATCGTTTATGTTGATTACCAGACTCAGCAACGCACTCTAAAAAATAGCGCAAAAGCTTTACAGCAGCTGTGCTTAACACGACAATCACAGTTCACCGCTGTGGAGGACTTATGTTAAGCCGCAAAGAAAAAGTTGCCTATGGCTTAGGTGACACCGCCAGCAACATCATTTTCCAGACTGTCATGTTGTTTCTGGCTTTTTTTTATACCGATATTTTTGGTATCCCCGCCGCAGCGGTTGGCACAATGTTTTTGGTAGTAAGGCTTATCGATGCGGTTACCGACCCAATGATGGGCCTTATTGCCGATAAAACCCGCTCTCGATATGGACAGTTCCGACCTTATTTGCTGTGGATGGCACTTCCATTTGCCATCTGTAGCGTACTGGCATTTACCACTCCCGATCTGAACACGACATCAAAAATTTTGTACGCCTACGCGACATATACGTTGCTAATGCTCGCTTATACCGCTATCAACATTCCCTATTCAGCGCTTGGCGGCGTGCTTACCGCCGATCCATTAGAACGCGTTTCTGTGCAATCTTATCGCTTTGTATTTGGCATGCTTGGCGGCTTACTGGTTGCGACCTGTACGCTACCTTTAGTTGACTGGATAGGCCAAGGCAACAAGGTGCTCGGCTATCAACTAACCATCCTGGCGTTGAGCATTTTTGGCGTAGTGCTGTTTATTGTCTGTTTTCTGGGAACACGCGAGCGACTGGAACCACCTAAACAACAGCACTTATCGCTTCGCAAAGGTCTGCATACTTTGTGGTCTAATGAACAGTGGCGCCGGCTATCTATTGCTGCAGCCTTAGTACTTACCGGTATCGCACTAAAGAATACTTTAGCCATTTATTACGTAAAATATTATTTATTACGTGAAGATCTAATCACCCTATTTATCAGCACCGGCATGGTCGGAAATATTCTCGGCTGCGCACTCGCGCAGTTCGTCTGCCGGCATGTCGACAAGGTCACCGCCTATATAAGTGTCCAGATTATTGCCGCACTGATTTGTGTCGCCGCCTTCTGGGTCTCACCCGATCAGCTAATCCTAGCGTTTACACTCTACTTTTTATGGGGATTTTTCCTGCAAATGGGTACCCCAATGTTGTGGGCTAAAATTGCTGATGTGGTCGACTATGGCTATTGGAAAACAGGCATCCGGGCAACCGGGTTGGTATACTCATCGGTGGTATTCTTTATTAAGTTTGGGCTGGCTATGGGGGGCGCTATTGCCGGCTGGTGGCTGGCCTTTTACGACTATGCACCCGACCAAATGCAAAGTAGCCATACGCAAACTGGAATTCTAATTGCATTTACTGTGCTGCCGGCAATTGCATCTCTGCTTGTCGCATTTGTGATGCGCAGGTACACTTTAAAACAACCTCGAGTACAACAAATTAGCAGAGCGCTGGAGCAATACTCATAACATGGCGACAATCTACGAAGTTTCTAAACTTGCCGGCGTATCATTAGCGACCGTATCACGAGTTATAAACAATAATACGCCAGTTAGAGAGGCTACTCGCATTAAGGTGCTCGAAGCAATGGATAAACTGGGCTATCACCCCAACTCCGTCGCTCAGTCACTTGCCTCTAACCGGTCAAATTCTATTGGCATTGTTGTGTCCGAATTAAACGGCCCTTTTTTCGGTACCCTGCTCAGTGACATAGAGACTGCCTTTCGAAAAGTAGGCAAGCACGTAATCATTGCAGCCGGACACAGTGACGAAAAACTAGAAAAAGAGAGCATTGCTTTTTTACAAAGTCGTAACTGTGACGCACTCATCTTACATGTAGAAGCAGTCAGCGATGATTATTTAACGGAGTTAGCCGACAAAGATGTGCCCTTTGTATTATTAAACCGTTTTGTTCCCTCGTTATACCAACGCTGCATTACCCTTAACAATCAGCACGGCGGATACCTCGCGACACAACACCTGTTACAACTTGGCCATACTAACATCGGTTATATTTCTGGTCCCATGTGGAAGCACGATGCTGAACAGCGTTACAACGGACATTTAAGAGCGCTGGCCGAATTTGCAATAAATTCAAGTCAAAGCGTTTTTTATGAGGGCGATTACCACGAACAAGGCGGTGCGGACGGGATGACTCAGCTGTTAAGTACAGATCCGAGTATTACCGCAGTTGTTTGTGCTAACGACGAAATGGCAGCAGGTGCGATGACCGCAGCCAGAGAGTTGGGGCGTTCTTTACCTGACCAGTTATCCGTAGTTGGGTTCGATAACGTTAACTTTTCGCACTATATGTGCCCTAAACTAACTACGGTCGACTACCCGATTGGCGGGATGGGTCAAATGGCTTCGCGTTGGGTATTAAAAAATGTCTACCAACAGAAATTAGGTGACATTCAAAATGTGTTCGAACCCCGTCTTATTCAGCGCGATTCAGCAACCGCCGCGAAATAAAAAACGCGTGCTAAGTCAGCACGCGTTTTCATCAGACTAGACATCAAAACGATCCGCATCCATAACCTTAACCCAGGCCTTAACAAAGTCTTTAACAAACTTCTCCTGGTTATCGTCCTGAGCATACAGCTCTGAATAAGATCTTAGAATCGAGTTAGAGCCGAATACCAGATCAATGCGGCTGGCGGTCCATTTCAGTTCATCCGTATTACGGTCACGAACTTCGTAGTGGTCACCGGCTTTTTTCCAAACGTTGTCCATATCGGTCAAGTTCACAAAAAAATCATTGGTTAAAGTGCCCACACGATCGGTAAATAGACCGTACTCAGACTCGCCATAGTTAGCTCCCAACGCACGCATACCACCAACCAACACCGTCATTTCAGGTGCTGTTAGTCCCATCAGTTGGGTTCTGTCGAGCATTAATTCTTCAGCCGGCACCGCGTAATCTTTTTTCAGATAATTACGGTAGCCATCGTGCAGTGGCTCAAGTGGTTCAAAACTTTCCGCATCGGTCCATTCGTCAGTCGCATCGCCGCGACCGGGTGTGAACGGCACGGTAATATGAACACCGCCATCACGCGCAGCTTTTTCAACAGCGGCAGTACCACCGAGCACGATGAGATCAGCAATACTAACTTTTTTGTCCAGGCTTGATTGCAGCTGCTCCAGCGTATTTAACACTTTTTGCAGTTTTTCCGGTTCATTACCGTGCCAGTCTTTCTGTGGTGCCAGACGAATACGAGCACCGTTAGCACCGCCCCGGAAGTCGGAACCGCGGTAGGTACGGGCACTATCCCACGCCGTAGAAATCAGTTCATAGGAAGACAGGCCGCTATTCAGCAGTTTCTCTTTTAAGTCACTAACTTCCTGTTCGCTCAAACTGTAGTCAACCTTCGGGATTGGGTCCTGCCAAATAAGATCTTCGTCCGGAACGTCCGTTCCCAAGTAACGATCTTTAGGACCAAGATCACGGTGCGTCAGTTTAAACCAAGCACGCGCAAACACCTCTGCAAGATACTCAGGGTTGTTGTAAAACTTCTCTGCAATCTTACGATAGTCAGGATCCTTAACCATTGCCATGTCCGCATCCGTCATGATCGGGTTCAGGCGAATTGACGGATCTTCAACATCAACTGGCTTATCTTCCTCTTTAATATCGATCGGCTCCCACTGCCACGCGCCAGCCGGGCTCTTTTTCAGTTCCCAGTCGTAGTTGAACAGTAGATAAAAATAGCCGTTATCCCACTGCGTGGGGTTAGTAGTCCATGCACCTTCAATACCGCTGGTTATGGTGTCTCGGCCTTTGCCTTTACCACCACTATTACGCCAGCCCATGCCCTGCTCTTCGACGTCAGCCGCTTCAGGCTCTGGGCCCAAATTCTCTTCTTTACCATTACCGTGACATTTACCAACCGTGTGGCCACCAGCAGTTAATGCAACTGTTTCTTCATCGTTCATGGCCATCCGAGCGAAAGTTTCGCGGATGTCTTTTGCGGTTTTCAGCGGATCGGGCTGACCATCGACCCCTTCCGGGTTCACATAAATAAGCCCCATCTGCACTGCCGCCAGCGGGTTTTCCAGCGAATCACGCTGCTCATCCGAACTATAACGGTTTTTAGTTTCTGCTAACCATTCTTTCTCGCTGCCCCAGTAGATATCTTCTTCGGGATGCCAGATATCTTCCCGGCCGCCGGCAAAGCCAAAGGTTTTTAGACCCATCGACTCATAAGCCATATTCCCCGCAAGGATGAATAAATCCGCCCATGACAGGCTATTACCGTATTTCTTTTTGATCGGCCACAGCAAACGTCGTGCCTTATCCAGGCTGACATTATCTGGCCAGCTATTTAATGGCGCAAACCGTTGGTTACCGGTGCCACCACCACCACGGCCGTCAGCTAAGCGATAAGAGCCAGCCGAGTGCCATGCCATACGTATCATCAAGCCGCCATAATGACCCCAGTCCGCTGGCCACCACTCTTGACTGTCGGTCATGAAGTCTTTTAGATCTTGTTTTAACTGCTCTAAATCAATTTTCTTAAACTCTTCAGCATAATCAAAGTCTTCGTCCATTGGATTTGCTTTGGTGTCATGCTGACGTAGGATTTCCAATTTAAGAGAATTAGGCCACCAGTGAGTATTGGTTTTCTTTTCACTGGTCATGCTGCCATGTACGATCGGACATTTGCCTGAACTCATAATGTTCCTTCCTTTTGTTCCTGTAAGAATTTTATAAATCTAGTATAGCTTACGGTCTATTAGCTTGGTTAGATTTATAGCAGCCGAGGGAAAGGTTGAGCAAAGTCATTAAAACGGTCGGAGTGATAGGTTTTATCGATTCAGGAGTGAGAACACTGCAATAGTTCAGCACGATAAACGGGGGAAGACATCCATACTACTGCGTGTTGCTGATACAAGCTTCCTAGTTGCAGTGCCTGTTCTTTGCTGAGGTTAGCAACTAAAAAGCCTCGTTCATCGGGCCATTCGTTGTTAGGGTCTTGCGCCACAGTGGGGGCGCAAATCTTTACATCTGATAGTTGTCTAACTTGATCCAGGAGTTTTTCATTGGATTGCTTGTTTTCGTCATCATTCAGTCGATTACTTAACGGGTTATAGGCAGTAATGATGCAGAAACTGTCAGCCGCAAAAAAGTCATCGATTAAGATCACCTGCGAGACGCCGATCTGAACACATACCTCGGGGTCAGTCAGCACTCGGTATTGAGCTTCGTGATAAGCATCCAGTAACTTTTTTTGCATAGCACTTTTTATTTACGGCCTATCCCAAAAATTGGTTTAGCCGGCGGTAGTAATTGTCTCTTTTTCGCGGCTAGCAAATATAAGAAGCAACACAAACCGATTCCGATAACTAATGCGCCCACCCATTGGATACGAATAAACTCAAGGCTGAATAAAATCGTTAAACCAACCATTAAAGCACTATGTAAAATAAAGTATCGCGGTTTGCCCATGCGCTCTACAGTCAGATTTAAGTTATCAGAATACAATCGAATTAATGAGTCCAGCGAATTGAGTACAAACACAACACCAACCGCAACCATACAACGATTGATCCAACCCGCAGTATCAATGCCTTTCGTATAAAACAAATATAGGACACTAAACCATAACCCCAGTGACAATGAAGGCCAGATCAGCATGTTCGCGAACAAAGTGATGGTTTTCATATTACCGACAAAGCGCGCGGTAAACTGGCCAATCATAATACTCCAGGCAAACCACCAGAATAGATAGAACGCATGATAGTCATTTATCGGTAATATGAACCGCTGCAAATGAATAAAGTAGTCTGATAATAAGGGAAGTGTTGACAAGTAGTCGCCCGCCATCACATTCGGTTGCTGCGTAATGTAAATACCTAGACCGATGATCAGAGCGAAAAATAGCCCCCCTGACGACACACTAAGCAACTTTACAAATTTCAGCTCCGTGCTGGAATATACGGCTGCACAAATGGTGACTAATACTAAGGCGGCGAACACCCATGGAAAGCCGGAGTCTGGCGCGATGCTTGGCAGATACCAACTTAAATTCGCGTACAAAAGATGAGCAGTGAAAGCACAGGTGCCAATGATAACAATGTTGTTAATCCACTTGACCCAGGTAATTTGAAAGAACTTTAACTTTGGCTCTAATGCACAGAAATAAAAACAGGTGACAAAATAGATGGCCCAGACCATAAAGCCCCAAAAGCCAAACTCAATCGCTAACGGATTAGCAAATGCGTATTCCTTGTTATTTTCAATGTCAGCGTAGACCGGAAACTCGGTCAAAGGGAACATAATAAGACCGACATCGAGGCCTGACGTGAACAAAATGGCAATAAAAACCCAGGTCGATACTGGAATTTTTCCTTGCAAAGGCAACTGACCCCAACGCCAAAGGATCAGAATAACCATTGCCATGAAGAACACCATACCAATACCAACCAGGGTTAACATATTATTTAACCTCTCTGTCAGGCGTACGCTGGCGTTGTCGTGAACCCCACTGCAAATCCTGGATCACTGGAACACCAGCAGCATCAAGCGTTGTACCCGACTTTATAAGATCTGCTGCGCGTTCTGCCAACATGATAGTTGGTCCATTCAAGTTGCCGTTTGGAATGGTCGGAAACAATGAAGAGTCGACCACCCGTAAGCCGCTTATTCCGCGCACTCTGGTCTGTGGGTCGACTACGGCCATTAGATCATCCGCGGCCCCCATGCGGCAGCTACCACAAGGGTGATAAGCGCTTTCCACCGCGTCGCGCACAAAGGCGTCGATTTGTTCATCAGTCTGAACCTCAGAACCGGGTTGGATCTCATCTCCGCGAAACGGATCCATAGCTGATTGCGAAATAATTTCACGGGATAAGCGCACACAAGCGCGAAATGCTTCGATATCTTCCTGCTCCTGCAGGTAATTAAACTGGATTTTAGGAGGCACTGTCGCGTCAGCTGACTGCACCCGAACCCAACCACGGCTCTTAGGTTTATTGTGACCTATATGTAATTGGAAACCATGACCGTTGAAGGCGCTTTTCCCGTCGTAACGAATAGCAGCAGGTAAAAAGTGATACTGTAAATCGGGCCACTCAATCCCCTCTTTCGAGCGAATAAAACCACAGGATTCAAAGTGATTGGTTGCACCAAGTCCGGTTTTAAATAAGATCCACCGCACGCCAATAGCTAACTTACTGAGTGGGCCTAATTTCCCGTTAAGACTAATGGGTTGCTGGCACCGGTACTGAAAGTAAAATTCCAGGTGGTCCTGTAAGTTCTCTCCGACACCGGGTAGCTCATGCTTAAGCTCAATATCAGCCTGTTCTAACACCGGTTTTGGACCGATACCTGACACCTGCAGCAGTTGTGGAGAACCGATAGGCCCGGCACTTAATATCACTTCGCCGGAAGTCTTAATGGTCTCTTTTCCAGTGTCACCGATAATCGAGACACCGACTGCTTTTTTGTTCTCAAGCAAAATGCGTTCTACCTGCACTTTTGTGCGAACGGTTAGATTGTCGCGCTCCATCGCAGGCCGTAAATAAGCATTAGCCGTTGACCAGCGACGTCCGTTTTTAACCGTCATATGCATCGCGCCGAAGCCTTCCTGCTGGGCCCCATTATAATCTTCGGTACGCCAGTAGCCGGCTTGTTCTCCGGCATCAATAAACGCGCGATACAGCGGATTGCGCATATTATTGCCATTATTGACCGCTAATGGGCCGCCTTTGGCACGATAGTCATCGGCACCAAACGCCCAGTCTTCTGACTTTTTAAAATACGGAAGGCAATGCTGGTAATCCCAGTTTTCCGCACCGAGCTCTGCCCATTCGTCGAAGTCACGCGCATGACCGCGCACGTAGACCATTCCGTTTATCGAAGAGGAGCCGCCCAGTACCTTGCCACGCGGGCAATGCATTTCGCGATTATTCAAGTAAGGCTCTGGTTCGCTATGAAACTGCCAGGCATACTTTTTGGTGTTCATGGGAATCGATAACGCAGTTGGCATTTGAATAAAAATACTTTTATCCGAGCCGCCGGTTTCCAACAATAACACCTGTACAGCTTTGTCTTCAGTTAGGCGGTTAGCAAGTACACATCCCGCTGAACCAGCACCAACAATAATGTAATCATACTGCTGGTCTGACATTAAAACGGCCCTTCTAGTGTATCCATACCGACATAAACAGACTTAGTTTGAGTATATGCCTTTAATGTCTCAACGCCGTTTTCACGGCCGATTCCAGACAACTTATAACCACCTACCGGCATTTCAGCCGGCGAGTTGCCCCAGGCATTAATCCAGCAAATTCCTGCCTGCATCTGCGCGATAACACGATGTGCACGACGAATATCCTTGGTGAACACCCCCGCAGCCAACCCATAATCCGTATTATTAGCGCGCTTTACTACGTCATCTTCGTCAGCAAAAGTCATCACCGACATCACGGGTCCAAAAATCTCTTCCCGACAAATAGTCATATCGTCATGACAATCGGTAAACACCGTTGGCGCAATATAATAGCCATTCTCAAAACCTGATGGCTTAATACGTTCGCCCCCGGTCAACAACTTAGCGCCTTCCTCTTTCGCGGTATCAATATAGGCGAGTACTGAGTTCATATGTGATTCGGAAATCAACGCACCTAAATTGGTTGCTGGAGCTAATGGATCGCCAGCAACAATGTTGTTCTCTGTGCGTTCAAGCAGACGTTCAATAAAATCCCGGTATACCGACTCATGCACGAACACCCGTGTGCCGTTGGTACACACCTCACCCTGAGTATAAAAATTACCTAGCATCGCTCCGGTAACCGCTTCGTCAATGTCCGCATCGTCAAACACGATCAAGGGTGACTTGCCACCAAGTTCCATGGTTACTTGCTTCAGAGTTCCGGCTGCCGCAGCCATCACCTTTTTACCGGTACCCACTTCGCCGGTCAAAGATACTTTGGCAATATCCGGATGTTCCGTTAAATAGCGCCCTACCTCACCATCACCATGAACGACGTTAAACACGCCATCCGGCACGCCCGCTTCGGTGAATATTTCTGCCAGCATTGCTGCTCCACGTGGGGTTTCCTCAGACGGTTTAAAAATCATCGCATTACCGGCCGCTAGTGCTGCAGCCGATTTCCAGCAGGCTATCTGCAATGGATAATTCCAAGCCCCGATACCAAAGCATACGCCTAGAGGTTCCTGTCGAGTGTAAAAGAAATCATTACCGATAGGCTGTTGAGTACCCAGCATTGACTGCGTCAGATTAGCGAAGTACTCGATAGAGTCTGCCCCGGTTTGCACATCAACTTCTACCGCTTCCTGCCAAGGTTTGCCGGTGTCCAGCACTTCTATTTTGGCCAGTTTATCATTGCGCTGACGCAGTAAATTTGCTGCTTTCTGCAAAATTCGGGCGCGTTCAACCGGTGCCATCGCTGACCACTTTGCAAAACCACGTTGCGCACTCTTAATAGCATTAATCAATAACGCTTCACCGGCTTGCTCAACTTCGTATATTCGTTCGCCCGTTGCTGGATAAATAACGTCAAAACAGCGATCGCTGGCTGCATTAACATATTCCCCGCCGATATAATTTTTTAGTACAGAAGTAGGCAATTTGGACTCCTTGTGTCAGCGTTTTTAGTCATTAATCGTGATGCCATGCGATTGCAAGGTCATGCGTATAAATCGTTTACAATGTTCTTTAGCGATATCAAAGCAACGGTCATTTTGACGTTGGCTCAAGGCACATCTTAGCCAGAAGCCATCTATTAAAGCAGCCGTCATTTCCGCCGCATCATGTGCTTGATGCTTAGGCAGTAGCTGCAGATAGCTGTATCGTAAATTGGTTAACAGGCGTCTTTTATTCACTTCCTGCAGACGGGACAAGTCTCTGTCATGCATCGATTCGCCCCAAAAACTTAGCCAGGTTTTGGTGCTCGGCAAGGACTGCTGGATATCGGCAAAGTTTAAATCAACAATTTTCAACAGCCGGGCGAATGGGTCTGCAGGTGACGACTCGAGCCTCAAGCGGGACAACAAGTATCTAACCGTGGCTTCAATTAACGCCTGTTTACCGCCAAAGTAGTGACTGATAATGCCGGATGATAACCCAGCTTTTTTAGCTATTAAGTTGATTGTGGTCGACTTAAGACCAAGTTCAGCGACCACGTCTATGGTCGCATCTATAAGTTGTTGACGTCGTACCGGATGCATCCCTACTTTTGGCATTTTAGTTCCTATTCTTTGTATGGCTCCAACGTTGACAGACGGAAGCTGTGTTTAGTCACGATATCACCGGCTTCGTCCTTGAGCGATAAAGATACTAAGGGATCGTCTTTTTCCCAATCAATTTTTACCGAACCATAGTTAACGTTGGCGGTATATTGACCAATACGATGCTTATTTGGGCTAACGTCCTTCCATTCCTGCGTTAAGCCAGAACTGGTCACTTCCCATAACGGATAATCCAGGTCTTCGTCGTAGTAACTAACTTCGCCCCAATGGGTGTCACCACTGACCAGAATTACACCGTTAACTTTATGTTTTTTGATCAAACTAAATAACCGCTGGCGATCAGCCGGAAAGTTTGCCCAGGATTCCCAGCCGGTAAAATCAGCCAGTAACTGCAAGCTTGACGCAATAACTTTAACTCGAGAAGGTTTTTGCAGCTGTTGCTCAAGCCATTCCCACTGCTTTTCACCGAGCATGCTTTTACTCATGTCATCATGCGGTATATAAGGTCCGAGGTTATTAGGAGCACGTTCGTTGGCGTATTCATCACGGCTAACGTGTTTTAGATCGTCGCGGTTCCAGCGCAGATCCGGCATGATGACGTGAATTTTTTGCTCTCCTTCGCCGTACATTTCGGAGGTATAGATACCATCCTTCCGGGTACGCCGCTTAGATTCTTCAGGAACTTCCCAAAAATCGAGCATCACTTGACGCGACTGCTCTTTCTTCGGGTAATCTTTTCCCGCATCGTTTGCTCCGTAATCGTGGTCATCCCAGATAGCCAGAGTCTGCGTCTGATTTCTAAGCTGCTTAAAACGTTCTTTAGCGCCCAATTTTTCGTACTTGGCCTGCAGTTCCTGCATATTCTCGGTATCACCATAAACATTATCACCGAGAAATAAGAACACCCCGGGTTGATCCGCTATGATGCTATCGAGAATAGGCATGTCTTTGTCCTGGTGAGAACAAGAGCCAAACGCAATATGCGAGACGTTCTGTTGAGCAGTTGCAGCTGCTGGAGCCACAGCTAATATCATGGCTGCTGCTAAACTAAATTTACGCATTGCTTTATCCTTTTATCGCAATTAAAAATTAGGAAGAGCCAGCGCACCGGCTCTTCCTTAATAGACGTCTACTTAAAAAGTAAACTTGGCATTCAATGCAGCGACTCGAGGAGCGCCAATCCAGGCTGCGCCTGGTGCAATTGTGCCTAAGTAGCTTTCATCAAATACGTTATTAATAGTAAAGCGGAACTCTACCGAATCAATACCGCCACCCAGCTCATATGCAGTAGTACCTAAGTAAAGGTCGCTAACTGTATATGCATCTGTTTGTGTCGTATTGGCCTGATCCATGTAACGCTCGCCAACATATTTGGTGCTGAAACCACCGAAATAACCATCATTAGAATAGTCTACGCTGACTGAGTACATGTCTTCAGCACTACCGAGAACCTGGTTACCGGCAAAGCTTTTGTCGATATAGGTTGAATCGTTATTCGTGTAAGATGCGTATACGCTCCAGTTATCATTGACACGATAATCTACCGAAGCTTCGAAGCCATCTGACTCAACACCGCCGTCATTCACATAACCACCAGCAGCGCTTTCCAGAAAGTCGATTCCGTCAACATCTTCATTGCTGATAAAGGTAATGCGGTTTTCAAAATCAATGGTGTAGTAAGTTAAGCTGGCGTTAAAACCTGGCGATGAATAACGCAGACCTAAATCAATGTTTTCCGCAGTTTCTGCTTCAACGTCACTTAAGTCAGTATCATCACGTTCCAACACGCCATCTTTAATTGCAGCATAGTTTTCAGAATAACCACTGAATACTTCAAGTCCACGAATGGCTGGGACTGGAGCAACAAAACCGGCAGAGAATAGTACGTCAGAGCTTGAATCAACGTCTAGATCGTTGCTGCTATCAAATTGATCATCTTTAGCAACGTCTACGTCAAACTTCTTAGCGCCCAAACGGAACTTAGCAAAGCCAGCGTCCAGTTCGTTTTCAACATAGTACATTAAAGTGTCTACCGGGAATTCACGACTGTACTGAATCCAGTATGGGTTGTTTTCCCAACGAGCACTGGTGGCTGAATCAGTCAGCTTGTGCCAGCTACGATATTCTTCACGCGCATAGTCTTCATACCAGAAACCACCACGGACGGTATTAGCCATACCATTGATCTCGGTATCCCAGATAAAGTCACCGTTAACGCCGACACGGTCTTTCTCGTAGTTAGTGTGACGGTGCGAAGATACTGGAATAGCACCTGGACCATAGCAGTCTGGGTCATGTTCGGCACCTGCGCCACCATATGGGTAGCTGATCGAGCTTTCACAACCCGCTTCCGGTTGCAGCGACTGCCCTTCACGATTTACATAGTAGATCTCACCAATTGCATCACCACCAAGAGCGGTTGTGCTGCTGTCTAGTTCTGAATGCGGGTTACCTGCACCATCATCAGTTACATCAACAACATAGTATGGAATCCAGTCACCACGGCCTTCGTTGTGGTGAAAGTAAGCATTACCTTTTAATTCAAGGTTGCCGATGGTAGTCGACGCTTTCAGGTAACCAAACATATTTTCACGGTGAGTTACCCAGCCTTCGCGCCAAGCTTGATCCTGGTATGGAACGCCAGTCCAATTTGGGTTCAAGCCATCCCACTGTTTGTTAGATTCGTACTGTTCTACACCGTAAACACGCTGGTAGGTATACTCGCGCGCATCATCGTAAGTAAAATAAGCTTCTAAATCGACATCAGCGACGCGGCTAATCAATTTAGCAGCAAAGTGATCACGCGTATTGGTTGCAACTTCGTCCATCCAGTCAGTATTTTCCTGACTCGAGAAACTAACCCATGCGTAAGTGTCTTTTGCGATTTCGCCGGTTTCATGGCGAACGAAAAATTTCTGCGCGTTATTTTCGCCTAAAGTCGTACTAACAACCGTCTTCTGCTCAAAACCTGGGTCGATGGTTTCGAAGTTGATTGTGCCGCCCAATGCTTCATGTGAACGTGACGCAATATCAGCCGTACCCTGCGAAACCTGAGCCGTGGCCAGATTTTCAGTATCAATATAGCGGTTGGCTTTAGTACCGCCACCATAGTTTGAGTTACCGTTGGAAATACCATCGATAGTCATGCCGATTTGTTGTTGACCCAAATCAATTTGGAAACCACGCATTGAGATGCTGGTTGACCATTCGTCCGATCCAAAGGGGTCACCTTCGTTGATCAGAACGCCAGGTAGGTTATCGATCACACCCAGGGCACTGGTCATTGAGGTTTGCTGTAACTTCATTGCTTCAGCGGTGGTGTTATTGGCATACGAGACACTGCGTCCAGTTACCAAAATTTGTTCCATTTTTTCTTCTTCGACTTTTTGTTCGTCGTTGTTTTCTTGTTCCTGCGCAACGGCCGAGGTGCTCATTGCGGCGAATACAGATAGTGCCAATAAACTTGGCTTCATTGGTGCATATAACTTCATGACTTAAAGTCCTATTTTCTAGTGTTAGAGACAATCTAAGACTAATGAGTGAATGTTACAGTCGCGTTTATTTTAATTGACCGTTCAATTAAAATCAAATGACAGTTTCAACTCGAATGATTATTTTCAGCCTCCATCGTTCCAGAACTCAGCTATAGCCCATTGTTTTCGGGAGCTATAGGTTTATTTGAACTTTTTTATGCCGTCGGGGTCGTTTTGACACATACGGTCGCCTTTAATAACACATTGTTAACAACCTGAGGCCGTGTAAACTTGAGATGTGACTCATGAATAAAGAGGACTCTTGCCATGCTATCCCGACAATTGCTGATAAGTTTGCTGGTGCTGGCCTGCTTGCCAGCGACAGCAGAACCTGAGCGGGATGATTTCATTAATGCCTATAAAGGCGAGTTGATACTCAATGAAACGTCTTCCCTGCCATTACAGCTCAACCTGAAACTCGACAACAACGATGAATTAACCGCTACGCTAGACAGCCCTGCCCAAGGTTCTTTCGGTATTCCTATTGATCAGGTCACCATCAATAACAATGAACTCAGTTTCAGTTCCCGGATAATTCAGGCATCTTTTATCGGGCAGTTTACTGACGCCGAGTGTTACCGCGCGGAGTTTACTCAAGGTCAGAAATTTCCACTGACGTTGTGCCCAACCGACGGTACTGAAGAATCCGAGCAAAAATCAGTGGCGCAACAACTTGATGAGCACATGGCTGAAGTTGCAATTATCGACTGGGTTGACAATGAATGGCAGGTAAACAAGCAAAGTTACAATATAGACCGTGGTAAACAGTTTGAAATTGGTTCTGTTTGAAAACGATGGTCGCTCTGCTATTGGCAAAAGCCATTCAACAAGACCAGTTGTCGGCGGAGTCAACTTTGGGAGATGTATGGCCTGAGGCAAATGAGGCGCTCTCCGAAATTAAATTAATCGACTTAGCCAGCCACCACTCAGGACTACCCCGCCTACCCGATAATTTACTCAACCAAAATCAAACCTTGGATAACATCAATGATCCCTATTCATCCTATGGACTTGAGCGCTTACAAGAAGCACTCAAGCAGACCACAATAGCACCTGAAGTGACCTACCAATACTCTAATTTTGGTTATGGCTTACTCGCTGAAACAATCGCTAAAGCCCAACGAACCACCTTTAAAGACTTAATTCACTCAGCGTTGTTCGACCCGATGGGCATGACCAGCAGCGGTTTGGCTATCAAGCCCGGGCAACATAGCAACCTAATTGCCGGGCACCGTATCGACGGACAGGCCGTTCCGCACTGGCATTTCGACGCTTTGGCCGGTGCTGGTGCGGTGATTTCAACCGTTGATGACATGGTCAGCTACATTAAGACGCTCATGCAACCCGAGCAAAACTGGCAACCGGTAGTTAATCACTTATTAACACCGCAGCATACTTTAGGTCCCGATACAGCCCAGGGGCTGGCCTGGATATTGGAGCAACATGATGAGTCAACGTTAGTTTGGCATAACGGGCAGACGGCTGGCTTCTCGAGTTTTGTCGGTTTTACGGCAGATCGTCAGCGAGGGGTAGTTATCTTGAGCAACCAAGCGCGTACCGTCACAAATATCGGCAAACAGCTTCTTATGGAGGGTGTTCGGTAAAATTCCCCGTACTCCTTTTTGCAGTTTTTCTCCGTCATATATCCCCGCAAAGGGTTCGGAGAAGCCGATGGTTTGTTGAATTGTTGTTAGTTTTTATTGAGTTATTCAGGCTCACCTCTATACTGAGATTGAAAGTAGTGAATTTGTAAATCTATGTAATCTATTTAGAATAAACGACGTAGTAGTCCTTACACTTATTTCTAAGGGGAAAGGGATGATCGATAAAAAAGAAGAAGAGGTGCTCCGCGGAGACAAAGATCTCGAGCGAGAGCGAAAAGCCAACGATCCAATGATACCTGATGGTGAAGTCAATCCAATTAATACGGATTATCAGGTTGGCCAGGACAACGTAGTGATGAAGCTCGGTCCTTTGGGTCTTGATTTCCACAACCGTGTGTTTGCCATTTCAGCGTTGGCAATCATTGCCTTTGTTTTCTTAACGTTGATGTTTCAAAACCAAGCAGAACCTTTGTTTACTGGTGCCCGAGGCTGGTTAACAGCTAACCTGGACTGGTTCTTTATGCTGGCCGCTAACATCTTTGTTATTTTGGCTATTGTACTTATTTTTACTCCGCTTGGCCGAGTTAGACTCGGTGGAACCGAGGCAAAACCCGATTTTTCCTACTTAGGCTGGTTTTCGATGTTGTTCGCAGCCGGCATGGGTATTGGCCTGATGTTTTATGGTGTGTCTGAACCTATGTCGCACTTTAGCAGTGCACTTGGCGGTACCAGCATGGAAGATGGCGTTCGCACCGACTGGGCCCCGCTAGGCGGCGCTGGCGGCAACGAAGCCGAAGCCATGCGGCTGGGTATGGCAGCGACCATATTTCACTGGGCGCTACATCCTTGGGCTATCTATGCAATATTAGCACTTGGTCTGGCACTATTTGCCTTTAACAAAGGTCTACCATTAACCATTCGCTCTATTTTCTACCCCATTTTGGGTGAGCGTGTCTGGGGTTGGCCAGGTCATGTTATCGACATTATTGCTATTTTGGCAACTCTCTTTGGTTTGGCTACTTCTTTGGGTCTTGGTGCCTCACAAGCCGCTGCGGGGTTAAACTTCCTGTTTGATATCCCCAAAGGAGATATGACCGAAGTATTTCTGGTTATCGGCATCACAGCTATCGCTTTGATTTCAGTTTTAGCTGGTCTGGAGGCCGGTGTACAGCGATTATCCCAGGCGAATATGATGTTGGCGGCACTGTTAATGTTGTTCGTCATTATAGTCGGGCCGACTATTGCAATTTTCACTGGTTTTTTCGAAAACCTTGCTACTTATGTCGTTGAACTACCGAACTTTTCAAATCCATTTGGGCGTGAAGACACTAACTTCGTCGAAGGTTGGACAGCCTTTTACTGGGCATGGTGGATAGCATGGTCTCCATTCGTAGGCATGTTCATTGCCCGTGTTTCTCGTGGTCGCACAGTGCGTGAATTTTTAATTTCAGTATTAATCATTCCCACCTTGGCCTGCGTATTTTGGATGACCGTATTTGGTACCACTGCAATGGACCAATTCCTAAACGGAGCCAAGGAAATCGCTGATGCAGATTTGGCGTTGCAGTTATTTGTGATGCTGGAAGGCTTCCCATGGACTGGCGTTGCATCATTCATTGGTATCATTTTGGTCATGGTGTTCTTTATCACTTCATCAGATTCTGGTTCACTGGTTATTGATACCATTAGTGCTGGTGGTAAACCTGAAGCCCCGGTATCCCAGCGCGTATTCTGGTGTAGCTTTGAAGGTTTAGTAGCTATCGCTCTAATCCTCGGTGGTGGACTGGTTGCCCTTCAGGCAATGGCAATTTCTACCGGATTACCATTTACCATCGTGCTTCTGGTCGCTTGTATTTCTGTTGTACAAGGCTTGCGTTCCGAACCTCGAGTTGGTAAAGCTTCAAAATAACGTCAATAGAACAACACCCTTTGTTTAAGGGTGTTGTTCCTTCGCTCATGAGGTGCTTTTATGGAAGCCGAGCACACAGAAATTCTAAATTTTTTAAGACGCTACTCGCCTTTTAACGAACTTCCTGAAGAAGAGCTTTCAATAGCTGCGAATAACACGTCAATTGCCTACTTTAAAGCTGACACCCAGATACTGGAATTTAATCAACCGATCAGCCATTGGCACATCGTTCGCAGTGGCTCAATCGAGACCTATCATCGCAACGGTGATCTGTATAATAGGCTCAGTGAAGGTGGTTTTTTTGGAGAAGCCGGATTATTGCGAAAAGGCAAAGTTCGTTATCCAGTAAAAACTATCGAAGATACTTTGATTTATTACATTCCAGGCGAGCTGTTTAATCGTTTCTTTGACGAATACGAAGCATTTGCCGACGCCGTTGAGGTAGAAGAGCATCGTCGGGTTAGCAGTGCAGTCAAAGAACGCGAAAGTCGCAACAACACCTTAGCCGTCAAAGTTGAAAAGCTGATTACTCGCGAACCAGTCGCAATCGATAAGTCAGCAACAATAGCTGAAGCAGCTGCTAAGATGACAAACGAAAAAGTGTCCTCATTATTAATCTATGATGGCGAAAAGCAGCAAAAGCCGGTAGGTATCATTACCGATAAAGACCTCCGCAAAAGAGTCCTGGCGGTTAACAAAGATCCAGCCTCCCAAGTTGCTGAGATTATGTCTCAGGACCTGACCTTTATTTATAGCAACCAACGAGTGTTCGAAGCATTATTAACCATGTTGCGAACTAATTTACATCACTTGCCAGTACTGGACCGTGCGCAGGTGGTTGGCGTGATCGCATTGTCGGATGTTGCTCGTCACGAATCACAAAGCAGTTTATATGTGGTCAGTAGTATCTTTAAGCAAACTACCATAGAAGAGCTTGCCACTTTGGTACCGGATGTCCATAAGAGTTATGTGCGCATGGTTGAAGAAGACGCTAACTCACGCATTATCGGCTCAGCCATGGCTACTATCGGCCGTAGCTTTAAGCAACGCTTGTTAGAGTTGGCTGAAGAAAAGTATGGTCCTCCCCCGGTGCCCTACTGCTTTCTTGCGTTAGGTTCTATGGCCAGAGACGAGCAAACCGTCGTTACGGATCAAGATAACGCGATGGTGTTGCACGATGATTACGATGTTAAAAAGCACGACCAATACTTTTTAGATATTGCGCAGTTTGTCTCCGATGGTTTGAATGCCTGCGGCTATACCTATTGCACCGGTGATATTATGGCAACCAACCGGAAATGGCGACAGCCATTGAAAGCATGGAAAAAATACTTCACCGATTGGATCGAGGATCCCTCACCGGAAACCTTGCTGCATGCGTCTATTTTCTTTGATCTGGAAGGCGTAAAAGGCGAAACCAAATACGCTGATCAACTGAACCAACTTATTCGCAGCAAAGCCGCGGGCAATAAACGCTTTTTGGGATCTATGGCTCGTAATGCCCTGAACCGCACCCCACCGCTTGGTTTTTTTAAAGATTTCTTAATGGAAAAAGACGGCAAACATCGCGACAGTATCAATACTAAGCGCCGCGGTACTGGCCCGGTAGCGGATCTCATTCGTGTACACGCGTTAGCTATTGGTTCACGCCAACGCAACTCATTCGCTCGTCTAGACGACATCATCAAGGCAGATATTTTGCCCGAAGGACGAGGGCCTGATCTAAGAGACGCATTAGAACTTATTTCGATGGTGCGTATCCGGCACCAGGCACTGGCCCTGGAGGCGGGCGATCCACCGGATAATAATGTCGCTCCAGAAGATTTATCAGATTTTGAACGGAAGAATCTAAAAGACGCCTTCCAAATTTTAAGTAACGCACAGAAATACCTTCGTTATAAGTATTCCGGAGCTTAATATGTTTTATTTAATGCCGGATAAAGAAAGACAAAGAAAATCTGTTGTCGACTGGCAAAAGCGCTTTGCTGAGCTCGCTAAAAAAGCCAAATCCCCCGCATTAAAGCGCTACTACGAGGCGGGGATTGCTGCTAATAATACACCAATAGAAGAGGTACCACTGGTCGCCGTTGATTTTGAAACTACCGGCATGGACCCGAACCAGCATGGGATTATCAGCGTCGCCGTAGTGCCGATGACATTGGCCCGCATAGAACTTAATGGCGCGCAACAATGGATAGTAAAGCCGCGGCGTGACCTTACCGAAGAGTCTATTACTATACATGGCATAACCCACAGCGCCATAGCAGCGGCCCCTGATTTCGAGCGGTTGATAGGCCCCGTGTTAGAGGCTGTCGCAGGAAAAGTGTGGGTGGTTCATTATCAGGGAATTGAGCGACCGTTTCTACAGCGGGCACTGCAAGATAGAATTAACGAAACCATACACTTTCCAATTATTGATACCATGGAGATAGAGGCTCGTTTCTATCGTAAGCCACCCAGCCTGTGGGATAAAATAACGGGTAAAAAGCCGACATCAATTCGGTTAGCTGATAGCCGACAGCGCTATAACTTACCTTTCTATGCTCCGCATGACGCCATGACTGATGCCATCGCCTCGGCAGAGTTACTGCAAGCTCAAGTAGCACATCATTTTAGTTCCGACACACCACTTTCGGAATTACTCGTTAACACTTTGTAACATGTCCATATTAATGTAAGGTTTTAAACCTGACATAATGCTCACAGTAGCCGCATAACGAATTCGCGGTGATAATAATAACGTTAATCATTTAGGGATATATCGATGTTTTTGAACTATTCAAGCGCCGTCGCTAAACGGCCGATTAAACAGCGCCTGCTCTGCTCATTAGGCTTTGCACTTTGTCTAACATCTGGCCCGGTGTTAGCAGAAAGTACTAGCGGCGCACCGACCATTCCACACGAACATTTTTTCGCCAATACTCTTTACACTGACGTTGTTATATCACCAGACGGTACCTACTACGCCGTGAAAGCTGACGCCGGCGACAGAGATCAAATTATCGTTATTGAACGCGAGAACAATTCAATTAGCAGTAGTTTCGAACTCGGTGAATATCAACGCTTTAGTCAAATTCACTGGGTCAACAATGAACGCTTTATTTTCCAAAGCCGTAAGCGTGTTGGTCTTTGGGATGAGCAGGAGCTGCCACCTAATCTATACGCCGCTAATGCTGACGGCAGTAACCGACTTGAGCTGTTTGCCTGGGGACGTTCTGGTTTTCAGTTAATGAGCTTAATGCCAGACGATCCTGAATATATCATGATCAACAAATATCACTTCGCGGACGAGGGTGAAGCAAAAGCGCACCGCATCAATGTCGACGACGGCCGCTCTTTTTACTTAGGCGATCAACCACCGGAAGCCAACGAGCTGATTGCCGACAATGACGGTAATTTACGCCTAAGCTTTGCTTATAAAGAAGAAGACGACGATGATTTCGGCAAGGGTCAGTTAACCATTTATTACAAAAAGTTGGGTAACGACGATTGGCAAGAGCTGACACTGGAAAATTACGAACGTGGCGATAATATCAATATGTACGGTTTTTCAGATGACAATCGGTATGCTTTTTTCGGCTCCGATATGCAGAGCGACGTTTCAGAAGTTTACCAATTTGACACCAAAGAGCTGACCGTGAAGCAACTAACCGATGACTCAGTTGCCGATGTAATGTCACCGGTTACCGGGGTCAACGGAAATATTATTGGATTTGATTTTATGCCGGATAAAATCAAACGTATTTATACCGATAACACCGATTCTTCGAAGCTTATGAAAAGCCTTGAAGCCGCCTTTCCTGGCCAACATATCCGCATTACCAGTAATGCCAAAGACGGTCAGTTTGCAGTTGTTTTTGTACGTTCAGACAATAACCCTGGCGCCTATTACTTGTTCGATACCGAAAGTTTGCAGGCCAGTTTTATCGCGGCTCCGAACGAGAAATTGGACCCTGAACAGCTAGCGCGGATTACTCCCATCCAATTTGAAGCACGTGATGGTATGGAATTACGCGGTTATCTAACGTTGCCGAAAGGTGCCGAAAAGGGTGACGAACTACCAATGATCGTCAATGTTCATGGT
Source organism: Pseudomonadota bacterium (assembly GCA_051746345.1). Taxonomy (GTDB): domain Bacteria; phylum Pseudomonadota; class Gammaproteobacteria; order Enterobacterales; family Alteromonadaceae; genus Idiomarina. Next base: position 41,523 of record JBNJEZ010000011.1, read on the forward strand.
GGACCGCATGGTCCCCGCGATACCTGGAGCTTTAGCGCCGAAAACCAGTTTTTTGCTAATCGCGGATATGCCGTGTTGCAAATAAACTTCCGCGGCTCCGGTGGCTACGGCAAAGAATTTGAGGAAGCTGGCTACAGGGAATGGGGCCGCGCCATGCAGAACGATGTGACCGACGGTACCTTGTGGGCCGTGGAGCAAGGCTACGCGGATAAAGAACGTATCTGTATCTACGGTGGTAGTTACGGTGGCTACGCATCGATGATGGGCGTTGCTAAGGAACCGGATCTATACCAGTGCGGCGTAGGTTACGTCGGTGTTTATTCGTTGCCTTTAATGTACGAAGATGGTGATATTTCCGAACGTGATTCTGGCCGCAAGTACTTGCGTCGCGTAATTGGTGACGATGAGCAAGAACTTAAAGCGAATTCGCCGGTTAATTTAGTGAAGAACATTAAAGCAGATTTGTTTTTAGTTCACGGCGCTAAGGATGTACGGGTGCCAATTTCACATTACGAACAGTTAACCGCAGCATTAGATGAAATCGGTAAGCCCTATCAAAGTTTAGTCAAGGACGACGAGGGCCACGGCTTTCAAAAAGAAGAAAACAAATTTGATTTATACCCTCGGTTAATTAACTTTTTTGACCAACATATTGGCGACTAATCTCTTTTAAAACCGGGCCGCGCTTTATTAGCGCGGTCTGCGGGAGAAATAATAATGAAACAAGTTGTATTAGCGACCGCACTGGTTGTTGCCTCAACGACTGTCTATGCACAATCAGAAGCCGAGGTTGTTAAACCAGCCCCTTCTGTCAGTACGCAAGCTCAAAGTGAGTTTTTTGACGCCATCAATCAACATTGTGGGAAGTCTTATGCTGGCGAAGTGACCGTTGATACACCCGCTAGCGGTGGTTTTGACGGAGACTTGATCATGCACGTTCGCAAGTGCGGCGATCAACGTATTGAAATACCATTTCATGTTGGTGATGATCATTCTCGCACTTGGATCTTAACTCAAACAGGTTCCGGCATTAGTCTCAAGCATGACCACCGCCAGCCTGATGGCAATTACGACCCGTTAACCATGTACGGTGGACATACTGAGGATACCGGTTATGCAAGTGCCCAGTCGTTTCCGGTTGATGCCTATTCCCAAGAGCTATTCATTGAATTGGGTGTTCCGCAGTCAAATACCAACATCTGGCAAATGTATATCCACGAAGAAACATTTACTTACCGGTTAATTCGTGAAGGCCGAGAGTTTCGAGTCGATTTCGATTTGACCGAACCGGTTGAAACACCTGTTACACCATGGGGTTACGCCGATTAATTAAGATCGTTCCAATGAGTGTTTTTATTGGATTTTTCTTCTTTTTCCATTAACACCAAAGTTAAATAGATTTTGGTAGGAAGTGAGAGGATAACGCCAACAGCATTCATCGCAGCGCCTAAAATATAGCCACGAAAATCAATATTATCATTGCCAAAAGTCACAACCAGTACCACATGTCCTAATAGGATTAGGCAGATACCGGTAATCATGGCAACTTTTAATAACCTGACTTGCGTGGCTTGTTTCATATTAGCGACTTACAGGACATCACCGGGAATCCGCACGTTGCCTTCCATCAGAACTCGTGCGCTACGGCTCATGATAGCTTTTACCGCGGTCCATTGCCCGTTGACCAGCTTACACTCGGCCCCCACCTGCAGAGTACCCGAAGGATGACCAAAGTTAACCATAGTCCGATCATTACCACCCGCAGCCAGGTTAACGGTTGTACCCGGAATAGCGGCGGCCGTTCCAATCGCCACGGCGGCTGTTCCCATCATTGCATGGTGCAGCTTACCCATCGACATCGCGCGTACCAGAAGATCAACCTCAGAGTCTTTAACGCGTTTACCGCTTGACGCCGTGTAGCTTTTAGGCGGCGCAACAAAAGCTACTTTTGGCGTATGCTGTCGGTTCGCCGCTTCAGCAACATCGTCTATCAGACCCATTTTCACAGCGCCGTAAGCACGAATTGTCTCGAACCGCTGAAGCGCATCCGCATCACTATTAATAGTGTCCTGCAGTTCCGTACCGTCGTAGCCTATTTCCTCAGCATTAAGGAAGATCGTTGGAATACCTGCATTGATTAAAGTTGCCTTTAAGGTGCCAATGCCTGGAACTTCCAGATCGTCAACTAAACGCCCGGTCGGAAACATCGATTCACCATCCGCTGACGGGTCCATAAATTCAACCGCTACTTCTGCAGCAGCAAAAGTTACGCCATCCAGCTCAAAGTCTCCAGTTTCCTGGACCGCGCCGTTAGTCATAGTGACTTTGTTGACAATAGTCTTGCCAATATTGGCTTGCCAAATGCGAACTTCACAAACACCATCCTTCGGCACTTTATCTGCGTCGACTAAACCGTTTTCAATCGCAAATGGTCCCACTGCAGACGATAAATTGCCGCAATTACCACTCCAGTCGACAAAGGGTTTATCAATCGACACTTGCCCAAATAGATAGTCAACATCGTGGCCTGGTTGTTCGCTTTTAGACACGATAACCGTTTTGCTGGTGCTTGAGGTTGCGCCACCCATGCCATCTGTTTGTTTACCGTAGGGATCCGGACTACCAATCACCCGCATCAACACAGCATCTCTCACTGCGCCTGGTTGTTGAGCAGCTTCAGGTATATCTTGTAGACGAAAAAAAACACCCTTAGATGTCCCGCCACGCATATAGGTGGCGGGAATTTTTATCTGCGGTTTGCTTGCCATACCGTTAGTTACTCCTTAGCTCGCTTCCGCTTCAAGAAAGTCCTGCGCGAAGCGTTGCAATACGCCGCCCGCGTCATAGATTGAGACTTCCTCGCGGGTATCTAAACGGCAATGTACAGGGATTTCTTCGCTACTACCGTCGGTACGGTTAATGACTAAAGTCAACATAGCGCCCGCTTCGGGCTTGCCTTTAACATCAAAAGTTTCAGTACCATCAATATTTAACGTCTTGCGTGTAGTACCCTGTTCGAATTGCAACGGCAGCACACCCATGCCAATCAAGTTAGTCCGGTGAATCCGTTCAAAACCTTCCGCTACAATAACTTCGACACCGGCTAAACGAACACCTTTAGCTGCCCAATCGCGTGAAGAGCCCTGACCGTAGTCAGCACCGGCAACAATAATTAATGGCTGTTTGTTTTGCATGTAGTGTTCAATCGCTTCCCACATGCGTACCGGCTTACCGTCTGGCTCAATGCGCGCCATTGAGCCCTGAATCACCTCGCCTTTCTCATCACGTACCATTTCATTAAACAGCTTCGGATTCGCAAACGTTGCGCGCTGTGCGGTTAAATGATCACCTCGGTGTGTTGCGTAGGAGTTAAAGTCCTCTTCGGGCACGCCCATTTTGGTCAGGTATTCACCGGCTGCACTGTTAGCCATAATGGCATTAGATGGCGATAAATGGTCAGTAGTAATATTATCCCCCAACACCGCCAATGGACGCATTCCTTTCATCGTACGTTTGGCTGCTGAAGTGCCTTCCCAATACGGAGGACGACGGATATAGGTACTGTTAGGACGCCAATCATACAGTGGATTAGTTTTATCACCATAGTCGACGTTTAGATTAAACATGGGGTCATAAACCTTACGAAATTGCTCCGGCTTAACACTTTGCTTGACCATAGCGTCAATTTCTTCGTCACTCGGCCAAATGTCTTTTAGAGTTACCGGATTACCGTCAGCATCATAGCCGAGTACGTCTTTTTCGATATCAAAACGAATCGTGCCCGCAATAGCATAGGCCACGACCAACGGTGGTGATGCCAGAAACGCCTGTTTTGCGTAAGGATGAATCCGTCCATCAAAATTACGATTACCTGATAACACAGCCGTCGAAAATAAGTCCCGATCGATTATTTCCTGCTGAATTTTTGGATCTAAGGCACCGCTCATACCATTACAAGTCGTACAAGCAAAGGCCACAACACCAAACCCAAGTTGCTCCAACTCCGGCAGTAAATCAGCTTCTTCCAGATACATTTTGACTGTTTTCGAACCTGGCGCTAATGAGGACTTAACCCACGGCTTACGCGTTAAACCCAGTTTATTAGCATTGCGTGCAATTAGGCCTGCAGCAATCATATTTCTGGGGTTGCTGGTGTTAGTACAACTGGTTATAGCCGCAATAATAACGGCACCATCGGGCATTTCATCCTGCTCTGGCTGTTCAATGTGTTTGGCTACACCACGTTCACTCAAATCAGCGGCTGGCAGCAGTGAATGAGGATTCGACGGGCCGGCTAAGTTACGCTCTACTTTCGACAGATCAAACTTAAGCACTCGCTGGTACTCAACCTGTTTCAGGCTGTCGCCCCAAAGTCCCGTTTCCTTTGCAAATTTCTCGACCAACTCCACCTGATCGTCATCGCGACCAGTCAGTTTTAAGTAATCAATTGTCTGCTCATCAATATAGAACATGGCTGCGGTTGCGCCATACTCTGGCGTCATATTAGAAATGGTTGCACGATCGCCAACCGTTAGGCCTTCAGCGCCCTCGCCGAAAAACTCCAGATACGCACCAACAACTCGCTCACGACGTAAAAACTCGGTCATCGCCAAGACTAAATCGGTGCTGGTGATGCCTGGCCGAAGCTTGCCAGTCAATTCAACCCCGACAACATCCGGCAGACGCATATACGACGCACGACCTAACATAACGCTTTCAGCTTCTAAACCACCTACCCCTATTGAAATGACACCCAGTGCGTCAACCATTGGAGTATGGCTGTCAGTACCAACACAGGTATCAACAAAAGCAACATTATCGCGTACCTGAACCACCGGAGACATTTTCTCCAGGTTGATTTGGTGCATGATGCCATTGCCTGGCGGGATCACATCGACGTTCTTAAACGCGGTTTTCGTCCAGTTAATAAAGTGAAAACGGTCATCGTTACGACGATCTTCAATCGCTCGGTTTTTTTCAAACGCATCGGCTTCAAATCCGGCGTGTTCAACCGCTAACGAATGGTCGACAATTAACTGAGTCGGAACCACCGGGTTCACTTTGGCCGGGTCACCGCCCTTGTCGCTGATCGCGTCACGTAGACCTGCAAGATCAACGAGAGCTGTTTGGCCTAAAATGTCATGGCAAACAACACGGGCTGGATACCACGGAAAATCATGCTCGCTTTTACGGTACACCAACTGTTCCAGCGACTGTGTCAAAATTTCCGGAGGACAACGACGAACCAGATTCTCTGCCAACACCCGTGAGGTGTATGGCAGTTTGTCATAAGCGCCAGGCTCTATAGCTTCAACCGCAGCCCGAGTATCAAAGTACTCGAGCGTAGTGCCGGCTAGCTTTTTACGGTATTCAGAGTTCATACTACCAAGCCTCGCTTATCGTTCGTTAAGAGCGGGTACTGGACGCGACTCTGGCCCGGTATAATCTGCCGATGGGCGGATAATCCGATTATTGGCGCGTTGCTCTTTAACGTGGGCGGTCCACCCCGTGACGCGTGACATAACAAATATTGGAGTAAATAGCTTAGTCGGAATACCCATGTAGTTATAGGCTGATGCATGGAAGAAATCGGCGTTCGGGAATAAATTTTTCTCACGACGCATAACGTCTTCACAGCGCGCAGAAACTTCGTATAAACGGCTGTCACCAACTTCTTCTGAAAGCTTCTTAGACCACGCTTTGATGATGTCATTGCGCGGGTCAAAATCACGATAAATTGCGTGACCAAAGCCCATGATTTTCTCTTTACGCTCAAGCATACCCATCAGTTTTTGCTCGGCATCATCAGCGTCTTTCATGTCTTCGATAAGTTCCATTGCCGCTTCGTTAGCACCCCCATGCAGAGGTCCGCGCAACGAGCCAATAGCCCCTGTCACGCACGAGTGCAGATCAGACAGAGTTGAAGCACAGACTCGAGCAGTAAAGGTAGACGCATTGAATTCGTGCTCTGCGTATAAAATCAGTGACGTATTCATTACGTCCGCATGCAGTTTTGTTGGTGATTTGTCATGCAATAACCGCAGGAAGTGAGCACCAATAGACAGCTCTTCTGAGTCTGTATCAATACGCACACCATCGTGGGTAAAGCGATACCAGTAAAGCACCATACCCGGGAATGTTGCTAACAAGCGTTCAATATGATCATCTGCTTCATCGAAACTTTCTTCAGTTTCCAGGTTGCCCAGCATTGAAGCTCCGGTCCGCATAACATCCATTGGGTGGGCGTTCTTCGGAATGCGCTCTAGTACGTCTTTAAGCTCTTGCGGCAAAACACGCAGTGATTTTAATCGCTTTTTGTAATTATCCAGCTGAGATTCGTTCGGTAGCTCGCCTTTCGCTAACAAATAAGCCACTTCTTCAAAGCTTACTTTTTCCGCAAGTTCCTTAATGTCATAGCCGCGGTAAGTTAAACCGGAACCTGATTTACCAACGGTACAAAGTGCTGTTTCGCCTGCTGACTGACCACGCAATCCTGCGCCACTTAGTTTCTTATCTGCCATAGTTCTGTTACCTCTTAATTTTATTATCGATAGTAATCTGCACTGATTTCGCAGCTTACTTCTTGAATAGTTCGTCTAACTTCTGTTCAAAATCATGGTAATTCAAAAATTCGTACAGTTCTGCCCGCGTCTGCATATCATCGATCACTTGTTTCTGGTCGCCATTTTGCAAAATACTGTTATAAACGTTAAGCGCGGCTTTATTCATAGCCCGGAAGGCACTCAATGGGTATAGAACAATTTCAACACCGACCTCAGCCAGCTCTTGTTTATTGAACAATGGAGTCGCACCAAACTCAGTAATATTAGCGAGTACCGGAACATCCAATGCCTCAGTAAAGGCTTTGTATTGGTCCAACGTATGTACGGCCTCGGCAAAAATAGCATCAGCTCCAGCGTCAACGCATGCCTGCGCGCGCTCTAAAGCCGCATCCAGCCCCTGCTGTTGCAATGCATCGGTGCGCGCCATGATCAAGAACTGGTCGTCGATACGCGCATCAACTGCCGCTTTTACCCGATCAACCATCTCTTGTTGGGTCACAATTTCTTTATTCGGACGATGACCACAGCGTTTTTGTGCCACCTGATCTTCGATGTGCATGCCCGCTGCACCCGCGCGGGTCATTTCCTGAACCGTACGAGCGATATTGAACGCACCACCCCAACCGGTATCCGCGTCTACTAATAAAGGTAGATCACTGGCTCCGGTTATGCGACGAATGTCTTCGCACACATCATTAAGCGAGGTCATACCTAAGTCAGGTAGACCGAAAGAGGCGTTGGCGACACCAGCACCTGATAAATACAAGGCTTTGTGTCCAACTTTTTCCGCCATCATTGCGGTATAGGCATTGATGGTTCCAACAATTTGTAAGGGATTTTCTGCCTGAATTGCTTGACGCAGTTTAGCGCCCGGACTTTGCGGTTGAGTCATGATACTTCCTTATCTACTTGTAGTTTTTTCTCGATATTTTTACGCGACGCGCTAATATGACGACGCATTAATAAATCGGCGAGCTCACCATCACGATTGGCGATAGCATTAATAATTGCTTTGTGTTCATCAAAAGCTCGTGACACACGAGGACCGTTCATACCTAATTGCACACGATACATACGAACTAAAAAATATAGCTCATCACACAGCATGTTGATCAAATACTGATTTCTACTGGCTAAAATAATGCGGTAATGAAAATCCACATCGCCAGCTTCCTGATAATAACTTTCGCCTTCACGCACTCGTTGGCTTTGCAGGTGCTGTTCCAGCAATTTAGCTAACGCGTCAATTTCTTCATCGGCCATTTTTTCTGCCGCTAACCGACAAGCTAACCCTTCAAGTTCTTCACGTATCTGATACAGTGCAATTAAACCGTCAGCGGTTAACGTTACGACCCGGGCTCCTGCGTTAGGAGTTCGTTCAATCAGATGACAACGCTCTAGGCGCGCCAGAGCTTCACGGAGCGGAGCGCGGCTCACATTAAATTGCCTCGCTAAGCCAGTTTCACTGATCTTTGCACCCGGAGCTAGCTGTCCTTCAACAATAGCTTGCTGCACCGACACCAGTACCCGGTCAGCGGATGTGACTGGTGATCTGAAGTTATACTGGGGGTCGTAGATAGGATTCATTCAATGACACTGTTTGTCGACAATAGACAAAGAATACTTGTAAATTGATCGTTTTTCAACGCAGAAAAACCAATATTGTCGACAATATGCCGTTGTAAAATCTTTTCAAAGGTTCCAAGACACCAACTATGCTCGATTTTTGGCAACAATTTTTTGATTTAGGTCAGCATCAGCAGCTGCCTTTAAACGGTGATTATAATTTTTGGCTGGTTATGCTTTCCTATGTCATTGCCTTTATTGCTTCCCTTGCTGCTTTAAAAATTTTAGACAGAGCTTACGGTCATCGTTCAAAAGCTCGCCAGCACGGTTGGGTAGCAGCTACGGCTGTGATTGCTGGCATCGGTGTCTGGAGCATGCACTTTATTGGCATGTTAGCTTTTGAACTTCCTATTCCAATGTCTCACTCGGTCGGTTTAACGCTGTTCTCTATGTTACCTGCTATTATTGGTAACTTTATTGCTTATTCGTTACATCTGTATGCACATCAGTTACGAGAGCAGCAACGTCTTTCCTCGCGCAGAAAAATAGTTTTGACCTTAACCTCAGGCGCTGTATTAGGCGCAGGCATAGGTTTAATGCATTACCTGGGAATGGAAGCCATGGTGCTTGCTGCAGACTTGCGCTACCAGCCGGGCTGGTTTGCTGGTTCTATCATAGTGGCAGTCGCACTTGGTGTGCTCGCAATGTCAACCTATCAGGGATACCGCGCGCCGCAAAATCGTCAGGCACCAGCCAAGCGGTTACGGCTATTAACCGCGTTAATCATTGCAGCAGCAATAAGCGGTATGCACTATGTAGCAATGTTAGCGGCACGTTTTTACGAAGATAGTACGCCGCTTCCGGCAATCATGTCATCGACTCACCAGCAACATTATTGGCTCATTTATGCAATCGCAATTGCCGTAGCCGTTATCGCTATTGTTGCCTGGCTATCTTCGGTTATTGACCATCGCTTGCAATTAAACCAACGCCAAATTCGACAGTCTGGTAAAAAGATCCGCGAGCTTGCCTATAATGACACTCTAACTGGACTGCCAAATCGACGTTCATTGTTGGAATATTTAAACTCTCAACAGGAAGAAGTGCCGGAAGGCGAATGCCTGGCACTCTTCTTAATCGACATCGATAAGTTCAAAGTGCTCAACAACACTCTTGGACCAACCCTGGGAGATACCCTGTTACAGTCGGTAACCCACCGTCTTGAACGGTTACCGCTAGATATCCACATGGTAGCGCGACCAAGTTCTAATGAATTTGCAGCCGTTGCCCGCACTTCCTGCGATGGAAATCCAGCCAAAGCGCAGTCTGCGATAATGACGATGGCCAAGCATATTCAGCAGCGTCTGGAGGAGCCGTATTCGTTAAGAGATTACCGGCATCGTTGCTCAATGAGTATCGGTATGACACTGCTTAACAAACAAAGTAAATCAGCCGATGAGGTCCTGGTGCAGGCAGCACTTGCGCTAGCGGAAGCTAAGCGTTCTGGGCTTGGTCAAATACAGCTGTTTCATCCACAAATGGCTGACACCATAGAACGTCGCGTCAGAATAGAGTCTGATCTACGCTGGGCCATAGAAAATAACCAACAATTAGAATTGTATTTGCAACCCCAGCTTAACCGCCAGCGACAGGTTATTGGAGCCGAAGCACTTATCCGATGGCAGCATCCAAAACACGGCTTTATTTCTCCGGCTGAATTTATTCCATTGGCCGAAGAAACCGGTTTAATTATTTCACTAGGTGACTGGATAAACCAACAGGCCTGCGAAATCATTAAGCAATGGCAACAATTAGGCTTGGCTCACCTTGTGTTGTCAATCAATGTTAGTTCACCACAATTCCAACAGCTCGATTTTGTCGACAAACTGAACCATCTAATCCGGCGCTATGAAGTGCCAGCCGGCGCACTGAAAATTGAACTTACCGAGAGTGTGTTGATGCAAAATGTCGACGAGGTTATCGATAAAATCAATGAGCTTAAGCAGTTAGGCATTCAGTTCGCGTTGGATGATTTTGGTACTGGATACTCCTCGTTGTCTTACTTAATGAAGTTACCATTTGATGTGCTCAAAATAGACGTGTCTTTTGTCCGCGATATGCTAAGTTCGCCTGAAAAAGACGCAATAGTTCGAACTATCGTACAGCTATCTCACAACCTCGGCCTAAGTGTTGTTGCTGAAGGTGTTGAAACTGAACAGCACTTTGAACATCTGAACATGCTGGGGTGTGATTCTTTCCAGGGCTTCCTCTTTAGTAAACCCGTCCCTGAATCTGAGTTTCGACAGCAGACACCCTAAAAACCATTGAATTCATCGTTTTCGGTTCCATTATTCCGTTCTGGCTAGTAAAGTAAGGCCACTTTTTTCGACTCATACTTTAGTCGAACGAGTTGCTAGTGACGCTAACTATTTGATGTTAAATAACAAAATGGATAACAAGAATGGATCCTAAAAATATCGTCGATAAAGACGCGAGCTTCTTCGGTCAACCGGGTGGCTTGCAAACGTTATTCTTTACCGAAATGTGGGAACGCATGAGTTATTACGGCATGCGTGCGCTGTTAGTGCTATTTATGACGGCGACTCTGCAAGAAGGTGGTATTGCTTTAACAGTTGCTTCCGCTACCGCTATTTATGGCCTTTACACCGGTGCCGTATACTTTATGGGTCTGCCTGGCGGTTGGATTGCCGACCGTTTAATAGGTGGCCAAAAGGCGACTTGGTATGGTGGTATCATCATCATGTTCGGCCACATCGTGCTGGCTATTCCCAGCGAGGCCGGCTTTTTCATTGGCATGATCCTGGTAGTGTTAGGTACTGGTTTATTAAAACCTAATATTACTGCGATGGTCGGTCAGCTCTATGGACCTAACGACGACCGCCGCGACGGTGGCTATACCCTTTACTATATGGGTATCAACATTGGTTCCATCATCGGTTATTTTGTCACCGGTTATCTGCAAGAAACCGCGGGGTACCATTGGGGCTTCGGCGCAGCGGCAGTGGGTATGGCGCTTGGCTTAATTCAATACCGTCTGACTTTACCTAAACTAAAAGGTGTTGGTGCCGAACCGCCGAAACCTTTAAGCCCAAATGGAATGAAGCGCAGCTGGACCGTTATTTGGGCTCTATTAGCCGGTTTAGCCGTGTTCACCTATCTGGCTTTAAACGATGTTGTTACTATTAATCCAACCGTTGTTGCTGGTAATGTTGCAATAATATTTACCATTATTTTCTTTGCTTACTACTTAAGTATTTTCCTGTTTGGCAAGCTGACCAGAAATGAAATGAAGCGCTTAGGTGCTCTGTTTTTAGTCTGTATTGCCTCAACCTGCTTCTGGGCCGGTTTTGAACAGGCGGGTTCTTCTTTCAACTTGTTTGCACGCGACTTAACCGACCGTATGGTGGGTGACTTTCAAATACCGACCGCTTGGTTCCAGTCGTTAAACTCACTCTTTCTGGTTGCTTTGTCACCTTTCTTCGCCGCGCTTTGGATAAACCTGAGCAAGCGCATGATTAACCCGTCTTACGGCTTTAAGAGTGCGCTCGGTCTGATCATTATGGCGACTGGCTTTATCGTTATGTTCTTCGCCTCTCAGGCCGCAGCCAGTGGCTTAAAAGTTGCTCCGTATTGGCTGGTGGCCGTTTACTTTATCCATACCGTGGGTGAGTTGTGCCTGAGCCCGGTGGCGTTGAGTGCAGTCAGTAAGCTGTCCCCGAAACGTATGGCTGGTCAGTTGATGGGCGTTTTCGTACTTACCTACGCCATGGGTAATGTTATTGCAGGTCTTTTAGCTGGCGGATTAGACCCTGAAAACCCTGCAGCAATGCCCGAACTCTACTGGACCATATTTGTATTTGGTGTCAGCGTTGGTGCTGTTGTGTTTGTTCTGGCTTTATTTACCCGTAAATGGGAAAAGCTGGCCGAAGATGACGACCACCCTGGTGCAGTGATTGATGCCAACGAACCCGTTGGTAAGCCATAAGTAGAAGTATGTTGCTAAAATAAAAAAAGGGACCTTTCGGTCCCTTTTTTATTACCCTTAACGAGTCGGTTTTTCCGACAGGTAAATCATAATTTCACCGGCTGCCACTATTGTGCCATCATCGCGTTTTGCCTCAACAGCTATCGGTTGTTCTCCAGCTTGCCAAGTGTCTTCTGAAGCTTTGGCCGTAATTGTCACATCGCTGTTGGTCTTCGCCAGATACTGAACATTCATCCCTTTCGGTATCCAACGTAGATGCTTAGGAATAGAAGCTTCTGCTACAGCACCCATAGCCATCTCCATACCGTTACATACAGCTATCGCATGAACCGTACCGATATGGTTAAGCACCGCTTTTCGCTTCTTAAACGTGAGCTGACAATAATTGGGCTGCAGCTCAGTAATCAATGGTTTAATAGTGGCAAAATAAGGCGCTTTCCGGGCAAACATAGTGGAAAATAGTTTCCGTCCAAACGGTAAACCCAGACAGCGCTGGTATAGACTCAACAGATAATTAGAACTGGCCAAGTTAGATTCTCCAAACCATTGAAACAAAAAAGCAGGCCTAAGCCTGCTTTTTAACGAAGATGCTTGATAGCAGTAATTATAGACTGGCTAACGCATCATTCAATACTGAACACGGACGCATTGCAGCAGAAACCTTGTCTGAATCTGGCTGATAATAACCGCCGATATCCACTTTTGCACCCTGGATGTCGTTCAACTCCTGAACGATCGCTTGTTCTTTACTTGAGAACTGCTCGAACAACTTGGCAAAACGTTCCTTCAGTTCTGCGTCATCGCTTTGGTTCGCAAGCGCTTCTGCCCAGTACATGGCTAGGTAGAAGTGAGAGCCGCGGTTATCAATTTCTCCGACCTTACGCGACGGAGATTTATTTTCTTCCAGGAACTTCGCATTGGCCAGATCCAGCGTTTCTGCCAGGATTTTTGCGCGTTCATTATCAAAGGTCCGGCTTAGGTGCTCTAATGAAGCAGCCAACGCCAGGAACTCACCCAGCGAATCCCAACGTAGGTGATTTTCTTCGACAAACTGCTGCACGTGCTTAGGTGCTGAGCCGCCTGCACCGGTTTCGAACAGCCCACCGCCGTTCATCAATGGCACAATAGATAGCATCTTGGCCGAAGTACCCAGTTCTAAAATTGGGAACAAGTCTGTTAAGTAGTCACGTAGTACGTTACCGGTAACCGAGATAGTGTCTTTTCCTTCACTAACGCGCTGCAGCGTATGACGTGTTGCTTCAACAGGCGCCATAATTTGCAGATCTAAGCCATCGGTGTCGTGCTCTTTCAGGTACTCTTCGACTTTTTCGATCAGCTGTGCGTCATGCGCACGATTACTGTCCAACCAGAAAACCGCAGGCATACCACTTAACCGTGCCCGGTTAACGGCCAGTTTCACCCAGTCGCGAATAGGTGCGTCTTTAACCTGACACATGCGCCAGATATCACCCTCACCAACCTGGTGTTCAAATACCACATCGCCTGATTTATTCAGCACTTTTACAGCGCCATCAGCAGGGATTTCAAAGGTTTTATCGTGAGAACCGTATTCTTCTGCTTTTTGCGCCATCAAGCCAACGTTAGGCACAGTACCCATGGTCGAGGGATCAAATGCGCCATGTTCGCGACAGAAATCGATGGTTTCCTGATAAACACCCGCGTAGCAACGATCCGGAATCATCGCCTTGGCGTCTTTCTGACCACCATCAGTATCCCACATTTTTCCGGAATCACGAATCATTGCCGGCATGGAGGCATCGATGATGATGTCACTCGGAACGTGTAAGTTGGTAATGCCTTTATCCGAATTAACCATTGCCAGCTCAGGTTGCTTGGCATAAACAGAGTTCAGATCAGATTCAACGGCATCACGTTGTTCAGCGGTTAGCTTGTCTAATTTACCGTAAAGATCGCCAATCCCATTGCTTGGGTCAAACTCAATCTGTTTCATCAAGTCAGCGTGTTTGTCCAGTACGTCCTTATAAAACACGCGAACGGCATGACCAAACATAATAGGGTCAGAAACTTTCATCATTGTGGCTTTCAGGTGCAATGACAGTAGTACGCCCTGCTCTTTCGCCGCTGCCGTTTCTTTTTCAAAAAACGATTGAAGTTGCTTTTTGCTCATTACTGCAGCATCTACAACTTCGCCCGCTAACACGGGCACTGACTCTTTCAGTACTTGTTGTTGGCCGTTTGACTCAAAAACGATTTTGAACGTATCTGCGGCGGCCGAAGTCATCGATTTTTCACTGCTGTAAAAATCACCGTCATTCATGTGCGCTACGTGTGATTTTGAGTCCTTAGACCATTCACCCATGCGATGTGGGTGCTTCTTGGCATAGTTCTTAACCGCGCTCGGCGCACGGCGATCTGAGTTACCCTCACGCAATACTGGGTTTACCGCACTACCCTTCACTTTGTCATAGCGAGCACGCGCGTCTTTTTCTTCATCCGTCTGTGGGTCAAACGGGAAATCTGGCAGTTTATAGCCCTGAGCTTGTAGCTCTTTAATACATGCTGTCATCTGTGGGATCGACGCACTGATGTTTGGCAGCTTAATAATGTTTGCTTCTGCTGTCTTCGCCATTTCGCCCAGTTCTGCCAAAGCGTCTGCCTGACGTTGTTCTTCGGTCAGGTACTCTGGAAACTGCGAAATAATGCGACCTGCCAAAGAAATATCACGGGTCTCAACTGAAACGCCCGCTGCTTTAGTAAACGCCTTGATAACCGGCAACAGCGAATAAGTCGCCAAACGAGGCGCCTCATCGGTTTCAGTATAAATAATCTTTGCTTTATCAGTCGACATAGTCATTCCTATTGATTGGACCAAAGTAAAAATTTAATAACTTGTTTGCTATTTTGTGGCGCAGATTATACAGGTTCCGAGCTTGAATTACCATTCACCGGTATTTTCCATTGACGCCCAAGGCTCTTGTGGCGCTAGGTGCTCACCCTCTTGCAACAGCTCAATCGAGATATTATCCGGTGAACGTACAAACGCCATGTGGCCGTCTCTTGGTGGTCTGTTGATAACCACTCCATGGTCTCTTAGGTGTTGGCAAAGCTGATAAATATTTTCTACCCGAAATGCCAGATGACCAAAATTACGCCCGCCATCATAGGTTTCTGGATCCCAGTTGTAAGTAAGTTCCAGCATTGGCGACTTATTCTCTTTCGCGTGTTCTACATCGTCCGGAGCTGCTAAAAACACCAGCGTAAAGCGACCTTTCTCGTTGTCTTTACGATACATTTCTTTAAGACCCAATAGATCACAATAAAAATGCAACGACTGATCCAGATTTTGCACCCGTACCATGGTGTGTAGGTAACGCATCAATGACTCCTTAACTTTTCGTGATTTTCTTGATCCAAATAACTTAGCCTCGTAGTTTTCGCATCACCGCGCGGGTACCAATGCGTATACGCTGACTTAGCGGAAAACGTTTAAACGTTGATTTTGCAGTACCAGAAGTAAAAGCGGTTTGTTTACTATAATCGATGGCAACATTCACAATAACCGGCCGGTCTTCCGCAGAAATTTTTAGTGCTTCTGCAATTCCGTCGCTAATAGCAGAGTCATCTTTAATTTCTACATAGCCCGCGCCTGTGGCTTGCGCTACTCCCTCAAAATCGGCTTGGCCTATTTGGGTGCAAGGTTTGCGGTTATAGGGCATTTGTTGAGCTTGAGATATTTGCGACAACTCGCCATCATTAAAGACGAAGTACATCACCCCTAACTTATTGCTGGCGGCCGTTAAAATTTCCATGCAAGTCATCATGAAACAACCATCACCCACGATCGCAAACACTTGCTTGTCAGGCTGCGCGAACTTTGCCCCAATTGCTGCTGGGACGGCATAGCCCATGGCGTTGTAATCGGTTGGCGTTAACAGTATGGCGGGTTCTGCCAATGGGTATAACTCAGCCGTTAAAAAGGTATGGTTACCATCATCCAGCACCGTAATAGCGTCGTCATCCATTTTTTGCCGTAATTGATTAAAGAATCGTGCTGGATTGACCCGACCCCCGCTGTCATGCTCTAACCACTGCTGCTGATAATCCGACTTCCGCTTTTCGATACCACTGATACGCTCCTTGTTTTCTTGCTGTGCGGGGACGTCATTTAACTGAATCAGCAACTCATCCAGGAAATCGGCTGCATCTGCGCCAATTGCCAGTTTAGCCACATAGTTTTGATTAAACACGGAGCCATCGATATCAACATGAATAAGTTTGTCAGGCACTACTGCGCTATAGCTGCCCGTCGGAATTTCAGAAAAACGCGTACCAATCGCCAGTAATACGTCACAGTCCTTAAACGCATATTGCGCTGCAGGTACCGCTGAAGGGCTAAAACCAAACCCAGCATGCAACGGGTGTTTGTGGGGAAAAGAAGAAAGCCCCTGTAATGTGGTTGTTACCGGAATTTGCAGCTTCTCTGCTAAGCTGATTAATTGCTTTTTAGCGCCCCGGGCGCCCCAACCCACAAACAACCCCGGCCGCTTAGCATTTACTAATAGCTCCACCGCTTTTGCCGTCAATTCCGGTAGTTCTCGAAGCTCTTTTAACGGCTGTCTATCCAGATAATTTTGATAAGTCAGTGGTTTATTGACCGTATCTGTAAACAGCTGCAGGTTAACCGGAATTTCGATCAGTACCGGTCCGGGTTTGCCTTCGGTCGCCTGCTGGTATGCCCGATAGATAGTATCGGTTACGTCGTCCTGGTGCTCAATCCGGTAGGCCGCTTTGGTAAGCGGCCTGGCCAATTCAAGTTGGTCAATACCGTGTAGTTGATAGCGGTTGCCGGTGTCGGTGCGAGTACCCCCGGTAATAATCAACATGGGTATACCGTCCAGGAAAGCTTCACCGATACCGCTGGCGGCATGCGTAAAGCCTGCCGCCGGCACAATAGCTAACACCCCGATTTCACTGTTTTGTTGCGCGTGCTGTTTAGCAGCACGACTGACGCCATCGGCCATAAATGCGGCGCCACCTTCATGTGTCACTAATATGGGTTCGATTTGTTCACTACTGTTTAACGCGTCGTAGAGTTCGGTATTGTGCACGCCGGGAATACCGAAGGTATGGCGAATACCTAATTGCTCAAGGGCAAAGACAGTTAATTCTGCCGCATTCTTTTTCATGGTCAGCTCCGGTTATAGGTTAACGTGCGCCTGTTACTCTAAATTGTGGGATCCAATCTGATTAATATCAGTCTCCCCCATTAATGCCAGGGCAACCTGCATTTCTTTCTCAATGCGTTGTAATAACTTTACCACACCCTGTTCACCCTGCGCAGCCAGCGCAAACGCCCATGCCCGACCCAGTAAACAGCCGTCAGCACCAAGCGCCAGCGCCTTAATAATGTCCAACCCGCTATTAATTCCGCCATCCATCCAAACTTCAAATGAACCGGAGCTAACCTGCGCAACGGCAGCTCGAATTTCCGGCAGTTTTTCCAGTGTTGTTTTTACCCCATCGAGCTGCCGTCCACCATGATTTGATACGATAATGCCATCGACACCTAACTGAACTGCTTGCTGCGCGTCATTGCTGTCCATAATACCTTTGACTAACAGTTTGCCGTGCCAATGTTGCTTTAGCCAGGCTATATCATCCCAGCTAACCGAAGCATCAAACTGCGCGTCAACCCAGTTCTTAAATTGGGGCAGACTGCTAGCATCAGGCACTGCTTCGCTTAAGTTACCAAACACCAACGGTTTGCCTTTCACTGCAACATCTATGACCCAGCCTGGATGGCTCACCAAGTCTTTTATTCGTGCCCAGCGCTTGGCTAATGTTTGAACTCCATCGAAGCCATTACGAACATCGCGATAGCGGCTTCCCAGCACGGCCAAATCGACAGTCACGACCAGCGTCGTCACACCTGTTTGCGCTGCGCGTTGCAACAACCGCAACACATAGTCGCGGTCTTTCATCACATACAGTTGAAACCAGGGGGCCCTTGAGCTATTCGCGGCAGCGACTTCTTCGATTCCGCACAGAGATACCGTCGATGCGCAAAAACTAATCCCCTGTTCAACTGCAGCACGCTGTGCCGATGTTTCTCCGCGTCGCGCCATGAGTCCCGCCAAACCCACCGGTCCAAGGGCTAACGGCATCGAAAATGATTGCCCCTGCAGTGTTTTGTTCAAATTAACGCGAGTGACATCTCTTAGCACCCGTTGTCGCAACTGAACCTTTTTAAAAGCGTGTTCATTGGCAAAGCGTGTTTGTTCCTGATAGGAGCCACCGTCTAGATAATCAAAAATTTGCTGTGGTAGCCGCTTTTTGGCCAAGTAGCGATAATCGGCAGTTGTTGCCGGTTCAATTAATTTAGTCATGATGGTTAAGGCTATGTCTGCGAGCACGCCAGTCGGGCAGAAACTCGTCCATTAAGCGATAAAAGCGCTGGTTATGATAACGTTCGTATAAGTGAGTCAGCTCATGGACCACGACATATTCAAGACTCTCCGGTGATTTTTTGATCAAATCAAAATTCAGCCAGATCTTTTTGCTGCGAATATTACAGCTCCCCCAGCGAGTCTTCATTTTTCGCACGCCAAAGTCATTAGCGGTAACTCGCATAATCGGTTGCCAGTGCTCCAATAACGTTGCAATACGTTGTTTCAGTTGCTGCCGATACCAATTATCTAACAGTCGTTCGCGGGCAACTAAGTCCGCAGGATGTTTTAATCGCAGGGTAATGTGAGGATCTTCGATTGATACCGTAGCGCGCTGTCGTGTGTGCTCTGCGCGCAGCTGATATATTTTACCGCTAAAATAGATAGTAGCTCCCTGCTCATACGAGGGGTGTACTATTGTTGGCTGTTGCGCCAGCTTATCAAGCTGTTGTTCTATCCAGCTCTGTCGTGCTTTGACCAGCGACTGTACGTACAGCATCGGCCAATGCTTTGGGGCTGACACTTGCACCGTGCCCGGGGCCTTAACCCGTAAATACAGGTGTTTAATACGCTTGCGCGTAATTTCCACCGAGTGGCCACCAACTTGCATGTTTAACCTTTCGGCTGCTGTGTCTGTAGTAACTGTTTTAACTCTTTTATTTCTTGCTGTAAATCTTCAAGCGTTACTTGTTTACCCTGTTCTGCTTCCATCTGCTGCTTCAGCTCTTCCGCCTCACGCCGGCTTTCCTTATCCATAACATTAACGACAATGCCGATTACCATGTTTAAGAAGGCAAATGCGGTAAGGAAAATGAAGGTCATATAATAAAACCAACTCCAGGGATAAACTTCCATGGTCTCGTACTGAATGTCGGTCCAGTCCTCAAAGGTCATCACCCGGAACAAGGTCAACATCGAGGTGGCGATGTTATCCCATAGGAACGGATTAATCTCAGCGAACAAATAGCTGCCGACAGCGGCATAGATGTAGAAAATAATAAACATCAGCAACACCACATAACCCATCTGTGGCAATGCCTTTAACAACGACGTAATTAGAGTGCGCAGCTCGGGAATGATCGAGATCATACGAAGCACACGGAAGATTCGCACCAGCCGCGCAAGTAGCGCCAACTCTGAGTCGTTAACTGGGACCAAGCTCACCACGACGACTAAAGTATCGAATACATTCCAGCCGTCGTTAAAGAACTTCTTTTTATCCTGGTCAGCGATATACCGAATAGTGATTTCAACCACAAAGAACACCGTGATGAACCAGTCCAATCCCAGCATAAGTTGGTTGGTAAGGCCGGGTAATTCGTATGTCTTAGCACCAATTTCTAGCGCGGAAATGATAATGACCGAAATAACCGCAAATTCAAAAAGGCGATTATTTTTAAGCGTAAATAGTCGTTGTTTTAAGTTCTCATACATGGTTAAACGAACACCCAGTACAATACCGCCGCAAGCACCAACCGATAGATAACATAAGGCCACATACCAAAATCATTCAGCCATTTTAAGAAAAAGTGAATCGCCGTAATTGCAGTAATAAACGACGCCAACCCACCAATCATAAAGCCTGTCCAGTCAACGGCGACATTATCATTAGCAATACTTAACAGCTTGATTAATGCTGCAGCGAGTGTAATTGGAATCGCCATATAAAATGAAAACTTAGACGCGGTCTCGCGGTTCAGTCCCATGAATAAGCCAGCGGTGATAGTCGCGCCTGAGCGTGAGGTTCCTGGCACTAATGCCAATGCCTGCGCGACGCCAACGATCACAGCATCTAACAAACCAATATTAGTAAGTTGCCGCTGACCACGTCCCCATTTATCAGCAATGGCAAGTAACACCGCATACACCACTGTGGTCGCAATAATTACCCATACCGCCCGTAACACGGTATCAATGTAATCCAACAGAAAAACACCAGCGACACAGGCTGGGATAGTAGCGATAACAACCATCCAGCCCAATTTACTTTGACCCACATTCTGCCCGGCGGGTATTGAACGTACTCCATCGGTCAGCAGTGCAGCGACGTCTTTACGAAAATACATGATAACAGCCAGTAAAGTGCCAACATGAACTGACAGGTCAAAACCCACGCCCTGATCGCTCCAGCCGGTAACCGCTGGCATCAGAATGAGATGGGCGGAGCTGGAAATCGGAAGGAACTCAGTTATGCCCTGAACAATCCCTAGTATGATGGCTTGCCATAAATCCATTGCACGACTCGCTTATGCTGCGTTATTTGTTATTCAAATAGGAAAAAATTGCCGTGCATTATAGACCGATTTAGGCAGTCACGTCATAGCTTTGCGTGTAGATTTTTAATAATCCGTTCAGCGCCACTTTCAGCCACTAAAAAACACAAGTTATGGCGGCTCGCCCCCTGGCATATCATCCGCACCGGATCGGGCGACGCAGCTTGTAATACCTTTGGAGAAATATCACCGTAATGGCCGATATCGTTGCCAATAACAGCAATTAGCGTCAGCCCTTGTTCAATCTCAATTGTGGCAAACTGTCGCAGTTCTTCCAGCATAGCTTCTGGCAGCAACGATTGACCGTTTGCTCGGCTGCCATCCTCGTCTAACGTAAGCGCAATACTGACTTCCGAAGTCGTCACCAAATCAACACTAATGTTATAACGCGCCAATACATCGAATAGCCGCGCTAAAAAGCCGGTGGCGTGCAACATATCAATGCTGTTCACGGTTAACAACGTTTGGTGACGACGCCTTGCCAGGGCTCTGATAGATGGCCGGGTCGTTGGTTCGGGAACAACTAGGGTCCCCCCTTTTTCAGGATGCCGGCTGTGTCCAACAAAGACTGCAATACCGTGTTCAATTGCCGGTTGCAGACTCTTCGGATGTAATACTTTGGCACCGAACGTTGCCAGCTCGGCTGCTTCAGCAAAACTTATTTCCTGCAACGGCCGGGCGTCACTGCAGATACGCGGGTCCGTGGTATATATGCCGGCAACATCGGTCCAAATATTCAACTGCTCAGCATTGAGTACCGCCGCAAACAGTGCGGCACTGTAATCACTCCCGCCACGCCCTAGTGTTGTTGTGTATCCCTGTAAATCCGCACCAATAAAGCCTTGAGTTACTATTGCTACTCCCTCCTCAAGCGACTTTAACAAGCTTTCGCACTGCTCTCTTGTGGCAGCTAAATCAGGCGTCGCGTTACCGTGGTAACTGTCAGTAACTAAAAAGTCTCGGGCATCGACAATCTCAACCGCTTTACTATGAAGGCGCCAAAACGCGGCAAATAATTCACTGGAACAGCGCTCGCCAAAACTGAGTATTAAGTCTCGTCGACGACTAATTTCAGTCGGCTGTTGCGGTAAAGGAGCCGATGCCAGTTCAGTCAGCTGTTCGTGCAGAAACTGCAGACGCTGATGGCAATTAGCTGACGACTCGGGAAGTTGTTCGGCAATACTTTGATGAATCGCTATTATTTCGTCGAGCAACCGCTGTCGCTCTATTTGGGCCTGCGATTGGCTGATCGCAACCAGTCGGTTAGTAACGCCGGCACAGGCACTTACCACCACCAGACTTCGCTGTGGCTGACGTTCAGTTACGCTGACACATGCTTTAATAGCATCGGCATCAGCCATACTGGTACCACCGAATTTATTGACTTGAATGGGTGACATGAGATCCCCTGAACTTACTACGACTGCGTTCAGAGAGCTTGATAAGGATGGACTCCAGAAGCTCTCCACCTAACGGTGACAACTGCGGGTATTCAGACCCTACAGCCGGTATCAGCCATACCATGCGCTAACACCTCGGCGAACTCTCCCCTCACTTAGTCCTGTGGTAGGTCCTTTCACATAAAAGGATATTTACTAAGTTACCTGAGACTCGCACCTCTTCCAGAGGATAGTAGACCACAACTAAGTGGTCTGATTCAATACTAGGATTGCTTCAGGCTTTGCATATCAATCACAAAACGGTATTTCACATCACCCTTTTTCATGCGCTGATAAGCTTGGTTAATGTTCTGTATATCGAGCATTTCGACATCACAATGGATATCATGCTCAGCACAGAAATCCAGCATTTCCTGAGTTTCCGGCAAACCACCAATTAACGAGCCAGCCAGGACCCGACGTTTTAATACTAAAGCACCTGCTTCAAGCGCTGGCTCAACAGGCTCCAGTAAGCCGACAATAATGTGCGTACCATCGTACTTAAGGCAATTTAGATACGGATTTAAATCATGCTTTACCGGGACTGTATCCAGCATAAAATCAAACGTTTCGGCGACCGCCTGCATTTGCTTTTCATCGGTTGAAATAACAACGTGATCGGCACCCTGTTTTTTCGCTTCTTTCACCTTAGATTCCGACCGTGTAAATATCGTTACTTCGGCACCCAGCGCTTTAGCAAACTTAACGCCCATATGACCTAGGCCGCCCATACCAATGACACCGACTTTATCGCCTTTTTTAACGCCATAGTGGCGCAACGGTGAATACATTGTAATGCCCGCACACAACAACGGTGCCGCTTTAGCTGCATCCAATGCATCAGGAACCTTAACCACAAACCGGTCGCTAACCACAATGCTTTCTGAATAGCCACCATAAGTGACACTGCCGTCATGCAAATCTTCACCGTTATATGTAGGCACCATTCCGTTTAGGCAATATTGCTCAAGCCCTTGGTCACAGGCGGAGCATTGTCGGCAAGAATCAACCAAACAGCCAACCCCTACCACGTCGCCTTCTTTGTATTGCGTGACCTTGTCGCCGACAGCCGTTACCCGGCCTATAATTTCATGCCCTGGCACCACGGGATAAATAGTGCCACCCCAATCGTTCTCAACATAATGAATGTCGGTGTGACAAACGCCACAGTAATCAATTTCAATCGCTACGTCGTCACTTCGCAGTGTTCTACGCTCGATACCGTGTTCTGCTAAGCCAGAGTCTTCCGACTGCGCAGCGTACGCTTTAACCATAGTAGTACTCCTTTTACTGGGTTTAATGTAGGTACTGGTATTAGCTTCTTTTAGATCCTTTTGTAACATTAATTGCATCGTTACTGGCAACCACTTAAGATAAAATTCGGACGGCCCAACTGAAAGCGGAATATTCGACAATGCGCGCGCTAAAACGTCACTACTTTGCCTTACTACTAATAGTTGCTACCGCAACATCTTTTAGCAGTCATTCCATATCATTACCCGATATCCAACAAGGTGAATCGCTTGACCACTTTATTCGGGAAACCTGGACCACTCGCCGGGGCTTACCGCATAACTCAGTGAATGCAATTGCCCAGGATCAAAATGGGTATTTGTGGTTAGGTACCTGGCAAGGACCAACCCGCTTTAATGGGCGCGAATTTACTATTTACGACGACTTACGCGTCACTGGTCTACCCGATATTGGTATATTTACGCTGGATATTAATCCCTGCAACGGCAGTCTCTATGTGGCCGGTGCCCGCGGGGGGATTAGTCGCTATGACGAAGGCCAGTGGCTCGAGCTGCAAGCAGCACCGCCGTTTGTTAATCAGGTAAACGTTGATCAACAATGTAACCTATGGGTTGCCAGCAGTGAGCAGGGTCTATTGTTTTATGAAAATGATCAGCGAACCGCCGCATTTACCGTTGATAATGGGTTACCATCGAATGCCGTATACCAAAGCCTAATCGACGACGACGGCAACTTATGGGCCGCAACAAACCTTGGCCTAGCGGTAAAACCAGCCAATAGTACCCAGTTTGATATTATCGACAGTATTCCGCCTAAGTTAATTCGTGAACTTCATCAAGCCCCTGACGGCCGCATTATGGTTGGAACTCAGCAAGGTATATTTCAACAAACGGAAGACTTTAACTTTGAACGCTACCTGCCAGACTTTACAGCCAGTATCAGTTCCCTGCACCACTCACCAGCGGGTGATTTATGGATAGGGACTTATCGACAAGGAGTGTGGCGCTATCAAGACGATAAAATGGAGTCACTTGACGTCAATTCAGGGCTTCCCAATAACCATGTGCTTGATATTCAGCACGACCACGAAGGCAGTGTTTGGGTATCGACCCACGGCGGCTTAGTTCAATTTCGGGATGCTTTGTTTACCAGCTACACAACCGCGCACGGACTGTCCGGCAATTACGTTCGTGCTGTCTTTGAATGGCAAGGCGGCATTTACATAGGTACCAGTAATGGCGTCACCCGGATTGATAAAAACGGAAGTCAGCCGGTAGGTGCTGGCACCGCGCTAGAGAATCAATCAATATTGTCTTTCGCTGAGCATAACGGTCAGTTAGTGATTGGTACTTACACCGGCGGGGCTTTCATATGGGATGGCGAGGAAATCGTCGAGCACTATAACCAAGCCAATGGTTTACCCGACAATGAAGTTCGGAAAATTGCATCCAGTACAGACTATGGATTATTCCTAGGAGGTCCGGCCGGTATCAGCCATGTAACCTCCGATACCCTGGGTCTTATAACAACCGAACATGGGCTACACAACAATTACACTACAGCTCTGGCTTTTGACTCGAGCGGCAAGCTTTGGTCGGGATCAGTTAGCGGTGTCGCTAAAGTCGACATTCAGAAGACCGACGATGGTTTTCAATATCAGGCCGAAGCGGTTGATTTATCCGCATTCAACGATGCACAACTGGCGTTTCAAATTGACGAACAGTCGGGGTATTTATGGCTTGCCACCGATCGAGGCCTGATTGCTCACAAACAAGGTACCGACGACTGGCGAATTTTTAATCGGGATACAGGACTACCGTTTGACAATTTCATGTCGGTCGCATTTGATGGCGACAAAAACCTTTGGATAGGCTCCAACCGGGGGGCACTTTTTATTCCCCATGATGCGTTTACTAATACTCTGAAAGATCCCTCTGTACCGCTGGAATACCAGCGCTACACCGAGGTCGACGGAATGAGCAATTCACAAATAAATAGTGGTGGACCGTCGTTGTTTCAAAGCAGTGCCGGTCGAGTTTGGTTCGCAACAGCAAATGGGGCCTCAGTCGTCGACCCGCAAAATATGTCACGGCTAGCAGAAACGGCACCTCCTGCAGTTATCGCACAAGTTCACGCTGATGGTGAGAAGCTAAGTTATGGTGAACAACTACCGGCTGATATACAGCGGGTGACCTTTGACTATGCAGGTCTGGGTTACCTTATGTCAGACCACATCCGCTACCAGGTTCGGTTGTTTGGGTTTGATCAAGGCTGGGTTGATAAAGAGTCTGTTACTACGGCCGAATATACTGCGTTACCCGCCAATGATTACTTATTTCAGGTACGCGCTTCATACCCTGGCGGTAACTGGAGTGAGCCAGCTACTTTTGCCTTTACCCGATTAGAACATTTTTGGCAGCGACCAACTACCTGGGTTTTGTCGACACTCATTCTCATATTAATTGCCTTTGTTATTATTCGCGCCCGTATTCGGTTTTTAAACCGGAGTCGCCATCAGCTTGAGTTGATGGTTAGAGAAAAAACCACCGAATTGGAAGCTATCGCCCGCCAGGATCCATTAACCGGATTAGGTAACCGACGAGCTTTTGATGAGTATTTACAGCATGAAATAAAGCGCAGTCAACGCAATCACAATACGTTATCGTTGGCGATATTAGATGTCGATTTCTTTAAACAAGTTAACGATCGATTTTTGCATACCGTTGGCGACCAGGTTCTGATTGAACTTGCTCAGCTTTTACAGCGTGTTTTGAGAGAAGTCGATTATGCAGCACGTTGGGGCGGCGAAGAGTTTGCCATATTAATGCCTGATACTGGGCTCGAGGACGCCGTAGAGGCTGCTGATCGTATCCGTCGCGCGGTGGAACAACACGATTTCTCCAAGTTACTGGATGATTGCCAGTTAACCGTTAGTATCGGGGTTGCGAGTAATCAACACTATGCAGAACATAGTAGCTTGCTGGTTGCAGCCGACCAGGCTCTTTATCAAGCAAAAGCTAATGGCCGAAATAGAACGGAGTATAAATAATGCTAAAGAAAACCTTGTTAGCGCTTTCTATCGCAGTCCTTGCGGGCGGATGTGGTGATACCACAGGGAGCAACTCAGGTAACTCTGGGCAAGGCTCCTCATCGGTGACTCAAGTGTCGACCAGTGATAAGCTGCAGCAGCTATACACCGACTATTTTAACGAGCAATTTGAACTTGACCCACTGTTGGCTACTTATATTGGCGAAGATGGCTATAACGGTAAGTTGCCAAACTTTTTATCACCTGAGCATTTACAAAAAAAACGCCAGTTCGAACAAAAATACCTCGATAAAATTAATTCAATCGATGCCACAACACTTACTGACTCTGCTCGAATCAGTTACAACATTTTTAAGGGTGATCGTGAAATGGCACTGCGTGGCATGCAGTTCCCGTCCGAATTAATTCCGATCAATCAGTTTTATAACCTAGCCAACCAGTTTGCTATGCTAGGTTCTGGCACCTCTGCACAACCTTTTTCCAGCTATCAGGATTTCAAGGACTGGGCCAGCCGCATGGAACAAATTCCAGCACTGTTTGAACAGGCACGCAAAAACATGCGAAAAGGCGTAGAGCGGGATATTGTGCAACCACGAGTTCTCATAGAAAAAGCCATCCCGCAAATAGAGGCGCATATTGTCGAGGATGTTGAAGAGAGTATTTTTTGGCGCCCCATTGACGACTTACCGGAAAACTTATCCGCACAAGAAGAACAGCAAATAACAGAACGCTACCGCGAGATCATCAGTCAGCAAGTTATTCCTGCCTATCAACAATTACGCGATTACCTGGCGGATGACTATTTACCGCACACCCGCACCGATTCATTTGGTATTGGGCAACTGCCCGGAGGCAAAGCCTGGTACCACTACCAAATTGAAGCGCATACCTCGACCAGTCTGACTGCCAGCGATGTCCATAGCCTTGGTAAGTCAGAGGTTCATAGAATTCATAACAAAATGCGCGAAATCATGGAGCAAGTTAACTTTGAGGGCGACTTGCAGGAATTTTTTGACTTTATGACCAACGATCCGAAATTTATCTATGACAGTCGTGACGCTATGATAGAGGACTACAAATCGTTACGCAGCAAAGTTGATAAACGTCTTCCAGAGCTCTTTAATATATTTCCAGAAGCCGATTATGAAGTTCGTCAAGTTGAAGAATTCCGCGAGCAGTCAGCAAGCTCTGGCTCCTATCAACCAGCGCCAACGGATAACTCAAAACCAGCAGTCTTCTATCTGAATACCTACGATTTAGCCTCGCGTCCGACCTGGGCTAAGACGGCGCTATTTTTACACGAGGCGGCACCTGGGCATCACTTCCAGATTTCCATTCAGCAACAGCTAAACGATTTGCCGAAATTTAGAAAGTTTGGCCGCGAGACTGCCTATACAGAGGGCTGGGGGCTGTATGCAGAATCATTGGGTAAAGAACTCGGCTTGTATGATGACCCCTACCAACATTTCGGGGCATTAGCCGCAGAACTTTGGCGTTCCATTCGGTTGGTTGTAGACACCGGCATTCATAGTAAAGGCTGGAGCCGGCAACAGGTGCTTGATTACATGTATCAAAATGCGCCAGTTGCTGAGGCAAGAGCTGTGTCCGAAGCGGAGCGTTTTATGGCGTTACCGGGACAAGCGTTAGCCTATAAAATTGGTCAATTGAAAATTGATGAGTTACGCCGAGAAGCTAAACGCAAACTCGGTGATAAGTTCGATATTAAAGCTTTCCATCGGGTGGTATTGGAGGACGGTGCCGTGCCACTTATTGTTTTGCAGCAAAAGGTAAAACGTTGGATCATCGACCTACGTGTTTAACGCTACAATAAGTGCTCAACCGGCAAGCGCGCCGTTAACCAGACCACAATGCGGCGCGCCAAGCCAGCTTCTGGCTCTTTATAATAACGCTTTGCAGGCACCTGACTTTTATCCAGCCAATAGAGTTTATAAAACCGGTTCAGCCGCGGTTGAAAGCTTTTCAGCGGCAACTCATGTTCAAAAATCTCATTAATTTTATCCGCTAGCTCGGGTGATTGAATAACAAGCCCGGCTTCGGTGTTTATTTGTGCTGAACGCGGATCAAAGTTAAATGATCCCACAAATACCAATTTACCATCAACAGTCACGGTTTTTGCGTGCAGGCTAGACGCTGAACGACGGAAGTAAGGCAGTAGCTTTTTCGAGTCTTGTTGATCATCATGCAGCCGTCTCAATTCATACAATTTTACTCCGGCCATTAACAATCGGCGCCGACTGCGCTGATAACCAGCATGCACCGCCGGTACATCGGTTGCCGACAGAGAATTGGTTAATACCTGAATATCAACGCCACTATCGCTTAACTGTTCAAGCTCACGAACGCCATTGCTGGTTGGCACGAAATACGGCGACACCATCCGTATTTGTCTTTTTGCCTGGCCCAGAACACGCGTCATTTGCTGTGTAAGTAATCGTTGAGGCTTTCGGTCAATCGTTGCTTTTAACGGGTCGTCGCTAACCCAATGCGCTCGAACCGATAGCCAGGCTTCGTCGGAAGGCTCCGTTTTCAATGGTTCTTTTAGCACGTAGTCCTGTAATTGCTTCGCTTCGTCCCTAAGTTGATGCCGGCGCCAGCTGTTCAAAAAAGCCTCGGTCTGGCTGCGGCCCGAAATGTTACTCAATTCGACTGCCAGATCACAATCCCAATAGCTTTGCCAGTCCTGACTAATGGAATTAACCACCTCACCTTTTACCGCCACATCTAAATCGGAAAATAATTCACCGGCATGGGTCCCAAAATACTCATCACCAACATTACGCCCGCCAACAACAGCAAGCTGATCATCGATAATTAATGCTTTATTGTGCATACGCCGGTTTAACCGACGGAAGTCGGTTATCCAGTTAAGCCAACGCATACGGCGGTGCTTTAACGGGTTGAACAGCTTGATACTGATGTTCTTTAAACGCTGTATATCGCGCAGTAACGCTTCTATGGTCTTGCTGTGGAAGTCATCCAGCAATAGGTAGATATTAACTCCGCGCCTGCTTGCCTTGACCAGCTCATTCAGTAGGGTTAGTCCGCTGATATCGTCGCGCCACAAGTAATATTGTAACTTAATCGAACGCTGTGCCTGACGACACAGCCTCACTCTCTCCAGTAAACTGTCATGAGCGCCATCGAGTAATAACAGCTTAGCGCTTTTCATTACTTGATCGTGTCCGTAGCTTGCTGCAGGCCATTTAGCGTTAGCGGTTGCATTCTTCCCTGCATTAGCTGGTTGATCATCCGCACAGAATGATAATATCCCCAGTACCTCTCCGGCTGAGGGTTTAGCCAGACCGCTTTAGTGAATTTCTTGAGCAAACGCTTTAACCAAACTTCCCCGGGCTCTTCGTTCCAATGCTCAACACTACCGCCGGGATAAGCGATTTCGTAGGGGCCCATGGTCGCGTCACCAACGATGATCAGCTTGTAATCATCACCATAAGTTTGGATGACCTGCTCCGTTGGCACTTGCTCTGTACGTCGACGTTGATTGCTACGCCACAGTCCCTCGTATGGACAGTTATGAAAGTAATAGAGTTCTAAATGCCGAAATTCACCCTTTAGTGCTGTAAACAACTGCTGAACCTGATAAATATGGTCATCCATTGAGCCGCCTACATCCAGTAACAACAGGATTTTCACTGCATTGTGGCGTTCCGCTTGCCATTGCAGATCCAACAAACCACCCTGCCGCGCCGTTGCCTTTAAAGTCCCTTCCATATCAAGTTCAGTGGGGGCGCCGCTGCGGGCGAATTGTCGTAAGTTCCGCAACGCAATTTGATAGCTGCGTTGTTCTAAGCTCGCATCTTCGTCCAAATCACGAAACTCTCGTTTATCCCAAACTTTTGCGGCACTACGATTGCGATTGCCCTGTTGGCCAATACGAATACCGCCGGGATGATAGCCGTAAGCGCCATAAGGCGATGTACCACCAGTGCCTATCCATTTAGAACCGCCCTGATGGCGTTCTTGTTGCTCCTGCAAGCGTTCGTGAAAGCTTTTTAATAATTCATCCAAACTTCCAAGCTGCTTAACTTTTTGCTTTTCTTCGTCACTCAGCTCACGTTTTAATGCGTTTTCCAGCCAGTCCGCCGGAATTTTCTCGGTAACATCCACTTGCGCAACACGCTCGACATACTCGCTGAAGGCGCGGTCAAAGCGGTCGTAAAGGCTTTCATCTTTTACCAGGATCATGCGACTGATGTAGTAAAACTCATCAACATCAGCAAACACAACGCGCTTATTCAAAGCCTGCAATAAATCCAACCATTCGGTAATGGTGGTTTTTACACCATGGGTTCTCAGCAGCTGAAAAAACTCAATTAACACGGCGAACCCGTTCAACCAATTCCACGTCTTGCTCGTGCTTTAACAAAGCCCCTGTCAATGGCAACGCACTGCCCTGTTGCCGCGACTGACGCAACTGCTCAGCATCGATATCTTCGGCCACCAACAAACGAATCCAATCCAACAATTCTGAGGTGGATGGTTTTTTCTTCAGTCCTGGTATTTGTCGCAAGTTAAAGAATAACTCCAACGCCTCAGTTAATAGCTGCGGCTGCAGATTCGGAAAATGAACTTGAGCTATCTGCGCCAATGTCTGTTCATCAGGAAATTGAATAAAGTGGAAAAAACAGCGGCGCAGAAACGCATCTGGCAATGCCTTTTCGTTATTCGAGGTAATAATCACAATTGGCCGTTGTTGTGCCTCTATGTGCTCGCCGGTTTCGTAGACATGAAACGCCATTTGATCGAGTTCATGCAACAGATCATTCGGAAATTCTATATCCGCCTTATCAATCTCATCGATCAGCAGTACCGGTCTTTTACTGGCGGTAAACGACTGCCATAGTTTACCGGGTCTGATGTAATTACTAATATCGTGAACTTTCTCACTACCCAGCTGGCTATCACGCAGACGCGACACAGCATCGTACTCGTAAAGTCCTTGTTGCGCCTTAGTAGTAGACTTTATCGACCACTGCAGCAAATCAGCACCTAACGAGTCTGCAAGCTCCTGCGCTAACCGAGTTTTACCAGTACCAGGCTCCCCTTTTAGCAATAAAGGCTTTTCTAAGGTTACAGCTGCATTCACCGCCGCTGCCAATTGATCAGATACGATATAGCTATCAGTACTACTAAATGCCATGTGAATTCCT
>JBNJEZ010000012.1:0-70502 GCA_051746345.1 Pseudomonadota bacterium
TAGCCATTGCTTCGGCTAGCTGACGGCGCTGTTTTTGTTTCTTAAAAAACATCTGAACCTCTGTTAAATAGTCCTGCTTAGCTTATCGGCAGCACAAATACAATCTTAATAGTATTCAACTGTTGGTTGCTTGGTAGTCGGGGAGTCTTATTATGTCATGCACGACTGTTCTGGCAAGCATAGCTAATACAGGGGAGTCCAATAAGCTGTAAAAACAGCTTCGATTTTTATACAATAAGGCAGTAGATGATGCTAAGGCCAAAGGTAATGAAAAAATACATATTAGTTGCAGAATCGTCTGACGCCCTCAACCCGATTCGGTTAGTTCACTTGGAAGATTGCGAAGATATTGGCGGAAAAGGCGTTTCTGTAGGGGATTTTCCGACTTCACAATTAGCCCTTCGCTCCGCACAAGCACTGCATCATGAAGCACAGCTTTGTCCTAAATGTTGTTTGAAAAACCACGATAAGTAATTACGAGTGTAGCGATGGATAAGCTTTTAGATAGACCTCATGGTGCTCAGGAATTAGAAGCACTTGTTAATGATATTCCCGCAATAGTTTATCGAGTTGCAATTGGTCGTTCGGACATACCATCCTCAATTTCTCGCGATGTAGAACGAACGTTGGGTTACTCAAAGAAGGAGTTACTTGATCTCGAGTGCTGGTGGTTGGAGAACGTTCACCCTAACGACCTAACACTGGCAACGAATGAATTTGATGCATGGACAAGCAAAAACTCGGGAAATGTACTGCGAAGAGAATACCGGTTTCGTCATAGTGACGGGCATTATCTTTGGGTTGAAGATCTTATTCGTAAGCATACCGACTTAGATGAAAGTACACAAATTTACGTCGGTACGTTGACGGTAATTGATGCTGAGGTTCAAGCCCGTTCGCGAATTAAACATTTGACTGATGTCATCCCTGGAGTGTTTTTTCAGGTAGTGCTTGAAAATGATGGAAAAGTCTACTTCCCGTATGTTAGCCATCAAGTTAATGAGTTACTTGGATTTAGTGAGTGTCAACTTAAAAATAATGGGTTGCAGTTAATTGAGCGTATACACCCCAGCGATGTAAAACCGCTCTGGCGAACTCTGTCAGAGTCTGCAAAAACACTATCGCCTATTGTCTGCGACTTTAGGATAACCGTCGGTGCACATGAAAAATGGATATCAATGCGCGCTTCGCCAGAAAAAAACGGCGATGCTAGTGTGCATTGGTTAGGTATTTTTACGGACGCAACTGAGCGTAAAGCAATCGAAAAGAAAGTCCATCAGGCAAATAAAGATTTACAACTGGCTCAGCAAGTAGGTCGAGTAGGTCACTGGAAAGCAAGCCTTCAAACAGGCGAGTTGTTCTGGTCTGATATGATCTATGAACTGTTAGGACTCGCAAAAAACTCAACAAAGCCTAGTGTCGAGCTGTTCAACAGCTTGGTTCATCCAGAGGATATTGCCCGTATCCGCGCCAGCGAAGAAGCAGCAAAAGAAACCGGGGTTCATCGTGTTCAGCATAGAATGAAACACGCTAAGGGCCACTACATTTGGGTTGAAGAGCAAGCAGAAATGCAGGACGACGGTGTGACCTTGATAGGGGCTGTCCGAGATATAAGTGAACAAAAAGAGCTTGAATTGCGGTTACGAGAAATGGCTGCTACAGATGAAATGACCGGACTTTATAACCGACGTTTTTTTTCGGAAGAAGTGGAGAGGTCATTACTGCATGCATCAAGGCATGAGGAATCGCTTTCATTGTTAATGATTGACATAGACCATTTTAAAAAGGTCAATGATAATTATGGACATCCAGTGGGCGACAAGGTGATTAAGGCAATGTCGGATAGTCTGCAACAAGCGACACGTTCCGGCGATAGCGTCGCCAGAATTGGTGGTGAAGAATTCGCAATAATGCTGCCGAAAACCTCTTTTGAGGACGCATTTCGTGTGGCAGAAAAATTACGTTCTGAAATAGAGAGCCGCTCAATAACGATAAATGATGACACTGAAATAGCAGTAACGATTACAATTGGTGTCGCGACAGCGAGCATTGACGACACATGGACTAAGCTCTTGAGTCGGGCTGATAAGGCGCTGTATCGAGGTAAAAATTCAGGACGCAATAAGGTCAGCGAGTAATAGGTATAATCTCTGGATGCAGCTTTTTAGTTTGTTCATTAACACTCTAATGAGCAAATTGTGTCATGTCTTTGAATGTGTCTGTCTGTGGTCGAGTGATATTGGCCATGGGTTTGTAGTTATTCTAGTACCGGTTTTCTGACTCAGATGGTGTTAATCCAGTGAAGGGACTTAGTGAGTTCTTAGAGCTTGTGAAAGAAGATCGGTATGCTTGTTTCTTTGGTTGAGCATCAATCTATAACCAGCCCCGCAGTTTAAAATTTAATTTATCTAGGCACTAATAGCACCAAAATATAAAATAATATAAACTAACGGCTAATTTGGTTTATAAATTATAGTAGGTTGGCACTATGAGTACCGAATCATCATCTAAATTAAACCAGCTACTCAGATCCCAACCCGCCGGGGTTGTTCTTTGCTCTGCCTGGCTTGCTGATAATGGTTACAGCGTTGACTTGCAGCAGCGCTATAAAAAAAGTCGCTGGTTTGATTCTATCGGTACGGGTGCATTAATCCGCTTCGGCGACCAGGTCGATTATCTGGGGGCTGTGTATGCACTGCAAACCCAACTGGATTTATCCGTCCATCCAGGGGGTAAGACTGCATTAGCATTGCAGGGCAAATCACACTACTTAGAGCTCTCTCCAAAACATGCGCAACTGTTTGGCGACCAGGGTGAGCATTTACCGCTTTGGTTCAAGAAACGAGACTGGGGTCTTTCGCTAAAGTGCGCGCTCACCAATTTCCTACCGCCGGAGCTTGGTTTGATCGAACTATCGCATAAGCAATTTAAAGTGAAGGTATCCGACCCTGCACGCGCAATCATGGAATGTTTATACCTCGCACCAAAGTCACAATCATTAACGGAGGTCTTCGAGTTAATGGAGGGGCTGAACAACCTACGACCGGCATCCGTGCAAAAACTGCTTGAGGCTTGCAATTCAATCAAGGTCAAACGTCTATTTCTCTATATGGCAGATAAAGCCAAGCATGACTGGGCACACTACCTGAACTTAGAGAACGTGGACTTAGGCTCTGGCAAGCGCTCGATAGTAGCTGATGGCGTTTATGTAGCGAAGTACCAAATCACCGTACCGAAAGCATTGGAGGCTATGGTATGAATGACGCTTATAGAAGGCAGGTAAAGCTGCTTCTGAATGTGTTGCCAGAAATCGCGAAAGAGAATTGTTTTGCAATGCATGGCGGTACGGCTATCAATCTGTTTCTACAGGACATGCCAAGATTGTCCGTAGACATCGACTTAACTTACGTCGAAATAGCTGAGCGCACTGAAGCGCTGGATGCCATCAATGCCGCACTTCTGCGCACAAAAGAGCGCATTGAAAAACTAAGTGCGTCCCTCCGCGTTCAGCATAAACCAAACGTTTGTAAGCTCCAGATTAGTCAGCAAGGTGTGCAAATTAAGGTTGAAGTGAATATGGTTGGCCGTGGCTTACTAGGGCCTGCAACCAAAACGGCACTGTGTTCATCTGCGCAAGAGCAATACGACGTATTCTGTGCCATGCCGATAGTCCCCCTTGGTCAGCTTTATGGCGGTAAACTCTGTGCGGCCCTTGACCGGCAGCACCCAAGAGACCTTTTCGATACGAAATTGTTATTGGAAAATATTGGCTTTACTAACGAAATAAAACGTGGCTTTATTTTCGCCCTCATCAGCAGCAACCGACCCACTCATGAAATGCTTGAGCCGAACTTACTTGATCAGCAAACAGCTTTTGAAAATCAGTTCGAAGGGATGAGTGATCTTGCGTTCACTTATGCCGACTATGAAGCCACCAGAGACATGCTCATAGATACGATAAGTAGAAATTTGAACGAGTCGGATAAGCAGTTTTTGTTAAGTTTTAATAGGCTAAAGCCTGACTGGTCTGTATACGACTATCAGCACTTTCCATCCGTTAAGTGGAAACTATTCAACTTGGCCAAATTCAAAGAAGACAATCCAGAGACCTATCAACGGCAACTCCATCAACTTGAAGCGTTATTGGCAAGCTGATTTATCGCTCTGGCGAAAAGCTGCGTCTGTAACCCCTCGAAAAAGCACCATTTTCATACAGGCGGCGTATCGCCTGTTAACTTTGAAAAGGCGTACTTTGAGAATCTACAGGCTGTTTAGTTAAAGCTGGGAAGTCCAGTCTTTAGATGCCATTTAGAATACATCTGCAACGGGGGAAAAAGTATGACTAGCGCAAATAAAATGATGCAAATTTTTTTAAATTTCATGGGTTACCTACACTAAAAGTGGGTCTTTTTTACGAAGCGCAAGCCGATAGGCCTGTCAAAGTTTGCTGCCGTCAACTCGATCGTACAGTCCTGGAAGCCATCTAAATTTTCAACCAGATAAGTTCCAAGCCGGATATTATTATATTTTTTTCTTACTAAATCCGTCGATGTTATGTCTTTAGAGTCAAAGCTTAAACGTTCCCCTGACTTGCAGCTTAAATCCACGGTATAATTTAAATCGGTGTTTTCTACGACTTCGCCCATCACATAAATGTCATACTTTCCTTTATACCTATGACGAAGATCCAAAGAAACAGGTTCATCGACTCCAACCAACCCCGTCCAGCTATGAACCTTATAGTCATGTGGCAAGTGAGTTACGTTAAACAGCAAATAAAAGACTCCACCTGAAAAAGTCTTTAGATGCCATTTAGAATACATCTGCAATGGAGGGAAAAGTATTACTAGCACAAATAAAGTGATGCAAGTTCTTTTAAATTTCATGGATTATCGTTCCTTGATTTGTGTTCCAAATGTAATGGCATAGTTAATTTTGCCACTTAATTAGAGCTGTTATAATAGCTCCATAATATTGACTCTCACCATTGCTCCTTTTTCGGAAAAAACATGATTAAATCACTAAGCCTGTCGTTGCTCTTTATTTCATCTCTTACCAGCTGTGTAGCATCGGCGCAAACGACAATATCGGACGCGTTGAAACAAAGGTTAAGCACATCTGCGGACGAGCAGCTTAATGCGAACTTGGTGATAACCGAGCTGCTTGTTAGTGGATTGACAGATGAGTTGTCCACTAAAAAAGTTTGGCTGGGCACGCGAATTGACCAGCTTTCAAAACCATTGAACCAGATTATCATAGCTGACCGAGTTCAACTTTCAGGGAATTGGGATGACTTAGGCCAAAGAAAGGTGATCATTGATAAGGTCGCTTTATCAGGAGCGCAACTAACAATTGCGTATTATGGGGCAGGGCAGTCTAACTTACATCACCTACTTAATAAGCTAAAAGCGCTAAATAAAACAACCTACCGACAAGCGTCAATGACAGAAGACTTTATTTCCTGGCAAGTCGAGAGTTTGAGGTTCGCGGATGTGACGATCAACCTGTTTGACCGCGGCAAACCTATTGCAAGCGTCCACGTTCCGGAATTTTTTCTGGATAACATCAACCACAGCGGCAGCACTAATCAACAAGTTAAGGCGCTCCTGTTCCCGATAATTGATCAATTAATTGCCCAATGGAAAGATGACAAACAAAATCTGCAAATTGATGCTCCAGCCGTCATGAGGTTTTTAATGCGCGAAACTTTAGCGTATAAGCTGTAACTGTCCTAGCGATAACGGCAGGCTCTACTGAACTCATTATTTGTTCACTTCAAACCTAATCATAATGTCCAATACTTTCTATTGATTGAATAACATAGCGGATTGGGTCACTAAAATACAGGTTAGATAGAGCTTCACGAATATGCGCTATATCATCTTCAGAGCAAATTATTTCAGCCATTAGCATGCGGCGTGCTCCACGTATTTGCTCGTCAATATCAAAGCGTTGGTGATTGCGGCTAAAGCCGTCAATGTTGTAAAGAGTAAAGCCGCTTATAACATCAAGCTGAATCAGACAATCGGTCAAATCCGCTTTTTGTTCGCAGTTAAAATAGAGTTTTAATAGTTTATTAGGCATCACCGGACTTCCTGTTCACAATTAAGTATAAAATAGGTAGTAAAAGTAGGGTGGCCATGGTTGCTGTTATCAGTCCACCAATAACCACAACGGCCAGCGGTTTTTGCACTTCGGAACCTGGGCCACTCGACATTAGTAACGGAATCAAGCCAAAAATAGCGGTTATAGCGGTGATGAGTACCGGCCGCAGACGGTCTTTAGCACCTTCAATCACTAGGCTGTTTAAGTCACTAAAATGTACACGGGTCTGCTCAAAGTGGCTTACCATCACAATGCCGTTCAGGATGGCAACCCCCATCAGCGCGATAAAGCCGACAGAAGCAGGTACCGACATGTACTCGCCGCTTAACCATAGCGAAATAGCACCGCCACTCAGGGCAAATGGAATATTAGTCAGGACAATTGTAGTTAAGCCTATTGAACCCATAGTACTAAACAATAAAATGACGATTAGTAATAGGGCCACCGGAATAACCATTAACAAATTGGCACTCGCACGCGCTTGGTTTTCAAATTCGCCGCCGTATTCAATAAAGTAGCCCGGCTCCAGATTGACGTTAGCACCGACTCGTTTTTGCAGCTCGTTGACAAAGCCGACAACGTCGCGATTTTCAACATTGCTGGTGATCAACGCGTAACGGTTTGAGTTCTCACGCTCGATAATAGCGGGGCCATGCTCGAAGGTGATCTCGGCGAGTTGCTGCAGTGCGACTGTTTCGCCTTTGTCCGTCACGACCGGCAAGGCCTTTATGTCGCTAACGGAGTGATAACTACCCGCCGGTTTCTGCGCTCCGATCACAATGGGGGTGCGGATACGGCCATCCACAGCCTCACTGACGGGAAAACCGCTGAGTTGTGACAGAACAAACTCACTAAAACTTTGTTTCGACACGCCATAATAATTCAGTTGCTGCATATCCGGCACAATACTTAAAAACCGAGCGCCCGTAATAACGCTTGCCTGCACGTCAACTGCCCCTTGCACTTGGTTCGCTTGCGCAACGACTTTATCGGTGACGTTGGATAGAGTATTCATGTCATCACCAAATACTTTAATCGAGACGTCGCCACTACTACCGGTCAGCATTTCGGAAATACGCATTTGAATCGGTTGCGTTACATTAATGTTCATGCCTGGGTAGCCCGATACAACATCGCGGATCGCATTGATTAGTTGTTGCTTGTTCTCAAAACGCCAGCTGTCTTTAGGGTTAAGCTCCATAAATACATCGGTTTCGTTTAACCCCATGGGGTCTAAACCGAGTTCATCCGAGCCGGTACGAGCAACGATTTGCTTGATTTCCGGGATCTGGGCGAGTAGTTCGCGCTCGACTTGGGCGTCCAACGCTATAGATTCTTGCAAGGAGATGGTTGGTGATTTTTCCAGTTGCACGATAATGTCACCTTCGTCCATGGTGGGCATAAAAATTTTACCGACCATGATAAAGCTGATGACGCTTAGGGCGAGCACTGCGGAAAACCCAACGAGTGTGGCAACACGGCGTTTAATGGCAAAGGACAAAATATGCTGATAGCGGCTTTGCATTTGTTCAAGCGATTTATTGTGACGAGCTTTGGGGCGCATTAATAATGAGCCTAAAGCCGGGACTAAAGTCAGCGACGTCACTAATGCCGCGGTGATGGCAATAACAATGGTTAAGGCCACAGGTGAAAATAGCTTACCTTCTAACCCTGTCAGGGTGAGTAGCGGTAAAAACACCAAAATGATGATCACAGTACCGCTCACCACCGACGGCGCAACGGCGAGGCTAGCGCGGTAAATTTTGTGCAGTAAAGGTAACTGTTTTTGTGAGCTGAGCTCTGTCTCAATTTTTTCGGTAATCACGACGGATGAATCTACAATCATTCCGATGGCAATAACGAGTCCGCCTAGGCTCATCAGGTTCGCTGATAAACCGAGTACCCGTAGAGAAATAAAAGTGATCAATGCTGCCACCGGAATCGATAATGAGACCAAAATTGAGGCCCGCACATTACGCAAGAAGAATACCAATACCGCGATCACTAATACGATGGACTGCATCAGCGCATCAGAGATTCCGGAAATAGCTGTATCGATGAGGCCTTTACGGTTATAGAATACGTTGATGTCCGTGTCTTTAGGCAGGCTAGGCTGTATTTGTGCTAGCTTTTGCTCAACCGATTCAACCACGGCAGCAGCATTAGCACCTTTCAGGCCGACCACCAGGCCTTCGACTGCCTCTTCACCGTCTTTAGTAATGGCACCAAAACGCGGCAGATAACTGAGCGATACATCGCCAAGCTGATCCAGCCTATACACTTGCTGCTGTTGATTGGTTACATTAATCGCGGCGAGATCGTCAAGCTTAACAATACGACCAGTAACGCGTGCGCTGAAAGTTTCGGTACCCTGAGTAATGCGACCAAGGTTACCCACTTTGTTGGAATCCGTTAGGGCGTATTTTACCGCTTGTAGCGAAATTCCCGCGTCGCTTAATTTCGACGCCGAAGGCATAAACTGGAAGGTCCTGACTTT
Source organism: Pseudomonadota bacterium (assembly GCA_051746345.1). Classification (GTDB taxonomy): domain Bacteria; phylum Pseudomonadota; class Gammaproteobacteria; order Enterobacterales; family Alteromonadaceae; genus Idiomarina. Next base: position 8,603 of record JBNJEZ010000012.1, read on the forward strand.
CCCACCCAAATTCGTCACGTCAGCGACGCCGTCTACGGTGCGTAATGCGGGGCGAATAACCCAATCCAGCAGGTGACGTTTTTGTTCCAGATTCATGCTTGGGTTTTCCACTGTAAACATAAACATCTCGCTTAAAGGTGTGCTCATAGGAGCCATGCCACCTTGAATACCGGCTGGCAACTCTTTATTAACGGCGGCGAGTTTTTCTGCAACTTGTTGGCGTGCCCAGTAAATATCGGTACCTTCCTCAAAGTCGAGGGTTATCGAGGTAATCCCGTACTTGGTGGTTGAGCGCAAAATGGTTTGATTCGGTATGCCCAGTAATTCAGTTTCTAAGGGGTGAGTTACCTGGTTTTCAACTCTCTCGGCAGCCATACCGGGGGCGCGTAAAATAATATTTACCTGAGTAGGGGAAATCTCCGGAAATGCGTCTACCGGCAACTGCCGGGCAGACTGGATACCGGCTACAATTAATAGCAAAAACGTAATAAATACAAACAGTCGATTTTTTAGCGAAAAGGTCAGTAAACGACTAATCATTACTGCGCCTCCTGCTCTTTAGCGAGCACTTTAAGCGCAGCGACAGAATGCGTTGCGATGTTATTCAATGGAGCTGTTGATTGAATAAAGTAATGTCCGTCACGAAAACTGAGCAGCTCTACAGCCACTGCAGTAATCGTAGCGTTTTCGATGGTAAATATAACGGCTTGGTCCTTTAGCGTAGCGATAGAGCTAGCTGGCACTCGGTAGGCATCGTCAATTATTGACTGCGGCTCTACGGTAAAGCGTTGACCAATAATCCAGTCGGTTTGCCGTGGCGGCTCGCTCCAAAGACGAACGAAACCATTACGCACGGTTTGTTCGCGTTGCCTAACCTGAAGTTGTTTGCTGTTAACCTCTAAACTGGTGATTCTGTGTGCTTGTTCCACGGGCACCTCGGCAACAATAGCCAGGCGTGCTCGCGTCAGAAGCGTACCCAATTCCTGGTCGTTGTGGCTGTTACGCCAAATTCCTGATTCTTTTGCGATTAGCTTTGCCGACTGCTCACTGGTTTGTGTGACGCGACGAAGAACAACGTTAACGTCATGCAGGGTGTCACTTAGGCTTATGTAATGAGTTAAAAACTGCTGCCATTCATCGGCCGCGATGGCATTTTTTTGGTATAACTGTTTCTTGCTTTGGTATTGCTTAGCCGCAACATCGTACTGCTCTTTTATCGTTTCAACACGGTGAAAGAAGTGCTCTACCGATGGGCCGTGTAATTGTGCAATCAGAGTTCCGTCTTCTACCTTTTGGCCATCAACAATCAGATAGTTTACTGCCGCGTTTTCAAAGGGATTAGGTAGGGTCAACATGCTGCCTGGCGTGGCTTGGTATCGTCCTGTAACGGGCGGGAAACTGACTCTTTCAGCTTTTTTGGCCTGTTGTGGACGTAAATCGTAGTGACTAACCTGCTCGACAGAAATTGATTGCGCTGCCAGTGTAGTCGTTGTAGTAACAGTTCCCAGTATAGCAAGACCTAAGATACGAGATATGTGACCAATTGTAGCTGCGAGAGGAGACGGGGTGCGGCTTTTCATAAACTTATTCCCTTGGCTTGGTTTAGTAGAGCTTGAGCCAGCTTAAGCTCTACCTGACTTAATTGCGCTGCTTGCTGATACGAAAGTTGCTCGAGTAATCGCTCGACATACAAGCGCGTATCGATTTGGCCTTGTTGATAAAGGCTATCTAGCTGAGCGATGGCATGGCTGCTTAAAGCAGCATTTTGGCGGTTGCTTTGGTGTTTTTGCTTTTGCTGCTCTAACTGGCTTTTTGCGTTCGCTATGTTGAGCTGAAGGCGGATTTGAGTTTCCCTTAGAGACTGATTGAGCTCCTTTTGCTGCTGTTGCAAAGCAACGAGGTCACTTGCACTCAGGGACTGAGAAAAATCTAGCGGTAGACTAAATCCGAGCCCCCATTGATTTTCGCTTTGGTTGGGCCCATCGATATATTTATAGCCCGCGCTTAAGCCCCAACTCTTTTGTTCGGCAGCACTTTGTTGCATAGCATTTAACGCAAGTTGCCACTTCAGTTGTAGGTTTTCCAGAGCAGGATGCGTGCGCATGGACTGGTGCTCTGCCAGAGGTTCGTCAAGCGAGGTTACTACGTCACTGACGCCGGTTAGCCGTTGCCATACGCGATCGAGTTGCTGTAAAGCAATTCTCTTTTCTTCAACTTGGCTAAGCGCTGCCTGGTGTTTCTGCTTTACGATTATGCCCGCATATTCCGGACGCTCGCCCGCTTCTACAAGCGACTGAGTTCGACGATGCAGCTGCTTTAATTGGGTCTCGACTTTTTCGGCATGAGCAAGTTCAGTTTGCAGGAGCTTGGCTTGCCAAAATAGCTCACGCACGACGCCGCTGGCGGTCAATTTAAGTTGCTGATTGTGCAATCGCTGATAATCGTGAACAAGCCGCTCGGAATGATTGATAAGTTTGCGTTGGGAGGGGGTTAAAACTTCCAGCTCAAATAGCGCCTCAGTCTCATTAGAGCCAATAACATCATCGTTAGTTTGCCAATGCATCACAGATAGTCTGGGCGCCGCAGATAACCATTGGCGCTGTCTAAAATCAGTGCCGATAACAAGACCGTCTGTTTTGAGACGCTCAACAGTTGATTCCAACAAAGTTTGCTGCGACAGGCTTTCAGCCCGAGTTAACGAGCTCAGCAAAAAAAATAGGCCCGCCAGTAGGCTTAAAAATAATCTACCAGGGGTGACACGGAACAAAGACATGAAAGCCTCCATCGGTTAATATCATCCTAAACCTTATGGTTTTTAAGTTGCTAATGCATCGGGCGAATGTCCCAAGCGAAGTAGTTTATGGGGAATTTATGACAAGTGACCGACTATTAATGGTGATTTTTTTATTGATCGCGTTTGCTAACGTCTCTGATGTCGTGGCTGATTACCATATGCAAGTGGCAAAATGGCATTTGGCGATTGAGGGAATAACTGTTGTCATCTCGATTGCGGCATTTATTGTATTATGGCGGCGGGTGTTGTGGCGCAATCAAGAATTGCAGCAGGTAAAAGCTGTACTATCTCGGCACCAGCAGCGAGAGCCAGAACAGACAAACCAAGAGAAGGCTCACACTAAGCAGAAACAGTCTCCTGATTCCTATACGGATGTGCAGTCCTGGTTTAAGCAATGGAAACTATCCCCGAGCGAGCAAGAAGTCGCAGTACTATTAATAAAGGGGCTTAGCTTTAACGAAATAGCTGAGGTGCGCAGTACCAGAGAAAAAACCGTGCGTCAGCAGGCATCATCGATTTATTCTAAGTCGGGATTAGGAGGCCGTAATCATCTGTCAGCTTGGTTAATTGACATGCTTCTGGAATGAGTATTTATTTGCTTTTACCCCAAGAGCTAGAGTCCGTATCGCTGGTTTTCATCAAGGCATTATATCTATCTACTGCTATAGCTAAGGCGTCAGCAACTGGTGCAGGGCATTATTGGGCTTGCATCTAAGCTCGGTCTTAATGCGGTTGTTGAGGGAGTTGAAGATGGGCCAACACTCGATTTTATTCGTGACGCTGGCAGCAGGCATGGGCAAGGGTTTTATTTTTCTACGCGGCTACTTATAGATGCATTTGAGTCTCGGTATTTTAACGCCGTAAGCGCGTAAACTTTTGTCTGAGAATTCGTATTACCCTTCAATGCAAAATCAGTAGAGTCTTGTTGGCTAGAAATCTCAAACTTATAAAGAGCAGGGAGCCTGACATGACTGAAGCCTGGACTATATCCATCTACCTTGTAAGCATTCCTGCTTGGTTGCTGATCTGGAAGTCCGCATACGGGTTTCAATTAATGACAGAAAATAAGTTGCTGTTCATCCCGTTTCTGCTCGGCGTAATTTATCTAGGCGGCAACGCGGGTTTAACTATGCTGTTTTCGGAGGTTGGTCAAGTTAGTTTCGAAGAGGGACGCTTTGCTTACATTACCGACCGAGCCATGATTGCTGTTCAAGCTACAGCGAGTGTGCTGATAGTTGCGACCATTGTATACGGATTAACGATCAAGCGTGTCCCGGTGCACTTCATTCGCTTTATGGTCTATTCATTTATCGCTATCCTTGGCGTGATGGCGCCGTTATTGTGGGTGCCGTTGGAACTACCCGAAATGTTTTACGTGCTGCGGCATGTACAATCAATTGCTTTAAACATGGGTCTATTTCTCTGCGTTGCTGGTATCAGTGTTTTGTTACGTGATTTGCTCACTCATGGTGATGCTAAGGTCAATTTCCTTGAGTTTAACTCTCCCGTTTCGACAGACGGTGAAAAAGCTCCTGCTGGCGACAACCTTGCGACCATGGCTAATGCTAAAGTGCCCCATGCATTGAACTCAGAAACGGACCCTATAAAACAATGAATTGTTGCGGGCAGAAGTTTAAAACATCTGCGTGATCCCCAGTAAAATAGCGTAGCGGCCAGATTTACTAATAAACACCAGAGTTAAAAATTGCCAGAAGCTTAATCGCAGCATTCCGGCGATAAAGGTGAGAGGATCACCAATGAACGGTGCCCAGGCCATTAGCAGTGACCATTTGCCGAAGCGTTCAAACCATTGATGACCACGGGCAAGGGATGCTGGTTTGAATGGAAACCAGCGGCGATCCTGATACTGCACCAAAAACCGCCCCAAAATATAGTTAACCACTGAACCCAGCGTATTGCCGATTGAAGCCAACCACCAGATTATCCAAACATCGTATTCCATTCGCTGGGCAGCCACTACCACAAACTCAGATTGAGCCGGCAGTATTGTGGCGGCCAAAAATGCCGTCAGAAATATACTTAAGTACATAGAGACTTAGCGACTGCGATCAGCGCTCCGTAAACATCAAAGGCGATGATTTTCATTATTGTAATTCCAGTCTTTTGTTTTGTTCACTACGTCTTTTACGGCGAAGGGTTGGTAAAAGATGACAATATTGCTTTGCGTTATGTGCGGTAACGAACAGACGTACCCCCCGAAGGTGCCTATAATTCAGAACAGCGTCATAATTGAGTGGTGCTGATAAGCTCTTAAAGGAGTTAATAATGGATACGCAAAAAAATCAAGGTTCACAAACGCCGAACAAACCTGGTGAGCAAAAGCAAGCTACCCCTGGCCAGCAACAAGGTCAGAAGCAACCTCAACCAACACCGGCAAAAAAAGCGTAACTAATTACGCAATTCAGAGCCCAGCCATTTGTGCTGGGTTTTTTTTGTCTGGTATTTGCTGGGTATTTTAGGTTTTAGCATATCTCTCCAAGCTATGCTAAAACTTTCAAGTAAGACTCGGCGTAATAGCTATGAGAGGAAACTCGAATGAACAGAGTAGAAGGCAAAGTTGCGGTAGTGACTGGCGGGGCGTTGGGCATTGGCCAAGCTATCTGCATAGCGCTAGCTAAAGAAGGGGCCAAAATCGCTGTTACTGACATCGACGACGAAAATGGCGCAAAGGTCGTCGGTGAAATTAGAGCCGCAGGCGGAACAGCGCACTATTGGCATATCGATACCTCTGACGAAGACAATGTAAGTACTGCATTTTCTGACATAGCCAAGGAATATGGCGCTATAGACGTCCTCGTTAATAATGCAGGTATCGCTGGGGTGAACAAGCCAACTCACGAAGTGACCAAGGATGAATGGGAAAACGTCATTCGCGTTAATGTTAATGGCGTATTTTTTTGTACCAAGCATGCTATCCCGCGAATGAAACAGGCAGGCGCTGGCAGCATCATTAACTTGTCGTCGATTTATGGCTTGATAGGAGCCGCAGACTTACCGCCGTATCACGCATCTAAAGGAGCTGTCAGGTTGATGAGCAAAAACGATGCGCTGTTTTACGCAAAAGACAAAATTCGAGTTAACTCGGTCCACCCTGGTTTTATCTGGACCCCGCTTGTTGAGCAACTCGGGAAGGACTCACCGGGAGGTGTTGATGAGTTTCGACAGCAGCTGGATAAACGTCATCCTATAGAACATGTCGGAGAACCTGAGGATATTGCTTATGCCGTAGTGTATTTAGCTTCTGACGAATCGAAATTTGTCACTGGCACAGAGCTGATAGTCGATGGCGGTTATACGGCGCAGTAAATAGGCAGCGTACGAGGATGCAATCCTTTACCTAGGGAGTGCTAAAAAATGAAAAGTATTGCTCAGTTTCAAGGAGAAGCAGACGTATCTGACGACACGTTGAAGAACGACTATCTGCGTGTGCGCGCGCAAACCATGAAGCTGATCTCTCCGTTAAGTGCTGAAGATATGATGTTGCAATCGATGCCTGATGCAAGTCCGGCTAAATGGCATTTAGCCCATACCACTTGGTTTTTCGAAACGTTTTTGTTGCAACCGCATTTAGCCGGTTATAAGCCCTTTGACGCGGCCTATCAGTATTTATTTAACTCTTACTATGAAACTGTCGGTGAGCGTCATCCGCGTCCGCAGCGAGGCTTACTGTCGAGGCCGTCGTTAGAAGAGGTGGTTGATTATCGACAATATGTCGATAACGCCATGAGCCTGTTATTGCAATCACCGACTGCTGATATCGAAACCGCTGTTACTATTGGCTTGCACCACGAAATGCAGCATCAGGAACTGATACAAACCGATATTAAACATGCTTTGTCACTAAACCCTCACGCGCTGCCGTTAGATAATGAAGGGTCAATGCACTCAGGCAATTCTGAACGCCTTAAAGCTCCTGAGTTTCTTCATTTTAAAGGTGGTTTATCCTTTGCTGGTACTGATGCCAAGTCGTCCTTTGCTTATGACTGTGAACAGCCAAAGCATCAGGTTTTCGTGCCTGAATTTAGCCTGTGCGAGCGCTTGGTCACCAATAAAGAATGGTTAGAGTTCATGGCCGATGATGGCTATAAGCGTCCTAAGTTATGGCTTTCGGACGGTTGGGCAACGGCGCAGCAGGAAAGTTGGCAGGCGCCGTTATATTGGCATCGTGAAAGGGATCAATGGCTGACCATCGCCAGTCACAGACGTGAGCCTTTAGATCTAAATGCCCCGGTTTGTCATATTAGCTATTACGAGGCAGACGCTTTTGCCCGCTGGCGCGGTTGCCGTTTGCCAACTGAGTTTGAATGGGAACATGCTGCTCAGTCGGTTGAGTGTGGTGGTCAATTTTTGGAGCAGGGTCATTCTTTGCCGCAGCCTGCAAAGCGAGGAAAGGGACTCAAGCAAATGTTTGGTGATGCCTGGGAGTGGACACAGAGTCCGTTCACGCCTTATCCGGGGTTCAGCACTCCAGAAGGAGCTTTGGCTGAATACAACGGGAAATTTATGGCAAACCAGTGGGTACTGCGTGGTGGTTCATGCGCTACAGCAAGGCAACAGGTGCGCTCGACTTATCGAAACTTTTTTTATGCGCACCAACGTTGGCAATTTAGCAGTCTGCGCTTGGCCAAATAAAACAAACCGGGAGCTTTATGAACCAAGGTTTTTTGGACGATGTTCTTGCGGGATTACGACTGCCTCAAAAAGCATTGCCACCCAAGTATTTTTACGATGAGCAGGGTTCTGAGTATTTCGATCAAATCTGTCAGCTAGAAGAGTACTACCCTTACCGCACTGAGCTACGGTTGCTTCCTGAGGTCGCTAAGGAGCTGAATCGCTACTTTACACACCATTCCCTCGATAATATTCAGCTGGTTGAGTTCGGTGCCGGGTCCTTGCACAAAGTAAAGCCGTTATTGCAAGAGCTGCCGATGGTGAGAGAATTTGTCGCGCTCGATATATCGGGTGAGCATCTAAAAAGAGCCTCGGCCGACCTTGCTCAATCGTTCCCGGAGATAGAGATTAAGGTTGCTCAAGGAGACTTTACTAAGCCGATACAGCTCGAACTTTCCGAAGCCACCTCAATAGGCTTTTTCCCGGGGTCTACTATTGGGAACTTTGAACCTCAAGAAGCTGTCGACTTTCTACGTAATGCGCGTACTACTCTGGGTAAAGAGAGCTATATGTTGTTGGGAGTGGACACCAAAAAAGACCAGCAAATGCTTGAGCGTGCGTACAACGACAGTAAAGGTATTACAGCTCATTTTAATAAAAACATTTTGGCAAGGATTAACCGGGAGCTTGATGCGGATTTTAATTTAGATCACTTCCAGCATGTCGCCATCTATAATCAGCAGCTAGGGCGTATAGAAATGCATTTACGAAGTCTTGTTCCGCAAGAGGTTACAATTGCTGGCGAAGCAATTCTGTTCGCACAGGATGAAACCATCCATACCGAGAACTCTTATAAATACCATCCAGAAGAGTTTGAACGATTGGCAAGCTCCGCAGGCTGGCGCCGTGAAAAAATTTGGCTGGCGGCGGATGGAATATTTGCAATCATGCTATTACGTAACGTTGACAAACTCGCGGAATAATCAGTGTCTGCCATGCAAAAGCTTTGTGCCATCGACGTTTTTTATGGTCCCAAAGCTTCCGGCAACCGGCACCACATAGCTTATCGTAAGTCACCAGAGTGGTCTGAGGTGAGTTCGGAGTTCCAGAAAGTGCCAAACTTAATCCTTATGAGTGGCAAGCCAGGAGCGTTTAAGGCTGAGTTTTTAAATTATGGCAGGCCAGTACGGCGCTGCGGCTCGGGTAACCTTGCGATTGCAGCTTACATAAACGATAAATTAACAAACGATCCTTTTAACGAGCGACTACTGACACCCGAGGGCGAAGTACAGCTAGGTTTCGACCGTCGCTCGGCTTATTACCTCGATAAACCTTTAGCGCAGTGGCCGCTGCGTAACACAGGCTTTTGGCGACGGTTAGTTCGTCAGCCTATTGTTAATGGCTGCTACTGTGGTGGGCATAACGATTATGTGTTGCTTGAAGTTGGCCAGCCACTGACTAAAGTTAATGTAAATAGCAGTGCATTATGCCGCTTTAGCGAGCGCGCATTAATTTTGGTGTATCGGCCGCCTTCAGGCGGACTGCAACTGCGTTACTTTGCGCCGCAATACGGGCCGACTGAGGATGCTGCCACAGGATCGGCCAGTGTTCAGGCAGTGGCTTATCTCAGGCGCCAGTATCCAAAGTATTACGGACATCAGCGGATTGTGGTTGAACAATGCTCACCCGCGGGTGGTTGGTTATACTTGAAGAATTATAGACAGTATGAGTTAGTAAGAGGGCGGACAAATTTAGCAATGAAAACAAGCGGGCCTTTTCTGGTACATCATTACGCGCTTTAGAATATGGCGTGAGCACAAGTAACAATGCTGCGTCAGGATTTATCGCTAACCGGGAAGATGTCCGGTTTTCACCCAAATGATGGTCTCTTCATCGACGAAGGGATGGTGGATGCTCATATGCGGACTGCGCATCCACGTGCCCGTTGGGTAGCGCCCATATTCATCACAGAACTCACCTGATAGAACCAATATTTCCTCGCCGCCCATATGCCGGTGTGGTTTGAAAACCTCTTTAGCCGGCCACTTCACAAGTGCAACATGTTCAGTGCCGTGACTATGCAGTGGCATGACTTTTAAGCCACCCTGGCCCGGTAACCATTCAGTTGTGTTGGTATTAATTCGGACCACTTCTGAGTCGTCGGCCTGGAACTGATGAAGCTTGACTAGCAACTTGCAGCCATTACGACTAAATGGTGCATGCTCGGTGCCTGGTGGATTGCGAATGTAAGTTCCTGCCGGATAATCACCGTGTTCATCGGAAAAAATACCCTCCAGTACTAAAATCTCTTCGCCAAGCGGGTGTTGGTGTGTATTAAACGAAGCGCTGGGTTTGTACTCTACGATGCTTGTCGCTCTGCCGCGCTCTGCCTCTTCGCGCTCTAACAGCTTGCGGCGAACCCCGGCGGCAGGACTGTCGACCCAAGATTGTTCAGCAGTTTTGATGATAACTCTTTGAGAAAAATCTAAATTTAGCATTGAATAAATCTTTAATTAATTAGAAGCAGTACTACAATTACGTAAAAAGCATAATTTATAGTTCACATTGTTTATTAAAGGAGCATTATCATGGCAAATGTAGGTGGTATTGATCGCATTTTGCGAGCGATTGTGGGTATCGCTCTGATCGTTTGGTCAGTGCAGGCTGGTAACTTTTGGTGGATCCTTGGTGCGGTGATACTGGGGACGTCAGTGTTTAAATTCTGTTTACTTTACAAGTTGATTGGGGCTTCTACCGATAAACCAAAAGGAAGTTCTTGAGCATGGCCGAAAACATAGTTCTGGCATGTCCTGCATGCCACAAGAAAAACCGTATCCCGGTTGCAAAACGAGAAGCTGGCGCAGTTTGTGGGCAATGCAAATCAACGTTGTTTAACGGTGATGTGATTGTCGTAAATAGCGACCAATTTCGTGCTCACCAAACGGCCGAGCTTCCACTGGTGATCGATTTTTGGGCGAGTTGGTGCGGACCTTGCCAGCAATATGGGCCTCACTATGAGCAAGCTGCAAAGCAGATGCCGTACGATGCTCAGTTTTTGAAAATAAGCACAGAAACAGAGCCTCACTTAGCTCAGCAATATGCGGTACGAAGTATTCCGACAACTTTACTGATTAAAAACGGACAAGAGGTAACCAGGCAGGCTGGTGTCATGTCGGCAAGCCAGTTGCAACAGTGGGTAGCAAAAAACAGTTAGGTAGAGCAGGGTAAGCCTTATTCTCGCTGCGACAATTTGCCACGTTATGGTGATGACGGTGACTCCTTATAATGCAGTCGCATCTATACAAAAGGACATTACCTATGAAGTTAGCACCGCTGTCGACCTTGTTTGCAATAGCAATGCCTGTTAGTTCTGCTGCTTGGGCTGAGCCAGTTGAAATTATCAAAATACGTGGCGAAAAGGTACCTGCTTTGACAGAAGTGGGTGGGGTTGATGAACTGTTACGTCAACAGAGCGTGGACTTTTCTGCCGCCGGCGGGGTATCGGCGCTACCTGTAATGCGGGGCATGATGGGGGATAGGATTAAGGTGCTGATTGATGGCGCCGAGATCACTGCTTCTTGTGCTAATCAAATGAACCCCCCACTTTCTTATATTTCTGCCGGACAGGTGCAAAGCGCCCAAGTCATCGCTGGGGTTACCCCAGTTAGTATGGGGGGCGATAATATTGCGGGGGTTATTACCTTGAATACCATGTCACCAAAGTTCGGCAATACGGAGGACATGAGCTGGCTTGAGGGTAGTATTTCGGCGGATTATAGCAGCAATGATAAGGCACAAACCTATAGCGTAAAAACGCGACTGGCAAATGACTCATTTAGCTTGGCTTATAATGGTTCATTTGAAGACGCTGAGAGCTATGAAGATGGTGATGGAAATAAGGTACTCGATACCTTGTATCGCGCGCAAAACCACAGTCTTATCGTCGCCGGGAAAGGTGAGCAGCAGCAACTGGCAGTAAAAGTATCTTATCAGTCGATACCCTTCCAGGGGTATCCGAACCAATACATGGACATGACTAATAATGAAAGCTTCGGCTTGACTGCGCTTTATCAAAGAGAATTTGATTCGACTGAATTTGAGGGCCAGCTTAATTGGCAACAGGTTAAGCACCAAATGGGCTTTTTCACCGACGAAAAGCCCGGCAGGATGCCTATGGAAACCGAAGCTGATGATTACAGCTACCAGTTGCGCTGGAATATAAACCTATCGAATAATCATCAGGTGCGTATTGGTCAAGAGCTTTATCATTATCGCCTTGATGATTGGTGGCCAGCGGTGCCGGATTCAATGATGATGGGACCTAATGACTACATTAATATAAGTAATGGAGTGCGTCAGCGTATTACCGGTTACCTTGAGTCTGAACGTGCGTGGTCAGATGGTTGGCAAACTTTGGCCGGTGTGCGGATTGAACAGATACGGACCGATGCAGATAAAGTGCGGCCCTATAATGCAATGCCCAATGTCATGGGAATGCTGAACCTGGACGCCGAAGCAGCTGCTGACTTTAATCAGGCAGACCGTAAACAGACCGACTGGGTTGTTGATGCTTCGGTTATGGCAAGCCATCAAATAAATAGTGAAAATACCTTAAGTATTGGCTTGGCCCGCAAAAACCGAGTGCCCAATTTATATGAACGCTACTCTTGGGGAAGCGGCACTATGGCGAGCACAATGATTGGCTGGTTCGGCGATGGTAATGGTTATATTGGGCGTATTGATTTGAAGCCTGAAACGGCTCACACCCTAAGTGTAAGTTACAAAAAAGAAAGTATTGACCAGCGTTTTAGCGTTGAAGTTACTCCTTATTATACTCACGTAACCGACTATATCGATGCAGAGGTAGTAAGAAGCTTCAACCGGGCAGACGAAGCAAACGGGCAACGAAATATCTTACAGTTTACCAACTTAGACGCGGAACTTGTCGGATTAGATGCGACAATGAACTCGCAATTACTACAACATACTGAGTATGGTAATTGGCAGCTCAATGGCAAGTTTTCGTTGACCAAGGGAGAGCGTGTAGAGGCCGGAACACCCCTGTACCAAATTAATCCGTTGACGGTAGATTTAGGCATCGAGCACCAATTGGGAAATTTCAATAACCACTTAACTTGGGAGTGGGCCGGAGAGAAAGAGGATGTTGATCCGCGGCGCCTGGAAAATAAGACCGATAGCTACGCAATTCTTACCGCTGGTACGCGTTGGAGTCACGATCGGCTAATGCTGTCGATCGAAGTCACAAACTTGCTGGACGATTATTATGAACAGCCACTGGGAGGGGTCAGTGTTGCTGAATTCAAATCAGATAATACACAAGGTTTTCAGCAGCTTTCTGGATCGGGGCGCTCTATAAATTTGGCAGTAGCTTATGCGTTCTAGTGTCGTAAAAAAAGCTCGTTAACAAGGATGCGTTTATGTCATTGCTGCTGATCTGGTTATATCGGCGCTCAGTGCGTCTAGCGCCTTGGCTCTTGGGATTACTGCTGGTGATAGATGTGCTCGCACTGAACACTGTTATTGCAATCTATGGTGCTGCCAGCAATCCCTTTAATGCTGTTCTCCTGATTCCTGTGGTGCTCGCATTTACGTTACTTCCGCTGTTGTATGCTGGAATTGTACTTCTTATAAGTGCTGCCGCGCAAAGCATTCAGTTGTTATTGTTGCCGCTGCATTACCGCGGTTCAGGTATGGAAGAACACTATTATTCGATGGTGATTAGCTTCGTAATAACGAGCGGTTTAGTGGCATTAGTTATCAGCTATTTCAGGTATCAGCTAACGCAGCGAGAACAAGCGATTCGTCAATTAAGAGAGCGCCAGTTACGCGATGAGCAGTTGCTTGCAATTGGTACGGCAGCGGCTCAGTTGGCGCATGAGGTTGCTACGCCAGCTCAATCTTTGCGTTTGCTACTAGAGGAAGCTCAGGAACAACAACCTAGTCCAGCATGGTTACAACCGATTGTTGAACAGTTTTCACGTATTGAGGAACATTTGCGGAGCTGGCGGCGTATTGCCGACGATGTTCGGGAGCAGCGAATGTCTGTTTATTTTGCGGGTGATATCTGCCAAACCTTGCTGAATATTATTAGTTTAAATCGGCCGGAAGTGAACGTCGTGTGGGAGCAGCAGTACATGAAAAGTGAGGCTAAGGTTTATGCCGACGCTACCTTAGTGCCTGCGCTTTCCAGTATCGTTATGAACGGTTGTGATGCAGCGAACGACGAGAGCACATTAGTCTTGGTGACTATAGCGACTAGCCCGGGAGAGTTTAACTTAACCATTAAGAATAACAAAAGAGCAATGGATGAAGAGCAGTTAGCTCGGTTGGGGACTCGCGTCAGCGCTAGTGAGAAAGGATTTGGCGTAGGTGCAGTGGTGAGTAATGCAACTATCGAAAAGTTCGGCGGTTCGGTCACTTGGCAATTGCAGGATGAACAAATCGTTACCCGGGTAACCCTCCCTTTAACGGAGCCTGACGAATGACTTCAGTCGTTATTATTATCGATGACGATGCTACGTTTCGTGATGTTCTTCAGCGTCGCTTGAGTCAGCAAACATCTTATGATGTTCTGGCCTTTGATAACGAATGCGCGGCGTTGAGGGAACCAGTTGACAGTGTGCACGCTATTTTTCTGGATATGCGCCTAGCGGATAGTTCAGGGCTAGATGCCATTGTTCGACTACGTGAGCAATTTAAGCCGCAACATCTAATCATGCTTACCGGATATGCAAGCATAGCAACTTCGGTAGAAGCCATGCGCCGCGGAGCCACTGATTACCTAGCGAAACCCGTAGGACTATCAGAGTTACTGCAGCGAATCTCTCATCACGATTGGACGAAAGAAAAGCAAGGCAGTGCACTGGGCCACACTCCTATGACGCCCGCTCAAGTAGAGTGGGATCACATCCAACGTGTATTGTTGATGCACGAGGGTAATATTAGTGCTGCAGCTAAGGCGTTGGGTATGCACCGGAGAACGTTACAAAGAAAGTTGAAGAAATTTTCGCCTTACGGCCGAGGCAACTAAACCAGAGGCTGGTTATAACTGGGTGGAATTATAGTAACCCTCCATCGCTGGTATAAGCAACGAATAGAGGGTTTTCATAGTAACGGTTAGTTACTGATCGTCTTGGCCCCGTTGTTCTGGCGCAAGTATTCGTCGTAAGTACCTGAAAAATTACGCATTCCCTGGTCTGTAAGCTCGATAATTCGAGAGGCCAGTGATGAGACAAACTCGCGGTCATGGCTAACAAACAACAAAGTCCCGTCGTAATGTTCGAGTGCCAAGTTTAGCGCTTCTATGGATTCCATATCTAAGTGGTTGGTGGGCTCATCCATAATTAATACGTTAGGGCGTTGCATAATCAACTTACCGAAGATCATTCGGCCTTTTTCGCCACCGGATAAAATCGTTACCGGCTTTTTAATGTCATCTTGTGAAAATAACATGCGACCCAATACGCCACGTACCGCCTGATCATCGTGGTGCGGTTGTCGCCATTGACTCATCCAGTCAAACACACTTATTTTATCTTTAAACCAGTCGGCGTGATCCTGCGCATAGTAGCCAATACTGACGTTTTCTGACCATTTAATTAACCCACTATCAAGGCTATGCTGACCCACTAGCGATTTCAGCAGTGTGGTTTTGCCAATCCCGTTGGGACCCAAAATGGCGACCTTCTCACCGACTTCGATTATCGCACTCACATTGTTGAGTACGTGCAAATCATCAAACGACTTATTGACCTTTTCCATTTCTAACGCGAGTCGGTACAGCTTTTTCTCTTGTTCAAAGCGAATATAAGGGCTAACCCGGCTCGACGCTTTTACTTCAGACAATTCAATTTTCTCAATTTGACGCGCACGCGAGGTTGCTTGTTTTGCTTTTGATGCATTGGCTGAGAAGCGGCTGACAAATTGTTGCAGTTCGGCAATTTTTTCTTTCTTTCTGTTGTTTTCATTAAGCAGCTGTTCGCGGGCTTGAGTCGCTGCGAACATATATTGATCGTAGTTACCCGGGTAAACCCTAAGCTCACCGTAATCAATATCGGCCATATGGGTACAAACACTGTTTAAGAAGTGCCGGTCGTGCGAAATAATAATCATGGTGGCCTGGCGTTCGTTAAGAACATTTTCTAACCACTGAATAGTATTGATATCCAGGTTGTTGGTGGGCTCGTCCAGTAACATGATATCGGGCTCAGAAAATAGCACCTGTGCCAGCAGCACCCTTAACTTCATGCCCGGCGCAATGTCGCTCATCAAACCGAAATGAGACTCTAACGGTATTCCCACCCCAAGCAGGAGTTCGCCCGCTCGTGATTCGGCGGTATAACCATCAAGTTCTGCAAACTCGACTTCCAGATCCGCTACGCGCATGCCATCTTCTTCGCTCATCTCGGAGAGGCCGTAGATGCGGTCGCGCTCTGCTTTAACCTGCCATAGCTGTTCATGACCCATTATTACCGCGTCAATGACACTGTATTGTTCGTAGGCAAACTGGTCCTGGCGAAGCTTACCAACGCGCATGTTGGGTTCAATCGATACGTTACCGGCCGAAGGCTCCTGTTCACCGCTAAGGATTCGCATAAAAGTAGACTTGCCGCAGCCATTCGCGCCAATCAAGCCGTATCTATTACCTTCGCCAAATTTAACAGAGATATTTTCAAAAAGAGGTTTTGCACCAAATTGCATGGTGATGTTTGCAGCAGAAATCACTATTGAGCACCCGAACAAAAAATAGGCGCGTAATCTACGTGTTTTAGCGACAGATTACAAAGAAAGTTTCAGTAAACTTAATAGTAACTGGAGCGACTCAGATTATGAGGAGGAGACAAACACGACTTGGTTTCTGCCGTCGCGCTTAGCGGTGTACATTGCTTTATCTGCGCGAGCCATGAAACTCGCCGCGCTATCGCCGGGTTCAAGCTGCGTAATGCCGCCGGAACAGGTTTGTTCTAAGGGCACACTTTGTCGGAGTCGCTCCAAAACGTGTTGTGCTTTAGCTGCGTCGGTGCTTGGTAGTAATACGACAAATTCCTCGCCTCCAATTCTGGCTAATAGGTCCGAGTTACGTAAAATACCACGCCATCGGTTAACCAGTTCAACTAACAGCGCATCTCCAGCAGCGTGGCCGAAAGTGTCGTTGAAGGATTTGAAATGGTCAAGGTCCAGAAACCCTAGCGTTAAGGGTGAGCCTAACCGGTCTGCTCTGGCCATTTCCCGTGCCAGTTCTTCATCCAAATACCGACGGTTGGCGGCTCCAGTTAACGCATCGGTGCGCGACAGTTTCTCTAGCTCGTCAGCCTGCCGATGTGTTTCCCGCATTAAACCTGTCATACGATGCATAACCAGTAGAATGAGAATGATTGAGCCAACGGCAGCTACTTTAACGATTTCAACATCTGTGCCTGCGGTTAGAAGAATCACCACAGGCGCTAGCACGCATGCGGCGGCAAGCACGATAAGGCGTCGTCCTGACAGTTCAGTAATGGAGACATCTGAGCGCAGGTCGGCCGAAGCGGAGGGGTGCCAAATTGCAGCGACAATGGCGACATAAGCAATTAGCCAGAGCGCGTCGGTTACTCCGCCAGGCTGATACCACCCTATCGCATTACCGTGCGCATATAGCATGTCGGCAGCTAAGTACGCCAACATGCCGGAGAGTAAGAAAATATGAGCCGTCACTCTGCCGCGGTACATGAAAACAAGTCTAAGTATTAGCGGCAGCAAAATAAGATCAGCAACCGGGTACGCTGTTGAAACCAGGAGTTGTAGAAGAGAAAGATCAGGGTCGTTACGGTACGGGGCAATTAGAAATGCCCACCCCGGAATTGCTGCGGCGACGCCAACAATTAGAGCATCACTAAATGCTCCTCCATCGTTCCGACCGCTGCGTCGTCCGAGCATCCAAAGAGCGGCGAAGAATAAGGGATATATCACTAGATAAAAGGCGTCTGCGACTGATGGAAATGGCTCCAAACCGTTTAAATCTAACCAGTACCAAATAAGGTGACCGGTTGCAGCAAGAGCTAAAGAGCATGCTATAAAAATCCATGCTCGAGGACAAAATAGCTGTTTATGGACTTTGACCGCCAACGCCACTGCGATAGCAGCGAGTGCAGTGGTTATGACATAGAGGACACCGGTGAACTGTCCGTAGGGCAATACGACATAAAGGAGGGTGAGCAGTAATCCGCCGCCCAACAACCAGCGCCAAATATTTGGTCCGGAAAGGGTCGTGCGGTGTGAATTATCCTGCGACTTTTTCACCCAAGCTTTCTCCTAAAAACCAGCACCTGTACCCGCTTGGTTACTTGACGATGACACCAATGCTACGAGGTTATATAGGTGACCAGCTCAATACAACCCGTAAGGAGCACATTGTAAGCAAAGCGCAGGAATGGGGTGTGTGCCAGTTTGACCCATAGAGGAACTCACCGCCGTATAGTCATTTAATCAAGTGGCCAACGCAGACCCGATTTCTGCCACTGTGTTTCGCCTGATATAACTTTTTGTCTGCCCGCTGGATCGCATGCTCGGGTGTATCGTCGACGCTAATAGGAGCAGCACCGGCACTTATTGTTAGTACTCCGGTATCTGTCTGCCCATATTGATGTTCAATAGCTAGTTTTACGATCCCGTCGCGAACTTCATTTAAAAGCTTTTCAATTTCACTCGCATGCTTTTCAAAGATAATGATGGCGAACTCCTCGCCTCCGTATCGGTACGTATTAAACGCGGTATTACTTTTTAAATAAGAGGCAATTTTTTTCAATGCCTGATCACCGGCCTCGTGTCCGTAATTGTCGTTGTAGGGTTTAAAGCTATCAATATCAAATAATACTAAATAGGGGCTCAAATCGCTTTCTTGCGTTGCCGCTAGTAAATCACGATCAAACGCTCGGCGGTTAAGTAGTCCTGTTAAGCCGTCCATATGTGCTAAACCATCTAGTTTTTGATTGGCAGTAGCTAACTCCGCAGTTCTAATGGCGACCTGCTTCTCTAGGTCGTGTTGAGCGGCAATAAATCGTGTTGCCATTGTTTTAAATGCATTGAGGGCGAGTCTTACTTCGCCCTTTGCCTTAATATTAGTCGTTTCTTCGTTTAATGCATCGCGGTAGTTTCTTTGACCCATTAACGAGGCAACTTTGGCTACCGCGTGCAGTGGCCGTGAAACCTCTTTTGTTACCAGCCAGTAAATCATCAACAGTATAATGAGTACTAGAGCAGTACCGGCAGCTACAAGTTTTACAGGTAATGCGAGCGCCTCGTTTTGTATCTCAACGAGCGGGTAAAGTGTCACGTGCCACCAATCAGGTCCATCTATCTGGTTAATAATTAATAGCTTACCGTCGCCTTCAAGCTCAAGGTTATTTGGTGATGTTGATATATCTTGTTGTGAGATTATTTTGCTAACCGCTTGATAAGTCGGCTCTTCATAACTGTCTGGGGTTAGCTTAGCGCTCTTTGCCATTGCTTCCGATGATAAATTGGAGGCGGCGATTAAATGGCCCTCTTTATTTAACACCATGTGTTCTGCACCGGAGCGACTTTTTGATGTTAAATCGTTAAGCAATCGATCTAAGTTGACATCAAAACTGGCATTCACCAAGTGTTGACCATTTAAGTCTACTGGGCGTTGATAGGTAATCGTCCAAACGTTGGCAGAAAGATCATGATATAGGCCGGTCCAGTTAGGTTCCCGGTCGGGGTTTTCTTTCTTTAGAGTAGACTTCACTACTGAAAAATCGGTAATAACTAACTCTTCGTCAGCTAATAACCCCCAAGGTTTTGTTTTTGAATAAACAATAAGCACGTTTTCTGGCATTGAAAAATGGCTATTCGCCACATCGTTTTGCCACCCCGGGCCCAGCGCATTTAGAGTGTATTGAGCGGCAATGGTTCTTATTTTTAATTCATCACTAATAGGCTGTGTGCGAGGTCCTAAAAAAGCCGATAAATGTTTGAAGTAACGATCGTCAAACTGAACTCCGGTATTAAACTCGTGACTTAAACGAACAACACCAGGCGATGTTGTCTCATACCAACGATCAAACTGTTCAAGGCGTTGTTTTTCGTTGTTTCTCATGAGCTGATAGCGCAACAAAAACTGTTGTTTGAGAACGTCACCACGCTGCTCTATTTGGGTAAATCTACGCTGATTATGTCTTAGTGTTGGAGAGATTTCCTTTTGTATACTATCGATGACTTGGCGGTGAGCACTTTGATAAGTGACTATAAAAGTGATTGCCGAGGCGATTAATACAATAGAGATTGCGCAAAAACTAATTTTTACTAAAAGAGCGGTTGTTAACTTTTCCTTGCGATGCAGCCGTCTATTGTTTTTGCGTCTTTCCATTTAAACATGCCTGTGGGTTATAATAAGTGTGTCAGTCTATAAAAAATAACAATAAAACGACACTATTTGCATAACAAAAAAATGAAGTACTACACTTAATCCCGTTTTGTCATTTGGCAGTAAGTACATAACGGAAGCAAGCAATAAAGACCAGGGGATGGGTTTGGTTAGAAAAGCGGCAGGGTGGTTAGGTCAAAGTAATAGAGTGAGGCTTTCGCTATCGGTGCAACCCATGTATCGCATGATGGGGGCTCGACATGTTTGAAAAGATTGCTGCTCTTACACCAGGAGCATTTTATCGGTTTCAGGTTAGCCCGGATGGTAAATCTCGGTTTACCCACTTAGGCCTTGGAATAGAGGACTTTACGGGGGTAAGCCGCGATCGTATTATCGAAAATGAAAATGCTTTGTTTGATCTTATTCCACGCAGCTACGAAGCTGAGATGCAGCAATTAATTCAGGAATCTTATCAAAACCTGAGTGAGTTCTGCTTTGTTTTTCCAGTCATTAAAGCCTCAGGTGAAAAGTTGTGGCTGGAGGCTCGCTCATACCCAGAGCGGCAACAGAACGGAGTGTTGGTATGGACCGGTTTCGTCTATGACGTTACCCGTCGTGAGAATGCCAATAACGAGCTGAGAGAATACAGCAAAACCGCTAATCAAATTCTGGACAATATTCTTGATGCAATTTTTACCACCGACGAGGATGGTGTCATCCTATTTGCAAACTCGGCTGCGCAAAAGCTACTGGATTTTTCTCAAGAACAATTGCTGGGTAAAAACATTAGCAGCATCATGCCAACGCATCATCAGGCACAGCATGACAATTACATTCAACGTTACATAAAAACCGGCGATGCCCAAATTATCGGCAGTATGCTGAATGTTGAAGTAGTTGATCGACATCATCAAGAAATCCCTGTTGAGCTGCGTATTTGTGAGTATTTTCAAGAAGGTCAACGGAGGTTTATGGGAACGCTCCGTGATTTGCGACCGAATATAGAAAGACAGCAAGAGCTACAAAGCTTACGCGACTCCGACACAATGACCGGAATGCTCAACCGAAATGCGTTATTAGTCGAACTAGGGATCTTAGTCGATAATTACCCTGTAACTCAGTCCGAAAAGCATGCGTTAATTTGTCTGGATATCGATGATTTTACGCTGATCAACGAGGGTTTTGGCGTAGATGCAGGAGATAAGGTGCTCACCCAAGTAGGGGGGAGATTAGCATCGTTATCTCACGTAACCGCAGCGCGAATCCAAGAAGACGAGTTTGCGGTACTGATTAAAAATATTGCCGACAAGCAGCAGCTTCTCAATCAGTTCAATCAAATCAAACAAGCCGTAGAGCAGGTTATTCTGCTTGAAGAGGAGCGAATTTCATTTTCAATTTCTGCTGGCGGCTGCATTATCGATAGCGCTGAAAGTAACCCGTTAGAAATACTGCATAACACCCAAAGCGCACTGGGCATGTCTAAAGCACGAAGCCGCGGTGAATTAACAATCTATGAGCCAAAAATTGGCAATAATTACCGGCTTTCTGCGCAAATTGACCAAAAGCTTAAATCGCCTGAACTGCTATCTGAGTTGTTTTTAATGTATCAGCCGCAGTATCAGGCTGGCGGACAGCTGATCGGCTACGAAGCACTATTACGGTGGAAGTCAGGTACCGACATGATCGGGCCTGATGAGTTTATTCCAATCGCCGAACATAATGGCACGATTTTAAAGATAGGTAGCTGGCTGCTCGACCAGGCATGTGACTTTATTGAATGGATGTCGGCAAGACCGGATCATGAATCGGTTCGGTTATCGATAAATATTAGCCCATTACAATTTAGACAAGCGCAGTTTGTGGATGAAATACTCGATAAGCTGAGACAGCGAAAGATTGATCCTAAGTGTCTGCATTTGGAGCTTACGGAACAGCTATTGGTAGATAGTACCGAAGATGTTTCTGCCAAAATGGCCGCGTTAAATATGGCTGGTATTACGTTTTCGTTGGATGATTTTGGCACCGGCTATTGTTCCATGCGCTATCTGGCCGAACTTCCACTGAGTGAACTAAAAATTGATAAAAGCTTTATTCAGGGGCTGGAACGAACTAGCTCCAACTATCAAATAGTTGAAGCTATATTATTGCTGTCTTATGGCCTGGGTCTCACCGTCATTGCTGAGGGGGTCGAGACAAACTCTGAACTTACCACCTTACAGGCGATGGGCTGTGTTTATTATCAGGGCTATTACTTTTCCCGACCTCAACGACTGGAAGACTTGGAAAACTTATAGTTTAACCATTAACTTACCCTGATTGCCGCCAGTGAAGAACAGGTTCAAACCGTCAATGGCTGACTCGAGTCCTTCCAGTACATGCGCTCGATACTGAATGCTACCGGACATAACGTACGGTGTGAGCTTAGCCAGCAAACTTGGAATTTCGTCAAAATGGTCGGGCATGGTAAAGCCCTGAATGGTTAAACGCTTCTTGATGATAGGAATCCAGTTTGGGCCTGGTGACGGAACTTGTTTACCGTAGTCAGCTATCATTCCGCAGACAACCACTCGGCCATGGGCATTCATACGCTCAAACACCATATTTTGAATGGGTCCTCCGGTGTTTTCAAAGTATAAATCGATGCCATCGGGAGTGAGTTTGGTTAACTGATCGTGCAGATCATCTTCTTTGTAATTAATAGCTCCGTCAAAACCGAGCTCATTAACGATCCAGTTGGCTTTTTCGTCGCTACCGACGACCCCTATGACGGTCAAGCCTTCAGCTTTTGCTAACTGCCCAACAATTGAACCGACCGAGCCGGCAGCTCCGGTAACAACAAGAGTTTCTCCTTGTTGTGGCTTTCCTACGTTAAATAGCCCCTGAGTCGCTGTTAAGCCGGGCAATGCGAATACCGACAAAACTGTTTCATCGGGAACATCAGCCTCGACTTTGTTGATGCCCTGACCATTACTGAGAGCGTATTCCTGCCAGCCCATCATTCCCATAACTCGATCGCCGACCGCGAAACCAGAGTGATTGCTTTCAATCACTTCACCGACACCGGAGCTGCGCATCACTGTGCCCAGCTCAACGGGAGGTATATAGCTTTCTGTGTCAGGACTCATCCAGCCAAACATGGCTGGATCTAACGACATATGGGTTTGCTTAATGAGTATCTCGTTGTCACCGATCTGCGGAAATTCTTTTTCGACGAGGTCGAATATCTCATCGGTGACTGGCCCAGGCTGCGGCCGTTTCACCAAGTTAATCGCTTTGTATTTGGTCATTCTGTTCCTTGCTTATTTGCCAATCAGAGTTCTTGTTTGGTCGGTCGAATAATCATTTCGTTTACATCAACCTCACCCGGTTGCTCAATGGCAAAAGTGATAGCTCGAGCTATTGCGTCTGAGTCAATTGCGTCGTTGTATAAGTCGTCTGCCATCTCTTTTGAGTCTTTATGACTAATATGATCGGTCAGTTCAGTGGCTACGGCACCTGGAGAAATATTGGTTGACCGAATTTCACCATTAGATTCCTGACGAATGCCTTCGCTAATCGCTTTGACTGCATACTTGGTGGCACAGTAAACCGTTGCTCCGGGAAACACGACATGACCTGCTACAGACGATAAGTTAATAATATGCCCACTATGCTGTTCGCGCATGGTTGGCAATACGGCGCCAACGCCGTACATTACGCCCTTAATATTAACATCAATCATTTGATCCCACTCGTCGACTTTAAGCTCGTCTAACGGCGCAAGAGGCATTAGGCCCGCGTTATTAACCAGTACGTCGATGCGGCCAAATTCATCTCGAGCCGCCTTAGCAAGCGCTTCTACCTGTTCACGCTGGGTTACATCAACTGTTTTATAAATGGCTTCGCCGCCATCCTGCTTAATCTCGTCAACCAGCTCCTTTAAACGCTCTTCACGGCGCGCACCTAAAACCAGTTTTGCGCCTTTTGCCGCCAACATTTTCGCTGAGGCTTCACCGAGTCCGCTACTGGCTCCTGTAATAATGACTACTTTTCCTGTTACTTCAGCCATCGTGTCCTCCGTTAATGATACATCGTGACTATTACTACGTTTTTGTTGCGAATTGGATTGCTGGGCATAGAAAGTATCCATAATTATGTATTGCGAATCACTCTCATTTGTATTATCTTTTGCACCAGTTTGAATTGCTTAGATTAATAACAGAGGTTGCACGTGAACAAGCTGTCTAAAATTGCATTATCTTTAACCTTGGCAGGACTGCCACTAACCATTGCCGCCGAAGAGGTTCAGGACACCGATAAAGTGATGGAGAGACTCAAGGTCACCGGCCAACAGCAAGAGGGGTATCGCAGCTCCTCAGCGGAAGGCGCCACTAAACTGGGTTTGACGCTGAAAGAAACACCACAAACGGTTACCGTTATTACTCGTCAGCAAATAGAAGATTTTGGTCTGGACGATATTAACTCAGTGGTAGAAAGCGCCGCAGCAGTTAACGTCGAGAACGTAGAGACCGACCGCGTTTATTACACCTCTCGCGGGTTTGAGCTGAATAACTTTCAGGTTGATGGTTTGGGTCTACCACTGGTCAACAATAATACCCACGGCCGTATCGACACTGCTTTGTATGAGCGGGTCGAAGTTATCCATGGCGCCAACGGCATTATGACCGGTGTCGGTAGTCCGGCAGCGACCATTAATATGGTTCGCAAGCGTCCAACTTCCGATACTCAGGTAACCTTGCAAGGAAAGCTGGGGTCATGGGATCAGCAGCGGGTTGAGGTCGATGCTTCGGGCAAATTAAGTCAGCGTACTCGTGGGCGAGTAGTTGCTGCGGTAGATAGCGGTGAGTCTTATCTCGATCGTTATGAAAATGACACTAAGGTATTCTATGCAGTAGCGGATTTTGCCTTGACTGATAATGCGCTCGTTACGGTCGGTCACAGCGAGCATGAAAGTCATACCGACGGTAACATGTGGGGCGCGTTAACTCTTTATCATGGTGACGGCACTCCGACCAACTATCACGAATCAACCAACGTAGCTGCCGACTGGTCCGAATGGAAAGTAAGCGAAAGCCGCAGTTTTATCGACTTAGAGGCAGCGCTTAGTGATAACTGGACGTTGCGCGCAGCGTACAATCGAGTGAGAACGGATGAAGATAGCTTGTTGTTTTACACGTATCTGGCCGATGCGGAAGTTGGGCTGGATCCTGAAACCGGTTTGGGTCTAATCGGCTACGGTAGTGAATATGATCTTGATGATAAGCAAGATATGCTGGATGTCTATGCCAGTGGTAGTTTTAACGCCTGGGGCCAAATGCATGATGTGGTCGTGGGGGCTAATTATTCACGACTTGATTACGTTGACTCGTCCCTTTATGACTACCACACCGGCAATGGTTTTCCAGTAATGCCCGCACTGAATGAATGGGATGGCGATACGCCTTTACCAGAGTTTACTGATAGTCAGGCTGGTAGTGTTATCGATAACACCCAAAAAGCGGTCTACGCTCAGGCCCGGCTCTCGCTGACTGAGGACCTAAAGCTTTTGGTGGGTGGTCGTTACAACGATTTCGAAACAGATGGTATTGGCTATGGTGTTGATCAATCTAGAGACGACGCACAATTCATCCCTTATTTTGGCGTGACT
The DNA here is from genome assembly GCA_051746345.1 of Pseudomonadota bacterium. Classification (GTDB taxonomy): domain Bacteria; phylum Pseudomonadota; class Gammaproteobacteria; order Enterobacterales; family Alteromonadaceae; genus Idiomarina. Next base: position 34,061 of record JBNJEZ010000012.1, read on the forward strand.
TATGATGTTTCAGACGCGTTAACCACTTACGCATCTTATACCGAAACCTTTCTGGCTCAGACTGAGCGCAATCGTAATTTCGAGCGCCTGGAGCCACTAACCGGTAAAAACTCAGAGCTTGGAATTAAGGCTGACTTATTTAACCAGCGGGCACTGTTGAGCTTAGCGTATTTTCACATCGAGCAAGAGAACCTGGCGGTCGGTGATGGAGACGCGATTAATCCAGAAACCGGTGTACCTGAGCCGGTATATCGTGCCGCTGATGGGGTTAGTAGTGACGGTATAGAGCTTGAACTTGCGGGTGAAATTATCGAGGGTCTGCAGGGCAGTGTTTCTGCGACGGTATTCGACGTTGACGGTGACTCTTTAGTCGAAGACTACACGGCAGAGAAGTTATTCCGTTCATCGCTGACCTATGAACTACCAACTATGCCTGAACTTAAGCTTGGAGCAACCTACCAGTGGCAGGATAAAACATCGCGAGTGCAGGGTGTTGTCGGTGATATGTATGCAAATGCCGGCGAAAGCATTGTTACTCGTCAACCCGCCTATGGGCTGTTGGGCTTAATGGCTAGTTATAAGGTGAATGATAATCTAAGCCTGCGTATCAACGGATATAATGTGACCGACGAAAAATATCTGAATAGCTTGTATTGGGCGCAAGGCTTTTATGGCGCACCTGCTAATTATTCAGCCACAGTAACTTATACGTTTTAAACAATGAAAAAGCAGCTTCATAAAATTCATGGCTGGACCGGGATCATTCTTATGATCCCGTTTCTTATTGTCTGCCTTACCGGCAGCATTGTCGTCTTTAAAACCGAAATTGATGCATGGCTCATGGAGGGCGTTGCAACGGTTGAGGCTCAAGGCAGAGACCGGCAGTCCTACGATAAATTAAAAGACAGTATCAACCAGCAGTTGCCCGATTACGAAATTGGTAGTTGGGAGATTTTTCCACCGGGTCATACGGAAGCTGATCGTGTTTTTGTTATCAAAAAAGGCACTGACAGCTGGCATAAGGCTCATTTGAACCCTTATACCGGTGAACTACAAAGCCAACCGAAAGAGTCTGGACACTATTTAACGGACTGGCTGGTTGAGCTGCACTATACGCTCTTGCTGAACGATATAGACGGTCTCGACGAACAGCTGGGCGTTATTATTAGCTTTCTACTGGCTGTATTCTTGGTTTTCATGGGCGTTTCGGGGCTGATTATCTATCGACGCTTTTGGGCGCGGCTGTTTACACTGCGTTGGAATCAGCGTCTGTTGGTGGTATTCAGTGACCTGCATAAAATGGGTGGTACCTTAGCTTCCCCAGTGCTACTTGTGATTGGCATTACCGGTGGCTATTACAGCGGACTCATTTACTATGAGGAGTGGAAAGAGCACGGCGCCGGAGAAGAGCACCATATAATGCAGGACAGGTTATATTCAGATTCAGTTGATATTGATGAGCTGGTTGCGCAAAGCCAGCAACGATTGGATGGCTTTAAGCCAACCTACTTACTGTTTCCGTTTGAACCTGAGCTGCCGTTTACCGTCTTTGGGCGGGCTCCAACAGCCAATCCATTATTGAGTAACTACGGCAGCGTGGTGAACTTTGATCCACAGAGTGGAGAGTATCAAAGCACTTACAACCTTAACGAACAGGGCTTGTTAGCGAAAACTCTGGATAGCACCCGGCGTTTACATTTTGGTACTTTTGCCGGGATGACTACCAAGATTATTTGGGCGGTGGTTGGTTTAATTCCGTTATTACTGGCTATAACCGGAGGGTACCTTTGGTGGCAGCGACGCTCGAAAAGGACTCGTAAAAAACGGTAGTTTAAGCCGTTAGCTTGATCCTACCCGGTGATCAAAATCTGCAATTTATCCTTATTAATAGAGGAAGTATTTGCTAGGTCAAATAACTCTGGAGGTAAGCATGAGCCACAATAGCGACGATAAAGAAGCATTTGAGAAGAAGCATCAGGCAAAAATTGATGAAATGAAAGCAGAAATTGACCGGCTAAAAGCCAAAGCAAAACAGGCAGAGGCAGAATCTCAGGTCAAGTACGAGCAAAAAATCAAAAAACTCGAAACGCTGAAAGATCAGGCTGAAGAGAGACTCGATAGCCTTAAAAAATCGAGTAAGAATGCTTGGTCGGATATTAGTGGTGGGCTGGAGTCAGCTACTCAGTCGTTAGCTACGGCGATAAAAGCAGCGAGCAAAGAGTTTAAATAGCGTGATGCTTTTTAATTCGACGATAAAGGAGACAGTATGTCCAAGGTTTTGTTGATTACTGGAGCCTCAAGCGGTATCGGTAAGGCGACTGCAAAAAAGGCCGCAGCCGAAGGCCACCGACTAATCTTAACGGCGCGTCGAAAAGAGTTGCTCGATGAGTTGGTTAACGAGTTTGGTAGTTATAACGCAATCGGTGTTGCGGCCGATGCCGGAAGCTATGAAGAGCTTCAGCAAGTGGTAAAGCAAGGTGTTGATAAGTTTGGTCAATTGGACGCGGTGTTTGCGAATGCGGGGACTGGCGTTTCAAGCGCAGGGACTGAAGATGGCGACCCTGCTGAATGGAAGTCCATGATCGACGTTAACATTAACGGTTTGCTTTATACGGCTAAGTTGACCTTGCCCCACTTGCGCAAAACCACCGGACATTTTTTAATGACCGGTTCAGCTGCAGGCAGAATCACTTTAAAAGGTTCCGTTTATGGAGCAACTAAATGGTTTGTACATGGTTTTGCTCAAAACCTGGCAGAAGAGATGAAAGAGTGGAATGGCCGCTGCACGACGATAGCGCCGGGTATGGTTAATACGCCATTCTTTGATGAGCCTAAGCCCGATAAGCTTGATCCAGATGATGTCGCTGATGCTGTTCTTTATGCGATATCGGCAAATCCGAGGAATTGTGTTCGCGAAGTATTCCTAATGCCTGCCTACAGCTAGGATCCCCGCCTTAGCCTTTTGACATCCTGCGGCCGTCACCACATAATCTCCATATCTAGGGGTGACGGCAGCAGTAAATGAGTACTTCAGTGGACGAAGAACAAGAATTATCAGAGCACCAACCAAAAGTGTCATGGAAACGGCTTGCCTTTTTTGCTGCTCTTTTTACTGCGCTGACGCTGGCTGGTTTCTATACAATATTTGAGCACTTTTCTGAAAGAAGCTTTAGCTTTGACACACAGCTTTTAAAGCCTGGGGTCATTGCAGCGAGCATTGTTTTATTGTTGATTTATTTCGTGGCCGATGGGCTGCGTTTTTACTACACTTTAGTTGCTTTAGGGTTCCGGATTCCGCTTCCGGCAATGGCTAAGCTGGTGTTCATAAATATCTTCTTTTCGAATATCACGCCAATGGCCACTGGTGGAGGTTTCGCGCAAGTTTGGTACCTGCATGATCATGGCGTGTCGCTGGGAAAAGCAACGGCAGCTACGACGATCAGAACTGTGCTTGCAATATTGTTTATCTTTTCTTTGACACCGGTTTTTCTATTAACTTTAGCGCCATTGCAGAATTCCTCTATTATTAGCGATATTAGTGCGGCACTAGCGGTCTTTATTGTCGTATACCTTGTTTTTTTTGCGGTTGTCTTATTAAGAGCGCATTGGTTAATAACGCCAATAACCGGCCTAATAAAATTATTTAATCGCTTACATTTTATCAGCGATGGCAAAGCCAAACATTGGTACTTTAAAGTCATGCGGGAGATGCTGAAGTTTTCTCGTAGCTTCTCGGTTTATATTAAAGGACCTAAACTGGCTATTTTCTTGTCGGTGTTTTTTACTGCTGTGTTTCTTCTCAGTTTATTTAGTTTCCCGGCATTATTAATGTGGGGGTTGGGCTATGATGTCCCTTATCTAACGTCTTTAGGGTTATTAGTAGTAACTACTTTTATTATGTATTTTTCGCCGACGCCGGGTGCTTCAGGTATTTCTGAAGGGGTGTTTGGCAGTTTCTTTAGTGGCATACTAGAGCAACAGCATTTGCTGCTGGTGACATTTAGCTGGCGGTTTTTAACGATCTATCTTGGTATGGTTTTGGGCTTATGGGTGCTACAGCGGTATTTAATAAAGCGAAGTCAGTTCAATAAATAAGGACTTACAAGTGAACAAAAGGCGCTGGCTGAAATTTCTATTCTATTTTAATGTCGCTATTGTGGCGGGATTAGTCTTCTATAAGCTTTATTTGAACGTTGTAACACCCGAGTTCTCTTCTGTTCACAGTGAGCAGTTAGCAGCTATCAATGCAAAAGTTGAAGGCCAAAGTGATTACAGTTTTGCGGTGCTGGGTAACATTAATAATTCGGTGGGTATTTTCGAGCGGCGAATTATTCCGCAGCTTAACGATAGCAACATCGACTTTGTCGTTTCGGCCGGTAATGCGGTAAGCGGAGGGGGAGAAGATAAATACCGAGCACTTAACGGAACATTATCTCATCTAAATAAGCCCTATCTGCTGACCTTTGGCGAAAACGAATATGACGAATTTGGGAGCTTTCGTTTCTATGACCATTACGGGCCCCACTTTTTTAGCTTTAATGCCGGTGACAGCCGCTTTATTTTCCTTGATAGCACTGGCAAAACCCCCTGGCAATGGCAGATTCGCTGGTTAACTGATTTACTTAAGGCTGACACCTCAGAACACCGCTTCTTGTTTATCGGACATCCATTGTTCGAGCCGGAAGAAGAGTTCATTTTGGCCGAGTCAGAAGATTATTTGCAGCCTATTGAGTTCCGTCATGCGCTCTTGTCTACTCTGGAACAGTTTAGCGTGGACCGAGTATTCTCGGCTAATGTGGCGATGTATTTTGAGAAAAACCACGCTGATACACCGTTTATTACCACTGGCGGGGCTGGCGGCCTAGTGCTTAACCAGGACGAAAGCTTTTATCACTACGTAAAAGTGACTGTTAGCGCCGACAAAGGTATTACTCATGACGTTGTTGAATTGCCGGTGGGACAGCACCCAATACTCAAGCAGTTGGAAAGCTTTTGGTTCTTCATACACTCTTTATTCTACGTCGGCTATATCAATTTTATTCTGTTGGTTAGTTTATTCCTGGCGATTAGCATTAAGCTTTATAACGCTGTTTTTGTTGGTAAGTCGTATTACCCCAACTATGATATTGATGCAACTCCATGGGTCAATAAGTCATTAAAAGTGGCCATGTTTACCAATAACTATTTACCCTTTATTGGTGGCGTACCTATCTCTATTGAGCGTTTAAGGTATGGTCTAACGCAAGTAAAAGACTCGGTTATGGTTGTTGCGCCACGCTACCGAAAAAAAACTAAGCAGGAAAATAACGTAGTACGAATGCCTTCCTTATTTTCCTTCGGTGATAAGAGTGAATTTCGATTTGCTAATATTTTTTCGGGTTACGTGCGCAAAAAGGTTAAACAGTTTAAGCCGGACATCATTCATTCTCACCACCCATTTTGGATCGGTTCGTTAGGTGTTTATATGGCACGGCGGCTAAAGATCCCGGTGGTTTATACCTATCATACGAGGCTTGAGCATTATGCTCATTTCGTTTTTTTACCAGGGAGCTTATTTCGCAATATCATTGCCCATTTTCTGGTGCGCCGGTTTGCTAATAAGTGCGACAGTGTGATCGTTCCGACCCAGTCAACGGAAGAGTATTTGCGCATGATTGGGGTAAAAAGCAGCATCTATGTACAGCCGACCGGTATTGAATTTGAGCGCTTTCAGGCAACCGACCAAGAAGTGATAGAGCGACTAAAACAGCAACAAAATATCACCACAGAGACGGTATTTGTCAGTGTTGCGCGCTTATCCAATGAAAAGAACATCGACTTTATAATTGATGCACTGGCACAACTTAAGCAACAAACGGATCAGCCGTTTCGATTCTTAATGATAGGTGATGGACATCAACGCCAACGGCTGCAGGAGAAAATCAACTCGCTAGGTTTGGCGGAACAAGTGACGTTAGTGGGGGCCGTGCCTCCAGAGGATATGGCGAGTTGGTACCAGATTGGTGATATTTTCTTGTTTGCTTCGCAATCGGAAACTCAGGGTATGGTGATTTTGGAAGCAATGGCCGCAGGGTTACCCGTGGTTGCGGTCCGCTCTAGTGGAATTGACGATGTCGTTGCCGATGGTCGCAATGGTTACAAAACACCAGCACGCCAGGAGCTGTGGCTGGATAAGGTCCAGCTTTTACTCGAAGATAAAGATAAACGGGAACAACTCGCCGAACAGGCGGTGAAATGTGCGGCTTCGCATTCAGTGGAGAATTTTACTAAGGAAGTTCGCTATGTCTATGCTGAGACATTGGCTCGCTTCCATCAGCATAAACACGATGAGTAACTTGTGGATTTCTGATAACGTACGCTAATAACAAAAACAGGTTAGAGAGGAATAACAATAATGAGATTAATTATAAGTATGGTCGCAGCGGGCGTATTGGCCGCCTGCTCACCACAGCAGGATGCTGAGCAACAAGATAACTCAACAGAGCAGGCTCAAACAGCAGAACAAGGGCATGATATGCAGTACCCGGAAACACGAAAGGGCGACACTATTGATACCTACTTTGGCACCGAGGTCGCTGACCCTTACCGTTGGTTGGAAGATGACCGCAGTGAAGAAACCGAAGCCTGGGTAGAAGCGCAAAATGAAGTGACTTTTGAACATCTGGAAAGCATTTCTTTCCGTGAAAAAATTGAAGAGCGGTTGACCACTTTGTGGAACTACGAAAAAGTAAGTGCTCCCTTCAAGGAAGGTGAATATACCTACTTTTATAAAAACGACGGATTGCAGAATCAGTATGTTGTATATCGCAAAAAGAACGACAGCGATGAAGCCGAAGTTTTCTTAGATCCGAATACCTTTAGTGAAGATGGTACCACCTCGTTAGCACAGCTAACTTTTAGTGATGATAGCTCTATCGCTGCTTATTCAATATCAGAAGGCGGTAGCGATTGGCGCAAGATTATTGTGATTGATGTTGAGACAGGCGAGCAGCTCGAGCAACCTTTGGTTGACGTTAAGTTCAGCGGCATTTCCTGGAAGGGTAATGACGGCTTTTATTATTCAAGCTACGACAAGCCTGAGGGTAGTGAACTGTCGGCGAAAACTGATCAACACAAACTCTACTATCACAAGCTAGGAACTCCTCAGTTTGAAGATGAGCTTGTATTCGGCGGAACTGACGCTGAGAAACACCGTTATGTGGGCGGCTATGTTACCGAAGATAATCGCTACTTGTTGGTCTCAGCAGCAAACTCAACGTCGGGTAATAAACTCTATATTAAAGACCTGACCAAGTCTGATGCGGAGCTTGTCAGCATCCTTGAGCATGCCGACTCGGATACATCAGTACTGGATAACCGCGGTAGTAAATTGTATCTGGAGACAAACTTAGATGCACCAAACGGTAAGGTGGTTACTGTTGATGCCAGCGACCCTGCTGCCGACAACTGGCAGGACTTTATTGCTCATAGTGACAATGTATTAAATCCGACCACTGGCGCAGGCTATATTTTTGCTGAGTATATGGTTGATGCAGTGTCGAAGGTTGAACAGTACGACTATGATGGAAACAAAGTGCGCGACATTGACCTTCCCGGTGTTGGCAGCGCTGGCGGCTTTAGCGGAAAGCGCGAAGACGAGACGCTTTATTACAGTTTCACGAACTACAGTACACCACAGACTATTTACTCGTATGCTCCCGACTCAGGTGAATCGCAAGTCTATGCCGAGTCAGGCGCTGACTTTGATTCAAGCCAGTATACGTCTAAGCAAATGTTTTATACCTCGAAAGATGGCACAGAAGTGCCAATGATCGTCACCCACAAGAAAGGTATGGAGCTGGATGGTAGTAATCCAACCATTCTCTATGGCTATGGTGGCTTTAACATTAGCCTGACGCCGAGCTTTAGCATTGCGAATGCTGCCTGGCTAGAAATGGGCGGTGTGTATGCGGTTGCTAACCTTCGCGGCGGTGGAGAATATGGCAAAGACTGGCATAAAGCTGGTACTAAGCTGCAGAAGCAAAATGTGTTTGATGACTTTATCGCTGCCGCAGAATACCTAATCGACGAAGATTATACTTCATCGGAGCGACTCGCTATTCGTGGTGGCTCGAACGGTGGCTTATTAGTGGGCGCAGCCATGACTCAGCGGCCTGAATTATTTGCTGTGGCACTGCCAGCGGTCGGCGTGCTCGATATGTTGCGTTATCACACATTCACCTCGGGAGCTGGTTGGGCCTATGACTACGGTACTGCTGAAGACAGCGAGGAAATGTTTAATTATTTATTGGGCTACTCGCCAGTTCACAACGTAGAAGAAGGTGTTGAGTATCCGGCAACTTTAATAACAACAGGTGATCACGATGACCGCGTTGTGCCGGCTCACTCGTTTAAATTTGCTGCAGAACTGCAGGACAAAGCAGGTGGTAGCAATCCACAGCTTATTCGTATTGAGACTAACGCAGGTCACGGCGCCGGAACGCCGGTCTCCAAAACGATTGAGCAATATTCAGATATATTCGGTTTTACCTTGTACCACATGGGGTATGACGATTTGCCTAAGGAGTAAAACTCATGGGTAATAGTGCAGATTTTCCAGTCCTCTGGGTTGTAATAGCAATTATCGTGCTCGCCTTATTGGCGAGCTCGATACGAATTGTTCCGCAGCAAAGTGTGTTTGTCGTTGAGCTGTTTGGGCGCTTCAGTAGACTATTGCATCCAGGACTAAATTTTATTATTCCGTTGGTCGAACAAGTTGCGCATAAGCAATCAATGAGAACCCGACAGCTGGACGTCGATGTTGAGACCAAGACCAATGATAACGTGTTTGTTGTTGTCAGAGTTTCGGTGCAATATCGGGTAAGTACGGCAGACGCTGTCTACAATGCATTTTACCAACTGGAAAATCCAGAGTGGCAAATGCAGTCGTATGTGTTTGATACGGTTCGTGCACAGATCCCAAAGCAAAATTTGGACGCTGTTTTTGATAATAAAGACAGTATCTCCAAGGACGTTAAGATGCAGCTTCGTGAGACCATGGAAGGCTATGGATACGAGATTATTGCGTCGCTGGTAACCGATATTGACCCCGACCAGTCAGTTAAAGATTCGATGAACCAAATTAATGCGGCAGAACGAGAGCGTCGGGCGGCGGAGCATAAAGCGGAAGCTGAGAAAATCATAATGGTTAAGCAGGCAGAAGCTGACAAAGAGTCAAAAATTTTGCAAGGGGAAGGGATAGCTGGTCAACGACGTGCCATTGCCGAGGGTTTGCGAGACTCTATCGCTATGGTGACTAATGAGAGCGCCGATATCACCTCTCGGGACGTCATTGACCTACTTAAATTTACTAACTATGTTGACGTGTTAGGCTCTTTCGATACGGCATCAAGTAAAGTAATAATGTTGCCACAACCAACCGGTCAGCTGGACTCATTATCGACCGACTTGATGGCCGCCTTGGAAGCAACCCGAACCGAAAAATCGAACACAGAACAGAAGGGGTAGGATATGACAAAGTTAAAAATATTTACTAGCGCGGCTGCCGTGGCATTACTTGCTGCCTGCAGCGCAGAAGAGTCCGTTACGCAATGCACCACCGCGTCGCAAACTGAGTGGATGGATCAAGACCAGTTTCAGGCAGGCCTTGAACAAGAGGGTTACGAAATTAATGAATTTAAAGTAACGCCTGGTAGCTGCTACGAGATCTATGGTAAAAACCGCTCAGGCGAGAAAGTCGAGATTTACTTTAATCCTGTAGACGGAAGCATTGTTAAGCAAGAAATGGAATAAACGGTGGCAGCAACAACAGTGAAGGTGTGGGATCGTTTCGTTCGATGTTATCACTGGCTCATTGTTGTTGCCTTTAGCCTGAACTATTTCTTTCTGGAACCAGGGGAGCAAATCCATCAGTGGGTAGGTTATAGCGCCTTTAGCCTTATCGCTATTCGTATTGTCTGGGGCTTTGTTGGTCCTGATAATGCGAGAATCTCATCTTTCTTCCCCACCCCTGTGCGTCTTCGGCGGCACTTTAACCACCTCAAGCAGCGACAATTGCCTAAAGAGCAAGGCCACAATCCGCTGGGAGGCCTTTTAATTTTGCTGTTTTGGCTGTTATTCCTTGCCCAAGGAGTAACCGGATTTTTGCTCGAAGAAACCGATTATTTTTTTGGTAGCTCGCTAATTGAAACCATCCACGGCTTAATCGCTGATGCCTTGTTCATTGGTGTTTTAATTCATGTGTGCGCGGTCATTATAATGGGCTGGTGGGGGCGTATTCAGTTGATACGCCCGATGCTTACCGGTAAGCGAAGTTAATAGGCTTTCGCAGTTGTTTGTATTTTATTGACGATGGCTCGCAACCCATTACCTCGGGTTGGAGTAATATGATTTTCCAGATCGAGCTGATTAAAATATTGGTCGATATCAAAAGCCAGAATTTGTTCTGGCGTTTTATCATGATAAGCGGCAAGAACAAGGGTCAGTAGTCCTTGTACGATCACCGCGTCACTGTCGACGTGAAACAGCAGTTTACCGTCTTTTTCTTCGGTGATTAGCCACACATTACTCTGACAGCCGCGAACCAGGTATTCGTCTTTATGCTGCTCCACCGGCAAGCCCGGTAATGCCTTACCAAGGTCGATAATATACTGATAGCGCTGCTCCCAGTCATCAAGGAACTCCAGGTCTTCAAGAATTTCATCGGTAGTGGGTAAGTTCATGTATGACTAAATCCTTTAGATTAAAAAAATACACCGGCTTCAAGTTGGGCTTCTTCGCTCATCATATCTCGTGACCAGGGAGGATCGAAAACCAAATCAACTTTTACAGTTTTCACGAAAGGTACAAGCGAAACGCGGTATTCAACATCTCCCACCAGCACCGGTCCCATTCCACAGCCGGGTGCTGTCAAGGTCATATCAATCGTGACTTGCTGCTGCTCTTGATCAATATCGACTTTATAAATTAAGCCCAAAGAGACTAAGTTAATTGGGATTTCAGGATCGTAAATGGTTTCCAGAGCATCCCATACTTGTTGCTCGGATATTTTGCCATCAGCAGGTGCTTCAAAATCTAGTTTTTCTGGTTTACGGCCAATGGCATCGCCGTCAGTGCCATCAATGCGGAGCATATTTCCCTGCCAGGTAACCGTGTAATTACCACCTAAGTCCTGGGTAATATTAACAAATTCGCCCTTTGGAATGACCTTGGGTTCACCTGAAGGGACCATACGAGCCTTTACTTCGCGTATGGTATTAACCATTTTCTGTTGCATGATGAGCAGCTACTCTAGGTTTACTAAAAAGTTAACTAACGCTGAAGCTCTCGCCGCAGCCGCATTCGTTGACCACATTAGGGTTATTGAACTTAACCACACCGTTAATACCTTCTTTCACGTAATCGATTTCGGTATTACGTAGCAGTTCAATGGCGTTTGCGGCAACAGCTACTGTTATGTTGTCATTAATGGACACCAGTTCGTCGCCTTCGCGTGCTCCGTCGACAGGATCCAGCACATAGGCATAGCCTGTGCAGCCACTAGCTTTAGTCGATAAACGAATAAGCGTATTAGGTTGATCCTTCAAGCGCGACTCAAAATAACGAATCGCATTATCGGTCATCGAAATGACCGCGTTCGAGGGTACGAATGATTCTACAGACATAATATCCTCCGGCCGTGTTAAGCCAACATCATACGAGCTTTGTTGATAGCTTTAAATAGCGTCTCAACCTCGTCTAAAGTATTGTATAAAGTAAATGACGCGCGCGCAGTGCCCGGTACATTAAGACGTTTCATTAGCGGCTGTGCGCAATGATCACCGGTGCGGATAGCGACACCTTGTTTGTCCAGGATAAAACCAATGTCAGCTGGATGAGACCCTTCTATCACGAAACTAAGAACGCCAATCTTGTTCGGTGCAGTACCTACAATCTTAAGTCCTTCGGTCTGTTCCGCAAGTTCTGTTGCCCGGGTTAATAATGCTTGTTCGTGCGCCCAAATGTCAGCGGCATTAAATTGCGACAACCACTCTACCGCGGCTGCTAAGCCAATAACACCGGCGATATTTGGAGTTCCGGCTTCTAATCGGTTGGGTAGTTCGCCCCAGGTTGAGTCCTGGTACGTAACCGTGGCAATCATCTCGCCACCGACTAACCAGACTGGCCAGTCGTTGAGCACTTCATAGCGGCCCCACAACACACCAATGCCAGTGGGCCCGAACAGCTTATGTCCGGAAAATGCATAAAAATCACAGCCAATGTCCTGCACGTCAATGGCACCATGCGCAACTCCTTGTGCACCATCGATTAAAACCAGAGCGCCTTTGGCTTTTGCAGCAGCGGTTAGCTGTTTTATCGGGTTAATTGTCCCGAGCGCATTAGACACATGCGGCATAGCAAGAAAAGCCGTGTTATCGCTGAGTAATTCATGAAAAGCGTCTAGATTAAGCTCACCGCTATCGTGAATAGGAACAACTTTTAATGTCGCCCCTGAGCGTTTGCAAGCCTGCTGCCAGGTGACTAAGTCGGCGTGATGCTCTAATTCAGTCACCATCACTTCGTCGCCGGCTTTTAAGCGCTGCGCAAGGCCATTAGCCACCAGGTTGATACCCTCGGTGGTACCACTGGTCCAGATCACCTCTTCATTGCGTGAGGCATTAATATAGCGGGCTACGGTTGCTCGTGCATTTTCGTAACGCTTAGTCGCCTCATCCGATAGGAAATGAGCACCACGATGGACATTTGAATTACATTGTGTGTAGTAATCCACCAACGCATCAATAACCGCCTGTGGTTTTTGCGTTGTTGCTGCATTATCTAAATAGACCAGTGGCTGCCCGTTAACCTGTCGTGACAGAATAGGAAACTGTGCTCGAATTTCCGCGACATCAAGACTCATCGTTGCTCCATCATACGTTCAAAACGTTGTTTAAGAATGGGCTGTAACCAATCTGCTAATGCGCGGTTGGGCATTTGGAACAACAGTTCCTGAACAAAACCAAAATTGAGCATGATCAATGCTTGCTGTCTGTCGATGCCACGGGTCAGCAAGTAATATAGAGCTTCTTCATCGATTTCTGCAACGGTGGCACCGTGCGCGCATTGCACGTCATCGGCATAGATTTCCAGCTCAGGCTTGGTATTTATCTGTGCACCGCGGGTCAGTAACAAGTTGCGATTGTTAAGTTCCGCTAAGGTCTTCTGGGCATGACGATGAATATGAATGCGGCCGTTAAATACCGCTTTTGCCTTATCGCCAATAATACCGCGGGCGTTTTCTTCGGTAGTCCCATTTGGCTGGGCATGTTCAATCGTGCTGTGCAAATCGAAATGCTCGTGCGGAGCTAATAAATAGATATTATTAAATTTCGCGAAGGCGTGCTCGCCGGCGTGTTCAATATCAACATCCAGACGAGTTAGCTGCGAACCATAACCAACCAAAGTGCTGTTTAAGCGTGATTGATTATGCAGGCGAAAGTGGCTACCACCAACGTGAATCGCGTTACCTTCGTGCAGCGCTAATCGATAATGTTCAAGCTTCGCATCGTCACCAATATCATACTCTGCAAACACCGTATTCAGGCTGTGATCATTACCAACGCCATGTTCAATGATCTTGGCTTTGGCGTTATGACCCAGACGAACCAGAGTTCGGTGGTGTGATTCAATACCGTCGGTAGCGACGTTTACTATGCGAATTGGTTGATCAACTTCGGCTGTGTCAGCTATATCAATGACGACGCCTTGTTGTGCCAGTACATCATTAACCAAACCAAATAAATGATGCTCCGGCTTAATTCTGCCGAACAGCTTTTCTGCCGCTTCGTTTTTAGTTTCCAGCGATTGAACAGAAACGCCTTCTGGTAAGTTTAAAGCAGCAATATCCGTTGTTAGCCGGCCGTCAACAAAAACCAAGTCAATGCTATTTAAGCCATCGACTTGTGGAGCTTCCGCTGTCTGCTGACTATCGGTAGCTAAGTTTAAATCCGCTACTTTATGCAGTGATGTGTAACGCCACGCCTCAGTTCGACGCCCTGGCCAATCTTGCTGCTTAAGCTCTGCAAGTGCATTAGCGCGTACCGGAGATAACCAGTCGTCAACGTTGGCGGCACGGTCTATGACGTGTGCTAACCATTGACTCATGCGTTTTCTCCTTCCTTCAGCCAAGCGTAACCAGAACTCTCAACTTCTTTCGCCAGCTCTGGACCGCCACTTTTAACAATTTTGCCGTTTGACAAAATATGCACGTAGTCAGGTTCGATATAATCTAACAAGCGCTGATAGTGGGTAACCACGATAAAGCTTCTTTTGCCGTCGCGTTGGCTATTAACGCCTTTAGCAACGACCTGTAATGCGTCAACATCCAGTCCGGAGTCGGATTCATCTAAAATAGCGAGTTTTGGCTCTAATAAAATGAGCTGCATGATTTCATTGCGCTTTTTCTCGCCGCCTGAAAAGCCTTCGTTAACGCCACGCTTTAAAAAGTCGAGCGGCAGTTCAACTTGCTTACATGCTGCTTTCGCTTTTTTCAAAAACTCAGCCGAACTTAACGGAGCTTCGCCACGACCCTCGCGCATGGCGTTTACAGACTCTTTCATAAACTCCATATTGCTGACACCAGGAATCTCGACTGGGTATTGAAAGGCCAGAAACAAACCGGCTTGAGCCCGCTCTTCGACTTCCATATCCAACAGATCTTTACCTTCAAGCTCGACAGTGCCGCTCTCGACTTCGTATCCATCGCGACCTGATAAAACATAACCTAAAGTACTTTTACCGGCTCCGTTGGGTCCCATAATCGCGTGAATTTCGCCTGGCTTAATTTCCATATCCAGGCCTTTTAAGATGGTTGTTTCTTCTACACGTGCGTGTAGGTTTTTAATTGATAGCATGTATTACCCCACTGAACCTTCAAGACTGATTTCTAGCAACTTACCGGCTTCTACGGCGAACTCCATTGGCAGTTCGCGGAATACTTCTTTACAGAAGCCATTAACAATCATTGAGACTGCTTTTTCAGGGTCCAGGCCTCGTTGCCGACATAAAAACAATTGATCATCACTCACCTTAGAGGTGGTGGCTTCGTGCTCTACAATCGCTGTTGGATTGCTGCTTTCGATATATGGGAAAGTGTGCGCGCCACACTGATCGCCAATCAGCAGTGAGTCACACTCGGTAAAGTTACGCGCGCCTTCGGCACCTGGTCCCATTCGGACTAAGCCTCGATAGGCATTGTTACTGCGGCCGGCGGATATGCCTTTGGAAATGATGGTCGACTTGGTATTTTTACCCAAGTGAATCATTTTGGTACCGGTATCAGCTTGTTGCTTGCCGCGAGTTAATGCGACTGAATAGAACTCGCCAACACTGTTATCACCTTTTAAAATGCAGCTTGGATATTTCCAGGTTACTGCGGAGCCGGTTTCGACTTGAGTCCACGAGATCTTAGCGTTCTTTTCGCATAAGCCGCGCTTAGTGACGAAATTGTAGATACCGCCTTTACCGTTTTCATCGCCGGGATACCAGTTTTGTACGGTTGAATACTTAATTTCTGCATCATCCAGTGCGACAAGTTCGACTACTGCCGCATGCAGCTGATTTTCATCCCGCTGAGGGGCAGTGCAGCCCTCTAAGTAGCTAACATGGCTGCCTTTTTCGGCAACAATTAGCGTGCGCTCAAACTGGCCGGTATTCTGCTCATTAATACGGAAGTAGGTCGATAGCTCCATCGGACATCTAACCCCTTTGGGGATATAAACGAATGAGCCATCGGTGAATACTGCGCTATTTAATGCAGCGAAATAGTTGTCGCCTTTTGGTACCACGGTACCCAAATATTTTTTCACCAGATCCGGGTACTTGTGCAGAGCTTCGGAGATTGGGCAGAAGATTACGCCAGCCTCTTCCAGTTTCTCGCGGAAGGTGGTCACCACGGAAACAGAGTCAAACACCGCATCGACAGCTACACCCGCAAGCATTTCTTGCTCGTGTAATGGAATACCAAGCTTTTCATAAGTGCGCAGCAACTCGGGATCAACTTCGTCCAGAGATTTGGGTTTATCCTTCATGCTCTTCGGCGCCGAATAGTATGAAATGGATTGATAATCGATTTTAGGATAATCGACATGAGCCCATTCTGGCTCTTCCATTTTCAACCACTTGCGATAAGCCTGTAAACGCCACTCAGTCATCCACTCAGGTTCGTCTTTCATTGCAGATAAGCGACGAATAACATCTTCGTTTAGACCGGGTGCAAAGGTCTCTGATTCAATCTCAGAAACGAAGCCCGCATCGTATTTACGTTCTAGGGCCTGATCAATTTGTTCGCTCATGTTTACCACCTTGCTGAACTGCGAATGCTCAATATTATAAAATACCTGACTAAAACACTCAACTTTATCTGAAGTGCTTTGCTTCGGCTTAAAGCAACTGGTCGCATATTATACGTTGAATTACAGAAAAAGTCGCTGATCGGGGGCTTTAAAAGCGGTATAATCTGGGTAAATATTTTGTCGCATTTATGCCCTAATCTGTAATATTCTGTTGAAAAGTATTCCATCAAGGTATCAATATGCCCTACGGAAAGTATCAAAACCTGCCGCTTAATGAAGCGTCTGGCGACGATGCTACAAGCAACACAGGCCGGCACCTGGGAGTGGAACGTGCAAACTGGCGAGTGCCACTTTAATGAGCGCTGGGCGGAAATTATTGGTTATTCACTGAGCGAGTTAGAGCCAATTAGTATTGAAACTTGGCAGACCTTAGTGCACCCCGAGGATGGCGAAGTATCAGACCAAATTCTGCAGCAACACTTTGACGGGAAGCGAGATTTTTACGAATGCGAAGCACGAATACGTCATAAAGATGAGCGATGGGTTTGGGTCAGAGATTACGGCAAGCTTGTTTCTCGCACAGCACACGGTGAGCCCGAATGGGTGGTTGGTACTCATATCGATATTACCGCACTTGTGGAACTGAGCCAGCGCTTTGAAGTGTTTGCCGACTTGCTACCGGGCGTGGTTTATCAGTTTGAGCTAGCTGCGGATGGCACTTCGCGCTTCCCATTTGCCAGCAAAGGTCTGCAAGATATCTATGGTGTAAAACCCGAGCAGGTGAAACTCAGTGCTACTGCCGTTTTCGAAGCTCTTCATCGGGACGATTTCGACCGGGTTAGAACAAGTATTGAAAAATCGGCAGAAACGGGCGATGACTGGGTCTGTGAATATCGGGTGCAACACTCCGGACTTGAACGATGGGTTTTCGGCCATGCCCGCCCGCAAACTTCTATCGAGGGCTCGACCCTGTGGTATGGGATGATAATCGATATCACCGAGCGCAAAAAGCTGGAGCTTGAACTAGAGAGAAGTCAGGCTAACCTGAAGTTGGCGCAGAAAATCGCAAAAACCGGACACTGGAAAGCGAATATCAAGACCGGAGAATTGTATTGGTCCGATATTGTGTATCAGATTCTGGGTTACAATCGTGATTCTGTTACCCCATCTACTGAATTTTTCCGTAGCCTGGTGCCTGAAGAGGAGTTATCAGTAGTTCTGGAAAGCGAAGCAAAGGCAGTAATTACAGGAACCCATGATGTTGAACACCGGATGAAAACTGCTTCAGGCGATTTTATTTGGGTTCATGAGCTAGCCGAACTACAGAGAGATAAAGTGACATTAGTAGGCACGGTGCAGGATATTACCGAACAAAAAGAGCTAGAGCTTAAATTACAACGACAGGCAGTTATTGATCCGCTTACACAAGTTTATAACCGACGCTACTTTAGTCAGGCATTAGATACTGAATTTCACCGAAAACAGCGCTATAAAGACCCATTATCATTGATAACCTTCGATCTTGACCACTTTAAGCAAGTGAATGATAACTATGGTCATGGCGTTGGTGACAAAGTCCTGATCGAAGTCACAAAGGCGGTGAGTCGTCAGCTCAGAGCCACCGATGTTTTTGCTCGAGTCGGTGGCGAGGAGTTTGCTATTTTGCTGCCAAAAACGACGTTTGAAGAAGCGAAGAAAGTTGCTGAAAAACTGCGTCAAGCGGTCCAACAGCTGGTGGTCGAAAACGATGACGACCCGGTTAAAGTAACTTCTACATTTGGTGTCGTGGCAATGAATGAACAGATCGAAACCGAAGAGCACTTACAACAAATTGCTGATCGAGCTCTTTATAGAGGCAAGCAGACCGGCCGCAATTGTGTTTACCCAGCCGATCAAAGCCTTTATTGATTTCAATAGACCGGCATCGACCCAACGTGTAAAATTCCAGCTCTTTTTATCGCCATCAATTACATAAAAGAGAAAGCTTATGGGTCGCGCCTTCCAAAACCGTAAAGAGTCAATTGCCAAGACAGCCACTGCAAAAAGCAGGGTCTACAGCCGTTATGGCCGTGAGATTTATGTTTGTGCTAAGCAGGGTGGAGCGGATCCCGACGCTAACCTGGCATTACGAAATTTGATTGACCGCGCTAAGAAAGATCAGGTTCCGTCGCATGTCATTGAAAAAGCTATTGATAAAGCACAAGGTGGTGCCGGGGAGGATTTTTCGCCGGCACGTTACGAAGGCTATGGTCCGGGTAACTGCATGGTCATTGTTGACTGCCTAACCGATAACCCCAATCGGACGTTTGGCGACGTACGTAACTGCTTTACCAAGAGCAAGTCCAAAATCGGTGAGCAGGGCAGTGTTATGCATTCGTTCGAACATTGTGCCATTTTTGCATTTAAGCATGATAATGAAGACGACGTGCTAGAAGCATTAATGGAAGCGGATGTGGATGTTACAGATGTTGAATTCGAGGATGGCGTGGTTACGGTGTTTGCGCCGCATACGGAATACGCAGCGGCGCGACAGGCATTAACAAATGCGTTTGAGTCTATTGATTTTGACGCGGATGAAATTCAATTCCTGCCACATGTGACAACTTCGATAGGAGAAGATGATCTACCAATGTTTGAACGTCTGATGGACATGTTAAACGACTGTGACGACGTGCAAAATGTTTATCATAATGCGGATGTCTAATCGGTAAAAACACTGATCTAGATCAACTTATGTAAGACTGAAACCTTTTAAACTTTATGGGTATTCTATTCACAAGGAGTTACCCATGAAGCGTTCCGTATTGTCTCTTGGCGTATTGTTAGGATTATTAAGTGGTTCAGCACTTGCTAACGATTTTTCTGTAAATGTTGGTGCTATTGGCGTTATGCCGGACGATAGCAGCGGCTCGCTTAACGTGGTCGAGAGTGTTGCCGGGTTAGAGCAAAATAGTACTGGGGTTGGAGTTAATACGAATACCCAGCTGGGCTTGACGTTTGACTACGCGCTGGACAAAAACTGGGTTATTGAACTTGTAGCGGCTACCCCGTTTAGCCATGATATTACAGCGACTGGCTCATTAGCCGGCCTGAATATTGGTAAGACCAAGCATCTTCCACCAACTTTATTGGCTCAGTATCACTTTGATTTGGGCAGTGATCTGTTTAAGCCATTTGTTGGTGTAGGTGTTAACTACACAGCATTCTTCGATGAACAATCTTCTCCAGAATTACGTTCAACGCTGCAAGCCCTGGGTGTAGCATCCGCCGACGATAGCGTTGACCTTGCGCTTGAAAACAGTTGGGGACTCGCTCTTCAGGCTGGTGTTAATGTTGAGCTTAGCAAGGACTGGGGCGTGCACTTGATGGTCAGCAAAATGGATATTGATACCACCGGTGATGTACGCCTGAACGGCTCTACTATCGAGAGTGTTGATGTACAAATCGACCCTTACGTAGCGATGATTGGCTTGCGCTATCACTTTTAAAGATCGGTTTCCGAGCACGATTATGGGGCTAGATTAGGGAAGTTGCCCCTACCGCCAACTGTTTTCTTCAGTTGGCGGTTTTTTTCGGACTGGCCAGCTCACGCTCTGTTTTTAAACCCAGAACTTGTTTCATAAAAATACTAGCCGGGCAGAAACCGGTGAAGGACTGTTGAAATAAGTTGGCGCCGACAAATACCGTTAGCCAGACAAAGCTGGGGTGAACCCAGTAGGTTAATGCGACTGATAGTAAAACCATAAAGCCGGCAAAGGCGGTTACTGCTTTTTCGACACTCATTCTATACTCCAGGTTGAACTGATTTTGGCAACAATTAAGGTTAAAACATAATATATGACAACGCCACATATTCAAGCTAAATCGGCTCAATTTTCGGAAAGCTGTTTGCTGCCTGGGGATCCGCTTCGAGCAAAGTTTATTGCCGAGCGTTACTTGGAAAAAGCCACTCTAGTTAATGAAACCCGCAATATGCTCGGTTATACGGGCTTCTATCAGGGCCATCGTGTGTCAGTAATGGGGACCGGTATGGGTATGCCTAGCTGCATGCTATATGCCGAAGAATTGCTGCGGGAGTTTAATGTAAAGCGTCTTATTCGAGTAGGATCCTGTGGTTCTACCGATCCTCAGGTCGCACTCAATGACATTGTACTGGCGGCAGGTGCTTCAACGGATTCCCATGCAAACCGACAGCAATTCGCAGGCTATGACTTCTCTGCCATTGCTGACTATCGCCTATTGAACCAAGCAGTTCAAAGCGCTCACCGGCAAGGGCTAAATATTCATGTCGGAAATGTATTTTCCACAGACAGTTTCTACCACCCCAATCAGACCTTAATAAAAACTCTTAATCGCATGCATATTTTGGCGATTGAAATGGAAGCCGCAGGACTATACGCGGTTGCCTCCCGTTATCGGGCTGAGGCGCTTGCCATATTAACTGTTTCGGACGACTTATTAACTCAACAACACTTATCGTCAGAGCAGCGGGAACGTTCATTTAATCAAATGATCACGGTCGCATTGGAAACGGCAGTCAGCGGCGATTAAAAAGCAGCGATGTCGGTTTGAGCACGTCCCAGAATTAATGCATGGACGTCGTGGGTGCCCTCGTAGGTATTGACCGCTTCCAGGTTCATCACGTGACGGATAACGTGGTATTCGTCGGCGATACCGTTGCCGCCGTGCATATCACGAGCCTGGCGGGCAATGTCCAATGCCTTACCGCAGTTATTGCGTTTAATCAGTGAAATAGCGGTACTATTAAGACTACCTTTATCAAGCTCGCGGCCCGCCTGCAAAGCGGCCAGAAGGCCCAGGCTAATTTCAGTTTGCATGTCGGCCAACTTCTTCTGAATTAACTGATTCGCGGCTAACGGACGACCGAACTGCTGTCGCTCCAATGTGTATTGTCTTGCCGCGTGCCAACAAAACTCGGCGGCACCCATAGAACCCCAGGCAATCCCGTAACGAGCCTTGTTAAGGCAGCTAAATGGGCCTTTTAAGCCGCTAACATTGGGCATTAGCTGTGCTTCTGATACCTCAACCTCGTCCATTACGATTTCGCCGGTAATAGAGGCTCGTAACGAAAATTTGCCCTCTATTTTGGGAGCGCTAAGTCCTTTCATGCCTTTTTCTAAGATAAATCCGCGTATTTCGCCATCAAGTTTTGCCCAAACAACAAAAACATCGGCAATGGGAGAATTTGTGATCCACATCTTATTACCGTTTAACACATAACCGTCGCTAGTCTTGCGAGCTACAGTACGCATACTGGCAGGATCAGAGCCAGCATCCGGTTCGGTGAGGCCAAAACAGCCGACCCATTCGCCGGTCGCCAGTTTCGGTAAATATTTTTGTTTTTGTTGTTCGCTACCAAATGCATAAATAGGATGCATCACCAGCGAAGATTGAACACTCATGGCACTGCGGTAACCGCTATCTACCCGCTCTATTTCGCGAGCAATTAGTCCGTAACAGACGTGATTAACACCGGCTCCACCGTACTCTTCCGGTAATGTAGCCCCCAACAGCCCCATTTCTCCAAGTTCATTCATGATTTCGCGATGAAAATGCTCGTGGCGATTAGCTTCAAGAACCCGTGGCATCAAGTTTTCCTGAGCGTATTGATAGGCACTATCTTGCACCATACGTTCTTCGTCACTCAATAACGAGTTCATGTTGAGCGGATCTTGCCAGTTAAATGCGGGTTGTGGCATTAAGCTCTCCATCTTTGTTGTTGGGTATTCCGTGCACTAAGCGATTAGCTTTTCCAGTGCGGGTGTATTTTTTATAGTCAATATCGACTGCTGTGTGTCAATAACACCTTGTTGCTTTAACGAGGTAAAAATGCGGCTAACGGTCTCAACCGCCAGGCCCAGATAATTGGCTATATCGGTTCGAGTCATTGGCAAACGAAACTCATTGCGGGAAAAACCATGCTCTGCAAAATGGTCACTAATTGCCATAATAAATGAAGCAACTCGCTGCTCTGCGGTGGTATTAACCACATTAAGGTAATGCGAATTGCGCTGGCCTAAACGTTTACTCAATAATTGCAGTAAGTTTTTGTCAACACCGCTAAAGTTTTGGGCAAATAAGCGACTTAACTTAATTTCACACAGCATTGACGTCTCCAGTGCTTCGCAGTAGGTAACTGCGGCGCCGCGAGCTATCGACTCCATGCCAATAATATCACCGGCTAGATGGAAGCTGGTGATCTGCTGTTTACCTTCACTGTCTATGGTATAGCATTTGACCGAACCGCTTTTGATCGCGAACAAAGAATGCATCGGTTGGTCTGGGCTGTAAACCATCGTCCGTTTATTATAAACATGAGGTTCACGGCTGCTTTTGTCGAGCAGTTCAACATCGCTCGAGACCAGACCTGCCGGTACACAAATCGACTGCATACTGCAATGATTACATTGGATTGGGTTGCGCATGGCTACCTCAGGTTTTGATTTATTGGTTGTGTGCATGAGAGTCCACCTTAGTCCGTAGTCAGATCAACAGCATCGACGGGACAAACCGCGTAGCAGCTTGGCTGGTCGTAATAACCTTCGCATTCAACACAAGCCGACTGATTTATCTCGTAGTGTTCGGGCCCCATGTCGATGGCTTCGACCGGACACTCTGGGACGCACATGTCACAATTAATACAATCTTCATTTATGACTATCATATCGGTTTGCTCACTGTTTAACCACTTATTGTTTAATGAGAAGAGAGTAAGGAATATCATCCTCGGCAACCGGCAGTGTGGTTCCCACTATCACTTGGTAGCCTGATCCCGGGGCTCGAATCACTTGATTGTCTTTGTCGTCATGTAGCTCGGCGATTTCAAATGACTGATTACCGGAAGGCGTCATTAACAAGACCGAATCGCCCACTGCAAAACCATTTTTTACGTTGACCAGATAACGATTTGGCCCAATAGCGCGCATCAGCTGGCCAACCAACAGCTGCTCACCTTCGCTATGAGACCGCTGATAGTTTTGTAAGTCCTGTGCGCTATGACGTTGTAAAAAACCGTGCGTAAATCCACGGTTTGCCATACCGTTGAGATCGGTTAACAGGCTTGTATTAAATGGTTTTCCGGCGGCCGCATCGTCGATCGCCTGACGGTAGACTTGGGCGGTGCGAGCAACATAGTAGTCGGATTTAGTACGCCCCTCTATTTTTAGAGAATGAACACCCAGTTTGACTAAATCTTCGACCAGATCGACAGCACGTAAGTCTTTTGAATTCATGATATAACTGCCGTGCATATCTTCATCCAGTAACATCAAGTCCTCAGGGCGTTTGGGATCACCAAGCAATACCGGATCCAGATCTGGTTGTGTCGGAACATATTGGCCCACTTCGTCAGTTGTCGCCTCGTGAACTTTATAGCCCCAGCGGCAGGCGTTGGTGCAAGCGCCTTGATTTGGATCGCGCTTATTCATATAACCGGATAACAAACAACGACCTGAGTACGCCATACATAAAGCACCATGAACAAATACTTCGAGTTCTAGCTCGGGTACTTGCTGGCGCATTTCTGCAATCTCTTTAATCGCCAGTTCGCGAGATAGGATAACTCGCTCAACCCCCTGAGCTTGCCAAAATTTTAGTGCGGCCCAGTTAATCGTATTGGCTTGTACGGAAAGGTGTAATGCCTGGTCTGGATAATGTTCGCGTAACAATAGAATTACACCGGGATCAGAAACGATCAGAGCATCTGGGCCTAACTCTATAATTTTCCCCATGTGCTCGACAAAATGAGTGAGCTTAGAATTATGGGGAGCAATATTGACAACCACATAAAACCGCTTACCTAGCTGGTGCGCGTAATCAATGGCATCACCCATATTATCCATTGTAAAAGAGTTATTGCGCACGCGCAGGCTATAACGGGGCTCACCAGCGTAAACGGCATCGGCTCCGTATGCGAATGCAATCTTCATAGCATCCGGATTGCCAGCCGGGCAGAGCAATTCAGGTTTGGGGTATGAGTCCATGTACAGCTTGACCTAGATCAGTATTGTTGAAAATTCGAGCTGAGATTAACAAAGTCACGGCAACAAAAACTTGATGTGGGTCAATACTTCCGCAGGTTAACTTTTTGTTAGCAGTAATAAGTATCAACCGGCAACTATTGTGAAATGTGGTTTGCTGTTAAAGTATTCGACCTAGTGCTGGTTAATTGGTGGTGTGGAGAAGAGTAATGGAAGCAGCTTTTTGGCAAGAGCGGTGGGACAAAAACGAAATCGGCTTTCATAAGCCCCACGTCCACGAATTATTGGTAAAACACTTTTCTGATGTTGCTAAACACGGAACTACAGTATTTGTTCCGTTATGCGGCAAGTCCAACGACATGCGTTGGTTACTAGATAAAGGCTATCGCGTGTTTGGTGTTGAACTTAACGAAAATGCAGTTAAGCAAGTTTTCAAAAACAACCAGTTAACGCCTAAAGTTACCGAAAAGTCAGGTTTCAAGGAATATGCCGTCGACGATCTTGTGATCTGGGTAGGCGACTTTTTTAATCTTGAACAAGACGATCTTGCCCATGTTGATGCCTGGTATGATAGAGCGGCAATGATTGCTCTTCCCCCGGAAATGCGGCGGCAGTATGTGCTGCAATTGTGCAAACAGCTACCAGAGCGGGCAAAGGGTCTGCTAATTACGATTGATTACCCCAAGGGTTATCGGAAAGGACCGCCATTCTCTGTCGGTGAGGGTGAAGTCGAAATTGGTTATGGTCAGCGTTTTAGCATTGAGCAGCTAGAAGTTAATCAAGTAGGCCTGGATGGGCAGGAGGCTGGCGACAACCCGATAACTGAGCAAGTCTATAGGCTGGATTAAGAGTGCCGCCGGCAGGGTAACTTAAAGTGTTTTTCCAAGTTAAATCACTTTGGAATAACGCTGTTGGGTTGGATTTAAGTATTCATCAAAGCAAGCGCAAATGCTTCGTACCCATAACCGACCTAAATCAGTGACCCGTAGTTCCTTCTCAGAGGCCATAACCAAACCGTCTTCGATAAAAGGTTGTAACAGCGAACCGCTACCACTGAAGTGCTCCCAAAAATCGTCAAGCCCCCAGCTCTTGCTAAAAGCTTTGATATCAAGGTGAAAGTGGCAAATAATTTGTGAGATTAGTGAGGCTCGTAACTTATCTTCATCGTTGAGTACAACGGCTTTTACGATCGGTTTCTGCTTGCTATCGAGCATTTTATAGTATGCAGGCAGCTCTTTTTCGTGTTGCCATAATACCCCGTTAACTTGACTTAATGAGGACACACCAAGTCCTAGAAGGGCATCCTGCCCATCGGTTGTATATCCTTGAAAGTTTCTTTGTAAGCGGCCGCTCTTCTGCGCAATGGCGAGACCGTCTGTTGGTTTAGCAAAATGATCCATACCAATGAACTGGTAACCCGCCTCATCAAGTTGAGTAATAGCTTGTTTTAGCAAGCTTAACTTCAGTGCAGGTTTTGGGAGCGAGTCCTCTGCTATTTTTCGCTGTCCGGCGAAACGCTCCGGTAAATGCGCATAACTGAACACCGATATTCGGTCGGGTCCCATATCGATGACTTTATCGATCGACTTTTTAAACGTTCCTGGTTTTTGAAATGGCAGTCCGTAGATCAGATCAAGATTAATAGATTCAAAACCGAGTTGTTTAGAGCGTTCTATTTGATGTTTAACAAGGTCTTCATCCTGAATTCGGTTGATCGCAATTTGAACGTTGTTGTCAAAGTCCTGAATGCCGTAGCTAACCCGATTAAAACCAAGCTTACGTAAGTGCGTTAGCTTATTGTCGCTGCAACTACGAGGATCAATTTCAATACTGATTTCAGGATTATCGGCATAATTAAAGTATTGTTTAAGCATCAGCATTAAGCGGGACAGCTGTGTTTCGGTTAAAAAAGTCGGAGTTCCGCCGCCCAAATGGACTTGTCGAACCTTTTTGTTACCAACTAAAGGTTGATACATACTCATTTCGGACTCTAAATAATCCAGATATTTATCCGCTTTATGCTGATGGCGAGTGACTATTTTGTTACATCCGCAGTAGTAGCAAAGCTTATGGCAGAAAGGCAGATGTATATAAAGGCAAATCTCATTAGCGGCGTTGTTAAGAGCGTCCTCAATATCTGCCATTGAAAAATCTGGAGCCAACATTAATGCCGTTGGATAGGATGTATATCTGGGCCCGTTAATATTGTATTTCTCGATTAAATTTTCATCCCATTGAATGGCAGCCATACGGACCTCATTAACTAAATTGACAGTGCTAGTTTAACATCCAATTTGAAGCTAGGTTTTGCACGAAGCTGATCTATATCAAGTTTTTAGTGAAAGCTGGATCTTATCTGTTGCTCGTTACTGAATGTCTGAAGTATCCAGAGTGACCTCCTCCGGCCTCGACCAGATCCAAATAGCCGCAAGTAAGAGCACCATACCAACAACAACTTTTAACGGCATGGGGGATACATCAATAAACCAGAGCACAATGTAGCCTGCGGACATCATCAATGTCGCAGCCCACTTAGCGCTTCTGCGAATGCTACGGTTTTCGCGCCAAGCTCTGATATCTGCTCCATACTTAGGGTGTCCGAGGAGCTTTGCTTCGAGAGCCGGCCAACCTTTACTTGCCGCCCACAGAGCAACGATTAAGAATGGCACGGTTGGCATCACTGGAAGTAATAGCCCGATAAATCCTAACAAAATAAAAAGAAACGCTAATAACCTCCAGAATGCTACTGATAGCCATTGCATTGTAAATTTTCCTGGTTAACTTGTTATCGATAGAAGGTTACTTGAATTTACTCTTAAAAATCTAACTTATAAATAAACCTTCACTTCGTTCTGCTCTGCTTTTACATTAGTCTTACACGAACTAAAAAATGATCAGGCAGAGCAAAATAATGCGCGTATTAAAGCAATTGACCATCTCTCTTGCGTTGTCGCTGACAGCAACCGGAGCAGCAGCCGATACTCTTAAGGGTGAGGCTTCGATGTTAGAAGAAGCTAACTATCGCAGTGATTCAGTATCCGTGGAGCAGGTGCTGGGTTATCCGATAGGTACAAAAATAACCTCACCGGAAGCGATGAGCCAGTATTTTGAGGCGTTAGCAGAGGCTTTCCCCGAGCAGGTAAAGCTGCTGGAGTACGGAAAAAGTTGGGTAGGACGGACGCTATATTATGCGGTTATTTCAAGTGCCGATAATATCCGTAACTTCGATCAGTTCACCAATAATATGCAATTATTAGCAGACCCACGGCAACTGAGTGAGCGTAAAGCAGAGCAACTCATTGAGCAGATGCCGGCCAGTATTTGGTTGTCTTACGGCGTGCATGGAAACGAAATATCCTCTCCGGAAGCGGCAATGATGACGGCCTATCACTTGTTGCATGATCAACGACAGGAAACCAAAGAATGGTTGGATAATACCGTAATCTTTATCGACCCATTACAAAATCCGGACGGTCGGGCACGCTTTGTACAGCGTTATTATATGACCGCGGGACTGGAACATTCCGCCGACCGGCGTAGTGCAGAGCATAATGAACCCTGGCCCAGTGGCCGCACGAACCACTATTTATTTGATATGAATAGGGACTGGATTGCTTTGACTCAGCCTGAGATTAAGGGCCAGGTAGATGCACTGCTTACTTATTTTCCACTAGTTTTTGTTGATCTGCATGAAATGAGTGGCGACTCGACGTATTACTTTACGCCAGAAGCACGGCCTTATAATCCATTGATCACCGAGCAGCAACGAGAAACCCTTAACTGGATAGGGAAGAATAATGCGGATTGGTTCGATGATAAGGGATTTGATTATTTTACCCGGGAAATTTTCGATGCTTTTTATCCAGGCTATGGAGCAAGTTGGCCGTTATACCACGGCTCGGTTGCAATGACTTACGAAATGGCGTCAGCACGTGGGCATCAGTTTGAGCGTAAAGACGGCTCCATACTCACCTATGCAGACGGTGTTCAGCAGCATTTCGTGGCGTCGATTTCAACCATCGAAACTGTCGCGCAGCGGCGCCAGGCACTTTTAGAAAAATTCTGGAGTTATCGTAAGAGCGCTGTGAAGGCTGGCGAGGAAGACGATCGCCGGGCGTTGTTTATCCCGGGCAACGATGACCCCGCTGCGGCTCGCAAGCTAGCTTCGCTACTGGTAGAACAAGGCATAGATGTGGATGCCTCGGTAGACAATTTTGAGGTTTGCGGGGTTGAGTACCCTAAAGGCAGTTTTATTGTCGATATGGCCCAACCTGGTTACCGGATGATCCGAACCTTAATGGATGAACAGGTTGATATGGCGAGTGACTTCTTAGAGGAGCAAGAACAACGCCGCAGTAATAATTTACCGGATCAAATATACGATGTGACTGGTTGGTCACTGCCACTAATGTTTAATGTTCAGGTTGACGCTTGTGATGACTTACCATCAGTAGACACGGTCGCTGTGAATGAGGGGAGAGTGAGCCCGGGCGAGGTCATCAACCCTAATGCGAGTGTTGCTTATTTAGTTGACTGGGGTGACATGAATGCAGGGCGCTTTCTAGCTGCCGCATTACAGCATGACCTTGAGGTTAAACAAAGTGAACTAGCCTTTACTCATGAAACCGCTGGCCGATTTGATAGTGGCTCTTTGATTTTAACCAAAGCGGACAATGCTGAAAAAAAAGACCTGATCGTCCTATTGCAGCAGTTAGCGGAAAAAACCGGAGCGACCGTAGAAGGTGTCGATACCAGCTGGGTAACCGATGGGCCGAACTTTGGTTCAGAGAATGTGCACAATCTATTTGCGCCTAAAATTGGACTGGCCTGGGATGAACCAGTCAGCCAATATAATGCTGGGCATACGCGATTCGTTATTGAACGGCAAATAGGCTACCCGGTAACTGCAATGCGCACTGGGCAATTAAAATCAGCCGGCCTAGATGGCTTCGACGTATTTATAATGCCGGAAAGTTCTGGCTATGCTGACTATCTGGATGACGCCGCGTTAAGTCAATTAAAAGATTGGATTGCAGACGGCGGGGTGTTGATTACGCTAGGCAATGCCTCTGCCTGGGCAGCAGAAGCAGGCCTGTTGAAGGCCAAGCTTGAGCGCGCGATAGTTGAAGGTGAGGCAGAAGAGGCCACTGACGAGACAAAGGTAGACGGCAAAGTTATTAGTTCTCGAGAGCAGTTTATGTCGGAAATAAAACCGCATAAGGCGGATCCAGACTGGGTATCGGGAGCGCTAGTTAATGTTGAGGTTGATGCTGACCATTGGTTAAGTGCTGGGCTAAGAGGGAATCTAGTAAGCATTTTTAATGGTAATGATATTTTTAGCCCAATAGATATTAATGATGGCCGTAATATTGCATGGTTCGCTGGTCAGGAGGACTTAATTGCCAGTGGCTTTTTGTGGGATGAAACTTTAAAGCAACTGCCGTATAAGCCTCTTTTAATTTGGCAACCAATGGCGAACGGGATGATTATAAGCTTTACTCAAGAACCAACTTATAGAGCCTATATGGATGGCCTGAACACTGTGCTTATGAACGCATTATTTCTGGCACCAGCCACGACTCGCTAAATGCGGGAATAAGGAATCGCATGGATCTATTCCGAAAAAGCGCCGACGAAACTCAGCACACGACAGAGGATGTCGTGTCTGTTTTTACTCGTAAAGTCGCTAACCGGACTCAGTGGGGAGCATTTTCCGTTGTGCTGCCGCTGGCGATAGTCCAGGCGTATGCGAATAATTGGCTGATGGCCGCTTGGCTGGCGGTTTTTTGCGCATACTCTTTAACGCTTGCCGTACGCTCAAGGCAGGCAAGTCTAGAGCAAGCTCATTTGCTGATTTTTGTTACCATGCTGGCTTTCGCCGCCACCTATTCAACCTGGATAAATGGTATCCATGGTTTTATCTGGAGCTTTCCGGTGATGGCGTCAGTTGTCTTTTTGCTAAAACGCAAATTAGCGATCGTCAGTGCCTTTATTTTTTACCTGTTAATCAGCTGGGCCGCGTTAGCTTCTATGCCTCTCGATTTGGCCTGGCGTGGTATCCTCTCGTTAGGCGCTATGGTGGTTTTAACGATTACTTTGTTGGTACTGCTACAGCGAATGCAGCGCAATTTTACCGACCTGGCGACGACCGATACCTTGACTGGAGTTTACAATCGTAAACGGCTTAACGTCGAGCTGGATAGAATACTGGCATTGTTTAATCGCAGTCAGGACGATGTCTCGGTAATGATTTGTGACATTGATTGGTTTAAGCCACTGAATGACAAATTTGGTCACTTGCAGGGCGACCGGCTATTAATTCAGGCGGCAGCAACGATTAAGCAATCGGTGCGAGCTACCGACAGTGTATTCCGTGTCGGTGGTGAAGAGTTTCTGGTAATTTTGCCTGACACTGATTTAAATGGCGCTGTAGTTGCGGCAGAAAAGTTGCGCACTGAGTTTGAGCAAAAAGTTTTTAAAGTAAAGGGTGCTGAGGCATCAATGACATTGTCAATTGGGGTTGCTCAATTGAAACAAGGTGAGCACTGGACCGACTGGCTGGAGCGAGCTGACCAACGTTTGTATCAAGCCAAAGACGCAGGTCGAAATAGAGTTATTGCCGACTAATAAAGGGGAAATTTGATGGCACAGTTTGGAATAGTTGGACTGGGACGGTTTGGCGCCCGAACATCATTAGAATTGCTAGACCTTGGACATGAAGTTATTGGTGTCGACGCGGATGAAAAAAGTGTCGATGCATTAGCTGAGCAATTAACTCACGCTGCGATAGCGGATGTGACCGACGAAAAAGCGCTGCGCGAACTCAGCCTGGAAGGCTGTGATGTGGTGTTAGTAGCGATAGGTGAAAACCTGCAGTCAAGTTTGCTTTGTGTATTACACCTAAAAAGTCTTGGCGTAAAAGAGGTTTGGGCGAAGGCGACGTCTAAAGAGCACCACCAGATCTTGTCGAAACTTGGTGTGTCGAGGATCATTCATCCCGAAGAAGAAATGGGGATCCGTGTTGCACAAGCGTTGAATTACCCAATGGTTAATGAGTATATGTCTCTTGGTCACAACTGGTACTGCGTGGAAATAGATGTTGGCGACAATCTTAAAGACACAAAAATCGAAGATATCCTGCCTGATGAACTGGAACATTTTCATCTGCTGTTATTAAAGCGTCGCGATGAGGTAACCGCTAATCCATCTATTTCGGTGACCCTTGAAGGAAATGAGACACTCGTGTTAGCGGGTAGTCTGCAAGCCCTTAAATCAATGGCTCCAAAGCTAAGCCAAGGTAAAGAATGAAACAGTGGCTACCGAGCCTAAGTTTTTTTTACCGGAAACGACCTCGTAGCAGCCGCAGGCAAGCCGTTAAATTTAGTCCGCCGGTCATTTTATCGGCAGGCTTTGCTGCGCTTATTGTAGTGGGTACTTTATTGTTAAAGCTACCGCTCGCGACCGAACAGCCAATCACGTGGCTGGAGAGCTTGTTTACGGCAACCTCCGCGGTCACTGTGACAGGCCTGGTGGTGGTTGACACTGGGGCAACTTTCTCTGGTTTTGGCTTAACAGTGATTGCGCTTTTGATACAAGCCGGCGGACTCGGCTTTATGACCTTTGCCGTATTGGCTGCAATATCGTTAGGTGGACAAATCGGCTTGAAGCAGCAAATGCTGGCCAAAGAAGTTATGCAGCAGACCAGCTTGTCGTCAATTAAGCAGACGGCTCTGGCGGTTGTGATATTAGCCCTGGTGGCAGAAGCTATTGCTGTGATCGCCATGACCATTTATTGGACAGCAGACAAAGGTTTTACAGACGCGTTACTGGAATCCACTTTTTACGCAGTTTCTGCATTTAACAGCGCTGGTTTTGTGTTAAGTCCAAACGGACTCGTCGACTATCAGGAACAACGTTTTATTACGCTTTTGATCAGTGTTCTATTTGTGATTGGCGGACTGGGCTTCTCGGTCATTAATAATATTTATGAGCAACGGCGCTGGCACAAATTTTCGGTTTATACCAAAGCCATTTTGCTCGCCACATTGTTTATTAACCTCGCGGCAATGGGCATACTTTGGCTACTAGAATTGAACAACTCCGCCACTATCGCGGGAATGCCTTGGTATGATCAGGCCATCAACAGTTGGTTTCAGGCGGTCACCCCACGCTCTGCAGGTTTTAACACACTGGATACCGGGGCAATGACAGATGCCAGTGCTGTTTTCACTTTGTTACTCATGTTTATTGGTGGTGGCTCTATGAGCACAGCCGGAGGCATAAAACTCGGTACGTTCATTATCTTGTTAATGGCAACCTACACTTTTTTACGTCGGCGTCAGGCGGTTACTTTATTTGACCGGACAGTGCCGCAAGACTTGGTTATGAAAGCACTAGCGGTGACGATTGTTTACCTCGGTTTAATATTCTGCGGTATATTTGCATTAATGATTTTGAACCAGCTGCCGTTTATAGATATAGCGTTTGAGGTTTTATCCGCATCTGCGACCGTCGGACTGTCCCGGGGGATCACCGCAGAAATAACGAGCGCAAGCCAAATTATCCTGGTTTTTCTAATGTTTGCCGGACGACTGGGCCCGTTAACTTTAGGCTATTTTGTAGCGACACCGAAGAAGCGGTACGTGCGATACCCGATAACTGACATCCAGGTCGGTTGAACTACTATAATAATGAGAGAAAGCTAAGCTATGTTGAAGTCGCTTAAGTTTACCCAAAAAGTGATCATTGCCGCATCCTTAATACTGGTGCTGGTCCTTGGTATATTTACACTGACTAACTTTTATCAGATGTCAGCGCAAATCCGCACCGATTTGCAAGCTCAAATGCAGGCACTATCGGGATCTGTATCGAGCAATATCTCGCAGTGGTTGAACGACCGTATGAGTATTGTAAGAGCGACGGCCGAAGCTTATCAGGCGGATGACTCTAACTCACAAGCACTAAAAAAAGTTCAACAGTCAAAGGCCGCCGGCGACTTTAAAAATGTTTACTATGGCTTGATCGATGGAACTTTCATTCTTGATGATACCTCGATTGACTTGCCCGATGATTACGATGCACGTTCCCGCCCTTGGTACCAATTGGCCGTGGAGCAACAACAGCCGACTTATACGAAGCCTTATATTGATGTTACCACCAACGAACTGACCATTTCGGCGGTCGTACCAATGCGGGAAAACGGCCGTCTACTGGGCGTTGCCGGTGGCGACATGATGCTGGATACGATTTCGGGCATTGTTAATGATGTCGACTTTATGGGGCTAGGCTTTGCCTTTTTAGTGGATCAGCAGGGGAGTATTTTGAGTCATCCGGATACTGATCTGATCGATTCATCGATTAGCCAATACTTGGGTGACGAGGCCAGTATTTCCAGTAAGTTTCAGGCTTATTCAGTAGATGGTGTAGAGCGACTCGTATCTTTTCGTAAAGTCGAAGGTATCGAGGGCGTTAACTGGTATCTTGCGGTTGCGATCGATGAAGAGAAAGCCTACGCCGGGGTTGCCAGCTTTGCCTGGACCGCAGCGATTTACTTGTTAGTTGGTATCGTGGCAGTGGTTATTTTACTAAGCTGGTTACTTAAGTTACTAATGCGACCACTGGATCGCTTGCACTATGCGGTGACCGATATGGCTCGGGGCGAAGGCGATCTTACTCAGCGGCTGCCGGTTGAATCCGATGATGAGTTTGGCCGCTTATCGCAACGTATGAATGAATTCATCGAAAAGATTCACACGGCCATCAGTGATGTTAAAACGGCATCTGTTGCTTTAGAAAAAAACGTTCGCGCTATGGTTCGTGCTAACAACGACTCTGTGCAGCTAGGTGACGAGCAGGCAAGTCGAACGAGTGCCATTGCCACAGCAATCAATCAATTAGGTGCTAGTGCAAATGATATTTCGGCGAGCGCATCAACGGCCTCTGAACAGGCCGGTCTGGCTAATAGTAAATCAACTTCTGCGCGTGCTGCGCTGCGCAATAATATGGAGCAAATTGAGCAGCTATCGAGCAGTATGAAAGAGTCAGCCGAAGCAATTAGAGAGCTCGATGAAAACACGCAAAATATTGGCCAGATACTTGAAGTGATCAAAGGTATTACTGAACAGACCAACTTGCTGGCGCTCAATGCAGCTATTGAAGCGGCTCGAGCCGGGGAGGCGGGACGTGGCTTTGCAGTAGTTGCGGATGAAGTCAGGAATTTAGCACAGCGGACCGCCGACTCAGCCGAAGAAATCGAAAATATGATCGAGCGCGTCAGGCAGGGTACTAAAACGGTAGTGGGTGTTATTAAGCAGAGTGAATCAACCAGTGAGGAATGTGTCGCATCTGCTGGTGAATCAACCGGACACATGGCCGAAATAGATGAAATTATCGTACAAATAGATGACGTGAATCATTCCGTAGCTTCCGCGACGGAGCAGCAAAACAAAGTGGTTAAGTCGTTGGATGCCGATATTGTAAGTGTTAGCGAGCTCAATGATAAGAATCAGACGAATCTGAAGCAAACCAATGAAGCATGCCAACAATTACAACAGGAGTTTGATCGTTTAGAATCATTAGTCAGTAAGTTTAAGCTGAACTAAACACTTTAAGGAGACAACCATGAAAAGCGCGATAGTAATTGGAGCCCTGGCTATGCTGGGAGGGCCGGTACTGGCAACGGCCGAAGCACAGGAAATGTCTCGTACTGAGTCAGCGCAAGGGGCGCAGGCTTATATTATTTCTCCACAAGACGGTGAAGTCGTCGGTAAAACATTTAAGGTAAAATTTGGTTTGTCCGGAATGGGCGTGGCACCAGCTGGCGTCGATGCCAAACACACCGGTCATCATCATTTATTAGTTGATAAAGACGAGATGCCGGAAATGGGCACCCCGATGGGTGGTGATGTGATTCACTTTGGCGGTGGTCAGACCGAAACAACAGTGACTCTTGAGCCGGGTGAGCATACGTTACAGTTGATCTTGGGCGACAAGAATCATGTGCCTCATGACCCGGTTGTTATGTCCAAAAAAATCACGGTCACTGTTAAAGAAGATTAATCAAGATCGAGTTCAAGTTGTTGTTGCTGATTGGGGTCAGGTAAGCTAACACTAACCCCTATCAGCCTCACTCCCTTCTGACCGCCTCGCGACCAGGCTTCCTCCAATAATTGATAAAACAGACTT
Organism: Pseudomonadota bacterium; assembly: GCA_051746345.1. Classification (GTDB taxonomy): domain Bacteria; phylum Pseudomonadota; class Gammaproteobacteria; order Enterobacterales; family Alteromonadaceae; genus Idiomarina. The sequence goes on from JBNJEZ010000012.1 coordinate 69,576, forward strand.
GGAGAGACCCTTTGACTGGATTTAGAGACGGTAGTCTGAGTAAAGTCAGAAAACTTTAATTTAACCGTTTGCGTTCTAATGGGCTGTTCATGCCAGGACGTTATCTTTAGCCGCTGTTTTAGTTTGACTAGTAACTGTTGCTGACAATAATCCTGGGCTGTTTTTAACTGAGTAATATCCGCCGTTAATGTTTGCTCTACACCAACACTTTTGCGTGTGCGTTCAGTAATAACCTGTCGCTCGTCGATACCGCGGCAGCGTTGAAATAAAACATACCCCGCTTTATCTCCGATAATTTGCTGCAACTGTTGCAGTTCGGTGCGTTGAATGTCGGCACCAGTTTGTAATCCATGGTTAGCCAGCAATTGTTGGCTTTTTGGGCCAACTCCCGGTATCCGCTTTAGCTCCAGCTGAGCAATGTAATCGACGACTTGATCAGGTGTGACTAGGTACTGTCCATTCGGCTTATTTTCGTCGCTGGCTATTTTAGCGACCATTTTTTGATTAGAGATTCCGGCAGAGCCGGTAATGCCCAAAGAACTTATCTTCTCACGTAAGGCTTGCATGGTTAGCGACGCACTGCCTTTAAATAGCGTGTTTTCGGTTAAATCCAGATAAAATTCATCGATAGACGCCGGTTCAATGATATCGGTTACTTCTAACACCAGATTAAGCACCTGATTCGACATTTGCCGATAACGTGCCTGGTCAGGCTTAACAAACAGCAGTTGAGGACAGAGTCTGCGGGCGTGACTGCCAGGCATAGCACTTTTGACGCCGTAGCGTCGGGCTAGATAGTTGGCTGTCGCGACCACGCCGCGCTCACCGCCGCCGCCTACCGCGAAAGGCTTGTGCAGCAGACTCGGATCGCGCAGCACTTCAACCGAAGCGAAGAAAGCATCTAAGTCTAATAAAGCAATTTTCCGA
>JBNJEZ010000013.1:0-66716 GCA_051746345.1 Pseudomonadota bacterium
TCCAGGCGACCATAAAAGCGAATAAAAGGGCAGCTAATGTCTTTTAAGCGCTGTCTAAAATCGGCCGTTTCTAAAATAGTTAAACCATTTTTCAGGCTTTCGGGATTGCCCAGCGGCTTGTCAAAAACCCAACGTTTGACCTGCTTAATCTGCTCTTTTGCTTGTGGACTTCCCATTGCCTGAACCGCCAAAAATCGTTCGATAGTTTTGGCAAAATCTTGCTCTATTTGCTGGTGAAATTGCCGAATCAGAATGGGCTTAATACCGGGCCAGTTGGACTCTTCGATAAAGTGCGGGGACGAGGCGACGGTTGCAAGCGTTTGTACGCGATGCGGGTAATTCAATGCAATTTGTGTCGCAATAAGTCCACCGAGCGACCAACCTAGAAGATGAAACTTAGTCGGCAGCTGTTCTATTATGTGAGCACTCACTTCAGTTAGGTTGTCGCTTAATAACTCTTGGTTGCTATCACCAAACCCAGGAAGGTCGATAACTGTAATACGATGATGCTGGGCCAGGGCAGGGATTAAGGGCGTCCAGACATTGGCATTCATCCCCCAGCCATGTAGCACGACGATATCCGACCCATTACCTTGTGTTTTTTGCCAAATACTCACTATAGTTCGTCCACTAGCTAGCTTAAGGGTCTTTATGCTAAACAGATTGCGGCATTTAGCCAATGCTTTTGATGCTAATTATTGCTTACTTTGCAGGTTGCGAACCGTCAGCGAAGTTGGTATTTGCGAAGACTGCTCTCCGGCAATTCCCCGCTGGTTTCCTCGCTGTTGTTTGCATTTAGCTACAAGCACAGATGGCCCTTCCGATTACCCGTTAATGTGTGACTATTGGTTCGCCTGTTTCCGCTGGAATCAGTTCAGTAAAGGACTCATCTATCGTTATAAAGAACTCGGCCAAACTGAGCTATCGGTTTCATTGGCTCATTGCTTAGCGGCGCATCTAGTTTGCTGCTACCGGGAGCAGCAAACTGACTTGCCCGACTGTATTATTGCTATGCCAGTGACTAGCGCTCGCTGGCAGAAGCGAGGGTTTCATCATACCGGCTATATTGCTCAAAAAGTTAGCGAATTACTTGGTGTTCCATATTATGCTGGTGTGTTAAGGATTATCAAGCCGTTACCGGTGCAAAAAAGGCAGACCCGCGCCGAACGATGGCGAGCGGCTCGCGGCAGTCAATTCTGTCGTATAGACGTCAGGGGTAAGGCAGTCGCTGTGGTTGATGATGTCATAAGCTCCGGAGCAACTATGGGGGCTGCCGCCTCGGCCTTAAAAAAAGCAGGCGCTATAGCGGTGCATGGCTGGGCGGTTATCTATAATCAAGGCGACTAGCCAGCGAGGCTAACATACGGTAGAATATAACCTAGTAAATTAGTCAAGTTTTACTCAGGTAAAATCCAGAGGTGAGCAGTATGATTCGAATTACGGAAGCTGCCCAGCAGCATTTCGGTAAACTATTAGCCGAACAACCTGAAGGAACAGGCATCCGTGTTTTCGTGGTTAATCCAGGATCACCGAATGCTGAGTGTGGCGTATCTTATTGCCCACCGGATTCGTTTGAAGCGGATGATGAGCGGTTACCCTTCAATGGCTTTGACGCTGTTGTGGACTCAGGCAGTGCGCCTTTTCTTGAAGATGCGGTTATCGATTTTGAAGAGCAAGAAATGGGTTCACAGCTTACTTTAAAAGCGCCAAATGCCAAGGCTCGTAAAGTAGCCGATGACGCACCGTTGATAGAGCGAGTTGAGTACCTTATTCAAGCTGAAATTAATCCGCAATTAGCCAACCATGGCGGACACGTTATGGTCACAGAGATAACCGACGAAGGCTTCGCTGTATTACAGTTCGGAGGCGGCTGTAATGGTTGCAGTATGATCGATGTAACGGTTAAAAATGGGATAGAAAAAGAACTGTTAGAGCGCTTCCCCGATGAAGTGACTGGTGTTCGTGATGTCACTGAACATGAGCGTGGGGAACACTCTTACTATTGAGTTAGTGACCTATACAAGTAGGTTGGTCTTTACATTTTTAATGTTAACAAGATGTGATCCCTCGCACTTAAAAACCTCGTGTTGATATTTGCCCTAATCATTACGAGGAAAATTATCATGCGAGGAATCACGAAACTCAGTGTACTCTCTTTATCGTTATTTGTCTTGTCTGGCTGCTGGCTAGACGACGATGACAACACGTCATCTTCGGTAACACCACCGGAGCCAGAGCCGCAGTCTTCCTATCTGCGGGTTCACCATACTTCCGCTGACGCGCCCAACGTTAACGTTTTGGCCGATGGTAGCGCGCTGCTGGAAAACGTCCCTTACCAAGCATCATCAGATATTCTGGAAGTTGATGCCGCAAGCTATTCCGTCACTGTTCAGGGTATTCTACCCGACGAAACAACAGTTGACGCTATTGGGCCTGTTGATTTGGACTTAGAGGCAGATACACGATATGACGTATTCGCTATCGGTAATGTCGGTGATGAATCTCTGGAGCCGTTAGTTGTCGCCAACCCGGTCAGCGAAGTAGCTAGTGGAGAAAGCCGCTTACAGGTTGTACATGCTGCCTACGACGCACCAGCCGTTGATGTTTATTTAACGGCGCCGGATGACGAGTTGGCCAGCGCCTCGGCAGCCGCCACACTTGAATACGGCGACTATACCGGACAAATCGACGTTAATGCCGGGGATTATCGAGTCCGCTTAACGCCTGCTGGCGAAACAACAGTCGTCTACGACTCCGGCACACTGCCGTTAGCCGACGGTGGAGATTATGTGGTGTCGGCTACCGACGATGTTGAAACCGCAGATAGCCCCGTAGCGCTTCAAGTCGCGACAGGTGTGGGTGCCGATACACTGCTAGTGCCAAGCGTTGATGCAGGTAGCGACTTGCGGGTCATCCATGCAGCTGCTGATGCCCCAGCGGTTAATGTAACGCTGGATGAGGCCGCTGAGCCACAAGTCAGCGAGCTTGCCTTTACCGAGTTTACTCCTTACCTAAACGTACCAGCGGGTGACTATTCGGTCGATGTTGCTGTTGCCGAGGATGGAACCAATGTTCTAAGTGGTGACCTAGCGCTGGAAAACTCAACCAGCTATAGCGTTTACGCAGTCGGTGCAGTCGAAGATGGCAGTCTAGGTCTACAAGTCCTCACCGAAAACCGCCGCACTATCGCCACAGCAGCGCAGTTACAAATTGTACATGCTGCGCCATCGGCAGGTGAGGTCGATATCTATTTAACGGAGACCGACGACATCTCGTCTGCTGACCCAGTACTTACGAATATCCCATTTGTCGTGGATGACTTAGTGAGTACCGGTAACGTGCAGGTTTTCCCTGGGCAATACTTTGCAACAGTTACCGCTGCTGGCACTAAAGACGCAGCTATTGGGCCAGTCGAGTTAACACTCACTGACAGCGGACTCTATACTATTGTTGCAGTCGATGCTGACGGCAGTGGTCTACCGCCACAAGTGATCCTATTGGATGACTTTGTAGCCGAGTAATTTTAGCCATAGGGCTTGAAACAGCCCCCGCATTAGCAAAAAGCCGCTCAGAGCCATCCATAAACCATGGTTCTGTAGCGGCAACCCTAGCCACCAAAGTGGCAAGAAACCGAATATAGCCGCCAGGACCATTGTGTTTCTCATCCCCCGACTTAACGATAAGCCAATGTAAACCCCATCAAACCAGTAACTCCAATGACCTACCAATGGCAGTAAAATCAGCCAGGGAAGATAGTCCTCAGCCAGCTCAATGACTTCCGGTATATCGGTGATTAACCGGATAATTTGTGAGCCGGCTAAAGCAAAAAGGCAGGTATAGGCAATGGCAAATATCATCGACCAAAGCAACGTTATCCGACACCAATAGCTGATTCGTTCAGGATCCTTTTTACCTTTTGCAGCTCCGGCGAGGGCCTCTACTGAGTATGCTATTCCGTCTAAACCCAGTGAAATAAGCATCAGAAATTGCATGAGCACGGCATTGACGGCGACCAGGGTCGAACCGTATCGAGCTGCGTAGCCGGTCATGGTTGCCATGCATAGCTGCAATACCAGACTGCGAATTAGAATATTTCCATTAACCCCTAAAAACTGACTAATAGCTCGCTTATTGACAGTGGCTGAGCTGAGTGACCATTGCAGTGCTTTAGCACACCAATAAAGGCCAACAATTGCAGTCACGTAGTCAGCGATAAGCGAAGCTGTAGCTGCGCCGACCACATTTAAATCAAAGCCGATAATTAAAATAACGTCCATTAGCACGTTAACGGCATTGGTAATAATGGCCAGCCACATTGCCTGACGACTTTGTTGCCGGCCTAACAAAACGCCTAATGCGACTAACGTAACGAGTGCGGCAGGAGCGGACCAGAGTCGGATTTCAATATATTGTCGGGCCAACGGGATAAGTTCGGCCTGCGGTGCTACGATCCACAGCGAAAAATCACTAATAAAGGGGGCCAGGACGGCTAGCAACAGGCCGATTCCGATGGCTAAAATGAGACCATGACTTAAGTGCTGCTGTTGTTCAGTGAGGCTATCAGCCCCGTAAGCTTGGGCGATATAGCCAGTGGTCGCCATTCGTAAGAAAACAGCCAGTAGGTAGATGAAGCTGACGACCATCGCGCCGATAGCAACCGCCGATAAGTAGATAGCATCGGGTAAATGACCTATGATGGCTGTATCGACTAGGCCTAGCATTGGCGCAGCAATATTCGACAAGATCATCGGTAATGCGATGGCAAAGACAGTTTTGTGATCTTTTTTCGGAAAACTGAACAATCTAAAAAGCAATGGGATCTCTCAGACTATCGAGCGAATTGAGGAGTGTAGCATGAAAATAAAGTCACTGGCGTTGGCCACTGCGTTGATATCGGCGTGTGGTGATAGTGTTTCTCAGGAAGCAACTAATGATGCTGGCGAGATGCAAGAGCCAAGTGTTGCTATTCTTCAGTACCATCACGTATCGGCCAGCACGCCGTCGGTAACTTCAATCGCGCCCGAGCAATTTAAAGCACATTTAGATTACCTGGCTGACAATAATTTTCGTGTTATCTCTATTGAACAAGCTCATGAGCGCATTGAGTCAGGCGAGAGCTTTCCAGCGAAAGCCGTGGTTATTACATTTGATGATGGCTATAAAAATGTCTATGACAACGCGGCGGATTTGTTAGAGCAGTACGAGATGCCTTATGCGGTGTTTGTGAATCCGGATCTAATGGAAGAAAGCCCTTCCGCTTATATGAGTTGGCAGCAGTTAGAAGATATCCAACAACGCGGTGCGACGATCGTTAACCATGGCCAAACTCATGATCATTTAATTCGGCGGCACGAGGGGGAAACCGAACAAGAGTGGCAGGAGCGTATGCATTACGATGTAATGTCGGCGCAACGAGCGATTGACGAAAACCTTGGTGAGCAACCTAAGTACTTTGCTTACCCTTATGGCGAGTACGATCTCGACTTACAGAGTTTATTAGAAGAATGGGGTTTTCTCGGGTTTGCTCAACATAGTGGTCCGTGGAGCCCCTATAGTGATACAACAGCGATAACTCGGTTTCCAGCATCAGGGATGTATGCGAATTTGGAAACACTTAAAACGAAGTTAACCAGTTTAGCGTTGCCGGTGGTTAATTACTCACCAAAGGCTCCACTACTTGAGCACTCAGAAAAAACACCAACATTAGAAGTTGAACTGGACGACGCCGACGACGTGCGAACCGACGCGCTGCAGTGTTTTCGAGGCTCGGAGGTGTTAAGCCCTGAATGGGAATCCGAGCATACTTTTACAGTGACCGTAAGCACTGACTTACCGATTGGGCGTTCGCGAATTAATTGCACTGCGCCATCCAAAGCAACTAGCTCGTACTATTGGTTCTCAGCGGCGTTAATCCGGCCCGATGAAAACGGTACCTGGCCGGATTAATTGCGATAACCGGTTGCTATTTTTTAGCCAGCGATAATAGCGAAATCCTGCTGTAGTTGTTGCATATCGACGACTGGGATTTCGCCGGGCTCATGTTCTGCATTAAAAATAGCAATCCGTTTACCATCTGGGTTAACCAAGATGATTGCAGCACTGTGATTTACCAGATAGTTTTCTTCGCCCTCATCAGGCAGTGAGTACATTAAGCCTAAATCACGAACAAATGGGAACAGCTCGGGGTGGTCTGCCCGAATACCGACGAATTGTTCACCAAAATAGCCTGTATACTGCTTTAACCGCTCCATATCATCGCGTTTCGGATCCACCGATATCATCCAAACTTTAACCGGCTCGTCAGCTTCTTGCTGCAGCGATGGCAGCGCTTGCTTCAGGTCAGACATAGTCGTTGGACAGATGTCCGGGCAAAAGGTATAGCCAGTGAACAGGATTGTCCATTGTCCTTTTAGAGCGTCATTGCTGATGGTTTTCTGGGTCTCAGTTGACTGCAGTTCGAAGGCTTTTAATGCCCGCGGTGGTTCATAAATAAGCGCTTCTGGCTCTGGCTTGGGCCACATCTGATAGGCAGCAAAGCCAATAATTGCGGCAAGCAATGCGACACCAACGTAGAGTATTTTTTGCATATATTAGCGCTCGCCTATAGATAATGATCGATTAGTAGCACAACAAATAGCAGCATTAGGTGCCAGATAGAAAAAGCGAACATATTAAACGCCGTCTTCTTGCTTGGTGCATATTTGAGTTTCCAGGCATAGCCGAGAAATATTGCATTAAGTACGGTTACGCCAACTAAATAGATGGGGCCGGACATGCCAATTAAGTAGGGTAATAAGCAGACCACTGACAGCAGAATGGTATACAACAAAATGCATGTCTTCGTGAATTCTACGCCGTGGGTGACCGGCAGCATAGGTACTTTAGCTCGCGCATAGTCTTTCTCTCGATGCACAGCAAGAGCCCAAAAATGTGGTGGCGTCCAAGTAAAAACGATCATTACCAATAAAATAGCAGGTGCGTGAATCTCGTTAGTGACCGCGGTCCAGCCAAGTAGCGGTGGCGCCGCTCCGGCTAGCCCGCCAATAACGATATTCTGCGGAGTAGCGCGCTTTAGAAACATGGTATAAACCACTGCATATCCCACCATGCTGGCAAATGTCAGCCACGCAGTAAGCGCATTAACCCAGATATATAAAGTGGCAAAACCCAACAAACCTATAATGGTTGAAAAAGTAGCGACCTTAATCGGCGACAGATTACCTTGCGGCAGGGGACGTCGCAACGTACGGGCCATCTTAGCGTCTATGTGACGGTCAACCAAATGGTTAATGGCGGCTGCGGCCGCTGACATTAAGCCAATGCCAGTTAAAGCCGGTAACAATATGGAAAATGCCACCCATTCGGGCTGCGCTAATGCCATACCAACAACGGCGGTTAAAAGTAGTAAAGCAACTACCCGGGGCTTGGTCAGCTCAAGATAGTCTCGCCACGGAGCGCTGCGTTGTTCTAGTTTTTTTGTTGCAACGTGAGCGGGCATAGTGAACTCCTTTATGCCTTTCTGGATAAGTTATAGTTTAACGCGACCAGAGACAGTAATAACAAGGCCCCCACTGCATTATGGGAGACGGCTACCGAAAGCGGTAAGTTAAAGACTACGTTACTAATACCGAGCGCAATTTGCAAAATTAATAACAAGCTTATAACAAGCAATGAGCTGCGGAAAAAACTCGAAACCGCTTTTCGCCAACATTTAAAGATCAGCCAGCCAACCACCAGGGTTGTAATGATAGCGCCGATTCGGTGAATGACATGCATGGTCATACGGTCATCGTAGTCATGGGCGCCAAATTGATAGGTGTCGGCTTCCGGGATGCTAAAGGCACCGGAAAAGTCCAGATTACTTGTCCAGTCAGTCTCGCAAAACGGTAACTCCGTACAGGCAACCGCTGCGTAGTTGGCTGCTACCCAGCCACCGAGGGCGATTTGGCAGACAACCACTATCAAGGCGAAAAATGCCAATCCACGATAGCGCCTGAGCTCTGGGTCGCCACCGCCGACGCGGTAAGGTTCCAATCGTAAACTGAGCAGAAAAAGTAATGAGACAATACTGAAGCCGCCGAGTAAATGACCCATGACAATCAGCGGCTGCAAATTCATGGTAACCGTCCACATTCCCAGCGCAGCCTGGAATATAACCAGTGCTAATAAAAAGCCGGGAAGCTTAACAGGTGTCGGTTTTTGGCTCGGTTGCCGCTTCTGAACCCAGGAAGTAATAGCAATTGCCAGAATTAATAGTCCCAAAGTTCCGGCAAAATAGCGGTGAATCATCTCATACCAGGCTTTGTCGACTTCTACCGGGGAATCTGGATAAAGTGCCTCAGCTTGTTGAATCTGTTCCGCCTGCGAGGGGGCCGATAAAAACCCGTAACAACCCGGCCAGTCGGGGCAACCAAGTCCAGCTTCCGTGAGGCGGGTAAAAGCACCTAATACAATGACGCAAAAAGCTAAAATCACACTTATTTTAACGAGCGCACGCATGCCGGGTTATCCTATTCTAGATAGTTTTAACAACTTACGAATGTCTGCAAGTACATTTTTGCCTTCCAGAATCATCGCTTCTTTGTCGGTGTGAGTGGGATAATACAACATCACGTTGTTCAGCGGGTCTATGATAAACAGACTAGCTTCAGGCAGTTCGGATAAGGTTGCTATAAGGTCCGGGGCTACCATTGTCTGAATATCAAACTGGTTACTGTACTGCTCCGAAGACCCCTCTTTCGATTCGCTCAATACCACTGGCGTAAGTCGATCCGAGTCTTTACCCACAGCCACGTCAACTTGGTTCATAACAAAGATGGCATTTTGACAGCGCTGTTCACAAGAGTCGGGCGCCAGGTACGCTAGTTTCCATCCTTCGGGCAGGTTCGCCGTATCTTGCAGTGATACCGGATTGGCTATCAAGGTGCCTTTATTGGTGCCAGCCTGATACCAGTGCTGGTTAAGAACAACCCAGGCTACAATTACCGGCAACAAAAAGGCAACTAAGACAATCAGTAATGTACGTCGTGAGCGATTTAGGGAGCTCATGAGGTCTCCTCTCGTTTTTGTTTATTAATTTTTATAATAGCAATAGTAAAAATAACCAATGCAGCGAAAGCAAGTGAAAACCACTGTAATGCATAGCCCTGGTGTTTAGCCGGAGGCATGACGTCAGGTTGCCAGTTGCGTTTAAAGCCATGTGGCGAATTTTTATCAAGTAATACCACAAAAGACGCTAAGGGTATGCCTGTTATTTCGTTTATTTCCTTCGGTATAAACTGTTGCACCCGGCTTGGCCAGCTAGTCGACTGTTGTTCTACTACCTGATTGATAAACACGTTCGCTTCTGGATATTGAACAAGGCCCTCAAGGGTAAGCTGTTCATTGGGAAGTTCTATGCTAGGTAGCTGTTGGCGTGACGAGGGAGCTTTCAACCAGCCCAAATTGACCGGTATGTACTGCTCTTTTGATACAGAGTCAAACAACCCAACGACATGATAGCCGGGTTGACCGTTGACCAGTTGGTTATCGATTAAGAAAATCCGAGTTTGATCAAATTTGCCGGTAATGGTTACCGGTTCAAATCGATCCGGCTGTCGGTTAATGCTATTGAGATCAGTGCGCTGTTTTGATGTCAGTGTCTGGCTGGTTTTGTAATCGTCGAATAAAGCTTGCTTTTGTGCTGCTCTGTCTAATTGCCAAAATCCTAACTTGACCATTACCGCAACTGCAAGCAGAGTAATAATCAAAGCCACTAAAGGAATTTTTATGCTAGCTATTTTTAAAGTCATTATTGTCGCGTTACTTCTCTATATGGTCTTTAATTTATTTCGGGCGCTGTTTGTAATGCTCCGAAACGACCCCAACAAACCACCAATGACAAAGTATTTAGGTAAGCGGGTAGGCATTGCCGCCATTGTGCTGCTGGCCATGATAATTGCAGCGTATGTAGGCTTTTTACCACTTAATCCGCGACCTTATTAAGGCCGCGGACGACATTTCTTAAAGCGAACGTTGATGTTAAATGACGTATACAAGAACAAATAGGCAAATCCAGACGACATCAACAAAGTGCCAGTACCAGCTGGTAGCCTGAAAGGCAAATTGATTATCTGGTGAGAAATGTCCCTTGATTACACGCAAGAACATTACCATCAACATAATAGTTCCTAACGTTACATGCATGCCGTGAAAGCCGGTCAACATGTAAAACGTATTCCCGTATATGCCAGAGTCCAGGGCTAAACCGAGCTGCTCATAAGCGTGCACGTACTCTGCGCCTTGCAAATATAAGAAGATACAACCCAGCACAATAGTGATTCCTAGCATCACGGTTAGTTGTTTGCGTTTGTTTTCTTCCAGGCCTACATGTGCAAAGTGACAGGTTATTGAGCTAATCACCAAAATGACGGTGTTGATCAACGGTAATCCATACCAACCCATCCCCTGAGTCTCTGTGCCACCGGGAGTCTCGACTAACGGCCATTGAGCAACAAACTGAGGCCACAGGACTTCGGCTGTCATTGCGTTATTGCTGGCACCATCAAGCCACGGTACCGAAATAACCCGAGCGTAAAATAGGGCGCCAAAAAACGCGGCGAAAAACATAATTTCCGAGAAAATAAACCAACTCATGCCTTGTTTGTAAGAGACATTTAATTGGTCGTTGTGCATGCCCTGCATGGACTCATGAATTTGATCGCGAAACCAACCAAAGAGCATAATAGCCATGACAACAATGCCGAGCATCAAAACGGTACTACCATAACCGTCTTGTTCTTTACTAAAGTCAATTACAGTGCTGCCTGCGCCCCAGGCGATCAAGCCTAAGCCAATGGCGCCAACTATGGGCCAGGGGCTTGATGGTGGTACGTAGTAACTTTGTTGTTCTGCCATAACGACGTTTCCTTATTCTGATGTTTGTAGCTGAGCTAAAGTCTCAGCCGTCGCATTGGCTGTCATATCGTACAGCGTGTATGACAGTGTTAATGTGGTTATGTGGTCCGGAATGTCCGGATCCAGGTAAAACTGCATTGGCATTTCGGTATTGTCGCCAGCCGCTAACGGTTGCTGATTAAAACAAAAGCATTCCACTTTATTTAAATACAGAGAAGCTTCTGCTGGCGCCACCGATGGAATTGCTTGAGCGACCATGTCGGAACCTGTCGGGTTATCGGCTAAAAAATTCACCACCCGCACCTCTCCAGGGTGCACCTTTACTTGCTTAATTGAAGGTTCAAATTTCCAGGGAATACCTTGCGCATTACGAGTAATAAACTGCACAGTGACGGTCCTGGACTTGTCGACTTCGGTGTGAGTTACTGCAACCGCCTCGTTATTTGTGCGGCCATTAAAGCCGGTGACTTCACAAAAAACATCGTAAAGCGGCACTAGTGCAAATCCAAAAGCAAACATGCCAGCGACTGTTAATAACAGTCGCTTGACAATTTTGCCGTTATCAGCGCGATTAGCGTTCGAATCTGACATACCGGTTACTCTACCTTAGGTGGTTTTTCGAAGGTGTGGTAAGGCGCAGGAGACGGCACCGTCCACTCTAAACCTTCTGCACCTTCCCATGGTTTTGCTGGCGCTTTTTCACCACCACGAGTGCACTTGATCACCAGCCATAGGAATATAAGCTGCGATAACCCGAAGGCAAATCCGCCAATGCTGGTAATTTGGTTAACGTCAGCAAATTGCACGGCGTAATCCGGAATTCTTCGTGGCATCCCCGCTAACCCGGCAAAGTGCATTGGGAAGAACAACACGTTGACCGAAATTAACGACGTCCAGAAGTGCAACTTGGCCAATGTCTCGTCGTACATATAGCCGGTCCACTTAGGTAACCAGTAGTAAGCCGCGGCCATAATTGAGAACACGGCCCCGGTGACAAGCACATAGTGGAAGTGAGCAACAACGAAGTAGGTATCATGGTACTGAAAGTCGACAGGTGTTATCGCCAACATCAAACCTGAGAAGCCACCGATAGTAAATAGAATTACGAAGGCGAGGGCGAATAACATTGGCGCTTCAAATGTCATCGCGCCGCGCCACATTGTCGCAACCCAGTTAAATATTTTAACCCCCGTAGGAACCGCAATCAGCATTGTGCAGTACATAAAGAACAGTTCTGCAAATACCGGCATACCGGTGGTAAACATGTGGTGAGCCCACACCAGGAACGACAGAATGGCTATCGATGCAGTTGCATAAACCATTGATGCGTAGCCGAACAATCGTTTTCGGGTAAACGCAGGAATAATAGCCGATATAATACCAAATGACGGTAAAATCATTATGTAGACTTCAGGGTGACCAAAGAACCAGAAAATATGCTGGAACATTACCGGATCACCACCACCCGCGGCGTCGAAGAAGCTGGTGCCGAAGTACTTATCAGTAAGTACCATGGTTACGGCTCCGGCCAATACGGGCATTACGGCGATTAACAAGAAGGCTGTAATGAGCCAGGTCCAGACAAACAGCGGCATCTTCATATAACTCATGCCCGGCGCGCGCATGTTGGTTATCGTCACGATAACGTTAATCGCCCCCATAATTGAGGAAATGCCGAGAATGTGTATGGCAAACACGAAGAAGGCGGTTGAATCATTACTGTATGTTGTTGACAGCGGTGCATAGAATGTCCAGCCGAAGTTGGGACCACCACCTTCCATAAACAGTGAAGACAGCATTACTGCAAAGCCAAAGGGTAAGATCCAGAAGCTCCAGTTATTCATTCGTGGCAGTGCCATATCAGGAGCTCCGATCATCATCGGAATCATCCAGTTAGCAAGACCAGTGAAAGCAGGCATAACCGCACCAAAGACCATCACCAAACCGTGTACTGTGGTCATTTGGTTAAAAAAGTTGGGCTCTACTAACTGTAAACCAGGCTGAAATAACTCGGCGCGTATAACCATTGCCATGGCACCGCCGACGAAAAACATAATAAAACTAAACCAAAGATAAAGGGAGCCGATATCTTTGTGGTTTGTAGTGAACAACCAACGAGTAATGCCGTACGGCTTATGGTCGTGGTGTTCGTCGTGATGTGTATCATCCACTACTGTGCTCATCACCGTCTCCTTATTGATTCATTAGTTCGTTGATGTCTGCGGCTTGCACCGTTTCACCGGTGTCATTACCCCAAGCGTTACGCTCGTAGGTTACAACCGCCGCTAGCTCCCGCATGCTCAGCTGTTGTCCAAACGCTTGCATTGCAGTGCCTTGTACACCGTTAACGACAATATCAATGTGTTCTTGGCGTTGGTCAGGGTCCACTGAAACGCCTTCGCCTGCTAACGCAGGGAAAGTTCCGGGAACTCCTTGTCCGTTCGCCTGGTGACATGCAGCACAGGTGCTGTTATAAATCTTTTCGCCCATGGCCATTAGTTCGTCCATAGACATTTCCATATCCAATAATTCTTGCTCACGTTCCCTGGCAGCAATCTGTTCAGATTCGGTTTCGTCGATCCATTTTTGATACTCAGCCGGTTCTTTAGCAATGACCACAATGGGCATAAAGCCGTGGTCTTTACCGCATAGCTCAGCGCATTGACCGCGATAGATGCCTGGCTCGTCGATGCGAGTCCATGCTTCGTTAATGAAGCCCGGGTTGGCGTCTTTCTTTACCGCGAAGTCAGGCACCCACCAGCTGTGGATGACGTCGTCAGAGGTGACCAAAAAGCGTACTTTCTTACCGGTAGGTACAACTAACGGATTATCAACTTCGAGCAAATAATTTTCACTTTTATCAAATTTATTTTGAATTTGCTCTTGTTGTGTCGCTAGGCGGCTAAAGAATTCGACCTCGTGTTCAAAGTACTTGTAATGCCATTTCCACTGAGAACCAGTAACTTGAACCGTTACATCAGCATCCGAGGTGTCTTCCATGGCAATAAGCGTTGAGGTGGCTGGAATCGCCATTCCTACTAGAATGAGGAAAGGAACAATCGTCCAGGCAACTTCAACTTTAACACTTTCATGGAATTTGGCCGGTTCCCGACCCTTCGACTTTCGGTGCCGTATCATTGAAATGAACATCAGGCCAAATACGATCACACCTATGACACAGCAGATATAAAAAATGGTCATATGGAGATCGTAGACACGGTTACTGACTTCAGTGACACCTTCAGTCAGGTTTAGGCGGTTTTGGGCTTGTGCAGAAAACCCAAACAAAGCCATTAGTGCCAACAGCGGCTTCATTTTCACGTGACTTCTCCTCTTATTCTTCTTCAAGCATGACAAATGTTGCTATCGATGAAGAACAAAGAGGTAAGCAGAAAAAGGAACAACATCTCCCCAGAAATCTCTTTCCCTACCAACTCTTTGTTGTCGTTTTATTTGTTATATTAATTTATATAGTTGGGTAGTGTCATTTATTAACGAATTTGAGCACAAAGATCCAGATCAAATGTGCCGTTTGCATGAAAAATAAGCTGATTTGTTAAAAAAAAGGCTGCCGAGGCAGCCTGAACACATTATTTTGTGGAGATCAACTGAGTGGGGCTCAGTGCAGGTGAGAAAATAATGTGTCCTCTTCAAACAGAAAACTTTCGGTTTGGCTAAGGCGGCTCGCCATCTTTATTCGTTGATTAAAACGAGATTCTATGTTGCTCAGCCATCCAATAATAACGCCGCTGGTGCCGGCGAGAGTTGCTTGTTCTAAAGCCCACTCGCGTTGTTGTTGATTAGCGGTCCTGAACCAGCGAATACGATGCATCGGTATTCCGGCAGCTATTAGTTGAGCGATGAATTCCCGCTGACCACCAACAACAGTGATCCACTGCTCGGAAGAGCAGGCCAGGCAATAGTCGATAACAGCTTTTAATGGTTCCGCTGTGCTGTGTTCAGCAGTATTATTAAAACCTAACGGGTGGTTTGTGGGTGCACGACTTTGCCACAATCCAGGATGTTGTTGTTTGGTTGTCTGTTGAAACTTCATAGTGTAGCTCCATTGCGTATAACGCCAACCGCCAATCCCTCGATAGCAAATACTTGCTGTGAGAGATCAACGACAATCGTTGAAAATTCTTCATTCTCGGGATGCAGTAATACCTGACGACCTTTTTGTTCAAATCGTTTAACAGTTACCTCATCCTCTACGCGGGCGACAACAACCTGCCCGTTTTTTGCTTGTTCGGTTTTATGCACGGCAAGCATGTCGCCATCCAAAATTCCTATGTCGCGCATGCTCATGCCATTAACCTTTAATAAAAAGCTGGCTGCTGGATAAAACAGGCTTTCGTCAACTTTAAAGTGACCTTCAATGTGTTCTTGAGCGAGTATTGGGGAACCGGCCGCTACCTGGCCTATCAGCGGTAACCCTTCCTCTATTTCAAAGTCATCGCTAATGAGCCGAATACCGCGTGACATCCCTGGAAGAATCTCGATAACACCTTTACGCGCCAGTGCCTTGAGGTGCTCTTCCGCGGCGTTAGCCGACCGAAAGCCTAACTTAGTGGCTATTTCTGCCCGCGTGGGGGGCATACCTGTTGCGTGCAGATTATCTTTTATTAACTCAAGAATTTCCGATTGTCGGGCTGTTAAAGGTCGCATAATGTTACCTGTTTATTTGTACAGTATACTGTGAGTATATACAGGTAAATTTATTTCGCAAGTAATTTTCTACAACGACTTTTTTGCCAGCAGTTGTTATCCTGTATACTTCTATTAGTTTTGTTTTAAACGCGACAGACGCTTGGGAATTAGATGGCAACTCAAAGCTGGCTTTATTCAATTGTTAAACATCCACTGCGTTGGATGACTCGTTTTATTGCAATAGCTGATGATGTTGATGAACAGCAGAGCCCTTTAGGAACGAAGCCGTTGGTCTATGTCATGCGGTCAACCTCGAAAGCGGATTTTTCAATTTTGCAGCGGGCAGCGGCAGTTAAACAGCTGCCGGATCCGCAACAACCGTTAACGGTAAATGGTAAATCATTTCCGCGGGTGATGTTTCTGGAGCAGGCTAAAAGTGATTCAAATGAACAAGCGATTGAAGAGTTTCAGCAGCTTCTCAGTGCTCACCAGGCCGATCCGGAACTGGATATCCAAGTGTGTCCGGTCGGTGTATTTTGGGGCCGAAAGCCGGGGCAGGAGGCAAATGCCGGAGCCGCGATGACGGGAGATCTTGACGATCCCGGTCCGCTGTTAAAATTTTGGTTAGTACTGTTTTCCGGACGCCAGGTACTGTGTCGCTTTTCACGCCCAGTTAGTTTAGGAACGATGGCAAAACAAAGTGGAAGCGACTTTCAAATTGCCCATAAGCTTGCCCGGGTTGCACGAGTTCACTTCGTCCGTATGCGGCATGCGGTAGCAGGACCCAAGCTGAGCGATCGTAAAGAGTTGATGCAAGGTTTGATTGACTCTCCAGCCCTTAAAAAAGCAGTCGCGGACGAGCAGAAAAGCAATAAAACCTCCGCGTCGGCGGCGCGCAAAAAGGCGCTGGGCTATGTCAATGAGATCGCGGCAAATTATAGTGAGACGTTAGTACGCGTCTTGGACCGCTTTATGACCTGGATGTGGAGCCGTATCTATAACGGTATTGAGGTCCGTGGCGGTGATAATATCCGTAAATTAGCGCAACAAGGCCACGAAGTCATTTACGTTCCCTGCCATCGAAGCCATATGGATTACCTGTTATTAAGCTACGTAATCTATAAAGAGGGATTGGTCCCGCCTCACATTGCCGCGGGGGTAAATCTTAATTTCTTCCCGGTTGGTTCAATTTTCCGGCGTGGGGGTGCGTTCTTTATACGTCGTAGTTTCCGCGGTAATAAACTGTATTCAGCAGTATTTCGTGAATACCTATGCTGGCTGTTCCAAAAAGGTTATCCAGTCGAGTATTTTGCTGAGGGTGGCAGGTCACGGACAGGGCGGTTGCTGCCGCCTAAAACCGGCATGCTGGCGATGACTGTGCAGGGCATGTTGCGTGGTCAGCAAAGACCCATTTCTTTGGTCCCTGTTTATCTGGGCTATGAGCACATCATGGAGGTTTCGACCTACCTGAAAGAGCTTAAGGGGAAAAGCAAAGAAAAAGAGTCCATGTGGAAAGTATTAGGTTCGGTTAGAAATCTTAAAAATTTTGGACAGGGTTATGTAACTTTTGGCCAGCCGATTAACCTAAAAAACTTCCTTGATCAGCAAGTCGATAACTGGCAATCGTCGATTACCCGAGGCGCTGAAGAGCCGGAGCGGCCAAGTTGGCTAACGCCAGCGGTAAACCGGCTGGCGGAGACAGTCATGCGCGGTATTAATGATTCAGCGGCAGCTAACAGTGTCAACCTTAGTGCGTTAGCTTTGCTTAGTTCCGAACATCATGCGTTAACTCGGGAGGAACTGTTACTGCAGCTGCAAGTATATTTAGGCCTGCTGCAAGAAGTGCCCTACACCGAACGCGTCAATGTGCCACAAGTGTCAGCTGAAGAGTTATGGCGACAAGCTAGTAGAACCGATAAGTTCACTATCGAAGACGATACGATGGGTCAAGTTGTGTCGTTGGAAAGCGCGAATGCTATCGCTATGACTTACTATCGTAACAATATACTGCACCTAATGATCGTTCCGGGAATTGTGGCGACCATTATGGTTGCAAAAAAGCAGCAAACCGCCGAGCAGATAGTTGAACGCGTACAGCAAGTGTATCCAATGTTACAAGCCGAGCTGTTTTTGTCGCATGAAGCGGATGATATTGCGCTTTGGGTTTCGGCAATCTTAGAGGAGTTACAACGACAGCAGCTGATCACTTATAGCGATGGGCATTACCATATGGTGTCACGTGAATCACCACAGTGGTTACAGTTACAATTGTTGGGTCGCAGTGCCAGCGAGACATTGCAGCGTTACAGTATCGTCTTAGAGTTACTGCAACAGGCGCAACCAATACAACGTGCCGAATTAGAGCGTCACTCAATAACACTGGCAGAAAGGTTGAGTTCTATTCACGGTATTAACGCGCCGGAGTTCTACGATAAAAAAGTGATGACTACCTTTATCGGCAGCCTTAAGGCACAGCAGCTACTGCAAGTGAATGACGATGGTCAACAGATTGCGGCGCCGAGTATTGGACCGTTAAGCGACATGATTGATGAACTTATCGATCCCCCTGTATTACAAACTATTCGGCAGTCGGTGCAGCAGCTATTAGTAGAAATGAAATCATAGAAACCAGTAGTGCCAGGCAAGCCCTACAGTATAAGTCATACCGACATAATGATTATGCAAAAACGCGCGAAAGCACTTGCCTGGCTCGCGCTCTTTAATTAACCACTGCTGGTAACTAAATAACCCCAAAATGATCAGCAGGCTTAGTGTTAGCGGCCAGCTCCAGTTAAATAGAAAGGTTATGTAAGCCAACAAACTGATCGTGATAACTTGTAATACACCAATGATTAACCGGTCGTAGCGTCCAAATAGTATTGCGGTACTGCGAATGCCAACTTGTAAGTCGTCCTCTCGGTCGGCCATTGCGTACTCGGTATCGTACATCACAGTCCACAAGACATTAGCAACAAATAACACTCCCGCAATAAACCACAGTTCAGAGTTTTGTGCGCTAAATGCCATCAGGATACCAAAGCTAAAGGCCACGCCTAGCACCACCTGTGGTAAATGGGTCCAGCGTTTACAAAAGGGATAGAGCGCTGCCACGCCGGCTGCGACAAAGCCCAGCATGACGGTCTGGGTGTTAAATTGCAGCAGGATAATAAACGCAGCGAAAAGCAATACAGCGAATAACAATACAGCTTCGGTGGGTGACACTTCTCCGGCCGGGAGAGGGCGTTGATGGGTACGACTAACGTGACCGTCTAAATTTCTATCGGCGAAGTCATTGATGACACAACCGGCAGAACGCATCAAAAAAGTACCAATCATAAACAAAGTAAATAACCTGAGTGACGGCTCTCCGGATGCCGCGATTAACAGTGCCCAAATGGTGGGCCACGCTAATAGGTAGGTTCCAATTGGACGATCCGCGCGCATTAACCGCCAGTAGGCGTTCAATTTATTCATGATAACTCCTGATAGAATGGCACCGGCGAGAGAAAAATTTCACTGACCAGCACTTGCTGTCCTGATGTCTGAAATAGACTCCTGCGACCCCACAACGGGTGATCTTTCGCGTGCAGCGTTCTATTAAGCTTAGTGATTGAATTGCTAATGTCCAATTTGCTGACCTCAAACGGACTGCGTAGCAGGTCCGGTTGATCGAATAACGATTGTCCCAGTGACTGATTGCCGATACTGGATAAATTTAGGTTTTTTTGGTTTACGGCCGATAACGGAAAAATACTACGGGCGAATACCCATGGCGTATTGTCGCAACTCAGTAAAACTTCACGAACAATCGCATCGAAGGGCACGCGTTTGTGATGACGGCGGAACATATCAAACTCTGAGTCAAACACCGTGGCAGGCTGTTGACCAATAACATGAACGCCGAATTGTTGACAGTGTTGTTTAAGTTTTAGTGTTAACGAGCCCTCTGCCAGCAGCCAGCTTTCAGCGGCGACGGGTAGGTCCGTTACTTCAGGACGTTGCCAGTGACTGGGTTGAGCAAGTGGAAACCTAATGGTCATATTAGT
Source organism: Pseudomonadota bacterium (assembly GCA_051746345.1). Taxonomy (GTDB): domain Bacteria; phylum Pseudomonadota; class Gammaproteobacteria; order Enterobacterales; family Alteromonadaceae; genus Idiomarina. The sequence goes on from JBNJEZ010000013.1 coordinate 19,593, forward strand.
TGGGTATTTGAGACGATGCCGCTATGATAGCAAAGCTGCCGGCAGTTAACAGCTTAACCATGCGTGGGACAGAAAGAAGGGATTATGATTAAAAAAATTGCAACTCTATTGGTTTTATTGGCAACCTTTACAAGCAATCCGGGCCATGCATTGCAGAGTAGTGTGTCTTATTACGGCTTTGAACCCGATATCACCACTAACTTTGTGAAAGATGGAAGTGACTATCGCTTAGGGTTTATTCGCGTGGCGATAGAAGTCATGGTGCCAAACCCGCAGTACGTCGGTATCGTTGAACATCATGCGCCGTTGCTGCGCGATGCTTTTATTCACATTTTAAGCACCGCACCGCAGCGTCAGATAAAAACCATGACCGGACGCGACCAGTTACGAATGAAATGTCTTGAGAAAGCACAAGAACTGATGCGTCAAGAAACAGGGAATGCTGTTATTCAGGAAGTGCTGTTTACAAAATATATTTATCAGTAAAGCCTGGCTTTTGGTGTGGGATTTAGTATCCGGACAATAAAACCGGCCAAGCACCCTGACAACAAGCCCGCCAGATGAGCTTCGTTGGCTATATCGACCCACAACACGCCGGTATAGCCGAGCGCTAGCCAACCAAGCATAAAGAAAATCAGCCCGGCTGGTAGTGACAGCTCGGTTCTGCGGCCTAAACTATAGATCCAACAGAAGCCAAGTAGACCGTAGACCACTCCTGATAAACCACCAAAGTTGGGTCCACTGAACCAATACTGAATCAGATTGGCGGTAACGCCACTAAACAGTAGTACTGCTAGTAACCAAGAACTGCCTAAATGGCTTTCAACTCGACCGCCAAGATACCACCACCAGAATAGATTAAAGACTAGATGCATGAGCGAGAAGTGCAAAACCACTGGCGACAGAAACCGCCAGGGCTGCGCGAAGGGCAGCGTATCGTAAAGGTGACTGACTCTTAAACCGTTAAGTACCGCGTCCGGGCTTATTTGCAGTAAGATATAAACCAACAAGGTGACGACGGCTACTATTCGCGTCAGCCATCCCGTATTTCGCAGTAAGTTAGGCGCAAATTTCGGAGACTTGTTGGTCTTTACATTGACTGTCTGGGGGTTCTCTTTAAAGTCGGCTATCAATTGTTTCGCGACCGCCTCATAACTGCTTTGATGCAGCCAGAGCTCGAGCTTCTCACCTTGTTCAGAGACGCTTACCGGGATGCTATGTTGACGCAGATACTGATAAAGGTTGCCCATAAATTTGGCATCACTGCTGGTCAGTATTCTGCGCATGTGGCTTAACTCCCTGCCGTATCGGTTGGAAACCGCGCTTGCCAGGCGGTAAACCCACCTTGCATGCTGGTCACCTGAGTCAGTCCTTGTTGTTCAAGGACATCGGCAGCCTGCTGACTGCTAATGCCATGATAACAAACGACAACGACCGGCGTGTTAGACGCTGTGGATTGAATGAACTGTGCGACATTGTCATTATTTAAGGGTTGTGCGCCCGGGATATGAGCTTGCGCAAAGGACTGTGCGTCGCGAATGTCAACAAACACAGTGGCAGCATCTTCTTGCTGCCACTGTTGATGAGCTTCTACTAGAGTAATTTCCTGTGCCATTGCACTAATCCCAATTTAAAATTACTTTGCCAGACTGGCCGGTAATCATGGTCTCAAATCCTTCTTCAAAGTCATCTACAGACATCTGGTGCGTTAATATCGGTGAGATATCGAGCCCTGACTGTAGCAGACTTGCCATTTTATACCAGGTCTCGAACATTTCGCGACCGTATATGCCTTTGATGACCAAGCCTTTAAAGATCACCTCATTCCAGTCAATAGCGACATTTTCCGGAGGAATACCGAGCATGGCAATCTTGCCGCCGTGATTAATGGTTTTTAGCATTTGTGAAAAAGCAGAAGGGACCCCTGACATTTCTAAGCCGACATCAAAGCCTTCTCGCATTCCCAGTTCGTCCATTACATCCGAGAGCTTTTCTTCGGCAACATTAACGGCACGGGTAACACCCATCTGTTTGGCTAAATCAAGCCGGTATTCGTTCACGTCGGTAATTACAACATGGCGGGCCCCTACGTGGCGTGCAACTGCGGCTGCCATAATTCCGATTGGACCAGCGCCGGTGATCAATACATCTTCACCAACAAGGTCGAATGCTAAGGCTGTGTGTACCGCGTTACCGAACGGATCCATAACTGCAGCCATATCGTCACTGACGTCATCAGGCAGTTTAAACGCATTATCGGCCGGAATGACCAGGTATTCGGCAAATGCACCCGGGCGGTTAACACCGACGCCGTACGTGTTGCGGCATAAATGCCGGCGTCCAGCGCGACAATTGCGACAGTGACCACAGGTAATATGGCCTTCACCAGAAACCCGGTCACCAATTTCAAAACCGCGCACTCCGTCACCCATAGCTGCAACTTCGCCAACGTATTCATGGCCGACTACCATTGGTACCGGAATCGTCTTTTGCGACCAGTCGTCCCATTTGTAGATATGTACGTCCGTGCCGCAAATAGCGGTCTTCTTAATTTTGATGAGAATGTCGTTGTAACCACACTCGGGCTTTTCGACGTCTGTCATCCAAATGCCGGGCTTGGCGTGCAATTTAGCTAACGCTTTCATAGAATCTCCTTTCGAACCGGGGGTTAAATAACGCCCAGATCTTTGCCAATTTCGGTAAACGCTTCGATCGTGCGGTCCAGTTGTTCGCGTGTATGGGCCGCCGACATTTGAGTACGGATACGCGCTTTGCCTTTAGGTACTACCGGGAAGGAAAAGCCGATCACATAAATACCGCGTTCCAGCAAACGGTCAGCCATTTCTGAGGCTAATCTCGCATCACCAATCATTACCGGGATGATGGCATGATCTGCGCCGCTCAGGGTAAATCCGGCTGTTGTCATTTGTTCGCGGAAATAACGTGCGTTATCCCAAAGCTGATCACGTAATTGGTGTCCTTGTGCCAGCATGTCGAGTACTTGAATCGACGCCTGCACAATGGCCGGGGCTACTGAGTTGGAAAACAAATAAGGTCTGGAACGTTGGCGTAACCAGTCAATCACTTCTTTTTTACCCGCCGTATAGCCGCCGGAAGCACCACCTAACGCTTTGCCAAGCGTGCCTGTAATAATATCAACTCGGCCAAGCACATTGCAGTATTCATGAGTACCGCGACCGTTCTCGCCCAGAAAACCAGTAGCGTGACAATCATCCATCATGACTAACGCGTCATATTTATCGGCCAGGTCACAAATACCTTTCAGATCAGCAATCACTCCATCCATAGAGAATACGCCGTCGGTAGCAATCAGCTTAAAGCGTGCGCCATCGGCATCGGCCTGCTTGAGTTGCTCTTCCAGACTTTCCAGATCGTTATTTTTATAACGGTAGCGTTTGGCCTTGCTTAAACGCACCCCATCAATAATGCTGGCATGGTTTAGCTCGTCGCTAATAATTGCATCCTCAGCACTCATAATGGTTTCGAAAAGACCGCCGTTGGCGTCAAAGCACGACGAGTATAGAATCGTGTCCTCGGTACCTAGAAACTCACTAAGCTTGTGCTCTAAGGTTTTGTGAATATCCTGAGTACCGCAAATAAAGCGTACAGAGGCGGTACCAAACCCGTGCTCGTCGAGACCCTTTTTGGCAGCTGCAATTAAATCGGGGTGGTTTGCCAGACCAAGATAGTTGTTGGCGCAGAAGTTAAGAACTTGCTGACCGTTCACAGTTATTTCAGAACTTTGGTCAGAACTAATAATGCGTTCTTTTTTATACAGGCCTTCGCTGCGGGTTGTTTCCAACTGATCATTGAGTTGTTGGTAAAAGGCTGAATTCATAATTGCTCCATATCATTCGATGGTGGCTGATTTACCGGCTATTTTACTGATGTTATAGGTAACTCGCATCCTTAATTTTTATTTAGCGTTTGAGTCAGCCGTTCATTAAGGTGTACTCTTTAGCGAAAACCTACGAAAAGAGGCAACTATGCATAGCAAAGCCGTTTATCCAGGGACCTTTGATCCCATAACTAATGGACACTACGACCTAATAGAGCGGGCAGCGAACCTGTTTGCTGAGGTCGTGGTCGGAATTGCTGAAAGTCCCAGTAAAAAGCCGTTATTTTCGTTGCAGGAACGCGTCATTTTGGCGCAACAGGTAACAGAGCCATTAGACAACGTAACGGTAGTTGGTTTTTCCGGGTTACTGGTTAACTTTGCGAAAGAGCAGCAAGCGACTGTTTTGTTACGTGGACTACGAGCAGTATCAGATTTTGAGTATGAATTTCAGTTAGCCAATATGAACCGGCGACTTTACCCTGAATTAGAGAGCGTATTTTTAACGCCGGCGGAAGAAAACTCGTTTATTTCCTCAACTCTGGTCAAAGAAGTGGCATTGCATGGCGGCGACGTTACCGGCTTTGTCGATAGCCGTGTCGCCGAAGCGCTTAAGCAAAAATTCGCCAACCGCAGTTAAAAGCTGGGTTGAAAGCGCTAGAACGCCGTGTTGATAAAGACCAGAGTCATTAGAATCGGGCAAATGTAACGCAGATGCCAGCGCAATGCTGTTAACCAGAAACTATTTTTGGCGACCGTTTGTAAGTGATTACTGCGGCGCCATAACCAACCGACTACGACTAAGTAAAAAATGCCCGAGAGAGGCAGCTGGAACTGAGTAACTGCCGTGACCACCCAGCCAAACAGTGGTTCGAAAAACAACACTAAGCTAAACGCCAATACTGCAATGGTACACAGCGCAGTAATGGTCGCTTTCTTGCGACTGAGGTTTTTTTCTTCAATAAGATAAGAAACCGGAACTTCTGCCTGGGCAATAGTTGATGTTAGTGCTGCGATACTTAACAAAATAAAGAAAGCAAATCCGACATAAGGTCCGACCGTTCCCATGCTGTTAAATAGCTGTGGAAGTACGGCAAAAATAAGCTGCCCTTCACCAATCAGCTGTTCCCCACTCGTTACATTTACGCCTAATTCAATACCGGCGTAGAGTGCTGGTATAATTAACAACCCAGCGAGAAATGCGATACCGGTATCGAGTGCGGCAACAGAGAGGCTGAGCCTTCCTAATTTAGCACCTGGTAGAAGATACGAGCCGTAAATCATCATTCCGCCCAGACCAATCGACAGTGAGAAAAATGCCTGTCCCATTGCGGCTAAATAAATACTGGGATCACTCAGTTGTGCGAAGTCAGGAATCAGATAGGTATCGAAGCCCTTACTGGCACCTGCCAGACTGCCGATATAAATAATCAGACCCAGTAACAAAACGACCAGTGTAGGCATTAAACGTTTCGACCAACGTTCTATGCCGTGTTCGATACCTTGTAATACTACCCAGCCGGTCGTTATTAAAAATAGTGCGGTAAAACTCAGATCGCGAACTAGCGAACCATTGAACAGAAAGTCTGCGACGCCTTGTAACTCTAATAGAGTGGCGATGTAACCTAACGCATGCACCAACATCCAGCCGGCAACAATATGATAAAAGCTGAGCATTAAGCAGGAGCCAATAACATTCAAAAAGCCCATGGTTGCGCCAATGGGTTGAGCTTTGCCTTCACTTAACTTAGCCAATGAGCGAACTGGATTGGCGCGGCCGTGATGGCCGATTAACATCTCACAATAGAGCGCTGGAATAGCAAGTACAAAAATGACTACCAGATACACCAGCAAAAATGCGCCACCGCCGTGGTTTGCCACTTGCGTTGGAAAGCCCCAGATATTGCCCAGCCCAACGGCTGAACCGGCGGCTGCCAGAATAAACCCCAAACGGGTATGAAACGACTCGCGCATAAAACTCACTTACAGCTGGTATAAAAAGTTATTGTAAAGCGCGCATTCTAACGGACTGAGAAAATTTTGCCCTATCTTTTTTGTGTAATAAACGCTAATATTCGCGTCCGAATTTTAATCAAAGATAGTGTTGCCAGGATGGCTTCTACTATCCGGTAAGTTAACGTTAACGTACAAGACCGTATTCTCAGGAGCCTTACGTCATGCCAAATTTGGATCTGAGCCGCTATGGCATCTCCAACGTCCAGGAAATTGTTCACAACCCGTCTTATGATGTGCTATTCGCAGAAGAAACTCGTGATGACTTGCATGGTTTCGAAAAAGGTACCGTGACCAACCTGGGGGCTGTTGCTGTCGACACCGGGATTTTCACCGGGCGTTCTCCTAAAGATAAGTACATCGTGCGTGACGATACAACTCGCGATACCGTCTGGTGGTCAGATCAGGGCAAAAATGACAACAAGCCAATGTCACAAGAGACCTGGACCAGTTTAAAAGGTCTGGTTACCGAACAGTTGTCCGATAAGCGTTTATTTGTGGTGGATACCTATTGCGGTGCAAACGAAGATACTCGCCTTGCGGTGCGGTTTATCACCGAAGTGGCGTGGCAAGCTCATTTTGTAAAAAACATGTTTATCCGCCCAAGCGCGGAAGAGCTTGAAACTTTCGAACCAGACTTTGTGGTGATGAATGGCGCTAAGTGCATTAACCCAAATTGGCAAGAGCAAGGTTTGAACTCTGAAAACTTTGTCGCGTTTAATCTGACTGAAAAAATTCAGTTAATTGGTGGCACATGGTATGGCGGTGAAATGAAAAAAGGTATGTTCTCTATGATGAACTACTTTTTGCCACTGCAAGGTATCGCTTCAATGCATTGTTCAGCCAACGTAGGTGAAAAGGGCGATGTTGCGGTTTTCTTTGGTCTTTCCGGGACGGGTAAGACCACCTTGTCGACAGATCCTAAACGAGCCTTGATTGGCGACGACGAACATGGCTGGGATGACGACGGTGTGTTCAATTTTGAGGGCGGTTGTTATGCTAAAACAATCAACCTGTCCAAGGAGGCGGAACCTGACATCTATAATGCCATTCGTCGCGATGCGCTGTTAGAAAATGTCACTGTTGACGACGATAGCGTAGTTGATTTTGATGATAACTCTAAGACTGAAAACACTCGTGTTTCCTATCCGATTTATCACATCGACAATATCGTTAAGCCGGTATCAAAAGCAGGCCATGCGAAAAAGGTCATCTTTTTAACCGCAGATGCTTTTGGTGTATTACCTCCAGTTTCGAAATTAACTAAAGAACAGGCTCAATATCACTTTTTATCCGGTTTCACTGCGAAACTGGCCGGCACTGAACGTGGTGTTACTGAACCAACGCCAACTTTCTCCAGTTGTTTTGGCGCAGCATTTTTAAGCTTACACCCAACTCAGTACGCTGAGGTTTTGGTGAAGCGAATGGAAGCAGCTGGCGCTGAAGCATACTTAGTGAACACCGGCTGGAACGGCACCGGTAAGCGCATCTCTATTAAGGCAACCCGTGCCATCATTGATGCTATTCTCGATGGCTCTATCGAAGATGCAGAAGTGGTTGAACTGCCGCACTTTAATCTAGCGATGCCAACCGAACTGGCAGGAGTCGAAGACAGTTCTATTCTGGATCCCCGAAACACTTACGAAGACAAGGAAGAGTGGGAACTGCGGGCGCGTGACTTGGCGCAGCGCTTTGTGGCTAACTTTGAAAAGTTCACTGACACCGAGAATGGTAAAGCGTTAGTTGCAGCGGGTCCGCAGCTGTCATAGCCCTAGTCACATTTTGAAACAAATAAAAGGCCTGTAACACCCTGTTACAGGCCTTTTTGCTTAAGTACTATAGGGCCAGAATTAATAACAGGCTGGCAACATGAATATAACTATCGATAAGGTTAGCAAGCGTTATAAAACAGTGACGGCTGTGGATGCGATTTCGTTACACGTCAGTTCAGGGCAAATACATGCGCTGCTCGGCCCGAACGGCGCCGGTAAATCGTCACTGGTAAGGATGCTGGTCGGGCTTACTTCACCGGATAGCGGTACCATCAGTATTAGTGATGGGCAAGGGGCCGAAATACAGTTGCGGCCCGAGCATTTTGCCTACCTGCCAGAAGACCGGGGCCTTTATCAGGATCGTAGCGTCAACGATAATTTAGTTTATATTGCCAAACTGCGGGGCCTCGATAAATCGGTTTATGGACCACGTATTGAACATTGGCTTAAATACTTTGAATTGACCGATCGACAGCAGGAACCGATGCGGCAGTTATCGAAAGGTAATCAGCAGAAAGTACAGCTAATATCTACTCTCTTACTTGATCCGAGCTTAGTGATACTTGATGAGCCGTTCTCAGGACTGGATCCGGTTAATCAGGAACATGTTTTAAACGTTCTAAGAGACCTAAAAAAACAGGGAAAAACGGTTTTATTAAGCGCACACCAAATGGCCTTGGTGGAACGTTTGGCGGATAAAATGCTGCTTATGTCAGAGGGTAGAGCACTGGCACAGGGGACGCTGGATGAAATTAGAAATACTTTACAGCCAAAACGTTTGTATCGGGTTCAATGTGATGCCTTTAAAGCTCAGACGGCTTGGGCAAACATTGATCAAATCGAGTGCTTGACTCCCATTGATGAACACGAAGTAGAGCTTACCTTGCAGGGTAGCGCTAATGCAGCCGGTTTATGGCCGCAACTTGCTGAGCTTTGTGAAATTGAGGGCTTTGCGCTGCGCAAACCCGGCCTGCACGAGTTATACCTGGATACCATTCGTCAAAGCCAGCCTGCCGGGGAGGAACAATAATGTCAGCATCTTCACAGTTAAAAACTATTGTATGGTGGGAATTTAAGCGCTTTTTTAAATGGAAGCAGGAGCTTATCTCAATTGCGTTGCTGCTGATTATTTTTCTGGTGAGTGCAGGCTGGGGAATTATTACCGAAGTGTTTTCGGAAGAGCATCAGGGCGCGGTATTTTATCAGAACAAACAACAGCAGCAGTGGCGATTTGATTCTCCGGACTCCGTGCCGTTGCGAGATGCAGGCTCGATGGAAGTTGAAGAATGGCAACAGAGCCTACCAGAAGATCTCGATGTATTGGTCATTATCAGTAACGAACTTGAGGCGCAGATTGTTACGCGGAAGAAAGAAGATTGGCAGCAGCCACTCATCAAGGCGTTAGAAAACCAACTTCAGGAAGAACGCATAAAGCAGCTGGACTTAACTGCCTCCCAACGAGATGTTGTCGAGCAGGCTCCTAACGTGGAACGGGTGACTCAAAGTCAGAGTACCGATGCTGATGAAACCGACGATGGGGGGTTTAGCGAAGCACTCCCTATGTTGGTGACAATTTCGATTACCGTTGGTGTGTTCACCGGTTTTGGCCTAATGATGATGTCGATCACCTCGGAAAAGCAGCAGCGCGTGACGGAGCAGCTACTGACGATGATTAGCCCCAAACAATGGATGGACGGGAAAATACTGGGTATTACGTTACACAGTATAAAGTCGATGGTGTTTTTGGCGTTGTTCTTTGCTGCCATTGGTATCGTGGCTTCGATGTTTGCCGGCGCAGGTGGCGGTCCGGCCTCGTTCGACCGCTATTATGGTGCGCTGTTATCCATCGTTTTTGTATTGCTGGGGCTAATTCTTATTAACTCAATGTTGGCTGGCTTTTCGGCAACTATTGATGACCCAAATCACTCGTCTCGCAGTTCCGTTATGTTGTTGCCATTACTACCGGTGTTTTTATCGTTTAGCATCCTCGATAACCCAGATGGCGGTCTGGCTCAGGTGATGAGTATTCTTCCGATTTCATCGTTCGTTATGATGCCGGTAAGGTTGTTACAAACGGATGTAAGTTGGTGGCAGCAGCTGTTAAGTCTGGCGTTGCTTATTGTATTTGTCGTGTGGATGCGAAACGTAGCAGGTCGATTGTTCACTATGGGTATTCAGTTCTATGGTAAAGAGCCCAAGTGGAAAGATATTTGGCAGGCAATAAAAGGATAGTAAAAAGCCCGTACTGTGTTGCACAGTACGGGCCTTGTTTTTAACCCCCAGCGATTATTCTTCGTCTGCCTTCAGGCTTTCTATATGCGGAAGTTCAAACGCCGGTTTAGTTTCTGCTTTCTCAACCAGAAATTGCTCCATCCAGCGCATCATGCGCATACCGTAATCTAACTGCGCGGCCATTTTTCTATTGCCGTGGCCTTCTCCCGGGTAGAGTACCAAACGAACGGGCACATTACCGTGAGTTTTCAGGTAACGATATAGTTCCATCGATTGTGAGGGATGCACTCGGGTATCTTCTTTACCGTGCATGATTAAGATCGGCGTACGTGCCTGTTCAGCGTAGTAAATTGGGCTGCGTTCCAGATACCACTGCCACTTTTCCCACGGATAGCTGCGTGCGTGAACGGCATGCATTTCTTTGGCAATGTCAGTTGTTCCAAATTTAGAAATATTGTCACTAATCCCGACAAACATCACACTCGCTGCGAAGTGCTCGGTTTGCTTAGTTGCTCCCCAAGCAGAGGCATAACCACCATAGGAGCCGCCGGTAATACCGACTCGCTCAGGGTCAGCGATACCTTGTTCAACTAAGTGCTTTTTAGCATCGACGATATCGTCGAATTCTTTGCCGGCATAGTCATTTTGGCTCAACATGGAGAACTCAACGCCGCGTCCGGTACTGCCGCGGTAGTTCGGGAAAAACAGAGCGTAACCATTTGCTGCTGCGTGCTTAACCGGCGCGCTGTAGCGATCAAGCCAACCATTGCTATAGTGAGATTCGGGACCGCCATGGATAACCATTACCGTAGGGTACTGTTTACCTTCCTGATAGTCAGCCGGATAGACTAAAATGCCTTCCAGCTCCAATCCATCACGTGCTTCGTACGTTATCGTCTGCTGGCGAGGCATAGTTACATCATCCAGCCAAGGGTTTGATACCGTCAGTCGCTCCAGATCACTATTGGATAAACGGAATGCCTCATTAGGATGCTCTGGCCGGTTACCACGTAACACAATGTCGCCAATACCGGCTTCACCGTCAATGCTGGTAAAAATAGCTTCACCCGGCTCAACCAGTACTCGGTTTTCTAAGAATTTAAGCGTTAATGCTTGTACTTCAGACTCGGTTCCGCGATGACCTAACCAAACCAGCTCCTGGTCTGTTCGCCAATTAAAATCTTTAATTGAGCCTTCGTAATCAGGCAATACGTTTCGCATTTCATCGCTTTGCTGGTCCCAGACAAATAGGGTGCCTGCAGATGGGTCGTTATAATTGGCTGCCGCTATTAGAGCAAGGTAGCGACCATCAGGTGAGAATGCTGCCTGTCCGAGCTTTCCGGCAGTTTCAAAGCTGTGCTGTACGTTACCTTCTAGATCAAACAGCTGATATTGGCTGCTCATATAGTTATCGTCGATCAGCGGCGTTGGAGCTACCCGGGCTAATACTTGCTGATTATCTGGGTGAAACTTTACCGAGAGGATATGTTGATCGTCCGCAGATAGTTTTTGTGCTGCTTTTTCGTCACTGGTTAAGTCGACATGATAAAAGTGAGTGTAGGTAAGATCTTCTTCATAGACTTCCGCTTTAAAGCCTTTCTTACTCAAGGTTTTTTTATCACTATCGGGCTTACCGGATGACATAAATACGAGTTGTTCACCGTTATCGCTGATATCGTATGAACCGATATTGCCCTCGAATTCATAAAAAGATTGCACTCCACCACCGTCTACGGGCATGCGATAAAGCTCGGTATGTTTGTCGTCTTCGGGCTTTGCGGTGAAGTAGAGGTATTGACTGTTTGGACCAAAGCTAACCCGCGAAAATGATTCGTCACGTGTTAAGTAAACTTGTTCTTTACCCTGTTGATCGATAAGCGCCAATTCCGTATATCCGCTGCCATCGTCGTCTTCATAAGGCGTTCTTGGAATATATTTGAGGACAGCGGTATAGCGCCCATCCGGGGATAAGTCGACGCTGGCCACGGATTCCGCGGTCACTGTTTCTAGCAGCGTCATTTCTCGCGCCTGCCCGGTAACAGCAAACGCCAGTAAACCAACGCTGGCAAGAGTTCTAAACATCATATTTCTGCTCCTGGTTTTTAGCTATTTTTTAATTGTTGTGTTGATTGAAGTAGTTTTCTTGTTGCTTCTGCACCGCGCGCAACTAGCCGGACTTGTTGAATTGTTGCTTCAGCAATTTGCTGGCGCTCTTCATCGTTAACATCAAAACAGTCAGCCCCGGCACTAAAAACGATCTTTACAATAGCGTCTGATTGCAACTGAGCCAACTCGACATTAAAGTCCTGTTCATTAATTAGATAGTCTTCGAGTTCGGCTTTGAAGTGTTCCAGTTCACGCTCAACGGCGTTCCGAAACTCTCTTGAACGGCCTGTACGTTCCTGCAGCAGCAGTCTAAAAATGGCAGTGTTGCTGGCTACGTACTGCATAAAGGTTTCAATCGAAACTCGAATAATTGAGCCACCTTTGTCAATCTGCTGGCGAGCTTGTCTTAGTAATTGGCGCAACGTTAGACCGCATTCATCGACGAGTGTCAGGCCAAGCTCATCCATATTGCGGAAATGACGGTAAAAAGATGTTGGTGCGATATTAGCTTCTCGGGCAACCTCCCGCAAACTGAGGCTGGAAAAACCAATTTCTGCACTCAGCTGATTCATTGCCGCGTTAATTAAGGCCCTTCGAGTCTTTTCTTTTTGCTTCGCCCGAACGCCGTTGACTAATTGTTTGCCCACCCAGTTGCTCACTTTTTCTATACAAATTGGTACTCATTTACTAATCCTAACACAGGATTTTACACAAATATTGCTTGTATTTTGACTAGAAAAGGCTTAAATTCGGCGTACAGGTGTACGCTAATAATCGTACCTTATTTTAAAGTAGTAAACAGGCAATACAGTTAATGATAGAAAATAACGCAAAACCCCCCATCATCTGGTTGAATACTCTAGTTTTTCTCATCACTTTTGTGATTGCGGCCGTTGCCGTGCCATGGTATGCCATGGCTGTAGGCATTGATGGCGCTTTTTGGTGGGTAATGTTTGGCACGCTTTGCTTTGCCGGAATCTCGATAACAGCGGGTTACCATCGGTTGTGGTCTCATCGTACCTATAATGCTCACCCAGTGGTGCGCTTTATCTTTGCGTTAGGCGGTGCTTTAGCGATACAAAACAGTGCACTTCATTGGTCATCGGATCACCGCGTACATCATACCCATGTGGACGACAACGACAGAGACCCCTATTCGGCTCAACGCGGCTTTTGGTACTCTCATATTGGCTGGATGCTGCGTGAATACGATGCGAGCCAATATAGTGATTACAACAATGTAAAAGATTTACAAAAAGATCCAGTAGTGATGTGGCAGCACCGTAATTACTTGTCTCTAACCTTATTGCTTAACTTTGGTTGGCCAATTGTCGCTGGCCTTATGTTGGGTGATGTATGGGCCGGGCTGTTAGTTGTTGGTGTACTGCGTTTAGTATTGAATCACCACACCACATTCTTTATTAATTCATTAGCGCATGTTTGGGGCTCTCAGCCTTACACGGATAAAAACTCTGCACGGGACAATGGTGTGCTGGCGTTTCTGACCTTTGGTGAGGGTTACCATAATTACCACCATATTTTCTCAGCGGATTACCGTAATGGTATCCGTTGGTGGCAATTTGATCCCACTAAATGGCTTATCCGTGCGTTTGCAGGATTAGGTTTAGCCTCCGGATTAAAACGCAGTTCCGGCTACCAAGTTGAAAAAGCGAGGCTGCAAATGCAGTTACAGCGGTTGCAAATGAAAGCGCACAAAGCGCCACCAACTCTGCTGGAGAAAGCGCAGCAACATTACGATGAAATGGCGGTGCAATTACGGAGCTATTATCAAGCGCGTAAAAAGCTGCTCGACAGTAAAGCGCAACACCTCCGTGAGCAAGTCAATATGGACGCTTTAAAGGCTCAGGTAGAAGAGTTGCAGCGATCTGTCGAGCAACAAAAGCGGCACTGGAAACAGTTAGTAACGCAAATAAAACAGCATGCCTAGGTGGGTGATTTTTGCACAAAAAAACTTGCCAGCGAACGCTTTTTGTACAATACTGACAGATACATTCCTAGTAGTAACTGGAGGAGCTTATGGAAATTAATGGTGCAATGAACGCGGGGCTTCAAGGTCTCCAGCGTGCAGGCCAGCAAGTTTCAGAAGCCAGTGCAGAAATAGCCAACGCAAGTGGCCGTAATGATGTTCAGCAACAAGGTGCCGCGCAAAATAGTGGTTCAGTAGCTGCAACAGAAACGGCCAATGAAACCAGTCAAGCAGTGACCGCTAATACAGCGACGGACTCATTGGTATCACTTCAACAAGGTGAAACCAGCTTTGAATCCAACGCTCAAACTGTAGAAACTGCTGATGAAATGTTAGGCACAATGATCGATACCAGTGCTTAAGCACTGATAACCTTAAAACGCATGGAATAGCCCATGAATATCACGACCGCGTTACCGACAATCCCGACATCGCCGATGCCGGCTTCGGAATTCGTTGGTCGTGATAACCAGCAACGCTCCCTTATCGAAGAGTCTCCTGCATCGGCAGAAAACGGCTCTGCAACTGATAAAAAACAGTCTTCACAAGATCCCTCGAAATCTGATCGTACCGAACAACAACAAGATAGCCGTCCTGCTGAAAACAAACGGGAATCTGAACGGACGCCGGAAGAGCAGCAAGAGATCCAGCAAGAAGTGCGTGAGCTAGAAAGCCGTGATACTGAAGTAAGAAATCATGAGCAAGCGCATGCTGCGGTAGGTGGGCAATATGCTGGCAGCCCAAATTACGAATACGAAAGAGGCCCGAATGGAAAATCTTACGCTGTAGGCGGCGAGGTTCCCATTGATATTAGTGTGGTACCGGGTGACCCGCAAGCCACTATACAGAAGATGACGGTGGTCCGCCGTGCAGCCTTAGCACCGGCAGAGCCTTCCGCAGCGGACCGTTCTATAGCCTCAGAAGCATCGACCAAAGCTTCCCAGGCACGAGCCGAGTTAGCGCAACAAAATAATCCTGTTGAGACCGATCGAGCGGAAGACAAAGACGCCGACGATGACAATAAAATTCAGGGTCCGGTAACCAAATCTCTTGAAGGGCAAGAGGATGGTAAAAAGTCCAGCTCCGACAGTGAATTAACTGCCAGTTCCGAACGAAAAACTTTATCGGCTCCGGAACGTGGGGAAATGATTGCTAGTTTCTACCAGCAGCGCGTCAGCCCGTCAGAAACGGGCTTCGCTGCCACTGCCTAGATTAGTCCTTTTTAGCTTTTGCAAAAGCGTCGGCAAGGGCACTTCCCATCGCTGAGTTAGCCGGCTGTTTTTTATCTCGCTTAGGTCCATTACTGCGCGATGGTTGTTGCTTCTTTGTAGCCGCTTTAGGTTTTTGAGCCGGTCCACTAGCCTTATCATCTAACTTCATGGTTAGACTGATTCTATTTCTTTCCAGATCCAATTCAATTACTTTTACTTTGACGATATCGCCGGCCTTCACGATATCGCGTGGGTCACTGACAAACTTGTTAGCGAGTGCAGAAATATGCACTAATCCATCCTGATGGACACCGACATCGACAAACGCGCCAAAATTGGCCACATTCGTTACGACTCCTTCCAGGATCATATCGGTTTTCAGATCTGCGACTTTCTCTACGCCGTCCTTAAAGTTAGCCGTCTTAAACTCAGGGCGAGGATCTCGACCAGGCTTATCCAGCTCAGCAAGAATATCGGTAATCGTGGGTAGTCCGAAATTATCATCAACGTAATTAGAGGGGGTTAGTTCCGTCAGTAGTGCGTGATTACCAATGAGCTCTTGTAACTGCACTTGATTGTCTGCGGCTATTCGTTCAACAACCGAATAAGCTTCGGGGTGAACCGCCGATGAATCAAGTGGCTGCTCACTACTTGGAATACGCAGGAAGCCGGCTGACTGCTCAAACGCTTTTGGACCCATACGGGGAACATCGAGAAGTTGTTTTCTAGACTTAAACGCACCTTGCTGATCACGGAATGCCACAATGTTTTTGGCGAGCGTTTTAGATAAGCCAGAAACTCGCTGTAATAAGGGTACCGACGCCATATTTACGTCGACGCCAACGGCATTAACGCAATCTTCGACAACAGCATCAAGGCTTTGTGCAAGTTGCGATTGGCTCACGTCGTGCTGGTACTGGCCAACACCGATAGATTTAGGTTCAATTTTGACCAGCTCTGCGAGAGGATCTTGTAAGCGGCGGGCAATAGATACCGCACCACGCAAGGATACATCCATATCCGGAAATTCCTGGGCGGCCAATTCGGATGCGGAATAAACGGAAGCTCCTGCTTCGTTCACCATGACTTTGGTCGCTTTAACCTCAGGATTTTGTTTCAACATATCCGCGATAAGTTTATCCGTTTCCCGAGAGTGAGTTCCGTTACCAATACTGATCAGCTCAACCTTATGCTGTTTACACATACCGGCCAGCGTCCGAATGGCTTTGTCGACCTGGTTTTGAGGTTGGAAAGGAAATACCGTGTTAGTGCCGAGGGTCTTCCCCGTCTCGTCCACCACCGCGACTTTAATACCGGTGCGAACGCCTGGGTCCAGACCCATGGTTCGTTTAGCTCCGGCTGGCGCCGCCATTAATAAATCCTTTAAGTTGCTGGCAAAAACTTGAATCGCAGCAGCTTCGGCTGACTCGCGAATCTTAGCCATCAACTCTGTTTCCATGTGTAATGACAGTTTTACCCGCCATGTCCACTGCACGACCTGTTGTCGCCAATCATCGGCGGCTCGCTGTTGGTGTTCAAATTGCAGGTAATTGGCAACGATAGCTTCGGCCTGAGAGCCTTCAGTCGCTTCACTGCCTGGGTCCGCTTCTAGGGCAAGCTGTAAAAAGCCTTCGTTACGCCCGCGAAACAGTGCCAATGCACGGTGTGATGGAATTTTGTTTAACGCTTCACTAAAATCGAAGTAGTCGCGAAACTTAGCACCTTCCTTTTCTTTACCTTTTACCACCGATGCGGTCAGGTGACCGTTCTGCCACAAATACTGGCGCAGTCGCTTAAGCAAATCTGCTTGCTCGGCAAACCGCTCCATTAAGATGGCACGTGCTCCATCGAGCACGGCCTTATTGTCAACGAAGCCTTTGTCACTATCTATGTAATCGTCAGCAGCAGCTTCAGGTTGCTGGTCAGGGTTGCTCCAGAGTGAATCGGCTAACGGCTGCAGACCGGCTTCTATAGCAATTTGACCTTTGGTTCGACGCTTTGGCTTATACGGCAGGTAAAGGTCTTCAAGCTCGGTTTTAGTTTCTGCTGCATTTATTTTTTGTTCTAGTTCAGGCGAGAGCTTTTGCTGCTCATCGATTGAACGAATAATAACCTTGCGCCGATCTTCCAGCTCTCTTAAATAAACCAAGCGTTGCTCTAACTGGCGTAACTGCGAGTCATCCAGACCTCCGGTGACCTCTTTCCGGTAACGAGCAATAAATGGCACGGTCGAGCCACTGTCCAATAACTCGACCACGCTCTGAATTTGTTGTTGCTGCACATTAAGTTCGTTGGCTAACTGCTGACGTATTAGGTTCATAGCATCTCTCTTAATTAACGATTGTGCGAAGTTTACCATACTCACTCGGGAGCGAACGGTTGGTACTGAATTTTATTGATATACCATAGTTGCTCACCCTTCGGAGTTGGTACTGAAGCTTCGTCATCAACGGTTTTCTTCAACAACGCCCGGGCCATTGGGGAGTCTATAGAAATGACGTTTGCTTGTTGATAAATTTCATCGGGGCCGACGATTTGAAAACGTCGGATATCGCCGGTGTCGCTCTCAACTTCAACAAATGCGCCAAAGAAGACTTTACCGTCCTGCTGTGGTGAGTAGTCCACCACTTTAACGTAGTCCAGCCTTTTCGATAAATAGCGTATACGGCTGTCTATTTTACGGAGTTTCGCCTTATTGTACTTATAATCCGCGTTTTCGCTTCGATCGCCAAGGCTTGCTGCCCAAGAGACTTTTTCGACAGTTTCTCGTCGCTCAACTTTCCACAGGTCGCGCAATTCTTGTTGGAGTTTTTGATAGCCTGGGCGGGTAATTAGGTTTGCTTTTGCCATAAGATTTAAATGCTTATATCGGGGTAAACTGCATACTTTACATTGTATGCTATTGGCTAAAATCCTGCAGCTGGCTATAGTAGATTTGTGAACAAAATGTAAACAAACAAGCTGGAGGCGAATTGAAGACGATTAGTGTCAGTGTTTGGTTGTTGCTGTTGCTGCTGACGACAGGTTTTAGTAATGCTGCCCATGGCCAATCACGAGAGGTAATCGTCGGGGTTTATCATAACCCGCCAAAGTTATTTTTGGCTGATGGAAGAATAAGTGGCATTCATGGTGACTTGCTAACTCATATAGCACAACAACATGACTGGGAAATAACCGTTAGAGAATGTCATTGGAGTCAGTGTCTTGAATGGCTGCAAAACGATCAACTGGACTTGTTGCCGGATGTCGCCGATGAACCAAGTCGACGGCAGTTCCTCGACTTTCATCAGGAACCCGCTCTATTAAGTTGGTCTCAACTGTATGCGTCGGCAGGACAGCAGATCAGTAGCTTACTTGACCTAGAGGGTAAGCGAGTGGCAGTACTGAGTGATTCAGTACAGCAAAAATATTTGAAGAATTTGGCGAACAGTTTCGACTTAGAAATCGATATCTTTTTTGTTGATTCATACGCCGAGGGTTTCGCAGCCGTTAAAGATGGAAAGGTTGATGCAGTAGCGACTAACCAGTTTTACGGTAATCAACAAGTGGCTGAGTCGTCGGTGGCTATGACGCCCATTATGTTTCTTCCTAATAAACTCTACTTTGCCACCGGAGCCCGAGACAATGGTGGCTTGCTGACGGCCATCGATAATGAGCTAAGTAACTTAAAGTCTAACCCTGACTCCGTTTATTACCAGATTCTCGATCGCTGGAATGTGCAGCCAGAAACTTTTGTCGTACCCAACTGGGTTTGGTCAGTAGGTACGGTTTTGTTACTGCTGAGTCTATTTTTGCTCGCGTTTAACCGGCTGCTCAAGAAAGCGGTTAACGAAAAAACCAGAGCGTTGTCGGATAGTGAGCATAAACTGGAAACCATCTTAAATAGTGTTGACGCTTATATTTTTATTAAGAGTCCGGAGCTCAAATATCAGTACGTTAACAAAAAGGTGGCGGAGCTTTTTGGTTGCCGTGCCGAGGACATAATTGGCTTTAAGGACAGTGACTTTTTTGCCAGCGAAACGGCACAAGAATTAGCTGATAATGATCAGCAGGTTATTAAAACGGGTCGCCGCATGGCTCGGCATGAGCTTAATCAAATGCCTGGCGAAAGTAATAAACGAGCATTCTGGTCGGTGAAAGTTGCGCTGCAAGATAGTAGTGGAGAAACCATTGGGCTATGTGGTATTTCGACCGACATTTCTGAATACGAAGAGCTGAAAAGTCAGGTCAAACAACTTGCCTACTTCGATGTATTAACCGGACTTGCTAATCGCCGGCTATTGCTCGAAAAAGTAGATTACCTATACCAACATAGCGATTCACAACGAGAAAATGCGTTGGTTGTGCTGGATATTGATAAATTCAAAAATATAAATGACGCACTAGGGCATGAGCTAGGAGACTTGTTATTACAGCAGCTTGCTTCCCGCCTGGAGCAGGTTATGCAGCAACACGAATTGGCGGGGCGGCTGGCATCTGATGAATTCTTTATTCTGCTGGAGCAATTGCCGGCAGAAAGGGACACACGACAGCAGCACTTGCAAGAACGTCTGCAAAAGTTTCGCGCACAGCTCGACAAGCCTTATCAACTTGGTGCAAAAACACAACAGGTGTCTGTTAGTCTTGGGGTTAGTTTTTTTGACGAGTCAACAACAGCAGATTCGCTGCTCAAGGCCGTTGATTTAGCAATGTCTAAGGCGAAATCAGTGGGAGGAGGAGTAACTCAGTTTTTCAATCAAGGATTGCAGCATGCCTTTAATCGTCAGTTGCGTTTAGAAAACGAACTGCGTTTAGCGATTCAGCACAAAGATCTAACAATCCACCTACAGCCTCAATTTGAACAACGAGGCTTGAACACCGAATGTATTGGTTTTGAGGCACTATTGCGTTGGCAACATGCGCAACTGGGAGCGGTATCTCCCGCAGAATTTATTCCCGTAGCGGAGCTAACAGGACAAATGCCGGCTTTGCACTCACTGGTTTTAGAGCAAGCGGTAGCAGCGCTTGAACAGTTACAGAAGCGGCCAAACTATCAGGATTGCACCGTGGCCGTGAATGTAAGCGCGAGTCAGTTCAAACAATCCAACTTTTTAACCGAACTAGAGCAAACTTTATCGAGTTCGGTTCATGCGAAAAATCTAGAGCTGGAATTAACCGAGAGCATTTTGGTCGACGATACCGACGACACCGCTAAATTAATGGATATATTGAACAGCCAAGGGTTACAGTTCTCGCTAGACGACTTTGGTACGGGCTACTCCTCGTTGAGCTACCTTAAACGATTGCCATTAAGGCAGCTTAAAATAGATCAGTCGTTTGTCAGAGACTTACTTCAGGATGCACATGACGAGGCTATCGTTAAAACTATCATTGCTTTGGCGAACAGCCTTGGGCTAGAAGTTTTGGCGGAAGGAGTGGAGACGGACGAGCAACGAGAAAAACTATTGGAACTGGGCTGTAAGCGTTATCAAGGCTACCTATTAGGGCATCCGCAACCACTAGAGTATTGGTTAAATCAGTGATACTATCAGTTTATAAAAAAGCATAATATAATTTGCTAAAGTTTAATCCTTAATGGTGCTTAGGAATAATCATGAAAATGTTCGGTTTAGTCACAACGTTGCTGGCGGCTGTTGTTTTGTCGGCTCATGCGAGTGCTCAGCAGACTGTCGATGTTGTTAGCAGCAAAGTCACTGATACCATAGAGTTGGAAGGGGTGGTGGAAGCAATTCAGCAGAGCACCGTCTCGGCTCAGACCTCGGGCTCTGTCGTTGAGTTGCCCGTTGATGTGGACGATCCCGTGGCTGCCGGCGAGCTGATTGTTCGACTGGACGATACTGAGCAACGAGCTCGGTTAAATCGGGCTCAGGCTAATTTAGAAAGTGCGCGAGCGACACTGAGTGACGCCGAGAGACGCTACCGGCGCATCAGTAATTTGGTTGATCAACAGGTTGCATCTCAGGCCGAGCTTGATCAAGCGACTACCCAACTTGAGACCAGTAAGGCCAGGGCTTCGGAGGCCAGCGCGGCACTCGACGAGGCAAAAAAGCAGCTAAGCTATACTCGCGTAGAAGCACCCTATGCAGGGATAGTGACAGAACGGTTTGTTGAATTGGGTGAGTCGGTGCAACCGGGCCAGCCGCTGATGAGTGGTTTATCGTTAGAACACCTAAGGGTGGTAACCGAACTACCGCAAAGCTACGCGCAGTATGTACGTGAGCGTCAGCAGGCGGAGATAGAAACCGCCGCTGGCAAAGCCTTAACTATAGGCTCAATGACTTTTTACCCCTACGCTGATGAGCGCTCTCATACCTTCAGGTTAAGGCTTAATTTAACCAACTCCGACGGCTCGCTTTTCCCCGGTATGCTCGTAAAAGTAAACGTTGCCGTCGGCGAACGTGAGGTATTACAAATTCCTGTATCTGCGGTGCTTAAGCGCGGCGAATTACGAGCTGTTTATGTGAGAACCGAAGCAGGAAACAACCAACTGCGGCAGGTTCGAACCGGTGATAAAATAGCCGGTCAAGTCGAGATACTGAGTGGCTTAGAGGTTGGCGAGCAGGTGCTGACTCTGGCAGAGGGCTTGCTAAATGACTGATAAAGACAAGCGGCTCGGCCCCTCGGGACTTATAGCACGCGTATTTCAGCACTCTGAACTTACTCCATTGATCTGCCTGCTCGGTATTGTGCTGGGCATTGTTGCTGTAATGATCACTCCGAAGGAGGAAGAGCCGCAAATTGATGTCACCATGGCTGACGTCTTTGTTGGTTTTCCGGGAGCTTCAGCCAAACAGGTCGAGCAGCTGATCGCCATTCCTGGCGAACAAATTTTGAGCGAGATGTCCGAAGTTGAACATATCTATACGGTATCGCGTGCCGGGCAAGCTGTGCTTACCGTGCAGTTTAACGTTGGTGTTCCTCGTCAGGAAGCGTTGGTTCGTCTTTACAATAAAATTCAGTCGAATAAAGATTGGTTCCCGCCTGAGCTAGGCGTAATGCAACCGGTGGTGAAGCCTAGAAGCATTGATGATGTTCCGATAATGACGTTAACACTGTATGACAAAGAGACGTTGACCAGTGCGGAGCAATTGACGGCATTAGCCCATCGTCTGGAGATAGCGTTAAAGCAAATACCTGGAACTCGGGACATAAAAACTCACGGAGCTGCACGGCAACATGTTAATGCCAGAGTTGAAGTTGCCAAACTAGCGGGTTACGGCTTAACAGTTGCTGATATCAAACAAGCGATTGATGCGGGCAATAATTCCGCTCAGGAAAGCCGAATTATCAAAGATGGACTGGCGATCCCATTTCAGGCCGGTGGCTTTTTGAATGACCTGCAAGATTTGAAACAGTTGGTCGTTGGCACGGCGGACGGAAAACCAATTTACTTTAGCGACGTAGCGACAATCACTGACAGCGGCAGTCCGATTAATCAGTCATTATTAATGGGCGGATTACAGGGCCAGCAGGTTTATCCCGCTGTGACCATAGCGATTTCGAAGAAGCCTGGCGAGAACGCGATTGATATTACCGATGCTGTCCGCGCGAAATTAACCGAGCTGGAGAACAAGTTACTGCCGGTCGATGTGGATGTGACCGTAACTCGAGACTACGGCAAAACAGCCACTGATAAGTTTAACCAATTAGTCTCGGATCTTATCTCGGCCACAATTTCCGTGATTGTGCTGGTGCTGTTAACGATGGGTTGGCGACAAGCTGCTATTGTCGGCACTGCTGTATTGGTTACGCTATTGTTTACTCTTGTGTTCAGCTGGTTTTGGGGCTTTACCCTTAATCGAGTGTCCTTATTTGCGCTAATTTTTTCAATCGGCATTCTGGTTGATGACGGTATCGTTATTACTGAGAATATACACCGTCGCATTCGGAACTCGACCAGGCCATTAGGAGAGGTTATTCCTAAAGCGGTCGACGAAGTTGGCTCGCCCACTATCATGGCCACCTTGACGATAATGGCGGCATTAATACCAATGGCTTTTGTCAGTGGTTTGATGGGCCCGTATATGAGTCCGATCCCAATTAACGCCTCTGCAGGTATGGTATTCTCGCAACTTATTGCGTTTATTGTAGCCCCCTGGCTGGCTTTGCGCTTACTTAACGGCGAACGGGGTAAAGACAGTAAGGACGACAGTGACTCAGCGGCTGGTGCTTCCGACAAGCTAAAGAACATTTTTGAAAAAATACTTCGGCCGTTACTGGGTGATCAGCATAGGGGCCGACGCGCATTGTTTGGTGCCGGTGTTTTTGTCTTATTATTAGCGGTCATGTTGTTGCCTGTCTTCAAAGGGGTCGTGTTAAAAATGTTGCCGTTCGACAATAAGTCCGAACTGCAGGTGGTGGTTGATATGCCAGACGATGCGGCGATGGAGGAAACCCAGCGGCTGCAACTGCAACTGGGTAATTACTTGTCGACCGTCGACGAAGTGGAAAACTGGCAAGCTTACGCCGGGACAGCTTCTCCAATTAACTTTAATGGATTAGTACGGCAGTATTATTTGCGAAGCCAGCCAAACCAAGGCGATATTCAGGTTAATTTAAAAGATAAGGAGAACCGTCAGCGCTCTTCTCATCAAATCGCCCGTGACATTCGGGCGGACTTAGTGGCAATTGCCGAGCCTTATGGTGCGGCACTAAAAGTCGTGGAAGTGCCTCCTGGCCCCCCCGTATTTGCTCCTATTGTAGCTGAACTTTATGGCGGGACTGGCCAACAGCAAATAGAACTGGCTGAGAAGTTGCTGGAAAAAATGGCACAGGTTGATGGCTTAGTCGATACCGATACATCGGTCACCGATAAGGTTGAGCGCCGGTTCCTGGTGGTTGATCGGCAGCGGGCGGCACAACTAGGCATTGCGCAGTCACAGGTGACTCAGGCGCTAAGTTTATTGGTTAATGCACAACCTGCCGGTTACTTGCACAAAGATACTGCAAAATACGCAGTACCCATTTTGGTGCAATTAGAAGAAGGCTCGAAAGCTCAACAGCAACAGCTTCTGTCGCTGCAACTGAGAGCGCAAGATGGCACGATGATTCCTTTGTCGACTGTGGCCAGCATCGAAACTGACCGTTGGCCGCGCAGTCGTTACCATAAGGACTTAAAACCGGTGACTTATGTTGAGGCCAATATGGCCGGTGAAACCGACTCACCGATTTATGGAATGTTTGAGCTGGTATCGCTGATTGAAGAAATGGAGAACCCACCGGAACAATTTTATATCAACCAGCCGTCAGCAACTGGCCCGGTAGCGATAAAATGGGACGGGGAATGGCAAATCACCTATGAAACATTCCGCGATATGGGGCTTGCTTACAGCGTCGGGATATTTATGATTTTTGTGCTTTTGGTCGCACAATTTAGATCTTATCTAATGCCGCTTATTATTATGTCACCAATACCTCTAACGCTGGTTGGTATTCTCCCTGGACACTGGCTACTGGGTAAAGAATTCACCGCCACCTCAATGATAGGGATGATCGCGCTGGCGGGTATTATTGTGCGTAACTCTATCTTATTAGTGGTCTTTATTCGCCAGTTAATCGACGAAGGGTACTCTCTTGAAGACGCGGTTGTATTGTCAGGCGCGGTGCGCTTAAAACCGATTGCACTAACCGCTGTATCTGCAATGATTGGGGCCTACTTTATTCTAAGCGATCCGATATTTAATGGCTTAGCAATTTCATTAATCTTTGGGTTGGCGGCCTCCACCATTCTTACCGTCGTGGTGGTACCATTGCTATATTACGGTTTATTCAATTTCTTAGCGGACAGTAAACGGCAGTGATTATTTCGTTTTTAGCCAATAGTCTGGTGGTGCTTATTGTTGTCGCGTTTCATTACGAGGCGTTACAGCGCATTGGTATGCTGTTTAAGGAGTTGCGACTGTTTAACCAGTTTCGTCTGGGGATAGCTGTGCTGCTGGCATTGATAGCTCATAGTATCGAAGTCGCTATCTTTGCTGTCGCATACTACTTGATGCACCATCATTCACTGTTCGGTCGTTTAACCGGTGCATTTGACGGCTCCTACCTCGACAGCCTCTATTTCTCTTATACGGTATACACGACGGTAGGCTTCGGTGATATTGCCCCAGTCGGTGAATTGCGGTTTTTGACTGGTATAGAGAGTTTGACCGGTTTAGTTTTGATTACCTGGACGGCATCGTTTTTGTATGTAGAAATGTCGCGTTACTGGCGAGACAGATAGGGTCTGAACAAGACACATTTATTAACACTCAATCGCTTCTTAAAAATTGACTGTGCGTGTATGTTAATAACAGGTTCTATCGACAGGAATAATGAAATGACTCAGGAAACTCTAAAAGTTTTAGTCGTAGATGACGATGCTCGCCTGCGCAGCTTGTTGGAGCGTTATTTAAATGAACAAAGTTTTCAGGTTCGAGTTGCCCAGGACGCTGAGCAAATGGATCGACTATTAACCCGTGAGAACTTCCATTTGATGGTACTTGATTTAATGTTGCCGGGAGAAGATGGGCTGACTATTTGTAAGCGACTACGTCAAAATAACAATCAAATTCCAATTATCATGTTAACTGCAAAGGGCGACGAAGTTGACCGAATCATAGGCCTGGAGTTGGGGGCTGATGACTATCTGGCGAAGCCCTTTAATCCCCGTGAGTTGCTTGCCCGAATACGTGCAGTTTTGCGGCGCAGAGGAACAGAAGCTCCCGGCGCGCCAAGTCAAGATGATGAGGAAGTCACCTTTGGCACCTACCGGTTGAACCTTGGTACTCGTGAAATGTTTGATGGCGACACCCCCATGCCGCTAACTAGCGGTGAGTTTGCTGTTCTAAAAGCACTAGTGACCCATCCGCGTAAGCCACTATCCAGAGATAAATTAATGAATCTTGCCCGTGGTCGCGATTACAGTGCGCTTGAACGTTCAATAGATGTGCAGGTATCGCGATTACGCCGCATGTTAGAGGTCGACCCCGCAAAACCCCGTTACATTCAGACTGTTTGGGGACTTGGCTATGTATTTGTGCCAGATGGGCTACTTAAAAACTAAATGAAGCTTTTTCCTAAATCCGCGTTTGCGAGAACTGTCGGCCTACTTGCCTTAGTGCTATTGCTCAACCAGCTGGTATCCTACCTGATGGTCAGCAATTATGTGGTTAAGCCATCTATAGAGCAGATTACCCAGCTGGTCGCTAAACAGATAAAAACGATGTTCATTACTGAGTCGGCACTGACCTCTGGGCAACAAGAGCAATCGCTGGCGGTAGCATTTCACGAAGCAACCGGTATTCGTGTTTTTTCGAATGAAAAGTCACTCGAAGAAGGGCTTCAGCAAACAACCTATTATGGTTATCTATCCGAATTAATGTCAGCTGAGCTTGGTGGAGAGGCCGATGTTCGTATCGCTCAGGGACAAAAGTTTTATGTTTGGGTGAAGCCCCCTCAAGCTCCGGATTACTGGATTCGGGTTCCGTTAAATAGCCTGACATCCGGCCAGTTTTCTCCGTTAGTTATCTATTTATTAGTAATAGGTGTGCTTAGTGTTTTGGGGGGAGTGTTATTTGCCAATTGGTTAAACCGACCGCTAAAAGCGTTGGAAGATTCCGCTAAATTAGTCGGTCGAGGGGAGTTTCCAGCGCAACTCCCGGAGCGGGGCGCCAGTGAAATTGTGTCGGTGACTCAAGCATTTAATCGAATGTCGAGAGGTATCCAAGAGCTGGAAAATGATCGTAACTTATTAATGGCTGGCGTTTCTCACGACTTACGTACACCATTAACGCGAATTCGTTTGGCGGCTGAGATGATGCCGGAATCTGAGGATTATTTGGCCCAGGGAATTGCCGAAGACATCGATGATATGAACGATATTATTGACCAGTTCATCGACTATGTGAGGCTTGATCAGCAGGAAAGCTCAAGTTACGAGTCGCTGAATGAATTACTTGAACAAATCGTGGCGAACCTGCCCGATTCCTGGCAAAAGCAGTTTCATGTCGAGCTAGGCCAATGTCCGCGCATTATGTTAAGGCCGCTCTCCGTTAAGCGGGTGGCAATTAATCTGCTTGAGAACGCTGAGCGTTATGGCAAGAAAAATGTATGGGTCAAGTCCGGTTATAATAAAAAGCGCCGCAGTGTCTGGTTTTCTGTTACTGATGATGGCCCTGGGATCCCCGAAGCTGAACAGGAAAAGCTATTTCAACCGTTCATGCAGGGCGACAAAGCTCGTGGTGGTGTCGGGTCTGGTTTAGGGTTAGCTATTATAAAACGGATTGTCGACCGTCACGATGGTTATATCAGCATGAAAAATACAGTCGACGCCGGGTTATGTGTAACTGTGTCATTGCCGCAGCAGGGATAATTGGAGAGTGAGAAAAGCAGTTGCTTTGCTCACTCCTGACTTACTATAGACGGTTAATGCCGTTTAGCGCCGCAACCCGGTATGCTTCCGCCATAGTGGGGTAGTTAAAGGTTGTATTGACGAAATAGTCGATGGTATTGCCATCGCCTTTTTGTTCCATAATGGCTTGGCCAATGTGAATAATCTCCGAAGCCCGCTCGCCAAAACAGTGGAGCCCCAACAGTTCTCTCGTTTCACGGTGAAACAGCAGTTTAAGGCAGCCGACGTCGTTACCCGATATTTGTGCTCGGGCAAGGTGTTTAAACTGGGCGCGGCCGACTTCGTAAGGCACTTTGGCAGCGGTTAACTCTTCCTCTGTTTTACCCACCGAACTAATCTCTGGAATGGTATAAATTCCGGTCGGTATATCGCTGATCAATGCTTCGTCACAACTTCCGTTGAGCATTGCTGTGGCGCAAATTCTGCCCTGATCGTAAGCCGCACTGGCCAAGCTTGGATAACCGATAATGTCGCCTACTGCGTAGATATTCTCAACCGCCGTTCGGTAGTTTTCGTCCACCTCTAGTTGGCCTCGGTAATTAGGCTTTAAACCCACGGCCTCGCAGTTCAGCGCTTCTATATTGCCTGAGCGACCGTTGGCAAATAATAAACAATCGGCTTTCATCAGCTTGCCGGATTTGGTTTTTAGCTCTACGGCATCATTATGGCCGGTAATGCTTTCGTATTCTTCATTATGACGAATCACCACACCGTTGTTACGCAAGTGGTAACTGATTGCGTCCGAGATCTCGGCGTCCAAAAATGATAGCAATCGGTCGCGCTGGTTAATCAAATCTATCTTTACACCCATTCCCCGGAAAATACTGGCGTACTCACTGCCAATAACGCCTGCTCCGTATATCAAGATTGTCTTAGGATCTTTATCCAGCGACAGTACGGTGTCTGAATCGTAAATTCTTGGATGGGTAAAATCGACATCGTCCGGGTGGTAGGGTCTGGATCCCGTGGCTATAACAACTTGTTTGACATTTAAGTAGTCAAAAGAGCCGTCATTCTTTGTTACTTTCAGCCGATTTTCGTCGATGAAAGACGCTGCTCCATGAATGACGGTAACGTCGTTGCGTTGATAAAACGAACTGCGCAATTTAACTTGCTTGCGAATAACGCCTGACGCGTACTTCAATATTTGCGAGAAAGTCATGCCGCGCTGCCATCCCACACCGCTAAACAACGGATTGTTGTTGTATTCAATCAATCGGCTGACTGAATGACGCAGTGCCTTAGAAGGTATTGTGCCCCAGTGTGTACAACCACCACCAATCGATTGGTGACGTTCTACCACGGCGACCTTTTTGCCATTCTTGGCAAGCTGCATTGCGGCACCTTCGCCGCCGGGCCCGGTACCTATTACCACTGCGTCAAAATTCGTCTCGGTTGCTGGCTTTTTCCCCACATGTACTCCCGGCTTCAGTTGCATATCCTGCCGAACATATTAGCACTCTGGCGTGTTATCGTCATGTCAGCCGAGTAGTTCGCACAATTGTGACTGGTTTCTGCCATCAGAGTCGTTATAGTAGATCATAGTATTGGCTGTGGAGCAGTAAAAGGTATGGCATCACGACAAGTCCCCAAAATATTATCTCGCAAATTAGTTGCACAAAGTCGGCTGTTAAAAATAGAGGCGGTCGATTTACGTTTTAGCAATGGCGAACAAAGACAGTTTGAGCGGATGCAGGGTAGCGGTCGTGGCGCGGTTATGGTTGTTCCTTTTATTGATGACGAAACAATGATTTTAATCCGAGAGTACGCAGCCGGAATGCACGAATATCAGCTGGGCTTTCCAAAAGGGCTGATCGACCCTGGTGAGTCACCGGAAGAGGCAGCGCAGCGAGAGTTAAAAGAGGAAATTGGTTTTGGCTGCGAGTCACTTGAGCGTTTAACGGAAGTGACAATGGCACCCCAGTTCTTTCAGGCTAAAATGACGTTATTTGTGGCCAATAATTTGTATCCAGAGCAATTGCCGGGAGACGAGCCCGAACCTTTAGAGAAAGTTTACTGGAAACTCGCCGATATAGACCAATTGTTAGCGCAGCCTGATTTTACTGAAGCAAGAAGTTTGACTGCGCTATTAATGATGCTTCGCAATAAAGGGCTATAAGCGAATGTTGGAGGCAATAAGCGAGATTGCACGAGAAGCCGGTGAGCGTATTATGCGGTCGTACGAGCGCGGCGACTTTGCAACTTACGAAAAGCCAGACGAATCGCCAGTAACTAGCGCTGACATAGCCGCGAGTGAACTTATCGTCGAACGACTGCGGCAGGAATTTCCTGATATTCCGGTAATATCCGAGGAAAGTGAGCACGCAAGCTACCATGAGCGACGACAATGGCAACGTTATTTTTTAATTGATCCTATTGATGGCACGCAGGAATTTATTTCGCGCTCCGGTGACTTCGCGGTTAATATCGCACTGATTGAGGCCAACCAACCACGCATAGGCGTCATCTACTGGCCTGCGGGAGACAGCTTATACTTTGCGGAAAGCGGGCAAGGGGCTTTTAAAACGACAGTAACCGGTACCCGTTCAATCTCGGTCAGACAGCTAGAAAACCCAGAATCGGACCCCATAATCATTGCTATTAGTCGCCGCCAATCGCGCACACCGGTATTAAATCGTATCCAAACTCAGCGTGAACTGCAGCCGTTACCGGCCGGCAGCTGCTCGCTGAAAGCCTGTTTTATCGCTGAAGGTAAAGCCGATTGTTTTTTACGGCTAGGACCCACCGGTGAATGGGATACCGCCGCCGCTCAAGTTATTGTGGCTGAGGCGGGAGGCTGTTTACTCAACGAAAATTTTGAACCTATTACTTATAACCAGACGGTCAGTTTGCTCAACCCTAACTTTTTAGTGCTGGGCGATCAGCGGGTCGACTGGCAACAAGTATTTATTGCTCGTCCGCCTCGTTTTCGTTAGCCGTTATTTGTTCGGGCGCAACAATGTCGATAGTTTCGTGCAGTTCCGAGTAAACAATAACTGCGGCACCTGATTTTAATCGCTGTCGCAGTTGTTCAACTTTTCCGGCAAAGCTCATTTCCTGAGCGCCGTAATCAGTACCCTCTCGTAGTACAACCGACTCCAGCAGATTGGTTAAGGTTTCTTGATCTAATGCGTCCCAAGGCACTCTCATAGTAGTTGCTCCTTAAAAAACTGAATTAAACGAGACGGTAGCCAGCTCTGCCATTGGCCTCTGTGTCGTTCGATAAAACCCATGTGCCCGCCATGCTGACTTAACTCATAACGCACAGTTGGTGGCAGCTCTTGGGTCGAGGGGATGACAGCCTCACTCATAAAAGGGTCGTCATTCGCGTGGACAATAAGGGTTGGTGTTTTTATTTCAGGTAAAAACTGTCTGCCACTGGCCTGTTGATAATAATCATCAACATTAGCAAAGCCATGCAGAGGTGCAGTAACTTGATCGTCAAATTGAAAAAAACTGGTCATCGACTTGATGTCAAGGCTGGCTATAGGGTGATGTTGGGGAATTATCCCCGTCGAAATTTTATCCGCGACTTTCTGTTTTAACGGGGTTAACAAATAGCGTCTGTAAAGTCGCGAAAAGCCACTATCAATGCGCTCTGAGCATGAATGCAAATTGAGCGGTGCGCAGCACACAGCGGCAGCTTTAACCGCGTCTGCAGAATCTTGTGTTAGTAGTTGAGTCAGCATATTACCGCCGAGACTAAAGCCAGCAACGAGTAGCGGACTATTGGAATAACTACTTTTTAGGTAGTGAATGACTTCGCTGGCATCGCCGGTATCTCCGGAATGATAAGCCCTCGGCAGTCGATTAATGGGCTGTTGGCCACAGCCGCGAAAGTGCATGACGACAGTTAACCAACCTTGTTTTTCGGCGAGTTGCATTGTCTGCCATATGTAAGGTGACTCGACGGACCCTTCTAAACCGTGAAATAGTAACAATATAGGTTGCTGGACTGTGTTACTTTCAGGTTTTTGATACCAACAGAGCTCGACAAAATCCCCGTCGCTTAGCTCAAATGTCTGCCAGTAACCCGGCCAAGGACGTCGTCGAAATAAAACACGCGGTAACAACGTCTGTAAGTGTGGGTTAGTGAAACCTTTGGGGGGCGAAAACTGAGCTGATTGATGCATTAAGCCGAACCTTGTTGCTCAAACGCCTGCTGTTTTTCAGTTAAGCTATGCTCTGCTTCCATCCACGCTTGTTCGACATCTTGTAGTTCGCTGCTGAGCTTTGCCTGGCGTGCCAGTATGGTGTCTAATTGTGATTTATTATGTTCTTCATATAAAGATGCGTCTTCCAGCTGCTGCTCGATCTCGTTTAGCTGTTGTTCCAGTCGCGTAATTTGTTCTTCGTATTTTTTTACCTTGTTTTTTAAAGGCGCTAAGGTTTTGCGAAATTCAGCTTCAACGCGTTTTTGTTGTTTCCGGTCATTTTTACCAGTAGTGGAACTCTTACGTTCTATCTTAGTGTCTGCAGCGGCTTGCTGTTGTAGCCACTGGTGATAATCATCAAGGTCGCCGTCAAAAGACTGAACCTGCTTGTTGGCAACCAAGTAAAACTCATCGACCGTGGTTCTTAATAAGTGACGATCATGAGAAACAACAATCAGCGCCCCTTGATAGTCCTGTAACGCCGTGACCAGCGTATCGCGCAAGCTCAGATCAAGGTGGTTGGTGGGCTCATCAAGCAGCAGTAAATTGGGTTTTTGGTAAATAATTAGTGCCAGGGCGAGGCGCGCTTTTTCGCCTCCGGACATGGGTTCAACAGCTCGAGTGGCAAAGTCGCCGGAAAAGCCAAAGCCCCCTAGAAAGTCTCTCAGTGACTGCTCGGAGGCCGTTGCATCCATGCGTTGCAAATGAAGCAAGGGCGAAGCGGCCAAATCCAGTGTTTCTAGCTGATGCTGGGCGAAGTAGCCTATTTTTAAACCGTTACTCACATTGCGTTCGCCGGCCAGTGGAGCCAGGTCTCCGGACAATAATTTAATTAAAGTCGACTTACCGGCACCGTTCCGACCTAACAACCCCATGCGGGTGCCCGGGACTAAATTTAATTTTATTGCGTCGAGAATAACAGTGTCTCCGTAGCCAGCTTTAGCATCGCGCAGACTCATGAGTGGGTTGGGTAATTGTTGTGGTTCAAAAAAGCGGAAGTCGATATCTGACTGAGCGCGCAACGGCGCCTGTAGGGGAAGTTTTTCAATCGCTTTTAAACGACTTTGCGCTTGCTTTGCTTTGCTCGCCTTATACCGAAACCGATCAACGTAAGCCTGTAAATGCTGCCGCATCGCCTGTGCCTTTTCATATTGGCTCTGCTGTTGCGCAATTTGCTCGGCTCGCTGAGCCTCAAACTGTGAGTAGTTGCCGCGGTACGAGTTTAGGCGTTGGTGCTCAATATGTACGATATCGGTACACACTTCGTCTAAAAAGTCCCGATCGTGAGAAATTAAAATCAGCGTGCCAGGAAAGCGCTTTAGGTAATCCTCTAACCAAAAAATAGCATCGACATCCAGGTGGTTAGTGGGCTCATCCAGTAACAGCAAGTCCGCTCTTGCCATTAGTGCCTGAGCAAGGTTCAGACGCATACGCCAACCACCGGAGAATGATTTCACCGGATTTTTAAGTTGAGTTTGAGCGAACCCGAGACCGGCTAACATAGAGCTGGCGCGTGGTTCTATATCGTAGGCGCCAATGGCTCCTAACTGATCGTGAAGCTCTGCAATAAGGTGACCGTCACCAATTGCTTCGGCTTCACTCAGTCGCTGCTGTAACTGGCGAAACGGTTGATCGCCGTCAATTACATAGTCCAAAGCCGTCTGTTCGAGCGCGGGCGTGTCCTGCGCAACGCTGGCAATACGCCATTTTGAAGGGACATGCAGACTGCCGGTGTCTGCTTGCAGCTCGGCCCGCATTAGTGCAAATAACGAGGACTTGCCGCAGCCGTTTTTACCAACCAGTCCAACTCTGTGCTGAGGAAATATTTGCAGCTCGCTGCTCTCAAAGAGGACGTCGCCGCCGCGCATTAATGTCAGATTATTTGCTGTGATCATATGCTCTGTAACTTCCGTGCCTGACTGATTGAGTTTATCGTTAACCGTAGATACGGTAGAATATAAAGTATTCTACCATTCAAGCCGCCGTTGGGCACAGGAGTCATTTTGACCAGACAGAAAAAACGTTTTATTGCGGGAGCCGTTTGTCCTAAATGCGAAGCAATGGACACTTTAATGCTGTTTATCGAAAATGATATCGAGCAGGTTGAATGCGTTTCCTGTAAGCATCGGTTTAGCGAACCGAAACAACAGGGTGGTGGCAGCGAGCGGGAATTTGATCAGGTTATCGGGGTATTTAAGCCCGAATAATTAGTAGTTTTAAGCGTCTCTTGGAAGGCCTTTTTCAACCGCCCGGACCAGCCGTTTAAGTTGCTTGGTAATAGTTGCCGTACCTTGATGCTGGCGGTTTAGTGCCCAATCAATATGCTCCTGCACCATTGCATTAACTTGTCCGCTGCGCTTCTCTAGCGCGGCAATGATGTCTGCATCCGGCTCAGCGTTACCAAGCGCTACTGCCAAGTTTCTTAACCAGCAATCAAATCCGATGCGGCGAATCGGTGAACCTTCCAGGCGTTGCATAAATTGTTCTTCACTCCACTGCCACAGTTCTATTAGTTGTGGGCTGTGTAAGTACTGACGGGGATTAAAATCGGCTTCTTCGGTTAATTGCGCATAACGGTTCCAGGGGCAAATAAGCTGGCAGTCATCACAGCCATAAATCCGGTTACCCATTAATGGCCTTAGTTCTTCCGGAATAGACCCCTTCAGCTCTATCGTGAGATAAGAGATACAGCGTCGGGCGTCAAGCTCGTATGGGCCAACAATGGCGTTAGTCGGACAAATTGTCATGCAGGCAGTGCAACTACCGCAACCTTCGGTGACTGGCTGGTCAACCGGCAGTGGCAGGTTGATCAATAACTCCCCAAGGAAAAACCATGAGCCCCCATCCCGATCCAGTATCAACGTATGCTTTCCGGTCCAGCCAAGCCCCGCTTTTTCTGCTAAAGGTCGCTCCATAATCGGTGCGGAATCCACAAAAGGGCGAAAGTCAGTACGGTCGAACGCAGCCTTTATTTTGTCACCTAACTGTTTCAGCCTTTTTCGCATTAACTTATGGTAATCACGACCAAGCGCATAACGTGAAATAAAACCCAGTTTTGAATCATTTAAAGTTTTTGCGAAGCCCGCTTCTACGGGTAGGTAGTTCATCCTTACTGAAATCGCCCTAACTGATCCGGGATGCAGTTCTGCGGGCCGAGCCCGTAGCATTCCATGCCGCTCCATAAAGGACATTTCGCCGTGATAGCCTTTATCCAACCACTGCTGTAAGGTAGCCTCATGTTGGCTAAGATCGAGATCGGTAATCCCGACTTTTTGAAAGCCAAGTTCTGCTCCCCAGCGCTTTATATCATCAGCTAAAACTTGTAGCTGATGTTCTGATAAACCAGATGTCAATCGTTGGTCGGACATGGAAAAGAACTCATCTTAAGGAGGCGTTAAGGTGTCGTATAGAACAAACTATAACGGTAGTTTATCACAAAGTCTTTATCGCGCAGAACAGGTTCAGAACGGCGAAAAACAAGCCGCTAAGCAAGCGGGTGTTAGTATGCGGGCATTGATGGCTGCCGCCGGTAATGCGGTGTTTCTACAAATACAGCGCGAGCTGCCTGAGCATGCAAGGCTGGCACTATTTTGCGGTGAAGGCAACAACGGTGGCGACGGTTATGTCATCGCCAGACTCGCGCAGCAGGCGGGTTATCGAGTGTCAGTATTCGCCTTAAAGCCGGGAGCAGAACTAACCGATGTTGAAAACAATGACGCCCATCATTCTCGTCAGGCCTGGCGTGACGCTAACAACAGCGAATCGGATTTTGCCGACTTCAATTCAGACAACTTTGATGCAATTGTTGACGCGGTTTTCGGCGTCGGCCTGAGTCGACCGCTGGAAGGTAAGGTCGCAGACTGGGTAGATAGTGTTAATCAATCAGCCCTGCCTGTTTTTGCAGTGGACATTCCCTCCGGTATTAATGCCGACACGGGAACGGTAGCAGGGGCTGCTATTAAAGCGCAGCGAACGGTCACCATGATTGCTAAAAAACGCGGTATGTATACCTCGGACGCCCGACATTATTGCGGTGAGATCAGCTTGGCAGAGCTTGGTGTTGGACCGCATTTTCAGCAACAACAAACGGCGGACTGGTTTCTGGCCGGAGCAACGGACTACCACAGCTGGCTGGGTGAGCGGCCGATAAACTCGCACAAAGGTGATTATGGTCATGTATTAATTGTTGGCGGACATCCGGGCATGCCCGGGGCTGTGACGCTGGCAATGCAGGCCGCATTGCGGACAGGTGCCGGAAAAGTATCGGTTGCCTGCCATCCAGCCAATGCCTCCGTGGTGTCATCAGCTCAAGCCGAAGGTATGGTTCATGGTGTTGAGTCAGCGCAGCAATTAGAGTCTTTGTTGCAACAGGCAACCGTCGTAGTGTTAGGGCCGGGTCTTGGCACTACTGACTGGTCCAAAGAATTATTTGACGCAGTGATGCACACTTCGCTACCTATCCTTATCGACGCAGACGGACTCAACCTATTAGCCAAAGAAAACATATCATCTAAGCAGTTCATATTAACGCCTCATCCTGGTGAAGCCGCAAGGTTATTAGGAAAAAGCAGTAAAGAGGTGGAACAGGATAGGTTTGCAGCGGTCGAACAACTACGTAAAAAGTACCAGGGTCAGGTGCTGTTAAAAGGCGCAGGTAGTCTAGTTGCCAGCGAACGTGGTAATTTTATAATAGCGCGAGGCAGCCCGGCTATGGCCAGCGGCGGTATGGGTGACTGTTTAAGCGGGTTTATCGGTGCGTTGTTGGCGCAGCGACTCAGTCCTGAACAAGCGCTAATTGCAGGAACATATTGGCATGCAGTTGCGGGAGAGATGGCTGCAAAAGATGGTTGTCGTGGAACATTGGCAAGTGATTTATTCGAACCGTTGCGGCGACTAGTGAATGGTATAAACGTGAGTGAATGTGGTAACAATGGCAATAACGAAAACCTCTGAGACAACTTTTAGACTGGACGATGAAGCGGCAACTTTAGCATTCGCGCGACGTTTTGCTGAATTAATAACGCCTCCCTTTGTTATTTATCTAAAAGGTGAACTGGGTGCGGGAAAAACCGCCTTCTGTCGTGGTATTATTCAGTCTTTAGGGCATCAGGGGGCGGTTAAAAGCCCGACCTATACTTTAGTTGAGCCGTACGAACTAAAAGGCTGGCGGATACATCATTTTGATCTTTACCGGCTGGCGGATGCAGAAGAACTTGAGTACATGGGCATCCGGGATTATTTTGCAGAGGACACCCTCAATTTTATTGAATGGCCTGAAAAAGGCGCTGGATGGCTGCCTGCTGCTGATTTGCAGATTGAGATAGTTTATCTGGATAATGGACGGGAAATTCATTTGCACGCGCAATCATCGAAAGCGGAACAATTATTAGCACAATTATGAGACGCAGTATTTTTTTAGGATTACTTAAGCTAGCGCTGTTAAGCCTTTTGGTTATGGGGCCAGTGGCGGCGTCGGCTGACAATAGTATTGAAAGCGTGCGCGTCTGGCCATCACCGGATAAAACTCGAATTGTTTTCGATTTAAAATCTGCCCCCGACTATAGCTACTTTACGCTATACGGCAGCGAGCCGCTGCGATTGGTCATCGATTTTAACAATACCAACCTTGATACGACCCTTAATAATCTCGGTGATGACTCGCTCTTGGTTGACCTAATTCGAACCAGTACTCCTAAAAGCGACGGTAGCACCAGGATTGTTATCGAGCTTGAAGAAGAGAGTGAGCCTCAAGTGTTTCCATTGCCCGCGAATGAATCTTATCCCAACCGGCTGGTGGTTGACTTACCTGGTAAATCGGTGGAGCGCAGTGGACCGGCAAAATCTATTTCGGAGCTTAATGATCGAAAAGTAACAATTGCTATCGATGCAGGTCATGGGGGAGAAGACCCTGGCTCTATTGGGCCAACAGGTTCTTATGAGAAAACAGTAGTGTTAAAGATTGCCCGGGCCTTGGCCAGCATGATTAATGCAGACCCAGGCATGCAGGCTTATTTAATTCGCTCTGGCGATTATTATGTGGATCTTAATGACCGTCCGCAAAAAGCATGGCAAGCAAAGGCTGATTTTTTTGTGTCGATTCATGCGGATGCTTTTCGCACTCCGCAGCCGCGTGGCGGATCAGTCTGGGTCTTGTCAAAACGTCGGGCTGATTCGGAGGTCGGTCGGTGGTTAGAGGGTACTGAGCGTAAGTCAGAGTTGCTCGGTGGTGCAGAGAGCATCATCAAAGATACCGGGCATGAGCCATTTTTGGCACAAACGTTGTTAGACATGTCTATGGACAGTTCGATAGCTGGCGCTTATGCGGCGGCTCGCCATATTATCGGCGAGATGTCTACTGTAACCAAAATGCATAAGCGAGAGCCTCAGGCGGCTAGCTTTGCCGTATTAAGATCGCCAGATAAGCCTTCGTTACTCGTCGAAACAGGATTTATTTCTAACCCTACCGAAGAGCGTTTGCTGAATAGCAATGGTCATCAGCAAAAGTTGGCGAGGGCGGTCTATAAAGGGCTCCGTCAGTATTTCGTGAATAATCCTCTGGATAATACCTATCTGGCAAAACACAGTAACTCCGAATACACCGTTAAGTCTGGCGATTCATTATCGGTTATTGCTGAGCGCTATGGCACCACAGTATCCGCGATTAAGCGAGAAAATGACCTGAGCAGTTCGGTATTGCGTATTGGTCAAAAATTAAAAATACCCAGCCGCTAATGTCTATTCGTCAGTTACCAATCGAGCTTGCTAACCAAATTGCCGCAGGAGAAGTGGTGGAACGGCCTGCCTCTGTCGTCAAGGAATTGGTAGAGAACGCGCTGGATGCCGGCGCTGATCAACTTATCATAGAGCTAGAGCAGGGTGGCGTAAAACGAATAAAAATCAGAGATAATGGCTGTGGTATCGCTAAAGAGGAATTAGCGCTGGCGCTAAGCCGACACGCAACCAGTAAAATCAGCTCATTAGAAGATCTGGAGTCGATCGCGAGTCTGGGTTTTCGCGGTGAAGCTCTTGCCAGTATTAGTTCTGTATCCAGATTGCGGCTAACCTCAAAGCCGGCGGCTCAGGACGAGGCCTGGCAAGCGTGGACGTCAGGCAGGGATATGGCCGTGCAGATAGAGCCGGCTGCTCATCCTGACGGTACTACTATTGATATTCAGGATATCTTCTTTAACACTCCGGCTCGGCGAAAATTCTTGCGCACAGAAAAAACCGAATTTTCTCATGTTGATGAAACAATTAAGCGTATTGCACTGAGCCGTTTTGATGTTGATATTACCGTATGGCATCAGGCAAAGAGGGTTCGGCATTACCCTAAAATACGTAATAACGATGATCAGCAACGCAGGCGTCGACTGGCAAAAGTCTGCGGTCAAAATTTTGCGGACAACGCGCTATCGATTACATCCCAAGCAAAACCATTTAAACTTGATGGCTGGATAGCGACGGCCGAGGAATGCCGCCATCAGGCTGATATTCAGTATAGCTTCGTGAATGGCCGTATGATGCGTGATAAATTATTAAGTCATGCAATAAGACAAGCCTATGAGCGGTACTTACCAGCGGAGCGAGTGCCCACTTATGTGTTGTACTTTTGGCTACCGCCGGAACAGGTGGATGTCAATGTTCACCCGGCAAAACATGAAGTACGGTTTCATCAGCAGCGTCAGGTGCATGACTTTATTCTGCAGGCGGTAGCTGGTGCACTGCACCAACAACAAGCCCCAGTCGACAGTCAAGTAGAACAGAGTGCGGAGCCTGTTAGTAATCATCAGTACCAAAAGTCGCCGACTCAACTACATGAGAACTTGTCCGGCTATCGAGCCGGCTCAAGTATTTTGCCGAATGCAGTTAGCAGTCATACGCCTGCCGTGGAAACCGACCTTACGAACAACTGGAAGGCATTATCGGTATTTGATTCGCGTTGGCTACTAATGCGTAATGAGACTGCTGCGGCCTGGTTAGATGTGATGGCAGTTCATCAACAGCTTCTCAGTCATCAAATTGATCGCCAGCTATCGCATGGGCTCAGTGGTCAGCCCTTGTTAATAGAAGTTGCTATCGACTTGCGCTCGATAGGCGTCAGTTCTAGTCAATTTAATCATGGCGCTGACTTGCTCAGTCGTTGTGGGTTAAGCTATCGCATGCAGGGCACTAAGTTGGTGATTGATACGGTGCCTTCAATGTTACGGCAAGGCAATGTAGCCGACCACTGTGCGCAACTGATTGCTCAGGCTGTTGAGCACGGTGACGAACAGCGGATTACTGAGTGGTTGGCAGTTAACGCGTTGCCAGACGCCTATTCTTTGTCTCAGGCTGAACATTGGATGCGGCAGTGGCTGGATGAACTGCAGGGTAATAAAGAATATCGTCATAATATTGCCTTACCCGATAAAACTCTGAATAAGTAACTCTCATGCATAACAGCGAAGAACCTTTTGTAATTTGTTTGTACGGTCCTACCGCGGCAGGAAAAACCTCGTTAGCGCTGACTCTGTGCGAACAACTGCCCTGTGAAATTATTTCTGTAGACTCAGCGTTGGTATATCGCGGTATGGATATAGGGACCGCTAAGCCAACAGCCGATGAGCAGCAACAGGTTCCGCATCATTTAATTGATATATGTGACCCGGGTGATAGCTATTCGGCGGCCGAATTTCAACGTGATGCAACGCAGCTGATCGAGCAAATTCTGCAACGGAATAGAGTGCCGCTGTTGGTCGGGGGCACTATGCTGTATTTTAAAGCGCTGCTGGAGGGCATGTCGAAATTGCCAGAATCCGACCCGAAAATTAGGCAGCAGCTTACCGATCAATTAGAGCGTGACGGGCTTGTTAGTTTGCATCAGCAATTAGCCCAAGTTGATCCTTTAAGTGCCGAGCGAATTCATCGCAACGATCCACAAAGAACCTTGCGGGCACTGGAGGTATACCGGTTAACCGGATCGACTTTAACGGAGCTAACTGAACAGCGCGAGGGTCAATTGCAATACCCTGTTTATCAGTTTGCCATAGCGCCAGAAGATAGAAGTACTCTGCATCGGCGGATTGAGCAGCGATTTGACCAAATGCTAGAGCAACCGTTTGAGGCGGAAGTGAAAGAGCTCTACGATCGTGGCGACCTGCATCCGGATTTACCTTCAATTCGAAGTGTTGGCTACCGGCAAATGTGGGCTTATTTGGCCGGTGATTATGACTATTCGACCATGCGCGAGCGCGGTATTATTGCAACCCGGCAGTTGGCTAAGCGGCAGCTTACCTGGCTGCGTGGTTGGCCTGATGTTGATTGGCTAACCACCGAAGATCCAGAAGTCGTCAGTAAAGTGTCGGCCCTTTTGCAACGATCGCCAAAAAGATTTCCGATCAACCGTTGAAATCTTATCATTTGCCCATAGATCGAAAGTTAACTTTGTCGCGTATTTTTTACTGCCCGAAACATAAATTATGTTGCAAAAAATAATGACTGGTCTAGGGTAGATTAAAGTTGTGTTAGTGCTAGCACGACACCATGGCAATAATTTGGATATTAATAACGAAAATAAGGAATCCAGCATGGCTAAGGGGCAAACTTTACAAGACCCATTTTTAAACGCGTTACGTCGCGAGCGCATCGCCGTATCGATATACCTGGTTAACGGCATAAAGTTACAGGGACAGATTGAATCTTTCGATCAATTCGTGGTACTGCTCAAAAATACCGTTAGCCAAATGGTTTATAAGCATGCAATTTCTACTGTTGTGCCTGCACGTATTCCGCAGAATTACTTGCCTCAGCAAAACGCGGACGATTTTGTAGAAACACCGGAATAAATTAACCTCAGGAGGTCTTTTAAGTTTGTTCGACAGATATGAAGGTGGCGACTACGCTGTACTGGTCCACATGGACTTACCCGCCGAAGTCGATCGCGAAGACCTCTCGGAATTGCAATTATTGGCTGATTCAGCAGGTGTAAAAACTCTCGGCATTATAACTGCTTCGCGCAGTGCGCCGAATCCTAAGTTTTTCGTTGGTAGCGGTAAAGCTGAGGAAATTGCTGAAATGGTGAAAGAACGGCAAGCCAGTATTGTAATCTTTAATCATGCTTTATCTCCCACACAAGAGCGTAACCTAGAAAAAATATGCCAGTGCAGAGTATTGGATCGAACTGGTCTTATTCTGGATATATTTGCTCAGCGCGCTCGTACCCATGAGGGTAAGCTGCAGGTCGAATTGGCGCAATTACGCCACATTTCCACGCGCTTGGTTCGAGGCTGGACTCACCTTGAGCGGCAGAAAGGTGGCATAGGTCTGCGTGGCCCCGGTGAAACGCAGTTAGAAACTGACCGACGGTTAATTCGTGGGCGCATCAAAAATATCTCGCGGCGGCTGGAAAAAGTTCAGAAGCAGCGAGAACAGGGACGACGCGCTAGAAAACGTGCTGAAATTCCAACCGTTAGTTTAGTTGGCTATACTAATGCGGGTAAGTCGACGTTGTTTAACCAATTAAGTAGTGCTGATGTCTATGCGGCCGACCAGTTGTTTGCCACGCTCGACCCAACTTTGCGAAAAATTGAAGTGGATGAGGTTGGAACCGTCATTCTTGCAGATACGGTGGGTTTCATCCGGCATTTGCCGCACGATTTGGTCGCGGCCTTTAAAGAGACTTTACAAGAAACCCAGGATGCCAGTCTGTTGTTACATGTGGTCGATGTGGCTGATGAGCAGCAACAGGATAATATTGAGCAGGTTAGCGAAGTTTTAGCCGAGATAGATGCGGGTGATGTGCCGCAATTAATGATTTGCAACAAAATTGATAAGCTCGAAAATGCAGCGCCAAGGATAGATCGCGATGAACAGGGGAAACCCCAGCGAGTGTGGGTGTCAGCACAGCAAGATCAAGGACTTGAGCTTATCGTCGAAGCGTTAAAAGAACGTTTGGGTAAGCAAATGGTTAATTTGCACTTAAAATTACCGCCCTCGATGGGTAAACTTCGTGGTACATTGTATGGCTTGAATAGCGTAACAGCAGAACAAGTTGACGAGGCTGGTCAGTTGAACTTGTCAATTAAAATGTCAGTGGTTGACTGGCACAAGTTGCAAAAGCAATATGACAACCAATTAAACCAATACGTAGAACAAAATTCTTAACAGTAAGATTAGAAACTAAAGTGGAGTAGTCCATGGCTTGGAACCAACCGGGTAATGGCGGCAATAATGACCGCGACCCATGGAAAAACCAAGGGGGTAAAGATCAAGGTCCCCCTGATCTCGACGAAGCATTACGTAAATTATTCGCCAAATTTGGGTTTGGCGGTAAAAAGCGTGGTGGTTCAGGCGGAAGCTCTGGTGTTCCGGCAAAAGGCGTTGGCTTAATTGCTATTATTGCGCTGATTGTCTGGTTTATTGCCGGTTTTTACACAGTAAAAGAAGCTGATCGCGGTGTTGTATTGCGATTTGGTAACTTCCATACATTGGTAGAGTCTGGACTACACTGGCGTCCGGTCTTTATTGACACCGTTGAGCACGTCGACGTCAATAATATTCGTTCGGACAGTACTGAAGGCTTTATGCTGACCCAGGATGAGAACGTGGTCGTAGTTCAGCTGGATGTTCAGTATCGCGTTGTTGATCCACGCAGCTACCTGTTTAACGTAGTAGATGCCGACGCAGTGTTGTCAAAAGCGACCGATAGTGCGCTGCGCTACGTGGTAGGTCATACTACCATGGATGAAGTCCTGACACGTGGTCGTGAAGATGTGCGAGCAAGTACGTTAGAGCTTTTGGAACGGACCGTTAACCCTTACAGCATGGGTCTGCAAATCGTTGATATTAACCTTCTTCCAGCACGCCCACCAGAAGCGGTTAAAGACGCATTTGATGACGCAATTTCAGCGCAGGAAGATGAAGAACGCTTTATTCGTGAAGCTGAAGCCTATGCGCGTGAGGTCGAGCCTCTAGCTCGCGGTCAGGTACGCCGACTGCTGCAGGAAGCGCAAGCCTATAAAGAGCAGATTATTCTTGAAGCTCAAGGTGAAGTTGCACGCTTTAACGAATTGCTTCCAGAGTATCAGCAGGCACCAGAAGTTACCCGTGAACGTATCTACCTGGATACCTTGCAAGAACTTTACAGCAAAACGCCGAAAGTATTCGTTGACGTAGAAGGCAGCAACAACATGATGTATTTGCCGCTCGATAAGATCTTAGAAAAGCAAGGTCGTAACGTTTCCTCTTTCTCACCGTCGCGCGTCCCAACCGAAGTTTCGGGCAGCAGCAATAGCTCGAGCAGCTCAAGCAACAGCGGTCGCAGCAGTAACCGTGGTGGAGGTAGAGACTAATGAAAAACCTGATTGCAATAATTATTATTGTGCTAGTCGCACTAGGTCTTTCCTCGCTGTATGTAGTTAAAGAAGGTGAGCGGGCCATTCTTATCCAGTTTGGTAAAGTAGAACGTGATGCAGAAACAGGTGAAGCAACAGTATTTGAACCTGGTATCCACTTTAAAATACCGTTTATCGAGACGGTAAAAAGACTGGATGCTCGTTTGCAAACGTTAGACGGCGACCCTGACCGCTTCGTTACTAGTGAAAAGAAAGATTTGATTGTTGATACCTACGTAATTTGGCGTATTAACGACTTTTCGACTTTTTATCTGAGTACTAACGGCGGTAATGTATTGCAGGCTGAAGCCTTGCTTACCCGACGGATAAACAGTGGACTACGTAGTGAGTTTGGTAATCGCACCATCGCTGACATCGTCTCTGGAGAGCGTGATGAACTGATGCGTGAAGCCTTAATTAAAGGTGCAGAGAGTGCTAGCGATCTTGGTGTCGAGGTCATCGACGTGCGTGTTATGCAGATTAACTTGCCGGATGAGGTGAGTCAGTCAATTTATCAACGT
Source organism: Pseudomonadota bacterium (assembly GCA_051746345.1). Lineage (GTDB taxonomy): Bacteria > Pseudomonadota > Gammaproteobacteria > Enterobacterales > Alteromonadaceae > Idiomarina. Next base: position 64,207 of record JBNJEZ010000013.1, read on the forward strand.
ATGCGAGCTGAACGTAAAGCTGTGGCCACCGAACACCGTTCGGAAGGTCGTGAGCAGGCGGAATTTATTCGCGCAGATGTTGATGCACGGGTGACCGTTATGCTCGCCGATGCGAAACGTCAGTCACGCGAGCTACGTGGTCAGGGCGACGCAACGGCCGCGCAGATATACGCAGATTCTTACTCTAAAGATGCCGAGTTCTTTGCCTTTATCCGTAGCATGCAAGCCTATACCGACTCGTTTAAGTCGGGGGCTGATATGCTCGTGTTAGATGGTAAGAGCGACTTCTTTAAATATCTGCAAAATATGAATGGTCAAATTGAAGATTAATCAATGACCTGGTAAAAAAGCCCGTGTTCAAAAGTTAAAATTTGAGCACGGGCTTTTTTGTGTTCGTATACAAAGGCGCTGCAAAAGGTTAGAATTGCCGCGCTTTTTTTTTACGTGGGGCAATCATGAGTCAAAACGTTGTAATTCTCGGCACCCAATGGGGTGATGAAGGCAAAGGTAAAATTGTTGACCTGTTAACGGATAAGGCCACCCTGGTGGTTCGTTATCAAGGTGGACATAATGCTGGCCATACGTTGGTGATTGATGGTGAAAAAACCGTCTTACACCTTATTCCATCGGGAATTCTCCGTAAAAATGTACAGTGCGTTATCGGTAACGGCGTGGTGTTGTCGCCAGAGGCATTAATGGAAGAAATGCAGATGCTGGAGGCACGAGGTGTACCAGTAACCGATCGGCTACGGATTAGCGAAGCCTGCCCACTAATTTTGCCGTTCCATATTGCCCTGGATCAGGCGCGTGAAAGAGCCAGAGGTAAAGAAGCGATAGGAACTACCGGTCGCGGAATTGGCCCAGCCTACGAAGACAAAGTTGCTCGCCGCGGTCTCCGCGTTGGCGACTTATTCAATGCAGAACGTTTTGAAACCAAATTAAAAGAAGTACTTGAGTATCATAACTTTGCGCTGACGCACTATTATAAGACCGATGCCGTAGATTACGACGAAGTATTGGCGCAGTGTAAAATTTTTGCGGAGTTACTAAAACCAATGGTCGCAGATGTCCCGGCGATGTTGGATAAAGCACGCAAGAATGGTGATAAAATTATGTTTGAGGGTGCTCAGGGCACGTTGCTGGATATTGATCACGGCACTTACCCTTATGTCACATCGTCAAATACGACTGCCGGTGGCGTAGCTACCGGAGCCGGTTTTGGTCCCAGATACATCGATTATGTGCTGGGTATTGTTAAAGCCTACACCACACGCGTAGGAAGCGGTCCATTTCCAACCGAGCTTGACTGCGATGTCGGCCAGCACCTTGGAGTCAAAGGCCACGAGTTTGGCGCGACTACCGGGCGTAAACGTCGTACTGGATGGTTAGACGCTGTAGCGATGCGGCGAGCCGTGCAAATTAATTCCATTAGCGGCTTTTGCCTAACTAAGCTGGATGTATTAGACGGGCTGGAAGAGTTAAAAATTTGCACGGGCTATAAGCTAGCAGACGGCAGCATCAGTGAATACCCACCATTAGCTGCTGAAGACTACGAGATTGTCGAGCCGGTTTATGAAACGCTTGAGGGTTGGCAGCAAAGCACTGTCGGTGTTACTGAGCATAATCAGTTACCACCGCAGGCATTGGCGTACATTGCCCGAATAGAAGCGATTACCGGGATACCGGTTGATATTATTTCAACCGGGCCTGACCGTGCTGAGACGATTGTACTGCGCCACCCGTTTGCTTAACTCCGAAGGCAGGTTACAAAAAGCCATCGCGACAGCGATTAAAAGCCGTCGCGTTAGCGACTAAAAAAGGTTGGTTTTTGCACGAACAAGCTAAAAACTGACCATTTAATCAGTAAATTTTAACTTTTTTACGCGAAACTATTGCACTATCAAATTTAGTGCCATAGAATGCGCTCCACCTAACCGGGGTGCCGGCATAGCTCAGCTGGTAGAGCAACTGACTTGTAATCAGTAGGTCGGGAGTTCGACTCTCTCTGCCGGCACCAATTCAAATTGCAAAATGCGGGAGGGGTTCCCGAGTGGCCAAAGGGATCAGACTGTAAATCTGACGGCTCAGCCTTCGCAGGTTCGAATCCTGCCCCCTCCACCACGCAATTTCCTTGGTTTTGAAGTGGCCTCATAAAATTGTGAATTTGCGGGTGTCGTATAGTGGCTATTACCTCAGCCTTCCAAGCTGATGACGCGGGTTCGATTCCCGCCACCCGCTCCACATTCCGTCAGTGCTGATATAGCTCAGTTGGTAGAGCGCACCCTTGGTAAGGGTGAGGTCGGCGGTTCGAATCCGCCTATCAGCACCATTTCAATTTAGGCCCCTAATAAACCTCGGTCATGCTTTTTAGCTTAGGTAACACACCGAAGAATTTTGTTAGAGAGGCTGCAATGTCTAAAGAAAAATTTGAACGTTCGAAGCCGCACGTAAACGTCGGCACCATTGGTCACGTTGACCACGGTAAAACTACCCTAACTGCTGCTATTACA
>JBNJEZ010000014.1:0-59660 GCA_051746345.1 Pseudomonadota bacterium
GCTGGTTTGCGGGTTCCAAAAACTCACGCGGTGGTGGGCAACGGTGAGTTACTACCTGCGGCAAAAGCGTTTAATCAATGGCCGTTAATTTTGAAACCTAACCGCGGTGGCAAAGGACTTGGTGTTCAGCGGTTCGGTACACTCGAGGAGTTTGCCGATTTTCTGCAACAAGAGTCATTAGACGAGCCGCTAGACGGTACTTGGCTGCTACAGGAATATATACAGCCGAAAGCACCTCACATTACCCGTGCAGAGTTTGTTGGTCAGCATTTTGTTTATGCTGTGCAGGTAAATACTCAGGGTGGTTTTGAATTATGCCCGGCCGATAACTGTGCCATTGAAGATAAGTTCACTATTACTAAGCGTTTTAATGATCATGAGATTATTAGAAACTTGGAAAGCTTCTTACGCAGTAACGATATTGATGTAGCAGGTGTGGAGTTTATTGAAGACCAACAGGGAGAACTGTTTGTCTACGACGTGAACACTAACACCAATTATAATCAGGCAGCGGAACAACGTGCAGCGGTTAAGAAGACCGGCATGGGCGCTTTAGCTGAATATCTAATAGATTTAGCGGAATAATAAAATGGCCCCGCGGACGGGGCCATCTTATCACCAGGGAAAAACCGATTTAAAAGTTGTATTCAAAACCAAGTGAAGCGGTTTGTGGCTTGTTTGGACGCGCACCGTGTGGTGAACGAGCAACAATTTTTTGCTGGTCAAAGACATTTTCTAATTTAAAGAAAACATTCATGTTGCTGTTAAGTTCATAACGGCTGACCAAATCAGTCACAAATAGTGACTCCGTTTTATTAAAGCGACTGTCGTCTCTGTTGCAGCCGACGTTAACGCACATATCGTCGATGTACTTAGCAACTACGTAGTTTACCCAACCTTTGTTGTTGTCCAGGGTGACTCGCGCGCTAAAGGTGTTTTGTGGGATATCGTTAAGCTCATCGCCATCACGCAAGCCAGCGGCGTTGTTCTTGCTGATTTCACCGTTGGTGTATGTGTATGCTAGTTCGACCGGCATTAAAAATTGACCCAGTTCAAATGTGTTGCTTGCCTGAAGTTCAAGACCTGAAACTTCTGACTCACCCAGAACATAAGAGCCTGACTCGGCACCGTTTTCGCATGGGTTTGCAATAGAGCACTGCTGAGTAGTATCACTAAAGTCACTGTAAAAACCGACGGCCTCAGCGAAGAAGTCGCCTTGGGTGAAACGCAAGCCAGCCTCGTAGTTAGTGCTGGTTTCAGGCTGTTGGTTAGCCTTAGCACCGCCACCTAGCGGTGAGAATCCTTTATGCACGCCAGCAAGCATTTGCCACTGTCCGCTCAAATCATAAGTGAAAGACACGCCAGGTAACCACTCGCTGCTGTCATTAGAGCGCGTGCTATCTAATTCACTGCGCTGAGTATCAGCGAATTGGTTACGGTAAGACTCGACATCCTCGTAGCGAAGTGTCATATGTACCGTTAAATCGTCGTTGGCCTGCCACCGGTCGGTTAACCAAAAGCTCATTGCGTCAGCACCTTCCAGTCGGTTATTTCCGCCAGTAGGAGCGATCTCATTTTGATACACAAGGCTGCCATTAATTTGGTCATAGACCGCAACTGGCTGGAAGCGATCCATCTCGTCGCTGTGGTCACGAAGGCCAGCTTCGATGGTATGAGCATCTAATGTCCACTGTGCGTTAAGCTCCAGGCCTTTCGACTCATAGCTGCGGTTATTATTTTTGTACTGTAAACCAAGCTCGTCCATTTGCCCGCGTAAAATCGCGAGTGCCTGCATATCTCCATTGTTAGCAGCTGACACGTAGGAGTTACCGCCGTCGAGCTTGAACCAGTTGCGAGCGAATTCGTTATAATAACCAATAGCATTAAGTGTTAAGTTGTCCGTCGCATCAAAGCTATAATGAATGCTGTAGCCTTTATGGGAATTATCCATTTGATCAATTTCGGACAAGCCATAACGACGGTTTTCGTTTGCGGCGAAATCAATATCGGTTAGCCCTAAATAGGTTTCGTTACTCTCTTCTTCGGAGTATTTTACTTTGGTCAACAACTGACTGCGGTCACCGGTCCACTGCAATTTGGCCACGTAATCCTGAATTGTAAAACCAGCATCACGCTCTGAACGGTCGATATTTTTAAAGCCATCGCTATTGCGCTGAACGGTTTCAAGTAAGAAGCCGAATTGCTCATTGGTACCACCGACGTGGGCATGCAAGTCTTGACTGCTGTTCTCACCAAATTGCGTCATTACCTGACCACTAAAGCTCTCTGGAATTGGAGTTGATACCAGGTTCAGCACGCCGCCGGTTGTTTGCGGACCATAACGTAATAAAGGCGCGCCTTTTAACACTTCGACCGCTGACATGCGTAATGTGGTCGGGAAGTAATAGGCCGCTGGGTTCGAATACGGTGCAGGGGCAACCATAATACCATCTTCGAGCATTGTTACTTTGCTTACACGGCCCGCTGAAGCTGCGCGAATACCAATATTAGGCCGCAGGCCCTGGCCATCTTCTTCACGGACGTAAATGCCCGGAATAGTTTTCATTAGTTGGTTAATATCGGTTGGAACTTCAATGCGCATTTGCTCTTCGTCAATGATTGCGCTAGAGCCTGCAGTGCTGCGAGAGTCTGTTTTAGTGCCAATTATTTTTATCTGTTCAATCGAGTCATCGATCGAAAGATTTTCATCGGTACTTGCAGTGGCGGCTGTGCTCAATGATGCCAGAACGGCTAAGGCAATGGTGTTTTTGTTCATCGTTAACCCTGTTTACGCTAAGTGAAAAGTGATTTTAGTTTTATCGAATCGGGCGTAATAATAATCATAATGAGAATAATTCGCAATAGCGTTTATTGATATTCGTCTAAAACTCCTTTCTTAACGTATTGGTAAACAGTAAAATTACGATTTAGCGAAAAGGAGCTTATGTGAAAACGGCAGCACTAGCGCAGAACGAGCAACACCGCATTGAATTGTTAACACAACTGAATATTCTGGATAGCCAAAAAGACACCGGTTTTGACCAGCTGGTAGAGCTAACAGGGTTACTTTTTTCAAGTTCTATGGTGGCCGTCTCTTTTGTTGATAAAGAACGGCAGTGGTTTAAGTCTTCGATAGGTTTGAACATCTGCGAGACCAGTCGTGATGTGTCATTCTGTGCGCATATTGTTGAGAAACCTGAGGTAATGGTGATTGAAGACGCCATGCTCGATGACCGGTTTTTTGATAATCCATTAGTGACTGAGCAGCCATTTATCCGGTTTTACGCAGGGGCTCCGATCAGGCCTTTCGATAATGAAGTACTGGGAACTTTGTGTCTGATGGACGACAGGCCACGAGCATTTAGCTCTGAAGAACAGCGTGTTTTAACACTACTGGCGGCACAAGCTGAGCAATTAGTACTGTTGCACTCAGCGCGACTACAGAGTTCATAGTGGGCTTTTTAAGTAAGCAAAGGAGACCAGCGTGTACAGATTATATCTCGGCTTGATAATCATGTTGCTTGCCGGTTGCACTCAGACTGGCTCTGAGAATTCTACCGGTGTTAGCTATCACTGCGGCCTTCAGCCATTAACGGCAAGTTTTAGTCAGAACCAGATGGTATTAAGTATGCGCGGTGGACAGCAGCAATTACAGCAATTACCAGCGGCATCCGGTAGCAAATATCAGAATGAAGATGGAACCACCGTTTTTTGGTCTAAAGGACGCGAAGCGCAGGTAACCTGGCGTGGAGAGCAACTGCCGTTGTGTACAGAGGATGGCTATTTACCGAACGATGTTGCTTTTCGTGGTAATGAGCCGTTTTGGCTCCTCACAGTGAACGGACAACAGGCAACTCTTACGACTCCCGAAGATGAGCAACAGTTATCACTGACAGACGAGCGACAGAAAGCTGATAGCAAAGCGTCTGATGGTAATCATTGGCGTGTTGAAACGACAGCAGGGCACCAGCTAGAGGTTATTGATAACATTTGTTACGACTCAATGAGTGGCATCGCATACCCATATCAGGTGACGTTGCTACATCTGGATAAGCAACTGAACGGTTGCGGCGGACAGACTGAGCAGCTGATTCAGGGTAAACCACTGCAAGTAAAATCGATGTCGGGTTATTCGGCGTCAACAGCGCAAAATGCAGAGCTTCAATTTTTACCCGACGGTCGACTAACCGGCTCGGACGGTTGTAATCGTATTTTTGGCCACTACAGCCTAAAAGGGGAGATGGCTCGGTTAAATATTGCTGGCAGCACTAAACGTATGTGCTCCGATAAAGCCATGGCATTTGCACAAAGTTTTACCGAACTATTGAATAACATTATAAAAATTGACATAAAGGAAGAGGATATAGTGATCAAGGCACAGCAGGGTCAGCATCTTACCTTGAGTAGTCAGTAGATAGCGAAACCGCAGGCGAGGTTACTAGTGCAGTTAAAAAAATACACCGATTATGGGCTAAGAGTGCTGATATATCTGGCGGCTAAGCAAGAGACCCGACTTGTGACCATTGATGAACTAAGTCGTACTTTTAATGCGCCAAGAAACCATTTGAACAAAGTAATACACCAACTGGGCAAAGAAGGGTTTATAGAAACTCGCCGTGGTAAGAATGGTGGCTTCCAAATGAGCATGAAAGCTGAAGACATTCGACTCGATCACTTAATACGAAATCTGGAAGGTGATGAGTTCTGTATTGATTGCCATAATCCCGAGTGTAATATTTTTCCAGTCTGTGAGTTAAAGCGCATAATTAATGAGGGTAAAGAAGTTTTTTATCGTCATTTATCCGAATACACTGTGGCTTCTTTGGTCAGCCAGCCCGAAAAAATACGCATACTGTGGCAAACCGAGACCACTGAATAATAAGCCTTTGGAGGCAAAAAATAATGATAAAAAAAATAGCGTTAGGAATAACAGCCGCTCTCTTAACAAGTCAGGCGACAGCTGCTGATTGGCTGCATTGCGGAAACGTCTTTGATAGTGAATCTGGTGAGCTTAGAGGCGAACACTACATTCAGGTTGAGGGCGGAGAGATTAAGCAGTTGACTCAGCAGCGTCCCGAGGCCGACGAGTTTACCGATCTTAGTTCTATGACATGCTTGCCCGGGCTGATTGATCTGCATGTTCACCTGGACGGACAATCAGGTCCACAATCCTATTTAAACCGTTTTACCGAAGGCCCTGCAGACCTGGCTTTGATGGCTCAGAATTATGGTATGAAAACCTTAATGGCTGGGTTTACCACGGTCCGTAACCCCGGTGACTCTTATAATGTCACTATTGCTCTGAGGGATGCTGTAAATGCCGGTACGGTAATGGGTCCACGTATATACACTGCGGGTAAATCGTTGGCGACGACGGGGGGCCATGCTGACCCAACAAATGGTGTTAAAGATGATCTAATGGGTCGCCCTTCGCCGGTCGAAGGCGTAATTAACAGCTCGGAAGATGCTAAGGAAGCGGTAAGGCAGCATTATAAAGAAGGCGCTGACTTTATTAAGATTACAGCGACTGGTGGTGTGTTAAGCATGGCTTCCAGCGGCGAAAACCCGCAATTTACCGATGATGAGTTAACAGCTTTGATTGAGATTGCGGATGACTATAATTTCCATGTTGCCGCGCATGCGCATGGTAAAGAAGGTATGCTTCGTGCGGTCAGGGCGGGCGTAAAAACTGTCGAGCATGGCACTTACATGGATGACGAAGTGATAGCGGCGATGAAAGAACGAGGAACTTACTTAGTTCCTACAATTCTTGCAGGTAAATTTGTTGCTGAAAAAGCAAAAGTCGATGGCTACTTCCCTGCCGTTGTGCGGCCAAAAGCAGCCGAGATTGGCCCTTTAATTCAGCAGACTTTTGCAGAAGCTTATAAAGCGGGCGTAAATATTGCGTTTGGAACCGACAGTGGAGTATCCGCGCATGGTGACAATGCGCTGGAGTTTCAGTACATGGTTGAAGCCGGAATGCCGGAAGCTGAAGCGATTCAGGCAGCTACTTCTGTAGCCGCGGGCATTCTAAAAAGTGATAAGCTGGGTGTTATTAAAGAAGGCAACTTAGCTGACATTGTGGCTGTGAAAGGTAACCCGCTGGAAGATATTACCACATTGCAAAACGTCGGCTTTGTGATGAAAAACGGTGACATCGTTAAACGTTAATTAGTCGCCGTTAAACCTAATTTTTCCGTCTAACTGGGCGTGAGCATGGTCGGCACTGCGAACTTCGTAGCGGTGCTGATCATCGTCGTCATTTACCCATAACTGAACTCGAGCTGGTAGCACTACTGGCCGTTTAAAATTAACATCAATATGAGTAGCGGCCTGCCCCACTTGCCGCTCGATTTCTGCTTGCGCTCTCGCCATCATGTACATGCCGTGAATGATTGGTTTTTTAAAACCAAACCAACGAGAGGTTAAAGCGTGCAGGTGAATTGGGTTAAAGTCGCCGGAGACGCGCGCGTAACGCCGACCCATACCCGAACCCAGCTGCCAGTGGCAATGGTTTACCCAGCCTGGTTGGGGTTCAAATGCTTTTGTCGCTGTTCTTCGGCTTGGTGCGGCGGAGCTCTGACCGCTCATTACTTGATAGGTACTCTTGCAAGTAACAACAAGTTGCTCAGCCTGATAAAAATTTACGATAAACTGCGGGCGTAAACGGCGTGGCGACACATCCGGACCGCGTGCCGGCAATTTTACGACCGCGTCCAGGTTAAAGCCTGCTTCCGGATCTATGTGACTATGTTGTTCGAGCGAATTATTGACATGGACGAGTCCGGGTGCAGGCCACGGAAAGCTTTTATCCAACATTTGCGCGAGATGTGTACGTTGCGCAAGACAATAGAATAACGCCAGAGGAATATCACTGACAAAGCCACCAAACATCTGTTGGTAAGTATTTAGCTTCTTATTATCAACCTGCTCGATAAAAAATTGGTGCTGCAGTTCAGCTTTTTCAGCTTGCGTGTTATCGACGCGGTTTAATGTTAGCAGCGACTTAACTAACATAGTCGGCATAGCGGGTAAGCGGTTATTTGAATTGGCCGGCGTTTCCATTGCGTTACTCTGTCCTCATCATAATTTTGCTACCACCACGCTGACGAATCACATCAATCCGATCGTGCAGTCGATCCTTTAATTCTCGCACATGCGAGATGATTCCAATAGTCCGACCACTGGAGCGAAGCTCCGCGAGTACATCGATAGCGGCATCCAGCGCTTCATCGTCCAAGCTGCCAAAGCCTTCGTCGATAAACAATGTGTCCAGCCGGATTCCCCCGGCATAGCTTTGCACTACATCTGACAGCCCCAGCGCCAGGGCAAGAGCCGCCATAAAACTTTCACCGCCAGACAGCGTTTTGGCACTTCGCTGCTGCCCGGTATAGGTATCCTCAACTAATATGGTTAAGCCCCCTGCAGAACGTGCGTCGCTAACAGATTCGTCGCGAATCAGCTGATAGCGTCCGTGGGTCATTTTGGTCAAACGTTGAGACGCAACGCGTAGCACGTCGTCAAGCAGTACGCCGAGCACAAACCGATGCAAACTAAGTCGCTGAGGGTTGGTGCCAGAGGCGACATCTGCCAGAGTTCCACTAACAGCATACCGTTTATGTAGGGTGTCTGCTCGCTTTTTAGTTAAACTTAACCGTTGTTGCACGTTTTGTAGCTGACTTAACTGGTCACGTTCCGTTAACCAATTATTTTCGGCTTCAGAAAAAGCCTGTTGCAGCTCATCCTTAGCCTGTTCGAGACGAATAGTATCGGGTCGCTGAACACCTTTTAGTTGTTGTTCAAGCTCCGCTAAAACACTAACTACGGTATGTTGCTGTTGCCGGAAAGACTGCAGCTTTTTTTCCAGCTGCTGGCGCTGCTCAGAAGTTAGTAGCGCTTCTCTATACTGCTGCTGTGAGGAAAACCCAAGTTGTTGCCGTTGCTGTATCAGTTGCTGTTCAAGTTTTTCAGCCTCCGCGTTTAAGTCGGCAAGTTGCTTCTCGCCTTCGTTAACCTGTAATTTTTTGGCGGATAGCTGTTGCAGTATTTGTTGCAGCTGCTGGGTTGCTTGCTTTTGCCGTTGCTGATTATCTTGTAATTGTTGCTGCTGCTCTGCTAACCGCTTTTGTAACGCATCAGCATCGCGCATTGCTTCTGGTACTTCTGCTTGTAGCTGCTGCAGGTTTTGGGCAGTCACTTTAAGGTCAAGTTGTTGCTGGTGCAGCTGGTGTGTTTGTTGGTCTAACTGCTCTGAGTCATTATCAGATTGCTGGCGCTGTTGTTTTAGCTTCTTTTGCTCGGTTGATAACTGCTCAAGCTGTTGCTGTTGTTGGTGCTCTTGCGCAGACAGTTGTTGCTCGAATTGTTCAAGCTGTTCTGCGCTTTCAGGCTTGCCAAGTTGCTGTAACTGTTGCTCTAACAACTCTATTTTTTGTTGGGTTTGGTACAGCTCCTGCTCTTTATTCTGTTGCAGCAGCTGTTGTTTTTGGAACGCTTCTCTTGCTTCGATCACTTGCTGATGTTCAATGACTTCATGTTCGCTCGCTAAACTAGGTTCGGGGTGTTGCCGCGAACCACAAACAGGACAGGGCTGACCGGGCTCAAGTTGTTGTGCCAGGTTGCTGGCCTGGCTTTGGTACCACAGTTGCTCGAGTTGCTGACTGCGTTGTCCGGCCGCCTGCGTTTGCTCTGCAAGTTCCTGTAATTGCTTTTGCTGTTGAGCTGCTTGATCGACAAGAGGTTGTCGTTGTTCGCTTAGCTGTTGATGTTTTATCAGCTGTTGTTTTTGATCCGTTAATCGTTGGCGTTTGATATCTGTATTTTGGTGCTGCGTGATACTTTTTTCGAGCGTTTCGATGGTTTGTTCGGTGTGACTAATTTGCTCTTTTCGCTGTTGCTTTTGTTGCTTAGCCTGATCCACCTTCATCTGCTGTTGATGAACGGCGTCAGCCTGTTGCTGATGTTGTTGTTGCAACTCGGTTAACGATTTAAGTTTGGGCAGCCATTGCTGTTGTTGCTGAATTGATTGAGTCAACTGGCTGTTTTCTTGTTCAAGCTGATCAGCCAGTGCTTTTTCCTGCTCTGCCTGTTGCTGCTTTAAGTCGAGTTCTTCAAGTTGCTGCTGCCAACTATTAAGTGCTTGTTGCTGCTGTTTTAACCGTTCTTTAACGAGCGATAGTTGCTGTTCGGTAGGAGCCAGTTGCTGCGCTTGGTGTGCCCGTTCAAGTTGCTGCTGGATAGCATCAAATTGAGGTTGACGCTGCTCGAGTTCTACTTGTTGTTCAGTTAAGCGTTGTTGTTGATTAAACTGCTCAAGACAATGTTGTGCTGCCTGCAATTCTGATAATTGCTTTTGTAGTTTATCCGCTAGCACCTTTTTGTGATTTTCTAATGCTTCGACCTGTGCAGAAGACTGACTTAATTTCCGACTTAACTGTTGCTCATCTTCGGCATCCGCTTCATCTAACAATGCCACCAGCGTCTGCTGATGTTGCCGCATTTGTTGGCGAATATCTTTCGCCTGCTCTTTCAATTGTTCTTCGATATATTGATAGCGATGAGTCTGAAAAAGTTGGGCAAAAATATTTTCGCGTTCGCCCGCGTCTGCAGTTAGCAGCTCTCTAAACTTGCCTTGCGGTAAAACGACAACTTGTCGAAATTGATCGGCTTTTAGGCCAATAATTTGCTCGAGCTGCGCTGTTACGTCGTTAACCTTGCGGCTTGCCAATAATTGTTTATCGGCTGCATCTAGCTCTAGCTTCGGCTCTACGTTTGCTCTAATTTGCCATAAGTTGGCGCTGGCTCGTTCTTCTTTATAACCTTCACCACGCAATTTAGGTCGTTGCTGAGTCGGTGTGCGTTGCACGTGATAACAGCGGTCGCCGATGGAAAAAACAAAGTTCACCTCAGTCATTAGGTCGGCGGCGGCATGATGGCACCGCATCTGTTCACCCTGTCTCTCAGCACCGGTTGTTTTGCCAAATAATGCGTAGCTGATTGCGTCGAGTATGGTTGTTTTCCCAGCCCCGGTAGCACCGTTAATTAGAAAAAGTGGGTGCTCACCCAGCTCATTAAAGTGAATTATCTCGGTACCGGCAAATGGCCCAAATGCTTGCATGGAGAGCAATAAAGGTTTCATTCATTACGCTCCTGTTTAGCAATATCTTCAATTAGAACTGCAACATGTTGACGTTGCTGCTCTGACATTGGTTGTTCCTGTACCTGTTTGAAAAAATCGGCAAACACATCCAGATCGGAACGCTTTAGTTGCTCGCGTGCAGCGGCGATAGTGTCACCGACCTGGGCCTGAAAACGCTGTTTTCTAAGCTCGAGCACGTTGGGGTAGACTTGCCGTAGCCGGGCCATAGGGTTTAGTAGTGCTTCTTTATCGGTTAACACCACTTGCAGGTAGTCGTGGCGGGCATCATCTTGTTCTGCTCGATCAATAAGTTCTGTCAGTGACCCCGTTAACACCCTAACATCGTATTTTGGAGTAAGCGCTAACTGCTCGGTGGTTGCCTCGCCGTCGCTGTCGATATCGACTTTAGTTATCGCTTTTTTATGGTGTTGCTCAGAAAAGCTATATTTCATTAATGAGCCACTGTAACGGATGTTGTTTTGACCCTTATGTTGTGGTTGATGAAGGTGTCCTAACGCGGTATAGCTAAAGCCTTTAAATAACTGCCAGTCGACGCGATCCGCTCCGCCAATAGATAGTGGCCTTTCCGATTCCGATTCACTGGCGCCATCAAGGTAGCAATGGCTTATCATGACATTTCGAGCATCTGGCTGATGCCCTAAATGAGTAAGCAGTGCTTGATGAGCCTGATTGTAATCTTTCTGGGTTTGTTGGGTGAATTGAGCAACTTGCGCAGGATCATGGAAGGGGACGCCCCAAAAATAAACCGGCCCATGCTGGTCCTCAATAATAACCGGTTCAAGCATCTGCTCAAACGAGGTGATTAAGTGCAGCCCCGACTGTTTAAGTTGGTTAGCGGCAAAACCTAAACGTTCGGCTCCGTCATGGTTGCCTGAAATCGCAATTATCGGCACCTTGTAATTGGTCAGGCACTGATTAACAAACTCATTGAATAGCGTAACTGCCGCACTGGGCGGAATCGAACGGTCGTAGATATCACCAGCGATAATGACAACATCGGGCTTGTACTGCTCGATGTATTGTAATACCTGATCAAGGCAATAGCGTTGGTCGTCAAGCAGTGATAGCTGATGGAAAAGCCGCCCTAAATGCCAATCGGACGTGTGCAGAATTCTCATCCGTTAAATCCTGTCCGCAAAAAACATATATTACCACAATAAAAAAAGCCGCCCGCAGGCGGCTTCAATAAATTGCCTATTACTTCTTGGTTTCCATATCCTGCAAGTCCTCATCATGTTTGTCCATCTCCCAAGGCAGAACACCTGGGCTGTTGTGCCGGAAGTGGAGATAGTTTTCAAACTGGTTAATAACATCGTTAATAATGTCAGTCTTTTCCCATCCGTATAGGTTATAAGACTGTCCACCCTGACGCAGGAACACTTCTGCACGATAATAAACTTCGCGGTTTTTATCGTTAGTCAGTGCAAACTCAGGTAACAGGTAGTCGCGCAGTCTGATCTCATAGGCAAAATCCAGTTCTTTGCCCCGCTCTACACTTAGTATAATGCGGTTGTGTTCGCGATCTTCGCTAAACTCTGCAGGCCAGTCTGAATCTTTCAGTTCATCTTTAACATGCTTTAAAGACTCCTCGGCGGTACCATAGATGAAGTCCAGCACCGGATCCTTTTTTGGAAAGTCGACTAACCCGGATAAACGCTTTTTCCAATAGTCCGGGCCTTCGTTAACGCCACGGCGGTGCGCGTGCCGGTGACTTTGCAGACTGTTATATTGGTGGCCCTCTATGACTAACGCTCGCCACATGCCGACAGCGGATATTAATATAATGACGGCGAACGGCAAGGCACTGGTGATTGCAGCAGTTTGCAGTGCGCCCAGACCGCCTGCCAGCAACAGTACCGATGCAACAATACCTTCAGTTGAGGCCCAGAATACTCGCTGCCATACCGGAGTCTCCAGCATCCCGCCGGAGGATAACGAGTCAATAACGAGTGAGCCGGAATCCGATGAGGTGACAAAGAAGGTTATAATTAAAATAACTGTGGCAAAACTGATGATGCTGGTTAGTGGCAAGTTCTCATACAGTTTAAACAAAGCAACTGCCTGATTATTTTGTACTTCGCCAATGAGCGAGGTATAGCCTTCGTTCATGATCATATTAAGTGCGGTGTCGCCAAACACGGCAAACCAGAAGAAGGTAAATATCGAAGGTACCAACATAACGCCAAAAACATACTGGCGAATTGTTCGGCCGCGACTGATTTTGGCGATAAATAAACCGACAAATGGTGCCCAGGCAATGGTCCAGCCGAAGATAAATAACGTCCAGTTACCGATCCAATCGCTGCGAGAGTAAGCCTGTAAATTAAATGTACGTTCGACAATACCACTTAAGTAAGCGCCGGTATTTTGTAAAAAAGTCTCTAGTATGTGGACGGTGGGTCCGGCAAAGAATACAAACAGTAGCAAAAACATGACCAACGTCATATTCAGCAGCGACAATCGCTTGATACCTTTATCCATGCCAGCTACAACGGAGCCTATCGCGGCCAGGGTGATAACCGCGATGGCAATAATTTGTACCGTCGAGCCAATTGGAATGTCTTCCCACAGATAATTGAGACCGGTATTTATTTGAATCACCGATAAGCCAAGCGTGGTGGCAATACCGAACATAGTGCCGAGTATGGCAAAAGTGTCGACGGCATGTCCGGCCGGGCCGTTAATTTTATCGCCGATTAACGGGTATAAAGTGGAACGCATCGAAAGTGGGAGGCCGTGCCGAAACGAGAAGTAAGCTAATACTAAGCCAACCAGGCCGTATATCGCCCAGATGTGGAACCCCCAGTGGAAGTACGCAATCTGCATAGCTTGCTTTGCTGAACTAACAGATTCAGCGGCGCCTGCGGGTGGTTCGGAATAGTGCAAAACTGGCTCAGCGACACCAAAGAATAGTAATGCGATACCGTAGCCTGCGGAAAACAGCATGGCGAACCAGGAAATGAAGCTATACTCCGGTTCACAGTGGTCAGGTCCTAGCTTGATCCGACCCCATTTGGAGACACCAACTCCAACAATAAACATTAAAAACAGTGCTACGGCCAGCATATAAAACCAGCCAAAATGTTTGGTTATTCCTGCTAGTGTACTATCGAATAACTCACCGGCTTTCTCAGGTGCACTTAAGGTTCCAATTACCAATAACGCTATGACAAAAATGGCGGGTAAGAACACCGGAAATAGTATGGCATGATGCCACGGCTTTTTTTCGGTTGACATGTAACACTCCTGTTTGTCGGTGTTATTTCCTTAGTAATAGTTATAACGTACTGATGAAAAAGCACAAAGGGTCACTTTTTTTAACAATCGTCTTTAAAGGCGTAAACGGCTTGTCTATACTGTCCAAACCAAATAATTAACCGGGAGCCGCAATGGCTAGGAAGCCACAGTTTGAGCGAGAAGCTGCATTAACTAATGCCATGAATTTATTCTGGAAACAGGGGTATCATGCAACTTCGATGAAAGACATTGAACTGGCTCTCGATATGCGCCCCGGAAGCATCTATGCGGCGTTTGGCAGTAAGCAAGAACTATTTCAGGAGGCGATTGTTTGCTATGGCGATCAGACCCGAGCAATGTTTGCTGAGGTTCTTGCCACCGGGAACAGCGAGTTAGAAGGGCTTAAGAACTTATTACTCGGGACCGCGCAACGTTATCACGAACATATTCCAAGCAAAGCATGTATGTTGGTAAAAGTGCTGTTAGAGCTCAGTAACCAAGACACTGTCGACAGTCAAAGTGTGAAAAGTTATATGAATGATCTCCAAGAGATGTTCGAAGAAAAATTCCAGCGCGCTATTGATGCTGGTGAAATCTTCCAACAAGCGGACGCCAAACGTCTGGCCCACTTGTTTCAAACGAACGTCATTGGTCTTAGCGTCATGGCTCAGCGCGATGTTTCAGTAGGAAAAATTGAACAGCTTGCGGACGATATGATCCTACATATTTTACCCATGGGATAATTACTTCTTGTCCGTTAGCGCCTGGCGGTAGTGCCGAGGGTTAAACTTTAACGTACACAGTAAAATAATCGCGCCAACCGCAATGTGAAGTTGCCAACCCAGCGAATAGTTGCCACTAAAGTCCCGAAACCAACCGGTTAGCAGTGGCATCAAGCTGGCAAACATAAATCCAATCCCTTGCATAAATGATACTAACCTGCCAGCTTGTACGGGGTTATCAAGATGGTCTAGCGCCATCACGATACACAATGGAAAAGCCCCGCCTAGTCCAAAGCCACATAACGCTGACCATAGCCAGGGTGATGCCTCAGGCCAGAAACTGAGACCTGCGAAGCCTATCATTTGCGTTACTACGGCAATAACGAGCCATAGCCGGCGGTCCTGCGAGCGAGATAATGCAGGGAGCAATAATGCTCCTAACACCTGGACTAATGAAAATAGTGCTAATAAATTACCGGCCTGTTGCGCTGACCAGCCGTATTCGCCATAAAAAGGCGCTATCCAGGCAATAAATCCCGCATAACCGGCGTTGACTAAGGCAAAGTACGCGCCCAGAAACCAGGCGCGCGGATACCGGTGGGCACGTAACAACTTGTGCCGCGGCGGAATGTCTGCAGTGGGTACCTTATTTTGAGGCAGCCACCAGATCAGCAGGCTAAGCAGTGCAAAAGCAGCCCAGCAAGCTAATGCGTAATAGCGCTCTGACAAAAGGTTGGCTAACCACGGAGTAATAACGGCACCGAGAGCGGCTCCGCCCATTAAGGCTGCTGACCAGAGTCCAGTCACTAACCCCAGGCGGTTTAAATACTGATGTTTTGTTAGCTCAGGGATAATAATATGAAGTAAAGCAATACCAAACCCACCAATAAACGCACTTAACAGCAGTAACGACGTGGTGGGCGGGAATGCTCTTAACAAAAGTCCTGCTGTTAACACGATTAACCCCAGACTAATGCCTTTCTTGTAGCCTAATGCCATGGTTAAACGACCGGCAAATAAAGCGAGCAAGCCGATCATTAAGATCGGTACTGTGGTTAATAATGAAATGTGACTAAATGAGGCGCCGGTGGCATTAATTAGTTCATCGGTCAGTGGCCCAACAGATGTTAAAAGTGGACGTAAGTTCAGGCCTAACAAAACCAACAGGAAAAGCCCGAAAGCAATACCCGTCTTCGCCCGCGGATTGTTTGTTAGAGCATGTTTAGCCAACCGTCTGCATTCCCTTTGCTGATATTTTAACGGTAACTGTACTGGTTTTTTACTAAATAGTGAATGATGCGCTTTTACCAAACACCGACAAGCGTGTTATTCTTTACTGCCATTATCAACAAGTAATATAGCCTTGATGGCGACACATTATGACGGCTCAATCGGGTAATCTTTTTATTATTGCCGCCCCCAGCGGGGCCGGGAAATCAAGTTTAATCAAGGCCTTGTTGGATCGACATGCAGATGGTTCGATGCAGGTTTCAGTCTCCTCGACCACTCGGGCGCCACGCCCCGGGGAGCAACATGGTGTGCATTACCACTTTCTGGATGTGGCTGAATTTGAACAACGGATTGCAGCCGGTGAGTTTTACGAGTGGGCGAGCGTGTTTGATAACTATTATGGTACTTCCCGCCGGGTCGTCGAAGATCTGTTAGAGCGTGGGATTGATGTGTTTTTAGACATCGACTGGCAGGGCGCCCAGCAAGTTCGAGAGCATCATCCGGAAACGCGGTCGGTATTTATTATTCCGCCGAGCCTTGAATGCCTGCAACAACGCTTGAGAAACCGCGGGCAAGATAGTGATGAAGTTATTGCTAAGCGAATGGCAAAGGCACAAGCCGAAATGTCGCATTACCACGAATTTGACTATCTGCTGGTGAATGATGATTTTGACCAGACTTTGTCGCAGCTAGAGCATATCGTGTTGGCACAACGCAACAGAATGCCGGTACAACAAGTCGTTCATGCAGAAACTCTGAAGGAATTGCTTGGCTAACGGGCCGCTTTTCCGTATAATTCTTAACCTTTCGAAAAATAACACTCAGGCATTATTGGGAGTAAACCATGGCTCGCGTAACCGTTGAAGATGCAGTAGACCGCGTTGGTAACCGTTTTGATTTAATTTTATTAGCTTCGCGTCGTGCTCGCCAGTTGGCGGTACAGGGCAAAGAACCTCTAGTCGAGGTGAAAAACGAAAAGCCAACTGTCATCGCTTTACGTGAGATAGAGCGTGGCTTGATTGATAACGACCGTTTAGATGCTGAAGACCAACAAGCTCAGCAGCAAGCTGATGCTGAAGAATTGCAAGCAGTGAACGCTTTGCGTGGTGTTGAGTAAGCAGATCCTGCCAACGATAGCCCTATCGTTGGCTTTTTTCTCTTTTCCTCGTATTCTGTCATTAAGTTCCGATTCCACGTTTTCCTTTACGTATCTGTCGCGGGGATAGCAGGTGTATCTATTTGAAGGCTTGAAAACTCAAATTAGTGAGTATTTGCCCGCTGAACAAGTTGAGCAGGTTGAGCAGGCATTCATTGTTGCTAATGATGCGCATAGCAGCCAAAAGCGCAGTAGCGGCGAACCTTACATTACCCACCCAGTAGCTGTTGCCAGCTTGTTAGCCGATATGCGGCTCGATCAAGAAACCTTGATGGCGGCTCTGTTGCATGACGTGATAGAGGATACAGAAACTCAGCGAGAAGATTTAGCGGAATTGTTCGGCGCGACTGTTGCTAACTTGGTTGAGGGAGTTTCTAAGCTCGATAAGCTGCAGTTTGATTCAAAAGAAGAGGCTCAGGCGGAAAACTATCGCAAGATGATCATGGCGATGGTGCAGGATATTCGGGTCATTTTAATTAAGTTAGCTGACCGCACGCACAATATGCGTACGATTCAACACTTACGCCCCGACAAACGGCGTCGCATCGCCCGCGAAACATTAGAAATTTATGCGCCATTGGCGCATCGACTCGGCATCCACGATATAAAAAACGAACTTGAGCAGCTTGGGTTTTGGGCTTTATACCCTTGGCGAGCAAGGCTGTTGGAGTCAGAAGTCAAAAAAGCACGGGGCAATCGACGTGAATTTGTGGAGCGTGTGCATAGTGAAATTGAGTCCCGGCTAGAAGGCAATGAAATTAGCGCCCGGGTACTTAGTCGCGAAAAGCACTTACACAGCATATATCGCAAAATGCAAAATAAAGAACTGCGTTTTGGTCAGGTTATGGATATTTATGCGTTCCGGGTTATCGTTGATAGTGTCGATACCTGCTACCGGGTACTTGGTGCACTGCACAATTTATACAAACCAATAGAAACGCGTTTCAAAGATTATATCGCGATTCCAAAATCGAACGGATATCAATCGTTACATACGTCGCTAAAAGGTCCGCATGGGGTGCCGGTGGAGATTCAGATTCGCACCGAAGAGATGGATTTAATGGCGGATCGCGGTGTGGCGGCGCATTGGCTTTATAAAAATACAGATGACGCCAGCACCACTGCTCAGGTCCGGGCCAGAAAGTGGATGCAAAGTTTATTGGAATTGCAGCAAAGTGCGGGCAGTTCATTTGAGTTTATTGAAAACGTTAAGTCGGATCTTTTCCCTGACGAGATTTATGTATTTACTCCTGATGGGCGCATTATTGAGTTGCCGCAGGGGGCTACTGCCGTGGATTTTGCCTATGCGGTACATACTGATGTTGGTAATACCTGTATTGGAGCTCGCGTCAATCACCGTACTTATTCGCTGAGTAAGTCTTTGGAAACCGGACAGACGGTTGAAATAAAAACGGCAGCGGGATCGCGACCTAATATTGCCTGGCTTAACTTTGTTGTGACCGGTAAAGCGCGTGCGAAAATACGGCAGTACTTAAAAGGGCAGGAAGCTTCAGAAGCGCAGCAACTTGGTGAGCGGCTACTGCGCTCGGCGTTGGGACCGGTTAGCTATGATGACCTGCCGGACAAAGAGTTTGCGCGGGTTTTAAAAGAGACTAAAATAGAAAGTAAGGCTGACCTGTTAAAGCAAATTGGCCTAGGTAATATGATGTCGGTTGCCATCGCCAAACGCCTATTGGGTGAAATTCAACCCTTAAAAGACGACGCGGCGTCACAGAAAAGCTTGTCAATTAAAGGCGCCGAAGGCCTGTTAGTTAGCTTTGCTAAATGCTGTCGACCGATCCCCGGTGACGACATTATTGCTCACGTCAGTCCGGGCAAAGGGCTTGTTATACATCGCCGGGAATGTAAGAACGTGCGCGGTCACGAAGATGAGCCTGGACGTTACTTCCCGGTTGAATGGGACAACAAACCAGAGTCAGAGTTTATTTCTGAAATTCGCATCGAAATAGTGAACCATCAAGGGGCACTGGCGAAATTGACTTCAGCTATTGCGACTACCGGCTGCAATATTGATGGACTCAAGACCGAAGAAATTGATGCGAATATCTATTTTATTGATGTTGCACTTACTATTAAAAACAGAAAACATCTCGCAGATGTTATCCGTCATATTCGCAAGATGCCTGATGTACAGCGCGTGACGCGTTTAAGGAAGTAATCATGTCAAAAGTTATTATTGCAACGGAGAAAGCTCCGGCAGCTATTGGAACCTACTCACAAGCAGTAAAGATCGGAACTACTGTTTATTTATCCGGGCAAATCCCTTTGCAACCAGAGACCATGGAGCTGGTTAGTGAGGATTTTGCGCAACAGGCAGAGCAAGTGTTTAAAAACTTGTCCGCCGTCTGTGAAGCAGCCGGAGGCGAGTTACAAGACATGGTAAAAGTACAAATTTACCTAACCGACTTATCAGAATTTGCCATTGTGAATGAAGTGATGGCTAAGTTTTTTAAAACACCTTACCCGGCTCGCGCAGCTATTGGTGTAAAGCAGTTGCCGAAAGGTTCTCAAATTGAAATAGACGGCATCCTAGAGCTACCCAGCACTAATTGATTTGGGCAGCCTGTGAATGTGCAGTGAAGCGGCTTATGCAGCCGCTTCTTGCTTTTCGGGCTCCCGATCTTCTAGTGGACGCCGCCAAATAATCATGACCAATGCCACCCCGCCTAAAATAAAGCAATAACCCGTATTTAAACTAACCGATAGCGGCGAAATGCCAAAGCTTGCCCCCATTAGTAGTGCTTGCGCACCATAGGGCAGAGCTCCCTGCACGGTGCAGGCGAAGATGTCCAGCAAGCTGGCACTTTGCCGACGGGCCAGATTGCCTTGAGACGCCAGGCGTTTGCTGACCTCGCCAGCAAGCAGGATGCTTACTGTATTGTTAGCGACACAAAAATTGGTTAATGAAGTCAGGCCAGCGATGCCAAGTGCTGATGAGCGTTGCTTGTGTTTACTAACACGGCCGGCGACGGACTCAACAAAGCGGGCCAGGAAGGCAAGCCCTCCTTGTTGGCGAATTAATCCTGAAAGGCCGCCGATTAATAATGATAATAGGAAAATCTCCTGCATACTCGAAAAGCCATCATAGACATCCTGACTAAACTTCACCCATTGATAGTCGACTGTCACCATGCCGAATGCGGCCGCCATTACGATACCAAGGCCCAATACAGCAAATACGTTCAATCCCATGATAGCCAGCACAATAATGGCGAAATAAGGCAGGCATAGCCAGAGGTTTGCCTCTGGAATGTTAAGCGGTACATCACTGGTATCGTAGGACATCAACCAAACCACGGTGAGTATGGCTGCAGGTATGGCGATTTTTAAATTAGCCCGAAACTTGTCGCGCATGCTACAACCTTGAGTACGAGTTGCGGCAATGGTTGTGTCGGAGATGATGGATAGGTTGTCACCAAACATAGCACCACTAACCAGGACTCCTGCTAGCAGAGGTAAGCTAATATCAGTTGCTTCACCAATTCCTAAAACCACCGGTGCTAAAGCGGCCAGGGTGCCCATCGAGGTTCCCATGGCCGTAGAAATTACGCCCGCAATTAAAAACAAACCGGGAATAAGGAACCAGGCAGGGATTATGTTTAAGCCCAGCGCGACCATAGCATCGACACCACCGGTGGCTTCAGCAACGGTAGAAAATGCTCCGGCCAACAAGTAGATCATGCACATGGTTATGATGTTGCTGTCACCGACGCCAGCAACAAAGGTCGCGATACGCTCTTCAAAGGCTTGTTTGCTGAGTAAGATGCCCAACACAATAGCCGGTAAAATGGCAACTGGACTGGGTAGTTGATAAAAAGCGTATTCTACCCCTTCGCTTTGAAAGTAAATTCCAGTTCCTAAAAACAGAGCTAGAAACAGAGCGAGCGGCAATAGCGCTATAGCACTTGGGGGCTGAGCCGGGGCCGTTGAGTTCATGCGACTTCCTTTATTGTTTTTATTTAGACGTCCAGAAGTTTATACAGCTAATGGTTCTGGTGCAACCCTGATCAAATTACGTGTAAACTATCTATAACATGGTTTTACAACTGGGGCAGCTATGAGTCCGGATGAGTTACATTTACAAATACGCAATTTACGGCTGGAGGATTATCCTCAGCTAAAAGAATTAATGGATGCGGTTTATACCGATATTGGTGGTGCCTGGAGTCAGTTTACTATCGAGAAACTGATTAAGGACTTTACCGAAGGGCAGTTCTGTCTTGAAGACAACGGTAAAATCGTAGGGGTCGCGTTGACTGTAAAAGTCGCTTATAACAAGTTCTCCAACCCTCATACTTATGATGACTTAATTGGTCACAGAGAAGCGATCCTCAACGACAAAAAGGGCGACGCCCTATACGGTCTGGATGTTCTCATTCATCCGGAATACCGTGGGTTTCGTTTAGGACGGAGACTGTATGATGCGCGCAAAGAGTTGTGTCGGCAGGCCAACTTAAGAGCAATTCTTGCGGGTGGCCGGATCGTTAATTATCACAAGTATTTTAATGAATTAACGCCAAGTCAGTATTTGGATAAAGTGCAGCGGCGTGAAATCTACGATCCGATTTTAACTTTTCAATTGGCCAACGACTTTAACGTAAAGCGGCTGCTTGGAAAGTATCTACCCGAAGACGAAAAGTCACGGGGCTTTGCCACCTTACTCGAGTGGAACAACTTCCTTTATGACCCGTCGACCAGCATTTTGACGACTCGTATACAGAATGTGCGCGTGGGTGCAGTTCAGTGGCAAATGCGTTCTGTAGAATCAGTGGAGGAGCTGTTACAACAGGTTGAGTACTTTGTTGATGCATTGTCGAACTACCAAAGTGACTTTGCTGTGTTCCCTGAGTTTTTCAATGCGCCGTTAATGGGTCTCACGGACAAAAGTCAGCAAATGAGCGCGATTCGCTTCCTGGCGGACTATACCGAACATTTTAAGCGTGAAATGTCACAGATGGCAGTGAGTTATAACATCAACATTATCACTGGCTCGATGCCGCTGCAGGAAGGCGACACTATCTATAATGTGTCATACTTATGTCGTCGCGATGGCTCAATTGAAGAACAAGCTAAATTGCATATCACTCCGCATGAAAAGCGTGACTGGGTTATTTCTGGCGGCAATGACGTGAAAGTATTTGACACCGATGCAGGCCGTATCGGTATTCTAATCTGCTACGACGTGGAGTTTCCGGAGCTTGGCCGAATAATGGCGGAAGAGGGTCTGGAAATTTTATTTGTACCGTTTTGGACCGATACCCGTAACGCGTATCTGCGAGTGCGTCACTGTGCTCAGGCGCGCGCAGTCGAAAACGAGTGCTATGTGGTGATATGCGGCAGCGTAGGCAACCTACCCGAAGTAGAAAGTCTGGACGTTCAATATGCTCAGTCAGCGGTATTTTCGCCGTCAGATTTCGCGTTCCCACATGACGCGATAATGTCAGAAACGACCCCAAACACGGAAATGTTAATGTTTTCGGATTTAAATTTAGACGAGTTACGCTACCTTCATCACGAAGGGTCGGTGACCAACATACAGGATCGCCGTACGGATATTTATGAGGTATCGCGGAAAAACCGTAGCTAATTAACCGTTCACTAAAAGGTATGACAGGAAGCCAGAGTCGATGAGTCCGGAGCGATTTGCGCGAATTAATGAACTATTAGATAGACGTCAGCTTGACCTAACAGTAGTCATGGAAAATGTGCACAAAAATCATAATCTGTCGGCAGTGATACGCACTGCCGATGCAATTGGTGTTCATGCAATGCATGCGGTTTGGCAGTCTCGAAAAACGAAGCTATCCCGAAGTACTGCGTCAGGCAGTCATAAATGGGTGGGGGTAAAACATTACACCGAGCTGGACACGGCAGTCGATAATGTTCGTCAGCAAGGAATGCAGCTTGTTGTTACCCATTTGAGTGAGTCTGCTGTTGATTTTCGGGACGTCGACTACACTAAGCCGACGGCTATTTTATTAGGTCAGGAAAAGCAGGGTGTTAGCGAGCAGGCCTTAGCTATGGCCGATCACCATGTGATGATTCCGATGTTGGGCATGGTCCAGTCATTAAATGTATCGGTGGCGGCAGCGGTTATCCTGTACGAAGCACAACGCCAGCGAGAACAAGCCGGGCTTTATGGGATGCCTCAGATCAGTGAGCAGGAGCGTTATCGGATTTTGTTTGAACGAGGGCACCCAGTTTATGCAAAAGCTTGTCAACGTAAAGGGCTTAGCTATCCGCCGCTGGATGCAACGGGGCAAATTATTGCGGATAATGATTGGTGGCAGGCAATGAGATCAGCTAAGTAGATGAATTCGACCGCAGCGCCACTAGCTAAGATACCACTTACTACCTTGAAAGGGGTGGGCGATAAGGTGGCTAAAAAGCTGGCCAAACTTGGTTTAAAAAGTGTTCAGGACGCTATATTTCACCTGCCCTTGCGCTATGAGGACCGAACCCGCATTGCCCTGATTAGTGAATTGCGGCCCGGGCAAACCTCGAACTTAGAGGTTGAGGTACAAAACGCTGATATAAAGTATGGCCGTAAAAGGATGCTAATCGTCAGGGCAAAAGATTCAAGCGGCTCTATTACGCTTCGTTTTTTTCAGTTTAGCGCGGCGCAGCTGAAGCAGTTCTCAGCGGGTACCCGATTGTTGGTGTTTGGCGAAATTCGGTACGGTATGGGAGGAGCCGAACTGGTGCATCCTGAGTACTCGGTGTTAAAAATGGCCGAACCGGTGAAACTTGAGTCGCATTTCACGCCAGTTTATCCAACCACCGAGGGCGTCTACCCAACAACATTAAGAAAAATTATTGAGCAGGCTTTAACTTTTTTGTCCGAACAAAGTGTTGAAGAATTATTGCCTGAATCAATAAGGCCGCATAATTTGTCGTTAGTCGAGGCCTTAAAGATATTGCATCACCCCCCACTGGATGTGTCATTGCAAACATTGGAACTTGGTTCGCATCCGGCACAGCAACGGCTCGCAATGGAAGAGTTAATCGCACATCAAGTGAGCTTGTTGCAACTGCGGCAGCAGCGACAGGCCGAAGGCGGTATTGCAATAAAGCAGCAAGGAAAGTTGCAGCAACAGTTTTTAGAGCAGCTCCCGTTCCGGCCTACAGCGGCTCAGCAACGAGTCGTTAATGAGTTAAGCACTGATATGCAACAGCCGCAGCCGATGATGAGGCTGGTGCAGGGTGATGTTGGCTCGGGAAAAACATTGGTGGCCGCGCTCGCCGCGTTACAGGTCATTGAAGCGGGTTTTCAAGTAGCTTTAATGGCGCCTACGGAGCTGCTGTCCGAGCAGCATGCGTTGTCGTTCAAACAGTGGCTAGAGCCATTAGGTATTCATGTCGGCTGGCTAAGTGGACGTACCAAAGGCAAATCACGACAGCAGTTACTTGAGCAGGTGGCCGAGGGAAATATTCAGTTGTTGGTTGGTACCCAGGCGCTTTTCCAGCAGGACGTGAACTATCAGCGGCTGGCGTTAGTAATTATTGATGAACAACATCGATTTGGTGTTCATCAGCGATTGCAGTTGCGGGAAAAGGGTGTAAAGGCAGGTTTTCAACCTCATCAGCTGATCATGACGGCAACGCCTATTCCGAGAACCCTAGCGATGACAGCTTATGCGGACTTGGCAACCTCGGTTATTGATGAGCTTCCGCCGGGCAGAACCCCCGTCACTACGGTAGCAGTCTCCGATACACGCCGGCAGCAGGTGATTGAGCGGGTGCGAGATGTTTGTTTAACAGAAAAACGTCAAGCTTACTGGGTATGTACCTTAATCGAAGAATCTGAGGCGTTGGAGTGTCAGGCAGCTGAAGATACTGCCAACGAGCTACAGCAAGCATTGCCAGAGTTAAAGGTGGGGTTGGTTCATGGTCGTTTGAAAGCCGAGCAGAAAGAAGCCGTTATGCAAGCATTTAAGGCTGCTGAGATCGATCTGCTTGTGGCTACAACGGTGATTGAAGTTGGCGTAGATGTGCCGAATGCCTCGTTGATGATTATTGAAAACCCAGAACGCCTTGGTTTGGCGCAACTGCATCAGCTGCGTGGGCGTGTTGGGCGTGGCTCTGTGGCGAGCCACTGTGTATTGCTTTACAAAAGTCCGTTATCAAAATTAGCGGCAGAGCGATTGGCTGTGTTACGAGAGAGCAACGATGGTTTTGTCATTGCCCAACGTGATCTTGAGATAAGAGGGCCTGGCGAGTTGTTGGGGCATCGTCAAACTGGTTTAACGCAGATGAAAGTTGCGGATATTGAGCGTGACGCAGAGCTTGTCCCTGCGGCTCAGCAGTTAGCAGACCGGCTGTTGCAGAAGTATCCGCAAGCTGCCACAGCACTAACTGAACGCTGGTTACCGCACAGAGATCATTATGCGCAGGTATAACTGCTGCATCCCATGGTCGCTTCAAGTACACTAGGGAAAATTTAGTTCAAGGTGTTTAAATGAACGATAAGCAAAACGATTCAATTGACTTTGGCTACCAGCAAGTAGCACGCGACCACAAGAAAGGGCTGGTCGCTAATGTGTTTAGCTCGGTAGCTGCTAAATATGATGTGATGAACGATCTTATGTCGTTTGGCATCCATCGCTTATGGAAGCGTTACACCATTGATTGTAGTGGCGTGCGCACTGGCATGAGAGTTTTAGATATTGCCGGCGGTACGGGCGATCTAACCGCGCAGTTTTCGCGCCGAGTAGGTGCCTCGGGAGAAGTTGTCCTGGCTGATATTAACGATTCGATGTTAAAAGTGGGTCGTGAAAAACTGCGCGATAAAGGGTTTGTTGGAAACATTCGGTATGTGCAGGCAGACGCTGAGCAGTTGCCGTTCGAAGACGATAGTTTTGATATTATTACTATTGCCTTTGGGCTGCGCAATGTCACCGATAAAGATGCTGCGTTACGGTCGATGCTCAGAGTATTAAAGCCGGGTGGACGTTTATTGATTTTAGAATTCTCAAAGCCAATAGCGCCAGGCTTGAATCAGATTTACGATTTTTACTCGTTTAATGTGTTGCCGAAAATGGGACAAGCGGTTGCCAATGATGCCGAGAGTTATCAATATTTGGCCGAGTCGATTCGCATGCATCCCGACCAAGATACGTTAAAGCAAATGATGCATGACGCGGGCTACGAAAATATAGATTACCAAAACCTGACCGGTGGTATTGTGGCGCTGCATAGAGGGTATAAGTTTTGATGAAGAGCCTGGGTTTATTGCCGTGGATGTTACTGGAAAAGCTGGTCAATGAGCTGTTAGAGCGCGATCCCAACTCCGCTAGCCGCCTGCAAAAATTGCATGGAAAAACACTACGTTTTGACATTAAAGAGCTACCGTTTGAACTGACGGTGGCGGTCGACGAGCATGGTATCCGCTTGTCGACTGTAGCTGATGAGATAGCAGACTGCTGGGTACAGACTGAGCTTGGTGTGTTACCCGAGCTAAAGGATACAGCTAACCTAACTCGGTTGATCAAAGCCAATAAGTTAGATATTGAAGGTGACCCCGTATTGGCTCAGCAGTTGGTGTCATTGATCCGCGAGCTTGATATCGACTGGGAGGCGGAGCTTGCAGCTAAAATTGGTGATTCGCCTGCGCACTGGTTGAGTAATCTCTGGCAACAAAGCCGAGAGCGGGTAAAGCAATCTTTGGACTCTCAACAGCGGTGGATGACCGGCGTGGTTATCGAGGAAAAAAAACTATTGCCAGCCCGCATTGAGTTTGAGCAATTTAAACAACAGTTGCAACAATTACGAGCGAGTGTAGAACGTTTGGAAAGACAGCTTCAGAGTGGAGTGAAAGATGCGTAGCCGCCGGTTATATGCTATTGCTAAAACACTACTCAGCTATGGTTTAGATGATCTGATTCCGGCTAAGTGGTTGCCGTGGTCGATACGTATTGGTCGACACGCTCTATTTTGGTTGCCTAATAGGCATAAAGATAAAACCCCGGGTATGCGGTTGCGACTGGCGCTCGAGGAACTTGGCCCAGTCTGGGTTAAGTTTGGACAAATGCTCTCTACCCGACGAGACTTGTTACCGCCGGAAATTGCCATTGAGCTTGCTTACTTACAGGATAGAGTAGCGCCGTTTGACGGTGTTGCCGCCAAAGCCATTATTGAAAAGTCTTTGGGCCTTGTCGATATTAGCGAACAGTTTGCTGACTTTAACACCATTCCTCTGGCATCAGCTTCTATTGCTCAGGTTCACACAGGCACCCTGTGGTTAGCAGACGGCGACAAAAAAGATATTGTTATCAAAGTTATTCGCCCCGACATTCGCCGGACTATTGATGCAGATCTGGAATTAATGGAGGCGTTTGCGGCGGTTATGGCACGCCATCTGCCAGACGGGCGGCGGTTAAAACCGAAAGAGGTGGTTAAGGAATATCGTAAAACGTTATTGGACGAACTCGATCTTTCTCGAGAAACCGCTAACGCAATACAACTGAAGCGTAACTTTGAAGATTCAGAGTTATTGTATATCCCGACTGTCTATAGCGATTACAGCCGTCATAACGTGATGGTAATGGAACGCATAGACGGCATTCCGGTTAGTGACATAGAAGTATTAAAAGCGCGCGGCGTGGACATGAAAAAACTGGCTGAACGCGGCGTTGAAGTGTTCTTTACCCAAGTGTTCAGAGACAGTTTTTTTCATGCGGATATGCACCCGGGAAATATTTTCGTCGCCAAAGATCACCCACGAAACCCGCGCTATATCGGTATCGATTTCGGTATTGTAGGAACCCTTAACAGAGAAGATAAGCGCTACCTGGCAGAAAACTTCCTGGCCTTTTTTAACCGTGATTATCGAAAAGTAGCAGAGCTTCATGTGGATTCTGGTTGGGTGCCGGCGCATACTAATATCGAAGAATTTGAATCGGCTATTCGCACCGTTTGCGAGCCAATTTTCGAAAAGCCACTGGCTGAAATTTCTTTTGGTCATGTATTGGTTAATTTATTTAATACGGCCCGCCGCTTCGAAATGGAAGTGCAGCCCCAGCTGGTATTGCTGCAAAAAACCTTGCTCTATATTGAGGGTTTAGGTCGACAGCTTTATCCAGAGTTAGATTTGTGGAAAACAGCCAAGCCCTTCTTAGAGCGTTGGATGAATGAGCAGCTTGGCTGGCGAGCCGTTGTTCGCTCAGTGAAAGAAAACGCGCCTTACTGGGCTGAGAAATTACCCGAGTTACCGAATTTGCTGTTTCAAAGTTTGGATTCTCAACAGCATTTACAGCAGCAGTTAGAGCGGCAGCATACGGCGCAGTTACGGCAACAGCAACAGGCTTCAACCAGCTCTTTTTGGGGACTGTTAGCGGCCAGTGGCGTGGTTAGTACTGCGTGGCTCACAACAGAAAGCGAAAGCATGGTTTGGCCGATCACTTCTGCGGCTATTACTGTTATAATTTGTATACAAGCATGGCGAACACGTCCGCGCGCAGACAAACATTAATGTTATAGGTGAATTATGGGCATCAGTCCTTGGCAACTTCTTATACTTTTAGCGATCATCGTCCTGTTATTTGGTACCAAGCGACTGCGTAATATTGGTAGCGATGTTGGTAGTGCTGTAAAAGGTTTTAAAAAGTCGATGAGCGACGACGATAAAGACTCCAAAGAGGAGCAGACAGAAGAGGATAAGTTAGCTCAACAAGACACCGACGAGCGCTCTTCCGATGATACGAAAGCGCAAGATGAAGAGCAGAAACGGAAGTAAACGATGTTTGATATCGGCTTCTGGGAGCTATTATTAATAGCTATGGTGGGGCTGTTGGTACTCGGTCCTGAGCGGCTCCCGTCTGCCTTAAGAAGTTTACAAAGAACCGTCGGTGGAATAAAAAGCTACAGTCAGCGAATGCAGAATGAGTTAGATAATGAGCTAAGAATAAAAGAGTTACACGAAAACTTGAAAAAAGCGGAAGCACAGGATTTTAGCGACCTAAGCCCCGAGCTTCAGCGGTCTATCGTTGAGTTACAAAATGCCGCTGCCGATGTGCAACGTCCCTACCAAAAGAAATCCGACAAGACGAATACGGATGATAGTGAAGATTCGGACAAGCAATGAGTGATTCGCCTTTAATCGACCACTTGCTGGAACTTCGCAACCGCTTATTACGCGCTATTTTAGTTATCGTTGTGGTCTTCGCAAGCCTGGCATACTTTGCCAATGATCTTTACCGTTTACTCGCAGAACCGCTGATCCGGCATTTGCCGGCCGGAACGCAAATGATAGCGACAGATGTCGCAGCTCCCTTTTTTACGCCCTTTAAACTTACATTTGTAATCTCTGTTGCACTGACCGTTCCATTTTTGCTCTGGCAGATATGGGCATTCATTGCACCGGGTTTATACCGTACCGAAAAGCGGTTGGTAGTCCCGTTGTTAGCCAGTAGTACGCTATTGTTTTATGCCGGTATTGGTTTCGCTTATTTTGTGGTGTTGCCACTGGCGATGGGCTTTTTTACAAGTGTAGCGCCCGCTGATGTTGCTATTGCGACTGATATTTCCCGCTATCTGGATTTTGTTTTAGCGATATTTATTGCTTTTGGTATTGCCTTTGAAACCCCAGTCGCTATTGTATTATTGATCTGGAGCGGCGTAAGTACGCCTGAATCTTTGCGCAAAAAGCGACCCTATGTCATCGTAGGGGCGTTTACCCTGGGGATGGTATTAACCCCTCCAGATATCATATCGCAGACATTGTTAGCCATCCCAATGTGGTTATTGTTCGAATTAGGGCTGATCATTGGGAGCTTTTATATGCCGAAGCAAGAGCAATCCGAGCAAAGCAACTCAACCGAAGAATAACGATAATAAAGATATGTGGTTTGATGCAGGAGTTAACTTAACTAACAAGCGTCTTCTAAGTGACTTAGAGGGTGTTTTAGCTAGTGCCGAGGATGCTGGTGTGGAGCGAATGTTAGTTATCGCGACTAATGAGCAAGAATCACAACAAGCGATTAGCCTCTGTGAACAGTATCCAGGACGTTTGCTGGCAACAGTTGGCGTGCATCCTCACGATGCGAGTGAGGTTAGCGAAAACTACATCGATAGGCTTGAAGAGCTGGCAGGTCACCCCGCTGTTGTTGCTATTGGTGAATGTGGTCTTGATTTTAACCGCAACTACTCACCCTTGGAAAATCAGCAGCAAGTTTTTAGCGAACAGGTATTGCTTGCCAATCGCCTTGGGTTGCCGTTGTATTTGCACGAAAGAGACGCGCAGCGGCAGCAGTTAGAAATTCTGAATCAACATTGCGCTGAACATACAGTGTGCCTATCCCATTGTTTCACGGGTGGACCGGAGCAAGCTCAAGCGTACATAAAGCGTGGTCACTGGTTTGGGTTAACAGGCTGGCTTTGTGATGAGCGAAGAAATCAGGAACTGCTTGAGGCTTTGCAATCATTACCGAAAGATAGAGTAGTCATAGAAACCGACGCGCCGTTTTTATTACCCAGAAACATTAAACCCAGGCCGAAGATGAACGAGCCTGCATTACTGCCGTTTGTTGGTGAAGGTTTGGCACAAGGCTGGTCAACAACTTTGGCGGAAGTGGCACAACTTACTTCCGATAACAGTGCCCGGTTATTTAATTTAGGGGATCCCTCCGCATGAGCCGCTGGATCTACACCTTAGCGACATTGTTAGCGGTACTCCTGGCCGGACTCTGGTATAACGCCAATGCCCAAGTTTCGGGGCCATCAAGTCAGGAAGCTATTAACTTATCGTATTTAAGTAGTGATGAACCGCTTTCCTTGTCCGATATCTATGAAAAGTCAAACGACGATTGGCAGGAACTTGGTTCGAGCCGTGCCTCCTTTGGTTATACCGATGATCAATACTGGCTGCGAACTCAAATTGAGAGAAAAAACTACGACCGTATTTTACACATCGGCTATCCATTATTGGATGAACTTAACATCTACTGGGTGCAGTCGGATAATGTAAAAACCTATGCGCTTGGCGACCATAAGCCCTACTACGAACGACCTATACTTACTTCCGAATTTTCCGTGCCTTTACCGGCGGGAAAGTCGGGAACACTTTATATGAGTGCTCGTACTGAGAGCTCCATGCGCCTGCCAATAAGTATTCGCAGTGAAACGCAGTTTTTTGACGCGCAGATGCAAAAGCGGCTGGCGGAAGGCATCTATTTTGGTGTTTTACTGTGTATGGCTGTTTACAACTTGTTTGGTTTTGTGGCCTCGCGCGAGCCGGAATTTGGTTTGTATTCGTTATATACCCTTTTCTTCGGCGGCCTGATGCTATCCCTTGATGGGCTAGGGTTCCGTTATTTATGGCCCGAATCACTATTTTTGCAAGACAAAGGGATACCTATTTTTGGCAGCTTAACGTTTTTAACGGCTGCCCTGTTTGCTTATCAGTTATTACGTTTAAAACAATACCGTACTACGCTGGCCCGTGGGCTGTTCATCATGGCTGGCTTATCTATCTTTACCTTGTTATTGGGTATTTTTGCCAGTTACAAAGTCAGTATTCATGTATTACTCATTTTCGCTGCCCCGGGCTGCCTCTACTTACTTATTGTCGGCGCTTACTTGTGGCGCAAAGGACTGGTTTACGCGAAGATGTTCACCATTGCGTGGGGTACGTTACTGGTCTCCGTTATCGCTAATTCATTGGGGTATCTTGGCGTCATCGATAGTATGTTTATTCAACGCCACGC
This sequence comes from Pseudomonadota bacterium, assembly GCA_051746345.1. Taxonomy (GTDB): domain Bacteria; phylum Pseudomonadota; class Gammaproteobacteria; order Enterobacterales; family Alteromonadaceae; genus Idiomarina. The sequence goes on from JBNJEZ010000014.1 coordinate 31,228, forward strand.
AATCATGCTTGGCTCGGGGATTGAAATTTTATTATTGTCCTGGGTACTAGCAGTCCGTTACAGCGAACAGCGGCGAGAAAAGCTAGAAGCTCAACAGCGATATAATGAAGAACTAGAAGACAATGTAGCAGAACGCACTTTTGAATTGCAGATTGCGTTGCGCGAGCTTCAGGATGTGAACTCAGAGCTCGAGAAAAAGAACTCCGAAGATTCTCTGACAGGGCTTTATAATCGTCGTTACTTTAGCCAGCAGCTGGAAAAAGAGTACCGACGGGCCTACCGTAATAAGGTCGGTTTGTGCCTGTTGATGATCGATATCGACCACTTTAAAAAGGTCAACGACACCTATGGTCACTTTATCGGTGATCAAATTTTACAAGGGCTGGCGCGGCGCTTAGAAGAAAGTGCTAAACGCCCAGCGGATGTTGTTTGTCGGTATGGTGGTGAGGAGTTCGCAGTCATCTTGCCGGAAACGTCCCGGCAACACGCCGAAGTGTTTGCGACTCAACTGGTGGAAACTATCCGAGATAACCCGTTCTCTACCGACTCAGGCGAGCGTAGCATTACAATTAGTGTCGGTATTGCTGAGCTTAATAGCCAGGCCGGACAATCGACAGAAAGTTTATTCAAGGCGGCTGATGAAGCCCTTTACCGCGCGAAACGTGATGGCCGTGATAAGGTCGTTACTATTTAGCTTTAGGAGTTTTTAATGTCAGATTTTGGCCAGTTCCCCTCTTCCCGGATGCGTCGCAACAGAGTGACGGATTTTCGTCGTCGGTTGGTTGCGGAAAATCAGCTCTCGGTGAACGATTTAATCTTTCCGATGTTTGTTGTAGAGGGCCAACAGCAGCGCCAAACAGTCGCTTCAATGCCGGGCGTGGAAAGGCTCAGTATCGATTTGCTATTAGCTGAATGTGCCGAACTGGTAAGGCTGGGAATTCCAATGATTGCCCTATTTCCGGTAACGCCACAATCGGCTAAGTCGTTGATGGCGGAGTCGGCTTATGACGATGATGGTTTGGCACAGCGAGCAGTTAAAGCGATTAAGTCAGAATTCCCCCAACTTGGTGTCATGACTGATGTCGCGCTTGATCCGTTCACCACCCATGGGCAGGACGGCATCATTGATGAGTCTGGCTACGTGTTAAATGACATTACCACCGAAGTTTTGGTTAAACAGGCACTGTCTCATGCGCGGGTCGGTGCAGATGTAGTTGCACCATCCGATATGATGGACGGACGAGTCGCTGCCATTCGGCGAGGCTTAGAGGCTGAGGGCTTTAGCAATGTGTCGATAATGGCGTATTCTGCTAAGTATGCCAGTGCTTTTTATGGGCCATTCCGAGATGCTGTCGGATCGGCGGGCAACTTAAAAGGGGCTGATAAAAAGACCTATCAAATGGATCCGGCAAATCGGCTTGAGGCGATTCGCGAGGTCGGGTTAGATATCCAGGAAGGCGCAGATATGGTGATGGTAAAGCCGGGTATGCCCTACTTGGACGTGGTACGCGAAGTGAAACAGCGCTTCGGAGTGCCTACCTTTGCGTATCAGGTGAGTGGTGAGTATGCGATGCTTAACGCAGCTATTGAAAACGGCTGGCTTGGTCATGATGTCATAGAGGAAAGCTTACTTGCGTTTAAGCGCGCAGGCGCTGATGGCATTTTAACGTATTTTGCTAAGGCGGTAGCACAGAAGTGGCAAGTTTAGTTGGCTTGAGCTAGGCCGTTACTTCAGCGGCCAATTCGGCCAGCAGCCCTTCACGCAAGGCGCCGTTGGTGACACCAAATTGCTCTATATCCAACTCCAGTAGCAATCCATAAAGGATAGAGATGCCGCCAGCAAGTATTGCTTTGCGGTCTTCGCGCAGCCCGGCAAACGAAAGCTTATTGACGGCTCCTGCCTTAATGCAGCGTTCGATTAGAGATTTTAACCAAGCACGAGTTAAAGCGGTTTGCCCTTCGGCCAGAGCAACTTCAGCCAACGCCCGGAATGTGCCTGATGCTCCGAGCACCTGTTCCCAGCCAATTTGTTGGTACTGTCTTCCGTAGCTAGCTATTTGTGATCGTGCCTGGTCGATGGCTGCATTGAAATATTGAGAAGTCAGTTTTTGATCAGAAAAATAGTTATTCTGAAAAACCACGCAGCCCATATCCAGACTTTTTAAGAGCTCGGGTTTCAGCGGCCGCCCGACGATGACTTCGGTGCTGGCGCCGCCAATATCAATAACTAAAATAGGCCCTTGTTGTTCGGCGGCAGCGCAGACACCTGCGAAAATAAGAGCGGCCTCGGTTTCGCCACTAATAACATTAATTGAGTAACCTAGAGCTTGCTCTAAACCAGGAATAATATCTGCTTGATTGCTCGATTTTCTCAGCGCCGCGGTAGCAACAGCTCTTACCGCATCCGGCTTAAATCGTTTTAATTGGTCAGAAAACCCTTGCAGGCAGTTTTCGGCTCTTGCTATTGAGGATGGATCGAGCTGAAAGTTCGTGTTAAACCCATCAGCCAGCCGTACTTTGTGTTTATATCGAGCAACGATGCGGGGTTTTGGGTAAAACCCTCGCATCGACACTTCCGCTAACACTAAATGGAAGCTATTTGAGCCCATATCGATGGCGGCAAGTCGCTTGTTGGTAACCGCCATGTCAGTTTTTGCGTTGCGCCCCTGGCTTGCGTTGCCGTGGCCGGCCTTTACCGCCTGAATTGTTACGGCGCCGACGGTGAGTAGGCCGTGGGCGGCGCAGATCGGTCAACAACGCGGTCTCGTCATAATTTGTAACTGGTATTGGATGACCGATATAGTCTTCAATAGCCGGCAAATTATAGACATATTCTTCGCAGGCAAGGCTTATTGCTGCGCCACTTTCTCCGGCACGACCGGTGCGGCCGATGCGGTGTACGTAGTCCTCGCAGTCATCGGGCAAGTCGAAGTTATAAACGTGCGTCACAGCAGGAATATGCAGGCCACGAGCAGCAACATCAGTTGCAACCAGAATATCAAGCTGACCTTCGGCAAAGTCTTCTAAAATCTTTAAGCGCTTTTTCTGTGGGACATCGCCGGTGAGCAATCCAACTCGATGTTCGTTAGCCGCGAGCCACTGATAAACTTTGTCACAGCCATGCTTGGTATTCGCGAAGACAATTGCCTTATCGGGCCAGTCCTCTTCGAGCAAGGTTAATAGCAATGGCATTTTATCCGGTTTGGACGGATAAAATAATTCCTCGCTGATGCGAACCCCGGTTTTTTGCTCGGGCTCGACTTCTACTTTTGCCGGCGCGTTCATGTGTTCATACGCAAGTTCTTGTACGCGGTAAGACAAGGTCGCGGAAAATAGTAGATTAAGACGCTTGGCCGGTTCTGGCATTTTAGTCAGCAGATAACGAATGTCGTCGATAAAACCTAAGTCGAACATCCGGTCAGCTTCATCCAGTACAACCACTTCGATATTATCCAGCTTAAATAAACCTTGTTTATAAAAGTCAATTAGCCGGCCGGTAGTTCCAACCAGAATATCAGGGTTGCTGGCCAGTTGCTGCTTCTGTGCGTCGTAGCCTTCGCCACCGTATATGATCGCCATGTTTAGGCTGCAGTGGTTGTTTAGTGGTTCGGCATCGTGGGCGATCTGAATCGCTAACTCACGGGTTGGCGCCATGATCAGTGCGCGCGGTCCGGTACGTTCATTGTCAGCAGGCGCTTTCATTAAACGGTTGAAAGTAGCGAGCAGAAATGCCAAGGTTTTACCCGTGCCTGTCTGAGCCTGACCAGCAACGTCTTGGCCAGCGAGCGCAACGGGAAGACTTAATGCCTGGATTGGAGTACAATGCTCGAATCCGGCGCTGCTAATAGCTTGCTCAATCTGCGGGTGTAAGCCGAGTTCGGCAAAGCGTGTTTCTGTAAGATGTGTTTTAGTCATAAGTTATAAGCATATCAGTTTGCGCTTGTATTCAAAAACATAAATAATAGTATTTCGAAAAATATTTCCACGCGAAGAAAGTAGCGGAGAGTAACATGAGTGACGTAATTGTTCAGCTAAGCGATGACAGTTTTGAAGAAGATGTCATCAAATCCGATAAACCCGTTCTGGTTGATTTCTGGGCCGAGTGGTGTGGCCCGTGCAAAATGGTTGCTCCTATTTTGGATGATATCGCCGGGGAGTATGCCGGTAAATTAGTAATAGGAAAGCTGAACGTCGACCACAATGATCAGACCCCACCTAAGTACGGAATACGTGGTATCCCAACACTGTTATTGTTCAAAAACGGTGAAGTGGTGGCGACTAAAGTTGGTGCATTGTCGCGAGCTCAACTCACAGAATTCCTTGACCAGCACGTATAAGTGGTAAAAAAACGGCGCAACATGCGCCGTTTTTAGTTAGTTTTTGCTCAAATGAGGGCTGAAAACTGGACGAAACCAAAATTTAATGGTAGCTTCTGTTCATAAACTAGACATCTAGGTGATGCTCGCCACCAAATCACCCAGAAATCAGGCTTTCAGCTTTTGGCTTCGCGCCTCGCGAAATCTAAACCAAATATAAGCATTACATTAAAGAACGTAACCCTTAACAGAGTCATACTGACTTATAATCTATTAATCGATAACTCGAAAACCCTCCTATGAATCTAACAGAACTTAAAGAAAAACCGGTAAATGAACTTGTCGAACTTGCAGACAGCATGGGCCTTGAAAATATGGCTCGTCTTCGCAAGCAAGATATTATTTTTGCGATATTAAAAGCCCATGCCAAAAGTGGTGAAGATATTTATGGTGGTGGTGTGCTGGAAATCTTACAAGATGGCTTCGGCTTCTTGCGTTCAGCAGACTCCTCGTATTTAGCCGGGCCTGATGATATTTACGTTTCACCCAGTCAAATTCGACGTTTTAACTTACGCACAGGCGACACGATCGGCGGTAAAATCAGACCGCCAAAGGACAGTGAACGTTACTTTGCTTTGTTAAAAATCAGAGAAGTTAACTTTGACAAGCCAGAAAATTCCCGTAATAAAATTCTCTTTGAAAACCTAACACCGCTGCATGCTGATGAGCGTTTTCGCTTAGAGCGTGGTAATGGTAGTAAGGAAGATATCACGGCGAGAGTACTGGATTTATCGGCTCCTATCGGCAAAGGCCAACGTGGCTTGATCGTTGCCCCACCCAAAGCGGGTAAAACCTTACTGCTGCAAAATGTTGCGACATCGATAGCTGCTAACCATCCTGATGCAGAGCTAATCGTATTGTTGATAGATGAGCGACCAGAAGAAGTGACCGAAATGCACCGCCTGGTAAAAGGCGAAGTTGTTGCGTCAACCTTTGATGAACCGGCTAACCGCCACGTTCAGGTCGCCGAAATGGTTATCGAAAAGGCAAAACGTCTGGTTGAGCACAAAAAAGACGTGGTTATATTGCTCGATTCGATCACTCGTCTGGCGCGTGCTTATAACACCGTGATACCCAGCTCAGGCAAGGTACTAACCGGTGGTGTCGATGCTAACGCATTGCACAAACCGAAGCGCTTCTTCGGTGCTGCGCGTAACGTGGAAGAAGGCGGTAGTTTAACCATTATCGCAACGGCACTTATTGATACCGGCTCTAAAATGGATGAAGTTATCTACGAAGAGTTTAAAGGAACCGGTAACATGGAACTGCATCTCAATCGGAAGATTGCAGAACGCCGAGTTTTCCCCGCAATTGACTTTAACCGTTCTGGTACCCGTCGCGAAGAGTTGCTGACATCGCCAGAAGAGCTACAAAAGATGTGGATTTTACGCAAGATCATGCATCCAATGGGCGAGGTTGAAGCAATGGAATTCTTAATTGACCGTCTGCAGATGACCAAGACTAACGACGAGTTTTTTGAGTCCATGAAGCGCCAACGCAATAGTTAGGCCGCATGAAGTACCAAGATCTTAGAGACTTCATCGCCCAGCTCGAGCAAAGAGGCGAGCTAAAACGCGTTAAGCAGGAAATCGACCCCTATCTGGAAATGACTGAGATTGCGGACCGAACGTTAAAGGCGGGCGGTCCTGCTTTGTTATTTGAAAATGTAAAAGGTCATTCAATCCCCGTATTAGCGAACTTGTTTGGTACGCCTGAGCGAGTGGCATTAGGCATGGGCCAGGAGTCAGTAACGGCACTGCGCGATGTTGGCAAGTTGCTGGCTTTTCTAAAAGAGCCCGAACCGCCGAAAGGGTTTAAAGATGCGCTCAGTTTACTGCCGACATATAAAAAAGTACTGAGCATGTCGCCTAAGCAAGTAAAAAAGGCGCCCTGTCAGGAAGTCGTGTTAACCGGTGATGATGTTGATTTAACCCGGTTGCCAATACAACACTGCTGGCCTGGTGATGCCGCCCCGCTGATTACCTGGGGCTTAACGATAACCAGAGGCCCGCACAAGGAACGGCAGAATCTTGGGATTTACCGACAACAGTTGCTGGGACCTAATAAGCTGATCATGCGGTGGCTATCCCACCGTGGCGGTGCCCTTGATTTTCAGGAATGGTGCCAGCAACATCCCGGCGAGAAGTTTCCGGTGTCGGTGGCATTAGGTGCAGATCCTGCAACTATTCTCGGCGCGGTTACACCGGTTCCCGACAGCTTATCGGAATATGCCTTCGCGGGCTTATTGCGCGATGGTAAAACGCATGTGACCACCAGCATAAGTAACGACTTACAAGTGCCTGCGCACGCTGAGATGATTCTTGAGGGTTACATTGAGGCAGGCGAAACGGCTCCTGAAGGTCCCTATGGCGACCACACCGGCTATTATAACGAAGTTGATGACTTTCCAGTTTTTACAGTGACTCATATCACTCATCGTAAAGATCCGATTTATCACAGTACCTATACCGGCCGTCCACCGGATGAACCTGCGGTGCTGGGCGTTGCTCTTAACGAAGTGTTTATCCCGCTATTGCAAAAGCAGTTCCCTGAGATTGTTGATTTCTATCTGCCTCCTGAGGGTTGCTCGTACCGCTTAGCAGTGGTGACCATGAAAAAGCAATATCCGGGTCATGCTAAGCGAGTAATGATGGGCGTGTGGTCTTTTTTACGACAGTTTATGTATACCAAGTTTGTCATTGTTTGCGACGATGACGTTGATGCGCGGGACTGGAAAGATGTGATTTGGGCGATGACGACCCGAATGGATCCCGCTCGCGACACCACGTTGGTGGAAAACACGCCAATCGACTACCTGGACTTTGCGTCGCCGGTATCCGGGTTAGGGTCAAAAATGGGTATGGACGCAACCAATAAATGGCCAGGCGAAACCGATCGGGAATGGGGTGAGCCAATAACCATGACCGACAGCGTGAAGCAGCGAGTCGATGAATTGTGGGAACAACTCAATATTCTGGAGAAGTAAATGTCAGAGCAACTTACTTGTCAGGCAGGTATTAGCCGCCAGTTGGCCGACTATGTTTGGGAAGTTAATATCGAACTGCCCAAAGCGGTCGAGTTTAAGGCAGGTCAGTATTTACAAGTAGTGATGGACGAGCGTGATAAGCGGCCATTTAGCATTGCCTCAGAGCCGTCTGAGCATCATCAATGGCTGCTGCACGTGGGCGCCACGCCTGATAATAGTTATGCGGGTGAAGTATTGGAACGCATAAAGCAAGATGGGCAATTAGTTATCGAAGCTCCCGACGGAGATGCGTGTTTGCAATTGCCGCAACAGCATCCAATTATATTGATCGCGGGTGGCACTGGATTTTCCTACACTTATTCGATTTTACAAAAGCTTCTTAAAGAAGGTCTGCAGCAGCCGGTTTATCTTTATTGGGGCGCCCGCGAACGGCAAGATTTGTACTTGCACGAGCGGTTAGAAACCTTAGCCTCTGATCATCCATTGTTTCATTACCGACCAGTACTCGAAAATGCGGATAGTCAGTGGTCTTATGCTATTGGGCTTGTGCATCATGCTGTTGTTAGTGAGCGGAATGACTTGAGTCAATGCCAAATTTATATGGCCGGCCGCTTCGAGATGGTTCGTGTTATCCGCGATGACTTCGTCACAAGAGGCGTATCGTTGCAGCAGTTACACGCTGATGCGTTAGCATTTATTTAAGATAAGTTGATTCATAGAATTTGCGCGTTATACTAGCGCGGCGTTACCAAGGGGTGCCCGTTTGGGCTGAGATGCAATATAGCGAACCCTTTGTACCTGATCCGGTTAATACTGGCGTAGGGATGGTAGACAATTTTATACGCTCTCCATTTTAGCCTTACCGGATCGTTTCTTGCTAACAACAAAGGAAATGATCCATGAAACGAATACCTCTAATTTCTTTATTATTTGGCTCCACAGTGGTGGCGGCCGCCCCACTGCAACAGGACTCAGTGCGTGACTCTTCAGAGATAGAAGTCATTAATGTGAGTGCTGATTTTCAAAGCCAGACTCTGAATGAGATCCCGCAAAGTATTGCAATACTCGATGCTGAAGCGATTGAACAACGTAACGCCGAGCACTTACAAGGTGTGCTCAATGCGGTTGCAAATGTCAATTTTTCAGGCGGCACATCGACTGCACAGTTTATCCAAATTCGTGGTATAGGCGAGCGCTCACAGTTCGTTGATTCTGTTAATCCATCGGTGGGACTGCTGATTGATGGAATTGACTATTCCGGCCTTGGAGCGGCAGCAAGCCTGTTTGACATCGGAAAAGTTGAAGTCTTCCGTGGTCCGCAAAGTGGTCGTTTTGGTGTGAATGCGTTGGCCGGTATGATCGTGTTGGACAGTGAAAAGCCAACCGAAATGACCACCGGAGAGTTCATGCTGTCTGCCGCTAATTATGATGAATACCGCGCCGGAATTGCCATCGGTGGCAACCTTGGCGCGCTTGGCAACGCACGTTTGTCAGTGTCTAAATTTGGTAATGATGGGTTTACCGAAAATACCTTTTTACAACGCGACGATACAGAGCAACGTGACGAATTAGCAGTTCGGTTTGGTTTGCAGTCCCAGTTAAACCAAGACTGGCGTTTAGACAGTTATTTACATCATATTGACACCGATAATGGTTATGATGCTTTTAGTTTAGAAAATAACCGCGAAACTCTATCTGACGAGCCTGGTAAGGATGCTTTGCAGTCAACAGCACTAAGGCTGGTAGCAACATACGGAGCATGGGATAACAGTGAGTTACAGCTCTCCGTAAGCCAACTTGATGCTGATAACGAATACAGTTTCGATGAAGACTGGACTTACGTTGGAATTGCGCCAGGTTGGGAATACTCATCGTTTGATGCTTATTTTCGAGATCGTGACGATACGACATTAGAAGCTCGCTGGCGCTCAACAGAACCTGCCGATTTGTTCGGTTATGCTACGGAGTGGACCGCTGGCGTTTATTATTATCGTAAGCAAGAACAACTTGTCCGGGACTACTTTAATTGGGATCTTGGTCAGCCAAGTATTTTCGAAAGCGAACAGGATCGTAACCATTGGGCAATCTATGGTGAGTTAATTCAGCAGCTGGATGAGCGTTGGTCTTTACTGACAGGATTACGGCTGGAGCAATATGACACTGACTACCAGGACAGTAATGCAGTGAACGAACAACCAGAAGATACAATGGTTGGTGGAACACTGAGCTTGCGCTATCAATACGCCCCAATGAGCTACTGGTATACAACCTTATCTCGGGGTTATAAAGCCGGCGGCGTAAATGGTGAAGCTTTGGGCCGGGCAAAAGACCAACAGCTGCAGGCGATAGAAGAGTACTTACTTGAGAGAGCGACATTCCAGCCTGAAATTTTGTGGAACCTGGAGTCTGGTGTTAAGTGGGTAAATCCCTCGCATGGTGTGTCGGCACAGGTTTCCTTATTTTATAACCAGCGGGACGATGTGCAGTTAAAGAGTTGGGTGAACCGCGACCAGTCTTTCGTTGGATTTTTGGAAAATGCCGCAGAAGGAACTAATTATGGATTCGAAGCTGAAATTGATTGGCAGCTAACGAACAACCTGTCGGTATTTTCGTCACTCGGCTGGTTAGAAACTGAAATTGATGGCTTCGTAACCGAAGATGGTCAGGATATGAGTGGTCGTGAACAAGCACATGCGCCACAGTATCAAGCCAATCTGGGCCTGCGCGGGCATTTCCTTGATAGCTGGGAGTGGAGTATTCAAGGTGACTTCAAAGACAGCTTCTACTTCTCTAATTCGCATGACCAACAAGCTGACTCTAGTGCTTTGTTGCATGCTCAGGTAAGTTATTTGTGGGAAAACTGGCAGATCAGTTTTTGGGGAAGAAACTTAACTGACCAAGATACCGAGATCCGGGGCTTCTATTTTGGTAACGACCCGCGTGATGAGTACGTTACTGAAACCTACTTGCAGTATGGTGAACCTCGTCGGTATGGAATTACTGCACATTACCGCTTTTGAGCTGGCTGATGATTACGGAATTAATTGATCAATTATTATTGAGTTCGGTATGGGAGCTAGTAGCATTGCTATTAGCTCTGGCCTACTTGTTGTTCGCTGCCCATCAACGTCAGTGGTGTTGGTTAGCTGCCGGTATTAGTTGCACCATCTATGCCATTATATTCTGGCAGTCGCGGTTGTATATGGAAGCACTGTTACAGGTTTTCTATATTGTGATGGCCGGCTACGGCTATTGGCAATGGCAGAAATCGGTGATTGCTACGGAAGGCCCAAAACGCAAATTCAGCTGGCGCTGGCACGCGTTACAATGGGCGTGGGTTATTCCTGCAGGTACTATTATCGCTATATTACTCGACGTCTATACAGATGCTGACGCTGTATGGTTAGACACTTATACTACCTTATTTAGCTTGTTAGCGACCTGGTTGATTACCCAAAAAGCTTTCGAAACCTGGTGGTATTGGCTGGTTATCGACAGTGTTTACGTTTATCTTTATTGGAGTAAAGGGTTTGCTGCCACCGCGCTGCTTTTCGTACTTTATGTAGTACTCGTCGTTTACGCTATGTATCGCTGGCGAGCCGACCAACAGAATCAGTGGGCAATGGAGAGTTAATGATTGAAAGACCGGTAGAAGTTGTTTCTCTGAATGCCGGTCAGGCAAACGAAGTTTTGCTATTAAAAGGCACTAATGAGTCCTATGTGTTCAAATGGCTGAATCACTCAGCGACCTTTGGCTTAGATCGCTCTAGTGAATTTGAGTTGCAACAAGAATTATCGAAATCCGGGTTAGCTCCCAAAGTGATTGCGGTTGAGCCCGAGCTTTGGGTGTTACAGGAATACGTTGCAGGGATGCCCGCTTCAGCCGACAGTTTAAGCTGTGACCAAAAACTCAGATTAGCCGCTAAGGCTTTAGCACAAACACACCGACAAAGCCCCTGCTGGGAAGGCACATCTCTTTGGCAAAAGTTAGAGTATTACGTTGCAAAGCTGGGGACTGGCGAACAACAGCAATTACAGCACTTCAGAAACCAGTTGGGCCGCGTAGAAAAACCTGTTTTATGTCACTTTGATTTAGCATTTGCCCATATTTTATCGCACAACTCGCTCACTATTATTGACTGGGAGTATGCCGGCTGGGGTGATCGAATCACCGACATCGCCAGTACCATTGAAATAAACCAGCTTGATAATAGTAGTGCTGATAAGCTTTGTTATTATTATCAATTAGAAACAGATTATCGGGTTGGTAACGAACAACTCAATGCCCACCGTTCGTTTGTGCAGTGGATAAATCATCAATGGTTACGACTTTTAAAGCAGGGAATCCAACATGAGTGATAAGGATTTGATGAAACGCGTGTACGGCTATCTCGCAGAAGATGAAGATGCTCGTGTTTGTAAAGATATCCCTGATTCTGCCTGTAATCACCAACCCCGTTCGTTTGTATTAATGTTGCTGTCGTTAACGCTGACCAAACTTGGCGATACATTGGTCAGTGCCCGACTTGTTTTGCCGTGGATGCTTAGTGCACTCGGTGCTCCTGCAGTATTTATCAGCGCATTAGTGCCGTTGCGGGAATCATTAGCGTTGTTACCTCAACTTTTCGTTGCGCAAAAGCTGCGAGAACAGCCAGTGCGCAAGTGGTTCTGGGTCGCTGGCAGTCTTGGTCAGGCAATCGCTTTAGCGTTGATGATAGTCGCAGTAGCGACTTTAAACGGCTCGCCGCTGGGGTGGAGTGTGGTGATCTTACTCGCCTGTTTCTCCTTATCGCGGGGTATTTGTTCAGTCGCTAATAAAGATGTGACCGGCAAAACCGTTTCCAAAACTCGGCGGGGGCGATTGTCGGGCGTGGCAGCGTCGGCTGCTGGCCTACTAACTCTGGTCACTGCCATTATTATCGTACTGAGCCCGGAAGTAGAAGGGCAACGCTGGTTATTTCTAATATTACTAGGTGCAGGGGTCCTGCTCTGGACATTAGCCGCGTTGCTATACGCTGGCATCCCTGAAGTGGCTGGCTCTACTGAGGGCGGAGGCAATGCCATAACCGAAGCCTTAAAATCGATTAGCTTATTGTGGAAAAATGGTCAGTTCGGGCATTTTGTATTAACCCGTGCACTGCTAGTTTCAGCTGCTTTTGCAATTCCCTACATCGTAGTGCTAATTCAACGGGAGGGAGACGCAGGGCTCACAAGTCTCGGTAGTCTGTTGCTAGCCAGTGGTTTGGCCGGAATGCTTGCAGGGCGCTTTTGGGGACGTTGGTCAGATACAGCGAGCCACCATGTAATGGCTGCTGCATCGGTAATGTCGACAGTGGTTATGTTGTCAGCTCTGATTATTTATTATTGGATGCCTGACGCATTGTCAATGCAGCTTGTTGCCGGTGGATTATTATTCTTTTCAGCGGTAGCACATCATGGTGCGAGGGTCGGCCGTAAGACCTACTTGGTGGATATGGCAAATCAGAAAAACCGAGCTCAGCTAACTGCTGTTTCTAATACGGTGATGGGTATTATTTTACTCGCCGGTATTGCATTAGGCTGGTTAGATGCCGCTTTTGGTGCAGCTGCGGTGCTTTGGTTTTTGGTCGGGATCGGTCTATTGGCGCTGATTTCGTCGCTTTCTTTACCAGATGTTTCCGGGGATTAACCCCGGAAGCATTACTATCATTTTTTACCTTTAAGTACCGCGTATAATCCAATAATTACGGCAGCGATGCCGCCAATAAGGTACCACATGGTGCTATCAGTCGGTTCATTCATAACAGCTTGAGAAGCTTCTGACGCGAGTGATTCCGACGCTTGATATGACATATATAGCAAAATGGCGCCAACAATCACCAATACTAATCCTACTACTTTGTTCATTTGTATCTCCTAGTCCACTGATTTTTTTATTATTTCCTAATTCAATGTAGCACAGCTTATTGCATCTGCAAGGGGGTTGACGTTCACGTTACGTCATTTGACATATATTAAAACCACTAACTGCTGGGTAGATAATTAAAGAGCCGACCATTAATTCAGCGAGCAAAGAAAATGACAAAAATACTAAAAAAAACGACTTTAGCTTTAGCAGTTAGCTTCGTCCTGTATGGACCGTCAATTTGGGCACAACAAGCAGCAGAGGCCACGGCAGAGACCAGCAATATAGAACGGATCGTCACTTTGGGTTCCCGTGTTAATGGCAGAACTGCGACAGAATCCACATCGCCGATTGATATTATCTCTGGTGAACAGCTGGCAAGTACGGGTGCCAGTGAATTGGGTAAAGCTTTGCAGATGAGTGCGCCATCATTTAATTTTTCAACCACCACTATTTCGGACGGGTCTGACATTATTCGACCTGCAACGCTGCGCGGCTTGGGTCCAGATCAGGTTTTGGTTCTGGTTAATGGGAAACGCCGGCATCAGCAGGCGTTGGTTAATGTGCAAGAGACAATTGGTAAGGGCTCGGCTGGTTATGATATTAACGCAATTCCAATATCGGCGGTGGCGCGGGTAGAGATTCTGCGCGATGGCGCTGCAGCTCAGTATGGTTCCGATGCGATTGCCGGGGTTATTAATGTGACTCTGAAAAGTGGTGATGGGGGAAGTTTTAATGCCGAGGTGGGTCAAACTTATGAAGGCGATGGAGAGGTGGCTCAGGTCGGTTTAAATGCCGGACATGCGACCAACAATGGGTTTGTAAATTTTACTCTGGAATACCGAGATCGTGGCATGACAAACCGAGCTTCTCCCGCGACATTGGAAGCTACCGGCGGACAGCTTATTGGTGACTGGCTCGACAGCAATGGAGAGCCAGTGGTGCGTTTACATGTGGGCGATGCTGACTCGGAAAACTATTATGCTTGGCTAAACGCTGGTTATAATATTAATTCCGCCACTGAGCTTTATGCCTTTGGCGGATGGTCGGCTCGTGATGGCGGCTCCGCCGGATTTTTCCGCGGCCGTGGACATCCGAGAACGATTGAGACGTTATACCCCGACGGCTTTTTGCCTCAGTTAAAAACAGAAGCCGACGACCAGTCGATAGCTGTCGGCATTCGTGGCGATTTACCAAATGCCTGGTTATGGGATGCGAGTGTGGTCTACGGGCGTAACGATTTTGGTTTCAACTCAGCTAACTCTGCCAATGTCAGCTGGTATTATGAACCTGACGGAAATGGTGGTATTTATGCGGAGACACCGACAGAAGCCTTTGACGGTGAACTTGTTTTTGAACAGACCACATTCAATTTAGATTTCAATGGTACGATCGATATTGGCAATGAGCTGTTGTATTTAGCTACCGGATTGGAGTTCAGAACAGATAGCTATGCGATTAATCCAGGTGATCCCGTATCCTGGGCGTACGGCCGTACTAATGATCCGGGTATTGAAATTTTAACTCCATCCGGAGCTCCGGCCGAAGCAGGAATACAGGGCTTTCCCGGATTTAGCCCGGGTCAGGCAGTTGACGCGGACCGAGATAGCTACGGTGTTTACGTTGATGCGGAATATTATGTTACTCCTGAATTTTTGGTCGCGGGCGCACTGAGGTACGAAGACTATGATATTGCCGGAGATAATGTCTCCGGCAAGTTATCATTGCGTTACGACGTTGATTCTGACTTTTCCCTGCGCGGCACACTCGCTACGGGTTTTCGTGCACCAGGTGTTCAGCAAATTTACTACAGCCAGGTACTGACCAACATTGTTAATGGCACCTTAGTACAAACCGGAACAGTGGCTAACGATGATGATGTTGCCCGCCAATTTGGTATTAATCAACTAGAAGAGGAAACCTCGGAAAGTATTAGCCTGGGCCTGATAAAACGCTGGAACAATGGCTTTGATTTGACCGCGGATATTTATCAAATAAATATCGATGAGCGAATTGTCATTTCGGAACCACTGACCGCATCAATCGGCGCTGAATTTGCGGATGTTTTGGCCGCTAACAACCTCGGTGCGGCGCAGTTCTTCACCAATTCTGTTGATACTAAAACCACCGGGCTGGATATTATTGGTTCATATCCTACTGAGCTTTGGGATGGCGATCTTAACTTGACGGCCGCCATTAGCTTTATGGATACCAGCGTCGAGCAGGTTAACTCGGTGTCATCACTAATTCCGGCTGACCAAATTTTCAATCAAACTCAGGTATTACGCATAGAGGAAGGACAGCCTGGCGAGAAAGCTACCTTTAGTGGTAACTGGCAGCGCAACGACTGGACCGTCAACTTAGCGTTAAATTATTTTGGCTCGGTAGAGGGTCAGGCATTTACCGGTATCCGGCACGAATGGAGTGCTAAATGGCTAACCGACGTATCGGTGGGCTATGATTTAACGCGAGATTTATCGGTTATGGTAGGCGCCAATAATGTGTTTGATACCTACCCCGACGAATGGGGCGACGCCGGTATACCATTCTCGCAAGCCGGGTTTAAATATGGCTGGGAGACACTACCCTTTGGTATTAATGGCGGTTATTACTATGCACGCTTAAATTATCATTTTTAATAGAAAAACGCCCGCTTGCTGAGCGGGCGTTTGCTTTTATGTGCTGCCGGTCGTCTTAGTTACCTAAGTACGACGTTAACATCCAGGCTGTCTTTTCCTGCTCGCGGATGTAGTCGCTCATTAACGCAGAGGTGCCTTCATCACCTGCATCGTCGGCAACTCGCTGAATATCGCGTTGCAAGCGGATAACGGTTTGATAACTGTCCAGAATGTTACCAACGCAAGCGCGGCCTTCATGCACGTCTTTAACTTCTTCAATCTCACTGGTCTTTATATAGGTTGAGTATGAGTGCATCGGACGTTGTCCCAGGGTAAGGATACGTTCGGCAATTTCGTCAATTTTCATCAGCAAGTCATCGTAAGTTTCTTCAAACTTAGCGTGTAACTCGAAAAATTGTTGGCCTTTGATGTTCCAATGGTAGCCACGAACATTCATGTAAAATATTTGGTAGTTAGCCAGCAGTTCGTTTAATTTTTCCGATAAATTTTCTGATTTTTTCTCGTCGAGTCCAATTACTTGTAGCTGTTTCATTGCGTCCTCCGCATTGACTTTTTTAATACTACTAACTTACGAAATTACGGCAAATTCGATCAGTTGTTGGTTGAGGTTTCGCGCTTGCCGTCGCGAATGTGTTGCTCGCCACGTTGTTTGGCCAACTGAATTTGACGCTCGCGTTCAGCAAAGCGAGATTTTTGCTCAGCAGTTGTTTTAGCGTAGCAGTGTGGGCAGCTAACGCCTTTCTGGTAATGCTCTGACTGCTTTTCCTGCTCCGTAATTGGCATCCGGCAGGCATAACACTGGTCGTAGTTGCCTTGCTCCAGTCCATGTTTAACGGTTACGCGCTGGTCAAAGACAAAACAATCACCATTCCAGCTGCTGTTACTCTCGGGGACCAGCTCCAGATATTTAAGAATCCCACCCTTCAAGTGGTAAACCTCGTCAAATCCCTGCTCCTTTAGGTACGCTGTTGATTTTTCACAACGTATACCACCGGTGCAAAACATAGCGACTTTTTTATGTTTCTGCGGATCTAAATGCTCTCTGACGTAGTCCGGAAACTCGCGGAAGGCTTCAGTTTTTGGGTTTATAGCACCCTCGAACGTACCGACTGCATATTCGTATTCGTTGCGCGTATCAATGACCAGTACTTCAGGATCGGCTATCAATTCGTCCCACTGCTCCGGTTCAACATAGGTGCCAACCGTATGCTTAGGATCAACCCAATCGACGCCCATGGTTACGATCTCTTTCTTAAGTTTAACCTTGGTCCGGTAAAAAGCCTGGGTGTCGCTGGGAGACTCTTTGTGCTCAATATCGGCTAAGCGTTTGTCGTTAGCAAAATAGGCCAAGACATTATCAATCGCTTCGCGAGTGCCACAAATGGTGCCATTAATTCCTTCGCGTGCTAAAAGCAGGGTGCCTTTAACGTCGTTATCAATTAGAGTCTGATAAAGGGGTTCACGAAGTTGCTCATAGTCGTTGAGCTCGACAAATTTATACAGTGCCGCGCAAATATACATAATAAAATACCTTCAGCTGTCCGGAACGCAAATCCGGAGCGTTTAAAATCGCGCGAATTATAACCGCAACGGGAGTTTTGCTCAATGGCCGCCAATGATGCTCTGTTTTGGCTACTGATTCTTATCTCAAGTCTGACATCACTGCTCACGGCGGTAGCGGGTGCCGGTGGTGGCGCTGTGCTGATAGCGATTTTGGCTTTGCTCTTACCCGGGCCGGCGATTATTCCGGTCCATGGCGCCGTGCAAATGGGATCTAATATTGGCCGTACGGCGCTGGCCTGGAAACATATAGACTGGCCTACCGTTGCCTGGTTCGTGCCTTTTGGACTGATAGGCACACTCCTGGGTAGTCTGCTGTTGGTGCAGCTACCAGCGACGTTATTACAGCTGAGTATTGCTCTATTCTTATTGTACTTAACCTGGGGACCCCCATTACCGAGAGTCATGCTGGGTAAAGCTGGATTAATGGCGGGTGGTTTTGTAACCGGCTTTATTTCGTTATTCGTAGGAGCCTCGGGACCCGTGGTGGCAGCTTTTATCAAAGCGCGTTTTGCTGAGCGAATGACGACAGTAGCCACCTTCGCTGCGGCGATGAGTATGCAGCATGCACCGAAAGCTCTGGTGTTTGGTTTTGCCGGCTTTGTTTTTAAAGAGTGGTTACTGTTAATTATAGCGATGATGGCGGCCGGCTTTATTGGCACCTGGGTGGGGCTTAACTGGTTAAAGCGAATCACCAACGATCGCTTTAACCAAATTTTCCGTTGGATTATTACCTTATTGGCGCTGCGCTTACTTTGGGTCGCTTTTGAGTCGTTTATCCCAGCGCTGACGGGCATAACGTCGTAGGCTGGGTACATTATCGGTCTCATCCATAATGGGAGTGCCGAGAATAGTCTCGATAATATCCTCTAAGGTAATTAGACCCAGCCAACTACCATGCTCGTCGTAAACCAGACACAAATGTTGGCGCTCTTTTAGCAAATACGCCATTAAGCTCTCGATACTGACAGTTTCGCTAACAATCTCAACCGGCCGTGCTAAATCCGCCACCGTTTGGCCAGCGTCTGCATCCAGCGCATCACTTCGGAACAGCAGACCGTGAGGTTCTTCGTCGGCATCAATTAAAGGAAATCGGGAAAAAGGCAATGCCCGGGCTTTGTCGGCGAATTCACGTACGGTCATATCAGGACTGATGGTTTCGCAGACTGTGCGTGGTGTCATGACCTGTTTTACCCGAATGTCGTGCAAGTCGAGAATGTTCCAGATAACCCTATGTTCGTCACGGTCGAGAGCTTTCTGTTCGTAGCCCATGGTTGCCATCGCTTTGATCTCTGAACGCACATCGATATCGGGTTCGGTATTGCCTATGCGACGTGTTATTTGATCTGACATCCAAATAAAGGGTTTAAGGGAAACGATGAAAAAGCGTAATACCGGGACGATAAAAGGCGCCAGGCTTCGCCAAAATTTGGCGCCAATAGTCTTTGGAATGATTTCTGATAAAACCAGAATCAATAGCGTCATTACGGCACTGGCCAACCCCAGGAACCCATCGCCAAAAACGACTCCAACCTGGGCACCAACGCCGGCAGCACCTGCGGTGTGGGCAATGGTGTTTAGGGTAAGAATAGCCGCTAACGGCTGGTCGATATTTTGCTTTAATTGGCTAAGCTTTTGGTGCAAAACCGGGCGTTGTTCTTTGAGCTGGGCGATATAGCTTGGCGTTATTGAAAGTAACGCAGCTTCCAGCACCGAACACAGGAAAGATACGCCAATCGCCAGTACTGCAAAAACAATGAGTAAAACCATAGTGTATTATCTATTATCCCGTTAATTAAACCAGTTGAAAAACCAATAACGCCAGGCCAGCAATAATAGCAACCGACCAACCTAAACGCGATGCGTTTTTTTGCCACCATTGTTGTGCATAAGGACCTAACCATAACGCCAGACCGGCCAATCCAAAATAACGGATGCCCCGAGACAAGCCAGAGGCCAGTAGGAAGAGCGTCAATGGGAAGGCAGATGCGCCGGCTGCAAGCATAGCCGTCTGAAACGGAACGGGAGTTACGCCAACCAGAAAGATAGCCATAAATCCGTCATCTTTTAAGGTGGTTTCAAAGCTTTGATAATACTCCTGCAGTGACAGATAGTTTATGAACCACTGTCCAACCGAGTCGAACAACGCAAAACCGATATAATAGCCAATGACCGCGCCGACCAGGCACCCCGCTAACGCGACGGATGCAATTGCCCAAATGCGCTCACGCTCTAGTATCATGTAGGGGATTAGCACTAACTCCAGCGGAATTGGGACAATAGTGGCTTCCAGAGCAGACATAAAAAATAGCACGAACAAGGCATGGGGCGAGTCTATTAAACGCTGCAGCCATTTCTGTGCCGACTTACTGGAAGGTTGTGCTGGTGTTTGTTGATTCACTATTAATTAACGCTCGATTGATTCAATCGCCGCTATTGTAACGTGAAATCTTTGCAATAGGGGATCGAAGTGGTTAAAAATGACGTACTTACGGCGCAGGTTATCGAATCATAAATAAGGCGAAAACATGAAATATCGGGGCAGCCCAACATTTTCTCATCAGCAAGCCGACAAGCTTGGTGTTTTAATCACCAACTTAGGCACACCAGAAGCACCGACAAAGTCGGCGTTAAAGCCTTACCTTAAACAGTTTTTATCCGATCCCCGAGTGGTGGAAGTGCCGCGTCTACTGTGGTGGTTTATTTTAAACGGTGTGATCCTAAATCTACGGCCTAAGCGCTCGGCAGAAGCTTACAAAACAGTTTGGACAGATCGGGGATCGCCGCTGTTGTACCACACTCAGGATCAAGCCAATGCCATCCGAGAAAAGTTACAACAGCAGTATGGCGAACATGTGATTGTTGATTTTGCCATGCGTTATGGTAACCCAGGAGTTTCTGAAGTTATTGAGCGGATGATGCAGGCAGGTGTGCGTAAATTGCTGGTACTGCCCATGTATCCACAGTACTCAGCATCAACGGTTGCTTCGACTTTTGATGCAATTGCGGCGGACTTTACGCAGCGCCGCTGGATGCCTGATTTCCGCTTCATCACGCATTATCACGATTATCCAGCGTTTATAGAAGCGGCAGCAGAACGTATTGAGCGTCACTGGGAACAGCATGCGCGTGCAGACAAATTAATTTTTTCATACCATGGTGTGCCGCTACGATATCTGAAAAACGGTGATCCTTATCATTGTGAATGTTATAAGACCTCACGGTTGTTAGCAGAACGACTGGGGCTTGATGAGAGTGAGTACTTAACCACATTTCAGTCCAGGTTTGGCCGAGAAGAATGGTTGCAACCCTATACCGATGAGACAATGAAAAGCTTACCGGGTAACGGAATAAAATCAGTACAAGTTTTTTGCCCCGGATTTTCTTCAGACTGCCTGGAGACCATTGAAGAGATTGGCGAAGAAAATAAAGAATACTTTATCGAAAATGGGGGTGAGCGATATGAGTACATCAGCGCCCTGAATACAGAACCGAAACACATTGAGGCACTGACTCAATTAATAAACGACAACTTACACGGATGGGTTCCGCAGGAGCAGCAAGCGCAAGCGCTGGCTCAGCGTCAGCAACAGGCGGATAAAGTAAAAAACCAATCACTTCCCTATGCGAAGACCAAGGATTAATGTGGCTAGTTCAAATGGATTTGGCAAGCCGTTTATGTTCATCGCCTGGGGCCTGGCGCTGGCTTTGTTGGTGTGGTTTTTTGAGGATAAGCTGCAGCAACAATTTAACCCAAATCGGCAACTGGATACTCAGCAGCAGGGCCAGCGATTAGTTGTTGAACTGCAACAGAATCGCATGGGGCACTATGTTGCCAAGGGTAAAGTAAATGGTCAGGCGGTGACTTTCTTACTGGATACCGGGGCAACTTTGGTGGCTATCCCCGAGCCGCTAGCCAATAGATTGGGCCTGAAAAAAGGCCGGCAGGGTATGTCTCAAACAGCCAATGGGCGAGTGATCACTTATCGTACTGTGATTGATGAATTAAAGCTTGGTGGTATTACTCTTAACAATGTTGCAGCGTCGATTACCCCGGGCATGGACGGCGATGTTATTTTGCTGGGAATGAGTGCATTGAAACAGTTTGAGTTGACGCAAAAAGGCGATACGCTAACGATACGTTATTAATAAACAGGAAAGCATGATGCAAAAAAAGCAATTTCACTTAAGTTTAGCTGCGCTAGCCTTAATGGTGGCGACTGGAGCTCAGGCTCAAGACAAAGAGTTGCAACGTTGCGCAGAGATTGAAGATTCATTAGAGCGACTGGTCTGTTACGACAATATCACTAAAGAAAAGCAGCAAAAAAATTCTGCTAAACAGCAGAAAAAAGCTGAGAGTCATGGCCGTGATGTTTCTGAAAAAGCTCGTCAGAGAGGCCAGTCAATGCGCGACCGCAAACAGCAGGCGAACGATGACCGGTTCGGCATGGAACACAAAAAATCGGAAGAAGAGGAAGAAATCGACAAGGTTCAGGTCGAAATCGAAAGTAAGCGGCAAGACCCTTATGATAATTGGGTGTTGACCCTGACCAATGGGCAAGTTTGGAAACAGACCGAAAGTATTTCTCATTTTCCCTGGAACGACGAAGACACTTACTACATCGAGAAAGGTGCCTTTAACTCTTTCTATTTCGGTCGGGAGGGCATTAATCGCCGTTTCCGGGTAGAGCGGCTCAAGTAAGTAGCTGTTTAAGCTGCTCGAAAGGCATGGGTTTGTAAAACAAAAAGCCTTGCAAACCCATGCAACCATGGCGGGTGAAAAAGTGAGCTTCCTGCTCGGTTTCTATACCCTCAACAATCACACTTTTTTCAAGCCCGTGGGCCATATCAATAATGGCTTTTGTAATAATCTGGTTAGCGGGTACTGTAAAAATTGATCGTGTGAATTCACGGTCGATTTTTATAATATCTACGGGTAGCCTGCTCAAATAGGCTAAAGAGGAGAACCCGGTACCGAAGTCATCAATCGCCACCTTGCAGCCAATCGTTCTGAGCTCTGCCAACTCGTTAAAGACTTTTGGTGCATCCTCGACCATAACGCTCTCCGTTAGTTCGAACTGTAACTGAGACAGAGTAATCTGATACTTTTCAGCAAAGACGGAAATATCACTAATAATGTTTCCTCTTTGAAACTGCTTTACTGATAAATTAACGGATAAAATAAAATCGGCGGTCACGGGTAGGTCAGCCAGGTCTCTAAACGCCGCTTCCATAATCAATTTGGATAAAGGAATAATTTGCCCAGTCTGTTCTGCGACCGGGATAAATTCGGCTGGCGACACATATTCACCGGTCGGCAGTCGCCACCTGACTAAAGCTTCGGCGCCAATAATCTTTTTACTGTTCGCTGCAATATAGGGCTGATAAAAAACTTCAAACTCATGGTTGTCGATTGCTCGCTGAATATGATTTCGCAACTTCAGTTCGTTCTCGTATTGTATGCCCATCGCTTGATTAAATACCTGGAAGGTATTACCACCGCTTTGTTTGGCATGACTCATGGCGACATCCGCATTTTGAATCATGCTTTCTGCGCTAACCGAATGTCCTTGACGACAAGCAATGCCGATGCTCGCGGTGAGGTGAAGATCCAGCGAATGAAATTCAAATTTTTGTCGTACTTGTTGAAGTATGTGTTTGGCAATTATCGAGCTCTGCTCGACGGACTGGCCGGGTATAAACAAAATAAACTCGTCGCTACTAAAGCGGGCAATTTCGATGCCCTTTTGCTCGTTCAATAACAATCGCTGAGCGACGGTTTGTAGCAGTTCGTTACCAACCCGTAAGCCGAGGTTATCGTTAATGGCCTTAAACCCATCCAGGTCGACAAACAAAATACAGCACTCTTTATTAGAGTTTTTGATCAGGTAACTATTAATCCGTTGCTCTAAAACATCCCGACGGATTAGGTGAGTGACACTATCGAAGTTCGCAATTTTAAAGAGTTTGCTGCGTTCTCTGGCCAGTCGATGATTACTTTCAATAGTCAGCAGTATCAGCAACGCAAGCGCAATACCCACCAGTAGCACGGTCTGATTGATCGTCGCGCTTTCCCAAAACACGCTAGAGTCTTTAAGGACTGCGTGAAATTGCATGGGTTGTTCGCCAAATACTGAAAGCGCAGTGGTGAGTTGGAAAAAGTGCTCATTGGATAAATCAGCCAGCGGCCTTGTCGCGAAATCGGGTTGGTTAATGGGTAACAGGTAATTATCAGAAAGTTCTAAATAGGTTTTAAAAATATCAAGGTACTGAATTTTGGCAATCGCTAACAGTTTTTTTAAGTTAATGGTAACAATTAGCTGTCGTGGTGGTTGATTTGGGTTCACGATGGGGTAGGACATCAAGAACCGGGGCTCAGCATTTTGTAAGCTTTTTTCGACAATCACTGCTGACTGTTTGGAAAAGTGCTGCTGTTGCCATTCCTTAATTGAGGGGATTTCCAGTAGAGCAAACTCTTTGGATGACCCGCTCCGGATAGTATAAGACTCGCTGGATTCAGAGGGATTAAACACGATCAGCGACTCGATTAAGTCGAAGTCCTTTAAGTAGCTGGCGCTATCCAGCTCTATCAACGAAAGCATGCTGTCTGCGCCAACTGTATTCCAGCGCTCGACCAATCTTTGTATGGCCTCCACCTGTGAACTAAGTCGGGAGCTAATCGCTTCGCTGGATTTTTGCAGATTTAACCGGCCGCGCTCTTTAATATCCTGAATATTATTATTGGCTAACACAAACCAAATAAGAGTGGTGGTTATAATGACTGCACTGGCTACCAGGTACCCTGTTTTAGAGGTTTTCGTGTAGGAACTATCGCTACTTTTTAATACTAATAATGCAATGCCTACAAGGGCGGCAATGACCATTGCCGCAGTTATTGCCACTGGGTTTGTTGCCCACGCAGTGGTGTACCCACGCAACCACAAAGATAAAAACAGAAAGGTAGTTAAAACGAGTAATATACTGCCAACTAAACGATACAGCATTATTGAACGTGGTTTAGCAAAGCTCAGTGTAAAGGCCGTACCAACTAAAATGGTTGCAGGGGGCAAAAAAACCGATAGCTGGGTCATTGGCGAATAAATCGCATAGGTCCCCAGGCCGACCAACAAAATACCGAATACACGGGTCATGCGCCAAAAGCGGCGAGCCCGACATAACAGAGCAGCGCCGGTTAATAGCGAAGCGAACGCCATCAACGGTGTCAGAGCGGGCATCAGCTGGGCATTTTGGCTAATAATAAGATTACCCAACCCAAGTGCACCAAACACTAAACAGTTTATAGCAATCATTGAAATGAGTGACGCAGCAAGATTGCCGGTCAACTGTTTAAACACAAGCGTTCCTTATGCTATTCGCTAATAGCGCTTAAATGATGTTATGCATAAGTTACATAGTAGCGCTTGTGATGGCGTTGTAAACCGTTAGCTTATTTTTTATAAGTGACTGTTTACTCAATAAAAAACAGTCACTTTTTACCAACCCCTTTTATTGCTTGTTCATTGTTTGATGAAACTCTGACAAGTTGTCGATAAGTTGCAGGTTGGGTAATTCAGCGTAGGGCTCCTCGGCAAATTTTTCTCCGCGTAATTGCACGGATAGACGTGCGGCGTCACCATTTAGCATCGTTTGCTGATAGAAATCCTGCATCTCCTCCAGTGTTAACGATTCCACGGCGTCGATCAGTTGCTGCTTACTGTTAAACTCAAAGCGCTGCAGGCGCAAGTCACTAATAAAAGGGGCGACCTCTTCGTTCAGGTTTTTCGGGGGTTCATTAAGAGTGACCAGCACACTTGACTGCAGTTGCTCAAACTTCTCTGGCGACATTGTTTTTAATTGTTGCCAGTATTCTTGTTTAAAGTCGTCAAATCGTTGCTGAATATCGGCAACACTTTTGACTGGAGTTTGAATATAGAGACCAAAACCAGTGTACTCATCTAAGGACGGGGCGAAGGCGCCAACCGCATAAGCAAGCTGCTCTTCCGTTCGTAGGGTATCAAACGCTGCAGTACGGAAATGACTTTGTAGCACAGCTCCTGCGGCTTGAGTACTAAAGCCCGGCTGCGGGTGAATATGCGCATCAATCAAACCGACATCAGCGACCTTGAGATCCTGCCGGAAGGCAATAGTTGTTGCTGGCTGTGGCTTCCAGAAACGTGCCTGACGATAGTCAGTCAGCTGCCGTTGCTGCGGAAGGCTGGCTTTTATTTGTTTGATTGAATCGTTTAAGTCGGCTTTGTTGTAGTTACCAAAAGCAAAGGCGCGTACCGTGTTATTGCTGAGTAGCTTTTGCATAAAGCGGGTCAAATCTTGCGGGGTCAGGGACTGAGCGGTTTCAATAAGTTGCTGCTGGTTAAAGCCTCCTTCACGGACAACCTGACCATAAGCGTCAAAGGATTGATACAAGGGGAACTGCTGCCCTTTATTGCGCAACGCTCTGACATACCTGTCAACGGCTTGTTGGAAGTCGTTATTGTCGATATCAAATGTAAGGCCTTCCAGGGCACGTTTTAACAACACGGGTTGTTTATCGGTAAAGCCTGAGACAGTTAATGTCATGCCAACGCTGTCGGCTAAGCTTAAATTCATTCCGGCAATGCCGGCTTCAGTTGATAAACCGCTGTTATTAAGCTGGTACAGGTTGCGCCATAAAGACGCGAGGACATTATCCTGCACATTCTCAATGGTGCCTGGGTTGTTGATATTAACTGTTAAAATACCGCGCGGCTGATCGGCAAACTCCTGGCTTGGGTACTGCCAGACATCAATCCCTTCCTCACTGATGACTAATTGTGGCTTATCAAATGACTGGTTAGCTCGAATATCAAAGCTCTCTGGCAGCAATGTATTCACATCTGGCAAATTAACAGTAATATCCGAGGGTTGATACCAGTCCTCTATTTGTTGCTGATCTAATTCTACAACCTGGTACTTACCGTCGTAGAAATCGAGTTCGCTATCATGGGGTTCTTGCTGGCTAATATACCAAACTTGCATACGTTCAGGGGTTAGCTGCGCGAGCACGTTGCTGATTGCGTCGGCGTTAAACCGTTGGTATTCATAGGGAGCACTTATTGCGTACTCTGCCGGGTAATTTTGCATAGCCTCTGCAAGTGATGACACGTAATCAAATTCGTCGCCTTTTTCGAGAAAACGGAAGCGGTTTTGTAAACTGGTTTGCATTTCCTCGAAGTACTTTTTGTCCACTCCCTCGGCTTTGATTTTTTCAATATAATTTAACAGCACTTGCACTATTTCATCGCGTTGCTGCATCCCCGCATCCGTCAGTTTAAGGCTTAATGCCAAAACTCCGTAATTTTCATAATAACTCGGTGAGGCAGAAGCATCTAAGCTGGAGATTAAGCCGGCGGCTTTTAGCTTTTTGGCCGGGGTTCCTGGCATTTCGGAACCTAGCATATAAGTAACATAGCGGTTGGGTTTTACAGCAAACTGTTGCTGGTTGTTGTCGATAATGAACTCAAGCCGTAATTGCTTTACGTCTTCGTTGGGTACGTAATGAATCAGCTTTTTGCCGACTTCATCAAAGTTCAGTTGCTGAGTCACTTCGGGCTCATCGATTGCATCGTTTTCAATACTGGCAAAGTGCTTACGTGCTAGGTCTTCCATAGCATCTAGCGAAAGATCGCTAATCATAGCGACTTTCATTATGTTGGCCGAATAATACTGTTGATAAAATTCGACAGTTTGCTGGTGCAGATTACTGCCTTCCTTATCACTTAGAGTTTCCAGGTTGCCAATTAAAAAACGGTTAGCCGGGTGATCTCCGAGTAAAGAACGAGCGAGTTTAAATTGCCCAAAAAAGTCCATTTCACGGCGCATAGACCATTCAGCATTGACGGCGTTACGCTCTTTATCAACGTACTCGGGGTAAAGCATCGGCGCTTTAAAAAAGTCCGAAAACCGGTCAAGCCCCTCGTCAAAAGCGTCGTTATTTACTTTGAACATGTAGTTGGTGATATCAAGCCATGTGTAGGCATTCTGGCTACCCCCATTACTGCTCATAAACTCACTGTAGCCGTTGGTATCCGGATATTTTTCAGTGCCCAGAAACAGCATGTGCTCCAGGTAGTGTGCCATACCTTGCTGGGTCATTGGGTCCTGTAATAAGCCGACGCCAACACTGAGAGACGCAGCTGACTTTTCTGTTTCGGGATCGGACACCAACATGACTTCTAACTGGTTGGGTAGGGTGACCGTCCGGTAGCTCCGCTCATCATTCGGACTTTTAATAACGCTTTCAGCCTGAGTAGGTTCTGTTGAATTAGCCGCGGTTGTGGTTGAGTCTTCGGTTTGTGAGCAACCACTTACAAGTAATGCAGCTGTGATTGATGAGAGAAGTACCAAGTTTTTCATAGTATCTGTTTCCAAAAGAAGTCAATTAGCTGAATTAAACCTTAGCACTAGATTACTCAATATCGATGACAGCCCGCTGATTAATTTGTAACAGAATTTTAGTTAACCGATAATGCAGATTAAATAGAACGAGAGGAATAAGTGTGTATGAAGGTTTGGGTGGACGCAGATGCATGTCCGGTGGTGATTAAAGAAATGCTCTATCGTGCGGCTAATCGAAAACCGGTCGAGGTTACTTTGGTGGCTAATCAACCGATTTGGGTGCCTCCGTCTAAATGGGTAACCAGTATTCAGGTGAGCAGTGGCTTTGATGTTGCCGATGATGAAATTGTGGCGCGGGTGCAAACCGGTGACTTAGTGATAACCAGTGATATTCCGCTGGCTGACGAAGTGATCAGCAAAGGCGCCTTGGCATTAAGTCCAAGAGGCGAGCTATTTAGTAAAGAGAACATAAAAAGTCGCCTAAATATTCGCGATTTTATGGATACCATGCGAGCTAGCGGCATTCAGTCAGGCGGCCCGGCTGCATTGTCACAGCGTGACAAGATGAACTTTGCTAACCAACTGGATCGTTGGCTAGCAAAAGTTCCGGGCGC
>JBNJEZ010000015.1:0-59010 GCA_051746345.1 Pseudomonadota bacterium
AGATTTTTTAGAAAACCGTTGTTTTCGGCGGCTTCGTTGCCTGCCTTGAACGTGGAGCGCATTTTAGACGTTTATGTCTGACCGTCAAGCGCTTTTTAGGGATTTTAACTCGATTATGATTCAACTGCGCAAAACTCACGCAAATGTAAAAAAACTCAACATTGATAAGTCGGCTTTTCGTCGGTCTTAACTCGCAGCTAGGTTTTATTTCACTTACAATATAATAAGTAGGAACAAGTTTCGCAGCAGATAATTATCTAAATAGGCTCTCAGTAATGACGTATAAGGCAATTGATCCCTCAGACTACGAACAACAGCTTCATCAAAAAACAAAAACGATTGCAGAGCGGTTTAAGGAAATTGGGGTGGTACAGTTTGACACCTACCGTTCAGAGCCAACCCATTACCGCATGCGGGCTGAGTTTAGAGTTTGGCACGAAGGGGATGATTTGTATTACATCATGTTTAACCCCGATACACGCGAAAAGATACGCAAAGACGATTTTTTACCTGGGAGTCAGTTAATAAATCGTCTGATGCAAGCGGTCAGAGAATTTATTCTTGATAAACCAACACTCAGAAGTAAGTTATTTCAGGTCGACTTTTTAACGACAACCTCAGACCAGGCTATTGTGTCTGTCTTATACCACCGTCAGCTGGATGACGAATGGCAAGCTGCCGCCGAAAGGCTTCGTCAACATCTACAACAATATGCCGAGATCGTCCACTTGGTTGGTCGAGCCCGCAAACAAAAGATCGTACTTGGCTCAGAGTCGGTCATCGAAAATGTCCAGGTAAATGGCAAGAGTTATCAATCTATCCAAACAGAAAATAGTTTTACTCAGCCCAACGCCGGTATTAATGAAAAAATGATTGAGTGGGTTACTCAACATGCCGGCAATACTGAGCACGACTTATTGGAACTTTACTGTGGGAATGGCAACTTCACATTGCCTCTAGCAGACCATTTTCGACAAGTACTGGCGACTGAGATCAGTAAAACCTCAGTTGCAGCCGCTCGTGAAAGTGCAGCCCTGAACAATATTAATAATGTGACTGTCGTAAGAATGTCTGCTGAAGACTTTAGTGAAGCGCTGCAAGGCCGGTTAACATCACGCCGCATTGAAGAAGCGAATATTGAACGTTTCGACTGCCGCACGGTTTTGGTTGATCCGCCACGGGCAGGGTTAGATGAACTTGCTCTGTCTCTGGTCAGCCGGTATTCCCGAATTATTTATATTTCATGTAACCCGGAAACGCTAATTAATAACGTGAAATCACTGTATGATGAGTTTTATGTGTCTGCAGCAGCTATTTTTGACCAATTCCCTTATACCGACCATATTGAGTCCGGCATCATATTAGAAAAAAAGTCGGCTAGTTAATATCGGCAAGCGGCGCGCTTGGTGAGAGAGTACGTGCTTTGCGCGACCGTTTTAAATTACTCCAGTGCGCATAAATAATCAGGCTGGCACCAACCAGGATAATGAAAGGCTCGCCCAAGTGACCAAAAATATCGCGCTGTGAGTAGATAACCGCTCCAGCGACTAAAGGAATCAGCAGACGCCATTCTCCGTGACGACGTGCGCCTCCGACCAAAGACCATAGGCCGACAGCAACGCTTAAACCTAAAACCGTATTTTCTAATAGATCTTCACCGATAAAAGCTAAACCGGCTAATGCCAACAACGGAAGAATCAGGGGTAACAGCAGACAATGGATCGCGCACAATGTGGTGATCCACATTCCGGCCCTGTCCAATTTTTTCTGCTTTGATAGTGTCATGATTCAACCCTGGCTAATTAACGCTGTTATATTATAACATACGCTTTTAAATGCCAAGGCGATCGCTTAAATATTTATAAAACTAACCTAGCAAGTCTCTATCGAGAACGGCAGCACCTCTTTTATATGCTCCGCTCCGAGCGCGATCATCAATAAACGATCGAAACCTAATGCGACCCCGGAACAACTCGGAAGCCCATGCTTCAGCGCTTTAATTAGAGCAAAATCCAGCGGCTTAATTGGCTTACCCTGTTCTTCTCTGCGACGGTTATCATGCTCAAACCGTTGCTGTTGCACGGTAGCGTCAGTCAATTCTTTATAACCGTTGGCCAGTTCTACGCCCTGATAGTAAATTTCAAAGCGGTGGGCAACGCGCGGATCATCTTCAGACAGTTGGGCGAGAGCCGCCTGAGAAGCAGGAAAGTGAGTTATTGCGATGGGTATATTTTTATCCAGGCTCGGCTCTACCAGTAGATTAAACGCAACCTGCAAAATCGTGTCGGTGTCAGTCTCGTGCTGCATCCATTGTCGCGTCTCACCTCGCGCCAGCAACTGTCGATGAATAGCAGCAATGCCCTCGGTCGTAAGCGGATCTGCCTTACAATATTGCTTAAATGCTTGTTGGTAGGATAACGCTTGTACTGGCGGTGCTGCTGTCGTCTCCGTCAATAGCTCAGAGATTTCACTAATTAATTGCTGGGTATCGAACCCCAGTCGATACCATTCGAGTAACGAAAACTCGGGATTGTGAAAACGACCAATCTCATCATCACGAAAAACGTGGCTTAATTGATAAACATCGATGTGATATTGGGCAATTAACCTTTTTAAGGCGAACTCCGGGGATGTCTGTAAATGCAGTATCAGCGGTTTACCATCGGGACCGGCGGTTAGTTGGCTGGTGAGGTTTTCTAAGTAAACATCTGTGACGCCGGCCCGGGCTAAAACGGGGGTATCGACTTCAAGTACGTCACGCTGTTCAAAAAACTGGCGCACTTGCCTCATCAATGTCGCTCTATAGCGGAGCGCGTCGAGGGTGGCCGGTGAGCGCCAGTTTTTATCGTTCATTCAAAATTACTTTTGTACCCGCGATACGTATTCACCTGAACGTGTATCGACTTTAATCACTTCTCCAATTTGCACAAACAACGGTACTCTGACGACCGCGCCGGTGCTCAAGGTTGCTGGCTTCCCACCAGTACCAGCCGTATCACCTTTTAGGCCTGGATCAGTCTCGGTAACTTCCAGCTCCACGAAATTAGGCGGCTGAACATTAATCGGCTTACCTTCCCAAAGTGTCAGGGTACATACATCCTGTTCAACCAGCCATTTTTCGGCGTCGGCCACCGCTTTTGCGTCTGCCGGAATCTGCTCAAAGGTTTCGTTATTCATGAAGTGCCAAAATTCGCCGTCATTGTATAAGTAGGCCAGCTCCAGCTCGATAACATCAGCACCCTCGACCGACTCTCCCGACTTAAATGTCTTTTCGACCACCTTACCGCTGATAAGCTTCCGAATTTTAACCCGGTTAAACGCCTGACCTTTACCCGGCTTTACCATTTCGTTTTCAACAATACTGCACGGCTCGCCATCCTGCATGATTTTTAAGCCGCCTTTAAATTCGTTAGTGCTGTAATTCGCCATTACCCTATTCCTATATAAGTAACTCTCGATGCCCGCAATAATAAAACAAACGATAAAAATTTTCAGGTAAAATAATAAGTCGAGTTTAATAAGAGAGAGGAAGTTTTGAGTCCGACGCAGATCGCAACGCGGCCCGACTGGCGGTTAGAAATTCAACGCGCCTATACCAAACCAGAGCTTTTACTCACTAATTTGGGCCTTGACCCGGAGCAATTTCAAGCGGATTGCAAAGCCCGTTCTTTGTTTCCGATGCGAGTTCCACGCCCTTTTGCGCAATTAATGCAGCACGGCAATCGGGACGACCCTCTATTGCTACAGGTTTTACCGCGCTCTCAAGAGTTTGATAAAACAGAGGGCTATACCGACGATCCTTTAGGTGAAATCAACGACGACGTTTTAACCGATGAGGTCGGTGGTCTACTGCATAAATACCGTTCTCGCGTGCTGTTAATTCTTAAGGGCGGCTGCGCCGTTAATTGTCGCTATTGTTTTCGGCGTCACTTCCCCTATCAAGACGTTCGTTTCAGCCAACACGAGCTACAACAAACCCTTGATTATTTAAGCCGTCATCCCGAAGTCAATGAGGTTATTCTAAGTGGTGGCGATCCTTTAATGGCGTCCGATACACAGTTAAAATCAATCATTGAACAGCTTGCCTCTGTTACCAGTGTAAAGCGAGTCCGGATTCATAGTCGGCTTCCCGTCGTTATCCCTTCAAGACTCACCCAACAGTTAAAAGAGCTGTTAGTGTCCACTCGGCTAAAGCCAATTTTAGTGATTCACGCGAATCATGATAACGAGCTGTCTGACACACTTGAACAACATTTAAACGATTATAACCGTGCTGGCATCCTGTTGCTGAATCAAAGCGTTTTGTTAGCGGGGATTAACGATTCTAGCGCTATTTTAAGCCGTCTAAGCGAACGATTATTTGACGCTAATGTGTTACCCTATTACCTGCATCAACTCGATAAAGTAAGCGGTGCAGCTCACTTTGAAGTCAGTGACCATAGAGCACAACAAATTTGGCAAGAGATGAACCAAGCATTGCCCGGCTTTTTAGTGCCTAAGCTGGTCCGGGAACTGGCCGGCGAACAAAGTAAAACACCTATAATGCCCGCGGGGCCTGTATCAATCACTTAAAAAGAGGTTTATATGAGCGAAGAAATGACGCAGATTGAAGACAAATTACAACAACATTTGCAAGTCATATACCGTCAAGTGGTTGATGCCGACGCTTATTTAGACAATTTAAGAGAGCAGGGAAAGGCCCAGTTTCAAGACGTGTTCGCCGACAACAAAATTTTTGACACCCGGAGTAACCGGTTTCAACCTTACTTAAAAGAAATAACCGAGAATGTTGAAAAATGGCAACAACAACCTGACGATAAAGAGCTGCTACAAACTATTGTGCAGCAGCTCCAATTAATGACAGAGACACTAGCTCGCCTTAAGCAAATTCGTCAGGCAGGTTAGTTGGCTGCCAGTTGTTCGCTAAAGGTTTTGTCGAACCAGTCTTCCACCATTTGTTGTTCAAAGTACAAAGCTTCTCGACGAACTTTTAGCGAAGTCGCTTGGTCAAGGTCAAAGCCCATGTCTTTAATCTTGGCTGAGCCCTCTTGTAAAACCTTGCCGGCACTGTCTATTAATGTATAGTCGAATTCCATAGTCGGAAAATCAATTGACCGAACGACTCGTGCGTAAGCTGCGGTGGTCTCTCCAAAGGTAGGCTCAAGCCGGCCACTTAAATCGATATCTTTAATAGCCACAGAAAGCATTTGCCCTTCGGGAAGTTGCTCACTTAGCTTATTGAAAATCTCAGTAAAGCCTTCTTTTTTCCTTTCCTGAAAACGCTCTTTGTTGCCGTTTGCCGGTCGGAAGTCCGTATACTCTTCGATATTGTCAAAAGTCACCTTTGCCTCACCGGCTAATGCTGCCGGGCTTAACATAAGTGCGATAGTTGCAGGAGCTAATAGAAATAAATTACGCATGGTCACCTCCAGTGATGAATGCTGATTTATATCCTTAGAGTAAGGTTTAGCAAAAAGATTCAATAATACAACTGGTTCTCACTACTATATTAGTGCTGTCCATAAAAAAAGGAGCCCGCAGGCTCCTTTTTAACAATGGACTAGGCAGCTCACATCATGCCGCCCATACCGCCCATTCCACCCATGTCACCACCAGGCATACCGCCGGCGTTGTCTTCTTGTGGAATGTCAGCGATCATCGCTTCAGTGGTGATCATCAGAGCGCCAACAGAAGCGGCGAACTGAAGTGCTGAGCGAGTCACTTTAGTTGGATCCAAGATACCCATTTCCAGCATATCGCCGTAGGTGTCGTTACCCGCGTTATAACCGTAGTTACCTTCGCCACCACGAACACTGTTAGCAACAACAGAACCTTCAGCACCAGCGTTCATCGCAATTTGACGCAAAGGAGCTTCCATTGCACGCAATGCCAGACGAATACCAACGTTCTGATCTTCGTTGTCACCGCGTAACTCGTGCAGTTTGCTTGCCGCACGAACCAAAGCGACACCACCACCAGGCACCACGCCTTCTTCAACTGCTGCACGGGTTGCATGCAACGCATCTTCAACACGTGCTTTCTTCTCTTTCATTTCCATTTCGGTAGCAGCGCCGACTTTAATTACAGCAACACCGCCAGCTAATTTAGCCAGACGCTCTTGCAGTTTTTCGCGGTCGTAGTCAGAAGAGGTATCTTCCATCTGCTGTTTGATTTGGTTAACGCGGCCTTCGATAGCATTGTCATCGCCATTACCGTCAACTACTGTCGTGTTGTCTTTAGTAATAACAACGCGCTTCGCAGTACCCAAGTCTTCCAGCTGAGTTTTTTCCAACTCCATACCGATTTCTTCAGATACTACAGTGCCACCGGTCAGAACAGCGATATCCTGAAGCATCGCTTTACGACGGTCACCGAAACCTGGTGCTTTCACCGCTGCAACTTTAACGATGCCGCGCATGTTGTTCACAACCAAAGTGGCCAGCGCTTCACCTTCAACGTCTTCAGCAATAATAAGCAGTGGCTTACCTGCTTTAGAGACACCTTCTAATACCGGCAGTAATTCGCGGATATTAGAGATTTTCTTATCAATCAGAAGGATGAACGGGTTGTCTAGTTCAACCGAGCCGCTTTCCTGATTGTTGATGAAATAAGGAGACAAGTAACCACGGTCAAACTGCATGCCTTCAACTACATCCAATTCGTCGATTAAGGCCTGGCCTTCTTCAACGGTAATAACACCTTCTTGACCTACTTTGTCCATCGCCTTAGCAATGATTTCGCCAATTGTGTGATCGGCGTTTGCAGAAATCGTTGCTACCTGAGCAATGGCTTTGCTGTCAGCACAAGGCTGAGAAATTTTCTTAAGTTCTTCAACTGCAGCAATAACAGCCTTGTCGATACCGCGCTTAAGATCCATTGGGTTCATGCCTGCGGCAACAGACTTCAAGCCTTCGTTGACGATAGCTTGTGCCAGAACAGTTGCAGTAGTGGTACCGTCACCCGCTTCGTCGTTCGCTTTAGACGCCACTTCTTTAACCATTTGCGCGCCCATGTTCTCGAACTTGTCTTCCAGCTCGATTTCTTTCGCGACAGAGACACCGTCTTTGGTGATTACAGGAGCACCAAATGATTTATCTAATACTACGTTGCGGCCTTTCGGACCCAAGGTAACTTTTACGGAGTCAGCAAGAACATTAACGCCTTTCAGCATTTTTTGACGTGCTGTGTTACCAAACTTGACTTCT
This sequence comes from Pseudomonadota bacterium, assembly GCA_051746345.1. GTDB lineage: Bacteria > Pseudomonadota > Gammaproteobacteria > Enterobacterales > Alteromonadaceae > Idiomarina. The sequence continues at coordinate 7,206 of JBNJEZ010000015.1, forward strand.
TTAGCTGCCATTTTTGCTTTCCTCTTAAATACGTTTATTCGGTTGCGCTAATAAGCGATTCAGGCGTCTTATTCTTCAATTGCCAGAATGTCGCTTTCGCTCATGATCAAATACTCTTCGCCGTCGATTTTCTCGGTTTTAACACCGTAGCCTTCGCTGAACAGCACTTTATCACCGGCTTTTACGTCAAGCGCACGCACTTCACCGTTATCCAGAATACGGCCTTTGCCTACCGCGACGACTTCACCGCGCGTTGACTTTTCTGCCGCAGAACCAGTCAGAACAATTCCGCCAGCCGATTTTGCTTCGACTTCCATACGTTTGATAATGACTCGATCGTGTAAAGGACGAAGTTTCATTGTTGATAACTCCTCAACCTATTGTTGTTAGTGGATAAAACCCCTTCGGGGCATTTAGAAGATGTCGTGCACTATAAATGGGGTGAAGAAAATTTGTTATCAAGGGGCAACTCAAAAAATTTCTATCTTTTTTTTAACGGTTGCTCAGCTCTTCCTAAATTTATGTTATTTTCTAACCAACTATGAGGCGATGACTGATGGGGTAAGCAATGTCACATTCAACCAGAATGCTGTTCTGCACATGTGGAGACGAACAGGAGGCTAATGCGTTAGCTCATTACCTTATTAAGGAGAAGCTGGCTGCTTGCGTTAATATCATTCCTAAAATTCAATCGGTCTATGAATGGAATGGAAAAGTCGAGAATGACTCAGAGCTGCTGTTAATCATCAAAACCTCAAAGCTTAAATTACAATCTTTAAAAGAGGCAGTTAAACAGAAGCACTCATACGATTCTCCTGAGTTAATTAGTTTTAAAATTGATGACGGCTTGCCGGACTACCTTAGCTGGATCGAGGCGCAAACCAAATGAAGAAAACAGCTGTATCGTTTTTCGCCTTAGCAATAATCTTTTTTACTCAGCTCTCAGTAAGCTACGCCCAGTCGACAAATCCGTTTAGTAACGAACCTGAGTTTTTGCCGGTCGAGCAGGCCTTTGAACCCGAAGTTAGTCAGCAACAACCATTATTGGTCAGCTTTAATATTAAGCCTGGGTACTATTTATATAAGCAGCAATTTAAAGTTGAGCCAGCGGAAGCGTTAGAGCAACCAATTAATTTTCCTCCATCAGAATCTCATGTCGATGAGTTTTTTGGCGAGAGCCAAGTTTTTCGGGACTACCTTGAATTTTCCATTGCCATCAAGCCAGAGTATCAAGATCAATCGATCACGCTTCGCTATCAGGGCTGTGCGGATGCCGGTCTGTGTTACCCACCGACCACGATTCAACTACAAGATGCAAAAAGTACCGCTGCAACGCAAGAAGAGGCTGATCCGGGCTTGTTTGAACTGGACAAACAGCCGTTAAGCTGGTCGCTGGTTGTTTTCTTTGTGCTTGGCATTGGGCTTGCCTTTACACCCTGTGTTTTCCCTATGTACCCGATTTTGTCGTCAGTGGTTATTGGTGATCGTCCAAGAACATTTAAGAACGCCTTTTGGCTTTCCTTCGTTTACGTGCAGGGCATGGCGATTACCTACTCTTTGCTGGGTTTAGTGGTTGCTCTAGCAGGCATGCAATACCAGGCCTATTTCCAGCATCCGGCTGTCCTAATTGTGTTAAGTATCGCCTTTGCTGCCTTTGCACTTAGTATGCTGGGCGTCTATAGCATTCAGTTACCTGCCACCTGGCAAACCAAACTGCAAACACTGAGCGGTCGTCAAAAGGGCGGAAACACTATCGGTGTATTTTTAATCGGGGTTATTTCCGGGCTGGTCGCTTCGCCATGCACGACAGCTCCCCTGTCGGGAGCACTACTTTATATTGCCCAGTCCGGAGACGTTACTTCGGGGGCCGCCATCCTCTATGCGCTGAGTCTCGGTATGGGGGTTCCTCTTATTATCTTTGGCGTCTCTGGCGGCAAGCTACTGCCCAAGGCCGGCGCCTGGATGGATATTATCAAGCATGGATTCGGCTGGCTGTTATTAGCGGTTGTCGTAGTTCTGTTGGAGCGCTTGTTGTCAACTCAGCAAAGCTTTGTCTTGTGGTTGGTTTACTTTGTGGCGCTCGCTGCGTTCATGGGACAACACCTACTCACGCTGAAAAAACCGGTTGCTCGCGTGTTACTGCTTATTATCCTGGTTGGTGGCAGTTCAAGCGGCATTTACTGGCAGGTCAATAAGCTTAACAACGCCCAGCAAGTGCATTCGCTGTTCACCCAGGTCAATAACCTATCTGATATTGAGCAGCAGTTACAGCAAGCCAGGGCTAACGACCAATGGGTGATGCTCGACCTTTATGCCGACTGGTGCGTAGCGTGTAAAGAGTTTGAACAGTATACTTTTGCCGATAAACAAGTACGCGAACAACTTGCCTCTTTTAAGCTACTACAAGCAGATGTAACGGCTAACAACTCTGTGGATCAAGAAATACTATCGAAGTTTCAAGTGCTTGGATTGCCCACCGTGCTGTTTTTCTCCCCCAATGGAGAGCAGCAGACGAACTGGCGGATAACCGGTTTTAAAGACGCAGAGGCATTTCTTCAGCACATTGAGCAAATGAAGGCCACCGCAGGACCATAACTTGCATCGAAAAGCGGTGATAAGACCAGTAATTTACTGCAATCACCGCTCAATGTTCTATAATGCCAAATATTGGAACTTTTTAAACAAAGCACGGTCGATTTTTTAGGCTACAGGATGTAGTTTGACACGTTCGCAACAGTTGGCAGCAAAATGAATCCAGAAACGCTTAAAAAGACTAAAATCCTGGTTCTTAACGGTCCTAACCTGAATCTGCTCGGCAGTCGCGAGCCGGAAATTTATGGACGCTCGACCCTCGATACAATTAATAGTGAGCTAGCAGCGCAAGCTAATGAACATGGGCTTGAAGTCGACTTCCTGCAAAGTAACGCGGAATCTGAGCTGATTAATAAAATACACCAAGCACAGCACCAAGCTGACTTTATCATTATAAACCCGGGTGCTTTTGGGCACACCAGCATTGCGCTTCGCGATGCGCTTGCCGGAGTCAATATTCCTTTTTTTGAAGTACATATTTCTAATATTTATCGTCGTGAAGCATTTCGTCATCATTCTTACTTAGCCGACATAGCAGTAGGTACTCTAAGCGGCTTTGGTACTGATGGGTACTCCCTGGCAATGCAAGCGATCATTAATCAACTACATCGTAAATAATCTGAGGCAGACAGTTATCATGGATATACGTAAAATTAAAAAGCTTATCGAGCTTGTCGAAGAGTCTGGCATTGCAGAGCTGGAAATTACGGAAGGTGAAGAAGCGGTTCGTATAAACCGTTATAGCGCGCAGCCAGCTCCTATGCAATATGCGGCCAGTGCCGCGCCAGCGCCAGCGACTGCCCCAGCTCAAAATACCGCACCTGCTGAAACTCAACCACAGCCAGCTGCTCAAGAGGAGCCGAGTGGCCACATCGTTCGCTCACCAATGGTAGGTACTTTCTACGAGTCACCATCGCCGGATTCAGGTCCATTTGTCACTGTCGGCTCTAAAGTCAATGCCGGTGACACACTATGCATTGTTGAAGCCATGAAGATGATGAACCAAATCGAAGCGGATAAAGGCGGTGTGGTTAAACAAATCCTGGTTGAAAACGAAGAGCCGGTCGAATTTGACCAGCCTTTATTTGTCATTGAATAAATCGTTTTCGACTAACAAAAAACACCAGGAATTTATCATGTTAGATAAAGTGGTCATCGCCAATAGAGGCGAAATCGCGCTACGGATATTAAGGGCGTGCAAAGAGTTAGGCATCAAAACTGTTGCTGTTCACTCAACCGTCGACAGAAATCTAAAGCACGTGCTGTTAGCTGACGAGTCTATTTGTATCGGCAAAGCGCCGGCGGCAGAGAGCTATCTTAATATTCCGCGCATTATTAGTGCAGCTGAAATAACCGATGCTGCAGCAATTCATCCGGGCTATGGCTTTTTGGCCGAAAACGCCGATTTTGCCGAGCAAGTGGAAAAATCCGGTTTTATCTTTGTCGGTCCCACTGCCGATATTATTCGCCTAATGGGCGATAAAGTATCTGCCATCAGAGCCATGAAAAAAGCCGGCGTACCCTGTGTCCCCGGCTCTGACGGGCCGTTGGACGATAACGATGAACGTAATATTAAATTAGCCAAGCGCATCGGTTACCCAATTATTATTAAAGCTGCTGGCGGTGGTGGCGGTCGTGGCATGCGAGTGGTTCGCCAGGAAAGCGAATTGCTTAGCGCTATCACCATGACTCAAAACGAAGCTCGTGCAGCCTTTGGTAACCCGGTTGTGTACATGGAAAAGTTTTTGGAAAACCCTCGCCATGTAGAAGTTCAGGTTCTCGCCGACGGACAAGGAAACGCTATTCACTTAGGTGAGCGTGATTGCTCCATGCAGCGTCGTCACCAGAAGGTAGTAGAAGAAGCGCCCGCCCCCGGAATAACCCCAGAATTACGTAAATTTATCGGTGAGCGGTGTGCAAAGGCTTGCGTCGAAATTGGCTATCGCGGAGCCGGTACCTTTGAGTTCTTATACGAGAACGGCGAGTTCTACTTTATTGAAATGAATACCCGTATTCAGGTTGAGCACCCGGTTACTGAGATGGTAACGGGCATTGATCTGATTAAAGAGCAACTGCGCATTGCTGCTGGCCGGCAGTTGTCGATTAGCCAGGAAGACGTAGTGATTCGGGGACACGCCATTGAGTGTCGTATCAACGCTGAAGATCCCGATACTTTTGTTCCCTCACCGGGACAGATCACCCGCTTTCATTCGCCAGGCGGCTTTGGTGTGCGGTGGGACTCTCATGTTTACGCCGATTATAAAGTGCCGCCTAATTACGACTCCATGATCGGTAAATTAATTACCTATGGCGAAAATAGGGATGTTGCTCTTGCTCGTATGCGTAATGCTTTAAGCGAGTTGATTATTGAGAACATAAAAACCAATGTGCCGTTACAGAAAGATATTATGGCCGATGAGAATTTCCAGCACGGTGGTACTAACATCCACTACCTGGAGAAGAAACTCGGCTTAGGGGGCCACTAAAACGGTGCCATGGATTCAGTTAACGTTATCCAGCAGTGAAGAGTATGCGCCCCAAGTGGGCGACATGCTAATGGCAAATGGTGCACAAGCAGTCACCTACCGAGATGGCGCTGACACTCCGATATTTGAACCGCCCCTTGGTGAAGTGCTGCTCTGGCAACATACACTTGTTACCGGTCTATTCGATGCTGAAACAGATATTAAGGCAGTCATCGCTAACCTGGAAAAAGCTCGTATCCTGGCCACGCCTTTGCAGTACAAAGTTGATCCGCTGGAAGACAAAGACTGGGAACGCGAGTGGATGGACAACTTTCACCCAATTCAGTTTGGCGAAAGACTTTGGATCTGTCCGAGCTGGCGCGATATACCTGAGCCCGATGCAGTAAATATTTTATTGGATCCGGGGATGGCATTTGGTACCGGCACGCATCCTACCACGGCTATGTGCTTGCGCTGGTTAGACGCCAACCCGCCAGCCAATGCAGCAGTTGTCGACTTTGGCTGTGGTTCAGGTATTTTAGGCATTGCCGCGCTAAAGTTGGGCGCAAAACATGCAATTGGTATTGATATTGATCGGCAGGCACTAATCGCGACTAAAGATAATGCGGAACGAAATCAGGTTGCTGCTGGCTTTGATGTCTTTTTGCCTTCTGAACAGCCTGACCAACAAGCCGATTTAGTGATAGCCAATGTGCTAGCTGGACCGCTACGGGAATTAGCGGAGGTTATTCTCAATTATGTGGCTCCGGGCGGTCAGTTAGTGCTTTCTGGAATTTTACAACGTCAGGCAGATAGCGTCATGCAAGCCTATCAACCGGAAATTCAATTCGACCCTGTCACCATCGATGGTGATTGGGTGATGTTAGCCGGTACCCGCCGCGGCTAGCAGCGTCAGCTTACTAAGCGCTGATTTTGTCAATAGTAAAAATCTAAAAAAAGGCTATATTTGCATACTTTTTAGCCTTTTCTTTAGCGCCTAAATTCCATAAAATTCCTCACCCTTTTCGCTGCGTAGTTTTTGACCGATGCGGATTGGTAATTACCAATTAAAAAATAATGTGATCCTTGCGCCAATGGCTGGTATTACAGACCAACCATTTCGCCAGTTGTGCCACGAACTTGGGGCGGGCTTAACCGTATCTGAGATGCTATCGAGTAACCCCAAGGTGTGGGCAACCGATAAATCTCGGCAACGTATGGATCACTCCGGTGAAGTTGGTATCCGAGCTGTGCAAATCGCCGGATCGGAACCCCAGCTGATGGCTGAAGCCGCGCGCGTAAATGTTGCTAAAGGCGCTCAAATTATTGATATCAATATGGGCTGCCCGGCAAAAAAGGTAAATAAAAAACTTGCAGGTTCGGCGTTGCTGCAATACCCCGAGTTGGTTGAAGATATACTAACCGCTGTGGTTAAAGCCGTTGAGGTACCGGTTACCCTTAAAATCCGTACGGGTTGGGATCCAGACCATATAAACGGCGTCGAAATAGCTCAGATAGCTGAGCAAAGTGGTATTCAGTCACTTGCAGTACATGGCCGCACGCGAGCTTGTATGTACAAAGGTACAGCTGAGTACGACACTATTAGAACAATTAAGCAGAGCGTAGCAATTCCGGTTGTTGCTAATGGCGATGTTACGACGCCAGAGCAAGCAAAACAGGTGCTTGAATACACCAATGCAGACGCAATTATGATTGGTCGAGGTGCTCAGGGAAACCCCTGGTTGTTTCGCGAAATCAGTCATTATTTAGAGCATGGAAAGTATCTTCAGCCACCGTCGCTAGAGCAAGTAGCAAAGACCGTGATTCTTCATGTTACTCGTTTACATGAGTTTTACGGCAAGTTTCAAGGAGTTCGGATAGCCCGTAAACATGTCGGTTGGTATTTGAAAGAACAACCTGACAGCCATGGGTTTCGCCAACAGTTTAATCAAATTGAGCAGGCTGATAGCCAGCTTGATTCACTAGAAAATTATTTTGTCACTGTAGAGAAGAGATAAGCGCATTATGTTTGATCAAAACCCTAACCGTGAGAACACATCACCTTTAACCACTATTGGTAATAACTCACAACCGAAGCCGCTACGCGACTCGGTGAAGCAAGCGCTCAACAGCTTTTTACGTCAATTAGACGGTCAGGATCCCGAAGAGCTATACGAATTGGTGCTTTCTGAAGTTGAGGCCCCGTTATTAGAAGAAGTGATGACTTACACTCGCGGAAATCAAACCCGCGCTGCAACAATGCTTGGCATTAACCGTGGTACACTTCGCAAGAAGTTGAAAAAGTACGGTATGAATTAATTTTGCAAAAAGAGCGCCTTCGAGCGCTCTTTTTTTTATAATCATTTAATCGTTCGAAAACTTAAACGAAAGGCAAGCTGATGCATAACCGACCCATTCAACGTGCTCTTATTAGTGTTTCTGACAAAACAGGGATTGTAGAATTTGCAACTCAATTAGCCGCCAAAGGGGTTGAAATCCTCTCCACCGGCGGCACTGCGAAATTACTTCGCGACAATGACATTGCAGTTAAGGACGTTTCTGAACATACCGGCCAAATTGAGATTATGGGCGGTCGCGTTAAAACACTGCACCCTAAGATCCATGGTGGTATTCTCGGCCGCCGCGATGTTGATCAGGCCGTTATGCAGGAACAAGAAATCGCGCCGATTGATCTGGTAGTTGTTAATCTGTATCCGTTTAAGCAGACGGTTTCTGATCCAAATTGCCGTTTAGAAGATGCCATAGAAAATATCGATATTGGTGGTCCAACTATGGTTCGGGCAGCGGCAAAAAACCACCGAGACGTCACGATAGTCGTCAACGCTGATGACTATCAACGGGTGCTCGACGAAATGGCAAATAACGGCGACAGTGTCTCCGAACACTCACGCTTTGAACTGGCTGTCGCGGCCTTCGAGCATACCGCACAATACGATGGTATGATTGCCAATTATTTGGGCAGCAAAGTAACCGATAATTCGACCTTCCCTCGCACTTATAACCTGCAGGTAAGTCAGAAACAAAGCTTACGTTATGGTGAAAATAGTCATCAGCAAGCCGCTTTCTATACTGAACAGGACGCGCCTTCCGGTACAGTAGCCAGTGCCATCCAACTGCAAGGCAAAGCTCTGTCCTATAATAATATTGCCGACACTGACGCAGCGCTTGAATGCGTTAAAAGCTTCGAGCAGCCTGCCTGCGTTATTGTGAAACACGCAAATCCCTGTGGCGTGGCTATTGGCAACGATTTAAATGACGCCTATCAACGTGCTTTTAAAACCGACCCCACATCAGCATTTGGCGGAATTATTGCATTTAACCGTGAACTTGATCTTGCTACCGCCACTGCGATTATTGAGCAACAGTTTGTGGAAGTTATCATTGCGCCCTCTGTCAGTGACGACGCGCAACGTGCCGTGGCTGAGAAGAAAAATGTGCGTTTATTGGAATCCGGCGATTTTCAGCAAGACGAAAAGCGAATGGATTACAAACGTGTCAACGGGGGTCTACTGGTTCAACAAGCGGACTTGACTGACTTTATAGCGGACGACTTAAAAGTGGTTAGCAAGGTTCAGCCTACAGATGCACAAATGACCGATTTGTTGTTCTGCTGGAAGGTCGCTAAATTTGTTAAATCAAACGCTATTGTCTACGCCAAAGATGGTATGACTATTGGCGTTGGCGCCGGTCAAATGAGCCGAGTCTATAGTGCAAAAATTGCTGGCATAAAAGCCGCCGATGAAGGTCTCGAAGTTCCCGGTTCAGTAATGGCATCGGACGCTTTTTTCCCTTTCAGGGACGGTATTGATGCGGCTGCCGAAGCAGGCATTAAAGCCATTATTCAGCCCGGCGGTTCCATCCGTGACGATGAGATAATTGCGGCCGCTGATGAACACGGCATTGCGATGGTTTTTACTGGAATGCGCCATTTTCGTCATTAGTACGTAGTGATAAGTGATGTAGGTTGTCGCCCCGACCATTCGGGGCTAATCTTAATAATACACACTTTAAACAAAGAGGCCTGCTAATGAGATATACAGCAATTGCTTTAGTAACAAGTTCTTTCTTTGCTCTGTCTGCCTGCGATTCTGCTCCTCAACAGACAACACAAGCGGACAGTAAAACAACAACTTTGGAAGAAGCGGTTAAACATCCTGATCGTACACCTGCTTATGTACGTCGGGACGCTCACCGTAATCCGGTGGAAACTTTAGAGTTCTTTGAGTTAGAGCCGGACATGACCGTGGTAGAAATTTGGCCCGGCGGCGGCTACTACAGCGAAATCCTAGCTCCATACCTTGATCCGGAAGGAACCTTTTACGCCGCTCACTTTCCGGAAGACACCAATAGTGATTACTACCAACAATCACTCGAAAAATTTAAGCAACGGGTAGCAGAGGAACCTGTATTTGGTCGCGTTAATATCACTCAGTTTGCACCAAATACGCCGCTTGATTCGGATATTGCACCCCCTAATAGTACCGATCGTGTACTGACCTTTCGTAATTTACACAACTGGTACATGAACGGTGGTGAAGAAGCAGTCTTGAACGCTTTCCGGCAGTTCCATCAGGCATTGGTACCGGATGGTATGCTCGGTGTCGTTGATCACCGCTTACCAGAAGACGCAAGCGATGATGCGATGGAGAAAAGTGGCTACATTAAGGAAAGTTGGGTTATCGACCTCGCTGAGCAAGCAGGTTTTGAATTGGTCGCTAGTAGCGAGATAAATGCCAACCCCAAAGATACCGCTGATCATCCAAACGGAGTCTGGAATTTACCGCCAACATTGAATGTTGAAGAAGGCGATGATGCATCTGTTTATGAAGAAATCGGGGAAAGTGACCGATTTACTCTGAAATTTAGAAAACCAGTAGAATAAGGAAGCTCATGAAAGTTTTGGTTGTCGGCGGTGGTGGCCGCGAACATGCACTAGCATGGAAGGCGGCACAATCGCCTAGAGTTGATGATGTTTTTGTTGCTCCAGGTAACGCAGGCACTGCAAATGAGAAAGTGCTAACCAATATTGATATCAATGCCGATGATATCGAGGGGTTACTCTCGTTTGCCCAGCAACAATCTATCGAATTAACCATCGTTGGGCCCGAGGCCCCGTTAGTTGCTGGAATCGTGGATCGATTCCAGCAAGCTGGCCTGGCTATTTTCGGACCAACTGCTGCCGCAGCACAACTTGAGGGATCGAAGGCGTTTAGTAAAGACTTTCTCAAACGTCACAACATCCCAACCGCCGCCTACCAAAACTTTACAGATGCTCAAGCAGCTAAGGATTATGTAGCAGATAATGGGTTACCTATCGTTATAAAAGCAGACGGTCTGGCAGCCGGTAAGGGTGTCATTATCGCTGAGACACAGCAACAAGCCGATGCTGCTATCGATGATATGTTAGCCGGTAACCGGTTTGGTGAAGCAGGACACCGAGTTGTCGTCGAAGAGTTTTTAACCGGCGAAGAAGCTTCGTTTATTGTCATGGTCGATGGCAAACATGCGGTTCCTTTTGCCTCAAGCCAAGACCATAAGGCACGTGATAATGGCGATACGGGGCCTAACACCGGCGGCATGGGCGCCTATTCACCGGCACCGGTAGTATCCCCTCGAGTTCACGATTGGGTTATGCAACATGTAATCAAGCCGACCGTTGACGGTATGGCTGCCGAAGGCCATTCCTACACCGGTTTTTTATATGCTGGACTGATGATTGCCGACGACGGCAGCTCCAAAGTACTGGAGTACAACTGTCGGTTTGGTGATCCAGAGACTCAACCCATAATGATGCGCTTAAAGTCGGATTTGGTAGAGCTCTGCGAGCAAGCAATTGCCGGAGAACTCAAGCAGACACCTGTAGATTTTGATCCCAGAGCCGCTGTAGGCGTTGTTATGGCTGCAGGAGGTTATCCTGAGACGTATCAAAAAGGTGACCCGATTAGCGGTCTCCCGGATGAAACCGATGACAGTAAGGTGTTCCATGCGGGTACTAAGCTGGTCGATAACAAGGTGGTTACCAATGGTGGCCGAGTCTTATGTTGTACGGCCTTAGGCAAAAATGTGACCGAAGCACAACACCGAGCCTATCAACTGGTTGATAAAATTCACTGGAATAATGTCTATTACCGCTCCGACATTGCTCACCGGGCAATAAAGCGCGAGCAGTAGTTAGTTGGCGGTAGCTGTAGATAAATTTCAGCTACCGCTAATTATACAAACTAGTCCTCGACGATTAGATCATCCTCACTACCTTCAGCGCTGCCAGAACTAAAGCTCTCGTCGGCAAACTTACCCCTGCCGTACATACTAGCAACTTTCGGACGGTGAATACGGGCTTGATATTTAGCCCAGGCTTTTTCGGCCACGGATACTGGTGCCTGCTCTCCACGAGCCGCGGCTAGCAACGCCTGCTCTTCACTATTGGCGGGTTGATAATCGCCGCGCAAAAGCGCCGCAATTAAGCAGCCATACTGGGTTAGTGCGTCACTCTCACGTATGGAAAAATCACCTGAGCGTGAAAAGCCATAAGGATAATGACGAAAGTCATTAAATGGTCTCTTAAGCAGAGATTCGCGGGTATAATTGGTCATGGCAAGCCCTTCCTTACAGACTAAAACCGAACATAACGTCGATAACAATAAAACGACACTGACGATATAGAGTGAGTTTCTAAGTTTGTCAACGAAAAATTTACGTAAAGCCACTTTAATTATTCTGTAATATTGCCCACACTCATGCCCAACGTAATAATCCAAGAAGTTTGGGCATGTACCAGAAACATTTTATTCTTTCAGCTCTCGCATTGGCGACCCTAGCTGCATGTGGCGGCAGTGACTCAAACACCGATGACGGTACGGCAACGTTTAGCCTTGGCATTAGCGATGCACCCATCGACACTGCAGAATCAGTGATCGTGTGTTTTAACGCGGTTGAATTAGTCGGTGGCGGTAATGGCCCGCAGACCTATGAGGTAGGCACTGATGTTGAAGTACCTGCTGAAAACGATCTGTGCCAGGACGACGAAGGCAATCCAATTGCCAATACCATCGGTATCGATTTACTCGAGTTTACCGGCAGTGATCAGGTCGATTTTTTGCAACAAGCAGAAATTGATGCTGGTGACTATGGTCAACTTCGACTCGTAATGGGCGAAGGCTCCTACGCATCAGTAGACAGTAATGATGACGGCAATGTCACTCAGGTCCCAATACGAGTTCCCTCCAACGAATTAAAACTGGATGGCTTTACTGCCGATGCTGGTAGCACCCTTAATTTTACCATTGAGTTTGACCTGCGACACGCAATGACCAACCCCGTTGGTCAAGAAAACTTTATTCTTAAACCCCGCGGTGTCCGCTTAGTCGATAACTCGAGTATCGGGCATATCGAAGGCTCAGTATCAGAAGAGCTGTTGCTGCTTGAAGAGAGTTGCGAAATGGCACCAGAAGAACTTACCACGCCGGTTGCCTATGTTTATCTCTACCAAGGTCAGGACCATGAACTTGCTGATTTAGCCGACAACGGTGGCAGCGAAGGGCAACTTCCTTATACCAGTAGTGCGGTTTACTTCGATGGCGTTGACAGTTATGACTTCGAAATAGGTTTTGTAAGCAGTGGCGACTATATTGCTGCACTTACTTGTGATGGTAACGACGACCCTGAAGTCGACGACGATATTAACTTCATTCACACACAGGACGTAACGGTGACTGAAGGACAAGAACCACAGACCATCATTTTTGAGCCAACAACAGCTCAGTAACAGTTCCCTGGTTTAGGCGACATGGACGTTGCCTATACTTTATCCCAATGCAGCGATTAAACTTTTCCCGCTTAACATAAGCGACACTGCCATAAGCAGTGCGGCCAATAAATTCTGCAAGCGACTGTTCGCCTGAACACCCATCACGGGTTTATTACACAACCACCACAAGAACCCAACCATCAACGGTAATAAAATTCCATTTGCTATTTGCGCAACCCAAATCACCGTAACAGCTTCGATGCCCAAGCTACTTATTGCCACCCCTATAGCCAGAATAAACAACCAGGTAAGACGGAAAGAACGGCTTTTTAGATCCTTCGACCAGCCCATAATACCGCTTAGCGCATAGGCCGAAGCCAACGGAGCTGTTGTCGCTGAAGAAATTCCTGCCGCAAACAGTCCAGCTGCCATTAGATATTGGGCTGACATCCCAAACAAGGGCTCTAGCGATCCAGCCAGGTCAGCCGCACTGGTAATCGTTATCTGATGACCAAAAAACGCCGATGCCGCGGTTGCTAATATCGCCATAGAGATCAATCCCCCAATTGGAATCGAAATCAAGCTATCAACTTGGGCAGCACGCAGTTGCTCTTTAGTGCGCCACTTTTTAGCAGCGCTGGCGGCATGTAAGAATAAATTGTAAGGAACCACTGTCGTACCGATAAGCGCGACGACCATTAGTGTCGCTTGGCTTGGCAATTGCGGAATTACTAAACCAGCAACTAACCCTGACCAATCGGGCTTGGTCATTAAAAAAGTACCAACAAACGCGAGGCTCATCAGCAGCACAAGACCAATCAGTGACTTTTCGATAAACCGCGAATTTCCACTCCAGAGAACGGTAAAAGCAACTAGCCCGACGACAATCGGCCAGCCGTCTTGTAGACCCACATTAGCAAATGACAATTCGCCGATTAGCCCACTAATTCCAAGACTTGCGCCGGATAAATTACCACCCTGATAAACACTATTACCTACCACAACCGCAGTAAAAATAAGCGCGGTAAACAACCACCGGACCCATGGGGTGCTTAATTGTGTGCGAATATTTTCGCCCAGCCCTTGCTGCGTTAACACGCCAATACGCAATGCCATTTCCTGCAGAATCAAGCAAGCAAACACCGAAAATAACAACGCCCACAACAGCGCATAACCGAAGTTAGCGCCAGCTAGAGACGCAGTAACAACAGTGCCCGGGCCGATAAAGGCCGCAGCTACCAGTGCCCCGGGGCCAAAGTTGGATAGCTTTATCATTTCGGCCCGGGGATCGTGACAATGCTGACCCAGCCTTGCTCAATCGCTTCCGAAAAATCATTTTCCAGTGCTTCTTTGGCAGTATCGTAGTCAACATTTAAACCGGTAACACCACATGCTCTATTACGCCCATGAGCCTTCCCGGTATAGAGTGCCATATCAGCAATTTGTAACGTTCTTTCCCAGTCTATGAAGTCTTCGCTGACACCAGCAAAAGGTAACTGTATAAAGCCAACCGTCGCGGTCATTTGAATCGTGTGTTTTTCGACTTTTATTGGGTCAGTTCCAACGCCATGTAAAACTCTTGCGGCAAGCTGTTGTAACTGTTCAAGGTCAATGTCTTTAACATAGAATAAAAACTCTTCACCACCCCAGCGAATTAAACGGTCTGAGCCCCGACATACATTCTGTAAACGACGCGCGATCTCTTTTAACACGATGTCACCTATTGCATGCCCATAGACATCGTTTATTTTCTTAAAGTAATCAATATCCAGCAAGATAAGGCCATCAGTGCTGGAGTGCTGCAGCTGCGACCGATTTTGCATTGCTTCTTGCAATGCGCGTCTGTTCCACAGACCGGTTAAAGGATCGCGCTGCGATTGGTCAGCTAATTGCTCATTAGCTTTGTTCAAGAGCTGATTCGCGCGCTTTGATTTTAGATACAGCATAACCACAAGAGCGATACTCACCAAGCCGACGACAGCGAGCAATAACCAAATCAGCTGTCGTTGTTGATTGTTCTGAATTTGCTGCTCTTTTAATTCATTTTGCTGTTCCAGCAACTCGATTTGTTGTGCTTTATCGCGGGACTTATAGACCGCTTGCAGAGTCGCTAAGTTTTCAGCCTGGGACTGTTGCAAAATTTCTTGCTTGAGATCGATTCGCTCCTTCAAAAGTTCTGCCTGAGCCTGATAGTTACCCACCAATCCATAAGCATCGGCCATTTCCCCTAAAACGAATTCTAACTCACTTTCGGGGAGGGTCTCACGGAAGCCTCTTAGCATTTCCTCCATCTGTTTAATACCCAGACTATCGCCTTGCTGAACGGCAATATAGCCTAGATTAAAATCGATGGTGGCGGTCATTTCTTCATAACCCGTCTCTGCCGCCAGCTCCTTCGCTTCGTTTAGATGTTCGATGCCCTTTTCATATTGGCCCAGCTTCATATAAGCGTCACCAAAGTTATTAAGGATCACCACTTGCTCGGACAGAAACCCCTCTGCCTCCGCTATCGCATAAGCTTTCGACAGCGACTCGATACTTTGCTCGTATTTTTCACTGGAAACTTCGGCGTAATACTTGGTAAACCATAAATTATAAGCAATGCCATCAAACCCCTCAGCAATAGCGGTAGAGACATTTTCCTCAACTGTATTTATTGCGCTCTGCCACTGCTCCAGGCGCGTCTGAATATCTGCAATCTGGCTCAACAAGTACAGTCTGCGGCCAGTATTCAGGCTAGATTCCATTTCACCAAGCGACTGCTGTGCACTCAGTAAATTAGATAATGCAGTGTCATAGCGCTCCCACTGAGTATAAACAGAGGCTAGCAAATTATGTGCGTAATAGCGGACTCTCGGGCTGCTGGTTTGCTCTAGTAAACGTTCCAGCTTTGGCACCAGAAGAAAGGCTTCGCCGCGTTTCCCTTCCTGTGTCAGCAAATCAACTCGGGTCGCCAACAGCTCTGCCTGAACATCAATCACTTCTGAATTTTCGACTGTTTCCTTAAGTTCATCCAGCACCTCGTAGGCAGCCTCAAAATTCTCTTCATATCCTAATTCGCCTGCCCAATAGGACATCGCCCTTACTCGCGTCATGAACGGCGTCTCAGCGTTTACCTCGTCAACTATTTCGGCCAAAAACTGTTTGCTCTCAACTTCTGAGTCGCGCGGTAACTTTAGGTAATCATCGAGTCGCTGCTCAAGCTCAGTCGATTTTAATTCAGCATGTACGACTTTTTGAGCATAGCCAATGGCAGGTAACAGGAGTATAACCATGAAAAGCAGCACATAGTGTGAGCAGCCTGTTCGGAGGTTAACTAGCAAATTTTTTGTTGTTATTTTCATTCGCTCTACTTAATTATTAGGCTGCTTTTCGATATTGGTTAAAGACTCAACAAATAATAACTTATTTTTAACATCGATACCAAGTACTCAGAAAGGAATATTCCGAGGCGGATATGGCAACTAACAAACTCGATTGGTCAAAGATTTTAAAGTCTGGGCAGCGCATTTTTATTGGTTCTCACGCCGCTGTTCCAACAGCTTTGATCAATGATCTAATTGAGCACTCAAAAAACTTGCACGATATTGAAGTCGTGCAATTAATGACTTTATCGGATAACAAGTGGGCCCAGCCGGAACACCAGCAATTATTCAAAGTAAATACTTTTTTTATTGGTGGTGACACAGTGCGGACAGCGGTTAATGAAGGACGTGCCGATTACACCCCATGTTTCATTTCCGATATTCCCAATCTGTTCGAAAATGGGATTTTACCGCTTGATGCTGCACTGATTATGGTGAGTCCGGGCGACAAATACGGCTACCACTCGATGGGAGTATCGGTCGATGTCGTTTCCGCCGCTGCTAAATCGGCCAATACCGTTATCGCTCAGGTTAATTCCGAAATGCCGGTAACCTATGGGCAATCTTTCTTGCATAAAAACCAGATTAACTATTTTTGGGAGCATCAGGAAGAGTTACCAATTCTCGAGCCGCCCTCCACCGAAGACAACAAAATTATCGAGCGTATTGGACAATACATTGCGTTGCTAGTGCGTGATGGCTGTACTCTCCAAATTGGGGTAGGCCGTGTTTGCGCAGCCGCGTTAAGATACTTAGCCAATCATAAAGATCTTGGTGTGCACAGCGAACTCATCACCGATGACATCATGGAGTTGATGCTCCAAGGGGTAATTAACAACCGCAAGAAGACGTTTCACCCCAACAAAATTGTTACCAGCTTCTGCATGGGCACAAAAAAGCTGTACGACTTTGTCGATAAGAACCCCCATGTCGGCTTTTATCCGAGTGAGTATGTTAATTCACCCACCAATATTGCCCGTAACGATAATTTAGTGGCTATCAATAGCGCTATCGAAGTCGATTTAACCGGTCAGGTTGTCTCCGATTCTATTGGCCACCAATTTTACAGCGGTATTGGTGGTCAAGTTGACTTTAGCAGGGGGGCCTCTCTCAGCAAAGGCGGGAAACCGGTTATTGCGCTACCGTCGACTACCGCAGATGGCAAAGTATCCAGAATTGTTGCGCATATCCGAGAAGGAGCTGGCGTTGTTACTTCGCGCGGGCACGTCCATTACGTAGTCACAGAATTTGGTGTTGCTTCGTTGCGCGGTAAGAGTATTCGCGAACGCGCACTGGAGTTGATTCGTGTAGCCCATCCAAAATTTCGCCAGCAGTTGCTACAGCAAGTTCGCAAGCATTATTGGGTGCCGCATTACCAACAACAAACACCTTCAGATGTACCTGAGCTGGGTTCTGTTGGCTTCAAGAAAATTAACTTTAAAGGCGAGGAGTTTGACTTAAGGCCTCTCTACCCCTCCGATGAACGTCGTCTGCAGGAATTTTTTTACTCGCATACCAAAGATACCTTGCAGCTCAGGTATAACGCCGTTCCCACCCATATGAGCCGGGAAAAGTCTTGTACGCTGGTCAGCATCGATCAGTCCAAAGATTTGGCGTTGTGTATTGTCCGTCAAAAGGGGTCAGCCGCGAAAATTATGGCCGTAGGCCGCTACTACTTTATTGAACAACAAAACAGTTGCGAAGTTGCCTTTGTTACACGGGAACATTACCAAGGACAAGGTATGGCCAGCATGCTGCTTCACGAGATGGCCCGGATTGCTGAATCTCGCGGTCTGGATAGCATGCAGGCAGTGGTATTGGCGAACAATACGCCAATGTTAAATGTGTTTGAAAAAGCGGGCTTTAAACGACTGCCCGCTGACGACCCCGGTGAAGTTTTGCTGAAGCGGTCATTAACCGAAAAAGCAGAATCTAACGACTAATTATTAACTGGCCGCACAGGAAAAAAGATGTCTATTACGCTGTTCACTCATAACGATTGTTCGCTACATAACCGCGACCCGAACCACCCTGAGAGCCCGGCCCGGATCGATGCAATCAACGACCAAATCATACGTTCGGGGCTGGATTTTGTGTTAGTAAGAGAGCAAGCTACGGCGGCCTCGATAGATGATATCTATCGCGCGCATGACAATGCCTACGTCGATGAGCTATTTGCTAAGGCTCCCGGCAATGGCCATATCTGGCTTGATCCTGATACACCAATGACTTCACAAACACTTCCCGCAGCACTAATGGCCGCGGGCGCTAACCTCAATGCCGTTGACCACGTGATGCAAAACCAAAATCATCAGGCGTTCTGTGCAGTGAGGCCGCCCGGCCATCATGCCACCCGCAACCAGGCCATGGGCTTTTGTGTATTTAACAACATTGCGATAGCCGCACATTACGCCATGCATCAATACGGGTTAGAGCGAATTGCTATTATTGATTTTGACGTTCACCATGGCAACGGCACTGAAGATATCTTCGAAGACGATCCGCGGGTATTGTTTTGTTCTTCGTTTCAGACACAGCTTTATCCGTTCGTGGACGAAAATCACAACAATGATCACATACTAAGTATCGGACTGCCGCCCGGCTGCAAAAGCCTTGAATGGCGGGAAGCCGTTTATAACAACTGGTTTCCTAAAATTGATCAATTTAAACCGCAACTTATTTTGATTTCAGCTGGCTTTGACGGCCACATCGAAGACGAAATGTCGCAGTTTTTGCTAAAGGAAGATGATTATTTTTGGGTGACCGAACAGGTCAAACGACTTGCCGACAGACATTGCCATGGGCGTATTGTTTCGACACTTGAAGGCGGTTACGATTTGAGTGCTTTGGGTCGCAGCGTGGTCGCACATTTAAAAGCTATGCTCGGCAATGACAGCGTATAACTAAAAACTTGGAGCGGGAAACGAGATTCGAACTCGCGACCCCAACCTTGGCAAGGTTGTGCTCTACCACTGAGCTATTCCCGCATTCAATGAAGGTGTTACTGTGAGGACGCTGACGCTGGAGCGGGAAACGAGATTCGAACTCGCGACCCCAACCTTGGCAAGGTTGTGCTCTACCACTGAGCTATTCCCGCTTCGTCAGTGCGGCGTGTATTCTACCCATTACACCGGATACGTCAATAGTTTTTCGGCAATTTTGCGGTAGCTGCTGAACATTTAGTCAGTTGCTGTTCGTTGTTCGTCGTGCCACATCGCTTTCGCGGTTTGCGGACCTGTCCAAAGGGTTGGCAGTATAATGAGAGACACTGGCAATGCTGTAATTACAATAAACTGCTGTAACACACCTATTTGGCCAGACCCCATATACAACAAGACGCCGGCCATCGTCGCCATTGCCCCACCCCAGAAAACTCGCACCCAAGGGTTTGGTTCGTCGTGCCCGGCACCGACCATCGCGATGGAGTAACTCATCGAGTCCCCGGTTGTCGCCACAAACACAGTTGTTAATAGCAGTATCGCCGCGGCCATAAACTTGCCTCCGGGCAGAGCTTGAGCCACGGTTAAGGTCGCGATATCGAACTCAAAGTTTTTTAACGCCTCGGTTAAGTCGAAGCTTCCTTCTGTCTGAAAATAAATGCCAGAGCCGCCGAGTAGCGTAAACCAAAGGGTAGTCACAACCGGTGCCACAATAGCGACCGCAGTTATCATTTGGCGAATAGTCCGACCCTTTGAAATTCTCGCCACAAATACGGCCATTAACGGAGTATAACCAATAAACCAGGCAAAGAAAAATACGGTCCACCATTGCATCCACCAATCCGGAGCCGTTGCATTAGTTGTGGTCGCCATCTCGAA
Organism: Pseudomonadota bacterium; assembly: GCA_051746345.1. Taxonomy (GTDB): domain Bacteria; phylum Pseudomonadota; class Gammaproteobacteria; order Enterobacterales; family Alteromonadaceae; genus Idiomarina. The sequence goes on from JBNJEZ010000015.1 coordinate 27,214, forward strand.
GAACGAACCAAGGTAGTTCCCCATCCCCTGCAAGTAACTATTGGCTAAGAACAAAGTAGGTCCGAACACAATAATAACCGCTGCTATTGCCAGCGCCAAAAACACGTTCATCCGGCTTAAAAACTGAATCCCTTTATGAATACCCGTTAACGCCGAGGTCATATAAATAGCAGCTAACATCGCCAGAATAGTCAGCTGTAATGCGAAGCCGTCAGTTGCCCCAAACAATTCACTCAGACCAAAGCTCACCTGGGTAGCAAGAAAGCCTATCGGACCGACAGTACCAGCGACTACAGCAATGACACAGCAAGCATCAACCACGCTACCGACCCAGCCACGTAAAATTCGCTCACCAAATACCGGATACAGTAATGTCCTTGGTTGCAATGGCTTGCCTTTTACATAGTGAGAGTACGACAACACGATTGCAGACAATGAGCCTAGCACCGCCCACGCTAAAAACCCCCAGTGCATAAAAGATTGTGCTAGGCCAGGAGCAATAGCGGCTGGCGTCGCCGCTTCGGTATCATAGGCTGGTGGCGTAACAAGATAGTGATAAATCGGTTCACCGGCTGCAAAAAACACACCGCCGCCAGCCAACAATGTACATAGGATCATCGATAGCCAGCGGAAAGTACTTATTTCAGGCTTAGAGGTACCGCCAATTCTCGCGGTTCCATAGCGACTAAATCCGGTAAACAGCGCAATAAAGAAAGTGAGCAGCAAAAGCGCCTGAAAGAAAGAGCCAAAATACTTAGCTGTCCAGCCAAACCCCGAACTAATCGCTGCCGCTGTATAGTCAATATCCCAAAGAGACAAGGCAAGGAAGGCAATAATAAATCCCATTGTCAGCACTAGAACAATCGGATCTCCTAACCGGCGTTGATCGCTTTCAGTTGCCATAGTTTGTCTCTCTTTTTATCAGTTTCCACTCACATAAAGTACTTAGGGCAGCCTTAAAAAGTTTTCCCGATAATGGGCCAGTTCACCGATCGACTCACGGATATCTGCCAATGCTTCATGCGCACCCTGCTTTTTAAAGCTATTTAAAACCGCAGGGTTCCAACGCTTAGCTAGTTCTTTTAACGTGCTTACGTCTAAGTTTCGATAATGAAAAAATGCCTCCAGATCAGGCATGTGCTTCGCTAAAAAACGCCGATCCTGACAAATACTATTACCGCACATTGGGCTGCTACCTGACTCGACATATTGTTGCAGGAATTCCAACGTCTCTCTGGCCGCCTGCGTCTCGTCATGGCTGCTTTGCTTAATGCGCTCCACGAGTCCCGAGCCGGTGTGCGTTTTCACATTCCAATCGTCCATCCGATCCAGCAAGTGTTGAGGCTGATGGATGGCTATTACAGGGCCTTCCGCAATGGTGTTTAACTCTGCATCCGTCACAATCGTCGCTATCTCAATAATATGGTGCTGCTCCGGTTCAAGCCCCGTCATTTCAAGGTCTATCCATACCAACCGCTGACTTTTCTCGTTATCACTCATAATCACACTCTAAAACCGCTATAATTTCAGGTATGATAGCGTTAATTTTTAAACAGCAACAGGTTGAATGGCTTGGCGAATAAAAAACGGCTCAATAAAGGTCAGCAACGGCGCGTAAAGAGCAATCAACGCAAACGACTTGAACAGGTCGATGTTGATTTTCAAAGCGACCAGCTAGGTCCCGCCGAGCAAGGTCGCGTTATTAGTCGTTATGGTCAGCACGCTGACGTGATGAGTGACAATGCTGAGACTTTTCGCTGCCATATAAGACGTAATATTAACAGCCTGGTTTGTGGTGACCGGGTACAGTGGCGACGAGCTACGGCATCGATGGACGGTATGCAAGGTGTTGTAGAAGCCGTACACGAACGTGAAACTTTACTCTCACGCCCAGACTTTTACGACGGTTTAAAGCCGGTTGCTGCAAACATTGATCAAATTCTGGTCGTCTCCAGTGTGCTCCCCGCCTACAGTACTCAAATAATCGACCGCTATATTGTTGCTTGTGAAGACATTGGTATTGAACCCATTATCGTGCTCAATAAAACGGACTTGCTCGGCGACCTGGATGAGCAGCAACAACAGCATATAGTATCGACCTTTGAGCACTATCAGACAATCGGCTACACAACCTTAAAAGTCAGCAGCACTACTCAGCAGGGTTTAACCCCGTTAATGCAGCAGCTCCCCGAGCACACATCCATTGTGGTTGGTCAGTCTGGAGTCGGTAAGTCCTCACTGGTTAACCAAATTCTCCCCCAAGTGAACACTCACACTAAAGAAGTGTCGGAAAACTCCGGCTTGGGGCAGCACACTACAACAGTTGCGACCTGGTACCTGTTGGAGGGAGAGGGCGCTCTCATCGACTCTCCTGGCATCAGGGAATTCTCGTTATGGCATCTTGAACCCGAGCGGGTAGCCTGGTGTTATAAAGACTTCCGCCCGTTCTTAGGCGGCTGTAAATTTCGAGACTGTAAGCATAAAAACGACCCAGGCTGTGCTTTACAAGAGGCGGTCGAAAAAGGGGAAATTGCGGACTGGCGATTGCAGAATTATCACCGTATTATCGAATCAATGAATACCAAAAAGCCCCCACGGGCATTAGTAAGAGGTTAATTAAGGTGTCAACAACCGATCGAATCAAAATTACTCTGCAGTACATTACGCCAAAGCACTTATTGTCACGTTTAGTGGGTTGTTTTGCGGCTGCTCGAGCCGGCATTTTTACTCAGTTGTTCATTAAGTGGTTTATAAAAAACTACAAAGTGGATATGAGTGAGGCTATTCATGAACAGCCGACTGATTATCAAACCTTTAATGATTTTTTTACGCGCTATCTTAAACCCGAAATGAGACCGCTACTTGCAGAGCAGGACGAGCTGGCCCACCCGGTTGACGGAGCAGTCAGTCAGCTTGGCAAGATTGACGGCGAGCAGATTTTCCAAGCGAAGGGGCATCAATACTCGTTAACAGAATTACTCGGTGGTGATAAGCAGGATGCGAAGCCGTTTTTAGAGGGTGATTTCGCAACTATTTATCTGGCACCTAAAGACTATCACCGAATTCATATGCCTTGTGACGGTACCTTGACAAAAATGATCTATGTGCCCGGCGATCTGTTTTCTGTGAACCCGTTAACAGCAAAAAATGTTCCCAATTTATTCGCCCGAAATGAGCGCGTTGTCGCTCTGTTTGAGACCGAGTATGGGTCCATGGCTATGGTCTTAGTTGGCGCTACAATTGTGGCCAGTATCGGTACCGTGTGGTCCGGCACGGTTACCCCACCAACCGGCGACCGGGTGCACAGTTGGAACTATCCGACATCTGGTGCCAATGCAATAAAAATCAGTAAGGGCGAGGAAATGGGGCACTTTAAATTAGGCTCTACCGTGGTGTTAGCATTTGCTGAAGACGCCGTGCAGTTTGAGCAACAACTTGAGCCCGCATCGGTTACCCGTATGGGGCAGGTTATGGCACGCAAGGCACAATGAAGGTTTGGGCTCACCGGGGTGCTAGTGCGGAGGCGCCGGAAAATACCTTAGCCGCATTTGGCAAAGCGCTGGATGCTCAGGTATACGGAATCGAACTGGATGTCTACGCGATTGACGGCGAGCGTTTTGTTTTTCATGACCGTTATCTTGAACGTCTCACCGCAACGCCGGGCCGCCTTAAAGATTTATCGGTTGCCCAAATCAATCAGTTAAAAGTATTTGGACAGCAGCCCATACCCACTTTACGCCAGGCGTTAGAGCATATAAACGGCCGCTGCCACGTCAATATAGAACTTAAGGGTGACGTTCCCAGCCCAGAACTACTGCAAGATATTGACTATGCACTGGAAAATACCGAGTTTGAGTTATCACAGTTTTTAGTCTCATCGTTTAACCACCATTGGCTACAACGGTTGAAACATCGCCGTCCGCAAGTAGCTATCGGCGCATTAACAACATCCTGTCCGCTCGATTACTGCGACTTTGCATCACGTCTGAAAGCCTGTGCAGCGCACGTGAACGTCGACTTTGTAACGCAAGAGTTAGTCGATGATGGCCACCGGCGCGACCTAGAAGTATTTGTTTTTACCGTCGATGAGCAACATGATATCGAAGAACTTTACGCGATGGGAGTCGATGGAATCTTCACTAATAACCCCGTATTTGCCCAAAATATATTAAAGGGGTTGCCACCTCGCGGTAACGAACCCCTTTATCACTATCGCTAACACTGACTAGTGGTGATGGTCAGGGTAGTCCTCTTGCATAGATTCTAGTCTGCGGGTTCTGGTTAATGGTGATGAGGTGTTCTTCGCCATTAAGACATACAGCGCCGGGATAACGAATAACGTCAGGAAAGCCGAAACAGCAACCCCTGAGAAAATAACAATACCGATTACCATGCGGCTCTCGTGACCAGGCCCACTACCAAGAATTAACGGTAAAGCACTCATTAGCGTGGTAAAAGCGGTCATCACTATAGGTCGCAAGCGTTGCTGTGAGGCGCGTAGTACCGCTTCTTTAAATTCGATGCCAGAGTCACGTAACTGGTTGGCGAATTCGACAATCAAGATACCATTTTTCGCTGCCAGGCCAATCAGCATTACAATACCGATCTGCGAATAAATATTGATGGTCTGCCCCGTCACATAAAGGCCAATAAAGGCACCAACAATTGCCATCGGTACCGCCAGCATGATAACGAGTGGGTGCACGAAACTTTCAAATTGGGCTGCTAGCACTAAGAAAGTGATAACCAGCGCTAGTCCAAACACAAAGACAATTGAACTGCCACTTTCCTGATACAGCTGCGACTCACCTTTATAGTCGACTGACACGTCTTCAGGCAGTTTCTCGTCCACCACGCCTTCCAGAAAGCTCAAAGCTTCACCGAGTGAGTAGCCTTCTGCCAAATTCGCTTCTATCGTGACACTGCGCATGCGGTTATAGCGGTTGAGTTCTCCCGATGTCGCTTTCTCAGTGATATTTACCACGTTGGACAATGGAATTAGCTCATCACTGCGGTTTGACCGAACATAGATATTATCAATTGCTGTCGGGCTGCGATAATCCGCTTTTTCCCCTTCAAGCATTACATAATATTCCTCCCCCCGGTCCAGGTAGGTAGTGACTCGTCGCTGACCTAATATGGACTGCAGCGTAATACCAATGTCCTGCACAGATACGCCCAGATCCGCCGCTCGCGACTCATCAACTTCTATTAACAACTGAGGCAATGTTTCTTTGTAGTCACTGTCTACTTCCTGCAGCCCTGGATTTTTAGACGCTTCCTCAATAACGGTATCGCGATACTCTGCCAGTTTTTCATAAGTATTGCCTTGCAATACAAATTGAACCGGTCGGCCGCCACCGCCACTGATCCCAGAACGCATAAAGGCAAACGCCTGAACGCCAACAACTTCATTGAGCTTGCCACGCATTTCTTCCATCAGTTCGAACGTCGACCACTCCCGTTCATCAAATGGAATGGCACCAACAATCGCAATACCGGCTGAGTTCCCCCAACCCGGCGCACGCACAATCACGCGGTCGATTTTATTGTCATCAATATAAGGCAGGATAATTTGCTCAATCTCATCCATATGCTTCGAGTTGGACTCAAAGCTGGCCCCCTCAGCACCGCGAATACTGATATAAAATGTACCGCGGTCTTCCGGAGGAGCAAACTCCTGCGGTACCAGTTTGAGAGCACCGTAGCTGACGAAACCCGCTAGTACGACAAGCAGCAACGCAAATATCGGCTTGGCTACCGCACCTTCCAGCAGCCAGCGGTATTTACGCTCCAGCCAGGAGAAGAAAGCGTCAAAGGCTTTGCCGAACTTACTCGTGCGCTCCTTATGGCTCAGCACCTTGGAGCTTAACATCGGAGTTAACGTCAATGCGGCAATACTGGAGAATGCCACCGCTGCAGCGATAGCGATGGCAAACTCAGTGAATAGTTTACCAATATTACCTTCCAGGAAGGCTAACGGCACGAATACCGAGATCAATACTAAGGTCGTCGCAACCACTGCGAAGCCAACTTCCCTTGCACCGCGGTATGCAGCTAATAAAGGCGGTTCCCCCTGTTCTATCCGTCGGTATATATTCTCCAGTACAACAATCGAATCATCGACCACCAGGCCTATTGCCAGAACCAACGCCAGCAGCGTGAGTAGGTTTATTGAAAAGCCCAGTGCGAATAGCACAATATACGATGCAATAATCGCTACTGGCACTGTTAATGCCGGGATTATGGTGGCTCTGACATTACCCAGGAACAGGTAGATGACGACAATGACCAAACACATAGCGACCAGCAGGGTATTGTAAACTTCGTCAATAGAGCCTTGAATAAATACGGAAGAGTCGTAACTAGTCGCAAGATACATCGTTTCTGGTAGTGTTTTTTCCAGTCGCTCCATTTCTTCGCGAACGTTTTCCACTACCGACAATGTATTGGCTTTGGATTGCTTTATAATACCAATGCCGACCATGTTAACGCCGTTACCGCGGAAGTCTGTTTTGTCATCTTCAGCCCCGAGTTCGACCCGGGCTACTTCACCAAGCCTTACTAGGTATCCGTCATCACCGCGGCGCACGACTAAGTTTTTAAAGTCTTCCTCGGACAAGTATGCTCTTGCCATTCGCACCGAAAATTCGCGTTCGGTCGATTCAACCTCACCGGCGGGAAGCTCAACGTTTTCCTCGCGCAAACGATTAACAATATCCGTAACGGTAATTTGTCGTGCTGCCATAGCATCACGATCAAGCCATACCCGCATCGCATATCGGCGGTCTCCACCAATTCGGACACGCGCCACACCGTCCACAACCGCCAGTCGATCGACTATATATCGCTCAGCGTAATCGGTGAGCTCCAAAATGGACATACTCTCGCTACGTAAGTTGTACCAAACGACGGTGGTTTCATCGGAAGAGGCTTTCGACACTTCCGGCGGGTCAGATTCTTCGGGAAGATTATCAAGTGCTCTTGATACACGCTCGCGGACATCATTAGATGCGGCATCAATATCGCGACTCAGATTAAACTCAATGCTTATATTGGAACGTCCTGGACGGCTGCTGGAGCTAATATTTTTAATACCCTCTATGCCGCTTATCCGCTCCTCTATCAGCTGCGTGATCTGGGTTTCAACCACTTCTGCAGAAGCGCCTGGGTAATCAGTACTTACGCTGACAACCGGCGCATCGATATCCGGAAATTCTCGCAGCGGCAGCATGGTAAAGGCCACGATGCCGAAAATCAGCAGCAAAATGTTGAGGACCGTTGCAAAGACCGGTCGCTTTACCGATATATCGGATAAAAACACAGCTTAGTCCTCCTGCACGTTAACAGGAACACCATCGCGAAGGCGAACCAGGCCCTCCACAATCACTTCATCACCGGGCTCTACACCGTCGGTAATTTCGACAATACCAGGCTTTCGACGGCCAATCTGCACTTCCACTTGTTTAGCCCGGGCGTCTGGGGTCAGTTTAAACACGTACTGTCGACTCTGGATTGGCATTAGCGCTTTTTCTGGCAATAGCAAAGTTTCATCAATACTTCTTAATAACGTTATCTGCAGCAGCATCCCTGGACGCAGTAAGTCATTATCGTTAGGCAGTTCCGCTCTCACCCGAACCGAACGAGTTACAGGGTCAATTCTGGAGTCAATACTAGTAATGCGGCCAATAAATTGTTGCCCAGGATACGCTCGATTACGGGTAATCACTTCTTGATTCAGCGCTAAACTGGCGAAATACCGCTCTGGAACACTAAAGTCTACTTTAATCGGGCTGATATCATCTAAGGTTGTAAAGCTGTCTCCCGGCGAGACCAATGCACCAGGACTCACTTCACGGATACCCACGCGTCCCGAGAAAGGCGCATAGATTTTCATCTCCACTAAAGTTGCTTCTGCAACTTCCAGTTCTGCCTGAATCCGATTAACTTCAACCTGTTGCTCTTCCAGTTGCTGCTGTGAGGCGGCATCTCCGCGACGCAATTCATTCAGCCGATCAAGCTGACGCTCGGCTTCACCGAGACTGAATTTGAGTTGCTGTACTCGAGAGACTTCTTTGCGCGCATTTAGCTCCGCAAGCAACTGACCTTCTTCCACGGAGTCACCGCTTTCAAAGTAGATAGCCTGAACCACGTCCTGAGTTTGCGCAGTAATAGATACAGTTTCATTAGCTTGAGCGGTACCTAGTGCTTCTATCACATCACGAAACTCACTTATTTCGGCAACTTGAGTCCGCACCGGAACACTTGGCTGTTCTCGCTGCTGCACTTTCTCTTCAGGTGGAAACCCAAAGAAATACACTGCAAGCGCAATGAGTATAACTACAACCACTGTTAGCGGATTGATCCAGGAACGTCGAGCCATGCTTACCTCTAAGGCTATTTAAACTTATAAACATAGCCTATTGTACGCAAAACACCGCCTAAAAGGCGGTGCATCCAACGAAGATAAGCAGGCATTAATCGCAAAAAGTTCTAAGGTTTCGCTAACTTAGCGTTAATCGTGATACTGCGGGCTGTGTTTGTGGATAGCCTCGATAAAGGCAGCTGCGTGCTCTGGGTCGACTTCTGGATGAATTCCATGTCCCAAATTGAAGATATGACCGTTACCTTTGCCATAGCTGTTCAATATTTCCTGTACTTCTTGGTCAATACGCTCAGGACTCGCATATAAAACACTCGGATCCATATTGCCTTGCAATGCGACTGTGCCACCTACTCTTTGCCGAGCTTCAGCCAAGTTGGTCGTCCAGTCAACACCCAGTGCGGTAGCTCCGGTTGCAGCCATAGCTTCCAGCCACTGGCCACCATTTTTGGTAAACAAAGTCACTGGCACAATACGCCCTTCACTGCTTTTAGTTAGGCCATTGACGATTTTTTCCATGTAAGCCAACGAAAACTGTTGATAATCGCGCGGCGATAACACACCTCCCCACGTATCAAACACCATGACTGACTGCGCGCCAGCTTCGATTTGGGCATTCAGATACTGGATCACCGACTCTGCCAAGACATCTAATAGTTGATGCATTGCCTGTGGCTCTGCAAACATCAGTTTTTTTACTTTCGAGAAGTTTTTAGTGCTTCCACCTTCGACCATATAGGTTGCTAAAGTCCACGGACTGCCCGAAAAGCCAATTAGTGGGACCGAGCCATCCAATTCTTGACGAATTAAACTAACCGCGTCGGTGACATACTTAAGATCGCTGCCCATATCGGGTACAGAGAGCTTTTCAATTTGCTTAAGCGTTGTCACTGGTTTCGCAAACTTTGGACCTTCGCCAGTCTCAAAATAGAGTTCAAGACCCATAGCATCCGGAATCGTCAGAATATCACTGAATAGAATGGCAGCATCGAGATCGAACCGGCGTAAGGGCTGTAAAGTTACCTCACAGGCAAGTTCAGTATTGCGACACAATGACATAAAGTCACCAGCCTCAGCCCGTGTTGCCTTATATTCTGGTAGATAACGACCGGCTTGGCGCATCATCCATACAGGTGTGCGATCAACGGGTTGTTGTTGTAAGGCCCGCAAATAGCGGTCATTCTTTAGCGCCGATTTTAGCATTACTACTATCCATTATTAGGTGTCAATAACGACAAATTTTACCACTAATCGGCTTTTTTGCCGATAGCCTTTTCTATCAATGTATGAGCAATTGTTCCCGCCGGAGGTGTCGGTGGTAAGTCATCAAAAGCAAACCAATCGCCGGTTACCAGTTCATGCGGATCAATATGCAGTTCACCGCTAGCCCACTCTGCGGTATAGCCCATCATCAATGAGTGCGGGAAAGGCCACGGCTGACTGAACTGGTATTCAATGTTTTGTACCTGAATACCTGCTTCTTCGTGTACCTCACGCGCTAAAGCTTGCTCAAGCGATTCTCCGGCTTCGACAAAACCCGCTAAAACTGAGTACACGCCCTGCTTGTGACGCTTACCTTGAGCTAGTAGTAATTGCTCACCTTTGGTTATTGCCACGATAATGCAAGGAGATATCCGAGGGTAGCAACGGTGATTACATTGATGACAATGCATTGCAAGCTCCCAGTCGACCGCTTGCATACGAGTACCGCAGCGCCCACAAAAGCGATGCGTACTGATAAAATCACTAAACTGTCTGGCTCTTCCCGCCATAGCAAACTTTTCCAGATCGGTCTCGTCAAACAGCTGTCGCAAAGACTCGAAACGACCTTCTACAAAGCTATCATCAAGGTAGTCAGCAATAATCAGGTAACAAGCTCTTTCGCGCAGTTCACCGATTTGCACCACGGTATAGTCGTCCAATGAGGGAAACGATAAATCCGCTAGACAGCCAAACGGTAAATCATTATCTTCAGTTAATAAGATCTGATCAGAACTAACGACAAACCACCAAGCCGGTTCATCAGCGGCGGGTCTTGAATAAGGCTTTACCATTTGAGCCTCCTGTGGTGAGATCAAAATTGGGAATTTAAAAGACGTCACTTTTACGGTAAATTGTGACAGATAATGGATGTTCGGAGAAGCGCATGTTAACGAAAGGCGAACAAGCCCAAAAAAAATGGGGCGGAGCCAATGACAGTATTGATCAATGGCTGGCGGAACGTCAGGAGCTATTAATCAATTATTTTAAATTGGCCGCGTTGCCACCCTACGAAACGGTTCGCAATGGTTTGCCTGATATCGTCGATATTCGCGAGTTCTGCGGTCAACTGGTGGATTACGTATCCAGTGGCCATTTTGAAATTTACGGGCAACTGGTCCGAACCGGCCGCGAAAAACACATTCAGATGGACGACCTGATGGATGACTTATTCCCGCTAATCTCTGATACCACCGATATTGCACTCGATTTTAACGATAGCTACGGTGAAATTGAAAATAGTAACGACTTGACGCAATTTGATCGCGATTTATCGGCTCTGGGGGAAGCTTTGGAGCTGCGGATGGAGTTTGAAGATCGTTTATTAAATCATTTACACGAAAACGAATTATTAAGCGTCTAAGAAAATGCCGGCATTAAGCCGGCATTGTTACTTATTTCTGATATTACTGACCGTTCGTTTCTGATTCTTGATTTTGCTGGTCTTTCACATCAAGTAACTCAACAGTAAAGATCAGTGTCGAGTTAGGCGGGATTTGACCGTCACCCACTTCGCGTTCGCCGTAGGCTAAATCGGAAGGAATAACAAAACGATACTTGCCGCCTTCCTTCATCAGTTGCAAACCTTCTGTCCAGCCTGGAATAACACGATTTAGAGGGAAAACTGTTGGCTCTCCGCGCTCGTACGAACTATCGAATACTTCGCCATTAACCAAGCTGCCTTCATAATGTACTTCTACGGTATCTTCAGCTACCGGACTGGTGCCTGAACCTTCTTCCAGCACTTCGTACTGCAATCCAGAATCAGTAACAGTCACGCCTTCTTTTTCAGCATTCTCCTGCTGATAAGCTTCGCCGTCTTCAGCAGCTTTTGAGCCCAACACATTCTGGCGCTTTTCCATTACGGTTGAACGTAGGTCGTTCAGTAAGGTTTCTGCTTCTTCTTCTGATAATTTGACCTCGCCTTTGACAGCATCAACGAAACCGGCGATGACCATGTTGCGGTCAAGCATCACTTCGGCGTCTTCCTGTTGATCAAGGTTACGCCCAACAAAGCGACCGACCGAAGAGCCTAAAGCGTATGCTTGTTTCTGTTCTTCTGTTGTTAATTCTTTTTCACTGACCGGGTATTGCTCTTGTTGCGAGCAGGCTGCCAACGCTAGTGTCAGCGCCGATAACGCTAGAGGCTTTATCATTCGATTCATCTTTTTCTCCAATTTACGTCCCGTTGTTAAATGGACTATGCCATAATTCAATATTGAGGTCAGCACCATACTACACAACCACAGGAAGCTTGCCCATGACTTTTAGTAACAAACTAAGCGTCTTAGCGCCAGTCCTTTTGTTGGTACTGTCAGCTTGTAGTCCAGCGCCGGAAAAGGTTCATCAAAAGCTTCACGCTGACGAGGGTACCTACGTTGCTGATATTGCCGACAGCGGCAAATTCAGTGTCGTGTCCACCAACGAAAATGGCCTGCTACTGTGGCCTCGGTATGCCGGTAATGCAAAATTTCAGTGGCAACATGACGACGAGACCTCACAAATTATTGCTATCGATATTAGCCCCGATGATCAGGTCGTCGCTACCGCGACACGTTTTCAATTTGCCTTATGGGATGCTCAAGCCGGGGATAACCTCGGGTTTTGGAAAATAGGCAGCGGTGGCATTCAGGATATTGCGGTCAGTGACAACGGCAGCAGCATTGTGCTGGCGAAACGTGATGGTACACAAGTCGCCTTTTCGCCCGAGTCCGGTCGACGACTGGAGTTTTACGGTCATTCCGAGCGAGTTAATGCTGTCGAAATATCGGCTAATGGATTTTACGTACTGAGCGGCAGCAATGACGCATCTGCCATTCTTTGGGATACCCGCAGTGGTCAAATTGTCCACCGGTGGGAGCACAAAAACCGAGTGACTCAAATAGCACTTCATCCACAAGCGAAGTATGTATTTACTTCCGGCAGCACTGATAATGCCAAAATTTGGCAATTGCCCGACGGAACGGAACACAGTCAGTTGCAGTTTATTGATCGGCAACGAATATTTAGCAGTGCCCGTTTTAGTGATGACGGTGAGTTACTGATTACAGGTTCTCCCTCTCGCCGGATAAACCTGTGGGATACCAAAACCGGTGACTCGCTTAAGCACTGGAATGTCAACTTGGTTGATGACCGGTCACCCAGCAGCGCCGCGGTGCTTGCCGTACACTATTATCCGGCCGAAAAGATTATTTTTAGCGAGAGCTCCGCTGGCCTGGCTGAATGGTGGCAACTTGATGACGACTGGAATGAGTAATTAATGAGTTCAAACGATAACCTAATTAAACGTATAGAAAATCTGGAAACCCAACTGACTTTCCAAGAAGATATTATCGACTCTTTGAATCAGCTGGTCACTCAGCAAAACGCAGAACTCGCCACTGTGCATGAGAAAATCCGTTGGCTCGGGCGAAAGGTCAGTCAATTACAACATGACTCGAGTGGCGAAAGTTCGAATCCAGGACAAGAGCCACCGCCCCCGCATTATTGAAACGGACGAGAAGCTCATGTATAACAGATGTTCGTTTTTTGTTAATGGCTGAGTATGTCTGCGAAACACCCAATTATAGCTGTCACCGGATCATCGGGGGCAGGGACCACCACAACCGGCCAAGCGGTTCGACATATTTTCCGCTCGTTAGATGTGTCTGCTGCATTTGTCGAGGGCGATAGTTTTCATCGTTACTCGCGCCCGGAAATGGATCTAGCCATCCGCAAAGCTCAGGAACAAGGCAAGCACATTAGCTACTTTGGCGCCGAGGCAAATGATTTTGAACGTTTGCAGGAGCTTTTCCGGACTTATGGTAAAACTGGCCAAGGACAGGTGCGACGTTACCTACACACTTTCGATGATGCCGTTCCCTACAACCAAATGCCAGGCACTTTTACGCCCTGGGAAGACTTGCCGGAAGATGCTGATGCCTTATTCTACGAGGGACTGCATGGCGGTGTTGCCGGACAAGATTACGACGTCGCCAAGCACGTAGACTTACTGATCGGTATGGTGCCAATTGTAAACCTGGAGTGGATTCAAAAACTCATTCGCGATACGCAGGACCGCGGCCACTCACGTGAGGCCGTCACCACCAGCATTGTGCGTAGCATGGAAGACTATATTCATCACATTGTGCCGCAATTCTCGCGTACTCATATTAATTTTCAGCGAGTACCAACGGTCGATACCTCTAACCCATTTAGTGCCAAGGACATACCGTCACTGGATGAGAGTTTTGTGGTTATCCGTTTTCGGGGTATTAAGAATGTCGACTTCCCGTACTACCTACAAATGATTGAAGGCGCCTTTATGTCACGAACTAATACACTGGTCGTTCCTGGCGGTAAAATGGCGTTAGCGATGGAACTAATTTTAACACCTCTGATAGAGCAAATAATTGAGCGTAAGCTTAAGGCCAGGACTCAGCTCGACTGGATCAGCTCTAAATAAGATTTAGCTCTCTTCCACCAGCCAGCGGTAATGACTTTCTGCGCCGTCACTCTGCGCTAACAATGGTGAGATATAGGCAAGTATCTCATCCAGCTCATTAACCAGTCCAAACGGCGGGTTGACCCAGACAAAACCGCAGCCGTGTAATCCAGCGCATTCGTCGGGCGAGCGAATCATCAACTCAATGACTAAGGTTTTAGGAATGCCTGTAATGGCGCTGACATCTCGATGAAAGTTAGCAGTTTTCACCGGATCTTTTATTGGATACCAAACGGCATAACTACCATTCTGCCACCGCTTCAATCCCTGCGCTAATGCGTCAACCACGCGATCAAACTCGTCCGCCTGTTCAAACGGTGGATCGATAAAAACAAGGCCACGCTTTTCAGCCGGTGGTAATTTTGCGCTTACTGCCTGATAACCGTCTTGAGGGGCTAATACCTCAAGCTTTTTTGGACCATTCAGCGGTCGCAAGGTTTGTTTCAGTGTGACAGCATCCTGTTGATGCAACTCACACACGATCAATCGATCATCCGCCCGCATAAGAGCCTGAGACAACCATGGGGAACCTGGATAGAACCGTAATTGGTCATCGTCGTTGAGCTGTTCAACGGACTCAATATAAGGCAGCACAAAGGCAGGAGGGTTTGTTTGATTAGCGAGTCGCGCAATACCTTGCTGAAATTCTTCTGTCTTGACTGCTAATTCGCTTTTCAGGTCGTACTTACCAATACCGCCATGTGTATCAAGCACTATGTAGGGCTTATTTTTCTTATTAAAATGGTTCAGCGCCCTAGTTAACAACAGGTGTTTAAACACGTCGGCGAAATTACCGGCGTGATAAATATGGCGGTAATTCATGCGGCAATAATTTTATAGCTATGGCTGAGCTCAACACTGGCTTCTAGCATTTTCGCAACTGAGCAATACTTATCAGCAGATAATTTAACCGCTCTATCAACATGTTTTTCTTCAACATTATGGCCGGAGACAATGAATTCCAAATGAATTTTCTTAAATACATTAGGTGTTTCACCGACGCGCTCACCTGTCACCTCACAACGACAATCAACCACCTGCTGTCTTGTTTTTTCCAAAATACTAACAACATCAACGGACGCACAGCTACCAGCCGCCATTAAAATCATTTCCATTGGACTGGCCGCTTTACCAGGACTGTTGCCATCAAAAACAGTCTGATGGCCGCTACCTGATTCCGCCACAAATGTCATATCATCGAGCCATTTAACCGTGGCCGTGAGCTTATTATCCGCCATCTATTCGCCTATTGATTCAGTTGTTGATCCAGTAAGTTTTTAACCAAGCCAACAAACTCGGTAACAAACTCTTCCTGCTCTGCTGTGGGGTGATTGTCCAAAACACTCGACAATACTTCTTCAAGGTCGTACATAATAGCGTCCGCCTCACGAACAATATTAAGCCGTGTTTCCTGATCCAACTCGTTTTGTTCGAACACCGCCATCATATTCTCGCCGAGCTTTTCTTCGACAAGCTCGCGCAAAGTATAATTAGCGGTAGTTGCACCGCCAGTGTTTTGGGAGAACAACGGTAGTTGGCCCGTCAAATACTGGACCAACTCAATATAACCGTCGGTTTCTACAATCATAGGTCGCTCGATTTAAAATTTAAGCCCCGGCGCCAAGCTCTCAGGTAACGACATCGAATCAGCTTCTACTGAAGCAACAGGGTACGAACAGTAATCTGCTGCGTAGTAAGCACTGGCACGATGGTTCCCGCTAGCGCCAATACCGCCAAATGGGGCAGCGCTGCTGGCACCCGTAATTGGCTTGTTCCAGTTTACAATACCAGCCCTAATGTGTTTGAAAAAGTACCTATAGGTTTCTTCGTCATCACACAAAATACCAGCGGATAAACCATAACGGGTATTATTAGCCTCTGCAATTGCTTCGTCTAACGACGTAAAGCGATAAACTTTAAGTAAAGGACCAAAGTACTCTTCGTCAGGGATATTCTCGACATCGGTAACATCTACAATACCAGGTGTTACAAGGCCGGTTTTAGGGTCTTCATGAACTAGCTTCACTAATGACTTGCCCCCTAACCGCAACAATTCACTTTGTGCATCGGCCATGCCGGCAGCCGCTTGCGCAGAAATCATTGCACCCATAAACGGTTGAGGTTCTGCTTCATAGTCGCCAACCTCAATATTCTTGGTTACTTCCACTAACCGGTCCAGCACTGCACGGCCTTGTTCAGTATCTTCAATAAACAACCGACGTGCGCAGGTACAACGTTGTCCTGAGGTAATGTAGGCTGACTGCACAATGTTGTGTACTGTCGCATCAATGTCACTGACATTAGTCACTACCAGTGGGTTATTACCGCCCATTTCCAGCGCTAAAATCTTATCCGGACGCCCACCAAATTGTTTATGCAACAGGTGGCCCGTATTTGATGACCCGGTAAAGTACAGTCCGTCAATTTGCGGGTGTGCAGACAACGCTTTGCCGGTATCAACTTCGCCTTGCAATAGGTTTAGTACACCTGCCGGAATGCCTGCCTTTTCCCATAATTTAACCGTTAATTCGGCGACTTTAGGAGTTAACTCCGATGGCTTAAAGACCACGGTATTACCGGCTATCAGGGCCGGTACGATATGCCCATTTGGCAAGTGTCCAGGGAAGTTATAAGGGCCGTAAACAGCAACCACGCCATGGGGTTTATGTCGAATAAAGGCTTTCGCCCCAGGCATATCGTTTTCTACTGTCCCGGTGCGCTCATTATAAGCACGTTCAGAAATAGCAACCTTACCTACCATGGCTCCAACTTCAGTTCGTGTTTCCCAAACGGGTTTCCCGGTCTCCTCGGCCATAGTCCGGGCCAATTCTTCCTTGTTCTCTGCAAGCAGTTCTGAAAAGCGCTTACAAATAGCGAGTCGTTCTTCAAGCGAACGCTGAGACCATTCGGGAAAAGCCTTCCTGGCTGCCATTACAGCGGCATCTACCTGATTGTCATCGGCAGCGTCACCACTCCAGACTGGCTGGTTACGCGCAGGATCGATTGACTTAAATGTTTTTCCGTTACCGGCTGACCAGCAGCCATCAATAAACTGTACACTGGAACTCATTAACTGATCTCCTGTTACAAAGCGACGAGACGAACCTCATCACCTGATGATAATTTTAAATGTTTTGCCTGCTCGGTCGTTATTGCCAACTCATTGGCTTCCGGTTGGCAGTAAACTTGCGCAGCGCGGAAGTTTTGCAGTTCAGTGTTGCACACGATGTGCGGCTCAAGTCCATCGGTCTCTACTGTCTCAACCAGTTTAACCGGTACTAAGCGACTGTGACGCACGCTGCGTAAATTACAAACTTCTGCCTCCACTGTCGGACCCGCGTCAAAAATGTCGACAAAGCCCCTGAAGCGAAAACCTTCAGATTCTAAAAGTCTGATAGCCGGGCGAGTATTATCATGCACCTTGCCGATAACCGAACGGGCTTGCTCCGATAACAAACTGGTGTATATCGGAAAGCGCGGCATTAATTCTGCAATAAACGTTTTATCGCCAACACCACTTAGGTAGTCGGCTTTGGGAAAGTCCATCGAGAAAAAATGCTGCTGTAGCCATTGCCAAAAAGGCGAGTCGCCATTTTTATCCGAGACTCCGCGCATTTCGGCAATCACCCAATCGCTAAAACGTTCTTTAAACTGAGCTAAAAATAACATCCGGAAGCGAGACAAAGTTCGCCCGTTAAGACTACGTCGGTAGGGCTCTCGTAAAAACAAAGTACATAATTCTGATACGCCAGTATAGTCATTGCACAGAGTCAATGTTTCCAGCGCATTATAAATATTATGCTTTTCCGAATGATGGACGACTTTACCCAACCGATAATGCCAAAACGACTCCGTTAAACCTACTGCAGCTTCGATACCGCTGACACCGGCTATTTCACCAGTATCCGTATCTTCCATGACAAATAAATAGCCCTCATCGCCAGGCTCTTCTACAGCCGCTTTATTAAAAGCTTGTCGCGCTCGCTCAATGCGACGCTCAAGTAATGTCTGGTCAACCGGTAACGAGGTAAAACCGTGGCCTGACTCTACCGCACAGCTGTACAGCGACTCATAATCTGACGACTCAATGGGTCGGATCAGCAACATAGCCTTGCTCCTTAATCAGCCGGCAACTTGCGCAACCGCTTTTTCGAAGCGTTGCAGGCCTTCCTTCATATCACCTTCCGGGATAATAAGAGAAGGCGTGAAGCGGATAACGTTAGCTCCGGCAATAAGTACCATAACGCCATGTTCCTGACCGGCGAGTAAGAAGTCACGCGCTCGTCCTTCGAATTGCTCTGACAGCTCAGCCCCAATCAAACAACCTTTGCCACGCACTTCTTTAAATACACCATACTTTTCGCCGATAGCATTAAGCTGGTCTTTTAACCATTGCTCACGCTGTTTGACTCCAGTTAAAACTTCGTCAGTATTGACCACGTCTAAGACAGCTTCCGATACCGCACACCCTAATGGGTTACCGCCATAAGTACTGCCGTGCGTACCCGGCTTAAGGTGTGCTGCGATAGTTTCAGTAGTTAGCATAGCGCCAATTGGAAAACCGCCGCCCAGTGACTTGGCGCTAGTTAAAATGTCAGGTGTCACGCCCAACTGCTCATACGCATATAGGCTGCCAGTACGGCCAAAGCCTGTTTGCACTTCATCAAAAATCAACAGTGCATTGTTTTCATCACACAGCTCACGTACGGCTTTAACAAATTCTGCATCCGGAGTCACCACCCCACCTTCGCCTTGCAGTGGTTCCATCATAACAGCACAGGTTTTATCAGAAATTAAGGCTTTCAGCGCATCAATATCGTTGTAAGGAACGTGCTCAATACCACCAGGCTTAGGCCCAAAGCCTTCAGAGTATGCTGGCTGTCCGCCAACGGTTACTGTAAAGAATGTGCGACCGTGGAAGCCTTTAGAGAACGCTATGATTTGTTGCTTATCTTGATTGTGTTCTTCCAGAGCCCAACGACGAGCTAGCTTAAGTGCCGCCTCGTTCGCTTCAGCGCCTGAATTTGCAAAATAGACCCGGTCGGCAAAGGTCGCATCGGTCAGCTTTTTTGCTAAACGAATTGCTGGCTCATTAGTAAACACGTTACTAAGATGCCACAGCTTCTGGCTTTGCTCTTGCAGTGCTGACACCATCGCCGGATGACAATGACCAAGACAGTTAACCGCGATTCCCCCAGCAAAGTCGATATATTCTTTATCGTCCTGATCCCAGACTCTTGAACCCTCGCCTTTAACCGGAATCATCTGTGCTGGATTATAGTTAGGGACCATTACTTCGTTAAATAGATCGCGGGTGACTGAAACTGTTTGCTGGTTATCTGCCATTGATCACTTCCTTATCGCTGATGCGAATTAATTGATAAGAGCTCATGGTTAAATGAATAGCGGTATATTATGCCAAAAATTAACCGCTATGTCTTTTTAAATTGGACCTGAAGCCAGAATACACGCGGGCTTCGGTATTATTTCACTGGATTGGAATAACTATTCGGTTAAGCGCACTATTGACGCATTAATAGTCAGATTCTGAATCAGTCGGGGACAATGACTTTCGGTCTTTTTAGATTCACATTATTTAATTTACTGGCCAGGTTGGCGTCTATGTCATGCCTTTTCAATAGCTGCAGACCTTCTTCCACCGAAGCAAGATCGACATCTCTTAGTAAGCGATATTCACAGAAGGCATTTGCCTGGCCCAGTGCCTTCGCATAGTCGGTATAGTCATCGGCCGATTTTGCCTGAGTATAGCTCAGTAAATGCTTACTAATTGGAACACGCTGTAGTCCCCAGCCTTCAGCAACGAGATAACTGACTTTTTTATCTTGTTCCAACATCAGGTTTCTTAAGAATCGCTCATCCGGCTTAAGTTCTACTAACGCGTTATGTTTATCCGGGGTGCTATCTTTAATTGATTTAATCGCCATTTCGCGTTGCATATCATCAAATACACGTAAATAGAGCTTAGTTAAAGCGATCTTTCCTAACTCATGAAACATACCTATGGTGTAAGCTAAGATAGGGTCTTTTAGACCTTCGATGGTGGCAATTTCATGCGCTAATACCGCTGTTCCTAAGCTGTGTTCCCAAACTTTTCGACGAAACAACATAAAAGGTGCGGTTGAAGGTGGTAACCAGTGTTGAACAATATATGCAGGGGTTAATATTCGTAAGTTTTCCGCCCCCATAAAGCTCATCGCGGTGCGCAAGCTTTCCAGTTTAACCTGCTTTTCCTTGCGTCGCTTGTCAATAAAGGGAGGCTGGTTTACGGTTTTTAGTACGCCATTATGGAACCAGTCCATGCCCTGCACGATGTTTTCAACTCGCCGCATAGAGGCAGCTTTTGTACTCAGTAAATCTAACAGCTCCGGCAAGTTCTCGGGCAATGGAATTAAACGTTCGCGAACGTAATCAGAATCTTCGATACGTTCCAAAATACGGTAGTAAATGGCTTCATGCAGCTCCTCAGAGACACGGTCCTGATAACGTTGCCGCGCTTTTTTCATGCGCTCTCGTTCGTCATGATTTATTTGCTCGACTTGCAATAACCGGCGCTTTTGCTCGAGTTGTTCATCATCTTTACCGTCTGCCTTATCACGACTTTTACGAGCAAAAGGAAAGCTAATCAAGTAATTTATAAACCGCTTCTCCAACCGTTCGGCCGGATCCTGACTGCCACCTTCGGTAGAAACTGCAAAAAAGTCGTACATCTATACTCCGTACCTATCGTTATTTACCACTTCGAGAAACTGCCTTAAAAGCTGGTGGCCTTGTTTCGTCATTACCGACTCTGGGTGAAACTGAACACCAAAAATTGGCAGTTGTTTATGGCGTATCGCCATAATTTCCAACCCGTATTCTTCACTATCCAGCCACGCGTCCACAATAAAATCCTCAGATAGGGTATCGGCCGCAACTACCAATGAATGATAGCGAGTTACCGGCAACGGGTTTGGAAGCCCGCTAAACATTCCTTGGGAATTATGACAAATCGTCGAGATTTTGCCATGCATGACATTCGCTGCCCTAACAATACGCGAACCAAAAACCTGCGCTATTGCCTGATGGCCTAAGCATACACCAAGAATCGGTAGTTGACCGGCAAAGCTTTTAATGACATCCAGCGATACCCCAGACTCACTGGGTGTACAAGGTCCCGGTGATATAACTATCGCACTCACGGGGAGTTGTTGTAATTGTTCCACCGTCACCTGATCATTACGATAAACCTGAACTTGTGCACCGAGCTCCACCAAATAACGGGCGAGATTATGCGAAAATGAATCATAATTATCAATCAGCACAACCATTAACGTTGCGCCTTTAATTGCTGGTCAAGCCAGCTCCGCGATGGCTCCGGCTTCGCGTAATAAAAGCCTTGTAAGTAATCGGCCCCTCGCGCTAACAGGTAATCGGCCTGTTCGGCGGTTTCAACGCCTTCCGCGACGGACTTCATATCCAGAGCTTTAGCCATGGACAACATCGCATCAAGCAATGCTTTATGTTTTGGATTTATCTCCGCCTGCTGGACAAACTGACGATCAATTTTTAACTCATTGATAGGCAGTCGCTGCAGCCGGACAAGATTTGAATAGCCGGTGCCAAAGTCATCAATCGAAAACGTCACGCCGTGCAGCCTAAGCTGCTGCATTGTTTGCTGCACCTGCTCCTCACCCGACACCAATAAACTCTCAGTAATCTCAATCGTTAACAATGATAGAGAAGCACCTTCCTCACTAAAAATTTGTTCCACGTTATCGACAAAATTAGACGCCAGAAACTCGACCGGGCTGACGTTGACAGCAATCGACTGCGGCACGCGGGCCGCTACCAACTGATGAATGACCCGAGCCACTTGCTGCAACATTTCCATGCCGATCGGAATCATTAATTTTAGCCGCTCGGCCACCGGAATAAACTCATCAGGCCGCACCAACTGTCCATCGGCACGTCGCCAACGAACAAGTGCTTCTGCGCCATCAATGCTGCCATCAGCAACCACTTTTGATTGCAGCCAACATTCAAATTGCCCTTGGCCTAACGCATGGCGAATCTGACTCTCTATTTCCAGATCGCGTTTAACATCGGTCTTTATCTCCGCCCGATAAACGCTAATACAATCTCTACCCAGGTTGCGGGCCTTATTAGTCGCTGCATCCGCCATACCTAACAATTCCGAGGCATTCTCTTCTGAGTCTTCCGTTGAATAAGCGACGCCAACACTAGCTGTCAGGTAATAGCCTTGATTTTCAGTGACAAAAGGTGTTCTGAGCTGCTGGTGAATATACTCAAGTCGTTTTATTGGGTCGTGTGAAGAGTCATCGGTCGGTAATCCAATCCAAAACCTGTCACCTAAGTCACGGGCAATCCAGCCAGTCTTACCCAACAACTTGCGCAAGCGGGTAGCGATCATTTTAATCACCCGGTCGCCTTCCGCATGACCATTCAACGTGTTGACCCGGTTAAAGTAATCAATATTGATGGCTGCGACCAGTACCGGCATCTGTTGCTCTAATTGATGATCAACTAAATCCAAAAACCGGTGTCGGTTAGGTAGCCCCGTTAACTCGTCAAAGTTCGCTAGGTATTCGAGCCGCTTAACATTTTCTTTTTGTTGAGTAATGTCTCGAATAATACCGACATAATGAGTAGCACCCGCTTGCTTAACTTCGGTGACTGCAAGATCCGCTGGGAAGGTTTCGCCGGACTTCCGTTGTGCAGTTACTTCGCGGCCAATACCAATAATTCTGGCCTTGCCGGTACGCTGATAATTGCGCATGTAATTATCGTGCTCTGATGCATAAGGTTCCGGCATTAGAACACTCACATTTTTATCTTTTACTTCCGCGGCTGAATAGCCGAACATCTTTTCAGCTGGCTGACTGAAATGCTTAATCAAACCGTCGCTATCGATTGTAATAACAGCGTCGAGTAAGTTATCCAACGTTGATTTAAGAGTACCGGCCTGCTCTTGTAATTGGGCCAGCCGACGTTTCTTTGCCGTAATATCCTGCATTGACCCAAAGAGCGTAATGTACCCCTCTTCGTCGGTAGTTACCTCGGCGGAGATAGCAACCCAACGACGGTTACCGTCGGCTCTTTCAATTTCACTTTCAGTAGACCAGCTGCCGCCACTCTCAAGGCTTTCGGTAACTAACTGATCAACAAATAAGCGGTGGGCAGGCAGATGAAACGCCATTGCTTTTGCATAGGTAGGTTGAAAGTCTTCTGCAACGCCGTGGATTCGTTTTAACTGACGTGTCCAGCTCAGCTTTTCAAGCTCAGGTTGATACCAAAAGCCACCAATATTGGCCATGGTTTCCATATTGTTGTGCAACTGAAAAAACTTGCTGGACTCGTCTACTGGCATATCTTAACTAGCCTGGGTAAGGTACAAAACCAACCGCACGATATACGTCAGCTAAGGTTTTTGCGGCTTTCTCCCGGGCTTTATCAGCTCCCTGCTTCATTACCTGTTGTAAAAACTCCGGATCGTTACGCATCTCTTGGTAACGTTGTTGAATAGGTTCTAGCATCGCCACCACAGACTCTGCAACGTCTTTCTTCAGGTGCCCATACATTTTGTCTTCATATTCCGGCACCAGCTCATCAATGCTACGGCCGGTAGTTGTCGATAAAATACTTAATAGGTTTGAGACCCCGGCCTTTTCCACAGGATCAAAGTAAATACGAGCCTGCTCATCCGAGTCTGTCACCGCGCGTTTTATCTTTTTAGCGATTCTTTTAGGCTCTTCCAATAAACCCACATAGTTATTTGGGTTATCGTCAGATTTTGACATTTTTTTAGTGGGTTCCTGCAACGACATTACGCGCGCTCCCACTTTCGGTATCATCGGCTCGGGTATTGTAAACACGCTACCGTATAGATTATTAAATCGCTCCGCGACATTACGTGACAACTCCAAATGTTGCTTTTGATCATCACCAACCGGAACCTCGTTCGCCTGATACAATAAAATATCAGCCGCCATCAATGCCGGGTATGTAAACAAGCCAGCGTTGATATTACCACTATGACGTACCGACTTATCTTTAAACTGCGTCATCCGATTCAGCTCACCCATTTGGGTGTAACAATTTAAAATCCAGGCAAGCTCGGCGTGCTCGGGCACATGGGACTGAATAAACAAAGTACTTTTATCAGGATCAAGACCGCAGGCCAGGTAGAGCGCTAGCCCATCTAAAGTCGCAGCCGTTAATTGCTCCGGCTGTTGACGTACAGTAATGGCGTGCAAGTCAACCAACATGAATTTACAGTCATGAGTTTCCTGCATTTTCACCCAATTACTTATAGCACCAATATAATTACCAATTGAGAGCTGCCCCGAGGGCTGACATCCACTGAGTACAATGGGTTTTGACATCTTATTTTCCCGATCCTGACATTGAAATTTTCTGACGCATTTGCTGAATGACTTCAGCATAGTTGTCCTGATTAAAGATCGCTGAACCGGCAACAAACATGTCTGCACCAGCAGCGGCTATGTCTCCAATATTATTAACGTTAACGCCACCATCAACTTGTAATCGAATCTCTCGCCCGCTCGCTTCAATGCGTGCTTTTGCCTGACGCAACTTATCAAGTGTTGATGGAAGGAAAGATTGCCCGCCAAAGCCCGGGTTAACAGACATTAATAAAATGACGTCAATCTTATCCATGACATAATCCAGGTAATGCAACGGAGTAGCGGGGTTAAACACTAGTCCTGCCTGGCAACCGTGTTCTTTAATGGTTTGTAAGGTACGGTCGATGTGCTCTGATGCTTCTGGATGAAAAGTAATAATTGATGCGCCCGCCGCAGCAAAATCAGGGATAATCCGGTCTACCGGCTTTACCATCAAATGCACATCGATTGGGGCTGTAATACCGAAGTCTCGCAACGCTTTGCAGACCATCGGGCCAATCGTTAAATTCGGCACATAATGGTTATCCATCACATCAAAATGAATAACGTCCGCGCCGGCGTTGAGAACCTCTTCGACCTCTTCACCTAAGCGAGCAAAGTCGGCCGACAAAATAGACGGTGCAATAAGTGGTTGCATGGTTTTCCCCTGAACTCCAGTTGCGCGGATTATAGCAGGTCTCAGCAGACAAAAAAATTGTTAGTAAACGCTAGTAATTGTAACAATTCGCTGATAAATTAATCAGCGATAACCATGGAGGAAACTATTTGATGTCTTCTACAATCAAATACGCAACAGCTACAGCAATGGTCGCAGGACTTTCCCTGTCGGCATATTTGCTCATGTCTCCTGCCTCCCCGGTTACATCGGCCAGTAACTCAACGCAACAATGCGAACAATTACTGTCGTCCTCTGAGAACCAACGCGCTATCTCGCAATGCGAAGCTCCTGCAAACGCAGTCACCTGGACTAATTGGGTGAAAGGGGAGAGCCGTTCCGCACAATTTCATTTTTTTGACTTGTTCGAGTTGTTATTTGGCTCAGCCGACAAAAAACAAAAAGCAAACGATCAGTTTAGTCAGCAATCTTCCTTGTAATGCCTGAGTCTAAGCAACGCCCCGGTATTTTCGCGACTATCCTAAGTGTTATTGCGGCCTTTTTCGGGGTGCAAAGTGACAACAACCGGCAACGCGATTTTCAGCATGGTAACCCCTTAATATATATTATTGTCGGAGTAATACTCGCGGCACTTATGGTGTTTGGGCTGATTGCCATCGTAAAACTAGTGCTGGCAAACAGCCCTGCCTAAACAAACAGACTAGGCGGCGATCCCACTGTGTCGTAATAGCGGTCCGATTTCCGGCTCTCGCCCACGGAATTCCACAAACAAGTCAG
Source organism: Pseudomonadota bacterium (assembly GCA_051746345.1). GTDB lineage: Bacteria > Pseudomonadota > Gammaproteobacteria > Enterobacterales > Alteromonadaceae > Idiomarina. Next base: position 53,178 of record JBNJEZ010000015.1, read on the forward strand.
CAGCACTGCGGCTGCCACCGCGCTCAAGAATAGCCGTTAAAAAGTCGCGCCCGGTTGCAGCACTAAAAATGCCTTCCTCTTCGAATCTTGCAAAAGCATCCGCCGACAGCACTTCCGCCCATTTATAGCTGTAGTAGCCAGCCGCATAGCCACCTGCAAAAATATGACCAAAGCTATGTTGAAAACGATTGTACTCCGGCGGCATTCGAACCGCGACCTGCTCCCGCACTTGTTGCAGAATATCAGCAATGCGCGCACCTTCGGACGGCTTAAATTCATAGTGCAGGCGCATATCAAATAGAGAGAACTCAAGTTGCCTAACCATCTGCATCGCAGACTGATAGTTTTTAGCCGCTAGCATCTTTTGCAGTAGTTCCTCAGGTAGCGGCTCTCCGGTTTCATAATGACCCGAAATGAGGGCTAAAGCATCCGGCTCCCAACACCAGTTTTCGAGAAACTGACTGGGTAATTCGACCGCGTCCCATTCAACACCATTGATACCTGAAACACCCGCTGTATCTACCTGAGTTAGCATGTGGTGTAAACCGTGACCAAACTCATGGAACAAGGTTAGCACCTCATCATGAGTAAACAGCGCGGGTTTGCCCCCGATAGGTTTATTAAAGTTACAGGTTAAGAATGCGACTGGATATTGAATATTGCCGCTCGCTTTTTGGCGTCGACCTACGCAGTCAGCCATCCATGCGCCGCCACGTTTACCTGAGCGGGCGTATAAGTCCAGATAAAAACTACCGCGCAAATTACCATCCGCATCATGAATACGGAAAAAGCGTACATGCTGATGCCATCTGTTCACGTCTTTTTGCTCACTGACGGTCATTCCAAACAGTCTTTTCACGACTTCGAATAATCCATTCAGCACTTGCTGTTCGGGGAAGTAGGGGCGTAGAACTTCATCCGAGATAGCGTACCGCTGTTGTTTAAGCTGTTCACTATAGTAAGGTACATCCCATGCCTCGAGATCGGATACGCCGGCTTGTTCAGCAAACGCTTCAACTTCGGCATATTCTTGCTTGGCTTGTGGTAAAGATTGATTGGCGAGATCATCGAGAAACTCAAGCACCTGGACAGGTGACTCCGCCATCTTAGTATCTAATGACATCTCCGCATAATTATCAAAATCCAGCAACTGAGCCATTTCATGCCGTAGTGCAATGGTTCTATCCATAATTGCGCTATTGTCGTATTCACCGCCGTTTGGACCTTTGTCAGAGGCCCGGGTAGTAAACGCCTGATACATTTCGCGGCGCAGCTCCCGATCCTCTGCATACAGCATCACCGGTAAATAACTTGGAATATCGAGCGTAAACAACCATCCTTGCTTATCACCCGCTGCTTCTGCAGCCGCCTCTTTTACGCTTTCAGGTAACCCCGCCAAACGGCTTTGATCAGTAATATGACAACTCCAGGCGTGTGTCGCATCCAGTAAGTTATTACTGTATTTGGAGGACAACTCTGAAAGTTCAGCCGAAATTTCGGCATAACGCTTTTTCTTTTCTGGTGACAAATCGACACCAGATAACCGAAATTCCCGCAGCGTATCGTCGACCAGTTTTTGTTGCGCTTCGGATAACTGCTCGAACTCAGCGCTGTTTTTTAAAGCACTGTACGCATCGAACAAACCTTTGTGCTGCCCGACAAAGGTCATATAGTCGGATAACATTGGTAAGCAGGCGTCATGCGCCTCGCGCAATTCTTGGGTACTGACCACTGAGTTTAAGTGAGACACAGGTGCCCAGACTTGTTCCAAACGCTCATCGGCATCAGTTAGCGGCTCTACCAACCCTGTCCAGCTATAGTCACCGGCGGCTAACACATCCTCAATAGCTTGCTTAGATTCTGTAATGCGCTGCTCCATGGCAGGCTTGATATGCGCAGGTTTAATAGCCTCAAAATCAGGCAGGCTTTCGCCGCTCGTATTAGTTTGTAACAACGGGTTATTTGTCATTTACGCCTCTTTTAGCCTTGGTCTGTAAAGTCGAATCTCTATAGATTTAGATATTGGGGTTATACGGGTATCTTCAAGCTAACGATCTGCAATTATCTTTTAGTTGAGGTATTATCAGGCCCGCATTGCGCGAACTAAAATCATAAAAAGGCGACACTATGGCGGTCTTTGATAATAAGCAAAACTTGTTCCTGAAAAAAATACATAAGGCGTTGTTGGTAACCGGTATTACGGTAATGTCATTGGCGAGCTGCTCAGCAGTCAACAATGATACCAACAATCCCCCTACTGCTATGAGCAGTGATGGCGAAGGGCTAAATTTAGCAGAAATTTATCAAACCGATAAATTTACTATTAACCGCCCGGCACCCACTCGCTGGCTCAAAGACGGTTCCGGTTACACAACACTGGAGCAGTCCGAAACAGCCAATGGCCGCGATATTGTTCGTTATCACCCGAAAACCAATCAACGGGATATATTAGTTAGTGCCGAACAACTGACTCCAGCTGGCCACGACAAAGCTTTATCGATTGCCGATTATCAGTGGTCTGCTGACAGCAATAAAGTTTTAATCTTTACCAACACTAAGCGCTCCTGGCGCACCCATACGCTCGGTGATTACTGGGTGCTCAATAGAGAAACCGATCAGCTGAGGCAACTTGGTGGTAAAGCTCCGGAATCAACGCTGCAGTTTGCCAAGTTTAATCCTCAGGGCAATAAAGTCGCTTATGTCATGCAAAATGACATCTATGTGCAGGACTTAAGCTCTTTCAATATTCTGCCATTAACCTCTGACGGCAGTGATACCATTGTTAACGGCACCTTTGACTGGGTAAATGAAGAAGAGTTTTTTCTGCGTGATGGCTTTCGCTGGAGTCCTGATGGTCAGCATATAGCTTACTGGCAGCTCGACACTGAGGGTACGCCGTTATTTACCATGATTAATAACACCGACGAGTTGTATCCAACGCTCAAACAATTTCCGTACCCCAAGGTTGGCGAGACCAATGCGTCAATGCGATTGGGTGTTTTGCCCGCCGATGGCGGCCAGACACGCTGGATGCAGTTACCCGGCGATCCGCGTCAACACTATATTGTACGCATGCAGTGGGCGGGCAGTAATCAACAGTTGCTGATTCAGCAATTAACCCGCAAACAGCATATCAATCGGGTATTTCTAAGTAATATCGATAACGGTAAAAGCCAGCAGATAATTCGCGAAACAACAGATTCCTGGGCTGAATACGTCGACCAGGTTACGTTTCTGGATAACGGTGAATCATTTACCTGGTTATCCGAACGTAGCGGTTACCGGCACCTGTATGTGGTCACTCGCGATACTGGAAGAATGACTGCAATTACAAAGGGGAATTGGGATGTGGTCGAGGTGCTCAACATTAACGAAGAGGACGGCTGGGCCTATTTTATCGCATCGCCAGAGTCTCCGCTGGAACGTTATTTATTCCGAGCTAAGCTCGACGGTAGCGGCGTTTTAGAGCGAATCACGCCAGCTAATGCAGGTACACACTCATACAGTATTTCGGCCAACGCCGATTATGCAGAACATACCTATAGCTCCGTATCAGAGGTGCCTAAAACCAACATGATCAGTCTGCCTGAGCATCAGGTGATTCGGTCGGTTGTGACCAACGACAAGGCTCAGGCGGCGGTGAACGCTATCGACCGCAAGCCCGTTGAGTTTTTTCGGGTCGAAGCCAGAGATGGTATTGAGTTAGACGGCTACATCATGCGCCCAACTGACTTTAACCCTAATAAAAAGTACCCGGTTTTGTTTTATGTTTACGGTGAGCCCTGGGGTCAGACAGTCGCTAACAAGTGGGGCGGCTCAACCTTCCTGTGGCATACCATGTTGGCGCAACAGGGTTATATTGTAGCCTCGATCGACAACCGCGGTACCAAGTCTCCCCGCGGCTTTGAGTGGCGCCGTTCGATATACAAGAATTTAGGGGTTGTTACTGTTCGCGATCAATACGATGCATTGCAGCAAATGGCTGACCGCTGGTCCTTTATTGATACCGAACGTGTTGGTATCTGGGGACACAGTGGTGGCGGCTCGCAAACATTAAACGCGTTATTTCGTTACCCGGAGACCTACCACGTCGGCATGGCGTTGGCGCCCGTCCCTGACCTAACGCTGTATGACACCATTTACCAGGAGCGTTATTCCGGGCTGTTGCCGGAATCAAAAGATCGGTATACCGAGACATCGGCAATTACCCATGCGGAAAACTTACAAGGTGATTTGCTGCTGGTGCACGGAACAGGCGATGACAACGTGCACTTTCAGGGGTCTGAACGTTTGGTCAACGAACTTATTAAGCACGGTAAGCAGTTTGACTTTTTCGCCTATCCAAACCGTTCTCACGGCATTTATGAGGGACCCGGAACCGTCTTACACTTACGCACCATGATGACGCAATTTGTGAAAGAAAAACTAGTCAGCGGAGCCCGTTAAGTTCTGATCTTTCGATAGACTTAATCGGTATAGTCTGGCAGACAACCCCACATGTTAATTGCATGATATGGGGTTTTTATTCAAGATATTGTGCAAACTTAAAATTCTGACAGGAGTTAAGCAGTATGAGCAGACATTATGACTATTTAGCCATTGGCGCAGGAAGTGGCGGTATTGCCTCTGCCAATAGAGCTGCAATACGCGGTGCTAAAGCAGCCGTCATCGAAGCTAATGCGGTTGGCGGCACCTGTGTCAACGTTGGCTGCGTCCCCAAAAAAGTCATGTGGTACGGTGCTCATGTTGCTGAGGCGATAAAGTATTCATCGGCTTACGGGTTCGATTTGGAACAAAAAGGTTTTGATTGGGAAACCATGGTAAAAAACCGCGAAGCCTACATTGAGCGAATTCACGGCGGCTATCACCGCGGCTTTCAAGGCAATGGTGTCGAATTTATCGAGGGTTTCGCCAAGTTTGTTGATCACCGCACGGTCGAAGTTAATGGCGAGCAAATAACAGCAGATCATATTACTATCGCCACCGGTGGCCGCCCGATGATCCCTGACGTCCCGGGCGCTGAGCATGGTATTGATTCAGACGGCTTTTTTGCATTAACCAAACAGCCCAAAAAAGCGGCGGTTATTGGTGCTGGTTATATTGCTGTAGAAATTGCCGGGGTATTCCATGCGCTAGGTACCGAAACTCACTTATTAGTACGCCGCGACCGCCCGTTACGTACGTTTGATAAATACATCACCGATGGTTTATTAGAACGAATGAAGCAAGACGGGCCAACATTGCATACTGAAACAACGGTTCAGGAAATCGCCAAAGAAGATGACGGCACTCTTACTCTGACTTATAAAAACGGAGAGTGCTTAACAGGGGTCGACTGCCTGGTCTGGGCAATTGGCCGCATACCGTCAACCGATAAAATTAATATCGAGGCAACCGGTGTCGATCTTGATGCTGATGGCTTTATTCAGGTCGATAAATATCAGAACACCAACGTGCAGGGTATCTATGCGGTCGGCGACAATACTGGGGCCGCAGCACTCACTCCGGTAGCAATCAAAGCCGGTCGCCAATTAGCCGAGCGTTTATTTAACGACATGCCTGACGCGCATATGGATTACGACAACATTCCAACTGTCGTTTTCAGCCACCCGACCATTGGTACAGTGGGGCTTAGTGAAGAAGATGCGATCGTTAAATATGGTGCCGGCAACGTTAAGGTTTACACTTCATCGTTTGCAGCAATGTATAATGCTGTAACCCCTCACCGCGCTCTCAGCTATTTTAAGCTAGTTTGCTACGGTCCTGAGGAGAAGGTCATTGGCGTGCATGGCATTGGCGAAGGTATGGATGAAATTCTGCAAGGCTTTGCCGT
>JBNJEZ010000016.1:0-48139 GCA_051746345.1 Pseudomonadota bacterium
TTGGGGTTAACCGTCGACTTTTTTGAGCGGGATATTTTTATTGGGGCGCCTTCAGGACAATACTGGATCCAGTTATCTACAGCACTGGTTGGCGGACTGTTAGTTGCAACCTTTATTACGCTTCTATTAACTCCGGCAATGCTTGCCTGGGACGGCCAAAGAAGGGAGAAAGCTAATTAAACTTGGCTACCCAAAAGCCTCATAAAAAAGTAACCGATAATCTTCTTTCGGTTTCGGCACCTTTTAAGACGCACTCAACATAAAATCATTGCGGAACGTTGCCAGGCTCCATAGTATTATACAGAGGCGTTTATAAAGTGGAGAGCTTAAATGCAACCAGCTGATATCCCAAATAATGAACAACAACGTTTAAAAGCGTTACGAGAAACGGGACTGCTGGACTCTCCCCCGGAAGAACGATTTGATCGACTATCTCGCATTGCACAAACTGCCCTGAACGTTCCAATAGCTCTTATCTCCCTTGTCGATGAGCATCGACAATGGTTTAAATCTAAGCAAGGCCTTTCGGTTTCAGAAACACCACGTGAATTCGCATTCTGCGCCTACAGCATACTCAACGACAAAGTGTTTGAAGTTAGCGACACAAAAGAAGACAGCCGGTTTAGAGATAACCCGTTAGTCGTTGATGAGCCAGAAATACGGTTTTATGCTGGCTGCCCCATTCAAAGCATAGACGGTTTCCGGATTGGCACCATCTGTATCATAGATACCCGCCCCCGCGTACTTTCTGCTGCAGAGAAAAGCATTTTGCAAGACATTGCGTCGGCCGTGCAGGATGAAATCAAACTCACTGAAAAGCTCAAAGCGACGAAAAAAAGCGGACACCGGCTCCAGTCCATTTTAGAGGGAACCAATGTTGGCACCTGGGAATGGAATGTCCAAACCGGGGAGACAGTTTTTAATGAGCGCTGGGCAAATATAGTTGGCTATACCCTGGCGGAACTTGAACCCATCTCAATCGATACCTGGATGTCGCTTGCACATCCTGAAGATTTGGAAAAGTCTAATGAATTACTGCAAGAACATTTCCGCGGTGAGTCCGAGTTTTATGACTTCAGCGCTCGCATGCGTCATAAAGACGGACATTGGGTATGGGTCCATGACCGTGGCCGGTTAGTTTCGACCACTGAAAGTGGCGAACCTCTTCTTATTGCTGGTACGCATGAAGACATCACGAAACAGAAGCAGACAGAGATAGAAATAGAGTCTCAGCGCGAATTTCTTGAAAAGATTTTTAATAGTGATGTTGTTGCTTTCTTTGTACTCGATAAAGCGGGTAAATTCACTTACGCAAATGCTGAAGCAATCAATGTTTTGGGGTTAGAACCACAAGACTCACCGGATAAAACTAATGCAACCTTTGACGACCCGCGCTGGCAAATTACTAAAATCGATGGTTCATTCTTTCCCCCCGAAGAGCTTCCCTTTCCTGTTGTCCGTCGAACCGGTCAACCTATTAGCGACGTGCAACATGCGGTGCATTGGCCGAATGGTGAATGGAAAGCGTTATCAGTTAACGGTGCCCCCCTCGTCGTCGGCGCTGATACTGACTACGTATTCGCGGTTCGCGATATAACCCGGCAAGTAAAAAGTGAACAAGCATTGAAAGCTAGTGAAGCTCAGTTTCGCTCACTTGTGAATAATATTCCGGGCGTGACCTATCGCTGCCTTCACGATGAGCATTGGACGATGCTGTACATGAGTGACAAGATAGACCCTCTATCGGGATACCCTGCAACCGACTTTATTCAGAATGCCGTTCGTAGCTATGACAGCGTTATTCATCCTGACGATAAAGAAAGGTTAAAGTGGGAAGTATCAAAAGCCATTGAAAATGATACAGAGTGGCTACTTGAATACCGGATTTTGCATCTTGATAGGACTATTCGTTGGGCTCAGGAAAAGGGTAGAGCCATAAAAAATGCAGTAGGCAACGTTGAGTACTTCGACGGCTTTATTCTTAACATCACGCAGCAGAAACAAAACCAAGACGAGTTACAAACTCAACTTGCAGCCTTTAAAGCGCTTAATCAGATCGCTTCACTTTCCCCCGAGAATCCTCTCAGGCGAATTGCGCAAGGTCTTAATTTAGCTTGCGCCTATTTGAACCTGGAACTCGGTATTGTCAGTAGAATTAATGAGCAAGCGCAAGAATATGAGATTATCGCCTATCATGCGCCAGAAGAGGCCGACTTAAAAACAGGACAACTATTCCCACTTAAAGACACATATTGCCAAATAGTGATGTCTGAGGGTGAAACTGTTGCCATTGAAAATATGGCGACATCCAAGTACCGGCAACATCCCTGTTACGAGGCATTTGGTCTTGAGTCCTACATCGGTTTAGCAATAGAAGTCAATGGTGAGCCGTTTGGCACGCTTAACTTTTCTTCTGCGATCCCCAGGAAAGAGCCCTTTAAGGAGACTGAAAAGCAATTTTTAGGCTTGCTCGCCCGCTGGGTTTCGTCTTCTTTGGAGTTTAAACAAAAAAACGAAGCACTGGAAAATAGCGAGAGCCGATTACGCGGGCTGTTCGAACTGTCGCCGATTGGTATTGCATTAAATGACTTTAAGACGGGAAGGTTTGTTGACTTAAATAATGCGCTGTTAGCGCCCACTGGGTATACACGCGAAGAGTTTATTTCTTTAAGTTATTGGGACGTGACACCTCGCGAATACGAAGAGGAAGAACTCAAGCAACTGGAAATTTTAGCGGATACTGGGCGCTATGGGCCCTTTGAAAAAGAATACATTCGTAAAGACGGTAGTCGTTACCCTGTCCTGTTAAACGGTATGGTCGTATATGACGACAATGGCAGAAAACTGATTTGGTCCATCATCGAAGATATCTCAGAACGGAAACGTAACGAGGAAATTAAAAATGCTTTCGTCTCAACAGTAAGTCATGAGCTGCGCACTCCCATAACATCGATCACTGGTGCACTCGACTTGTTGCTTGGCGGTACTTTTGGCGGCCTCCCCACGCAGGCCAAAGAAATGATAGAGGTTGCTAAAAAGAACAGTGTTCGCATGAACTTGCTGATTAATGACATACTCGATCTCGAAAAGTTGCTAGCCGGAAGAATGCAAATGCAGTTTGAGGCGTTGCTCGTCGCTCCTTTACTGGAAGGGATTATTGACCGCAATACGCCTTATTCGCGTCGTTACGAGGTCAATCTAAAGTTATACGCTACCGATCCGTCGCTTTGTATTTATGTCGATGCTCAACGGTTTGAGCAAGTTCTCGCCAATCTAATTTCAAACGCCGTCAAGTTCTCACCAAAAGGTGAGACTGTAAAAATCTTTGCTGAAGAAACCGGTGAACATGTTCGAATATCAGTAAAGGATAACGGCGACGGAATACCCGAGGAATTTCATCCAAGAGTATTCGAGAAGTTCGCTCAAGCGAATTCGAGCAACACTCGAGCGACCGGCGGTACCGGGTTAGGGCTATCCATATCAAAAGAGATTGTTGATCGCTTGGGAGGCAGCATCGACTTTATCACAGATTCAACTGGTACAGACTTTTTCATCATGCTGCCAAAGCCCACATGCGACCTTGGGGTAGATGAATGAGCTATTCCCGGCAGTCATATGACAGCTCACGCTGGCTCAAGTTAATTGCCGCCTTGCTGTTTTTCAGTTTTATTGGTGCGACTGAATACCTTATTTATGAGTATAAAAGAAATCAGCAAGCGGAGCTGGAACGCAGCGCATCGGAGCTTGCTATCAGGCTTAAATCTCAACTTGAAACAGAACTTAATGGGACGATATTTTTAACGAATGGAATCGAGGCATATATTGTTGCACGCAGAGGAGATATTGTTTCGGATGAAGTAAACTCAATGCTTGAGCAAGTTTATCAATTTAGTCCCTTCTTTAGAAACATTGGTATTGCTCCTGATAATAAACTTTCCTGGATTATCCCCCTTAAGGAAAACGAAGCGGCGCTTGGCTTGAACTACGAAAACCTCCCCTCTCAGTGGCCATCAATCAAACAAACTATTGAGTCAAATACTGTTGCCCTGGACGGCCCTTTGGAATTAGTCCAAGGCGGTTTAGGGCTAATTTATCGGTCTCCTGTGTACCTTAATGATAATTACTGGGGCATGATCAGCGCTGTTATCGACGCAGATAGTTTATTTCAATCGTTAATGGGAGAGATTGAACAATCAGAGATGTCTGCAAAACTCGGATTACGGCACGCGAGTGGTATTAATAGGGACACATTTTTAGGAGATAGCTCTGTTTTTACTGATGCATCCGCAACAACTGTTGTAGAAACTCCCAGCGGAGACTGGCAGCTAGCTATTACTGTTGACGAGGAGCAGCCTAATTTATGGCCTGCCCGCTTTATCACTTGGTGTCTTGCTCTTGCTGGGGTGCTTGGCATTTATTTTTTGACTCGGCATGTTTATCAGCAAAAGTTACTTAACTCCCTATCAACACAAGTCAAAGATCGCACAAAAGAACTGAGCGATGTTAACAGTAAACTAAATCACGTGCTTAACGCAGCCACAGAAACTGCCATCATTGCAACCGACAAAACCGGTGTGATAACTGTATTTAACCGCGGCGCCGAGCGTATGCTTGGATATTCAGCCGACGAGGTGGTTGGTAAAACAACGCCGGCAATTTTTCACGATGCCGACGAAATGGCCAAAAAGAAAAAAGTACTTACTGCACAGCTGGGCAGAGATATTTCCGGATTTTCTGTATTTACAGCAGTTCCTGATATTGACGGTTCGGAAAAAGATAGCTGGACCTACATATCCAAATCAGGAAAACGCATTCCGGTAGAACTGATTGTTACTAAAGAGTTTAACAACGACGGAAATCCTGTTGGCTACTTAGGTTTGGTGACTGATATAAGCCAACATGTCTTCGATCAACAATCATTGAAGGAACTGAAAGAGCGACTAGAATCAGCCACCAAAGTAGCCAATATTGGTGTCTGGGAACTCGATTTAAAAAGCCATAAAATGCTCTGGAATGAGCAGATGTATGCACTTACGGGTTTAGCTCATAACGATTTTCATGGTCGGTATCAAAGTATTAAACCTGTGTTTTGTCAGGAAGAAAGACAAGAGTTTGACGAGCTACTAAATAAGTTAAAGCGCAAGGCCGTTGAAAACGAGCCATTTATTGAAGCACCACCTGCGCTTGAAACCACGTTTCGCATTGTCAGGACCGATAACCAGGAACTGCGCTGGATGAAAGGCCATGCCGTGATCCAGTGTGATGAGTCAGGTGTTCCTCGGTCGATGCTGGGCGCAATGCATGAAATTTCGTCCTTGGTCTTCGCGAAAGAGGCCGCTGAACAAGCTGAAAGATTAAAGTCGCAATTTTTATCCACGGTGAGCCATGAATTAAGAACTCCTCTTTCAGTGATTTCTGGCGCTCTCTCACTGCTATCGCTAGAAGAAAAGAGCTTTTCAGAGGAAACAAAAAATGTACTGGACCTGGCCAGCCGGAACAGTAAACGACTAACACTCCTAATTAACGACCTACTCGACATTGAAAAGCTAACTTCAGGAAACTTAACTTTTAAATTTCAGGATCGTTCGCTCAAATTATTGTTAGAACAAGCCATTGAAGAAAATCGCAGCTATGTAGCACAGCAAAACGCATCGATTAAATTCGACAATAAGTTATCAGCAGATGCTTATATCGTCGTTGATGAGCTAAGGTTTATGCAAGTGATGACCAATTTAATCTCTAATGCTGCCAAGTTCTCGCCGGATGGTGGTGAGGTTCAGGTGACTGCATCAATGGCGGAGCAAAATGTTCTCATCGAGATTATTGATCACGGCTCCGGAATTCCTGAGACTTTTAAAAACAGAGTATTCGAGCCTTTTGCACAAGCCGAGTCGTCAGATTCACGAAATAAAGGCGGCACTGGGCTTGGGCTTGCTATTACGAAAACAATTATCGAAAAAATGGGAGGGTCCATTGGCTTTGACTCAAAGCCAAACCAGAAAACAAGATTTTGGTTTTCTCTGCCGACAAAAATCAATCTTTCTAATAAAAAGTCCGTATTACATGTAGAAGACTCTGATGATTTTTCTGCTGTCATCACCGCCATACTAAAAGATAATTATAAGGTCGATACGGCATTTTCTATACAGCAAGCGAAGCAAAAATTATTATCAAACAAATATGATGTTTTAATATTTGATATTCTTTCATCAGACAGCTCTGGTTACGACACCATTGAAATTGCAAACAGCACTCATGAAGCAATAAAGATCGTTGTTACATCCGACCCCGATGTGTCACTTGAAAAAGCTAGCCGTGTCGATGCGATTATGGATAAAGCAAACTTCACGCGTACCAACTTCGTTGAGTTGATCGATAAACTCGCTGGCAACAATGAGAATAGGAGACCCCATGTCTGAGTTAAAACGTGTTTTATTGGTGGATGACGAACCAGACATCCAGGCCATTGCAAAGCTCTCTCTTGATAAAGTTGGCGGGTTTACATCTCTCATCTGCTCGTCGGGCTACGAGGCAATTGAGCAAATAGCTGACTTTAAACCCGACTTGGTGTTGTTAGACGTTATGATGCCTGACCTGGATGGGCCTCATACTCTGAAGGAGCTTAAAAAGAGAGGTCTATTGGATGATACACCCGTGGTATTTTTCACCGCCAAAGTTTTAAACTCTGAAGTTGAAGAGCTAAAAGAACTCGGTGCCCAGGACGTCATCGCCAAACCTTTCGACCCAATGAAGTTACCGAACCAACTAAAAGACATTTGGAGTCGCACTCATGAGCAACCATAATGTTCCTGAAGAGCTACAGACTGAAATCCAGGCCATTCGGGATCAGTACAAAGAACGCCTGGTGTCAGATAAGTCGAAACTAACTTATCTAATAGATGGATTGAGCCTTACTAACGCCTATCAAAGAGCTGATGAGATACATCTTATACTGCACTCAATCAGCGGCTCTGCAGGAACTTTTGGCTTTGATAAAATCAGCGAAGAAGCACGCCGTATTGACGAAAAATTAAAAGAGTCTGTAAGTCAGTCAGAGCAAGACACGGTCATTAAACTAATTAGTAATGATGTCACGCATTTTTGTCATCTATTAGATGGAACCGGTGTTGATAATGCATCCTCTTCTAGTCAGTCTCCGAGCACTGATAAAACGCCTCAGAAAAGTAATCCGTCCCGTTCAGCACATGAAGGCGAAGTATGGCTCATTGAAGAAAACGAGCAATTAGCCGCCCAATTTTCTAAGCAGCTTGTAAACTTCAAGTTTAAAATAAACACCGTAACCCTGCAAGAAGCACTTAAGTTAGCGGATAAAGGAGGCTGGCCGGATGCAACTATTATTGATATGGACGGCCATCCATTCAATGCCACAGCAGATTTCAAAACACTTTTCACAGCGACAGAAGGAGCCCCTAAAGGGCTTATCATGCTGTCTGAAAACGATACTTTTGATCAGCGAATAAAAGCCGCGAAAATTCGCGCAACAAGCTTTTTAAAGAAGCCGGTCGACCTATCAGAACTAGTCAGTCATTTAGAGGCGGTAGTCAACGAGGAGAAGTCCGCACAACCTCGTGTCATGCTAATTGATGACGACAAAGAACTCTGTTCACTAATGAAACTAGAGCTAGAGTCGCAAGGGATGAAGGTTAGTATTCTTCACAACGTCAGAAATATTGTCTCAGAACTGAATGAGTTTCGGCCTGAATTGCTGCTGCTTGATATGGAAATGCCGGAGTATTCCGGTATAGATATAGCATTGCTAGTTCGGCAAAATGTGCAGTTTGAAAGCCTTCCTATTGTGTACCTTTCAGCCGAACGAAATCTTGACAAACAGACCGAAGCACTATTGTTTGATGCCGATGATTTTTTAGTGAAACCAATCTCGAATGAACGTTTGATTTCCTCTATTCGTTCGAGAGTTCAACGTGCTAGAAATCTGGAGCAATTAATCAGTAAAGACGGACTAACAGGTCTATTAAAACACGCAACCATCAAAGAGCACGCAGATAGAGAATTAATGCGAGCTCGTCGCGACGAAAGCCCTATATCTATGGTTATGCTGGATATCGATTACTTCAAACGTGTTAATGACACTTACGGTCACTCCACCGGCGATACTGTCATCGCATCACTTGCAGCCTTGCTACGTCACCGGTTTCGGCAAACTGACATTGTTGGCCGCTACGGGGGCGAAGAGTTTTTGGTTATTTTGCCAAACACTCAGGAACATGAAGCGGTTAAAATAGTCGATGCTATACGAATAGCTTTTAGTGAAATGCAATTTTTGGCAGATAACCAAACGTTTTGCTGCACATTGTCAGCGGGCTGTGTTTGTTCAAATGACTTACCTGCTCAAATTGACGCTTCAGAGCTTGTCGAAGCCGCGGATAAAGCGCTCTACGCGAGTAAAAAGAATGGTCGCAACCAAGTCAGTACACGACAATAGGCGTTGCCATATTCAACTTTTGCTAAAGCACTCAAGGACACGCCTTAACACGTTGATCCTCTGACTCCCCCGCTTTTCTTATTTTCAGCTGATTGATAGACGCGACCAGAACAAAGCTCAGTAACATCAACAAGAACCAGGAGCTAAGCTTGGCAACGGAGACCATTTCCCAGTCGTCCGTCTGGTTCGGGTAAATCCAGATATTCGCGTAGGTGGCGATGTTCTCCGCAAACCAGATAAACAGTGCGACTAAAAACCAACCCAGCAACAGCGGCATACTGCGATGCGTTTTGTTTATTTTGTAGTAAATGGTTGTTCTGTAGAACATCAAAATGGTAGCGCCCAGTAACACCCAGCGCATGTCCCAAATATAGTGATGGCTAAAGAAATTTATATAGACTAAGGAAACTAATAGTATGGTTGCGCTTTTCGGCGGGTAGTAGGAGTATTCAAACTCAAAAATGCGCCAGACTCGGGCGATATAACTGCCTACCGCACTGTACATAAACCCGGTGAACAGCGGCACGTTGGCAATGCCAAAAACATACTGTTCGGGATATACCCAGGCTCCTATTGCGTCAGAGGTTTTAAATAATTCCATAACCGTTGCGACAATATGGAACACTAAAATAACCGTGAACTCGCGCCATGTTTCCAACCGAAATGCGATAAGAAACAGCTGAAAGGCGATAGCCGCTAAAAAGATAAAGTCGTATCGGTGGAGTTCTTCTAGCGGATACCAGAACTTGGTGATCAGCATTAAGGCCAGTAAAAACCCACCAAACAAACAGGCGTAGGCTTGCTTTACACCGAATAGCCAAAACTCTTTTAAGAAGGTTTTGATGTCCATATCTTTATCACAACGTGCCTTGAGAATAATAACGAAGCTTCCTGTTCTATCACCCTGGTTGGCTACCAGCAACCGTTTTGTCTTAGTGTTTGCTTTCCTGCCCTGTTACCTTCTAAACTCAGCAAATAGTTAATAAACTGTTATGTATAGGATTACGGAATCCAGGAGGGATATTTTGTCAGATTGGACGATTTTTTTAATTTTATTGTTAGGTGCCAGCTTTGCTGAGATGAGATACAGAAGAAAGCATAATATCGTTCTGCCACTACCTGTGTTTGATCATTTCGGGGTTCATTTTAAAACTTTTCTTAAACGAGCTGTTGGCGTTTCTGCTGGCCTATTTCTTATTTCAGCGTTTAAACAAGCACCTTTTCATTTCATTGATTCCTTACAGGCTGGTTGGATAAATCCCGTTATTGAGGGAATATTTGCAGCAGCAATAATGTTAGTGATGGACGTCGGTTGGTATGCTTTTGTGTTTGCGAAACCAGAGCCGCAGGCAAACGAGTAGCTCCCCCTGAGGCTTTGACTCCCCATTAACAAAGTGTCAACATGCTGATTCACTTCGGTTATTAAGCAAGGGACTTGGTATGTACACGGACGATGATCTGCACTCCGCGGTTCAGGAAGGAGTGATTTCTGAACAGTCGGCGCATGACTTCCGCCATTTTGTAGAAAAACGCCGCAATACTCATTTTCAGGATGAAGAACACGTCCGGTTCGTTAGCGGCTTTAACGACATCTTTGTGGTGATTGCAGCGATTGTCACTCTGGTTGCTTCCTGGACATTAGGCGACTTAATTGGTTTTGGGGTGGGCGGTTTATTAGTCGCCGCTAGCAGTTGGATCATGTCCGAATACTTTAGCCGGAAACGGCAAATGGCATTGCCCTCTATTGTGTTACTGCTCACTTGTTTAGGCGGTGTTTATTTTAGCGCCTTCTTTAGTTTTAAACTTATTACCGCTGAAGCAGAATCGGCCGCCATGCTTGCAACCGCCCTTACCACACTCATTTCAGTGGCTCATTGGTTTCGCTTTCGGGTGCCGCTTGCGTTTGCCACCAGCTTAGCCTTGCTGTTGGCCACCGCCTTCATTCCTTTAGAAGGATGGATAGAATCTAGTGTTGTTTGGCAGTCTATCGTTTTCCTTGCCGGCGTTTTGGTATTCGCGATTGCGCTTTACTGGGACCGGAAGGATACCTTACGCCAAACACGCAGTTCGGATATTGCCTTTTGGTTGCACCTGTTGGCAGCACCCATGTTAGTGAAACCATTATTTGCCGGTATTACCGAAGGCGATTTTGATATTGGTATTGCGCAGGCTCTCATTACCGTCGCTGTCTATGCGCTGCTTAGCATTACGTCGTTAATTATCGATCGCAGAGCCTTAATGGTATCAGCGCTAGCTTATGTATTTTATGTGTTTGCCAGCCTATTAACCAACGTTGGTTTGGTCGATTTAGCAACAGCCATTACTGGCTTAATAATAGGGATTGGATTACTATTGATCTCCTCTCAGTGGCACGGCATACGCGCCATTTTGCTGAATCAATTACCGCCACGGCTACAGGCGTATGTTCCACCTATTTCTTAAGATATCGAGCGAGCGATGTTCCTAAAACGTTTTTACGAACGCAATAAATTTTTAATTTATATTATTTTAGCCTTTGTTCCATCGGTACTAATGGCACTCGGTATCTATTGGTTAATCAGCGCCATTTTCTTTGACGAAGGTGAAGGCTGGGGCTGGGGAACCATCGGCTGGGTATTCCTGATATTTATTGGGTTTTGGTTTGTTGCGGCCATTGCCAACGCTGACAAAATATTTTTTGGCGGTAAACGCTAACTTTTATTTGCGAACAATTCTCATTTGTAATACGGTTGATTATATCAATCAACCGTTGGGAATGAGAGTATGCCTTCAGCTTTTCAAACGAATAATAATTTTCACGCTCTGTTTGCAAAAGCCAGCAAACAGCTACAACAACACAATTATCGTGGCGCTTTAAATAACCTGAACCAGGCACAAACAAGCGCCCTTTCACTCAGTAACGATCCCATTTTCGACGATAACGCCAAGCAAAATTATGTCACCGTTACGCTGATCATTATGGGCGTGTTATTCCGGCAAAAACGCCATACGGATACCCTCACCATTTATCATCGTTTGTTCCACCAGTTAGATCAGTGGCTTGCGGATGCACCGGACCACCCTGCTAAACGTCGCTTGCGTCAATATCAGGCGCTGGCCGAGAAGGCCTGTCGAGCGCTTCACCTCGAGCGTGTAACGAGGCAATCGCTTAAATAAGTTTCTAATTGTAAGAAGTTATTATCTAATTGATTTTATTAATAAAAACCGTTTTGCTATTACTCCCTAAAAGAACAATAATTAAACAAAACAAATAGGGAGCCTATTATGGCGGTTAAATTTGAAGATCGCCCGATTGAGCAGGTACGGGAAGAAACAATCGACCAGCTGGTGATGAATTATAGTCACGGCATTATTTCGGCGCAGGCGTTTGAACGGCGTCTGGATCAAGCGATGGATGCCACCGATAATCAGCTATTAGCAGAACTGGTCAGTGACCTCGAGCTAGAAACTGACACCACCTACACCTCGATGAAAGAGCAGCAGTTTGCGCCCCACTACGGCGAAGGCCGGGTTGAGCCAACCGAAAAAGTCATCAGCATTTTATCCTCGAATGAGCGTAGCGGTCACTGGACGGTACCACGGGAGATCACCGTGTATTCGTTACTCGGTTCTGTAGAGCTTGATTTTAGTGACGCCGTGTTCCAGCATCCCAGTGTCACTATCAAGCTTATTGGTGCATTGTCGAGCGTGGAGCTGTTTGTACCCGAGGAAGTAACGACCAGCTCTAATGTCTTTAATATTCTAGGCTCCGTAGAAAATAAAGTGTCAGCCAGCGGACGTATGCGGCAAGCACCTCACATCGAGGTTGTCGGTACACAAATACTTGGCTCCATAGAAGTAAAAGTACGCCGTACCATGCGTGAAAAGTTTCTGTCCTTCGCCAACAGCGTGAAAAGTGCCTTTAATTCTAACTAAAGTCGGAGTAGATTGGAGCTAACCACTTAATAACAAGGAGTTAGCCGAATGAAACTCTACGAAATGGCAAGCGCGCCTAACCCCAGACGGGTGCGCATGTTTTTAGCTGAAAAAGACCTGCTGAACGAAGTCGAACGAGTTGAGATCGATCTCGCCAAAGGCGAAAACCTCAGCGACGACTTTAAAAGCAAAAATCCCATGAAGAAGGTGCCGGTACTCGAGCTTGATGATGGCTCATGTATCAGCGAAACCACAGCTATTTGTCGATATTTTGAGGAAAAGTATCCGGACGTTCCGCGCCTGTTAGGCGACAACGCTAACGAAAAGGCTATTATCGAGCAGTGGACTCGTTGGATAGACTTCTATTTATTCACCCCTATTGGTATGGGCTTTCAGCATACCTCCGGTTATTTTAAGGATCGGATGAACCCAATTAAGGAATGGGGTGAGGACAGCATTAAAGCCGCGACGAAGTTCCTCGACTTTCTCGAGCAGCATTTAAAAGACAACGAATTTATTGCCTACGGCCGGTTTACTGCGGCTGATATTAACGCGTTTTGTTCGGTCGATTTTGGTAAAGTCGTTAAGTTGCGAGTCGATGATTCGCGACCTCATTTAAAAGCTTGGTACGAGAAGATCCAGGCTCGTCCTTCCGCATCTGTTTAATCAGGAAATCACTTAATGAACTGGCAGGAGCTTTCATCCTCTTTCGCTAATTTGTGGCAAACCGAGCTATACAAAGCCGGCGATACGCAAATTTATCTATCACAAGTTATTATTGCGTTTTCGCTGATTGTCGTCGGCTTTATTATTGTCCGCTGGGTGGGCGCTAACGTGGTTAAGCGTGCCCTTAAAAACAGCTCCTCAACAGAAAACACGGTTTATGCGTTTCGTAAGCTGTTTTCTATTCTGGCCTACATATTGATTGTGCTGATTGCCCTGCCTATTGCAGGTATTCCGATTACCGTATTTGCAGTAATGGGTGGTGCGTTAGCCATCGGTGTCGGTTTTGGCGCACAAAACCTGCTTAACAACCTAATATCGGGGGTCATCTTAATTGCTGAACGGCCCATCCGTATTGGCGATATTGTAGAGCTGGAAAAAGAACGTGGCCGAGTCGAAGAAATTGGTAATCGCTGCGTTCGCATTCGACGTTACGATGGCGTTCATGTGCTGGTACCAAACAGCTATTTTTTAGAGCAGCGGGTGGTCAACTGGACACTGGTATCAGCGGATATTCGCTCGATGGTTACCGTCGGAGTTGCTTATGGTTCTCCGGTGCAAAAAGTACATGATCTAATGTTAGAAGCCGCAGTTCACGATAAAGTATCAGCGGATTATCCGGTCGAAGTATTCTTTGATAACTTTGGCGATAATTCCCTAATTTTCAATTTATTTTTCTGGACTAGCGTGCATCAACCCATGGATATTCGGCGGGTGCAGTCAGATGTGCGCTTTAACATTGAACGTCTGTTTGCCGAAAACGACATTGTCATTGCCTTTCCGCAACGGGACGTGCATTTGGATACCTCGAAACCGCTGGAGATTCATTTGAAAGATCCATCGGAACAAAAAAAGGGCTCTTAACAGAGCCCTTTTTCACATCAATAGCTGATTAAAATTCGTAGCTATAACTAACACTCCACACGCGCCCGACTTCACGCGCCTGAACGGCTATGCCTGACTGAGTGACATCCTGGTCCTCGTCTAACACGTTTTTCACTTTAAAGCTGACCTGTGAGTTAAAGTCAGGATAAAAGTTATACACCAAATCCAGTGAATGGAACGGTTGCTCAAACGCATCGCCACGACCACCGATACCAGCCGCTAAAATACGTTCACCAAAAACGTTGTAGACCAATGAACTGGAATGCATACCATCCACTGAGTCATAGCCCAACTGGAAATTGGCGACGTACTCAGAGTGCCCGGTCATACGCTTAGTCGGATTGGTTAAGTTACCCGCTAATGCCGGGTCAATCGACGCTTCCGAGTCACTCCAGGTCAGGTTACCCGCAGAAAATAGTCCATTCGTCAGGTAGCCCAGGTCGTGCAACCACTCAAACTCAAGCCCATAAACCTCAGCGGTTTCACCGTTAACATAATTCAGGGTGTACTCTTCGTCACCAACACTAAGCACTGACTCAATTGGCTTATCAATGTCCTTATAAAAAGCCGACAGTGTATAGTTATCACCGTTATCCGCATAATACTCGAAGCGCGCATCAAAATTCTGCATTGGGCTGCTTTCCAACCCTGCACGGCCAATCGTACGAATATCTGTAATCGGGTCAAAGTACGCAACCGGGACTGTTTCACGAATATCCGGACGGACGACTGTTTCGCCGTAACCAAAGCGCAGCTGATAGTTATCGTCCGAGATATAAGTTAGCGACAATGCCGGGTAGATATCGTCTTCAATCTTAGTGCCATTCAAAATCCGTTCTTCGGAATAAAAAGTTTCAATGTCATTGCGATCAAAGATCAAACTGGAGGTTGCCAGCGATACCTGCTTAAACTCTTCCCAGCGCACACCGCCGCTTAAGCGCCACTCGTTGGTTAAGAACACATCGAATTCACCGTAGTAAGCATCGGTTTTTTGTGCCGCGATGTAATCATCCGCATCAGGTGCCGTAGGCTCACGGTATGACAGTAGGAAGTTGTTATTGCTAATCACCTCATCAGTAAGGTAATCAGTAACACCCAGTACGTCGTCAAAATTGTCATTGACGGTAATACGCAGCCCGGAACCGTTATCCATGGCAAACCGATCAGTGGTGTAATAACGCGCTTTATCGACAAAGTCGTAACCCGCTTTCAGTTCAATATCAAAGCCCGCCAAATTCAGTGGTAATGAGAAGTTACCACCATAAGACTTAACGTGATCTTCCATATCCACATACTGATAAACCGCGCGGTTATCATCGCCGGTGACAATGGTGCGCTGATAATTACCCTGGTCATCGTAGATATCGTCATAACGATACGACATATCCGTTGGAATGTCGGTTTCCGCGGTAGACTCGGTGTAGTGCCAGTCAAAGCCTAATCCCCAGTAGTCCAGGAATGTGTGCTGACCACGCAGCTGGTCGATGTCGAGGGTACGCTCTTCGTATTTAAACTCATGCTCACGATTTGCAATGTTTGAACCGGCAATGGTTTTTAAGTTACTGCCGTTAGGACTTTGCAAAATACCAAATTCCGATTCGTCTTCGGAATCGGTCAGATACAACTTAGTGTATGAAACACTGTGCGTATCAAGGTCATAACCGACACTGAAAACACCATTCATGCGCTCGGTTTCAGTGGTTAAGGTCGTGTCACGAACCGTGTTGTAGCACGAATTGGTCACGTCTTCTTCGGTCGCCAGTGAGGTCGAACAATCCGCTGTTGCGTTCTCACTCAGTACCGCATTACGCCGCTCCGAGACATCCCATTTGGTGTCATAGGCACCGGCTAATAAAAAGCCAATACTGCCACCGAAGAAATCTTCATCAAAGCGATTACCAATGCTGGCCTTTAGATTGTAATCCGGGCTTAGCGAGTCTTCACTTAAACTTAAATTTCTCGGTAACGAGCTCGCTAATCCTTCATTAATTTGTCGAGCCTGTTCACTTGCACTGCCCGCTTCAGAATCAACAAAACCCTCTTTGCTAATGATATTACGCAAACTGAAATCGCCACGATATTTAACAATCGCCTGACGAATATCCTGTGGAATATAGCTTTCGTTACGATCGTACTTATAGCCGTCACTGGCATTCTCGTTGTAACCAACACCCACTTCCACATTAAATTGAAAATCGCTGGGCAGCGACTTTGTCCGGATATCGATGTTACCGCCACCAAACGCCGCTGGCATCGATGGAGAAAACACCTTTTGTACGGCCAGACTTTCGATAATTGTCGATGGAATAATATCCAGCGGAATAACATTACGTGTTAAATCAGGGCTGGGAATACTGGCGCCGTTAAGCCGGGCACTGGAATACCGCTCACCCAAACCACGCACATAGACATACTTGCCGTCGACCAGCGTTAAACCTGTTACCCGGCGCAATGCCGAAGCCGCATCGCTGTCGCCGGTACGAGACAGTTGCTCAGCGCCCAAAATATCGGCCACAAACGCCTGATTTTTGCGTTCTTCAACAACCGCTGCTGCACTACCTTGTAAACGAGTTCCTGTGGTCACCACTTCTTCAATGGTCGACTGTCTCTCAACAGCATCTGTGCTTTGCTCTTCTTGATCTTGAGCATGCACCGAGCCGGTCGTTAATAAGCCCAGGCTCACCGCTAACGCGACGGGTTTGAGTTTATAGTTAGTACTCATGTTTAACTCCTGCGTTATTTCTAAGGAAAGGCGCGCGACTTTGCGCACGCCTAACTCGCGTTGCGTTACTTCGACCTGATTAGTCTTGTTCCGCAGCCGCTAACGCAGCTTCTACCCACTGGTACCATTCAGAAGATGTGTCCGAGCTTGAAACCGCACCAATGTAATCCACACTGTCAAAGAATTCGCTGTCTAAGCCGCTTAAATCGTCGGCCACAACACTGAAGTCCGGCGAGCTCATATCCGTTGAGAAACCGTCATCAGCAAAGACTGTGGCGTTACCACCAACACGTTCGTTGATATCGCCATTATCAAACCATTCTTCACGAGTGGTGCCGTCAGCAAAGGTGGAATCTTGTTCGAATTCGTTGACACAAGCCATCACTGAACCGAAGAAGTTTAAATCGCCTTCTTGCACGCCCAGGTCGCCATCGCTGGTAAACTTAACGCAGTGAGAGTCGTTCTGGTCGACCATGTCTTTAACCATGACAAAGTTATACAGCTGGCCCTGGAAGTTATCGTCAAACTTGGTCGCAATCGACGGGTCGTTATCACGCGTCGACAAGCCATCAGTAGTAATAACAGTGACGTTAGCAATGTTAGGACGAGATGTTGGAGCCTGAGAATATTCAGCGCCGCCGTTTTTCTCACCGTCGGCTTCAAAACCGCCGTTACCCATGAACACTTCTTCGCCGTCAACCATCACAGTGCCGTGCTTAAGAAACAAGAACTGAGCATTACCCTGCCAACCCGCATCGATATCAATCGAGTCGTCCTGAGTATCAGTTACTACAACGTGCTTAATGTCTGCAGCGCCACCGAAGAACTCGATACCATCATCGTATCCCTGATGAATATGCACCCACTCATAAGAAGAGCCAGAACCTACAGCGTTTAACGTCAGTGAGTTTAAGTCGTCTCCGTCCCCGCCAGCGCGAGGGCCAGACCCGGCATACCAGATTTTGACGTACTTCATTGAACCGCTGTCGTCGGCGTTATCGTTACCACCGTAGTAGCTAACAATACCTTCTGACGGAACGTTACAGGTATCACCGTCACGCTGAGCATCGGTACACTGGTTGGTAATGCCTTCGCCGTTAACGATGATTCCACCCCAGTCGGCAAAACGAGGTCCATTGCCAACCACGTCAAAACGATCGTAAGCATTTGCAGAAGTAAAGGTGATAGGCTTATCAAAGGTGCCGATAGCATCTAACTTAGCACCACGAGCAACTCGTACGATGGCTTCGCCACTGGTAAAGGCCAGTGTTGCACCCGGTTCAACAGTAACTGTTGGGCCGTCTTGGTTAATGCTACAGCTGGTGGTTGTGTCGCAATCTTCGCCAATCAGTAGAGCACCATCAAAGACGTGGACACCGCCGTCAGGTAATTCAGAGAAAGTGATATTTTCGGTAATTTCTACGTTACTGCTGGCAAATTCCAGATTGTATTCACAATCACGGCCGTCAAATGCGCCTTGCATACCGTTATATTCAGCGCAAATGTTATCTCCGCCAGAATCACCACCGCCATCAGCACCACCGGTATTATTGGTGTTGTTCGAGTTATTAACGCTATTGTCGTTAACCGTTGGAGTTACTTCGATATCACCACCACAACCAGCAAGGATTAAGGCAGAGGCTACAGCAGAGGCTTTAAAAAGGGTTTGCAATTTCATTGTGTTCTCCCGACTTAGAACAATTGTGTTATTAGTTGTCGGAGAAAGAGATTAATGAGCTTGCATGACAGCTTTGTGACAACAAAAAAGTGTCATAAAAGATTCACCAGAATGACATGTTAAATTGATCCTTTTGACTGTCTAGAAAGTAATCAATCAAAAATCCCAGTAGGAACATAACAATGAAAAAAATTGCTTTATTAATGGGCCTGGCACTGGCGACCAGTGCCACCGCTCAAAACCGTTTTGACGACGTCAATGTCGAGGCAACCGAAGTTGCGTCTAATGTGCACATGGTCACCGGAGCGGGCGGCAATATGGCGCTCATGCATGGTGAGGATGGCGTACTGCTAATTGATGACCAGTACCAGCAGATGGCGGAAAAGATTTCTGCCAAGATAAAAGACCTAACCGGAGAAGGCGTACGGTACCTGATAAACACCCATTTTCATGGTGATCATGTTGGCTCTAACATGTGGTTTAGGGAGCAACATGACAGTACTATCATGGCCCACGATAACGTGCGTAAGCGCCTTGCCGGAGACGATGACTTTGATCCGGCCGGATTACCTGTACTCACCTTTGATTCAACCGTAACGCTTCACATTAACGGTGACACAGTACATGTCTTCTATTTACCCAAAGGCCATACCGACGGTGATGTCGCCGTCTGGTTTGAAAAGGCCAATGTGCTGCATCCGGGCGATTTGTTCTTTAACGAACGTTTTCCATTTATCGACCTGGGCAGCGGCGGCGATGTCGAGGGCTATATCGACAACGTAGAAACGCTTATCGGTAAAATAAACGAGGATACGGTGATTATTCCCGGTCACGGACCTCAAGCAACCAAAGCCGACTACCAGGAATTCGTCGATATGATTAAGGCGACTAAAGCAGAAGTAGACGCCATGCGTGATAGCGGTATGGCGCTCGAGGATGCTTTAGGTAACGGCCTCAGTGATGAGTTCAAACCCTGGGCATGGAACTTCATCACCGAAGAGCGCTGGATTAAAACGCTTTACTGATGCGCTTTATAGCACTAGGATTTCTAGGCCAACTCATCGTAGTTGGCCTTTTTTCTTAGAACCTATGGATACGTATTTATGCCAGTCCCATCCTTTTTTTCCATGTATCAACAGTTAATCGCCATCCCCTCTATCAGCAGCATTGACAGACAGTGGGATCACAGCAATAAGGCCGTTATCGACAAACTTGCAGAATGGCTTACTGAGCTGGGTTTTGACTGCGAAATTAATGAACTAGAAGGCAAACCAGGCAAATTTAATTTACTGGCACGCCGTGGCACTGGCAGTGGCGGATTGCTGCTTTCTGGCCATACCGATACCGTTCCCTACGATGAAAGCCGCTGGAGCAGCGATCCTTTTACCTTAACCGAGCGCGACAACCGCTGGTATGGGCTGGGTAGCATTGATATGAAGGGCTTTTTTGCATTTGTTATTGAGGCGCTTAAACAACTACCAGAAGAACAGCAACATAAGCCGTTGATGATCCTTGCCACTGCCGACGAAGAGACCACCATGGACGGCGCTCGTCAGTTATCAAACTTTTCGAACCTAAAGCCAGATGCTTGTATTATCGGAGAGCCGACTAGCATGACGCCGGTACTGGCTCATAAAGGGCATTTAAGCGAAGCCGTCAGGGTTACCGGTAAGTCAGGTCACAGTTCTGATCCCAAGCTTGGTTTGAATGCAATCGAAATTATGCACCAAGTAATCGGACGGCTGATGACGGTGCAGTCAGACTTCTCCAGTAAATATTCAAATGCATTGTTCAGCGTGCCTGAGCCAACCCTCAACTTTGGCAGCATACACGGCGGTGATAACCCAAACCGTATCTGTGGCTGCTGCGAGTTACAGATAGACATTCGACCCTTACCGGGCATGGACATTAGTGAGTTATACCAACTTATTAACCAGCAACTGGCCGACCTACGGCAACGCTGCCCAGGCCAAATCGATCTGATTCAATTACACCCGGCGATTCCCGGTTATCAGGAACAAGCCGATGCCGCATTAGTGCGGCTTGCAGAAAAAATTAGTGGTCGGACCGCTCACGCTGTGAACTACTGTACCGAGGCTCCTTTTATTCAACAGCTTGGCTGTGAGACAGTGGTGATGGGGCCTGGCTCGATTGCACAAGCCCACCAACCGGATGAATATTTGGCCATAGAGACAATCATTCCTACCCAAGAAAAGGTATACCAGTTAATTCGGGGGTATTGTTATTAAAAAAGCTGTCGATAACAATTTGACAAAGCATGATACAGATCAAAAGCTTTAACTTATTGCGATCAAAATTTATGGAGAAAGTTCGCTATGTTTCGACAGTTTTCAATTGCCATCCGGGCCGCTGGTGCTTTTGGCATTATTGGTCTGTTAGTGCTGGCGCTGGGAATATTCTCAATCAATCGTCTAGCTGCAGTCACTACTGAACTAGATCTTATTACTACCCAAAAAGTACCTGCTGTCGATTTGTTCAACGATATTGATCGAGCGTTCCTGCGCGTACGGGTTCACTCAGCAAATATTGCCACCTATATCGATGATCCCGAGCGATTAGATACCTATAAGGACAGGCTCGATAATGCGATTGATAATCTAAGAACAGCGCAGACACGACTTGATCAAGTAGCCGAAGATCCAGAAATCAGAAGAATTTTTCAGAGCTATATGGAATTAGATGCTGAATACTGGGAACTGCAAGAGCAATTCGATAAACTCGTCGACGCAAAGTTAGCGGACCCCATTGCTTCGTTACGGGAAAACTCGATTTTACCCGTCACCTCAGAAGTTTCGGCGACTCTCGACAAATTGCTGGCCAAGCAGATGGCGGTTGTAGAACAAGTATCTGAGGAAGCGCAACAAGTGTCCTCCAACGCTAATATTGCAATTATCGTTGCGCTTATTGCTGTGATGCTATTACTGAGCGTATTTGCCGTCCTGTTAACTCGCAGCATCGTGCAACCTATTCAGGCAGCTGTTGATTTTGCCGAAACCATAGCATCCAGAGATCTCACTCACAGCATCCAGATAGAGGGGAATGACGAAGCGTCTGCGTTACTGCGCCAGCTGAAGAAAACCCAGCACGAATTACGTGATTCGATCGGCAAAATTTCTGAATCATCAGAGCAGTTAGCCTCTACTTCTGAAGAACTAAGCTCAGTGACCGAGGACTCTACTCGCACTATCCAGCAACAAACAGAAGAGCTTGAACAAGCGGCAACCGCCGTCAACGAGCTGACCACAGCGGTAGAGAACGTCGCTCAAGATGCGCAAAGCGCTTCGCAAGCGTCTGAAAATGCTGACGAACAAGCTCAGTTTGGTAACGATCGCGTCAGTAAAACCGTCACCGCTATTGAGCAGCTATCGCAAGAAATTGGCGATTCTTCCAGCAGCGTCACCGAGCTGGCTAATAAGGTCACTGATATCACCAAAGTGCTGGATGTCATCCGTGGTATTGCCGAGCAAACCAACCTGTTAGCACTGAACGCGGCTATCGAGGCTGCCCGAGCAGGCGAGTCAGGTCGCGGTTTTGCAGTGGTTGCTGACGAAGTTCGATCGCTGGCGCATAAAACTCAGAAATCAACAATCGAGATCGAAGAAATGGTCGAGTCTATTAACAGCTCTAGCGACCGTTCCGTATCCACCATGCAAAGTAGTATGGAGCGAGCCACTAATACATTAGACATTGCCCGCGAGGCCGGTGAGGCCCTTAAACAAATTGCCCAGGCGGTTAGTGAGATTAATACTCACAATACGTCTATTGCCAGTGCCGCCGAAGAGCAAGCCAATGTGGCCCGGGATGTGGATCAGAACTTGGTCAGCATTCGTGATCTGTCCAATTCAACCGCTTCAGGTGCCCAGCAAACCAGCTCCTCCAGTCAAGAGCTATCGAGACTGGCGGTTAATTTGAACAACCTGGTTGATCGCTTTAAAACGCAGGCCTAACTTGCATTTATTAAGCGGGGTTTTGTCACTGCGACAGCCCCGCTTAAATTTTAAGCCGCCTTTGTCTGAAAATAACAATAACCTTCCTGAATACCCATAATCCACTTTATAAATTCGACTGATACCACTAACCCAGTCTACTCTGAATTCGTGTTAACAAATCAATAACAACGGATTCAAAAATGACCAAGCAACTTGTTTTTACCAATACGCTCGATAGCGCTGCCCAATCGGTATTTACCGATCAGGCGGTCGATTTCCTATGTGATTTGGTTGAGCAGTTTCGACCCCGCCTATTTGAATTACTGCAGCAACGCAAACAACGACAAGCGCTGTTTGACGATGGCGAACTACCCAACTTTGATGCAGCAACAAAAAATATTCGTGAGCAGCAATGGCGCATCGCTGACTTGCCGACAGATCTCACCAAGCGTCGGTTAGAAATTACTGGTCCGGTCGACCGCAAGATGGTGATAAACGCCTTAAACGCCAACGTTGACTGTTACATGGCCGACTTTGAGGATTCTCAGTCACCCACCTGGGACGGTGTTGTTAATGGTCAGGTGAACTTACGTGATGCCAACCTTGGTAATATGAGCTATGACGACCCTGCCTCGGGCAAACACTATGCAGTTAACGATAATCCAGCGTTATTAATCGCCCGGGTCCGCGGCTTACACCTTCCGGAAAAGCATGTTCTTCTTGACGATCAGCCAATCCCCGGCGCGTTAATGGACTTTGCCTTGTACTTTTTTCATAACTATCAGCAACGCTTACAACAAGGTTCTGGTGCCTACTTTTACCTGCCGAAGTTAGAGCACAGCGACGAAGCCAAATGGTGGGCGGATGTGTTTCATTACACCGAGCAACGATTCCAGCTTAAAACCAGCACCATTCGAGCCACAGTATTGATCGAAACCTTACCCGCCGTATTCCAGATGCACGAAATTCTGTATCAGATGCGCGATCATATTGCAGCGCTAAACTGCGGCCGCTGGGATTACATTTTTAGTTATATAAAAACTCTGAAAGCACACCCTGATCGGGTATTGCCGGATCGCCAGGTGGTCGGTATGGACAAGCCATTTCTCAATGCCTACTCACGTTTACTGGTTAAGACCTGTCACCAACGCGGCGCTCTGGCAATGGGCGGTATGGCAGCGTTTATTCCCAGTAAAGACGCCGACGAAAACGAAAAAATACTGGCAAAAGTGCACGCCGATAAAACCCTTGAACGCGATAATGGCCACGACGGTACATGGATAGCTCACCCCGGTCTGGCTGATACTGTGCGCAGCATCTTTGTTGATGGCATTGACGGTGATAACCAGCTGCATGTACTGCGCGAACAAGACAACGATATTGATCAAGCACTACTGCTGCAGCCCTGTGACGGCGAACGCACCGAACAAGGTATGCGCACCAATATCAGAGTGTCACTGCAATACATCGCTGCGTGGCTGGATGGCAAGGGCTGCGTTCCGATTTACGGACTAATGGAAGACGCCGCCACCGCCGAGATTTCGCGCACTTCAATTTGGCAATGGATTCGCCACGGTAAAACCCTTGCTGACGGAACTCAGGTTACCAAACAACTATTCCGCGATTATTTGCAACAAGAAGCTGACGTCGTTCGCAATGAAGTTGGCGATGAACGCTGGCAAAACGAACCGTTCGAAAAAGCGAAAAAATTACTCGAAGAGATTACTACAGCCGACCAGTTAGTCGATTTTCTAACCCTACCGGGCTATCAAAAACTGGCATAAAACAACTTGAACAACAGGACAACCATTATGACTACTCAATCTTTATCACAAGCTGCTCAAGCTAAAAAACTGAAAGAACAATGGCAAAATGACCCACGCTGGGAGGGTGTGCAACGCCCTTATACCGCAGAAGAAGTCGTGCGACTGCGTGGCTCCGTGCAACCCGAGTATACCTATGCCCGTAACGGTGCTAACAAGCTGTGGCGATTAATCAACGGCGAAGCTCAGGGCAAATTCGGCAAAGACTACGTTAATGCCCTCGGCGCGCTCACTGGCGGCCAGGCCGTGCAGCAGGTTAAAGCTGGCTTGCAGGCAATCTACTTATCTGGCTGGCAGGTTGCGGCTGACAATAACAGCGCATGTAGCATGTACCCGGATCAATCGCTCTACCCTGTCGATTCGGTCCCTACCGTGGTTGAGCGAATCAACAACTCGTTTGCGCGGGCCGATCAAATTCAATGGTCAAAAGGCATTACCGCAGAAGACGACAATTACGTCGACTACTTTGCCCCTATTGTGGCGGATGCTGAAGCCGGCTTTGGCGGCGTATTGAACGCCTACGAGCTCATGAAACGCATGATCCAGGCCGGTGCCGCGGGTGTGCATTTTGAAGACCAGCTAGCGTCCGTTAAAAAGTGCGGGCACATGGGGGGTAAGGTATTAGTACCGACTCAGGAAGCGGTGCAAAAGCTGGTGGCAGCGCGTCTAGCCACCGACGTCGCGGGCATTCCAACACTAATTGTGGCTCGTACCGATGCTAATGCGGCAGACCTGTTAACGTCAGACTTTGATGAGAATGACCGTCAGTTTATTACCGGTGAGCGCACTGCAGAGGGCTTTTACCGGGTTAAACCGGGCATTGAGCAAGCCATTTCTCGCGGTTTAGCGTATGCACCTTATGCCGACTTACTGTGGTGTGAGACCGCCAAGCCGGATCTTGATGAAGCACGTCAGTTTGCCGAAGCGATTCATGCTAAATATCCAGGCAAAATGTTGGCGTATAACTGCTCGCCGTCATTCAACTGGAGACGTAATCTGGACGACGAAACAATTGCTAAATTCCAGCGCGAACTGGCCGCTATGGGCTACAAATTCCAGTTCATCACCCTCGCCGGCGTGCATAACATGTGGTATCACATGTTTGAACTGGCTCATGACTACGCCCGTAATGACATGTCTGCCTATGTTCGGTTGCAGCAACAGGAATTCCAGGCTGCGGATAAAGGCTACACCTTTGTAGCTCATCAACAAGAAGTGGGTACCGGTTACTTTGACGATCTGACCAACGTGATTCAGGGCGGCGGCTCTTCGGTAACCGCATTAACCGGCTCTACTGAAGAAGATCAGTTTAAAACCTCCGCGTAAAACGCAGCTGTTCAGCGTAAGGAAACACATCCGTCAGGGAGCCCTGGCGGATGTTTTTTTGTGTTTTTTGCCAGTATCTAGGATCTATCAATTCGGGATGATGTTTTAATAGCTTTTCCCGATAACGCGGTTGCGGCACAGCAAACTGCCCGAGCTGCTGTGGAAATACATCATCTGGGGCTGCCGACACGTCGACATCTGAATACTGGTCAGTTGGCGGTAATTCGCGAAAATTCATATCGGTTAAATAACGCACTTCGTCGTAATCGTAAAAAACAATCCGTTTGTGCCGGGTCACGCCGAAGTTTTTAAGCAGCATATCGCCAGGGAATATATTGGCGGCTATCATCTCTTTAATCGCCCGACCATAGTCATCCATCGCAGCATCCACCTCTTCATCACTAGCATATTCAAGATAGAGGTTTAATGGTGTCATTCGACGCTCCACGAAGAGCTGCTTAATAACCAGTGTTTTATCTTCTACCTGAATCGAGCCACCTACCGTTGCCTGTAACTCCTCTAACAAATCCGTCGCAATGCGATCCAGCGGAATCGCCACGTCGGCAAATTCCAGAGTATCGGCCATACGCCCAACCCGATCGTGGCGTTTGACCATCCGGTAACGGTCAATAACCGTTTGTCGGCTAAATGTCTTGGTGGAACCCAGAGTATCTTTAATCACTTTAAATACGTACGGAAATGACGGTAAGGTAAACACCGTCATCACCATTCCTTTAACCCCTGCCGCCGCCACTAACTGATCATCGGTACGCTGCAAGTGATGCAGGAAGTCCCGATAAAACTCGGTCTTTCCCTGTTTATGAAAGCCGATCGAGGCGTACAGCTCTGCCAACGTTTTGTGCGGCATTAAATCTTTTAAAAAACGCACTAGTGCCGACGGCGCTTCGGTCTCTACCATAAAATAAGAGCGGGCAAAGCCGAATATCGTTGCCATGCGGTTAGAGTTGGTAATAAAGGCATCGACATACAGCTTACCGTGACTGTTAACAAGCACCGGTACAATAAACGGGTAATGGTACTGCTCAGTCACTATCCGGCCAACAATATAGGCCGCCTTATTGCGAAAAAATGGCGAGCTTAAGACATCAATGCGGATGTCGTGTGGTTCGATTTCAGTTTCCTGCGATCGCTGCAAAAAAGCATCGCGCAGCTGTTCCAGATCGTTCTCAAAATTCTCAAATTCACCGTTTAAGCCAATATCTAAAAAAAGCTGTGACAAAATTTTCGGCAGCCCACCTTTTACCGGAAAGTAGCTGTGGTATTGGCTTTGCACAGATACTGGAATATGGCTTTCCAGCATGGTTTCAACAAAAATAAAATCGTTATGAAAATAGCGCCGTTCAAACGCGCGACAAAATACCGAGTTGTAAAACGTCTCGGCCAGTTCGGCCTGCGGATGAAACTTTAGTAACGAGCGGTAACGCTGACGAGTAACCAGCCATAGCTGTTGGTCAAATTGCTGACCCACTGCCCGATGAATACTGGCGCTGGTTTCTTTTACCTGGCGGTCGTAATATGAGATTCGCTCCGCAGAAGCTTCTATAACCTGCTGCCACTGGCGCTTTAGAAAGCGCGAGCGTGCCCCTTTTGTCAGTCGCTGGAACCGATCATAGTGGCAATGAAAACCTTGCAGAATTTTCTGCGCTAAGTAATTACTGTCGACCGCCAAGTTATGTCCTTTTTATACGCTTTTACGCCTTACCATAGCGGTTAGCGACATCAACATACAATGGTTTTACGCTACCACTACTTTTATTAACCATTCACAGCGTTTATAATCCCGATACATTATTTGTATTTTAGCCATCTCGATTAGGCGGGCCGATGAACACCATAAAAGATATCGATTTAAACCTCTTGGTTTATTTGGACGTGTTACTAAGAGAGCGAAATGTAACCCGTGCAGCGGCTCAGTTAAACATAACACAGCCAGCCATGAGTAACGGTCTTAAGCGTTTACGCAACCTCCTTAATGACCCTATTTTGGTCAGAACCAGTGAGGGCATGATGCCGACTCAACGAGCACTGGATATGCAGGAATCGTTACGCGGTGTGCTTTATTCAGTCGAAGAGATGATTCAGCCAGTGCGTGAATTTGAGGCCGCGACCAGCGATCGGGTATTCCGGATTATGGCGTCGGACTACGCTGCTTCCACGCTAATGCCCCGTTTGCTAGAAGCTCTGGACGAGCAGGCTCCGCATGTTTCTTTGGATATCATGACTCCGAGTGATATTAGTTTTCATGACGTTGAGAATGGTAAAGTGGATTTAGCCATAAACCGCTTCGAGAAACTGCCACAATCGTTTCACCAAAAGGTACTTTGGCAGGATCAGTTCTCCTGTCTGGTTCACAAAGATCACCCATTACTGGCCAACTACACGCTTGATGAATATCTTAAAGCCGAGCATGTTTGGGTCAGTAAAACCGGTTTCGGTGTTGGTGTCGGAATGGATCCGCACGATGTGCAGAAACTAGGGTGGGTTGACGAAGCTCTGGATGCGCTGGGCAGCCGTCGTCATATAAAAGTATTTACCCGTAACTATCACGTCGCGATGTACCTGGCACGCCAGGGCCTGATTGCAACGCTACCGACTCGGGCTGCGTCACTGTATGAAGACGACGACTACCTGGTGATGAAGCAGCCGCCGTTTGATATTCCCGGCCTTACCCTGACCATGATCTGGAGTCCGTTGTTACAGCACGATGCTGGCCACCGCTGGTTCCGACAAATTGTCGCGGATACAGCGGCAGCCGAGGCTTAATCGGCAATTACTTTTCCCAGAAGAACGGTTCCCGTTGTTGCGGGTTAGGTAATAACCGGTCCATGGTATTGGCGTCGTACAGTACGCCATTTACCATGGTATGCGTTACTTTATCGGTATCGCGGATATCGTCCAACGGGTCGCCGTCAATCACGATAATATCCGCCAGTTTACCCTCTTTTAATGATCCCACTTGATGGTCCATACCGAATACTTTGGCCGGATCAATGGTTGCGGTGCGTAGTGCCTGCAACGGCTCCATACCACCTTGCGCCATCATCCAGATTTCCCAATGCTGAGCCAGACCTTCGCGCTGACCATGGGCACCCGACAACACGTCAACACCCAACTCTTGTAACTCTGCCGCAACTTCGGCGTTGTTAAAGTGGTTGTAATGGTTGTGTGGTGCTTTTTCACGCCGCACCGCCTTGCCGACTAACAGGTCCTGAGGCACATAGCGCGACAGCTTCGGATGTTTCCAGACTTCGGTTTCTGCATACCAGTAGTTTTCACCCCAGATACCACCATAGGCCACCCCAAGTGTTGGCGTGTAAGCCACATCTGTTTGCGACCATAACTGCCGGATATCATCATAAATATTGGCAACCGGTAACGAATGCTCAACGGTCGTATGCCCGTCCATAATCATGGTCAGGTTGTGCTGCAGTAATGAACCACCTTCAGGTGCCACCATCATTTCCAATTCGCGACCGGCCTCTACGACCTGCTGGCG
Source organism: Pseudomonadota bacterium (assembly GCA_051746345.1). GTDB lineage: Bacteria > Pseudomonadota > Gammaproteobacteria > Enterobacterales > Alteromonadaceae > Idiomarina. The sequence continues at coordinate 29,004 of JBNJEZ010000016.1, forward strand.
TTGGTTACGGCGAGGCTGGTTATAACTTTTAACCGAGAACGCGCCTACTTTCTTTAACCGCTGCAAATGAAATTTGGCATCTTCCAGGCTGTCCACATGAGAGGTATAACCCGGACCATGCGCTCCGTACAAGATGGTACCTGTGGAATACAAACGAGGTGCCGCTACCATACCGGCTTTTTGCATTTCTGACGCGGCAAAAAACTCGGTGGTGTCGTTAGACGGATCATGAATACTGGTCACCCCAAAAGCGAGGTTGGAATACTGCCCCCAGTTTTGTTCAGGGATAATCTCATCGTCCCCCTGAGCACCGTGAGCGTGCGCGTCAAACAGTCCCGGCATAATAGTTTTACCGCTGGTATCGATAACTTCGGCAGCTTCTGGCACTTGCACTTCATCAACAGTTCCGACAGCGACAATGCGGTTGTTTTCAACCACAACAGTACCCTTCTCGATAACCTTATCGCCTTCCATGGTAATGACTTGTCCACCGACAAAGGCAACCGTTGTATCCGGCACCATCGCTGGTTGTTCAAAGCCAATATTGATGCCGCTATCGGCTTGCAGTGTCTGCTCGTCAACATTGGCATTATAGGCCCCGGTTACATCGGTATGGTAAAGCTCAGGACCTAATGTCCAATAGATTTGTGAACTGTTAGCTGTCCAGGATAAGCTTTCTCCGGCACGAACCGATAGCTGTCGCACTGGCATTTGTTTATCACCCGGGCCGACATTAATCACTTCGCCACGCTCGACCAACGGCGTTACAAATACTTTAAAGCGTTCGGCAAAGGCTAGCTGCTTACCATCCGGCGAAACTCTGAATTCTGTCGCTAATTCCGACTGATATAAAGGCCGTGCCTGACGAGTTTCTAAATCAACCACACTCAACGTTGGCTTTTCCGCCGGGGTCATTAAGTACAAGCGGTCGTTACGAGCGCCAAACTGCGGTAACCAACCACTATCCGCAACTTTTTGCGGTTCGCTGCCATTAACATCAATGTGGTAAACCCCAGTTTCTAACCCGTATTTATCACTGGTGATATAGCCGCCGTCGACCTTACGATAAACGACCGATTGGCCGTCGGGCGAAAATGTGGGCTCAACAAAGGTCCCGCCACCCGTTTCGAGCTGAGTTTCTTCGCCACTGTCCAGATCGCGCACGATAACCTGGCCTAACTGTTGATCGTCCCAGGTCACGTAGACTAATTTATCGCCATCGCGCGAATAACTTGGGTACAGCTCAAAATGATCAGCTGAAGTCAGACGTTCAACCTTGCCGTCCGGCAACTGCTTACGATAGATATGGCCCAACGCCTGGTATATGACCTCACTACCATCGGGTGATACCTGTGTCATTCGCAGCATTTTTACGTCGAATGTGTCGTTATCGATGTCTTGCTCAAACCGCAGTGGCTTTTGTACTTGTTTGGTGGTTTCTACTTTAAAAGGCACAATGCGAGCGTCGCCCGACTCAATGTTTAAACGCTGAATATGTCCACCGGCCCAGAATACCAGTTCTTCACTGTCGGGCGTCCAGTCCATTCTTGGGTACACCCCATGAATAGCCCAGGTTTCCTGCATGTCGCGTTCCATGTTCTTATAAACACGTTTATGCTCGCCGGTTTTTAAATCCAGCAGATAAAGCACGCTGTTAAAGTCCTCACGCTTAATGTAAGCCAGGTAGCGGCCATCTGGTGATGGCGTTGGGCGAATTGCACCCCCAGCGCCGCCAATTAGCGTTTCAATGTCACCGGTCTCACGCTCAAAGCGTTTAATTTCATAGATGCCCTCTAAGGAGTCCTTGCTGTAATGAAAAGTCTTACCGGGCGTGTCATCCTGAGAAAAGTAGATGTATTTGCCGTCAGGAGAAAATGCGGGTTCACCTAAATCCTTCTGGTCATTAGGCCGCTCAGTTAACTGCACACCGGTACCACCACTCACGTGATACATCCAGACTTCACCGGCACCCAGCGAGCGGGTTGCGGTGTAGTGCTTACGGGCAACAATAAACTCACCGTTGGGCGACCAAGCGGGACTATTTAACAAGCGGAAGGTTTCTTCAGTAACCGGGCGTTGATTGCTGCCATCGGCATCCATCACCCAAATATTATCCCCACCGCCCTGATCTGAGGTAAAGGCTATTTGTGAGCCATCCGGAGAAAATACGGGCTGCATTTGCCAGGCAATATCACTCGTCAGCTTTTCCGCGGAGCCGCCATCGGCCGGCATGCGATAAACGTCGCCGAGTAAATCAAAGACGATGGTTTCCCCATCCGGGCTTAAATCGACGTTCATCCAGGTGCCAGAGTTAACACTAATGTCAACGGAATCGAATGCGCCTTTAGGTTGATCGACACTCCAGCTATCAGAGCCTTCTTGCTGAGCAACAGCGCTGGTGGCAAACAAAGACGCCACAGCAACAGAGAGTAATGTCTTTTTCATTATTATCACTTTTATTTAGGGTTTACCCGGTTGTAAAACGAATGCGCCGGTTTGTCTAGTGCCGATCGTTCGACGCGCAGCTAACCGCGGTAAATGGACATGCTAAACAACTGATGTATAGTAAACATTAAGTTAACAACGGATGCAGTAAATGCTTGAACGACTCGAAAACATTTTACTCGATGTTTCCAAATCGCCGGAAATTGACGACGGGCAGTTAGATAAGGCCACGCTAAAAATTTTAAACGCTGCCATGGACGGACTGGAAATCACTCGCGTTGGTGTGTGGTTGTATAAAAATGACAGCACGAAACTGCACACCGAAATGGTGCTGGATAAAAAAGCCTCGGCTGAAAAGCAGTTATCCATCGCAGAACAAGATTACCCGGATTATTTCGCCGCGCTAAGAACAGAGCGAATTATTATTGCTAACAATGCTCGTTCTCACCTAGCTACCCACGAATTAACAGAGTACATGCAACCCTTAGGCATTATAGCAATGCTGGATGTGCCACTCCGGCACAAGGGGAGAATGGTCGGCGTTATTTGTTGTGAAAGCCGTCAGGCTGACCGCAAATGGACCTCTGACGAAGTAGCTTTTGCCGGTATTTTGGCGGATATTTATGGTCGCGCAATGAGCGCTGCCGAGCGACATAAATTCGAACAACTGTTAATACGCCAGAATGAACAGCTGGAAGAAATTGTTGAGCAACGCACCAAGTCTTTACAAAGTGCACTGGATAATTTTAAGCAGGCTCAAGATCGGTTGGTCGAGACGGAAAAGATGGCGGCATTGGGCAAACTGGTTGCCGGAGTTGCACATGAGGTCAACACCCCTTTAGGTATTGCGGTAACGGCAACCACGCACTGTGAACACCGACTGAAAAAACTGCAAAAGTCGTTTATCGACGGCAACATTTCGCGCAAACAACTGACTAACTTTATTGATGAAACGCTCGACGCTTACACGCTACTTAGCAGTAACCTGGAGCGCGCCGCGACACTGATTCAAAACTTCAAGAAGACAGCGGTTGACCAGTCCAGCTTTGAGTTGGTGAACTGCCAACTCACTGACTATTTGAATGCGTTAATCATTAGCCTTAAACCGATGGTTAAAAAGAAAAAGGTCACGATTAATATCGACGCAAAAGCCGACGTTAGTATCAGAACCTACCAAGGCGCACTGGCGCAAATCGTTACTAATTTGGTGAGTAATTGTCACGATCACGCCTTTATCGAACCTGACGAAAACCATCAAATAACCATTACTATCGAGGCTCACGAAGACGGCGCGATCATACGCTTTTCCGATAACGGTCGCGGTATGGACCAGGATACGCTGAACAGTATATTTGAGCCCTTTTACACCACTGCTCGCGATAACGGGGGATCCGGACTGGGACTTTCGATCGTTTATAATTTAGTGATCCGGAAACTCAAAGGCGAAATTGACGTCAAATCTGAGCCGGGCAAGGGCAGTGAATTTATTTTGCTACTGCCAAATTTGGACCAAAACAAGACGTAACAGGACCTATGCTAAAGAAATTACAACAGCTAATGCAGCAAAGCTTAACACCGCAACAACAACCTTCACTCCAACCGATTGATAATTTAAGTGCTGAGCAAGGGCTTAGTTTGATTCTAATGACGGAAATAGCGCTCGCTGATGGTGAGTTTTCTACCGAAGAAGAAAAGCACCTACTTGACGAGTTGTCTAATGACTATCAACTCACCGGGCCGCAGGCAGAGACCGCTCTCAAACAAGCCGTATCAGAAGTTAAGGAAGCCGCCTCACTGCAACATTTTACGTCCCCTCTCAAAGACTTAGATTACCAGACCAAGGTCGATTTATTGGAAAATCTATGGCGCCTTGCCTATGCTGATAATAAGCTCGATCCACATGAGGAGAGTATGCTTAGAAAATTATCTGACTTACTTTATATTTCTCATGCGGATTACATTAAGACCAAACTTAGGGTCACCGAAAACCTATGACTAACATCAAGCAGCTTGCAGTGGTTGGTTTAGCAATTTGCTCTTTTTCAACAACTGCAGCTGTCGATATACAAGCCGGCATGGCAACCGGTTATCCGCCCTACCAGTTTAAACATGAAGGTGAACTGTCTGGCTTCGATGTCGCCGTTATTCAGGCAATTTCTGATGAGCTTGGCGAGACCATCGATTTAAGTCAGTACGACTGGGACAATGTCGTCAGTTTACTGAGGTACGGCGAACTAGATGTCGCTATTGGAATGGAAGCGACTAATGTGCGTCGGCAATATTTTGATTTTACCACGCCTTATTATCACCGCCAGACAAGCTTATTTATTCTTCGCAGCAATACTCAGATAACCACTGTGCGTCAGCTTATTGGTAAACGTATCAGTGGCGATCGTCATTCAGCACTCGAGCTTCACTTAAAAGATTTAGGTTTGCGTGATGCCATTCGTATCGAGCAGGCAGACTCGAAAAAAGAAGCCATGGCACAGCTCGCCGTGGGTGAGGTGGAAGCAGTTATTATGCCCTCCAGAGTGGCTTTTTACTTAGCCGAGCAACATGGCATTAAACTGGATATTTTATGGCAGCCAAACGATTCAACACCGGTTGCCATGGCCGTCAGTAAAGGTAACCGAGAATTGCTCGAGCGGCTGGAAAAAGCGTTAGCCGAACTCGAGCAAAATGGAACATTATCGAAGTTAAAAAAGCGGTGGGATATTACCCCACCGGAAAATGACCTTAGTTATTTTCAGCTTCGCTGAGTTCTTGCGCCAGCCGCGCTGATTCATCTGCCCGTGGTTTCGTAAAGCGTGCTAACCACAAGTATAGAACCGGCGTCAGATACAAGGTAAAGACGGTGGCTAAGCCAAGCCCACCAAATACCACCCAACCAATTGAATTACGCGCTTCGGCACCCGCACCACTCGACAGAATAAGCGGTAAACCACCCAGTATGGTCGAGACCAATGTCATCATAATTGGGCGCAGACGAATCGACGCCGCATTCTCAATCGCATCACGCACAGACTCACCGCGATCACGTAGCTGGTCAGCAAACTCAACCAATAACACGGAGTTTTTGGCGAGCAGGCCAATCAGCATAACCAGACCAATCTGTGAGTAAATATTCAGTGACACACCAGTCAGGAACAACGCATAAATCGCGGCCGCAATACCAAACGGCACCGTCAACATGACCACCACCGCACTGTTCACACTCTCAAACTGAGCCGCTAATACCAGCAACACAATCAAGAAGGCCAGGATATAGGTCATCGCCACTTCACGATTGGTATCCTCAAACGTTTGCGCCTCGCCCAAGAATAGCAGTCCCATGCTGTCGGGCAGCGTTTCCTGCGCGATGCTACGCAGACTATCAGTCGCTTCAGACAGCGGGTAGTCTTCCGGTACTTCAAACTCAACTTCGATGGCACGACGTTGCCCATGCCGTTCAAGCTCTGCGGAAACGCCCTCTTCAACAATTTCAGCCACACTGGAAATCGGTACTAAACCACCGTCTCGCGAGGATACATAAAGGTTCTGCATATCCTGCGGTGACTTTATCGCTTCAGCCCGAGTTTGTAAGATAACCGGGATTTGCTGGTCGCCGACATTAAGGTCGGCAACATCGTCGCCGTTGATTGCAGCTCTAAGAGTCGAGGACACATCGCTCAATTCAACGCCCAGCTCCGCCGCCCGGCGCCGGTCAATCTTAAAACGCAGTTGTGGCTGTGTCGGTTGATAAGAAATATCCGGGTTACTCAAATTCGAATTACGCTCTACCGCCGCTGCGGTGAACTCCTGCGCCGCTTGATAAATTTCGGTGTAGTTCTCACCGGTTATCGCCATCTCGACTGCGCCGCCACCCTGGCCACCGCGCACGTCTAACGAGTTAGAACCAAAGGCACGGCCTGGCGCCCCCGGAATTTTCGACAGCGGCTCTCGAATTTCCTCGATCACCTCTTGCTGAGAAATGTCGCGCTCTTCCCAAGGTTTCATGTTGGCAGTGATGAAGCTTAAGTTAACGTCCCACTGCCCAACAACCGTGTATATCGAGTCAAACACACCCTCTTCCTGATAAGGAATAAGCACATCTTCTAACTGCCGCGTCTGCCGATCCATGAAGCTAAGACCAACACCGTCGGGGCCTCGTGAAAATACCCTGACGGTACCGCGGTCTTCAGACGGTAATAGCTCTGCCGCCACGCGGTCATATAAAAAGCCTGCGCCGGCCGCCGCCACCAGAGAAGCCGCAACGATTACCCATGACCAGTTTAAGGCCCGGTGCAGCGTACGTTGATAACCGCGCTTAAACCAGTTCCCAATAGGCCGGAAGATATTGTTTTTACCCGCATTTTTAGGCAGTTTTGCGGTAAACGCTGGCACTAACGATAGTGCAACAAACGATGAAATAACCACTGCGGCTGCTAGTACTCCACCAAATTCCCGGAACAATCTACCGGCGGTCGATGGTAAAAACGCAATGGGTACAAACACGGCCACTAACACCGCCGTGGTCGCCACGACCGCGAAGAACACTTCGCGCGTCGCTAATACTGCAGCGGCTCTGGGTCCTAAGCCCATCCCTCGCCGTCGCTGAATATTCTCGGTAACTACGATCGCATCATCAACAATAAGACCGGTCGCGAGCACCAGCGCCAGCAGCGTTAATATATTGATCGAAAAGCCCATTAGCCAAATGGCCGCTACCGCGCCGAATAACGCAACTGGGATAGAAAGCGCCGGTACTATGGTTGCCCGGAACGAACCAATAAACACCCAGAGGGTCGCCACCACTAACGCAATAGTAATCGCCAGAGTTGTTATCACCTCAGTAACCGACTTACGAATAAACAGTGCGTCGTCGTTGGTTACGGTCATTTCCATATCCGGGAAGCGTTCTCGCAACCGCTCGAGCATGGCTAACGCCTGATCGGATATTTCTATGGTGTTTGAACCCGCCTGACGAATGACGCCAACGCCAACCACTGGCTTGCCGTTCAGGCGCACAAAACTACTGGCATCGGCAGGGCCGAAGTAAGCTTGTGCCACATCACCAATCCGGGTATCACCCTGGATAATGATATTCTCAACTTGTTCAGCCGTTACCGAGGTTGCGTCGGCACGGATAATTAATCGTTGGTCGGTTGATCGCAAACTACCCGCAGGTACGTCAAACGGCGCTTGTCGCAAGGCGTCCGCTACCTGGGTCACAGATAAACCAAAGCTGCTTAATTTAAGCGGATCCATTGCCACCCGTAAAACACGCTCACGATCGCCATTTAGGCGCACATCAGCAACTCCGTCTATCGACAGGAACTCAGGTGCAATATCGGTTTCAAGCCGTCGGGTTAGCTCTTCCAGACCTAAGGTTTCACTGCTTACCGCGATATCTAGTACAGCCCTGGCGTCAGAGTCTGCTTTAACCACGTTAACCTGTTCTACTTCGTCGGGAAGCTCGCGCCGCACCTGATTGACTGATTCACGGACTTCACTGGCAACCACGTCGATATCGACGCCGGGTCTGAATTCGACCACGGTGCGAGCCGAGTTTTCCTCGGACTGCGAGCGGATCGATTTAACTCCTGATACGCGCGCGGCTGCGCCTTCTAAAACACTGGTTACTTCGGAGTCGACGGTCTCTGGCGCGCCGCCGGGTAAGCTCGCACGCACAGTAACGACGGGGCGGTCAACATCCGGTAACTCGCGAACTTCCACACCCATAATCGCCGCAACGCCGGCTAAAGCGATAAGAATATTAAAAACAATGATCAGTATCGGGCGACGGATAGATACTGATGGTAGGTCATTCGCCTCGGTTACCTGTTGGTGCTTTTGATCAGACATCAGTCAACCGCCTCAGTAGTATCTACGCCACTGTTTTTAAATTTAAGTTCTTGTCCATCGCGCAGATTCTGAATTCCTTCGGTAATTAAAATAGCATCGCGCTGGATATCACCAGATACCAGAACTCGACCCTCAAGGCGTTGTTCAATCTGTACCTCGATGCGCTTAGCGGTTTTGTTTTCGGCAACCCATACGTACGGATTACGGGAGCCCCAGGATAACGCCGCCTCTGGAATCGCTACAAACTCTTTGCCACGCAATTGAATATTGGTGCGGAAACTAGTGCCCGGTAAAAAGTCATCTTTGCTGTTATCAATAGCCGCTCTGGCACGAAACATCCGAGTCTGAGGATCGATACGTGAGTCTTTTTCGACTATTTCGGCAGTCACTGGAGGGCCCGAATAACGCCAAGGCTGAACCGTCAGCTCAACGCCTTCCTGAAATAAGTTTACTGCTGCTTCCGGCACCGAGAAATCAATCAGTAAGGTGTCTCTGTCGTCGAGTGTCGCGACCATGGTTTCGGTGGTGATACGATCACCCTCTTCGATATCGCTAATGCCGACCACGCCTTCAAACGGAGCGATGACCTTGCGGTCGCGGATTTCAGTTTCAGCACGTTCTACTTCAACCTCAGCTAGATCACGCAGCAATATTGCGTTGTCTAGCTCAGATTGCGGCACAGCGCCCTGATCAAAGCTGGATTTTAGCCGCTCCACGGTTCGTTCTGCATCGCGTAAATTAAGTTTTGCCTGGCGCAAGGCGACCTGTTGGCGGCGATCGTCTAGTTGCACAAGTATTTGCCCGGCCTTAACTTCATCGCCGGATTCAAAATTTACATTAAGTACACGTTCACCTACCGCAGGATAAAGGGTAACTGAACGACGGGCTTCAGCGGTTCCAACAGCTTCTACGCGATTAAGTTCTCGTTCGAACTGCACCGGCTCTACAATAACCAGCGCTTCACGCGGACCAAAGCCTTGTGCTTCTGCAGTGGTCATCAATAACGATGACGTCATCACCAATAATCCGAGGCCTATTACCGCAAAACTTCTCATGAATTCTCCATTAAAAACCCGCGAATGTTCTCATTCACGGGTTTTGACTCTACCTTGTTAAAGTAGTACTAACTACTTAGTAATTTTGAAAACACCCTGCATGATTGCTGAGTGACCAGGGAATGTGCAGTAGAACTTGTAGTTGCCGTCAGCGTCCATACCGTCCGTCGAGAACGTTACGCTGGTTGACTCACCGCCACCGATAACGTCAGTCGCTGCGATGACCTTATCAGAATCCGGTACATATTGGCTGTCCAAACCTGCTGACATGCCCTGTTGAACAATAGATTGCATGTCAGATGCACTACTTAGTACCCAGTTATGGCCCATCACTTTTTTACCTAGCTCACCAGAGTGAGTCAGTTTTACCGTGACCTCTGAGCAGCTTGCAGGCACTGACATTTCCTTTGTATCAAAACGCATGTTGTCATTGCTATCGATTGTTAGCTCACATTCGTTAGCCAGCGCAGAGTTTGCGACAAACAACAACGAACCAAACAACAAAGTTTTTAAAAGACGCATTGCTTTACTCCTTCGGTTAATATCAAATACCATCCATATATACGTGAAATTCCACGTTTAGATTACTTAAAGGGTTGCCAATGACAGAAAAAACGCAGTTCACGTCTCAATCGGCTTTGGCACAGGGTGCTCCGTTGAGTCACGTTCACCCTGACAACGAAAAACAATCGTTGATCCCTCCAGTATATAACTCCACAACCTACTTGCGAGATGAGGATAATCAATATCGCAGCGGAAGAGTTTACTCTCGCGCTGACAACCCCACCTATCGAGCACCCGAAAGCTTATTAATGGAATTAGAGCAAGCCGCCGATGCTCGTTTGTTTAGCTCGGGCATGGCTGCAGCTACCGCGGTTTTTCTTGCGTTAAAACCGGGTGACGAGGTTATCGCACCTACCATTATGTACTGGGCACTGCGCAATTGGTTACACACCTTTGGGCAAGATATGGGACTAAAAGTTCGGTTTGTCGATACCCATAAGCCAGGCCATGTCGAACAGGCCTTAAACGACCGACCTGCGCGGTTAGTCTGGCTGGAAACCCCCGGCAATCCGCTGTGGACAGTAAGCGATATTGCCGCGATTGCGAAGGCTTGCCAACAACACGATGCAATACTGGCGGTTGACTCCACCGTTGCCACCCCATTACTGACCAAACCATTAACCTTAGGTGCTGATATCGTCATGCATTCAGCCACCAAGTATTTAAATGGTCACTCCGATGTTATTTCAGGAGCACTAGCCTGCCGCGAGGATAATGAGTTTTGGCAACGTATTGTGAAATTACGCGCACAAAATGGCTGTGTACCAGGTCCCAATGACGCAGCGCAACTGCTGCGCGGCATGCGTACCTTGTTCTTAAGGGTCAGGGAAAGTTGTCAGTCTGCGCTGTGGCTCGCCCAGCAGCTACAACACAATAAGCATATTAAACAAGTACTGTATCCGGGATTACCAGACTTTGATGGCCATCAAACTGCGGTAAAACAAATGCAAAATGGCTTTGGTGGCATGTTGTCGATACGAGTTAACGGTGGCGCGGAGCAAGCTATTCGCACGGCCGCTAAAACTCATCTGTGGAAACGGGCAACATCGCTAGGTGGTGTCGAGAGCTTAATTGAGCATCGCGCCAGCATTGAAGGCGAAGGCACACCAGTACCGGACGATTTACTCCGGTTATCGGTCGGCATCGAAAACGCCGCAGACCTGCTCCACGATCTTGAGCAGGCCTTAGCTAGCGATTAGTTTAAATACTAACACGTTTGTAGAAACGGTATTCAGGCTTCCAAAAGTTATCTTCGATGCGCTGGAGCAACAGCTCATCATCGATTTCTAATGCGGAGCCTTCTTGCTGAGCCACTTTACCAACGGCAAAAGCAATGTCTTTGGACAGCTGTGCCAGATCATTAAACGCCGGCAGAAGCTCTTCACTTTTTCCGTCAGCGGCCGGCGAAGCATCGGCCAGCGTTTTACTCGCGACCCGGAACATCTCATCTGTTACACGATTGGCTTTTGCCGACAAAACACCTAAGCCGATACCGGGGAATATATAGCTGTTATTGCATTGTGCAATCGGGTACACATGACCGTTATATTCAACTTCACCAAACGGGCTGCCGGTCGCAACAATAGCCTCGCCCTTGCTCCATTTTAAGACATCCTGAGGATGTGCTTCGACGTGCTTGGATGGATTGCTCAGCGGGAAAATTATAGGCTTCTCGGTCTGTCGTGACATTGCATCAATCACTTGCTCGGTAAATAAGCCGGCTTGCCCGGATACACCAATTAAGACATCCGGTTTGGCCGAATAAATAACGTCCAACAGCGTTGGGTAATCACCACTGTACTGCCACTCACCAACCTGTTCTTGCGGTTGCGCCAGCGCCTGCTGGAAGTCACGCAATCCGTCCATACTATCGACCACCAGCCCAAACCGATCCACCATAAAGATGTTCTGTTTGGCTTGCTGCTCGGACAGACCCTCAGCCATCATCTGAATCATCACTTGCTCAGCAATACCACAGCCTGCGGAGCCCGCGCCCACAAACACCACTTTTTGTTGGCTGAGCTTTTTGCCTTTTTTACGACAGGCTGCTAACAAGGTACCCACTGTTACCGATGCGGTGCCCTGAATGTCATCATTAAAGCAGCAGACCTCGTCCCGATAACGGCGCAGTAGTGGCATCGCATTCGGTTGTGCGAAATCTTCAAACTGCAACATCACACCCGGCCAGCGACGGGTTACTGCCTTGATAAATTTATCCAGAAACTCGTCGTACTGCTCCTGGTTGATGCGCTTATGGCGTGCGCCCATGTACATTGGATCGTTCAGTAACTTTTCGTTGTTGGTGCCAACATCCAGCATTACCGGCAAGGTATAGGCCGGGCTGATGCCGCCACACGCGGTGTAAAGCGATAGCTTCCCGATTGGAATCCCCATGCCGCCAATGCCCTGGTCGCCAAGCCCCAAAATGCGCTCGCCGTCGGTTACTACAATAACCTTAACCTTCTGCTTGGTGGCATTGCGCAAAATATCATCCAGTTGATCGCGCTCGGAATAGGAAATAAACAAACCGCGCGAACTGCGATAAATATCAGAGAACTTCTCGCAGGCGTCCCCCACCGTTGGGGTATAAATAATAGGCATCATCTCTTCCAGATGATCAGTAACCAACCGGTAAAACAAAGTCTCGTTGTTATCCTGAATAGCACGCAGATAAATATGTTTATTCAGTGGTGTTTCAAAGCTTCGGTACTGCATGTAAGCGCGCTCGACTTGCTCTTCTATCGACTCATAGCGGGGCGGGAGCAAGCCGGTAAGGTTAAACGCAGCACGTTCTTCTTTTGAAAACGCACTGCCTTTATTTAACAGCGGAGTTTCTAATAAAGAGGGCCCCGCATAAGGGATATACAAAGGACGTTGTTCACTTTTCGGCATTCAGTACCACTCCTACAACAGTTTTATAAACGTCATTACCAATAATACGATGTTAGCCAGCCAGCCGACCATAAAGAAGTAGCTGCGCGGGCTTGGATTCTTGTTCGTTGCGATGACGTAATACAATATCATATGCGCTATCCGGGCAACGGCAAAAACCGCCGTTACCGAGGCAGTCCACAGCGGATCCACACCCGCTAATATTGCCACCACAATAGTACCCAGCATGGGGCTTAAGTTTTCTAATGAGTTCTGGTGTGTGCGCCAGGCACGAAAGACAAAGTTCTGATGACTTAGATCTTTTGGCTGCTTGCCCGGAATCGCATCTTCTTGCTTCGCTTTAGTACCGCTGGCAATCAGCCATTGCAGCAAAACCGTTGCAATAATTACTGACATCCAGATAAGTGTCGCGCGATAGTCATTAAATATCATCGTTAATTTCCTTTTATAAGCTTAGTTGCCAGCGTGTTGCTACGCGTTTTACCGCTTCTACGTTTTCAGACGCTAAAATGGTTATCGGAGTTTGTGAATACTGTTCGGGCAAATCTAAGTGCTGTTTTAGCCACTGCAGCATTGCCTCTCCCGAGTGAATCGTTTGCGCACCACCAAAGTAAGTCGAGATAGGCTCAGCAATCAATGGAAAGTGAGTACACCCTAACAACACCACATCCGGCTTAGGTAATGCTTTAAAATAGTGCTTAAAGGTCTCTTGCAGTATTGCCCCTTCATAAAGCTCTTCTTCAACGATAGGCACAAACAATGGCGTTGGCAACGCATCGACATTGTTATAGCCCAACTGCTGAATGCGTCTTTGGTATTCGCCGGAACCAATGGTGGAACGCGTTGCAATCACCAATACTCGAGCGCTTTTATTAATTTCCGGCAACTGCTCCAGCACCATGACGCCCGGCTCAAGTACGCCGTAAACGGGTTTATTAGAAAACCGCTGCATTTGCTCCAGCGCAACCACACTAACGGTGTTACAGGCAACAACTAATGCATCAACATTAGCCCCATTAAAAAATTCAACCGCCTCCAACGCGTAGCGCGTTACGGTATTCGCGTCTTTGCTGCCATAGGGCACACGCGCTGTATCGCCGTAATACAGCAATTCACTAAAGCAGCCGCTGCGCTGCAATGAGCGGGCGACCGTTAAACCGCCCACCCCACTATCAAAAATACCAAGCTTCATGCCGGTTTAATTCTCCAGATTGATACGTTTTAAGCGCAGCGCGTTAGTTAATACAAACACACTTGATAGCGCCATTGCCGCAGCTGCCAGCATAGGTGACAGCAACAACCCAAACCACGGATACAGCAGTCCGGCAGCTACCGGAATTAACGCCGTATTATAGGCAAATGCCCAAAATAAGTTTTGGCTAATATTACGCATCGTGACTTTTGACAGCGCAAACGCCTGTTGCACCACGTTCAGGTTGTCCGACATCAGCACCACATCCGCTGATTCGATCGCAACGTCCGTGCCAGTGCCAATAGCAAAACCGACATCTGCAGTAGCCAGCGCCGGCGCATCATTAATGCCGTCACCCACAAAAACAACCTTGCCCCATTCTTTTTGCAGTTGCTGCACCGCATCGACTTTCCCGTCCGGCTTAACCTCAGCAATAACTTTATCAATACCAACCTGCTCGGCAATACGCTTTGCTGTGCTCTCTGCGTCACCGGTAACCATCGCCGTTTTTAAACCGCGTTGGTGTAGCGACTGGATTAGTGCTTTTGCGCTATCGCGAATAGGGTCACTGACGCAGAAGGCCGCCTTTAACTGCCCGTCAATAGCGACATAAATGGGTGTCAGGCCGTTTTCAATCCATTTATCGACATCGCCTGGTGATTGTTGCAGATCAATATCGTATTCCTGCATTAACGTTTTAGAGCCCACCAACACATCATGGTCGTCGACCCGGCCGATAACGCCTAAGCCGGACAAGGCTTCAAACTTGTCCACTTCGTTCAGTTGATGCTCCTGCTTGGCGAAGTCTACCAGAGCTTCAGCGGTGGGGTGCTCAGACCTTTGCTCCAGGCTCGCTGCCAGGCGCAGGCTTTGTTTGTCGTCGGCATCCACGGTTAACCACTGATCGAGCTCCGGCTCGCCTTTGGTCAGAGTACCGGTTTTATCAAAAATAACGCCATTGGCCTGCTGTAACGCCTGCAGTGCACTACCCTGACGAAACAACACACCCATATCGGCACCACGGCCAGTACCCACCATGATCGAGGTCGGTGTCGCCAGCCCCATTGCACAAGGGCAGGCAATAATTAGTACCGACACGGCATTAACCAAGGCAAAAGTGAGTGCATTCTCGCCCGCCGCGAAATACCAGACCACAAAGGTTATCAGGGCCGCCAACATGACCGCTGGTACAAACCACAGAGTAATTTTGTTGACCGTATCCTGGATCGGCAACTTAGCACCCTGCGCCTGCTCAACCATGCGAATAATTTGCGACAGTACCGTAGTTTCGCCGATAGCCGTGGCTTTAAAACGCAACGTACCACGCTCGTTGATCGTGCCACCCACGACCTTGTCTTCTTGTTGTTTATGCACCGGCTCAGCTTCGCCGGTAATCATTGACTCATTAACGTAGCTGTCACCACTTAACACCTGACCGTCGACCGGGATCTTCTCACCAGGCCGCACCTCAATTTCGTCGCCCTTTTCTAGCTCGGAAACGTTCACTTCCTCAGCGTTGCCATCCCGGATAATGCGCGCTGTTTTGCTTTGCAGGCCCATCAGCCGCTGTATGGCATCCGAGGTATGACTCTTGGCCCGCGCTTCCATATAGCGCCCGGCGAGAATCAAGGTGACAATAACGGCTGAAGCTTCAAAATAGACACTGACCGACTGCTCCGGTAACCAATCCGGTACCACGGTGGCCACAATCGAATAACCCCAGGCAGCCGTTGCGCCTAACGCTACCAGCGAATTCATGTCCGGCGCGCCTTTAATCAATGCCGGCAAGCCGATCTGATAAAAACGTCGACCGGGAACAAACAGCACAACAGTAGTGAGTACTAACTGTATCCACCAACTAGTTTGCAAACCCAGCGAGTTATTTACCCAACTGGAAAAAACCGGTACCAGGTGATTGCCCATGGCTAAGATGAACACGGGCAACGTCAGTAGCGCGGCAAAAATCAATTCGCCCTGCAAAACTTTAAATTCTTTTTGCTGACGTTCTCGCTGCGCCTGCATTTCTTTATCACGATCGACCACTCGGTGGGCGTCGTAACCGGCCTCTTTTACCGCCTCGACTAATTGCTCAATGGTGACGTCCTGAGATTGGCTTAACCGAACTTCGGCCGAATCAGACGCCAGGTTCACCGATACTTGTTCAACGCCGTCGACTTGCGACAATGCCTTATCGACGCGGCTCGCACAGGAGCCACAGCTCATTCCTGAAATACCTAAACGGACAGTTTGCTGACTCATTCGGACACGTCCTTAGCAGGATTTTCCACCAAAAATAACAGTAACCAGAATACCGCCAACTGAGCGGCTTCGGCATAGCGTTGTACGGCCCCGCGAATTTCCATCAACGGATAGGAAGTCATCAATAGAAAACCGAACACCGTTATTGCCGCTAATAAAATAAAAGCGACTCTGACCGCCCAATGGGTTTTCGGAGTAAATGCCAGACATACCGCTCCCAACGCAAAGCCAAAGTAGCTGATAATCGTCATTACATTGTGAATCGCCTGTGAGCTACTGCCGTCGGCGGGACAACCAATATCGCAAGGCGCCAGGGCTGCGGCCAAATAGCCAAGCGGCCATAAAAACAGCAACAGCCAGCCAATATAGCTAATACCTTGAACTCGCAATTTACTGCGAATTGACACCAGCACGCTGAAGGCCACCATCGCCAGCGGAATAAAGCCTACCCAACCGAGCACTCCGGCACTGGGTGTGCCAGTTGCGTTAATTTCACTGATGTACTGTGTAATATGGTTGAAACCGGGCTTTACCCAGCTCGCGACCAGTTGTAATCCCAACCAGAACACAGTCAGAATAATTAATTGAGGAATAAAGCCGTGAGATTGTTGCGATGATGTGGTTTGCAAAAGGCACGCTCCTGATGTCACTGGATTTTAGTTAATCATAACACTTTTTAGCGGGTACAGTTCATCCTGCCCCTACCGGTGTCAACCTATACACGCTATGATGACATTACTAGTTCAGATTGGAACAGCGAGGGTC
This sequence comes from Pseudomonadota bacterium, assembly GCA_051746345.1. Classification (GTDB taxonomy): domain Bacteria; phylum Pseudomonadota; class Gammaproteobacteria; order Enterobacterales; family Alteromonadaceae; genus Idiomarina. The sequence goes on from JBNJEZ010000016.1 coordinate 46,020, forward strand.
ATTACGTGTCAATTCGGGTTTTAGGGTGCAGCGGCGGATTAAGTGGTAATAACCAGCAAGGTTCCACCTGCATTCAGTTAAACGAGACCACCCTAATAGACGCAGGAACAGGGCTGGCGGGTTTAAGCCTAGAAGAAATGCAACGCATTCGGCATATCTTTTTAACTCATGCACACATGGACCACATTGCCGCCTTGCCCACCTTTTTAAGCAACCAGTTTGATCAACACGACTTGCCCGTTAAAGTCTATGGTTTGCCCGAGACCCTGACACGCCTGAAAGACAATATCTTTAATAACGAAATTTGGCCCGACTTCACTCAAATGGTTGAGTCGGCAGTACCGATGTTAGAACTTGTCGAAGTGAGTCCCGGCGATATTATCAGTCACCAAAATTTAACGTTGGAACTATTCGCTGTAGAGCACAGCATTCCTACTATTGGTTATTCTGTAAAAAGTGACGACTCACATTTTATTTTTTGCGCCGACTGCACCGAGTCACCGCAGCTGATTGCCGATTTAAACCGGCTCGCGCCGATTGATATTCTGATGATTGAATGTGCTTTCCCGGATCGACTGACCGAAGTGGCCGAAAAATCAAAGCATATGACCCCCAGCATGTTGCATCGAACGCTGGCAAAAATCCCGGACGTTAAGCATGTCTGGATAACTCACCTAAAGCCAAGCTATGAAAAAGAACTGCGCGACGTTCTCCATAGCAGTCGCTTAACGGTGTTATAACGAAAGGAGGTTTTTATGGCTAAATCGACTCTGGAACAGTGGCGTATGTTTAAGGCCGTCGCCGAACATGGCGGTTTTATGCAGGCGGCAGAAACGGTCCATAAAAGCCAATCCAGTGTGCACCATGCCGTGAATAAAATGGAGGAACAGCTGGGCGTCGAACTGTTTGAGATTCACGGCCGCAAAACTTCCTTAACCGATGCGGGTAAACAACTGCTACGCCGGGTTAATTATTTATTGGCAGAAACCGAACGCTTTGAAAACGTCGCGCAAAATTTAAAAGTGGGTGTTGAGTCGACGCTGACTGTCGCGGTCGATGAGGCCTTTCCTAAACCTATCCTTTACCAGGCGATGGAAAAGGTCTCCGAAGAATACCCGCTGGTCCATTTAGAAATTATCGAAACCATATTGACCGGTGCCAACGAGTTGTTGAATAAAGGCTTAGCACAGGTTGCTGTAGCACCGTTTGTACTGGATAACGAACTCAGTGAAGTTATCTGTGACGTTGAGTTTATTGCCGTTTGTGGGGCTAACCATGGGCTGGCAAAAGAAAGTGGTGTTACTCCGGAGGACTTGAAAAGCTGTCGCCAAATCGTGTTGCGCGATTCCGGCACTGAAAAGCGCATTGATATTGGCTGGCTGGGCTCAGAACAACGTTGGACCGTGAGTCATTTGGCCAGCTCGATTGAGCTCATTCGTAAGGGTCTGGGTTTTGCCTGGCTGCCGAAGCCCGCAGTGCAGGAGTTTTTGGATAACGGCTCGCTAGTGCCACTTACGCTAAAACGCGGCGCAAAACGTTCACTACCTTTTTACCTCAACTTTGAAGACGCCGACAGCTTAGGCCCGGTGGCACGCAGCTTTATTGGTCAGATTCGTTACTTAAGTCTTTAATCGCCTGTTCGAGTTCATACGGCTTGTATATATGTGTAAGCGAGTGGAAATGGCCTTGCTTAGTATTCACCGTGAGGGCGCCATAGTTAAACCAACGCCCCAAAAAGCTCTGCTCAATGTAAAAACTACTAATGTCGCTTGGTTTTAAATCCACTTGCTGATTAAAAAAAGCACCGTATTTTGCTAACAACCGTTGATTAGTCACGACGATTTTTGTTCGCCAGTACAATAAAGTAACTTTTATTGCATCAAAACCAACAACTACAACCAGAGTCATCGAAAAGAAAGATTGCGATGCAGAGGGAAGCAAGTTAAGAAAAATAGCCAGTAGAGTAAATCCCACTAACTCCATAAATATGATGTAGCTTTTCCACGCCCGGTGCTGCACCTGCTCATTTTCTTGTAATTGAATTGCCATCTGCGTCCCTGCCAAATGTGTAAGCTTACTATTGATACCCTGCCGCCAGTATCACCAAACCAAAACAACTG
>JBNJEZ010000016.1:48239-50539 GCA_051746345.1 Pseudomonadota bacterium
GAATCCGACCGAACCGCTGTCGCTGTTTGCGGCTGACTGAACGATACCGCGATAAATACCAACAGCCCCAGAATACTGACCGCGACCAGCAACAGGTTCAGCCAATTGCTGCGGCGCACGCCCAGCAGTACTAGTAGAGTGAAGAGTAATAGCAAACTAACAGCCGTGAGACTGACCAGCCATTCAGAGAGGCCAAAGCTGGCACTGATATACCACGCCACTGCCAGCGCCGCTGTGGCAGCTGAGGCGCTTTTGGCAATGATAAACAGAACTCCGGCAACAATGCCGCTGGCCGGGTTTAAAAACTGATAACCGTATTCGTAAGTACCGCCGCTGACCGGATGCGCTGCGGCTAGCTGGGCCGAAGACAGGCCATTAAGCAATGCAGTCGTGGCCGCTATCAAAATGGCAATCACCAGCATATCGCCGGCAATAGTCGCGCTTAAGCCGACACTGACATAGGCGCCGGTACCCAGAATCGAACCCAAACCAATGACTAAGGCGCCCGCAAGTCCGGTTTCACGAATCAGTTGTTTATTCATGCATTATTCCTCATCGGTCTGAGCATGAACCTCAAAATCTCCGGTCGATGTTTCCTGAATCCACAGTTCTATAGGCTGACAGCACACCTGACAATCAACGATCTGATGTTGCCCAACATCGTTAACCGGATCAACCTCCAGCGAGTTCGGCGCCATACAATACGGACAACTGAAACTGGTTTCGTGCGCTAACGACATAACTGTCTCGCTCTGCTTTAAGTAATTAACTCAACATGAGGATAGTGAGTTCTAAAAAACTCACGAACAGAATCAATCTGCTGAATCGGGAAAATGTGTGAATGACTGATGTGGTAATTATAGGGAAACTGCAAAATCCCGTAGTTCTTGTCAAATTCGCCCACCGCCACTCGTTTCAATTGACTCGCCGGCACCTGCTCCAGACCCACCTGTAAGTTATCGCCCTGGACAGCCAGCAGTGTCATGATGTTTTTAACTTTATTATGCTCGTCCGATAGCAGTATAAATTTTTCCGGAGCGTACAAAAACATGCATAGCATAATAGCTGCGCCCAAATAATAGGCGCCCCACTCGAGGAAATAAAACAGAGACATGATAATTAAAGTAATTAACACGGCCCGATAGCCTAAAGGTATTCGGGCAATCCGTTGCCTGATGCCGTCCATACGTTTTCCTCAACTCGTTGCTTGCTTTAAGACGATAAGCTGCTGAATAACCTTGTCCAGATTGGCTGGTGGTCGCTTGGGCTGATAAGCCTGGATGTGTTCGACCAACCCTTTATGCTCAAGCACCGGGATACTCGGTGGAGAACTTAATTTAACCCGAGCTTTGCGATGAGAGAAAAACACCACGCCCTCGAGCCAGGTAGATGCTTTTTTGCCTTTTAAATAGGTTGCCAGCACGTGTACCTGCTTTTTCAGCTGTTTTATCGGGTTGCGAACGTCAGCGGTATAACGACCACCCTTCTGTCCCACCTTGTGAGCCGTCCAGTTAGGTGCTTGCTCGTCACCAGTTACTTTAGAATTATTGTTTTTAACCTCGATGACAAACACGCCATTAGGCCCTACCACAATCAGGTCGAGCTCGGTATAACCACGCTTTGTTTTCGGGTTGGGAACATCAACCTGATTAAATAACACATAATCGTCAGGCAGCTTCTCTAGCTGTTTCAACGTCTTCAGCTCGCCGCTGGCACCCGACTTCTTAGTCGCTGCCGCACCAAAAACCAGGATTAAGTAGGCGAATGCTATAACCCACCACAGCTGTGGCAGTGCGAACATAAGGGTTGCGGCAATCGGCGCGCCGATAATGGCGACCCATTTTCGGGCTTGGTTTACTTCTTGAGAAAGGCGATTTTTCGTAATGTACTGAGTGTCGGCCATGACCTGCTACTGATTTTTCCTATTAAACGTGCGCTTATTAAACCATTAAACCGCGTTAACGTCAGCTGCAATTCACGACTGCTTTTGCCTAATTGCCTGAATGAGCTCGTCTTTGCTCATATAGCTTCGCTCATCGATGTTGAGTTCCTGGGCACGATTATAAAGTTGCGGGTTGCAGACGTAAAAAGGCGAGCCAGAAACTGACTCGCCTTTGTCTTTAAAGAATACACGGTTATTTGTTTTTGCCTTTTCCTTTTGGCGCTTTACCGCAGTCGCTGCGGGCGGCTGAAGAAATCAGCGCTGACGCCTGGTCCTGCGTGATTAAGCCGCTATTAATCTGTGCGTCAGAGGCTTTCGCCACACAACTAACGTACTTGCCGTGATTTTTCCACGGTAC
>JBNJEZ010000017.1:0-41402 GCA_051746345.1 Pseudomonadota bacterium
GTCGTTGTTGGATGATTTGCATGGTAAAGGCAAAGCGCCGACGAAAGATGGCGGCGACAGTCAGCAGTCAACCCCGAAAAAACCGGAGCCGAAAAAGCCTGAACCGAAAAAGCCTGAACCGAAACAGCCGGAGCAGAAGCCTGCAGCTAGTAAACCCGCAGCACCGACGCCACCTCCGGCAGAAACTACCGTACGGGTCGATACTAAGCGGCTGGATGAGATCATGAATATGGTCGGTGAGCTGGTGTTAGTCAGAAACCGGCTGCTAAGCCTTAGCAACAGTGAAGAAGGCAAAGGTGACGAGATGGGTAAAGCCATTTCGAACCTGGATGTGGTAACCGGTGATCTGCAGGGCGCGGTAATGAAAACCCGGATGCAACCGATTAAGAAAGTCTTTGGTCGCTTCCCACGGGTCGTACGTGATTTAGCACGTAGTCTGAAAAAAGAAATTAATCTGGAAATGCACGGTGAAGATACCGATCTGGATAAGAACTTAGTCGAAGCGCTTGCCGATCCGTTGGTGCATTTGGTGCGTAATTCAGTCGACCACGGCATTGAAATGCCCGATGATCGGGAGGCCAAAGGTAAGCCGCGTCAGGGAACGGTTAGTTTATCGGCCTCGCAGGAAGGCGACCATATTATGTTGTCCATTAAAGACGATGGCGCCGGTATGGACGCAGAAAAGCTAAAAGGTATCGCCATCAAGCGCGGTATTCTGGATCAAGACAGCGCCGCTCGGATGAGTGATGAAGACGCTTATAATTTGATTTTCGCGGCGGGCTTTTCCACCAAAGATCAGGTATCGGACATATCCGGCCGTGGCGTCGGCATGGACGTGGTAAAAACCAAAATAAGTCAGCTGAACGGTAGTGTTAAGATAAAATCAGAGTTGGGCAAAGGCACCGAACTGCTGATCAAAGTACCGCTCACGCTGGCTATTTTACCAACCCTAATGGTCGCGGTAAAAGAACAAACCTTTGCGTTACCACTGGCGGTGGTCAGCGAGATTATCGACTTAGACATGAGCCGCACCAATACTGTTGACGGTCAGTTGACATTAATTGTTCGGAATCGGGCAATTCCATTGTTCTTCCTTGAACACTGGTTGGTGCGTAACCCGGATCGTTCAACCCGTAATGAGAGCGGTCATGTTGTGGTCGTGCAAATTGGTAACCAACAAGTTGGTTTTGTAGTGAATGCACTGATTGGACAAGAAGAGGTGGTGATTAAGCCGCTGGATAAATTATTACAGGGCACGCCTGGAATGGCAGGTGCTACCATCACCAGTGATGGTGGTATTGCCTTGATTATTGATGTTCCGAGCATGCTGAAGTATTACGCTAAACGTTAACGGACACCCTTTCAATGACAGTACGAGTTCTGGTGGTAGACGACTCGGCGTTCTTTAGGCGCCGAGTTACTGAGATTCTCGAACAAAATCGCCGCATCGAAGTGATCGGCTCGGCTAACGACGGCCGCGAAGCCGTTGAAAAAGCAAAATCTCTTCGCCCTGACGTTATCACTATGGACATCGAGATGCCGGTGATGAACGGCATTGACGCCGTTAAAGAGATTATGCGTTCGGCGCCTTGTCCCATCTTGATGTTCAGCTCGCTGACTCATGACGGTGCAACAGCAACGCTAAATGCGCTGGAAGCTGGTGCTGCCGATTTTTTACCGAAGAAGTTTGAAGATATTGCCCGGAACCGGGATGACGCGGTAAAAACGCTACAAGACAGGGTACTGGCCATAGCGTCAGATCCCGCTGCCCGATCGGCTCGGGCAGCGACACCACCGCCGACTCCTGCCAGCCGGCCCAGTACTGGTAAAACACGCCCGCAAACGGATAAACCCGGCACTTCAGCACTGGACCGCATTCGTCAACGCAGCGAAGAGCGTCAGCAACAACGCCAGCAACCCAGTGAGCCAGCGGTTGTAGCAACCAACAACCTTACTATTAACCGCAATTATCAGGTGTTGGCCATTGGCACCTCGACCGGAGGACCGGTGGCGTTGCAAAAAATACTAACTCAGTTGCCTCAGAACTTTCCTTATCCGATTGTTATGGTGCAGCACATGCCTGCTGCCTTCACCAAAGCATTCTCACAGCGGCTTGATGGTCTTTGCAAAGTAAAAGTAAAAGAGGCTGAAGAAGGCGATGTGTTAAAGCCCGGAGTCGCCTACCTCGCCCCGGGTGGCAAACAGATGTTGGTCGATGGCAGCGCCAGTAATACACGGTTACGCATACGTGAAGACGACAGTGGCCGGATTACTTATAAACCCAGTGTCGACGTTACTTTTGCCAGCCTGTCTAAGCTGTTCGGCAGCAAAGTACTGAGCGTGATTTTAACCGGCATGGGCGCTGATGGCCGCGAGGGTGCTCGTATGTTGCAACAGCAGGGAGCAACGGTCTGGGCTCAGGACGAGGCCAGCTGTGTGGTTTACGGGATGCCGCAAGCCGTTGCCTCGGCAGGAATTTCCAGCCGTAGTATTAGCCTAAACGATATGGCAAAAGCCATCGTGAAAGAGGTTGGATACCAATAGCTATGGTGGTCTGGACGGTTGCCAACCAAAAAGGTGGGGTCGGAAAAACCACCACCACAGTGGCACTGGCCGGACTGCTGGCGGAGCGTGGCCAACGGGTACTTTGTATCGATACTGATCCGCATGCTTCATTAACCTACTATTTCGGATTCGACTCCGAAGAATTGCCGACCAGTGCTTTTGATGTGTTTTTGTTAGGCAAAGATGCCACACGCGAAAAGGTAAAGCAGTCGATCGTGCCGAGTGAAGTCAAAAATCTGGATGTGTTGCCATCAACAATGGCACTTGCCACGCTCGATCGGAAACTGGGTAGTCAGGGTGGCATGGGACTGATTTTAAAGCGTGCGTTGGCTACTCTGCAACAGGATTACGACTACGTGTTGATTGATGTGCCACCGGTGCTCGGTGTACTCATGGTTAATGCACTGGCTTGCTGCCACCGGGTGCTGATCCCGGTGCAAACTGAATTTCTGGCGTTAAAAGGTCTGGAGCGCATGATGCGTACGCTTAAACTGATTCAAAAATCACGCGGCCAGGGTTATCAATACACCATCATCCCAACTTTATACGATAAACGCACCCGGGCTTCCTTAGACGCTTATAAAAAGTTGGTGGAACGCTACGGCCGCTCGGTTTGGAACGGGATGATTCCCATCGATACCAAATTTCGCGATGCCAGTAATGAGCAATTGCCCCCGTCACTTTATGCGCCAAAAGCAAGAGGCGTATTGGCTTATCAAACGTTACTTACCCATTTACAGCAGCTTGCTGAACAGGATCTGTCATGAGTGGCAACAGTGATAAGGCAATGATGGAGTACCTCAATGCATTACTTGAGGAAGAACATAAACCGGTTGCTGATTTTGATGACGAGCCGGTAAAGCGGCTGCTCAGTCAGGCGACAATTTTAGAAATTGAACCGGCTGCCGATACTGATGAAGAGACGAGTGTTCCGGAAATTACCACAACGGTACCGTTAACCGAGCCTGTTGAAGAAATTGCAGAGCCTGAGCAGCCTGAACCGCCGGTAGAGGTGGTTGCAGACGCACCAGAGGTTGTCGAGACCACTGAGCAGTCAGTAGCAAATGACGAGCCGGAGTCGACACAAGCGGATGCGATGGAAGAGTATCAACAGGGCGATTTTCAGGCGTTGTTCTTCCGGGTAGCAGGTTTAACCTTAGCGGTTCCATTAAAAAGTTTAGGTGGTATCCATACCATTGGTAAAATTAGTCCTATTTTCGGTAAACCGAAATGGTTTAAAGGGATAATGACTGAGCGTGATGAAAAGCTGCAAGTGGTGGATACGGCGCGCTGGGTGATGCCAGAAAAGTTAACGCCAGAGCTGCAAGAAAAAATTAATTATCAATATTTGATTACACTGAATGACAGCCCCTGGGGCTTGCTGTGCGAGGAACTGGTTGACAGTGAACCGCTGCAGCCGGAAGCCATACAATGGCGTCACGGAGTAAATGAGAAACGCCCCTGGCTGGCCGGGGTGGTTCGTCAGCGTATGTGTGCATTGCTGGATGTTAACGCATTGATTACACTGCTAGATAACGGTTTAGGACATATCCAGTCCGAACCATCAGAAAAACCGGAGTGAGAGCATGACGACGGAAAACCGTAACGTAAATAAACAGATTGAAGCAGAAGGTAATGACGAAGTTTTACAGTGGGTTACCTTTCAGTTAGAGCAGGAAACCTACGGTATTAATGTAATGCAGGTGCAGGAAGTTCTGCGTTACAGCGAGATTGCGCCGGTTCCCGGGGCACCGAGTTACGTGTTAGGTATCATCAATTTGCGTGGCAATGTGGTCACGGTCATCGATACGCGTCTGCGTTTTGGCTTGCCGCAAGCAGAAGTCACCGACAATACCCGGGTGGTGATCATCGAATCTGAAAAGCAGGTTATTGGAATTTTGGTCGACAGTGTCGCCGAAGTTGTTTATCTGAAAAAGTCAGAAATCGATACAGCGCCAAATGTGGGCACTGATGAAAGCTCACGCTTTATTCAGGGTGTCAGTAACCGCGACGGTGAACTGCTGATTTTGGTCGATCTGGATAAAATGTTAACCGACGAAGAATGGGACGAAATCTCACGTCTCAGTTAAGTCGGCCTTAAGGAAAAAATCATGCTCTCAGTATCATTGCTGGTAGCTATAGCTGCTTTAGTGCTGGCTTTGCTGGCGCTAACGGCGGTCATTATCACGTCACGTAAACAGGCGCAGGTTATTGAACGCCAGCAACAGCGTTTAATGATGCTAACCGAGAGCGCCAGTGAAGTGTTGGCCTTAAAACAACAGCTAAACAGTAACGGTAATGATTTCGCCCAAACTGAACAGTTGCAGCAGAGTCTGGAACAGAGTGTTAAGCAGCAGCTAGACCAGCAAAGCGAGCGCTTGCAGCAGCAAGTTAAGCAATTAACTGAAGAGCAACACGCGCTGCAACAGAAGTTCGAACAACTTTCCCAGCAGGATCCCGGTGCTAAACTCTACCAGCGCGCTGCAAAATTAGTGGCCGGCGGTGCCAGCGTTGAAGAGATTATGCAGGAGTGCGATTTACCGCGCGCGGAAGCCGAATTAATCGCCGCCATGCGGAAATAAACTAGCTATTGGCATCTTTGATGCCAATAGCTGTTTTTATCCCCCCCAGGACTCGGGGAATTTCCCTTCCAGCAAATAAGCGAAGGCGATGATTTCGGCGATAATGATATACAGGTCTCTGGGAATTTCTTCACCAACGTTTAGCTTTGCAAGAGAATCCGAGAGCAGTGGATCCTCGTGCACCAAAACCCCGTGTTCTTTGGCTACCGCAATAATCTCTTCGGCCAGTTCATCAAAACCCTTGGCGATGACTTGCGGCGCATTAACGCCATCATAGGAAAGTCCGATGGCCTGTTTTTGTTGGTCTGTCATACCGTCACCCGAATAATCCCGCTCTGTTGTTTTGCCAGAGTCTCCGGTACCTTACCTTTTTGAACGGTCAAATTCAGTCCGTTGACGTCAAGTTCGGCAAAGCGCTTTTCCAGCTTTCCCATTTGTTGTTGTACCGCGCGTTCGGCGCTATCTGATTCGGTGTAAAAATCGACCCGCGTGCCGGCCGGGTGATAGCGTCCTTTAACCAATAACGGTCCGTGCTCTTGTAATTCAAAGCGCAAGGTAAATAACCAAACGGTACGGGTCGACTCATCATCTTTACTGCGTTCATCTTCGCGCCGAATTAATAGCTCGTGTTGTTGCTCCGGGTTTTGTTGCGAGCCGGGTAGCAACACGAAGTACTCAGGCTGAGTGGCGGCTGAGTCCGCCAGCCTCGCCTGACTGGTTTGAGCGCTATTCACCGAGGCCGTAAATAGTTGCATTAAACGTTGCAGCTGAGTTGCCGGTAGTTGTTGCAATAACTGATTAATACGCTCGCGCACTTCGCCGCTAAAAGCTTGCTCGCCCGGCAACCGTGGTGCCGGCCTCAATACCTGATCCAATAACGCCTGGGTCAGCTGACCAACAGTGTTTTGTTGTTGTGCCGACAGCGGAGTGGTTGTTGCCGTTGCGTTTGACTTAGGTTGTTGCATAGCAAATCCGAGCAACATCATCAGCATTTTGCCGAGGCTACCCATTTGTTGCGCCGGAGCACTGCTTACCGGCTTAGCAGCAAACCAGTCGTTAACCCATTGTTTCAGGGCCTGTGGCTGTTGCATTGATTCAGCCGGTGGCAGTTGTTGCATGACGGCCTGAAGTACTCGCGAGATCGCCTGCTGTGGGTTTTGCGGCTGGGCTTGCGACGCAGCAGCAGTGCTATTCGTTAGCTGAGCCGCATTGCTGCTGCGAGCTGCTGGCGTTGTTGGCGCTGTTAACTCGAGCTCACCGCGAATTACCTGTTGTATTACCTGGCGAAACTGCTGTGGTGTTATCTGCTGCGCCTGTTTTTGTATTACGCCCGCGGTTATTGGCTGTGGGCTGGCCTGCGGCGGCGTTGGCCGCTGGATGGTTTTAGTTGGTGTAGTAACTGGCGGTACGGTCGGTTTGGTTGAGGCAACTATAGCCTGCGCCAAAGGTTTACTTAACTGGCTGGTTGGTAGTTCAATGGTCACCGGTTTTTGGGGTGCCTTCGGATTAACCAGTTGTAGCGTTATCGATTGCTGCAGGCTTTGCTTTGGACTGGGCTGTACCACCAAAATTGTGGGCTGCTGAGGTGTTTTTGGACCCGGCGTGGCCGGCAACAAAGTCTGCAGTTGCGAGACCTGTTGTCGAGTTACTGGTATTTGCACACTGACTGCTCGCGTGTCTGTTTTAGCGGGAGAAGCCGTGGACGTTTGGCTTGGCAATACCGTTAAGGTCAGCTGTGCCGATGTTTGAGTCGCAGGTTTGGCAGGCGTCAGATTCAGTTGTACAGGCAAAGTAGGTAACTGCGCGGGAGGCGCCTGCTGGGCTGTAGTTGCCGGTAATCCGGCGGCCCGAGTGAGAACTTGCATCAGGGTTTTCGCCGTTTCTGCATCAACCACTTTAGACAGATCGGTTAGCAGCGCATTAGAGCCTGAGCCGGGTTTACCGCCGGTTTGCGCTAACAGTTGTTGTAGCAGCTGATTGAGTTCCATTTAGCCTCGATTCAAAGTCGTACAGCCTGTGCGGATTTGCCGCGTCTATACATGGTTTTTTCGGCCGCAATTGTGTTAAACTTTAGCCAATTTACGTTTCTATTTTAGGCTGTTGGACACCGTTAATGACAAAGCCCGTTATGACGCAGCGAGTGAACACTGACACCCCACTATTACACGCCGACGGTGTTAGCTCAATTCGCGGTGGCCGAGTTTTATTTGCGCAATTGCAGTTTGCCCTTTATACCGGTGAGCTGTGGCAGATAAGTGGTGCCAACGGAGCTGGTAAGTCTACCTTATTAAGAATGTTGGCAGGCCTGCTGCAGCCCAGTAGTGGACAAGTTTTCTTTAACGGTCATAAGCTTTCAGCCTATCGTAGCGAATTTCACCGGCAATTACTCTATATCGGTCACAAAGCAGCCGTAAAGCCTGAGCTAAGTGCCCTGGAAAACGTGTTTTGGCAGCGCCGTTTAGGGGGCGACAAAAGCGCTCAGCTGAACGACGAGCGAGACTGGGACGTACTCGAACAACTGGGTCTGCTGGGGCTGGAGGAAGAACTCACGGGTCGGCTGTCCGCTGGGCAACAACGCCGAGTAGCGTTAACCCGGTTATGGAGTTCAGCGGCCAAACTGTGGATTCTGGATGAGCCTTTTACAGCTCTTGATGTGGATGGTATCGCGCTTTTACAGCAGCGCTTTAAGCAACACTTAGGCAATGGCGGTAGTATTATTATGACATCGCATCAACCGTTGGGGTTAGCCGATTTACCGCTACAACAATTAACCCTGGCTCCATTGCAACAAGAGGCGATGAGCGAATGAACTCGTGGCAACTTTGGCGGTCAGTATTGGCGAAAGATTTACGGATTGCTGCGCGCCGACGCTCCGATGCACTTAACCCGTTAATGTTTTTGCTAATTGTTGTGACTTTGTTCCCGTTGGGTATCGGCCCCGGGCCAGATATACTGGAACGTATTGCACCGGGAATTATTTGGGTGGCGGCTTTATTGGCAACTTTGCTGGGCTTGGATCGTTTGTTTAAAGATGATTACAACGACGGCAGTTTGGAGCAAATGTGCTTATTATCGGAGCCATTAGCTTTTACGCTAACCGCAAAAGTTGCTGCGCACTGGCTGTTAAGTGGTTTACCTTTGGTTGTTTTGTCGCCGTTACTGGCGCTGCTGCTCAACCTGCCGGTCGACGCCTGGTGGGCCTTGGCATTAAGTTTGTTGCTGGGTACTCCGGCATTAAGTGCGCTGGGAGCTATTGGCGCAGCATTAACTCTGCAGTTACAACGTGGCGGCTCATTGGTTAGCTTGATATTATTACCGCTGTTTATTCCGCTGCTAATATTTGCAACCTCCGCCGTCGAAAACGCCGGCATGGGACTGGATGTTCACGCACAATTGGCTATTTTGGCCGCAATCTCCGTATTAACGGTAACCCTGGCGCCGCTGGCAATTGCGGCCGCTGTCAGAATGAGTATGAATTAATATGTGGCGATGGTTACACCCTTACGCAAAACCCGAAGCGACATATCGCTTGGTCGATAAACTACTGCCTTGGTTTGCTGCTTTTACCGTAGTCAGTTTAGCGGTAGGTATGATCTGGGGACTTGCCTATGCTCCTGCTGATTATCAGCAGGGAGACAGCTACCGTATTATTTACATCCATGTACCATCGGCAATATTTTCCATGGCTGCCTATTTTGCCATGGCAGTGATGGGGGCGATTGCACTGGTCTGGCAAATAAAAACTGCTGAGTGGGCAATACCCGCAATAGCGCCGGTCGGCGCTGCAATGACGGTGGTCGCATTATTAACCGGCGCTATCTGGGGTAAGCCTATGTGGGGCACCTGGTGGGTCTGGGATGCACGCTTAACCTCGGAGCTTATTTTATTGTTTTTGTACGTCGGTGTGATGGCGTTGTATTACGCTTTTGACGACGTTCGTACCGGAGCTAAAGCCGCTTCTATTCTGGCTATCGTCGGTGTCGTCAACTTGCCGGTTATTCATTATTCGGTGGAGTGGTGGAACACCCTGCATCAAGGCGCCACTATCACCAAATTTGAACGGCCTTCGATTGCAACCAGCATGCTCTGGCCACTATTGATTAGCTTACTAGGATTTAAATTACTAACTATTAGTCTGGTTATGATGCGCTTTAAAAATGAGTTGCTGCGTCATGAATTGCACCGGCCCTGGGCACAAAAAGAGCTTGGCGCCAATAAGGAGCTAAACAATGGCGTTTGATAGTTTTAGCGAGTTTGTGCAGATGGGCGGCTACGGCTTTTATGTCTGGTTGTCGTTCTTTTTAAGTTTTTTAGTGATTGCCGGGGTAGCCCTGGACGCCGCTTTAGGTCGCCGTCGGTTGCAACGTCAGAGTGAAACTTTGCAGCGCCGAAAACGGCGTTTGGCAAAACGGCAACAGTCGCCGGTTAAGGAGTCAACGCGATGAATCCACGTCGAAAACAGCGGTTAACCTGGATCCTGGTGTTAGTGATCGGGGTTTCTACTGCGATTGGTTTAATGCTTTATGCAATGAGCCAAAGTATTAATTTATTTTATACCCCCAGTGACTTTGTCGAACCCGAACGGGGCGAAAAAGCACCGGTTGTCGGGCAGCGCATGCGTGTTGGCGGAATGGTGGTTGATGGCTCAGTTGAACGCAACCGTGATACGCTCGAAGTTAAGTTCAAAATTACTGATACCGGTCCGGAAGTTACTGTGTTGTATCAGGGCATTCTGCCGGACTTGTTCCGTGAAGGGCAGGGTATTGTTGCCCAGGGCGAATTAATTGAACCAAGGGTATTAAAGGCCAGCGAAGTGCTTGCTAAACATGATGAAGAATATATGCCGCCAGAGCTTGCCGAAAAAATGAAAGGCATCAAGCACGTTAACCCTAATAACCCGGTGGACGATTCTTATAACTCAAGCGGAGACGGCCAATGATTGCAGAAGCAGGCCATCTAAGTATTGCCATTGCACTGGCTTTTTCGGTGTTGTTGGCAGGGTATGCACTATACGGCTCGTGGCGTGGACATGGTGGAGTGATGGCTTATGCGCGACCGCTGGCCATGGGGCAGTTTTTGTTTACGGCAATTGCTTTTGCACTGCTGGTCACCGCGTTTGTGGTTAATGATTTTTCCATCGCTTATGTGGCGGCTAATTCGAATACACAGCTGCCAGTGCAATACCGTGTTACTGCGGTGTGGGGAGCTCACGAAGGCTCGTTCTTACTGTGGATGCTGATGCAGTCTGGGTGGATTGCGGCAGTAGCCCTATTGTCACGCTCGATTCCATTACCTATGGTAGCGAGAGTATTGGGTATTTTAGGGCTTATCAGCATTGGCTTTTATTTGTTTATGCTGACTGTCTCTAATCCATTTGACCGCAGTTTACCGATGATACCGGTAGATGGGCGCGACCTGAATCCGCTGTTACAAGACCCGGGTATGATTATTCATCCGCCATTGTTGTACATGGGCTATGTGGGCTTTTCGGTGGCGTTTGCTTTTGCTATTGCAGCATTGCTGTCGGGTAAGCTGGATGCAGCCTGGGCGCGCTGGTCCAGGCCCTGGACATTAGCGGCCTGGATTTTTCTAACGCTGGGTATCGCGATTGGCAGCTGGTGGGCTTATTACGAGCTCGGCTGGGGCGGCTGGTGGTTCTGGGATCCGGTCGAAAATGCGTCATTTATGCCATGGCTGGTGGGCACTGCGTTATTGCACTCATTGGCAGTGACCGAGAAGCGCGGCAGTTTTAAGTCATGGACCGTACTACTGGCGATTGCCGCCTTTAGTTTAAGTTTGCTGGGTACGTTCTTAGTCCGATCAGGCGTACTGGTGTCAGTGCATGCATTCGCGTCTGATCCAACCCGAGGTCTGTTTATTCTGGTGCTGCTGGCGCTGGTTATCGGTGGTTCATTGATATTGTACGGGCTCAGAGCCGGGCAAATGCAAGGTTACAGCCGTTATCAGATGGCTTCTCGAGAAGTGATGCTGCTGGGTAATAATGTCCTGTTGATGGCAGCTATGGTGGTGGTGCTGTTAGGTACTTTATTGCCACTGGTGCACAAAGAGCTGGGCATGGGAAGTATCTCTATCGGTGAGCCTTTCTTTAACGAGCTATACAGTTATCTGGTTGTGCCTTTCGCACTGTTGCTTGGTATTGGGCCGCTAATGCGTTGGCGCCGGCAGCCGTTGCAACCGCTATTAAAACCGTTGGCACTGTGTCTGGTACTGGCGTTGGCGTTAACCTACCTATTACCGCAGATCTGGGCCGACGAGTTACCAATGTGGGCTGCGATCGGGTTGTTCTTAGCGTTTTGGGTCGTGCTTAGCACCATCACCGAAGTGCAGCAAACGCTAAAACAGCGCAAGCAGGGGTTAGCTGGCCTTACTCGAATCCCCGGAAGTCATTGGGGAATGGTGCTGGGCCATATTGGCTTCGCGGTCACCTTGATTGGCGTGGCGTTGGTCTCGCACTACGAAACCGAACAAGATGTTGCCATTGCGCCAGGACAAACCGTCGAAGTCAGCGGCTATGAATTAACCTTTAAAGAGTTACGTCATGTTGAAGGTCCTAACTACGACTCGGATGAAGGTGTGTTCCAGCTGCACAAAGACGGTGAACTGGTCACTGAAGTGGTCAGTGAAAAACGCTTTTACCGGGTCCAGCGCATGAGTATGACCGAAGTCGGATTGGATGGCAGCCTGCTACGTGATCTATACATTGCCATGGGTGAACCACTCGACGATGACACGGTTGCTGATAAAGCCTGGGCGGTTCGCTTTTACATCAAACCCTTTGTACGCTGGATTTGGTTAGGCGCCATTATTATGTCTATTGGCGGTGTGTTTGCCATGGCGGATAAGCGCTACCGTAAAAGCAAGTCAAAGGAGCAACTCGCATGAGTGATGCTCAAGCAAAAAACAACAAGAACTGGTGGGTTTTGTTCTTACCGCTGGTGATTTTTATCGGCTTGGTTGTGTTCTTATTAAAAGGGTTGGGCAGCGACCCGACTAAACTGGAGTCGGTACTAATTGATAAGCCAGTACCTGAATTCTCGGCAGTGGATTTATTTAATGACAATGTTCAGCACACCGAGCAAGTGCTGCATGACGGCCCATTGTTAATGAATGTGTGGGCAACCTGGTGTCCTACCTGCCGGGCTGAGCACGAATTTTTGAATAAGTTAGCGGCTCAAGGTGTTCCCATTGTCGGGTTAAATTATCAAGACGATTCTCGGGCTAAAGCCATCGACTGGCTAAACACTCTGGGCGACCCCTATACCGTCAATATTTTTGATCCCGAAGGTGACGTCGCCTTCGAATTTGGCGTGTATGGTGCCCCCGAAACTTATTTTATTGATGGCAACGGAAAAATCCGTTACCGCCATGTTGGTGACGTTAACGAGCGTAACTGGGAGAACAAACTGCAGAAAATTTATCAGCAGTTGCAGCAGGAGAGTGGCTCATGAGTGTACTGAAAGGCCTGCTCGTTATGCTATTACTGGTGTTCCCGATGGCTATTCTGGCGCAGCAGGTGACCTATGATGGTTATGAATTTGAGACAGCTGAACAGCGGCGAACGTATCAGCAACTCACGCAGGAGCTGCGCTGTCCTAAATGTCAGAATCAAAATATTGCTGACTCGAATGCGCCATTAGCGGGCGATATGCGTGAGCGCGCTTACAATATGGTTATGCAGGGTCACTCGAAACAAGACGTGATTGATCACATGGTGGCTCGCTACGGTAACTTTGCCCACTACCGGCCGCCATTTAATCTATTTACCGCTGTGTTGTGGTTAGCGCCGCTGATTATTGCGCTTGGAGGTATTGCTATCGCCATTCGTATGTCCCGCCGTCGTCGTCAGACAGTAGCGTTGAGCGACCAGGAACGGGAGCAGTTGCAGCAGTTAAAAGAGAGGTCCAAAGATGATTAAGTTGCTGCTGATATTAGCGGTACTATTACTTGTTGCCGTTATTGTGGTGTTGCTGGCGCGCAGGGTTCAGCGGCGCGAATCACTGCAACGGACCAGTGAAAATCAACGTTGGTATCAGCAACGTCTGCAAGAGCTGGATGAAGACCATGCTGCCGGACGTGTCGACGAGGAAGAATATCAACAAGCCCGGCTTGAATTGGATAAGACCTTCGTTACGGATAACCACGATATTGAACAAGGTATTAACTGGCAGCCGATTAAACCATGGTTACCCATCGCATTGTTAATCATCATTTCGTTGGGATTCTATGCGGGCTTTGGCAGCTGGAATCTGCAGAGACAGGCTGATGATGCGCTGCAACAATTGCCGGAACTTGGCAAACGGGTATTGCAACAGCAGCAGGAAGTGGACAGTGATACTCTGAGTACGTTTGCACTTGGCTTGCGGCAGAAACTGCAGCGGCAGGGTGATGATCCTGTTGCTTGGTGGATATATGCGGGGTTGATGACCGATCTTGATCAGTTTGACCAGGCCAATAGTGCGTTCGAGAAATCGTTGGCGCTGGATCCTGACCGAACAGGAACCCTGGTGAGCTATGCGCGGTTTTTGTTGCAAAATGGCAGCGAGAGTAATTTACAGAAAGCCGGTCAGCTATTAGCGCGTACGTTAAAGATTGAACCGGATAACGTCGAAGCCATTTCTCTTAGTGGGTTCGTTGCCTACGAAACAGGCAACTATGAGCAAGCCATCAATGCCTGGCAGCAATTACTGCGCCTTACACCAGAGAGCAGTCCGCGACGCAGTGCGGTAGAACAGGCCATTGCCGATGCAAAACAGCAGCAGCAACAAAACCTTCAGCAGCTTACGGTGACGGTTAGTATTAGTGAGGAATTGCGTCAGCAGTTGCCGCAAAACAGTACGCTTTTTGTGTACGTTACCGCAGTTGATGGCGCACCAATGCCAGCTGCCGTTAAACGCGTTCCGGCAATGGATTTTCCGATAACAGTCACGCTAAGCAATCAGGACTCCATGTTGCCAGAACTGCAATTAAGCTCGCTCGAACAATGGAAAGTACAGGCGCGGGTGTCGCAAGATGATAAAATTGAACTGCAGCCGGGTGATCTTAATGCCGAACCAAGGGTTATTAAGGCAGAAGATGCTGTAAATGTCGAACTGCAGCTGTCTGAACGACAGCCGTAAAAATTAACGGATTAAAGTAGTAACGGATTAACAATGACCAAACCGTATTTGATAAAAGTTTTGACCAGCTTAACGGCTGTTGTAATGTTGAGCGCGTGCTCGTCAACACCAGAAGATTCTTATGCCGATGAGCGCGATCCTTTAGAGGACATGAATCGCGTGGTTTGGGATTTTAACCAAGAGCTGGACGAAGCGGTGATAAAGCCGACTGCGGAAGCTTATGAAAATATCCCAGAGCCTATTCGTCGCTCCTTATATCGGGCATTCGAAAACTTGCAGGAGCCCTGGAGCGCCGTTAACAATGTGCTGCAGGCTAAGCCCTCCGGCGCTGGGTATAGCGTAGGCCGCTTCGCGGTAAACTCAACCATTGGTATTCTTGGACTGTTTGATCCAGCTAGTGGTATGGGACTGGAGAAAAGCGAGGAATCGTTAGGAGAAACGCTGGCGCTTTGGGGCGTACCCAACGGCCCCTTCATTATGCTACCGGTAATAGGTCCCACGGTTCTGATTGATCGCGGCACCGACTGGGTTGATGGTCAGTTCTTCCCATACACAGAAATTGATTCTGACTGGGATATTCCGCGCTACGTGGTTAAGGGACTTGAAATGCGGCTGCAGTTGCGTGATCAGGAGAAAGTCTTAGAAAATGCGCTGGATCCCTATACTTTTGTCAAAGAAGCCTATTATCAAAACTGGCGTTACAAAGTTTATGACGGTAATCCACCGGAACAGCCGGACGAGTTCGAAGACGATTATAGCGAAGAATATTCAGAAGACGCATTTGACGAAAACCTGGAAAATGCTTTTTAAACCTAGATAACAAGGTCTGAACATTGACGAGCTGCTGATCCTGAACAATGCTTAAGCTAGGTTTCAGCAGCGAAGTCGAGCAATGATGTCACAAGCCTCTGTATTAATTATTGAGGACGATGCGGTTTTTCAGGGCATCGTAAAAAACTACTTAACTCAGTTAGATTACGACGTGCGCTGCACTGACAGTGGGCATGAAGGTGTCCGTCTGTGCCAACAGCTTACCCCGGACATTATCCTTTGCGATCTTAAACTTCCTGATATTAGTGGGTTACAAGTTATCGAGCAGCTGCTCAGCAGCCATGCTGATTTGCCTATTATTGTGGTTTCTGCCAGTGAGTCGATGTCGGATATCCGCGAAGCCGTTCGGCTTGGCGCGTGGGATTATTTGGTGAAGCCCATCGAAAGTTTAACGGTCCTCAATGAGGCGATTCAACATTGCTTGAACCGCTACCAATTAGAAGAAACCTATTTACATGACCGTTACGAATTGGATGATCACATTCAGGTGCTTTATCAGGATGACGCTCTTGTTCGGCGCTTAACCCATGAGTTGTTGCCCACCGGCCCGATGGAATTGAATGGCTATCGCTTTCAGTTTAATTTGGCCAGTGACGAACCCTCTGTTTGGCTCGATTTCCGCCCGTTGTTGCAAGGCAAGGTGTTGGTGTTACTGGCGAGTCCGCAGAATGCGACCGAGCAGCGGTTAATTCCGCTACTGGTCTTTAAGACGTTGTTGGACCCTTTGTTACGGCAGCATTTATCGGGGAATGATGACAGTATTATAGAGCCTGCTAAATTATTGACGCACCTAAATGATGAGTTGTGCCACTCGCGTATCCGCACTGCTTTTGATGTGCTGGTGGGGGTAGTCGATACCCGCAGCGGGGAGTGGTGTTGGGGACAAGCCGGTGACCGAATTCAGTCGGAACCGCAAACCCGGCCCGATTTAGCGTTAGGTATTTGGCAACACGCCAGTTATCACCAAAGCACGATAGTAAGTCCACACAAAATAACTGGGCGCCTGCCCGATATCGCTGATGTTATGATTCAGCGCGATTGGCCTCAAACTGACGAACCGCTTTATCCAGGTAAGGCAAACTCATATTAATATTGATCGGCTGGGTAAACAGCGGATAACCAATTCCTGCCGCCAGTAACGCCGGCACTTTCCACCACCCGGGCACGTCCACAATCGCATAAAAAACAATGCAAATTGGCACTAGCTTCGCTAAATTGCAAATTAACCGTCGTGGTACTGGCATCGCTTCTTGGGCGATGCCCAAAATAATGGCTCGTTCGGGAAAAGAATAGGGTTGAAGTTGTGGTACCCGTCGGGAAGAAAAATAAAACGCCATAATCGTCTGACTGCCTGTAAATTCAACATGTTTAGCTGTTTCTCAGTTGCATTATAACAGCTAATCGCGGTATAAACGTGACCGAATTTAAGATTTTAAAGCACAGGATAAAGACATGGAAAAACAAACCGTCAAAAAAGTGGTAATCCCGGTAGCGGGGTTGGGTACACGGATGTTGCCAGCGACCAAAGCGATTCCAAAAGAAATGCTGCCGTTGGTGGATAAACCACTCATCCAATACATTGTTGAAGAGTGTGCCGCGGCCGGTTTAACGGACGTTATTTTGGTCACCCATTCGAGTAAAAACTCGATCGAAAACCACTTTGATACCAGCTTCGAGCTTGAGACAACGCTTGAGCGTCGGGTTAAGCGTCAATTGTTGGAAGAAGTGCAAGCGATATGCCCAAAAGGAACGACCATTATGCACGTGCGTCAGGGCGAAGCCAAAGGCCTGGGTCATGCCGTATTGTGCGCGCGTCCGCTGATTGGTGACGAGCCGTTTGCAGTAGTATTGCCGGATGTACTGGTGGATGAGGCTAGTTGTGATTTAAAACAAGACAACTTGGCTGAAATGAAGCGCAACTTTGAAGAAAACGGTGCCGCTCAGGTGATGGTTGAAAAAGTACCACACGAGAGTGTTAGTAATTACGGTATAGCCGACATTAACGGTAAAGACTTAGAACCAGGCCAACAAGCTGGTATTAAACAGCTGGTGGAAAAACCGGAAGTAGACGAAGCACCTTCGGATCTTGCTGTGGTTGGTCGTTATGTATTCCCGAAACAGTTGTGGCCATTGTTAGAGCGTACGCCGGTCGGTGCCGGTAACGAAATCCAGTTAACCGACGCGATGGCGATGTTGCTTAAAGACAAACCGGTTAATGCGTATTATATGAAAGGACGCAGCCACGATTGCGGTAATAAAATGGGCTACGCCAAGGCGTTTGTTGAGCACGCAATGCGTCACCCACAACTTGCCGACGATATGAAAGCGTTTTTAAAGACGCTTTAAACCCGCGCGGTTAAAATAGCACGGATGGGGGCTTGATAGCCCTCGACCGTCAAGCTTGGGTCGTCTGCATCCAAAAAGTCTTTTAATGACTCACCTTGCATCCAATCTGTTGAGCGTTGCTCGTCAAGCGAAGTGACATTGTGATCAACAATCTCTATATCTTTAAAACCGAGCCGTTGCATCCACACTGACAATGCCTTAGCGCTGGGTAAAAACCACACATTGCGCATTTGCGCATAGCGTTCACCCGGCATCATTACCGTCGTTTCGTCACCGGCCACCACAATTGTTTCTAAGACCAACTGACCACCGAGCTTTAACAAGCCTTTGAGTTGTTGCAGAAACTCCAGCGGCGAGCGGCGATGATACAGCACGCCCATGCTGAATACCGTATCAAAACTTTTCAGCTCGGGCATCGCTTCAATGCCAACGGGAAAAAAGTGAGCTCGATCGGCAATAGTCGCAGGCATATATTGTTTAATTGCCTGAAATTGAGTTAAAAACAGTTCACCAGGATCGACTCCCCAGACATCTTCGGCTCCGGCCTCTAACATCCGCCACAAGTGATAACCACTGCCACAACCCACATCCAGCACCTGTTTACCGCTGAGAGAATCCAAATGCGGAGCCACCCGCTGCCACTTCCAGTCCGAGCGCCATTCGGTGTCAATGTGCAAACCAAATAGTTCAAATGGGCCTTTTCGCCACGGCTGCAGCTGCATTAACAAACCACGCATACGCGCCCGGTCTGAATCCGCAGCTAACGCCGCCGGACCGATACTAATGGCATCGCCAAGCGATGCGTTGACTGGCTGTTCAGTGCTGATAACGGGTAGCTGCTTTAGTACCCGCTGCCATTTGCGAAAATCGCCATGGGGCTTATCCAGAAAATCATGCAGCTGGCGCGGTAATGTTTCTAGCCATGCTCTATGTGGGCTTTTGACTAACCGCACTAACGATTGCTCGAACCAATCCATTAGCGGTCTCCTTTAATGGCCAGCATTGCGGCAAAATTAAAACACTGGAACCAGGTTCCGCTATGAGCAAAACCGGCTTCTTTAAAACGCTGGTGATGCGCGGTGAGACTATCAATTTTCATGACATTTTCGATCGCTGCGCGTTTTTGGCTGATTTCCAACTCGCTATAGCCGTTGGCACGTTTGAAATCATGGTGTAAATCCACCAACACGTCGTTGATGGCATTATCGTCGGCTAATACCTTCTCAGCGATAATGAGTACACCACCTTTGACCAGACCCGAAAAAATAGTATTAATTATCGCCATTCGCTCTTCACGCGGGACGAATTGCAACGTAAAATTCAGCACCACGACCGAGGCGTTCTCGATTGTTGTCTCGCGAATGTCTTCGCAGCGCAGGTTCACCGG
Source organism: Pseudomonadota bacterium (assembly GCA_051746345.1). Lineage (GTDB taxonomy): Bacteria > Pseudomonadota > Gammaproteobacteria > Enterobacterales > Alteromonadaceae > Idiomarina. The sequence goes on from JBNJEZ010000017.1 coordinate 18,849, forward strand.
CACCTGACTTTTAAAACCTTGTAGATGTAGTTGGGCACGCTCAATCATGGCCTGTGAATTATCCACAGCAATGATTTCGTTACCTTTAGAGTTTTCACACCCTTTACGTAAGGCCAGGGTGGCAGAGCCTAATGAACAGCCTAAGTCATAGAGACGAGTGTCAGGTTGCACAAAACGTTGGGTTAACTGCGGTAACGTCTGCAAGATGCTGGAATAACCCGGAACGGAGCGATTTATCATATCGGGAAATACTTCGACCACATTTTGGTCAAAGCAGAAGTCCGACACGCTCGGCAACGGTTTAGAAAAAATAGTATCGCGCTGATTCATAAAAGTGCTGCTATATATTAAGTAATGTAGGTCGATAACATAGTTATAGTTTACCTAACCTGTTGGAGATAATACACCGAATGACACATCAGTGGCTGTTAAAGACGATCATAAAGATGGGCATAGTAGGTTTTATAAACCTGGCCTTGAACGGATCTGCCTACGCCACTGACGAATGGTTAGTACAACATCCTGAAATAAAAGTAGGCGTGCCCACCAATCTACAACCTTTAATCAGCCTGGAAGATGGTGAGGCACAAGGTTTTGATGTTGATATGCTGGAAAAGATAACTGAAGGGGTACCGATTGATCTCATCTGGACACCCTGCGGTACCTGGTCCGACTGCGTACAGGCTTTGGCGGATAAAGAAATTGATGTACTGACCAGCCTTTCCTACTCACCTGAGCGAGCTAACTTTGCCAGCTATACACAGCGTTACTGGACCATGCCCTGGGCAGTTTTAACACTACCGGAAGAGCCGGATAACGATAATGGCGATCGCCATATCAGTCAGTTACGTGGCCAGCGGCTCGGAGTTATTGAGGGCTACAATGTGGTGCCTATGCTCAGACATATTGAGCAAACAGAAGTATTGGAATTTGACTCTATTGATGAGGGCCTTGCTCGCTTAAACAGTGGTCACATCGGTGCCTACATTGATAGTTTGCCGATTCTGGTCGACGAGCTGCAGCGACGCACGAAGGTAAACGCCGACCTTAGTGTATTAAATGGCGCGCCGGGCGAAGATCTATTTATTGGCGTACGTAACGATTATCAGCCGTTGGTGGTGTTATTTAATCAAGGTATTGAGAGCCTGACTCAGTCCGAGCGGCAGCAGTTGCGACGCAAATGGTATGGTTATCAGTTACAGCGAGGCTGGAGCGATGAGGAGTTGCTTAATCTGGCATTAAAGGTTGGTTCGGTAGTGGCGCTAGTGATTATCATTGTGGTGTTCCGGAACAGTCGACTGCGTAAAGAAATTAAACTGCGCAAAGCGGCCGAACGCCAGATTCGTTATGTTGCTACACATGATGAGTTAACAGGACTACCCAACAGAAACCTAATGTCCGATCGGTTGCAACAGGCGATTTTACAACATCAGCGAGGTGATAAATCGTTCGCATTAATGTTCATGGATCTAGATGGGTTTAAAGCCATTAATGATGACTTCGGACATGACTATGGTGACCAAATTCTGGTGCACGCCGCACAGCGGTTAACTGGTTTACTGCGACGTTCAGATACGGTTTGCCGTTATGGCGGCGACGAGTTTGTGGTGGTTTTACCCAGCTCCAATAACGCCAATGCTGCTCTGGCGGTAGCGCGCAAACTGGTCGTGCATTTAGCCCGCCCTTATAAAATCAAAGACGAACAACTGGAAGTTAGCGTTAGTATTGGCGTAGCCATCTTCCCGCAGCACGGTAATGATGAACAGAGCCTCTTACGTGCAGCTGACAAAGCAATGTATGCAGCCAAAGCAGCCGGTAAAAATGACGTGCGGATGGCGGCAGTGGACGGATGACATTCGGCGTCAGTCCGCTATAATGGCTGCCTAAAATTTTAAAACCAACGCTGGCAGTAGGAAAAAGGCACATGCGAACGCATTATTGTGGACAAGTAAACGCTGAATTAGCCGAACAACAGGTCACTTTATGTGGCTGGGTAAACAAACGCCGTGATCTCGGTGGTCTTATTTTTATTGATTTACGCGATCGTGAAGGACTTATTCAGGTCGTTTTTGATCCCGATCAGCAAGACTTGTTTGATAAAGCCAATAAACTGCGCCAGGAATTCTGCGTTCAGATTAAAGGTACCGTTAATCGTCGTCCCGACAGTCAAGTTAATAAAACGATGAAAACCGGTGAGGTTGAACTGTTAGCGTCGGAACTGAACATTCTAAGTCGTGCTGACCCCCTGCCAATAGACTTTAACAGCCAGGTGAGTGAAGAAGCTCGTCTGCGCTATCGTTATCTGGACCTACGTCGTCCACAGATGAACGAGAAGTTACAGTTTCGTGCAAAAGTAACCAGCGCGGTACGTCGCTTCTTAGATGATAACGGTTTTTTAGACATTGAAACGCCAATGCTGACTCGCGCAACCCCTGAGGGCGCGCGTGATTATCTAGTTCCTAGCCGCACTCATAAAGGACGTTTTTTCGCGTTGCCACAAAGTCCGCAGTTGTTTAAACAATTGCTGATGATGTCGGGTTTTGATCGCTACTACCAAATTGTTAAGTGCTTCCGTGACGAAGACTTGCGAGCTGATCGTCAGCCGGAATTCACCCAGATTGATATCGAAACGTCGTTTATGACCGCCGAGCAGGTGATGCAGGTTACCGAACAGATGACCAGCGAGTTATTCAAGCAGTTGCTGGATATTGACCTGGGGCCATTCCCGACCATTACCTGGCACGAGGCGATGAGGCTTTACGGCTCCGATAAGCCAGACTTACGTAATCCTCTGCAGTTAGTGGATGTAGCGGACTTATTAACAGAGGTAGAGTTTAAAGTATTCTCTGGACCTGCTAACGACGACAAAGGCCGCGTTGCTGTTATCCGTCTGCCTGGACAAGCGGATAATGTGTCGCGCAAGATGATTGATGAATACACCAAGTTCGTTGGTATCTACGGTGCTAAGGGCTTGGCATGGATCAAAGTCAATGATCTGTCACAGGGTCGCGAAGGACTGCAGTCGCCAATCCTTAAGTTTTTGCCTGATGACGCGCTAAACGCTATTTTAGAGCGGACTGAAGCAGCAACCGGCGATGTTTTATTCTTTGGCTCCGACAAAGCCAATGTCGTGGCTGAATCAATGGGTGCGTTACGGCTGAAACTGGGTGAAGAATTTAACCTGGTCAGCGATGAATGGAAGCCGCTTTGGGTTGTCGATTTCCCCATGTTTGAGGAGAACGATGATGGCTCGTTGGCAGCCTTGCACCATCCGTTTACGGCACCGGTTAATGTGACCCCTGAACAGTTAAAAGCGGACCCGGCGCAGGCATTGTCTAACGCTTACGATATGGTTCTGAATGGGGTTGAAGTGGGTGGTGGCTCAACCCGTATTTTTGATAACGAAATGCAGCAAACCGTGCTGGAAGTGCTGGGTATTGGTAAAGCCGAAGCAGAAGAAAAATTTGGCTTCCTGCTGGAAGCATTAAAATATGGTACGCCGCCGCACGCTGGCCTGGCGTTTGGCCTTGATCGGCTGGTGATGTTAATGGTTGGCGCCAGTTCAATCCGTGACGTTATTGCGTTTCCTAAGACGACCACCGCTGCCTGTGTGATGACTGATGCCCCCGGGTTAGCGAACCCAGAAGCATTGCAAGAACTGGGTGTTAAGAGTACGGTTGACGAGAAAGACGACAAATAAGCAAACATAGGGTGGAAAATGGCAGGTCATTCTAAATGGTCCAATATTAAGCACCGTAAAGCCGCGCAGGACGCTAAGCGCGGCAAGATCTTCACCAAGCTTATTCGGGAAATTAACGTCTCCGCCCGCGAGGGCGGCGGCGATCCCGAGACTAACCCCAGATTGCGCGCCGCTATCGATAAAGCGCTGTCGAATAATATGAAGCGCGATACCATCGATACTGCGATAAAGCGTGGTACTGGAGATACCGACGGTGACAATGTAGAAGAGCTGACCTATGAAGGGTATGGCCCTAATGGAGTCGCGATTTTACTGGAATGTATGACCGACAATAAAAACCGTACCGTGTCAGACGTGCGGCATGCGTTTAGCAAACATGGCGGTAATCTGGGAACTGACGGTTCAGTGGCATATCTGTTTAACAAAATGGGTGTGATCAGTTACTCCAACGAGACCACCGAAGAGCAGTTGATGGAGCCTGCATTAGAAGCTGGCGCCGAAGATATCGTTAAACATAATGACGGAGGTTTGGATGTTATGACCTCCCCAGACAACTTTGGCGCGGTTAAAGATGCGTTGGACGGCAAACAGTTAAACGCGATCAACGCGGAAGTAACCATGGTTCCGGATACTAAGGTGGATTTGGACGAAGATAGTGCCCGTAGTTTTCTAAAGCTGCTGGATGCGCTGGAAGATTTGGACGACGTGCAAAATGCGTATCATAACGCCGATATTTCTGACGAGGTGTTGGCGAAGCTGGACGAAGAATGAGCGTTATTCTGGGCATTGACCCAGGTTCGCGGCTAACCGGTTATGGGATTATTCAGCAGCAAGGGCGGCAGCTGCATTATGTGGCAAGTGGCTGTATTCGAGTTACTGGCACGGTAGCTGCGCCATTGTCACTGGCAGAAAAGCTCAAGCGTATTCATAACAGTGTGGTGGAGCTAATCACTCAATTCCAGCCTGACCAGTTTGCTATTGAGCAAGTGTTTATGGCGCGTAATCCGGACTCAGCATTAAAACTGGGCCAGGCCCGTGGCGCGGCAATGGTCGCAGCAGCCTGTCACAATTTGCCAGTGGCGGAATACAGCGCTCGGCAAATAAAGCAAGCAGTCGTCGGCACCGGTGCTGCTGACAAAACCCAGGTGCAACATATGGTCGTCGCTCTGTTAAAATTATCACGAACCCCGCAAGCCGACGCCGCAGATGCATTAGCCGTCGCGTTATGTCATGCTCACTCAAATGAAAACCTCATAAAAATGGCCGGCCGCCGGCGATAAAACGGACAACAAAATGATAGGACAGATTTCTGGCAAATTAATTGGCAAGCAGCCACCCGAAGTGTTGGTGGATGTGAATGGAGTTGGCTACGAGCTGCAGTTACCGATGACTTGCTTTTATGCGTTGCCGCCGCTTGGCGCCCCCGTGACTTTGGTGACACATTTTGTGGTGCGTGAAGATGCACAGTTATTGTATGGCTTTAATAACCAGGCTGAGCGCAGTTTGTTTCGGTTATTGATAAAAACCCAAGGTGTTGGGCCGAAACTGGCGTTAGCGATTCTTTCCGGAATGAACGCCGATGAATTTGTCTGGGCGGTTAATCAAAACGACGTTAGCCGGCTGGTAAAGTTACCTGGTGTTGGTAAAAAGACAGCCGAGCGACTGGTTATTGAAATGCGCGATCGACTGAAAGACTGGCAGGGCAGCAGTACGCCGGCTACAGACGCAGCCAACATTGATGCGGTGACCAGCGATTCGACCTTTGTGCACCCAGCGGATGCCCGCGCTGATGCGTTGAGTGCATTATTGTCGTTAGGTTATAAACAAAACCAGGCAGACAGAGCATTGACAGCCGTGTACCAAACAGAGTTGAGTAGCGAAGAGTTGATAAAAGCATCACTTAAACAGCTCGCGTAAAGGTAATAGAAGAGAACCTAATGATAGAAGCAGACCAAATATCCAGCCACCGTATTATCGAAGCCGAGGTTCAGGGCGACGACGAAGCCATTGACCGCGCCATCCGACCTAAGGTCCTTGCGGACTATACCGGTCAAAAGCATGTCGTTGAGCAAATGGAAATATTTATCGAAGCGGCACGAAAACGGGAGGAAGCTCTCGATCACTTGTTGATATTCGGTCCGCCCGGCTTAGGCAAAACCACGCTTGCCAACATTGTTGCTAACGAGCTTAATGTTAGCATTAAAACCACCTCAGGGCCGGTACTGGAAAAGGCCGGTGACTTGGCCGCATTGCTGACTAATCTTGACCCACACGATGTATTATTTATCGATGAAATTCACCGGCTTAGCCCAGTCGTTGAAGAGATTCTTTATCCGGCGATGGAAGATTATCAACTGGATATTATGATTGGCGAAGGGCCGGCTGCGCGTTCCATTAAACTTGATATTCCACCGTTTACCTTAATTGGTGCGACGACCCGCGCGGGAGCGTTAACCTCGCCACTGCGGGATCGATTCGGCATTGTCCAACGACTGGAGTTTTATCAAGTCGACGAGTTAACTGACATTATCGAACGCTCGGCACATTTTATGAATGTCACCATGAAGCAAGGTGGTGCGCGCGAGATAGCGCGTCGTTCGCGAGGTACCCCACGTATTGCCAACCGGTTATTGCGTCGAGTACGCGATTACGCCGAAGTTAAGGGCAACGGTGAAGTGGATGAAAAGACTGCCAATGCGGCACTGACCATGGTAGATGTTGACCAGGCTGGGTTTGACTATATGGATCGCAAGCTGCTGCTGGCGATTATGGAAAAGTTTTTAGGCGGTCCGGTGGGCTTGGATAATCTTGCGGCAGCTATTGGCGAAGAGAAAGACACGATTGAAGATGTGTTAGAGCCATACCTTATTCAGCAAGGCTTTTTGCAACGAACGCCGCGCGGTCGAATTGCAACACCAAGGGCCTATCAGCACTTTGGTCTGAAACCGGAAGAAAAGTAAAAAAAGTGCAAAAAAAAGCCCGTACAAAAGTACGGGCAAACAGAACAACAAGAAGGAAATTAATCAAAAATCCAGGGAACCAAATCAAATATTCAGAAATAGTGACAACCAAACTCTGTGTCTCTGATTTGTTAGCTATTATACGGTTTAAAATGTCCGTATCAAACAAGAAAAATTACATCTTCAGATAAGAAAAAGTAATGTCAGCTTGTTTCCAGTTGTGCGAAAAAGCAACAACAAATTTGTAACATAAACAAAAACTTCTTTTAAAACAAAAAGATGAAATTCAAATGTTTCAGTTTTGTCATAAATAAAAGTCTGTTGATAAAATAATCAGAGAGACTTTTGGCTGCTCTAATTTATATTGTGACAGAACAGTCATTTTTCAAGGGTTTTATTAATGAAACTAAACCATTTCGAATGGCCCATCCGGGTTTATTACGAGGACACCGATGCGGGTGGTATCGTTTATTATGCCAATTATCTCAAATTTCTTGAACGAGCCCGTACCGAGTGGTTACGCTCTCTGGGGATTGAACAGGACAGCTGGTTAGATCACAATAGGGCCTTTGTTGTCCGGCATGTGGATTTAGATCTGCGCGTTGCTGCGCGATTTAATGCTGAACTGACAGTGACCGTTACGGTCGAACAGCTCAAACGTGCGACACTAGTATGTCGCCAGCAGGTGCTGGGTAAAGATGGCACGGTACATTGTGAGGCTTTAGTAAAAGCAGCGTGCGTCGATAAGCAGGCGGTGCGAGCAGTGGCAATACCTGAACCAATTTTAACGGCCATGAAACAGGCATTATAAAAACAGAGGTAAATTAGCGTGGAAACAGAATTATCCTTTATTGATTTGTTCTGGCAGGCGAGTCTGCTGGTTAAGTTGGTCATGATTATACTTTTGGCCATGTCAGTATGGGGTTGGGTGCTTATTTTCCAACGCAAAAAAGTATTAAAAACCGCCACGCAGGATGCTCTTAAGTTCGAAGAACGGTTCTGGTCGGGGGTCGATCTGGCGCGTTTATATCAGGAGATTTCAGCCCGCGCTAAAAACAGCCGTGGTATGGAGTTGCTGTTTCATGCCGGATTTAAAGAGTTTGCGAGATTACGAAACCATCCAAACAGTGACGCGCAAACAACGGTTGAGGGCGCTTTCCGGGCGATGCGTGTGGCGCACGCCAGAGAGCTTGAGAAGCTTGATAATAACTTGGGTATACTGGCGACTATTGGCTCTATCAGCCCTTACATCGGTTTATTTGGTACGGTCTGGGGGATCATGAATGCCTTTATCGCACTTGGCGCTGTGCAGCAGGCGACGCTAGCAATGGTGGCGCCTGGCATTGCAGAAGCTTTGATCGCTACCGCGCTAGGCTTGTTTGCAGCTATCCCGGCGGTTATCGCCTATAACCGCTACACCACGCTGGTGGAGAAAGTTGATAATCAGTACATGAACTTTATCGACGAATTTGTCTCTATCCTTCAGCGTCAGGCGATGTCATCCAAACAAGATGCCGAGGGTAGCGCGCTATGATGGTGATGCCCCGCAAACGTCGTAAGCCGGTCGCGGAGATTAACGTGGTACCGTATATCGACGTCATGTTGGTATTATTGATTATCTTTATGGTAACTGCACCACTGATTACTCAAGGTGTTAAAGTGGATTTGCCAAAAGCGTCTGCTGAGGCGTTATCAGAAGACTCGAAGCCGCCGTTGGTGGCCTCGGTCGATGCCGAAGGCAATTATTATTTAAATCAGAATACCAACCCGGATCAGCCTATTAGTGCGCAAGAAGTAGCAACTCTGGTTGCTGCACAGTTGCAAGTAGAGCCGAATACGCCGGTTATGGTAAATGGTGATGGGGCTGTATCCTATAACCAAATTGTGCAATTGATGGCGTTATTGCAAAAAGCAGGAGTGCCATCGGTGGGCTTAATGACAGACTCTTCGGAACAGTAGTTGTGGCTAAAAAAGTAACTGGCACAGAAAGTTTAACCTTACCGCTGATATATTCGGTGGGCATTCACCTAGCGATTGCCGGCGTATTACTGATCAGTTTTGAATTCACGCCAAATGAACCGGAACCGATGGAAGTCAGCTTGAACGAGTCGGAGTTCAACGAGCAGCCCGACGAGGTAGTGCAGGCGGTATCGGTCGATAAAGCAGCGGTACAGCAGCAGGTTGACCGGATTAAAGCGCAGAAAGAGGCGGAGCGAGAAGCTGAACAGCAGCGTATCGCCGAACTGGAGCGTAAAGCTGAAGCTGCTCGCAAAGCGCGTGAACGGGAAGAACAACGCAGTGAAGAGATAAAGCGCCAGCAACAACAAGAACAGCAGGAAGCCAGTAAAGCGCGTCAAGCTGCTGAAGAAGCTAAGCGAGAGGCTGAAAAGCTGGCCGAGCAGCGACGTAAGGCTGAACAAGCTGCAAAAGAGGCTCAACAGCGCCGCGAAGCTGCCGAGGAAGCAGAACGTAAAGCCGAAGAAGAGCGCAAGCGCCGGGAAGCTGAACGTAAGCGATTAGAGGAAGAGCGGCGGAAAGCAGCTGAACGCGAAGCGCAGCTGCAAAAAGAAATGGAAGCCGAGCGTGAACGGCGACAGGCGGCTCGACGCCAACAAATGTTGAGTGAAGTTGAAAAATATCAGGCACTGATTCAACAAACGATCCAACGCAATTGGAACGTTGATGAATCAATGAGTGGAAAATCGTGTGAATTGACCATTAGCCTGGCATCCAGCGGCTTTGTTAAAAACGTAAGCACCGGTGCGGGTGACCCGGCGGTTTGTCGTTCCGCTGAGAATGCGGTATTAAAAGCGACCACATTACCGGTTTCTGAAGATCCGGAAATTTTCGAACAAATGAGTACTATCAAACTAACTGTTAAACCGCAGTTGTAAACTAAGGTGAACCATGAAAAAGCTGTTATTAAAGACATTGCTGTTGTTCTTTGTGCTGACCTCCACGACCCGGGCGGCGGGTGTACTGGAGATTGTCATCACTGAGGGAATGGATACAGCCAGGCCAATTGCGGTTGTTCCTTTTAAGTGGTTAGGTGACGGCCCGGCGCCAGGCGAATTAACCGAAGTTATTGCCGCTGACCTCACCCGCAGCGGTAAATTTAATCCGATTCCGGTATCTGCGATGCCGCAGCAGCCTAACAATGATGGTGAGCTTGACTATGCCGCCTGGGCAAAACTGGGTGTGGAAGCGGTCTTAATGGGTACTATAGAACCCTACTCTGTTGACCGTTACATGATTAAATTTCAGTTAGTAGACGTGCTACGTGGACAAATAACCGGCGGTAATGCACAAATGCTAAAAGAGGGTGAGCTGGTGCAAAGTAATGACCATGTTTTAGATTCGCGTAGCTCCGTTATTGATGGCGATCAGTTTCGTCAGTATTCACATCGGATTTCCGATGTTGTATACGAAGCACTGACCGGCGAACGAGGTGCTTTTATGACGCGCATCGCTTATGTCACTGTTAATCACGATGACCGCTATCCGTATAAATTAATGGTTGCTGACTATGACGGCGCTAATGAGAAAGTGTTACTTCGTAGTCCCGAACCACTAATGTCACCGTCCTGGTCACCCGACGGTAACAAGTTAGCGTACGTTAGCTTTGAAAACGAAACAGCGGAAATATTTATACAGGATATTTATACCACTCGTCGTGACAAATTGACCTCATACCCGGGGATTAATGGTAGCCCTACATTTTCACCCGATGGTGAAAAAATGGCTATGGTATTGTCAAAAGACGGTAACCCGGAATTGTATGTGATGGATTTGGAAAGCAAAGACTTGCAACGAATCACTCGGAATCGTACGATTGATACAGAACCTAGTTGGACGCCTGACAGTAAATCGTTGGTATTTACCTCAGAAAGGGGTGGCAGACCACAACTTTATAGCGTAGATTTAGGGTCAGGCCAGGTACGTCGGTTAACCTTTGAAGGTGAGCAGAACTTAGGTGGGACCGTTGCGCCGTCGGGAGACTCTTTAGTGTTAGTCAACCGCACACGGGGTAACTACCACATTGCTCGCCAGGAGTTTCCACGAGGTGCCATGCAAGTGCTGACAAAAACACAACTTGATGAGTCGCCAAGTATTGCACCAAACGGCAGTATGGTTATTTACAGCACGACTCATAATAACAAACAGGTGTTAGCTTTAGTGTCGACCGACGGTCGTTTTAAAGCTCGATTACCAGCGGCAAGTGGTGAGGTTAAATCACCGTCTTGGTCGCCATTTATGTAAGACAGAAGTTTATTGACTCGTAAAATAAGGATCAAAAGGATGCAGCTGAACAAACTCTTTAAGGCTCTGGCAATTGCTGTACCAATGGCAACTTTGGCGGCTTGTAGCTCAAATCAATCAACTGACTCGGGCGAAGGTGCTGGTCAGGAAACTAATCAGGCAACTGAAGAATCAGGTTCTGGTGTAGAAGTTGGCGCTGCAGACCGCGCAAAAACGCCTGAAGAAATTCGTGAAGAGCAAATGGAAGCGCTTCGTAAAGAGCACATCATTTACTTTGCCTTTGATAAATCAAACATTCAGTCTGAATATGCAGAGCTATTAGCTGCACACGCAGACTACCTGGTTAAGAACCCTAACGTAAGTGTTGTTATTGAAGGCCATGCGGATGAGCGTGGAACTCCAGAATACAACATCGCTTTGGGTGAGCGTCGTGCTAAGTCAGTACAAGACTACCTGGAAAACTTAGGTGTTCAGGGCTCGCAAATTTCAACCGTATCGTACGGTGAAGAAAAGCCAATGGTGAATGAATCAACTCCAAGTGCGTACGCGAAGAACCGTCGCGCGGTACTGGTTTACTAATAGCATTCTTATGAGAAAAACGCTTTTAGCGATAACCTTATTGGTGCCTGGTGCCGTTCTGGCACAGGCACCTGTTTCAAGTCTTTCCGATTCATCTGATTCTCTTGAGGAGCGTCTGGCTACCATTGAACGTATGATGGAAGCGCGTCAGGGAGCGCAGCTGGAGATGATGAACCAGCTAAACTCGTTGCAACAAGATGTCTCTGAACTTCGTGGAATCACCGAAGAGCATGAGTATAGGCTGGAGCAGGTGCTGCAGCGTCAGCGTGAGATCTACCAGGAAATTGACCGCCGTTTTAGTCAGCTGAAGCAGCAAGGCGGAGGCTCTTCGTTGTCGGGTATGCAAGAAGTACCAACGTCAGCGGATGATTCTGGCAGCTCTGATTCTAACTCAGATTACTCCAATAATCTTAGTGAGAATGACGCCTACGACCGGGCTATTGCACTAGTACTGGAAGATAAGCGTTATGATGCGGCTATTCCCGCATTTGAACAGTTTATCGAACAATTTCCAAACTCGAGCTATTTACCTAATGCTCATTACTGGTTAGGGCAGTTACAGTTTGCTGAACAGGAGTACAGTGCCGCTCGTCAGCACTTTCAGACTGTTGTAGACGACTTTCCAGAAAGTAATAAGCGTGCAGATTGCATGCTTAAATTGGGTGTTATTGCTTCCGAGCAAGGTAAGTCGGCAGACGCTGAGGCATACTACCAACAGGTTATCGAAGAGTACCCGGATAGTACTGAAGCAAATCTGGCCAAACAACGTCTTTAACAACCGATAGTTGTAACAGCATGACAACAACTGCTTGCATATTAAGCAGTCGTGCAAAAAACTTAAATTATCAGTTGCATCACAGCGTTATTTAAGTAAACTATGCCGCCGTTGCCAAGGACAAAAGCGCCTTAGCAACGGCGCATAAAATGTGGGTTGTTAGCTCAGTTGGTAGAGCAGTTGACTTTTAATCAATTGGTCGCAGGTTCGAATCCTGCACAACCCACCACTTGCACACCACCACCGAATAAACGGGTTGTTAGCTCAGTTGGTAGAGCAGTTGACTTTTAATCAATTGGTCGCAGGTTCGAATCCTGCACAACCCACCATTTCAAATTCCGTCGGCAAGCCAACGGCTGCCAACGATCTGAATGAATATCCAAGAAGCCCCGATATCCCCGTCGGCAAGCCAACGGTTACCCACGATCTGAATGAATATCCCGACAACCCGAAATATCGATTTTTGAACAACGATTGGTGTTAAAACCTCAATACCGATGATTTCCGGAAACCCCTTCATATCGCAGGTAGCCTTCGGCTCGCCGAAGGAGCAGGTGGTCGTCGGCACCCTCGGTAGATGGATCCGTGGCACCAATGCGGGCCTCCGGGATGCCCGAAATATCGTTTTCCAAACCACCATCGGTGTTAATTGCTATGACGCCGATGATTCAGAGGCACGTATTCAGATCATGGGTAGCCTTCGGCTTGCCGAAGGGGCAGGTGGTCGTCGGCATCCGCGGTAGATGGATCCGTGGCACCTCTGCGGGCCTCCGGGATGCCCGAAATATCGTTTTCCAAACCACCATCGGTGTTAAAACATCTGATGCCCAAGACTCCCGGGAAACCTATCCATATCGCAGGTAGCCTTCGGCTTGCCGAAGGGGCAGGTGGTCGTCGGCACCCTCGGTAGATGGATCCGTGGCACCTCTGCGGGCCTCCGGGATGCCCGAAATATCGTTTCCCAAACCACCATCGGTGTTAAAACATCTGATGCCCAAGACTCCCGGGAAACCTATTCAGATCGCAGGTAGCCTTCGGCTCGCCGAAGGGGCAGAGCCCATCGCCACCCTCGATGGCCGGACACCGCGCACCACCATCCGCCATCCGCGAATCGCATAAATGAACCCCCTCTGGGCCTACGCGATAGCCCCCGAACAACCCAACATATTAAATCCCATTGAAATTTGGTATAATGCCCATATAGTTATTGGACATTATGCAAACGGAAGTAGTAAGTATGTCAGCCATTCAAACCGTTGATTCGTTGGATTATGCGTTTCCTCCAAAGCCGAAACCATTGTCAGACCAACAAAAAGCAGATTACCGGGCGCGCATTAAAGAACTGTTACAGCAAAACAATGCTGTACTGGTGGCGCATTACTATACCGACCCGGAAATTCAGGCACTGGCGGAAGAAACCGGTGGCTGTGTTGCTGACTCTCTTGAAATGGCGCGTTTTGGCCGCGATCACGAAGCAGATACATTGATTGTCGCCGGTGTTCGCTTTATGGGCGAAACCGCAAAAATCCTGACACCGAATAAAACGGTATTTATGCCAACCCTAAAAGCAGAGTGCTCGCTGGACTTGGGCTGTCCGCCTGAAGACTTCTCCGCCTTTTGTGACCAACACCCCGATCGAACCGTCGTTGTTTACGCCAACACCTCCGCTGCCGTTAAAGCTCGAGCTGATTGGGTCGTTACCTCAAGCATGGCGTTGGAGCTGGTTGAAGATTTAGACAGCAAAGGCGAAAAAATTCTGTGGGGACCGGATCGTCATTTGGGTAACTATATCCAAAAGCAAACCGGTGCCGACATGGTCATGTGGCAAGGCGCTTGTGTGGTGCATGATGAATTCAAATCGCAGGCCTTACTTGATCTGAAAAAAGTACACCCGGAAGCCGCTGTATTAGTTCACCCAGAATCACCGCAAAGCATTATCGCGATGGCAGATTCGGTCGGTTCAACATCACAGCTGATTAAAGCCAGCCAAGAGCTTCCTAACGAGACATTTATTGTGGCGACAGACCGCGGCATCTTTTACAAGATGCAGCAGCTACAGCCGAATAAGACCTTCCTGGAGGCACCTACGGCTGGAGAAGGAGCTACCTGTCGCAGCTGCGCCCATTGTCCGTGGATGGCAATGAACGGCCTGGTCGCTATTGCGGAAGCTCTGGAGCATGGTGGCGAGCAACATGAAATCCATGTCGCCCCAGAGCTTGCTAAACAAGCCATGGTGCCGCTGGACAAAATGCTGGCGTTCAGTGCTAGCCTGAAGAATTAGTCGCTTTAAACTTGCATTAAGAATTCGTAATTTGCGCGATGTGAGGCTGCAGAGCAAGAAATTGGATTTGCCGAAGCATCCTTAGCTCGCCGACTTTGCCGGGGTAAGTTGGTGCTTGTTCGAGCTGTTGATACTCATTCTCCATTGCTTGGTTGAGTTGTCGCGAGAGCTTTCTTATTTCTTTTTCGGCGATGCTGGGTTTTAATCCAAATTGCTTGGCCAGCTCTATAAAACTGTCTTTTGTCACTTGTCCAAAACGGCTTGCTTCGCCAAGTGGTTGAGAGAGTTGCTCCTGTTGGCTCTCACCCATAGGTGCATAGATGATAGTGGACAGCAGGTCGTAGTGGGGTAATAACTCGATGTCGCCGCCTTGTTGCAGACGAAAAGACAGGTTCTTTAGATGCGCATCACTATTGCCCACCAAAAAATTGAATAGCACCCAGCGATAGAGCTTAAGCGCGGTTAGTCCTTTAGAACGGCAAAGTTGTTGTAATTTAAGCAAGGTTTCGATGGTGTTTTTTCGATACTTCGCCCCAGCCGATAACCCCAGTACCTGACATCCGTCTAATACGTGTAATCGTTCCGTGTTTGCTAATGTGCCTTTGCGGTCGAAGCGCTCCACTAAGTAACATGCTTGCGGTACATAATCGATATGTACTTTGGGTACTTGAAGCCCGCTGGCTTGCGCCAATCGCATTATTGTATATTCATTGCGTACCGTAAAATAATAAACATCCGAAGACGTATGCTCAGGTTTCAGGATATGCGTTGACGGCGTTTGGCCGATGGGTTCGTATAAGGTCTTGTCATCCAGGACCAATAGCATTTTGTGCTGAGCACCGGCAAGCGACATACGTTTGCGCTCGCCACTATTCATTGGGGATCGGGGGAGGTTTTGAATTCTTCTGCTCAAATCTTCTTTGCTCAGCTGAGCTATATCGCCTTTTGGTAGACTTGTTGCGGGAGGCAATAATGTGATGGCGCCCGCCGACTCGCCACCAATGGCTTCTAAAATGCCAAAGGCGTCCTCGGTACTGACTTTAATATGTTTGGCAAGCAATTCACGCGCTTGCTCTTCCGGTAACAGATTATCGAAAAACCACTGAACTGGCCGGTAGCTGCCGTTGTCAACGTGCGGCGGTGGTTGCATTGGCAAATAGGGAGCGAGTGAAAAGGCGTGCGGTTGCTGTAACCAGCTTTGTTTATATTGAAATTGCCAAAGCCCGTTATTTTCGAATAAACGACCTATTTGAGCGGTGTTAATGTACACGTCTAGCTGCCGTGTTGCCGTATTACTGCTCACTTTCAGTCTCCGTTACACTTTCGGGAACATCCAGATAGACATGCAGTCCGAGTGTTTCTAGCATTTGCAGCGCCTTTTCAAGTTGTACGGTTGGCTTGCCGTTTTCAAATTGACTGACAAATGTCAGGCCACTGCCGGCAAGCGAGCCCGCAGTGACTTGATCAAGTTGTTGGGCTTTACGTGTTTTACGCGCCCAAACGCCTATTTCTTTTGTGGATGTCACTCTTATCAGCATAACACTTTGCCGTTTAATTTATGTGATAGCATAAATTTAGGTCTGATTCTATTTTTTGTCAATAAAAATTATGCGATAGCATAAAAAGCTTAGTGTTACGCATGGATTAGCATTGAATTTATGCCATCGGATAAATTTGTGTTGGGGTTGAACATCTATCGTATTGAACTCTTAGAGACTTTACCGCATGATAATTTTAAATAATTGAATATTCATGCAGTGAGGCGGGTATGAGTTTGTACCAACATGATGATGTGCGCGATAACTGTGGCTTCGGTCTAATCGCCAATATCCACGGCGAAGCACGCCATGACATAATAAGCACAGCCGTTAAAGCACTGGACCGCATGCAACATCGCGGCGGTATTGGTGCTGACGGCAAAACCGGTGATGGTTGTGGTTTGTTGCTACAAATACCGGAGCAGTTTTTTCGCGACTATGCAAAGCAGCAAGGTTGGGCGCTCAGTAAGAAATTTGCTGTCGGTAGCATATTCTTCCCGCACAATAGCGATCAACGCGAGTCTGCTCGTAGCCTGATAGAACAAGAATTAAAAAAGGAAACGCTGGAAGTTACCGGCTGGCGAACCGTGCCAACGCAAAACCAGGTGTTAGGTGAAGGGGCAAAACAGTCAGAGCCGGTGATTGAACAAGTGCTGGTCTCGGCTCCGCCGGGTTGGCGCAAAAAAGACATTGAACGTCGCCTTTATATGGCGCGTCGACGCATCGAAAAGCAAATCCCGGATCCCGACAAACTCTATATCGTCTCACTTTCAAGTTTACTGCTGGTCTATAAAGGTCTCATGATGGCCGGCGATTTACCGCGCTACTACCCCGACCTGGCCAGTGGTGAAATGAAAACCACCATTTGTTTATTTCACCAGCGCTTTTCAACCAATACCCAACCGCGCTGGCACTTGGCACAACCGTTTCGATTTTTAGCCCATAATGGCGAGATAAATACCATCCGCGGTAATCGTCAGTGGGCGCAGGCGCGTGCCTATAAACTGCAAACTCCGTTATTGCCGGACCTACAGGACGCCGTGCCTATTGTCGGCATGTCAGGCTCCGATTCGGCATCGTTGGATAATATGCTTGAACTGCTGCTGGCCGGGGGCATGGATTTATTCCGTGCAATGCGCTTGCTGATCCCGCCGGCTTGGCAGGGCGACAGCACCATGAGCGAAGAAATGCGTGCCTTTTATCAGTTTAATGCGTTGCACATGGAGCCCTGGGACGGGCCTGCAGGTGTGGTCATGAGTAATGGCCGACATGTCGCCTGTAGCCTTGATCGCAATGGCTTGCGCCCGGCCCGTTACGTGCTAACGGAGCAGGGGATCCTGACTATTGCGTCTGAAGTGGGCATTTGGGATTACGATGAGCGCGATGTAAAAGAAAAAGGAAGGCTAGGGCCCGGGCAGATGATGGCGGTTGATACATACACCGGCCGGATTTGGTACAACCAGGAAATAGAAGATGAACTCAAAGGTCGTCATCCGTATCGACAATGGCTAGACCAACATCGTCGAACTTTACTGCCGTTTGAACAATGTAGCGCTGATAAAATTGGTGATCGTTTGTACGACGACAAAACCATGAAAGTGCTCCACAAAGCCAATTTATACAACGAAGAAGAGCTGCAACAAGTGATTGCGGTGTTGGCCAAAGACGCACAGGAAGCGGTCGGCTCGATGGGCGATGATACCCCTACGGCAGTGTTGTCCAAACAACCGCGGTTACTCTACGACTTTTTCCGCCAACAGTTTGCGCAAGTCACCAACCCTGCCATTGATCCGATCCGCGAGCAGCACGTGATGTCGTTGGCGACCATTATTGGTCGTGAGCACAATGTCTTTAGCGAGGCGTCGGGTGATGCCGATCGAGTGGCTTTCGAGTCGCCTATTTTAATGTACACCGATTTGAAGCAGTTGCGCGAGATGGATCCTACCCATTATCGACATCAAAGCTTTTCTTTGGCGTTTGATCCGACCCACCAAAGCTTAAAGCAGGCGATTGAAACCCTGCTCGAGCAAACCGTTCAGGCGGTAAAGGAACAGCAAGTCGTTATCGTTATTTTAAGCGACCGCGACTTGCAACAAGGTCAGGTGATGATACCGGCCGCGATGGCTGTCGGTGCGGTTCAGCAAGCACTGATCAAAAATAATTTACGCTGTGACTCGAATCTGGTGATTGAAACCGCCAGCGCCCGCGATCCACATCATATTGCCGTTTTACTTGGGTTGGGTGCGACGGCTGTTTATCCTTATTTAGCTTATGAAACGGTTGAGCAGTTAGTGCAGCAGGGCCGCGTCGATTTAGAAGTAAAAGCAGCGTTAACGAATTACCGCAAGGGGCTGAATAAAGGGTTGCTGAAAATCCTCTCAAAAATGGGGATCTCAACCATCGCGGGCTACCGTGGTTCGTCATTGTTTGAGGTCGTGGGTCTGGATAGTGAAGTGCGTGAGTTGTGCTTCGCCAACGCTCCGGCCCGTATCGGCGGTGCGGGTTTCGCCGATATTCAGCAGGATTTACAGCAAGTGTTTAAACTGGCCTGGTTGCATCGTAAACCGTTGCCGCAGGGTGGGTTGCTTAAATATGTGCATAACGGTGAATATCACGCCTACAACCCAGACGTAGTGATGTCATTGCAGCAGGCAGTAAAAACTGGCGAACAGCAGGACTATGATACTTATGCAAAGCTGGTCAATGAGCGTCCAGTGACTCATTTGCGCGACCTATTGGCCATTGATAGCAGCAAGACCGAAGCCATTAAACTGGAACGTGTCGAAGCGAAAGAACAGCTTTTTCAACGTTTTGACACCGCAGCCATGTCGATTGGAGCACTGAGCGCCGAGGCTCACGAAGCACTGGCTATAGCGATGAACCAAATTGGTGGTCACTCCAATTCTGGAGAAGGCGGTGAAGATCCAAAGCGCTTTAATAGCCCGAAAAATTCGCGCATTAAGCAAGTCGCTTCCGGGCGCTTTGGGGTAACCCCTCATTACCTGATTAATGCCGATGTTATTCAAATTAAAGTCGCGCAGGGGGCAAAGCCTGGCGAAGGCGGTCAACTGCCCGGCGAGAAAGTCACTGCCGAAATAGCACATCTGCGTTTTGCAGTGCCGGGCACCACCCTAATTTCGCCGCCGCCGCACCATGATATTTACTCGATAGAAGACTTAGCCCAGCTGATTTTTGATTTGAAACAGGTGAATCCAAACGCTTTAGTCAGCGTTAAACTGGTATCGACGCCCGGCATTGGCACTATTGCCACCGGCGTTGCCAAAGCCTACGCGGATCTGATTACAGTGTCGGGCTACGACGGTGGTACAGGTGCCAGTCCGTTGACCTCGGTTAAGTATGCCGGGTCACCGTGGGAACTGGGACTGGCCGAAGTTCATCAGGCGTTGGTGAGTAATAAATTACGCCATAAAATTAGGCTACAGGTCGATGGCGGCTTGAAAACCGGGGCAGATATTGTCAAAGCAGCAATTCTCGGCGCGGAAAGTTTTGGCTTTGGTACGGCACCGATGATTGCACTAGGCTGTAAGTACTTACGTATCTGTCATCTTAATAATTGCGCGACTGGCGTTGCCACCCAGGACGAAACATTGCGCAAACAACACTTTAGTGGACTACCTGAACAGGTGGTTAAATTGTTCGAGTTTGTCGCTGAAGAAGTCCGGCAAATACTGGCGTCCTTGGGTCTGGAGAATTTAACCGATGCGATTGGCCGTACTGATTTACTCAAGCGCTTGCCCGGCGACACACAACGGCAACAGCAGTTAGATTTAACACCACTGCTCGAGGCTGCCGCTAGCCCATCGGCGCATACCCTTTATTGCAGTGAAGCCAACCAACCCTACGATACCGGAAAACTGAACCAGCAGTTGCTGGAGTTGACCAAACACGCCGTAGATGCGCGCAGTGGCGGTAGTTGGTCGTTAGCTATTCGCAATGATGACCGCTCTGTTGGTACTATGGTCTCAGGCTACATTGCCTCTAAGCATGGTAATCAGGGGATGGCAGTTGCCCCTATTAAGTTGGATTTTATCGGTACAGCAGGGCAAAGCTTCGGTGCTTTTAATGCCGGTGGTTTAAAACTTCACTTAACCGGCGACGCCAACGATTATGTTGGTAAAGGCATGGCCGGCGGAGAGTTGATATTAAAACTTAAAAACGGTGTTAGTTACGCGAGCCAGCAGTCGACAATTATGGGCAACACCTGCTTGTACGGTGCTACCGGTGGCAAGCTTTATGCGGCTGGGTGCGCCGGTGAACGTTTCGCTGTGCGTAACTCCGGTGCGACAGCGGTGGTCGAGGGTATTGGTGATCATGGCTGTGAATATATGACCGGCGGAATCGTCGTGGTGTTAGGGCAAAGCGGTATAAACTTTGGTGCCGGTATGACTGGCGGTTTCGCCTATTTACGGGATACGGATGGCAGTCTACACCGGCGTTTAAACCATGAGTTAGTGGAGGCTGTGAGTGTTGATAAACCGATAATAAAAGAGCACTTGCGCGGCTTGATTCATGAACACCATGAAGCCACCGGCAGCCAGTATTCGCAGCAGCTACTGGCTGATTTTGAACAGGTCATTAGTGAGTTTTATATCATCAAACCCAAAGCGGCTGATATTAATGAACTACTGGGCCATCGGGCGCGGTCTACCGCAGAATTACGGGTCGAGGTGATGTAATGAATAAGAATGTTTATCAGTTTTTGGATGTACAACGTATCGACCCACCAAAGCATCCGGTTGATGAGCGGCGCATTGATTTTAAAGAAATTTATGAGCCAATGTCCGAGCGGCAGTTAGAAGGACAAGCCGATCGCTGTCTGGATTGTGGCAACCCTTATTGCGAGTGGAAATGCCCGGTGCACAATTACATTCCGCAATGGTTACAATTGTCCAACGAGGGACGGGTGTTTGAAGCCGCCGAGCTGATGCATAAAACCAATTCGCTGCCGGAAGTATGTGGCCGAGTGTGTCCTCAGGATAGGCTGTGCGAAGGGGCGTGCACGCTAAATGACGGCTTTGGTGCAGTAACTATTGGCAGTATCGAAAAACAAATGGTGGATGAAGCCTTTAAACAGGGCTGGCGTCCGGATTTATCCGATGTTGAAGCGCGCCCGGAAAAAGTCGCCATTATTGGCGCTGGCCCGGCGGGTCTCGCTTGTGCCGACGTATTGGCTCGCAATGGTATCAAACCAGTGGTGTACGACCGTTACCTGGAAATTGGCGGTCTGCTGACCTACGGTATTCCGCCTTTTAAACTGGATAAATCAGTAATGACACTGCGTCGTGAAATATTCAGCGATATGGGGATCGAGTTTAAGCTTGGGGTAGAAATTGGTAAGGACTTACCTTTTGAGCAGTTACTGCAAAGCCACGATGCGGTTTTTCTCGCGCTGGGAACCTATAAAGCTCTAGATGGACGGCTTGAGGGGCTAGATACCAAAGGGGTTTATCCGGCGTTACCGTTTTTGATTGGTAATACCCAGCGGTTGATGGAAGATAAAATGCCGGACTATCCGATGATAGATATGAACGGCGAGAAGGTTGTGGTACTCGGTGGTGGCGATACTGCCATGGATTGTGTTCGCACGTCGATTCGCCAGGGCGCTGAGTCGGTAGTATGCGCTTATCGCCGGGATGAACAAAATATGCCGGGCTCGCGACGCGAAGTACAAAATGCCCGTGAAGAGGGTGTGCAGTTTGAATTTAATCTGCAACCGCTGCAGGTCGTAGCCGGTGATGATGGCCGGGTTAGTGGTGTGCGCATGGTAAAAACAGAGCTGGGTCCGGCCGATAAAGGTGGTCGGCGGCGACCGCAGGTAGTGGAAGGCTCCGAATTTGTGATGCCGGCCACGGCGGTTATCATTGCGTTTGGCTATCAGCCCAACCCACCACAATGGTTGGTGGAACATGAGGTAAAATTGAGTGACTGGGGGACGATACTGGCCACCGGTGACAGCGATTTCGCGATGCAGACCAGTAACCCGAAAATTTTCGCCGGCGGCGATATGGTGCGTGGTGCCGATCTTGTCGTCACCGCCATCGCCGAAGGCCGCACAGCCGCCGATGGCATCCTCGATTGGCTGGACGTCGGGGGCGCCGAATAGGCGTCCCCGGATCCGACCATCGAAATAGCCGACAACCACCTGCCCCTTCGGCAAGCCGAAGGTTACCCACGATATGAATTAACACCGCGGAAAACATTAATTTGAATTTTGCGCTCCACAAATGGTGTTCAAAATCCCAATGCCCGCCCGTTCCCGGAACCCTCTTCAGATCATGGGTACCCATTGGCTTGCCGATGGGCGGGAATTGCGATAAATTCTCCGAATGGACATTTTATCTATTGGTTATGGGGATATTGCGCGGCGGGCGGCGCGGTTGTTGGTGGCGAAAGGTCATCGGCTGAGCGGGCTTTGTCGTCACCCCGAGAACAAGCCGGCG
>JBNJEZ010000017.1:41502-43745 GCA_051746345.1 Pseudomonadota bacterium
ATTGGTTATGGGGATATTGCGCGGCGGGCGGCGCGGTTGTTGGTGGCGAAAGGTCATCGGCTGAGCGGGCTTTGTCGTCACCCCGAGAACAAGCCGGCGGAGCAGGGCGTGGAGCTTATTGCCGCCGATGCAGGTAACGAACAGGACTTAAAAGCGGTCTTGCATGGCCACGAATACGGAGCCATTATCGTTACCCTAACGCCCAGCGAATATAATCAGGAAGGCTATCGAAACGGTTATGTTGTTCCTTGCCGTCATCTGCAACAGGTTATCAACGGACTGGACTACTCTCCTTATGTCATTTATGTATCCAGCACCGGCGTTTACGGCCAACGCGAAGGCGAATGGATCGATGAAGACTCTCGTACTGAGCCAGACTCGGATTCTGGTCGTATGTTATTGCAAGCCGAACGGTTAATTCATGATCTTCCAGTGCCTACCACTATCCTTCGCTGCAGCGGCATTTATGGCCCCGGCCGCGACTTTATGTTGCGTCAACTTAAACAACAAAAGGTAACTTTGCGCGATAGCTGGAGTAATCGAATTCATCAACATGATGTTGCCCGGTTTATTGAATTTATTATCGAGAATCCGGAAAAACGAGATTCGCTTTACCTGCTAAACGATGACGCACCGACCAAACAATACGAAGTTTACCAGTGGCTGGCGCATCAGCTAGCTGTCGAAATTTCCTCAGAGATTCAGCCCGGACCAGGCCCGCGCGGCAGTAAGCGCTGCAATAACAGCAAACTAAAAAGCACCGGCTTTCAACTGCAGTACCCTACGTTTAAAAACGGTTACGGGGAAATGTTGCCGAACGTTTGACAACCTTTCTAAGATAGTTCAAACCAACTAACCTTACTGGCTAGTATGCTCTTTCATTGTGCTCTAGGCTTTTTTGCTTTCTCTTTCGTCATAAATGCAACAGTGCGGACACAACCTAGCCTCATTAAAGGTACAGCGTGCTAATTCAAGAGCGTGCAGTTTTGAGTGTAGTTCACCTAAGCGCATAGGCATTGCTGACAACTTTAGTTTGTGACATCCATCCGCATGCACAAACCGGGTTTGTATACCATTGTCGGCAACTCCTGCAATGACAAAGTACTCACACATAGACAAGCTCTTTGTTGTTTAAAATTAAAGAATAATGCTTCTTTTATACTAGGTCAAACCTATTATAATACTTTATTGTAATAAAAAGATTACAAGGGTTTTGTGGTTGTATCTCTGTTATGCGCTCAAAAAGCGGGACCTTGCGGTGGGCAACTTGCGTCTCGGTCTTAAGCTCCGCATAATCGTTATCACTTGTATAACTGATTAGGTGTTGCAATGAAGATGATAAAAACGCTTGCGATGACGGCGCTTTTGCCGTTATCGGTGTTGGCGCAGGACGCGTTAACCTACAAAGATCAAGAAAAGTTGCATGATATTGCCGGTGCGGTAAAAGCGGATCGTATTGAGCAGGATATTAGCAAGCTGGTGTCTTTTGGTACCCGCCATACGCTGTCGGAAACAGAGTCTGACAGCCGTGGTATTGGCGCAGCCCGGCGCTGGATTTATGAAGAATTTAAACGTATTTCTGCTGACTGTGGCGGTTGCCTCGAAGTTATGTATGTCAGCGACGTTATCGAAGGCGAGACTCGCATCCCTGACGCCACCGAAGTGAAAAGTGTGATTGCTATCCAACGGGGAACCACTGACCCGGGCCGTTATGCGCTCATGGCCGGTGATATCGATTCACGGGTGAGCGATGTCATGGATGCCACCTCTGATGCCCCCGGCGCTAACGATAATGCTTCGGGGGTTGCCGGCACTCTAGAGGCAGCACGCGTTTTATCCCAATATGAATTTGATGGTTCGATTGTCTATGCAGCACTCGCTGGTGAAGAGCAGGGCTTGTTTGGCGGCAAGATTTTGGCCGAAAAAGCTAAGCAACAGCAATGGCGAATAATGGCCGTGCTCAATAACGACATGATTGGCAATATCGAGGGGATCAATGGTGTCGTTAACAACACCACGGCCCGAATTTTTGCCGAAGGCACGCGCATGGATGAGACCGATCGTGAGGCCACCATGCGTCGTTTTTATGGTGGTGAAAATGACTCCCCGTCAAGAAATGTCGCACGTTATGTCGACTTAATGGCGGATCGTTATATTCCGAATCTGGATACCATGATCGTTTATCGACTGGATCGTTTTGGTCGCGGCGGTCATCATCGTCCGTTCAATGATCTCGGTTATCC
>JBNJEZ010000018.1:0-41559 GCA_051746345.1 Pseudomonadota bacterium
CATAAGCCAACACGGTTTGGCTCGATTGGTACAAATTTGGTACACCGCCAGAAACTAAAAAGCCCCGCACATTGTGCAGGGCCTTTAGAATAGTGGTGCGGAGGCGGAATCGAACCACCGACACGAGGATTTTCAAGCGAGTATAGTTAAATTTATATTTTAATAACTTATTAAAAATCAACCTGTTGCGGCATTTTAAATTTTAATAGTTTCCTTTGTAGCCAGTAATGTATTTATATTTTGGTACAAAACTGGCACAGCTGTATTGAGTCGGCTAACTGGTAATGGGAGCTTAATATCACAGCAAAGTTATAGTCTTGTCGTAGCTTCATCATTTACTAAGTCGAAAAAGCCTTTCTGAATCATTTTCCGAGCATCTGACAACTCATTTTTTGTCTGATAATCCTTTAAGCTCTGTTCAAGCAGATCGATACGTTGGCGAAGGCTTGAGGCAGGGAAAATCTCACCCAAATACATAATGTAATAATATTTTTGTTCTATAGGAGTATACTCACCGGATAGTGTTTGATAAAACCTAACGGTCTCGAAGTAGTTCTCAATAATTTCTGGTGCATGCGCTATATCAAAGTTAGGAGCTGAGAATAAGCTGTCATAATGTTTGCCAAATATTTGGCCTTTTTGACTGGAGGCTTTATGTGGTGATCCTGCGAGTGAAAATAGGATTTGCCCAAAACGCTCCATGCTAATTTTATAGCGATATGACTTTTCAGAGTTAAGGCCGGTATCGCCAGACTTTCTCGAATAGATAATATCAAAGCCTTCTAAGTATTGTTCCAAATGAAGTTGTTCAGCGCTTAATGATTTTAAATCAACACTCGAAATCTTATTTTGACTGTTGGTATACTCTGCAATTCTATTAACTGTTTCTTGTTCCTTGTCGGCTGAAAATATTCGGACTAGGACTTCGCTATTGCTCAAATAGTCATTAATATTAGTTTCACTCTCTTTATTGAACTTATGAATTGATCTTAAGGTCTGTCCTCCGTTTAGTACTTGAAAGCCAGATATTTTTAATTTGACTTTCTTTTTTGCATTAATGTGCTCCGAATCTACTCGGTTAGCAACGATAGTCAGCCCGTTGTTATACATAAAGAATTTCGATGGCTCGTTTTTTAATGACTCGGTTATATTTTTATTGTATTTCGATCTGACGACGAAACCTCGAACATTGTCGAATAGTACGCTGTAATCTAGCTTTGCCGAAGACAGCGGAGACAAGTCTTCCATATTGTAGTCGTGTCGAAGAGACTCTTCTGTGGAAGTTATTCTGACTATTTCGCTACTTGGTATTCGAGCAATGAATGAGTTAAATGTTGAGAGGTTACTCTCGCGGTAGACCATTATTGCCTCAGAATCCAAAATTAACGTTGCATCTATAGGATCTGGTCTTATGGATATCACTTGGCTGATTTCGTCTAAACCCACTGGAATCACATCAAGTTCATAGTGATCTTGAAGTTGTCTTATGGTTTGGTCGTGAACTGACACGGCCTTGTTATCGTTACTAACTATGTATAATGATATTTTCCAAATTTCATTCTCTTCTAACGCGGAAATCACGCGCTCTGTTAAACTTTTCAATTTACCTTCCATTCCAGAAGTATCAGAGTTATAAAGGGCTTGGATGAATTTTGTTGAGATTACAACATCGTTTGATGACTGTTTTTTGTCAGGATTAAACTTTTCTCTGTATTTGAAATTGAATAACTTTATTTCTCGTTCGTTCTCGTCCACTTGAATAGCGTCAATACCAAAATCATCGAATGGCTCTCCTGATTCAAACTTCAAAAAATCCGTATCGGTTATACAGTCAACGATATCTGTTATCTCTCTGAGATCACACAATTGCTCAAGTGCAAATATGTAAAAACCTAATCTTTCCTTCTGAACATCTGAGCTCGGCTGTGACTTCAACTTCTTTGTCGAGGACATATTTTCGTAATATTTTAGGCACTTGGTCTTCAAAATTTTAAAGTCATTAAGGCTTGCCATGATGTTCCTTTAGTATAAATGTTGATGATTTGTAACACTAACACTAACACTAGTGGTAGCATTATCAAAACGCTTCAATTTAAAGTTAACCCACCAAATTAAATGGGTACTACTTTCAACAATAAGTTGACCGAATATGGCTTTTAAAACAGATAAAACCCTATATGGCTGGTATTTAGAGAGTCGAAGGGAGAGATTAGAATACCTTGATTTATTGTCCAAAAATAATTTGAGTGAAATCTTCGGGAGCAAATTAAGACCATGGAACCTTTTTTACGAAATGCCTGACAGTTACTTTTTGGCGTTGTTTGCTCACCTCGGCGGCATTGAATCTGATCTACATAGTATCCGAGAGGCTGAAGAGTTTATTCAGCTAGTACCAAAAGCATTAGCACACATTGAAACGGCACTCGCTGAGCTTGATTCCAAGGATAGTGAGGAAGAAGTGGCTTTTTTATTGATGGTAGTCCACGTGCTCATGTTCAACCAAATGGCTATTGAACAGTGGGGCATCTCCATAAATGAAGTGGTTAGTGTCATAGGCTCCGAAAAGAAACAAAGCGATGAGCTTTTGCTGAAAATTATTTATACCGATAGGACTGTCATTGGCTGTCCATCGATTCAACGATATTTGGCAAGAAAACACCTTGCTTCTGATGAAAGTTTCTTTGTTGCACTTTCGAAGTCACTTACGAGAACAAAGCCTAAAAGAAAGGAAGCCGCTTATGAACCTATGAGGTATATGTTTAAGGTTCTATTGGAGTTAACTAATTCTAATAAAGTAAGACCAAAAGAGGCTATCCGAATGTGCGACGATCTTGGCCTGTTTACGGAAGGTAAAGATCCTATTTCGGCGATTAACAAATATGTCCAGCGATTTAATAAGCAGAGGAGGGACATAAACTGATGTTTTAGTGTCCTCGTTAAGTCAGTCATTGTGTAGAAAATAGGTAACCTCATTCACAACCTGTGAGGTTACTCAAATGTCGAAAAAGGACAATAAACTAAAAACTGAAGACGCCGGAAACATGCATGCATGCGTGCGCAGCCGGAGGGATGCATTTTGCGGTGTCAGTCAAAAGCCTGTCGAAGCTAAAGGTGCGACTTCTTGTAACACAGCACCTCCAAAATACAATTCACTTCAGGTGGTCAATAAAGGCATCGATAGTCTTTATCTTTCCTATTCAGGTCGTTTGCCACTAATCCGCTGTAAGCAACTTGATAACTTAAAGGCTCTTGCTCAGTCTTTCGATCCTCTCGATAAATCAGATGCCAAGATAGAGCTTGGCGATATGGTTTTCAAAGTCCATAAACAGGGTCGGAATCCATACGCTTACGTTATAAGTAATGCGCTGTTTATGATTCGTGTCGCCAGTTCTACAGCAAATACGGTTCCTGTTGCTTACGTTGAAATATCAAGTCAGTTACTTAATGTTAGTGGTGTTGAAATTGCGATGGCGCTATCAGATTCACTTGTTGCTGAACTTGTTGGAGAGCCATGCTTTCCCAAGGTCAGTCGCGCCGATATCTTTGTCGATTTTGTTAGCGCTACGGATTGGGCTGACATCAAAAATGAGCAGTGGTGTTGTCGCTCTAGTAGAAAGAATGACTATTACGATAAACGTCAGTTAACAGGCTATAGCTTTGGGCAAGGTGGTGATGTATCGGCTCGATTGTACGATAAGACAGTCGAAATTGAGCATACCCAAAAAGCCTTTTTCAAAGATATCTGGCTAGAACTTGGTTGGGATGGATTATCGCCGGTATGGAGAATTGAGTTTCAACTACGGCAGAAGCCTATTAAGGAATTTGGACTGTCAGAGCCAGTTCAGTTACTGGAGGAATTAAATGGCGTCTGGCGATACTGTACAGAGAAATGGCTTAATCTGCGCAAAGATAACGGTGATAAAAATCGTTCACGGTGGCCACTAGCCGAGATCTGGGCTGAATTAATTGAGTTAGACCTTGGTCAGGAAAAACGCCTGCCAATGAGACGCATAAAATCGGAAACGGTACCATCCAGAGATTGGCTAGTCATGTATACGCTCGGAGGGCTAACGAGTTACATGGCAGCGAATGGACACGACAATATCGAGCATGCCTTTAATCGTTTTATGGATGATGCAGATGAATACTTTTGTGAATACAAACGCTATGGCTTTGAATCAGTAAAAGATTATGTAATGGCAAAAGTGTCTGAAAAACTGACTCGATTCTGTAAGCTACAAGATCGGATGGAGCAGGGGGATGACTAATGAAAACTTTCTCACTGTCGGAAGCGGCAAAGTTCCTCTGTGTATCCGAATCATGGCTCGGCGAGCTGGCGCGCTCCCGTCAAATAAAAGCGGTAAAGCCTGGCAAGCGTTGGGTGTTCCTCGAAAAAGACCTTGTGGAATATTTAGACGCTTTGTATTCTCTCGGTGTGAACACGCCGCAACAAGGTTGTGATGAGGAGGATTCATCATGGCATTGTACAAACGTGGGAACATCTGGTGGACTCGCTTCACGGCTCCAAACGGCGAGCGAATACGCCGATCTACTGGAATTGGGGAAAAGAAGCGGGCACAAGAGTATGAAGATCACTTAAAGAGCGAGGCTTGGAGAGTGTATCAATTGGGCGAAAAGCCCAGACGAACATGGCAGGAAACTGTAGTTCGTTGGTTGATGGAAAAGCAAGATAAACGCGACCACAAAAAAGATATCGGTAAGTTGCGACGGTTGGATGGCTACTTTGGTGGCCTTTATTTAGACCAAATCAATCGAAGTCTGATTGACTCGGTTAAATTCGACATTCGAAATGAAGCGTCTGCGTCGACGGCAAACCGATATTTAGCCCTGATACGAGCTATGTTACGCATGGCTCGTGATGATTGGGAATGGGTCGACAGTATTCCCGCTGTAAAGCTCTTTAAAGAGCCAAGAAAGCGGATAAGGTGGTTGCAAAAGGATGAAGCTGAAAAGCTGCTTAGAGAGCTTCCACGGCATCTCAGACTGATGGCGCGGTTTTCATTGGCAACTGGCTTACGTCAGGCGAACGTTAGTTACTTACGCTGGGATCAGGTGGATTTAGAGCGCGGTTTTGCTTGGATTCACCCTGATCAATCTAAATCAGGTAAGGCCATTAGCGTTCCGCTTAACCAAGATGCATTAGCAGTATTGCACGAAGT
This sequence comes from Pseudomonadota bacterium, assembly GCA_051746345.1. Lineage (GTDB taxonomy): Bacteria > Pseudomonadota > Gammaproteobacteria > Enterobacterales > Alteromonadaceae > Idiomarina. The sequence continues at coordinate 5,181 of JBNJEZ010000018.1, forward strand.
GGTTAATGAGAATGACGACTACTGTTTTGTTTATCAGGGAAAACCTGTTGAACGTACCTCGACGAAAGCATGGAAAGCGGCTCTTGAGCGGGCAGGCATTGAAAACTTTCGTTGGCACGATTTGCGCCATACATGGGCAAGTTGGCACGTTCAAAATGGTACAAGCTTACAAGAGCTTCAGGAGCTTGGTGGTTGGGCATCGTATGAAATGGTTTTACGCTATGCTCATCTGGCTGGCGAGCACTTGAAACGAGTAGCTTGTAACGTTGATGGCTCGATTGGCACAAATCTGACACACCATCAAAAACTAAAAAGCCCCGCACATTGTGCAGGGCCTTTAGAATAGTGGTGCCCGGAGGCGGAATCGAACCACCGACACGAGGATTTTCAATCCTCTGCTCTACCGACTGAGCTATCCGGGCGACGAGGCGTATTAAACGTTTTTTTCAGTTCTGAGTCAACCGCTTTTCTAAGGTTTTTTACTGTTTGCTCAGTAAATCGCCAGTTTGTGCTTAATCAACACTCAAATAGGTACTGCCGGACAGGCATTTTTCGTAAAAGTTTGTCCAGCGCACGCCTTCACGCGGTGCCAGGCTGCCTTTTCGAACTTGCTGGTCGATTTGCTTCTTAATCGTTTTCGCCATCGATTCGGTGTTGTACTGCATGGTTTGTAGCACTTTTTCGGCGGATGTGCCGGGAACCACTTCCTCGATATAAAAATCACCGGGCTCGTCGTCGTGGCAGTACACATGAACCTCGGTTAAACGACCAAATAAGTTGTGCATGTCGCCCATTACGTCTTGATAAGCACCGGTAAGGAACAGCCCAACATGATAGTCCTCGCCCTTTTTGAGCGAATGCATTGGAATGTTTTCACTGATTTCGGTGCCTTCAATGTATTTGCTGAGTTTGCCGTCACTGTCACAAGTAATATCAACAATTGAGCAGCGTACTTCCGGCTTTTCGTTGAGTCGAGCGAGCGGCACAATCGGCAGAACTTGGCCAATGGCCCAGGTGTCCGCCGCTGACTGAAAAATAGAGAAGTTACACAGATACTGGCTCGCCAGCATATCGTCGAGCTCTTCCAGCTCCTGAATAAACTGATTTTCTTCGTCCAGAGAATGATGGATGTCAGCCAGGATCTGCCAATACATGGTATCTAACCGGGCCATCTCCGGCAGCGACAGAATGCCTAGTTTAAAGGCTTCATAGGCGTTCTGTTTGTAACCCGCGGCGTCGTTGTATCGCTCTTGTGGGTGATACTGGTCGCCGGACAGGTAGAGTTCGCGCATGTTCTTGACCAGAATATGCTCGTCATCGGTCGGGCTAACATCAAAAGTGGTTCCGGCAGGCTTGATTTCACCGACGATATTGGTCACCACACAGCTGTGGTGGGCGGTCATTGCCCGGCCGCTTTCGCTAACAATGTTGGGGTGTTTGACCTTTTCCAGATCGCATATTTGCTTTATGCCCCAGACAACGTCGGCAACGTATTCTTCGGTGGAATAATTACGCGAGGAATCGGTGGTGGAACTGGTGCCGTCATAGTCGATACCCAGACCGCCACCAATGTCTAGATACTCGAGTGGCACGCCTTCTTGCACCAGTTTGGCATACAAGCGTGCGCCTTCGGTAACGGCTTCTTTAATTTTGCGAATGTCCGACAGCTGGCTGCCAATATGAAAGTGCAGCAACTTGGCGCAATGCAGCATGTCTTCCTGACGTAAGCGCTCGATCACATTCAGGATTTCGGCAATGCTTAAACCAAACTTGGCCCGATCACCGCTGGAGCCTGCCCATTTACCCGAGCTGCGCACCATCATTTTTGAGCGCAGGCCGATCATCGGTTCAACCCCGAGCTTTTTCGCCAGTGGGATCAGCATTTCCAATTCTGAATATTTCTCGATGACAATAATCATCTCGCGTCGTAGCTGACGACCGAGTAGGGCGAGTGTCAGGTAATCTTTGTCTTTGTAGCCATTCAAAATGGTTAGCGCATCGGGATTGTCGTTATAAGCCAATACCGCCATTAGCTCGGGCTTAGAACCGGCTTCCAGACCATAATTATAGGGTTCGCCGGCGTCCATGATCTCTTCGACCACTTCGCGCATTTGGTTTACTTTAATTGGGAACACGCCGGAGTATTCGCCGCTATAATCAGCCTCTTTGATGACCTTTTGAAAGGTCTCGTTGATGATTTCAACTTGCGAACGCAGAATGTCGTGAAACCGGATAACCGCGGGGAATTCAATGCCCTCGGATTTTATTTCGTCGATCACTTCCTGCATATCAATGGTAATGTCAGGGTAACGGTGGTTTGGCGCTATTTTAATATTGCCATTGTCGCCAATCGAAAAATAGCCAGCTCCCCAACGGTTCACACCGTAGAGCTCCTCCGCTTGTTCAATATTCCAATCTGACATTAGGCCTTTGCTCCCGCTTGCTCTAACGTTAATAAAATTTCCCGGACGATTTTGGCAGCAAATACGTCGGAGTTTCCGGTGGGATCAATTTTGGGTGACAGTTCGACCACATCAGCACCAACAAAATTTTTCTCGCGCAGAATTTTCATCAGGCTGACAAACGAATGAAAATCTTCGCCGCCGGGCTCTGGGGTACCGGTACCCGGTAAAAATGAAGGGTCGAAGTAATCTAAGTCTAGCGTTAAATAAATAGGGCGGTCGCCGGCAATGTCTTTGACGCTTTGCAAAAACTCCTGGCGTGAATTTCTGACCGTGCCTTTTTCTTTCATCCAGCGATATTCGTCGCGGGTGCCCGATCGGATACCGTACTGGATCAGCTGGTGGCCGTTGCCGAAATGATCGTAAACGCGGCGGACGATCGATGCGTGCGAATAATGATAGCCGAGAAAACCGTCGCGTAAGTCGGCATGTGCATCTAAGTGCAGTAACACCAGCTCGGGGTATTGCTGTAAGTGCTTAACAATAGGTGCGTAAGAAATTGAATGCTCACCGCCTAAGGTCAGCAGTCGGGTTTTTGTCTGCTGCAGGTCCAGCGGTTCAAAAATCGCATTAAAGTCGTTAACCGCGTGGTGCCATTGCTGTTCTACGTCCTCGTCAAAACCAAGCCGTAAGTTACCTAAGTCAAAAAATTCATGGTCTTCTAAGTCGGCGTCCAGATAAGGAGAGTAAGACTCAATGTCTTCAGAAACTGCGCGTAGCCCATCGGGCCCCTCGCGGGTGCCTTTTCGAAAGCAGGCGGTTCCATCAAACCCAAAGCCAATAATATGGGTGTGTCCCGGCGTAATTTCGAATGCCCGGTCAGCCCCAAAAAATGGACGACTTGGATCGTTAGTTGGTACCGGTAGTGGGATCTGAGACATAGATTGTCTTACCTCAATGTTGTTCTTTCTGTACCGCCTTGTGGCGCTCTTTCTTGACCGGGTTAAATAACTTGGTCTGAATATCGATTAATTCCTGGCTCAGTTGCTTTCGCTGCATCCAGGTTTCCGGGAGCGGCGTGCTGGACAAGTCATTGTTACTGACTCCTGCCATTACGCCCGTTTTACCCTGACGTACTAATTCTACCGCATGTACGCCTAATCGAGTAGCCAGTATCCGATCCATGGCGGTGGGGCGTCCGCCCCGCTGCACGTGGCCAAGCAAGCATGGCCGACAGGGGAAGTTTAACCGATCTTCCAACTGCTCAGCTAATCTTACGGCGCCACCGGGCCATTGGTTTTCACAAAGTACCATGACGTAACTGGAATCGCCGCGAACCCGGTGAACACCTTCGATATGTTTAACCAGTGCATCGACGGTCAGGGGTTTGTCTTTTTGTAATTCTGGCAGAATCATACGTTCTGAACCGCAGGCCATGGCGCTGCTAATACCGATGTAGCCGGCATTGCGGCCCATAACTTCGACAATAAATACGCGATCCATGGCTTCGGCTGTATCACGAATTTTATCCAGCGCATCCATTGCGGTTTCTACCGCAGTGTCGTAACCAATGGTGTTGTCGGTGCCAAACAGGTCATTGTCGATAGTTCCTGGCACACCAATAATGGCACCTTGCCAGAATTTCGCCAGATGATCGGCGCCGCGGAATGAGCCGTCACCGCCAATCACGATAAAGCCGTCAATTTGATGGGCATCCAGGTTTTCTGCCGCTTCACGCCCGCCGTCGTCGGTTTTGAAGCGTTCGCTGCGGGCACTTTTAATAATGGTGCCGGAATATTGCAATATGTGTTCTACGTTTTCCCGACCTAACTTTATAAAGTCGTTGGTTAGTATGCCTTTGTAGCCATGGCGAAAGCCGATAACTTCGATTCCGTAGTTTTCGGCGGCGAGTACCACGGCGCGAATCGCCGCGTTCATACCTGGTGCATCACCGCCACTGGTGATGACAGCAATTCGGTTAATAGTATCAGTAGATGACACGATCCCTACTCCTTGATAATGTCTTAGCGCTAAGCTTACCTATAGAGTCTCGGGTTACCAAGAGGAAATTTAATGTCGAACGCAGTTAAACGGTTTGATTATCAACAATTATTGCAATGGTCGAACGATTGTCTGGAGCAGGCAGGGGCTTCCGGAGAAATCGCGCGTAATGTTAGTTTTTATTTGCTAGAAGGAGATTTGTTGGGATTTTCCACTCATGGCCTGATTCGGTTGCTGAATAATTGCCAATGGTTGCGTGACGGGAGTAGCCGGGCGAAAGGTCAGCCACTGGTGATTAGTGAGCGGGCCGCCGTAGCGCATTGGGATGCACAACTACTGCCGGGACCTTATGTGGTGCCACAGGCGATTGAGAGTGCTATCAACATGGCTAAGCAAGCTGGCACCGGCACTATAGTTATGCGGCGTAGCCAGCATGTTGCAGCACTTGCTTCCTATTTAAGTATTGCCACCGAGCAGGGCATGGTGGTCAGTTTAATGTGCTCCACGCCCGGACAGCGTGCGGTTGCTCCATTTGGAGCCAAACAAGCGGTGTTTTCACCAAACCCCTTTGCGGTGGGTGTGCCTAGCTCTTCTCAGACGCTATTGTTAGATATTAGCTTTTCGATGACCGCGGCTGGCAAAGTGCGCCAGGCCAAAGCCAATGGTGTTAACTTGCCTTATGCGGCACTGATTGATAGCAATGGTCAGTGGACTGACGATCCAACCACCTTTTTTGCCACACCAGGCAGTGCTATCGGCCCTCTAGGTGGCGAGAAGCTTGGTTATAAAGGTTATGGGTTAACCTTATTCAGCGAAATCTGGACTATGGCGTTAAGCCAGTTTGGCCGCAGCCAGGGCAGCGCCGATGGAGATGCTAATTCGGTCTGGGTGCAAGTGATTGACCCGACGGCTTTCGGGGAAGAAAAAGATTTTCTGCAGCAAGTGGATGACTTGTTAGAAGATTGTCGTGCAGCAACGCCGATAGATCCGCAGCAGCCGGTAAGAATTCCCGGCGAACGGGCGTTGCATAAAAAACAGCAGCAAATGCAACAAGGGGTCGAATACAGTGAGTCGACACTGAAAGTGCTTAACCGCTGTGCCGAGTTTACCGGTATTCCGTTACCGGCGACTATTTAACTTAGGGTTGTAAGCGCTCTATAGCCCACTGGCCGTTAGTCAGTGTAAAGGTAAAGCGGTCGTGCAGTCGGTTGCGACCGCCTTGCCAGAATTCAAACTGGCTCGGTTTAATTAAATACCCGCCCCAGTGCTCAGGCCTGGGTACTTCGCTATCACGATACGTTTCCATCAGTTGTTCAAACTGTTGGTCGAGCAACTCGCGGCTGGCAATGGGTGCGCTTTGGTTAGAGGCCAATGCGCCAATCTGGCTGGCCTTCGGCCGCGACCGAAAATAGGCATCGTTTTGTTGCTCTGACAACGGTTCGACGGTCCCGGTAATCTGTACCTGTCGCTCCAACGGTAACCAGGAAAAGTGCGCTGAGATGTTTGGGTTTACGGCCAGATCGCGCGCTTTGTGCGAGTTTTTGTTGGTAAAAAACCGTAATCCGTTGCTGTCATTACCCTTTAGCAACACCACTCGTTGGCTAGGAACACCACCGGCGTCGACGGTGGCGATGGTCATCGCCGTAGGATCGGCGCTTAGCTCTGCATCGATGGCTTGTTGCAGCCACAGCGCAAATTGCTCGTGTGGTGATGCGGCGAGCTGTTTGCGCGGCAGGCTACCAAGCTCATAGTCACGACGAATTTGTTCAAGATCCATAGTAATTCCTCGACAGTAATTTACTGTTTATCCGGAAAGCGCTGACGAATTTTCTCTATTGCATCTAAGTTATCAAGCATCAGCCCTGCAAGCTCTGGATCAAAAAATTGTCCGCTATGTTGCAGTATATAGTCCGATGCGGCGGTTACTGGCTGCGCCTCACGGTAGCTTCGCTCACTGCGAATCGCATCGTATTGGCTGGTAATCGACAAAATTCTGGCGTAAAGGTCGATGTCAGCGCCACGTTTTTGCTTAGGAAAGCCACTGCCGTCCCAGCGTTCGTGAATATCCTGTGCGATTTTGGCGGCTAAGTGTGCAATTTCGGTATCAGTCTGATTCAGGTAATCATGCCCTTTGATGACTTTTTGCATAATCTCTTCGTAGTCATGAATACTGAGTGCGTCGGCACTTTGCGCCAACTCCATTTGCACGGATACCTTACCGATATCGTAGACCGACGCCGCTTGCTTTAATTTTTCAGCGGTGGCCACGGGAGCTCCTGTTAAGATAGCCAGGTAACCGGCCATTTCTGCAGAGCGCTTAACGTGATGACTGGTGTGTTCGACGGAACGTTTTTCTATGGCTTCACCGACGCTGTATAGCAGTTCCCGTTGTGCTTCTCGTTCTGAATCACGGCTGTGTAGGTTATCAATAGCGATAGAGCTATTATTCACAAATAACCCGAGCAGGTTTTGATCAAGCTCAGAAAGTTCGCGGACTCCCTTTATAAATAGCAAATACTGGCGGTCACCCTGGGTCTTATACAGTCCGTAATAGTTGTTTTTGTGGATACGGAACTCAACATGGTTGGCACTGTTTTGTAATTGTTGAATCAAGTCCCAATCGATATTTTCTTCCACAGGTTCACCCGCGGATTCTTCGTAATCCCCGGTTCCGCCGATGATCTCAAACTTATTATTACCTTCGTTTGTTGCGGTTAAGCCTTCGGTTTTGTCGTTTGCTGAACGACAATATAACGCGTCGTCCGAATGGGTAATCAAAGCCACTAACTGCTCAAGTATTCCCTGACACAAACCTTGCATCGATTGAGCGGTAAAAACTTCCGCCGAAGCATTGATGACTTTTTCTAAGCCTCGTTTGTTACGTTCTATAGCGTTAAGGTCGCGATAGGCACGCAGGCAAGAATACATTAAAGTCACCAGCTTGCGATAAGTAAGCTCGGTTTTCTCCTTATAGTCATCAATGTCGTAGCGTGCGATAACATCTTCTTCAGGCGCTTGTCCCGGTTGTCCGGTGCGTAATACGATGCGAATTAACTTATTTTTAAGGTCCTGACGGATCCAGCGGGCCACCTCGAGCCCGGCATGATCGGTCTCCATCACCACATCCAGCAAGGTCATGGCAATATCGTCACGCTCGCGTAAAACCTTTTTCGCTTCGCTGCCGGAATAAGCCGAGTTAAACGACAGTGGGTGACCATCCAGTTTAAAGTCACTCAATGCCATTTTCGTGATGGTGTGGATCTCTTCATCATCATCAACGATCAGAATTTGAAAAGGCGCAGCCTGTTCAGGCTGATCAACCTCGGGTTCATCCTCTGAGAATAAAAAGTCATCGTTCATTGACGCATCTCTCCTTGACCTTAAAGCAACGGCAGCGACTTATTTAGCATATACCTGTTCGCCGGCAATATAGGTTTGCTCGACTTCTACCTTCCAGAGATCGCTTTGCGACATCTCGAACAGATCACGATCTATCACTATAAAGTCAGCCCACTTACCCGGCTCTAATGAGCCCAGTTGTTGCTCTTGCCAAGCGGCATAGGCGGCGTCGATAGTGAATGCACGCAATGCTTGCTCGGTTGACATGGCTTCATCAGCATACCAGCCACCTTCGGGTTGATTCTGACGATCCTGGCGCGTGACGGCTGCGTGCAACCCATAAAACGGGTTCGCTAATTCAACCGGAAAGTCGGAGCCAGCAGCAATAATGGTTCCCTGGTCAAGCAGGGTCTGCCAGGCATAAGCACCTTGCATGCGCGCTTTGCCAAGTCGATCTTCTGCCATGTTCTTATCACTGGTGGCGTGAGTCGGCTGCATTGACGCAATAATATTGAGCTGTTTAAAACGCTGCAAGTCGTCAGGGTGTACGACCTGAGAGTGTTCAATGCGGTTGCGTAAATTGCGGCCGCCGATGTTTTCAAAATTAGTCGCGAATGCGTCTAATGCAACGCGGTTAGCTCTGTCGCCAATCGCGTGAGTATTAATTTGAAAACCATGCGGAATAATCAATTTATAGAGCGAATCAATATCCTCTGGAGAGGTTACCATTAAGCCATGATTACCATGATCATCGCTATAGTCTTCGATTAATGCCGCACCGCGACTGCCAAGGGCGCCATCTGCGTATATTTTTACGCTGCGGATGGTTAATTTATCGTCCTCTGATTGATAAGGACCTTCGTCCAGCAGTTGTGGCAGCTGCGGTTCGGTTGCAGCAATCATTGCATAAATGCGTAATGGTAGTTGTCCCTGGTTTTGCAACCCTTTGTAGATGGACAAATCTTTGGCTGGAACTCCCGCGTCGTGGACACTGGTAATACCGCGTTTTAGCAGGTGTTTAAAGGCCAGTGCGAACGCTTGTCTTTTTTCTTGCGCCGACGGCTCTGGAATGATGTCTTCGACCAGACCCATGGCATTGTCGATTAAAATGCCGGTTGGCTCGCCGTTTTCATCTTTTACAATTTCGCCGCCATCGGGCGATACGGTGCCGGCATCGATACCTGCAAGCTCCAGTGCTTTTTGATTTGCCCAGCCGGCGTGACCATCAACCCGGGTTAAGTAGACGGGTCTGTCACTGACCACTTCATCTAATTGGCTGGCGTTAGGAAACGCTCGGCTTGGCCACTGTTCCTGGTTCCAGCCGCGGCCTGTAATCCAGCTTAAATTAGCTTGTTTATCGGCATAGCGTGCGACGCGACTCACCGCATTATTCACCGAATCAGCGTCTCTTAGGTCAACCTGCAACAGGCTCATTCCTAGCCCCAGCACGTGACCATGCGCGTCGGTAAGGCCGGGAATCACGGTCTTACCATTCATATCGACTTGGTCAAACTCTGGATAATGGTCCACTAGTGAGCTATCACCAATTGCTAAAATACGACCATTTTGCGTGACCATTGTCTGAAACTGCTGTAACACAGCGTCCTGACCCGCCGGACTCGTTAGGGTGTAACCATTAATATTGCTGTAAACCGTTTGCGCAACGCTCGACGTACTAAAGAAGGCGAATGATACAAGCAGTACGAGTGTTCTTTTAAACATAAACAACCTCTTTGTGACAGATTTTGCCACTATAAACGGGTTTGCGTTAAATTTGTATCAAAGGATGTTAATACAAGTTGTTATTTTTTTAACGTTTTATCATAAAGTCATAGATAGTTCGGTGATGCCACTTGCTGAAAAAGTGAATTCAGGTATGCTAAAAGTTAGTATTGTAGTCGCCGAAGTTGGGATAAAATAATGAAGATACTAATCATTGATCCGTCGTTTTACATGCGCGCGGGACTTATACAAGTTCTTACAAATTATGCGGCGCAACCCTCTATTTTTGAGGCTGAATCATTTGCGGTAGCGGAAACTTATTTAGCGGCTGACGAGTACGACCTTATTTTTATTGAAATGAACTTACCGGACGAAGAAATTCGACCGGCGTTGCAACGGTTAAAGCGACTGGCCCCACGAGCTCACAATGTATTATTTACTCAAGCTCGCTCGTTAAGTGACGTTAGACAAGTGCTGGCTGCAGGAGTAAGAAGTTACTTACCCAAAGACGCATCGGCAGAGAATGCCAAGCTTGCGATTAAAAGTCTGCTGAATGGCGATCGTTATATACCGGATGACCCAACGTTAAATGAACCCCGCAGTCAAACCAGCGGCGTTGAAACCTTCTTGTCACCGCGGCAGCTTGAGATTATGCAATTGCTGGCGCAGGGGCTTTCTAATAAAGAAATTGCTAATATATTAGGAATTACAGAAGGCACCATACGTGTGCATTTATCCGCTATTTTCAAAGCCATCAAAGTGTCCAATCGCACAGAAGCCACCTTGTGGTATTTGTTAAGACAGAAAAAGCTAGTTGATTAACGCGCTATGTCCTTGAATCGACTTTTCAAGCAACTTGAGTCGCACAGTCATGCCCCTACTGAGCAGTGGGATCCCCCTTATTGTGGTGAAATTCCGTTGCGCATTAAAAGTAATGGCGACTGGGAGTACCAGGGAAGCAAAATAGAGCGGCCACGACTGGTTAAGCTGTTTGCTTCGGTACTGGTAAAAGAGCAGCAAGATTACTATTTGGTGACCCCTGCAGAAAAAGTTAAAATAACGGTTGATGATGCGCCGTTTGTAATAACCGGCTGGGAACAAGTCGAAGCAGAGGGCGAGCAGGCAGTACAAGTGATTACCAATATTGGTGAAAGCTATGTTTTGTCGGAACAAACGCCATTGATAGTGATTGACGGCCTGCCTTATGTGCGCTTACTAAGAGGTATGACCGCAAAAGTTCACCGAAATGTATATTATCAATGGGCAGAGATGGCTGAGCCTGGCTCAGATAAAGCTGATAAAGAATTTGTTATCCACAGCGCAGGTCAGGCGTTTTCGCTTGGGCATGCTTAATCAATAGGAAAGAGTCGGTTAAGCCTTTATGAGTAACGGCAAAACAATTTACCTGCTGGAACATGATAAACAGCGCCAACAGCGCTTAGAAACCGTGTTGACCTTTATTGGCGAGCGTGTGTCGACGCTAACGTCGATAAACAATAATGCGTCTTTGACAGACGCTCTTTGCGTTATCGCTGGCAACGGCATTGAAGATTTAGAACGGCACGCTAGCGAAAACCCCGCCATTCCTTTTATTTGCGCAGCGGAGCAACACCAGCCAGCATTGAAACGTGCCAACGTTATTGGCCCAATTGACGATTCGGTGGATTATCAGGAGTTGTCGCGTTGGTTGCATTACTGCCATACCTACCATCGCAATCTGGCTCAACATCACGGCTCACACAACCAAAAAGAAGGCGTTTTAGAATCCATGCTAGTGGGTCAAAGTGACGCCTTGCAAAATATTAAGCGGATGGTCGCGCAAGTGTCCGGCAGTGACGCTAACGTTCTGGTACTTGGTGAATCAGGGACCGGTAAAGAAGTTGTCGCCCGTGGTATTCACGAAATGTCCGGGCGTAAACAAGGCCCGTTCGTGCCGGTTAATTGCGGGGCTATTCCCGGAGATCTGTTGGAAAGCGAATTGTTTGGTCATGAAAAGGGAGCCTTTACAGGTGCTATAGGCACTCGAAAAGGGCGCTTTGAGTTGGCCCAGGGCGGTACATTATTTTTAGATGAAATTGGCGATATGCCTTTAACTATGCAGGTTAAGCTATTGCGAGTACTGCAAGAGCGAACTTTTGAACGGGTCGGTGGAGCCAAAAGTTTGAAGGCTGACGTAAGAGTTGTGGCCGCCACGCACCGGCATTTAGAATCGATGATCAACGAAGGTAAGTTCCGCGAAGACTTGTATTATCGATTGAATGTCTTCCCGATAGAAGTCCCCTCCGTGCGGGAACGTCAGGACGACGTGCCGTTGCTGCTGCGTGAGCTTACCGCGCGCTTTAAGCAAGAACAGGGCGTTGGTGTTCGTTTTACTGCGGAAGCAATGGACTCATTATCGAAACATCACTGGCCCGGTAATGTGCGTGAGTTGACCAATTTAATTGAACGGCTGACCATTATGCACCCGGATCAATTAGTTGATGTGCAGGATTTGCCGCCCAAGTATCAGCACGTTGAGCATCAGCCTGTGACTCCGGAGTATCCGGATGAGTTATTAGAACGCGAGGCGTTAAACTCTATCTTTAGTGATGATGACGTAGAAGATGATACTGAGCTGCAGACACCGATGAGCTCAGAGTTAACGGACGATGGTGTGAATTTGAAGGATATGCTGAGCGAACTTGAAATTGAGATGATTAGGCAGGCGCTACAGAAAGCCGACGGCGTTGTGGCGAAAGCGGCCGAATTGCTCAGCATGCGTCGTACCACGCTGGTTGAAAAGATGAAGAAATATCAAATAAAGCAATAGGTGTCGGTTTATTGACACCTTTCCTCCGTATAAGTCTTTGAAATACAAGAAATAAAAGTAGGCATGTTGTTTGCATAGTATTGACTAATTCTTTCTTGGGTTAGCACAGAGGATATTATGCAGGCTCATCGTTCATTAATAGACGCGATGCCTAATGCCGTCATCTTGTTGGATGACCAAGGTGTAGTTGAGCATTGCAACGACAATGCCAGACAATTGATGAATGCCTCTCTGGTAGGTCATCTGTGGCGGGATTGCGTTGCTACCTGCTTTTCACCACAAGAAGACGACTGGCATGAAGTCTCCTTACGAAATGGTCGACGTGTAAAAGTGGATATATCTGGGCTGGCCGACGGGTCCGGCCAGCTTATCGTGCTTACCGATCTGACCGAAACTCGACATTTACAGCAAAAAATTAGCCATCTACAACGCTTATCGGCTATGGGTCGCATGGTTGCATCGCTGGCGCATCAAATACGCACGCCACTTTCGGCCGCTTTACTCTATGCACAAAACCTGGCGACTCCAGGACTCGATGAAAAGAAGCAACAGCGTTTTTCAGAAAAGCTAATGTCCCGACTTAACTCCTTGGAGCAGCAAGTTAACGACATGCTGTTGTTTGCGAAAAGTGGTGATAAGCAGGTGCTTGAACAGATACCGAGTGGCCAGCTGATGCAATCAGTGCTGGCATCGGTGCAGCCGTATGCGGACAGTCGTCAAATTGAGCTCAAGCAAACACCTGCCAGCCATAATCCAGACTCTATTATCCTAAACGCAAGCCAGGTAGCGTTGAGCGGCGCGATTCAAAATTTAATTACTAACGCCGTTGACGCCAGCAGTTCTGGACAAACCGTTGTGATTGAAACCGGCTACAGCGAAACAGACTGGTATTGCTCGGTGACCGATGAAGGCGAAGGTATCCCAACCGAGCTTAAGGAACAGTTACTGACCCCCTTTGTTACCAGCAAGCCAAACGGCACGGGGCTAGGTTTAGCGGTCGTTAATACGGTGGTCAAAGCGCATCAGGGACAATTACAGTGGCAGAGCGATGCTGATCAGGGTACTCAATTTACACTGTCACTGCCGATCTTCCAAATTCAACCGGCCGCCAAGGAGGTGTGTTATGGCTGAAGCCAATGTACTGATCGTTGAGGACGATGCGGCACTGCGCGAAGCTATTGTCGATACACTAGAGTTGGCTGACTATCAATGTTTACAGGCGGACTCGGGCGAAAGTGCTCTGGTCGAGCTTAAAGCCAGCACTATCGATCTTGTTATCAGCGATGTGCAAATGCCGGGTATTGATGGCCTGCAGTTACTTCGTAGTATGAAAAACCAAGGTTATGAACAGCCGGTGATTATGATGACCGCGTTTGCCAAGGTGGATGATGCTGTAATTGCTATGCGCGAAGGCGCCGTCGATTACCTCAGCAAACCCTTTTCAACCGAAGCTTTATTGAAGTTGGTACAGCGCCATTTACCGTTGCAGCCAGAAACCGAACAGTCGGTGGTCGCTGAGGACCCAAGTAGTCTGGCGTTGCTGGAGATGGCAAAAAAAGTCGCTAAGACCGATGCCACAGTAATGATTAGTGGGCCTAGTGGTACTGGTAAAGAGGTTTTGGCGCGGTTCATTCATGAACAATCAAGTCGCTGTACGGAGCCTTTTGTCGCGATTAACTGTGCGGCGATTCCTGAAAATATGCTGGAATCCATCTTATTCGGTTACGAGAAAGGTGCTTTTACCGGAGCGACACAAGCATCCCCCGGTAAGTTCGAACTTGCCCAGGGCGGTACGTTGTTACTGGACGAAGTGACCGAAATGGACATAAACCTGCAAGCCAAACTGCTGCGGGTTTTGCAAGAGCGGCAGGTTGAACGACTTGGTGCGCGTAAATCTATTCATCTGGATGTGCGGGTTATCGCCACCTCCAACCGTCAGCTGCAACAAGCTGTTAGTGACGGACTGCTACGCGAGGATTTACTCTACCGGCTAAATGTATTTCCGTTACAGTGGCGTTCGCTGCGTGACCGACCGAAAGATATTGTGCCAATCGCACAGGCATTATTGCAGCGTCACCAAACCCGACTGGGCATTAAAGGGACTATTGAGTTTGCAGAGCAGACTCGTGCGTTAATGGAGCAATATGACTGGCCGGGCAATATTCGAGAGTTGGAAAACGTTATTCAACGAGCGTTAGTATTGCAGTCTGATTGTGTTATCCAACCAGAGGATCTAATGCTGGAGTCAGCCTCTGGCCAAAGTGTTTTTCCTGAACAGGTGCAACCTGCGACTACCGCAACCGGTGCAACTGACGCCAGCGATGACTTGGGCGAGTCGATGTTCCATCAGGAATACCGAATTATTAAACGCGCCCTGCAAAAGCATAATGGTAAACGTAAACCGGTTGCCGACGAGCTGGGAATTTCGCCGCGGACATTACGTTATAAGTTAGCGAAAATTCGCGAAAACGGTTTATCTATTTAGTAAGAAACTCGCCAATAAAAAGTTGGCATCGGATTTGCATTATCTCTGTTAACGAATCCAATTGCGGAAATTTTGACGGAGACCAAGATGAAAGTCGATGCCAACGCAGCCTACCAACAGTGGCAAGCCTTATCGGGTGCAAGTGCAAGCCAGGATAAAGCGACTAATGTCAACGCGCTACCGGGTAACAATGCCCAAGCCGACTTCTCTAATATGCTGAAAAATGCCATTGATAACGTTAATGAGCTACAGCAAACCTCGGGTGACTTAAAAACTCGCATGGAACTGGGCGATCCGAACGTGACGCTTGAACAAACCATGATCGCAAGTCAAAAATCCAGTATCGCTTTTGAAGCAACCGTACAAGTAAGAAACAAGGTTGTTGAAGCGTATAAAGAAATCATGTCAATGCCGGTTTAACCGGACCTGATTAGGGAGTTAAATTGTGGCTGAATCAACTGACCTGATGGTAACCGACCCCGGCACCAATACCCAGGGCAACAACACTGAATCAACCGATAAAAAATCCGGCATTATGGATATGATCGGCAACTTTGACATGTTACGTCAGGTTGTAGTGGTGTTAGCGCTGGCGATTTGTGTGGCGATAGCGGTATTCATCATGTTGTGGGCACAAGAGTCAACCTATCGGCCGTTGGCAAAGATGGAAACCGAGCAGTTGGTCAGTACTCTCGATTATCTGGACGCAAATGGCATTGAATATAATGTAGAAGGCAACACCGTCTCAGTACCAGAAGAAGACTACGACGCGATTAAGCTGCAACTAACCCGCGCTGGCGTAGATTATGGTCAAACTGAAAGCACTGGTTCTGAGATTTTAATGAGCGAACCCGGTTTTGGGGTGAGTCAGCGGTTAGAGCGCGAACGCTTACTGCATTCTCGCGAAGTACAGTTAGCACGTGCTATCGAAGAAATGAAAGCGGTCACGGCAGCGAGAGTACTATTAGCCGTACCTAAAGAAAATGTATTTGCCCGCCGCGAAAAGCAGCCAAAAGCATCGGTTATGCTCAAGGTACGTGGCACTCAATCATTGGGCGAGGAAGAAGTTGCGTCGATCGTGGATATGGTGGCTTCTTCCGTCACTAGTTTACAGACTGAACATATTACAGTGACTGACCAGAATGGCCGCTTATTAAATTCGGGTTCACAGAGCGCGCTTGCGGCACAAAGCAGTCGCGAATATCAGTTAGAGCTTAAGCGTGAACAAGAGTTGCGCCAGAAAATTGACAGCATTTTGATTCCAGTCCTGGGGTACGATAATTACACCGCCGAAGTTGATGTTTCTATGGACTTTACCCGTAAAGAAACAACCCAACGGCAGTACAATCCTGATATGCCCGCTATTCGTAGCGAAATGACCAGCGAAACCCGCTCTAGCGGCACTTCGATTGGTGGTATTCCAGGCGCATTGAGCAATCAGCCTCCGATGGAATCAGATATTCCAGAAGAAGCTAATGGTGGCGCGTCGCAGCGCCAGGGCAACGGTAACATGAGCCGCGAAGCGACCCGTAACTATGAGTTGGATAACTCGGTTAGTTATACGCAAAGTCAGAGCGGCGTGATTGACCGCTTGAGCGTGTCGGTCGCGGTGAATCAGGAAGCGACTCAGAATGCCGACGGTGAAACAGTACAAGAGCCGCATTCCGAGGAAGAGTTAGAAAATATCCGTCGCTTACTGCAGGGCAGCCTTGGCTTTAGTTTAAATCGCGGAGACTCACTGGAAGTCGTTTCTGTACCCTTTGCTCAGCTGCCGGATCTCGGTGAAGAAGAGCCTGCGGTTTGGGACCAACCATGGTTCTGGCGTGCATTACGCTTAGTGATGGGGGCATTGGTCATCATTGTATTGATTGTTGCTGTAGTTCGACCCATGCTGAAGAAACTGATGAACCCAACGCAGGACTTCGAAGACGATGCGCATGCGTTAATGGATGACGATGAAGCGATGGGCGACGAGACTATCGATCTGTTATCCTCTCAGTTTGATGAAAACTCAATCGGCTTTGGTGCTGACGGTAGCTTGCAGTTACCGGACTTACATAAAGATGAAGACCTGCTGAAAGCGGTTCGTGCACTCGTTGCGAACGAACCGGAGCTGTCTTCTCAAGTGGTTAAAGCGTGGTTAAACGAAGATGCCTAATACACAGATGCAAACCCAAAAAGGTCAGTCAGACTTTGATGTTCACAGCCTTGAGGGCGTCGAAAAAGCCGCCATTTTGCTGCTGAGCTTATCAGAAGAAGACGCGGCGCAGATCCTAAAACACTTGGAGCCTAAGCAGGTTCAAAAAGTGGGCATGGCAATGTCGAGCCTGCAGGACTTTAACCAGGACAAAGTGAATGCAGTGCATAACTTATTCCTGGACGAAATTCAGAAATTTACCAATATCGGCTTTAAGAGCGAAGAATTTGTGCGCAAGGCGCTCACTTCAGCGTTGGGTGAAGACAAAGCTGGCAACCTGATCGAGCAAATCGTGATGGGTGGTGGCTCGAAAGGTCTTGATTCGCTGAAGTGGATGGACTCGAAGCAAGTCGCTACCATTATTCGTAACGAGCACCCACAGATTCAGACCATCGTCATGTCCTATCTGGATGCTGACCAAAGTGCCGAAATCATGTCGCAGTTCCCGGAAAAAGTGCGGTTGGATCTGATGATGCGGATTGCCAACCTGGAAGAAGTACAACCAGCGGCATTGCAAGAACTGAACGAAATTATGGAGAAACAGTTTGCCGGTCAGGCTGGTGCACAAGCGGCGAAGATGGGTGGCTTGAAAGCTGCGGCCGATATTATGAACTACCTGGATACCAATATCGAAGGCCAGCTGATGGATGCTATCCGCGAGCAGGACGAAGAAATGAGTCAGCAGATTCAGGATCTGATGTTTGTCTTCGAAAACTTAGTCGAAGTGGACGATCGTGGCATTCAGTCATTACTGCGTGAAGTCGAGGGTGATGTTCTGCAAAAAGCCCTGAAGGGTGCCGATGACAACGTTAAAGATAAAGTCTTTAAAAACATGTCGAAACGAGCCGGTGAAATGCTTAAAGACGATCTTGAAGCCATGGGACCAGTTCGTATTAGTGACGTGGAAGCTGCGCAAAAAGACATTCTGGCTGTGGCTCGTCGCTTAGCTGATGCCGGCGAAATTATGCTTGGCGGTGGCGGCAGTGACGAATTCCTATAAGGTTTAACAGGTAACCAGCAACTATGAGCGATGGTCAAAAAACAACGGAAAAATGGCAGTTTCCGGATATTACGTCCGATGAACATTTAACAGGTGATAAGACCAACGCTTTAAATAAACCGACTCGTTGGCAGTATGAACCGCCTGAAGCTGAGGATGACGAAGATCAGGAATTACAGCCGCTGACGGCTGAAGAGCTAGAACAGATTCGTGAAGCGGCGCGTGAAGAAGGATTCAAAGCAGGTTACAACGCTGGCCACGCAGAAGGTCAGCAAGCGGGCCATGTTGAAGGCCTGGAAAACGGTCAGCAAGAAGGCTTCGAAAAAGGGTTCGAACAAGGTCTTGCTGACGGCAAAGCCAAAATGGACGTACAGGCAAAAGATCTTATCAAATTGTTGGATAGCCTGTCCTTCCCCGACCGTAAGCTGACGGATAATATTCAGGCAGAATTAATCGATATGGTTACTGAGTTAACTCAGGCAATATGTCTGGATGTTCCTTATTCGCAGCCAGAAATCATAAAGAAAGCGGTACGGCAGGCACTTGAAGTGCTGCCGGTGACTGATCAAAGAGTGGTGATTAACTTAAACCCCGATGATTTAGACTTAATCCAGGATATGTACAGCGAAGACGAGTTGAAACAACACGGTTGGCTGTTAAGCAAGGATGAATTGCTGGAGCGCGGGGGGTGTCGGGTAACGACCGAAAGTTCGTCAGTGGACTACACCCTCAGTAGTCGTATCAAAAGTGTTTTCGACAGTATTAAGGGTTAAACCATGAGTGACTCAATACTCGCTGGGTTAAAGAAAGCACGTGAACGTATTCATCAACCACCGGTGTTAGTGTCCGGTTATTTAACCCGGGTAGTTGGTTTGATGTTCGAGGCGGTGGGAGTGCGCGCTCCGATTGGCTCTAGCTGTTCTGTTGAGTCTGCTCACGGTGATATCGAAGCAGAAGTTGTGGGCTTCGAAAATAATATTAGCTATTTAATGCCGACCCAGGACGCCCATGGCGTGGTGCCTGGTGCGAAAGTAAAACCGCGCTCCTCAAAACAAGAACTGCCGTTTGGTATGGAGTTGTTAGGACGGGTTATTGACGCTCGAGGCAACCCATTAGACGGACGTGGACCTATCTATTCCGAGCAAAACCGTCGTTATCGCAGCAAACCTGTAAATCCCCTAAATCGACGCCCGGTTAAACAGCCGTTGGATGTAGGAGTGACTGCAATAAACGCTTGTACTACTGTCGGTCAAGGCCAGCGCATGGGTCTTTTCGCAGGTAGTGGTGTTGGTAAAAGTGTGTTGTTGGGGATGATGACCCGCGGTACTGACGCTGATGTGATTGTGGTTGGCCTTATTGGCGAAAGGGGTCGTGAGGTTAAAGAGTTTATCGAAGAAATACTGGGTGAAGAGGGGCTGGAAAAATCAGTAGTGGTTGCTGCCCCGGCGGACCAATCGCCGTTAATTCGATTGCGTGGCTGTGAAGCGGCTGCAGAAATTGCCGAATACTTTCGCGACCAAGGCCTTAACGTACTGCTGTTGATGGATTCGTTGACGCGTTATGCAATGGCACAACGTGAAATTGCGCTGGCCGTTGGTGAACCGCCGGCAACCAAAGGTTATCCGCCGTCCGTATTCGCCAAATTACCGGCACTGGTAGAACGCGCTGGTAATGGCGGCGAAGGCCAGGGGTCAGTGACCGCATTTTACACGGTTTTGACCGAGGGTGACGACTTGCAGGATCCGATCGCCGATGCATCACGTGCAATTCTTGATGGTCATATTGTATTGAGTCGGGAACTAGCGGACTCGGGTCATTATCCAGCAATAGATATCGAGGCATCGATTAGCCGAGTTATGCCTCAGGTGGTGTCTGATGAACACATGAAACAAGCCGTTCAAGTCAGAAAGTGGTATTCAAATTATCGTCGGAACCGGGATCTGATTGCGATAGGCGCATACAGTAAGGGCTCTGATCCGGCGATTGATCAGGCGATTGCGATGCAGCCGCGGGTAGAACGGTTTTTACAGCAACCCATGAAATCTGTGGTTAGTTATGACGAGAGTCTGATCCAGTTGGCCCAGGTTATTAATCCTCAGTACCAGAAACAAGGTTGATGTAGTCGAGTATGGCAGAGTTACGACAAATGCATATGTTGCTAGAAATGGAACAGCGCAAAACCGACGATGCTGCTGCCCAGTTTGCGCAAGTGCAGCAGCAGGTTAATGAGGAACAACAGCGTTTAGAGGGGCTGTCCCAATATCGTCTGGATTATTTGACGCAGTTACAACAGCGCGGCACCGATGGCATTGTCTCGCGCCAGTTTGGTCAGTACCACGCGTTTGTCGGTAAGCTCGATGAGGGCGTTGAGCAGTTGCACAAGTCGGTTGTGCGACTGCAAGAGGTTGCTAACCAACGCAAGCAACAGTGGTTTGAACAACGTCGTAAGAAAGACTCGATTGAACATTTAATCAATGAGCAAAAGAAACGTGAAGCTAAAGAGGTAGCGCGGAGCGAGCAAAAGAATCTTGACGATTTCTCCAGCCAGCGCTTTATTCGCGAAACAAAACTTAGAGCCAGAAAGGGCAGTTAAGTCTGTAGTTGGTACAGTTATTGCTTTACCAACTACAGATAATGTCAACATTGAGAGTCTATTATGGATCAGTTGCTAACACTTACAGGTCAGTCGGAGTTATTCCAAAAAGGAACATCAGAGCTAAAGCTTAATGGTGATGCTGCCAGCAGTGGCGAGACCGGCGATTTTGCTAAGGCGCTGTTAAGTGGTTTAAAACTGAATGAAAAAGGTAAAGAAGGACAAGATTTTTCCTGGATACTACCGATCGAAGAACCCCCTAAAGAAATAGCAGCCGGTGATGGCAAGTTGTTGCAGGCCTTAACCGGCGACGGAAAAATTGAGCTAGGCGAGAACCACGACCATTCGAAAGAAGCGCCAATTTTGGAGATGCTAGAGCAGATGCAGGCGTTACTCGTTGGTGCTTCGGAGGACTCGGAATCTGGCGAGTTGACCGATGAACTCAAGGCTGAAAAGCTAGCTGAGATTGACCTGCAGAGTGACGTCAGTGGTGAGGAGCTGATTGACAAGGTTAGCTCTTTGTTGCAGCAAATGGGGACCGATGAACTGTCGGACGAGCAACGGCAACAACTTGCCGCTGAATTTGTAGGACGGCTATCGGACCAGCAAAAACAACAACTCGCTGCTGTTCAGCTCGATCAGTCGGTGCTTGAGCAGGTTGAAAATAACGAATTATTAAGTCGACTGCAGCTGGTTGGCAAGCTTGCCAATGCTGCCGTGAACGCAGTTGATAGCGGGAACGGAGAGAGTTCTGGTGTCGCTGTTGCAAACAGTCAGGGCGCTGGTTTATTGACGAATAACGGTGAGCAAGCAGAAATCGATGAGCAGTCGTTAGCCTGGTTACAACAACAAATAAAAGCATTAACTAGTGCCAACGACAGTCAAGCCAATGGTGCGGAGCAATCCAACACGAAACAGACTCAGCAGGTTGCAGAAGACCTGATGGCACAAATTAAAGCGAAGCTTGCCGACGCCGACCAATTAAATCAGGAACAAAAGCAAAACCTGAAAAAATTTGTTGATGCCCTGGATACGCAGCTAAATAAGCAACTTGCACAGCAGGCTGTAGTCGCTCAGAACAAGAATGCTGCCGATAGTAATGCGCTGGCGCAGTTAACTCAGCTTGTAGAGAATGCGACCAATTCGAGTAAGCAAGCTCAGAACAGACCGACGCCAGTGCTAGCCGCGACGGCGGATGTTGTTGAACAAGCTAAGACTGCGGAGATGAGCCTTTCGCAAAAGGCATCAGCCGACGCAGATGCTGACGCTAAGTCATCGAAAGCTGAATCTCGAGTAGAGGGGATGCTCGATGGCAAGCTTGCCGGAAAATCCGAGTCTTCGGCTGAGAGTAAGTTGATGAATGCTTTCACGAACAGTCAGAACCGTGAAGCCAGCGAAACTGTTAAATCTTTTAGTGAGCAACTGAACAATAGTCAGAATTCGGTGGTTTCCACTCAGTCCGGCGCAATGAAGTCCAGTGAAGCGTCGTCAACCTTGCAAAGCAGTATGCAGGCGATTCAAAAGCCATTTGATCCGCAACAGTCTGAAGCTTCGCAGAAGTTGCAGGAACGCATCAACATTATGCTTAGCAAGAATGTTCAGCGGGCTGATATTCGACTGGATCCACCGGAGCTGGGACAGTTACAAATACGAGTTAACATGAATGGTGAACAGGCCAGCGTGCAATTTCAGGTACAATCTCAACAAGCACGAGATGCTGTAGAAGCAGCAATGCCGCGGTTGAAAGAAATGTTAGAGCAGCAAGGAGTCGCGTTGGCCGACACTAATGTTAGTGAACAGCAGCAGCAATCTTTAGCTGGTGATAACAACGGAACTGGTGGTAGTGGCTCTTCAAACGAATCTGCGGAAGTGGTTGATGAACATCAGATTGCGGTCGATAATGGCAAGCCGCTAGCGCTTGGGGCTGTTGATTTCTATGTTTGATGGCTGCAATCCATGGGCAAATCAAGCTATAGTGACAGGCAGACCGGCTAATAATTAATTAGGAACAGCAAATGGCAGAAGAAAACGACCAGGAACAACAAGAAAAACCGGCAGGAAAGCGCAAAAAGCTGCTGTTTATTGGCGGTGGAGTAACGCTCGTCATTATTATTGCTGTTGTTGTTATGTGGTTATTTTCCGGATCATCAGAGAGTACTCAAGCGTCGGCGAGCGGCGACCAGGCGTCGCAGTCTTCAGCAGACACCAGTGAAGCGCCGGAAGTAGGCAATGCGCTTTATGTTGGCATGCCGCGGCCCTTCGTATTTATTGTGCCGGGCGATGCGCGCGAGAGAACGGTACAGATAAAAGTGCAGTTGATGGTGCGTGGAGAAGACAGTGAAGAGCAGGTTAAACGGCATATCCCGTTAATAGAGAGTACCCTGCACGAGGTATTTAGTTCGTCAACCGCGGAAGAATTAAAAACGGTTGAAGGAAAAACGAAATTACGAGAACTTGCTCTACAGGAAGTCCGCAACGCTTTAGAGGGCGTGGCTGGACGAGGTTTGGTTGAGCAAGTGTTATTCACCAGCATGGTCATGCAATAACAGAGCGATATTGGTTGTGAGCGATTTACTATCACAAGACGAAATTGATGCGCTACTGCACGGCGTAGACGATGTCGAAGAGGAAGACGCAGAATCTTCGGCGTCGGCATCCGAGGCACTCGATTACGACTTTTCATCTCAGGATCGAATTGTCCGTGGTCGGATGCCAACGCTGGAGATCGTGAACGAGCGCTTTGCCCGACACATGCGTGTGAGCTTATTTAATATGATGCGGCGTACCGCCGAAGTATCAATTAACGGCGTGCAAATGCTTAAGTTCGGCGAATACGTGCACACATTATTTGTGCCAACCAGCTTGAACATGGTGCGCTTTAGACCGTTAAAAGGTACTGCGCTGATTACCATGGAAGCGCGACTCGTATTTATTTTAGTGGATAACTTTTTTGGTGGCGATGGACGCTATCACGCCAAAATAGAAGGCCGCGAATTTACCCCGACAGAGCGTCGAATTATTCAAATGCTGCTCAAGTTAATCTTTGAAGACTACAAAGAGGCTTGGGCGCCAGTTATGGATGTTGGTTTTGAATATTTAGACTCGGAAGTGAATCCAGCGATGGCCAATATTGTGTCGCCGACCGAAGTCATTGTTATTAGCTCGTTTCATATTGAACTTGATGGTGGCGGCGGTGATTTCCACATTGCTTTACCGTACTCCATGTTAGAACCAATTCGAGAGTTACTGGATGCGGGTGTGCAGTCGGATAAAGAAGATACCGACATGCGTTGGAGTAAAGCTCTACGCGATGAAATTATGGATGTGCCGGTAGAAATGATCGCTAAACTGGCGAATTTGGATCTGTCACTGCGTGAAGTCATGGACTTGCAGGCTGGCGATATCATTCCTTTAGAGTTACCGGATAACTTGACGGTAATGATCGAGGATCTACCGACTTTTCATGCCAAGTTAGGGCGCTCCAGAGAGAATATTGCCCTTAAGGTGACAGAAAAAATAAAACGGCCAGAGACGGTCAAGTCCGATATTCATATGTTAACGCGAGGCGGTCGTCGGATTGGCGGCGATGCAGAGCTGAAACAGCTTGAAGAAGATATTGATTTATAGCGGCTAGCGCTAAGTACTGATGAGGTTACCTGATGAGTAATGATGATAAAGATATGGACGATTGGGAAGCTGCAATGGCGGAACAAGCGGCTGCCGAAGATGAAGACTCTGGCGAAGAAGAAGCGAAAGAGAAAAAATCAGGCGCTGAGCATTCCGGCATGGAAGGTGTGCAAACAGCCGAACTCGAGGAGCTTAGTGAAGATACTGACGTCAGTGATGACGATCGTCGCAAGCTTGATGCCATTCTGGATATTCCAGTCACCATCTCGATGGAAGTAGGACGCAGCCAGATTAGTATTCGCAATTTGCTGCAGCTTAATCAGGGATCAGTGGTCGAGCTAGAACGGGTCGCAGGTGAACCCCTCGACGTATTGGTCAATGGTACATTGATCGCCCACGGCGAAGTAGTCGTGGTAAACGATAAATTTGGGATACGCTTAACCGATGTTATCAGTCAAATCGAACGTATTCGTAAATTGCGCTAGCGGTCTTTTACTGCTGTTTAGCCCTTTGGCGGCAGCACAAAAAACCGAAAGCGAGTCATCGCTTGCCGGAGCAGACATAGGCGCCATGTTATTGGCGCTTATTGTCGTTTTAGCGGTCATTATTATTTTGGCGAGTATTGTTAAACGGTTTAACTTAAAGCTGCAAGGCAATGCAGACATGAAAGTGTTGAGCGCTATGTCTTTAGGTACCAAAGAGCGTTTGATTATTGTCGAGGTTGCCGGGCAAAAACTATTGCTGGGAGTGACCGCCGAGCGTATTGACTGTTTAAAAGAATTGCCTGACTCGGTCGAATTAAAAGGACAACAAAAACCATGATTCGAGGGCTGTTGATTTTTGTTGTGTTGCTGGCATTAATGCCGGACACAGCATACGCCTTGCAAGATATCAGTGCTGTTACTGTAAAAACTAACCCTGATGGTAGTGAAGAGTACTCAGTAACACTGCAGATCCTTGCCATAATGACCGCGCTGACCTTTATTCCGGCGATGGTGATTATGATGACATCGTTCACCCGTATTATCGTGGTGTTGGCGATACTGCGGCAAGCTATCGGCTTACAACAGTCGCCATCCAACCAAATACTTATCGGGATAGCGTTGTTTTTGTCATTCTTTATTATGAGTCCGGTGTTGAACGAGGTTAATGATAAGGCTCTGCAGCCTTATTTAAATGAAGAAGTGACCTCAATGGAAGCTCTGGATCGCGCCAAGGCCCCGGTTAAGGCCTTTATGCTGGCGCAAACCCGGTTAACCGACTTAGAAACATTTATCGAGATCTCCGGTGAAGAAAATATTGCGGAACCGAATGATGTGCCAATGTCCATTTTAATTCCGTCGTTTATTACTTCCGAGTTGAAAACGGCGTTTCAAATTGGCTTTATGATATTTATCCCGTTTTTGATTATCGACCTGGTGGTCGCCAGTGTGTTGATGGCTATGGGTATGATGATGCTGTCGCCAATGATCGTATCTTTGCCGTTTAAGCTGATGCTATTTGTGCTGGTCGATGGCTGGAGCTTAACTATGAGCACGCTGGCCGGAAGCTTTGGAATATAGGTGCTGCTATGAGTCCCGAGGTATTTCTAGACGTATTTTCAGAAGCCTTAAAAACCATTGTTATTATGGTGGCTTTTATTATTGTACCAAGCTTGCTGGTGGGGCTCGTGGTTGCCGTATTTCAGGCCGCAACGTCGATAAACGAACAAACGTTAAGCTTTTTGCCACGATTGATAGTGACCCTTGCGGTTATAGGTTTGGGTGGTCACTTTTTGACCGAGACTATCATGGATTTTACCATCGAGATGTATAATCGAATTCCCGAAGTGGTTGGCTAATGGACCTGGTTACTGCCACAGTTATTGGGTGGCTAGAGCAGCATCTTTGGCCGCTAACCCGAGTGTCAGCTATGATAATGAGTATGGCCCTGTTCTCGGGAACTTTGGTCAATGCCCGAATAAAAACCTTATTGTCATTAGCAATTATATTGGCTGTGGCACCAGCGCTTCCCGAAATTAATACGCCTTACGAAATGATGTCCGCCGGCGGCTTTGTGGTTACCGCACAACAAATTTTGATCGGTGTTGGGCTTGGATTACTTTCTGTTATTTTCTTACAGACGTTTGTGCTTGGCGGGCAAATTATAGCGATGCAAATAGGCTTAGGTTTTGCGTCGATGGTCGATCCGTCAAATGGCCAGCAGGTGCCGGTAGTAGCACAGTTTTTCTTGATGCTGTCGAGTTTGATATTTTTATCGCTGGACGGTCACCTATTGATGATTCGGATGGTAGTGGCGAGCTTTGATTCAGTGCCCGTGGGCTTTACCGGACTGGATGCTGATGCCTTCCGGATGATTGCCGATTGGGGCAGTTATATGTTTTCTGCGGCATTAACGGCTATGCTCTCTGGTATTATCGCGTTGCTGTTAATCAATTTGAGTTTCGGTGTAATGACGCGGGCGTCACCGCAACTAAATATATTCGCGATTGGTTTCCCGATTACCATGGTCAGTGGTCTTATTGTTATGTGGCTGACGTTAGGCGGGTTTATTTTTCACTTTGAAAATCAATGGGCACGGGTCATACAAACCATGTGTGAATTGATTGGAAGTCAGTGCTAGGGTGAAAAATGGCAGAAACTGATCAGGAACGCACAGAAGAACCCACAGAGAAACGAAAACAGCAGGCCCGTGAGAAGGGTCAGGTTGCGCGCTCCAAAGAAATGGGCACGGCGTTTGTTTTGGTCAGTGCGGCTGTGGCGTTTATGTGGTTTGGCGAAGGTCTATATGAAGGCATGCGCTCGGTGTTCCAGCAGTTCTTTGTATTGGACCGGCAACAAGCGTTTGACCCTAGTAAAATGTCTGAAGCTTTCGCTATCGCGTTTGGCGAAATTATTACTCCACTGCTGATTATCTTTTCCTTTATTCTAGTATTTACCTTTTTTGGTAACAGCTGGCTTGGTGGTATTAACTTCTCCTGGAAGGCAATGGCACCGAAGTTTTCGCGGATGAACCCACTTAATGGCTTTAAACGCATGTTTGGTACGCAGGCACTGATTGAGCTGGTAAAAGGTCTGGCTAAATTTTTAGTGGTGGCGGTCAGCGCCTTTCTGCTACTAAGGTGGCAGTACGACAATATACTGCAGATATCGATGGGGCAGATGCCTAACATGATGGAAAACGCCGTCGACATTTTAATGTGGATGTTTCTGCTGATGTGCTGCTCTATCTTCCTGATTGTTGTTATTGATGCGCCGTTCCAGTTATGGAAACATCAAAAAGATTTAAAGATGACTAAGCAGGAAGTCAAAGACGAGAACAAAGACAGCGAGGGTAGCCCGGAAGTGAAAAGCAGGATTCGCCGTTTGCAAATGGAAATGGCGAATCGGCGGATGATGCAGGATGTACCGAAAGCGGATGTGGTGGTCACTAACCCCACACACTATGCGGTCGCTTTAAAGTACGACGATGGTGGGCCGAAAGCACCGGTATTGCTGGCTAAGGGAACGGATGAAACAGCGGCTAAAATCCGCGAAATAGCACTTGAATACGATATTCCGTTGATACAGTCACCTGCTTTGGCACGTTCCGTATATCACACTACCGAGATTGAGCAGGAAGTGCCGCAAGGGCTATTCGTCGCTGTGGCTCAGATTCTGGCGTATGTTTACCAATTGCGCATGCACAAAAAAGGCAAAGCCAAGCGCCCCAACAAACCTGCCAGCGATTTACCAATCCCGGACGATTTAAAATACTGACCACGATTTGCCCTACAGCAGCGGCTGCTATATTATTCGCAGCCATTATTTAGTTATTAGTCGGAACCGTAGTTTATGTCGCAGCTCTCAATCTGTCTGGCCCAGTTAGATTTCACTGTCGGTGCCATTGATGAAAACACTGCCATTATCTTAAAAACGATTCGTGAGCAGAGTAAACAGCACGATATTATTGTCTTTCCAGAATTGGCAATTACTGGCTATTCGCCAGAAGATCTACTAAATCGTCCCGATCATCAGCGAGCAGTCGACAATGCGGTAGAACAAATTAGTGCGGCAGCGTCTGACTGTGCGGTCATTGTTGGACATCCCTCAAAAACGGGAGAACAGCTATTTAACGTAATTTCCGTGTTACATCGTGGTGAGTGTCTGCAACGCTATCAAAAGCAGCGGCTACCGAATACCGGCGTGTTTGATGAGCAGCGTTACTTTGTTCCAGGCCATAAAAGCGAGATATTTGAGTGGCATGGCCAACGTATTGGCTTAATGATCTGTGAAGATCTCTGGCATCCGCAGCCATTGGCGCAACTTAATCGAGACGATGTTGATGCGATTATCTCAGTCAATGCGTCGCCCTACGAAATAGATAAACACAGTCAGCGCATGGCTATTTTAAAACAGCGCGTTAGTGAGATTAATAAACCGATTATTTATCTTAATAACTGTGGCGGGCACGACGAATTGGTGTTTGATGGACATTCATTGGTCATCGATGGCCAGGGACAACTAGTGGCGGAATTGCCTCATTGTCAGATGACGCTGGCGACCGTTCATTTAGGTGATGGTATAGCCTGTGAAGAGTTTGTCCCATATACCGAAGGCTCTGGGCCAACGGAAGCTCAACGGCTGGGTAATGTTTACGACGCATTAGTATTATCGGTGCGAGACTATGTCAATAAAAATGGCTTCAAACAGGTCATTTTAGGCCTGTCAGGTGGAATAGATTCGGCACTAACTCTGGCGATTGCCGTGGATGCACTAGGTGCTGACCGGGTAAGCGCGGTGATGATGCCGTTTAAGTACACGTCTGATATGAGTCTGGAAGATGCTGAACAGCAGGCGACCGACGCTGGTGTTAACTATGACGTAGTGCCAATTGAACCGATGTTCGACGCATTTATGCAGCAGCTAGAACCGTTCTTTGCCGATACCAAAACCGATACAACGGAAGAAAACCTGCAATCCCGGTGTCGGGGCGTATTATTAATGGCGTTATCCAATAAAACTGGAGCGCTGGTGCTGGCAACCGGCAACAAAAGCGAAATGGCTGTCGGCTACGCTACTTTGTATGGGGATATGTGCGGTGGTTTCGCGCCTATCAAAGATGTTCCAAAGCAGCTGGTTTTTGAATTAGCAAAATTCCGTAATAGCCGCTCACCAACCATCCCCGAGCGAGTGATTAGCCGGCCACCTTCAGCTGAGTTAGCACCGGATCAAGTCGATACAGACTCGCTACCAGACTATGGCGATTTAGACCGCATTCTGGCATTGTATGTAGAACAAGACTGGTCGCTTGCCGAGATTGTCGAGGCAGGCTTTAATGAGCAAGATGTTCGCAAAGTGTTAAAGTTGGTTGATATTAACGAGTATAAACGTAGCCAATCTGCAGTTGGTCCTAAGATTACTCAGCGAAACTTTGGGAAAGACCGGCGCTACCCAATAACCAGCCACTATCGCGATCAAATACAACGTCAATTATAGACGGGAGTTGTTCCATGAAAAAAGTTGAAGCGATTATCAAGCCATTTAAATTAGATGATGTTCGCGAAGCATTGTCCGAAGTCGGCATTGCCGGAATGACTGTGTCAGAGGTAAAAGGCTTTGGTCGACAAAAAGGGCATACCGAGCTATACCGCGGTGCTGAGTATATGGTCGACTTTTTGCCTAAGGTAAAGCTTGAAGTTGTGATTGCAGATGATGATGTTGAGCGCTGCATAGAAGCGATTATGGAAACCGCTCAAACCGGTAAAATTGGGGACGGAAAAATCTTTATCTCCGATATCGAGCGAGTTATTCGTATTCGTACTGGTGAAGAAAACGAACAGGCAGTGTAGGTCGCGTCCAGGACGCGACCCGTTTCGCTTTAATCGATAAGAGAGTTGTTTGGATAGCTAGCGCGCAATACCGCCAGCGCATCTTCGCGCAACTCATCTAGATCAAGTTGCTCGTAGCTTTCAACCATTATAGCCAAGGCATTCTCAGCTTCTGGCATATCAGCAAAGTTCTCAACCACATAACGTCCGCGGTTAGCTGCGGCTAAGTAAGCCTGACGCTCCATATAATACTGTGCGATGGCTAGCTCTTTCTTAGCTAGTCGGCTTTTTAACGAGACCATTCGCTTTTTGGCGTCAGCCGCGTATTTGCTGTCTGGAAATTTACGCAGTAACTCAGCAAAATCCTTAAACGCTTCTTTTGCCATTGAAGAGTCACGATCAGAGCGGTCGACACCGGCTAACTTTTGAATGGTGTTATGTTCAGACCGTTGATTAACTAACCCTCGCATATAAAGCGCGTAGTCAATATCTTTATGATTTGGGTTCAGACTAATGAACCGATCAATAGCAGCCAGTGCTTCGTCGGTGTTATCCAGCTTATAGTGAACGTAAATTAAGTCCAGTTGCACCTGATGTGCAAAGGGTCCGAAAGGATAACGGGTGTTCAAAGTATTCAAGCGTTCCTGAGCCAAACTAAAGTTGCCAATTTCAAGTTGCTCTTGCGCTTCTTGGTACATGAGTTCTATTTGTGAATACTGCAGATTATCCTGCGGGGTGTCGGAGTTACTCGAGCAGCCCACTAGGGCAAAACTGAGTAGCGCTGAAACCATTAAAATACGACGTTTCATAAAACCTCAAATTGTGACGTAGCACGTTATAGCGTTAATTTGAATGACCAGTTTGAGTGCAATTGCACCAGCAAACAGGTACACTAGCATAGTTTATATTGTTAGGCATTCTAACGCAGCGCAAAGGGCTTTCACAGCAAAAACCAAACTTATGAGCGAAACTATTCAACTAGAAGCCATTGTACCGGAAGAGCTTGCCGGGAAACGATTAGACCAGGCGTTAGCCGAGATGTTCCCGGACTATTCGCGATCGCGAATGAAGACTTGGATCACCGCGGGTAATGTGTCGATCGACGCAGAAATTGTTACCAAGCCGCGAGAAAAACTTGAGCTGGGTGCGTTGGTGGCGATAGATGCAGAACTTGAGTCGGAAGAACGCCACCAGGGGCAGCCGATAGAGCTGGATATCGTTTATGAAGACGCCGATATTTTGGTGATTAATAAACCAGCCGGATTAGTTGTTCATCCGGGCGCTGGTGCGCCTGACGGCACTCTATTAAATGGCTTACTGCACCATTATCCAAAAATTGATCAAGTGCCGAGAGCGGGTATTATTCATCGACTGGATAAAGACACTACAGGCTTGATGGTGGTTGCCAAAACAGTCCCGGCGCAGACACAGCTGGTCGATATGATGCAAAAGCGTGAAATTCGACGCGAATATGAGGCTATTTGTAATGGTGTGATGACCGCTGGCGGTATGGTTGAAGAGCCAATTGGTCGCCATCCGACTAAGCGCACCCACATGGCGGTCGTGGCATCGGGTAAACCAGCCGTCACTCACTATCGAGTCATGGAAAGGCTACGCGCTCATACCTTATTGCGACTTAGACTCGAAACTGGCAGAACCCATCAAATTAGGGTGCATATGGCGCATGTTCGTCATCCGCTGGTTGGCGATCTAACATACGGCGGCCGTCCGCGCCCACCGAAACAAGCGTCGGATGTGTTTTTGGCGACGCTGAGAGGCTTTAGCCGACAGGCATTGCACGCAGCACAGCTGTCGTTGCACCATCCGGTCGAGGGTGATTGGATGACCTTTGAGGCGCCACGGCCGGCTGACTTTGTGCAGTTGTTGGATGCAATGAGAGATGACTTACAAGAACATTCTGGTTCCTGAGTGGTCACTTCCTAGTAATGTAGGGGCAGCCGTTACATTGCGCGCGTTTGGCAATGTGGCGACTCATGTCGGCGATGACCCAGCTCTCGTTATCAGGCGTCGTCGGCAATTAGCCCGTCAACTTGAGCTGCCAGTAGTGCCGCAGTTCTTGCAACAACAGCACACCAATCAAGTCTCTATTTGGCCCAATATCCAGACCCCTAGTGATGCAATTGTTGCTGACTCTGTCGTTAGCTGCGCGGTTTTAACGGCAGATTGCCTGCCCGTTTTAATCAGTAGTTATAACGGCGACTGCATTGCCGCCGCCCACGCCGGTTGGCGAGGCTTAGAGCGAGGGATTTTAACCAATACGATAAGGCAGATGCCGGTCGCAACTAATCAACTGACGGCATGGATAGGCCCCGCTATTTGCCGCCGCTGTTTTCAGGTTGGTGATGAAGTTAGGCAGGCTTTTGCAAAAAGTTTTCCGCAAGGAGCTATCGAAGCAGCCTTCACCGCAGATGGCGATCGATGGTTAGCCGATCTCCCATTATTAGCAGAATTTCAGTTACGCGCATTAGGGGTGGCAGCAGTGAATCAAAGCCACTTGTGCAGTTATTGCCAAGATCAGGATTTCTTTTCGTACCGTAAACATCAAGACACGGGTCGTTTTGCGTCAATAATTTGGCGAAAAAACCAATCAAGCACTTGAATTCGCCTAAAAAGTACCCACCTATCTGTTAACTGAACAGAATTAAAGGAAGTACTCATGCGACACGATAAATTTACCAGCAAATTTCAGATGGCTATTGCTGACGCTCAGTCAATTGCGTTAGGTCGTGATCATCAATTTATTGAACCACTGCATTTGATGCAGGCAATGCTCGATCAAAATGGCGGGGCTGTACGTCCGTTATTTACTATGATCGGAGCGGACATTACGCAGTTTCGCTCAGGTCTGGGCAAGGCACTTGATGCGCTGCCCCAGGTCGAGGGCGCCGAGGGCGAAGTGCAGCTTTCCCAGCAAACAGCGCGGCTATTAAACCTGTGTGATAAATACGCGCAAAAGCGTAATGACAGTTACATTTCTTCAGAGTTGTTCTTACTTGCGGCGACAGAAGACAAAGGACCGCTAGGAGAGCTGTTTAAGAAACAGGGAATTACTAAAGAGCAGCTGGAGAAAGCGGTTAACGACATTCGCGATGGCGAGAAAGTCGATGACCCTAACGCAGAAGATAAACGTCAGGCGTTGGATAAATATACCTTAGATCTGACGGAGCGAGCGGAACAGGGCAAACTTGATCCGGTCATTGGTCGGGATGAAGAAATTCGTCGTACGATTCAGGTGTTGCAGCGTCGGACCAAAAATAATCCGGTATTAATTGGTGAGCCAGGCGTTGGTAAAACGGCGATTATTGAAGGTCTGGCGCAACGTATTATTAATGGTGAAGTTCCGGAAGGTCTGAAACACAAGCGGGTCCTTTCATTAGATCTCGGCGCTTTATTAGCAGGCGCTAAGTACCGCGGTGAATTTGAAGAGCGGCTGAAAGCAGTATTAACTGAACTGTCTAAAGAGGAAGGCCGAATCATTCTCTTTATCGATGAACTACATACTATGGTCGGTGCTGGTAAGGCAGAGGGAGCCATGGATGCTGGTAACATGTTAAAACCAGCATTGGCACGCGGTGAGTTACATTGCGTGGGTGCTACAACCCTTGATGAATATCGCCAGTACATAGAAAAAGACGCTGCGCTGGAGCGTCGCTTCCAGAAAGTATTAGTTGATGAGCCGACAGTAGAAGACACTATTGCGATTCTACGTGGGCTGAAAGAACGTTATGAAATTCATCATTCGGTTGAAATTACCGATCCGGCGATTGTTGCTGCGGCATCTTTATCACACCGTTATATCAGCGACCGTAAACTGCCTGATAAAGCCATCGATCTAATCGATGAAGCTGCCTCAAGTATCCGCATGCAGATTGACTCTAAGCCGGAAGACCTGGATCGTTTAGAGCGTCGCATTATTCAGTTGAAACTTGAGCGACAGGCTCTGCAAAAAGAGAAAGATGATGCCAGTAAGAAACGGCTGGATATTTTGCATGAAGAGCTGGACGACCTTGAGCGTAAGTATCAGGAACTGGAAGAGATCTGGAACTCTGAAAAAGCGGCAGTACAAGGTACTCAGCATATTAAAGCGCAATTGGATCAAGCGCGCACCGAAATGGATATTGCTCGTCGGGCTGGCGACCTAAATCGGATGTCGGAATTACAGTACGGACGTATTCCAGAGCTGGAGCGACAGCTTGACTTAGCACTGCAGGCCGAAATGCAAGACATGACCCTGTTGAAAAACCATGTCAGCGAAGAAGAAATAGCGGATGTGCTTTCGCGCTGGACCGGTATTCCTGTCAGCAAGATGCTCGAAGGTGAGCGTGAGAAATTGGTTCAGATGGAAACCAATTTGCATAAACGAGTGGTCGGTCAAAACGAAGCTGTCGACGCAGTTGCCAATGCTATTCGCCGTTCGCGTGCAGGGTTAGGTGACCCGAATCGACCGATTGGTTCGTTTTTGTTCCTCGGTCCAACCGGTGTTGGTAAAACCGAGCTGTCTAAGGCTTTGGCTAATTTCTTATTCGATACTGACGACGCAATGGTGCGGATCGACATGTCAGAGTTTATGGAGAAACACTCGGTGTCACGTTTAGTCGGTGCGCCTCCGGGCTATGTTGGTTATGAACAAGGTGGCT
Organism: Pseudomonadota bacterium; assembly: GCA_051746345.1. Lineage (GTDB taxonomy): Bacteria > Pseudomonadota > Gammaproteobacteria > Enterobacterales > Alteromonadaceae > Idiomarina. The sequence continues at coordinate 39,823 of JBNJEZ010000018.1, forward strand.
ACCTGACAGAGGCGGTAAGACGTAAGCCGTATTCAGTGATTTTGTTAGACGAGGTGGAGAAGGCACACCCCGATGTCTTTAATATACTACTGCAGGTGCTGGATGACGGCCGTCTGACTGATGGTCAGGGGCGCACGGTGGATTTTAAAAATACCGTTATTATTATGACATCGAACTTAGGCTCTGACCTCATTCAGGAACATGCTAAAGAAAATACCTACGAACAAATGAAGTCGATGGTAATGGAAGTTCTGGGACAACACTTCCGGCCTGAGTTCATTAACCGGGTTGACGAGACCGTTGTGTTCCATCCATTAGGGCAGGCAGAAATTCGGTCAATTGCCGAGGCGCAGTTACAGTTGCTTTACAAGCGTCTGGAAGATAAAGAGTTTTCTCTGAAATTGGATGATGCTTCATTAGACCACCTTGCCAGAACTGGTTTTGACCCGGTGTTTGGGGCGCGGCCACTGAAACGCTCTATTCAACAAGAGCTGGAAAACCCATTAGCACAGAAGATATTGTCGGGAGAGTTAGTGCCCGGTAAGCCGATAAAAGTAACTTTGGCTAATGAACGACTGAATATCAGTCAGTAATGAACGGCAAAGCCCGCATCGATATGCGGGCTTTGTTTTTTCTGGATTTCCAAGGCTGAATGACTCTGTGCTAAACTCAGCGGTATTAATTTGGAGAAAAAGGACGCCTTTATATGGCTACAGAAAGTAATAAACGCCGCGGAATTTATTTGTTACCCAACTTATTTACGACCGCCGGTCTGTTTTCTGGCTTTTACGCCATTGTTGCCTCTATGAACGAGCGCTATATAGAAGCAGCGGTCGCTATTTTCATTGCAATGATCTTTGATGGTGCTGATGGGCGTGTCGCCCGAATGACCAATACCGAAAGCGATTTCGGCGCTGAATACGACAGCATGGCCGACATTGTGTCCTTTGGTATGGCCCCGGCATTAGTTATGTATAACTACGCATTGGCTGACCTGGGCAAGTTCGGTTGGTTGGCGGCATTTATTTTTGTTGCTGGTGGTGCGCTAAGGCTGGCGCGATTCAATACCAATCTAGGAACCACGGATAAGCGTTATTTCCAGGGCTTGGCGATTCCGAGTGCTGCAGCGGTGGTATCCGGCTTGGTTTGGGTTGGCACAGAGTATGGTATTGATGGCAGCGACATTGAGGTGTTTGCCGCGCTAGTGACTATTTGCGCAGGCTTATTGATGGTCACCAACTTCCGCTACCACTCCTTCAAAGAAGTTGACTGGAAAGGCAAAGTGTCTTTCTTAGTTATTCTAATTGTGGTGCTGGCATTCGTGATCGTTGCGACACAGCCGTCATTAGTATTGTTTGGTATTTTCTTCTTATATGCGTTGTCCGGTCCGGTGTTAACGATTAAAAACGTTAAGAAGTTAAAACTGGAACACGTGGTTGGAGATGATGATAGCGATGACGCTGAGTTCGATGAGGATAAAAAATCATCGGAAAAAGGTCAGAAAGAAGACAAAAAAGACACGGCTGATTAATAACTGAACAAACGATCAGTTTATTTAAAAAAAGATCTTGCATGGTGCAGTAAGATCTCTATAATTCGCCGTCGTTGTCAGGGAGAAAGCCGAACGGTGATTGCTGACAACGGGTTGATTGAAAAGTTGCAAAAAGCACTTGACGATTGGCCAAAGGGATGTAGAATACGCCTCCCTGCTTCGGGAAAGAAGCAACGCTCTTTAAC
>JBNJEZ010000019.1:0-35056 GCA_051746345.1 Pseudomonadota bacterium
TGTAAAGAAATACGCTATATTTACGATAATCGTCATATATGGTTAAATTATAACCAGCTCAACGATAGGGAAGTTATGAAAGCGCATAATAATAATGATAGCGATTCTTTCCACCAACTTTTATCGCAGTTGTCGACAAGACTCATTAATAGTGAGCCTGACGAAACGCAAGACTGTACCGCTGAAGTCATCGCAGCGTTCGGCCATTACGTTAATGCCGATCGTTGCTATGTTTTCGAGTTCGATCCTGAAATTCAATGGATGAATAACACCCAGGAGTGGGTCCATAACGATTTTTCCGCGCATATCGACGATCTACAAAACATTTCTGCAAATGACTTACCCTTTTTCTTTAAGCAAATGCGCGACAATTTTCGGTTCGTTATCGACGATGTGGAAGCTCTTCCGGAAGAGGCGTCTAACGAATACGCTGAATTTAAGCGTGAAAATATCAAATCGGTCCTCTGCATTGGTTTAGTCGCCAATCAAAAGTTACTGGGTTTTGTTGGTTGCGATATGGTTCGTCGCAAACATCACTGGACACAGGAAGATATTCAACGCTTGAGTTTGGTCTCCGACATGTTGGCAAATTCTCTTGAACGACAAAATACCTATAAGAAGCTTATCGAAACACAGCGTCAGTTAGAAGAAGCCAATTTAAAACTACAAGCCCAAGCTACTCAGGACGGGCTAACCGCTATCGCTAACCGCAGGGCACTGGATGAAAAGCTCGAGAGCGAGGTAAAGCGTGCCAAGCGCCAGCGAACGGGTATAGCAGTGCTACTGATTGATATTGACCATTTTAAACCTTACAACGACTATTATGGGCATTTAAAAGGCGATGCTGTACTGCGAACCGTTGCGGAATGCTTATCCAATATCATGCAACGCAGCACTGACTTTGTTGCTCGCTACGGGGGCGAAGAGTTCGCTGTCGTTATGTCGACCGATTCCGCCTGGCAGGCTCTACGCAAAGCCAATGAGCTACTAGATGCTATCGAGCGTTTAGAAATAGAGCATAAAAAATCGTCTACCGAACCCTACGTCACCGTCAGTATAGGCGGTTACTTCGAGCAACCTTCTGACGACAGCGATATCCAAAATGCGATCAAGCGTTTACTGGATAATGCCGACAAAGGTCTCTATCAAGCTAAGTTCGACGGTCGTAACTGTATTCGCTTTCGTTAATCCCATTTAGGCCACCGCCTGAGCACTATATTTTCGAGTCCAGAAATGAATCGCTATGCCACCCAATAGCCCTGGCAGGATCCAGAAAACAAGCTGCCACTGCCCGAGTTCAGCGAGCACATGCCGTGCACCGAAAGCAAAAAAAGCCGTGTATACCGCAATACCAGAACCGCACATTGAGCTTAAGTGCTCCATTAACCAGCGGTTGGGAGCAACGTGTTTAGCATAGGCGTAGTGCAAAACCTGAGCCGCACTAATGATACTGAAGGTTGAAAATACGTAACCCAGTATTTTATTACCCACGCCGTTAACAGTAAGTCCTAAGAGTACAATTGCTGACAACAGCAGCGCTATAGGCGCAGCGACATGGTACCAGCGTCTTGCAAGTCTGCGGTCACGCTTGGTTTTTAGCGCTAACATTGCCTGATTAACAGAGTTATAGGTCAATAGTGACAGCACTAATAGTAGTGTCCAGAAGCCGTAAATACTCGTTTTTAATTGTTCAGGATTCTCACTGTTCGCGAACCAATCAGCTTTAAAATATGCCGGTGCCACCAGAACCATTAGCGACATGATGATCGCCGACACTGCTACCGTATACATGATAGCGACATAGACGCGCCCAAACCGCCTATGGTTCAGGCCACCTTTGCGGGTGGTCACAGGTATCCAAAATATAATCATTGCGATAACACCGGCGACGATATGCAAGTAAAGCAGCGTTGAATGAAAGGTCAGCATAATGTTTCTCCTTAAGTTGAGACCTATTATGCTAGTTAGCTTTACTCTCTTAAGAAGGTGCCAGAAGTCACTTTTTTTAACGTGACTTCTGGCCTATTGTAGCGGATGTAAATAGTGGCATACTGGCCGAATGAAACGTTCAATACTAAAACGATTAGCCGACCAAGACTACGGCGTTGACCGCTGGGTAGCCGCGCTTACTTGGGGGCTCTTAGCCATTTCCTGCCTGTACTTTCTGGCACAGCGCGATAGCACTCCAATCGCCAGCGTGCACTGGAATGTTACAGCAGTGAGTTTCTTGCTTTTTTATCTCGCTTTTCACTTTGCAACTCGCGATGCACCGCTCCCGAATGAGCCCTGGCTGCGCATTGCATTGGTTGCTGCTCAGTTTGTTTTGGTCGTTTTTCTGTTTTTATTAGTGCCATACAATTTTGTCGCTATTTTAATGGTCTTATGGGCGGCCCAACTGCCGTATTTTATACCGTTGAACAAGGCTATTGCATTATCTCCTCTCATTGCATTACCCCATTTTTTGGTTTATCAATTTTTTTGGCACGACAACTATGCCTGGCTTTCTGCAGTACTATTTTGGACCTTCATTATATTCTCAATGACGATGATGGGAACGCAGTTGAGAGAAGCTCGGGCTCGCGAGAATGAGCAACGCATAAACCGAGAATTAAGAGCGACTCAAGCCTTACTGGCTGAAGCCAGTAAACAAAATGAGCGGACCCGAATAGCGAGAAACATTCATGATTTACTCGGCCATCACCTAACAGCATTGTCTATCAACTTGCAGGTTGCAGAGCGAAACACAGAAGGCGAGGCTAAAGCACTGGTCGCCAAAAGCCGCAGTATTGCACAATTGCTGCTAACCGATGTACGCGAAGCGGTATCGACGATTAGAGCGTCAGAGTCGATCAATATCAGTAAAGCTCTTGACGCACTGCATGTCGATGTACCCGGTAAAACTATTGTCATTGAGTGTCCTTCATCGTTATCGTTCAACGACATTGATACTGCTGAGGCTATTCTCGCCATGGTGCAGGAGTCGTTAACTAATTTTTTGCGGCACTCCGGCGGCGATGCCTTCACTGCAAACATTAAGCATCTTGAAAATGAGATTCATATTGCTATTCGTGATAATGGCCATGCCACTAAATCTGTTGATGAGGGGAATGGCCTGCAAGGCCTGAGAGAGCGGATTACTCTGGCTGGGGGACAGCTGTCCTATTCGTTCAGCGAAGGTATGTCATTACACGCTATATTGCCTACGGATCGCCGTCATGATTAGAGTACTCCTGGTAGACGACCAGACACTGGTTCGGCAAGGCTTAAAAAGTCTACTGGAAATCAGTAACCATGTCCGTGTAGTTGGCGAAGCTGAAAATGGTGCAAACGCGTTGCAGGAGGCGCACCGGTTAACGCCAGACGTTGTGCTAATGGACATTCGGATGCCGGTCATGGACGGGATTGAGGCTGTTTCTGTATTGTCAAAAGAGACACCGTCGTTGCCTGTGTTAATGCTAACGACCTTTGATGATCATAGCTCCATCATGGCCTCTATTCAGGCCGGAGCAAAAGGCTATTTACTCAAAGATGTGTCACTGGAAACGCTGGTCGACGCCATTGAATCACTGCATCGTGGTGAGCCCTGGATTCAACCGGTTGTGACCGAGCGCATTATCAAAGGCTTGCATTCGGTACGTCCGCAAACACCAGAAGTTACGTTAATAGAGCCGTTAACCGAAAAAGAACTGGCAGTACTAAGGTTAATTGCAGCAGGCCTTAGCAACCAGGAAATTGCCGAAGCACTGTTTAAGTCAACCGGAACCGTTAAAAATCAAGTGTCCAATTTGATGGCAAAGCTCGGGGTGCGCGATCGCACCCGAGCCGTTTTAAAAGCCATCGAACTAGGATTGCTGTGACGCCACCCACTGCTCGACCCGACGCTCTAGTATATGCAGCGGCAGCGCGCCGCCACCGAGAACCGTGTCGTGGAACCCGCGAATATCAAACTTCTCGCCTAAGGCCTGCTTAGCCTGTTCACGCAATTCAAGAATCTTGATCATGCCGACTTTATACGCGGTTGCCTGACCTGGCATTACTAAATAACGACGAACTTCTGAGCGTACTGCGCCTTCTGCAATGGGTGTGTATTGCTCAAAGTACTTAACTGCCTCTTCTTCCGTCCAACCTTTAGCATGCATACCGGTATCCACAACTAAGCGAACTGCCCGCCAAATTTCAGTAATTAAACGACCGAAGTCAGAGTAAGGGTCTTGATAAGCACCCATCTCTTTAGCCAGCTGTTCTGAATAAAGTCCCCAGCCCTCACTGTAGACAGTGAAACCAGCCTGCGTGCGGAATTCCGGCACTGATTCCAGCTCCTGGGCAATTGAAATTTGCATGTGATGCCCCGGGCTGCCCTCATGGTAAGCGATCGCTTCCATTTCATTTTTAGGCATCGCTTTCATATCAGACAAATGTGCGTAATAAACGCCCGGCCGTGATCCATCCGGAGTCCCGGGGTAATAATGCTGAGCCGCTCCGTCCTGCTCACGGAAAGGTTCAACCCGCTTAACGATAAGGTCCGCCTTGGGTAAAATACCAAAATATTCCGGCAACTTTTCATCGATAAAGTCTAAATATTTCTGAGAGTCTTCGATATACATCTCCGCACCCTCATCATTGTCCGGATAGAAAAACCGATCGTCGGTGCGGATAAAGGTAAAGAACTCCTGAAGACTACCGTCAAAATCAACCTGTTCTTTAATTTTCAGCATTTCTTTATTCAGCCGCTCGACTTCTTCCAGACCGAGCTGATGAATTTCGTCAGCGGTCATATCAGTGGTCGTGTAGTTTTTCAGCATTGCATTATAGTAGTCGAGACCACCGTCAAATCGATGAACCCCGGTAGCGATTTCCGGTGTGTTTTCTATATCTTCCTCGAAGAATGTAATAATTTGTTCGTAGGCAGGCATCACTCGTTTGTATAAAACGTCACTTGCCTGTGCCTTTAGAGCGTCTGCCGTTTCTTGTTCAATTTCACCTTTATCAACTAATGCTTCAATTTTCTTATTCGCATCTGCCATAAATGCCGAGTCTTCGCCTTCGGTGAAGGGTGCACCGGTGATGACCTTTTCCGACTCTTTTATAATCAGGTCATAAGCAAATCGTGGGGCTCGAATACCCTGTTCCACTTGCATCTGAGCACGTTCAAGCAATTGTTCCAAGGCTCGTGATGCTTCACCTAAACGGCTAATGTAGGCGTCCATATCGGCTTTGCTATCAACCCGGTGAAAGTTGAGCATAAACTGCGGCATCAAGGTATGAGCACCGCGCATTTGATCGAATACATAGTCGTACTGACGAAACTCTTCGTTTTGTTTGGCTTGTTCGTACTGATAAACCCAAACATCATAAGAGGTTTTTGCCTCATTACTTAGTTGACTGTAATCAAAATTAGCTTTTAGCTCTTCAACGCTATCAGCCATCCATTGCAGGCGTTCTTTTTCAGCGTCGATACTCATATCATCGACTTCGCCATAACGTTCTTTTTTACCCAAAAACGTCATCTGCATCGGGCTTTGTTTAAGCTGTTGCTGGTACTTCTCGTCAAACCAGGCGTTTAATCGTTCAGTTTCGGACTGCTGCTGCGTCTCAGCAGTTTTTTGTTGGTTTTCTGTCTGCGTTTGATTTTGCGAATCGGCCGGTTGGCCACAGCCTGCAAGCAGGCCCGCTAACGCCAAAGCAACGAGAGAATGTTTCATGCTAGTACCTTTATAGTTGTGAGTATTCGTCAGCAAGGAGGAAGAAAAACTATAGCGCGCTTGTTACACTGATTGAAACATTTTTCACCAATTCAGCGGCCAGGAGATTTTTTTACCGTATGGCGAAGCCGAATAAAAAAGGTCCGAAACGCACCGTTCAGATTTCTTGCCTGCAATGTAAAGCGCCTATTTTTAAGTATAGGAAAGGCGGCAAGGGCGCTTTAGTGAAATGCTTTCTTGAGCGCATTGTCGAAGACCATACCACTAAACCCTGCCACTGCCCCGGCTGCGGGCAGGAGTTTGCGCGAGAAACCATGATGCGAGGTGCGCCGGTATACAAAATGATTGGCGGCAAAGTGCATATGAAATAACGTAGGCTTTTAATTTAAGGTATCACTATGATTGACCAGAGTACCAAAAATCGCTATCTATTAGCTTGCCAGCAAGCATCGCATAGCATTTTGCGCCAGCCACAGTCATCTATGGCAGAGCAGTTAACTTCTCTTGCCGAAGAGCTAGCAAATCATGAACAACGAGATGTTTATGGCTCTGGCGATTTAATTGAAACCTTTGAACAACAGGTTGCAAACCTGCTGGGCAAACCTGCCGCGCTATTTTTGCCGACCGGAACCCTTGCGCAGCCGTTGGTATTAAAAGTCCACAGCCAGCAAACCGGAAGGCCAGCTGTTGCTTTGCACCCGACCTCACACCTGCTATTACACGAACAGATGGGCATTGAGCACCTTTGGGGCCTGACAACAAAACCGGTAGGCCGCAGAGAGTCCCCGATAACACTTGACGACTTGACCTCGATGGCACCATCCGAATTGGCGGCGCTGCTAATTGAGCTACCGATGCGTGAGATTGGTGGCCAATTACCTGACTGGAACGAACTCACTGCACAATGTCAGTGGGCCAGAGAGAATGGTATTCGGCTGCACTTGGATGGCGCTCGGCTATGGCAGGCCACAACTTATTACCAGCGAAATCTGGCAGATATATGTCACTTATTTGATTCGGTTTATGTCAGCTTTTACAAGGATTTAGCGGGGATTAGCGGTGCTATTCTAGCCGCTGAAACTGACGTAATTGAAGAAGCGAAAGTATGGGATCGCCGAGCTGGCGGTAATGTGATCAGCCTGTATCCGGAGATACTGGCCGCTCGTCGGGGGTTGAGAGAAAATTTACCCGTCATACCGGAAGCCGTTGACTACGCACGGTTGCTTGGCACAACAATGGCAGATATCGACGGCATTACCGTTACACCGAATCCACCGCAAGCGGCAATGTTTCACCTTAGGTTTCCACTACCGCCTAACTATTTAGCGGATAAAATTGCTGACTATGTACAGGAGTACGGGGTGGTAATACTTCCTCTGCCACGCTCCGGCGACACTGAACACTGCGTCTGTGAAATTCCTGTCGGCAGAAATGCGATGTCGCAACCACAGAGTTTTTGGCTGCGACACGTCAAACAATTTATGAACAGTCTGTAAAAGCTACTTTTCGCCTAACACTTTAGACAAGGTCTTTAGGTATTTTTTGCCGTTGCTTTTAACACGCTGTTGATTCATTTCTTCTGAGCCCAGATGCACTTCTTCCAGAGAATCTGCAGCCCCTTCTAGCTCTTCATGTAAACGTTGCAGAGCAACTTCAAGAGTATAGGTCAGTTCGTGGACTTTGCTCATCTCTTCGGCTGTCAGATCACCGCCGACTAGCTTTTTAAGCTCCTGATTATATTGATTCAGGTTGCTAATTGCCTGATTCAAGTTTTCAGCGGACTCTGGTTTAAAGTGCTGATATTTTTTCTCATCATCATCCGCCAAAACAGGCATCGATACTGTAAAAACAAGAGCAAGAATAGGTAACATTAAGCGGGTCATTGTAAACTCCTGATATTATTAATAACGATTCTCATTCTCTCTATAAACAGCTTGCAGGTCAAGAACAAAGCCTGCAAGCTAGCTTTATATTCCTGATAAAAATCAAATAGAAAATTAATAAAGGTATACGCAATGTTCTCTCGCCTGGTTTTATTGTTGGCTTTGTTATTGCCTGCCGCGCCCTTAATGGCCGCATCAACAGCAGCAGATACTCAAGCTTCACCGTTAAAAGTCGCAGTACGGGTTAATGCGCCTTTTGTGATGAAAAATGATGAACAATACGATGGCCTGGCGATGCAGCTTTGGCAGGATATAGCGACCCAGCTTGACCGACCGTATGAGCTTTATCCATTACCGCTAGATGAACTTATGGTAGGCGTCGAAGCAGGCAAGTACGATATCGGCATTGGTGCACTAACAATCACAGCCCAAAGAGAACAAGTCCTCGATTTCAGTCAGCCGTTTCATAATGCCGGCTTAGCAATAGCAGTGCCTAGCAACAATACTTCAACCTGGTGGGCGGTTACTAAACGGTTTTTCTCACTTGAGTTTTTGCAGGTCATATTAATCTTAGCGGGAGTGTTATGTCTAGCCGGCACCTTAGTTTGGATTTTTGAACGGAAAAAGAACCCAGAAGAATTCTCCAGTAATCCTATTAAAGGATTAGGTTCTGGCTTTTGGTGGGCAGCGGTAACGATGACTACCGTCGGCTACGGGGATAAGTCCCCGAGAAGCTTTGGCGGGCGCGCAATTAGTCTTCTATGGATGTTCACCTGTGTCATTATAATTTCTAGTTTTACTGCTTCTATTGCTTCCTCTTTAACCGTCTCCCAGTTTCAGTCAAAAGTCAGCAATACCAGCGATTTATCAAAGGCAAGAGTGGCCACATTAGGCAACTCAGCTACCGCAAAATGGCTCGAGCAGCAAAATATTGGTTACGAAAGTTTTTCCAGGTTAAACGATGCTCTTAATAAGCTCGATAACGGCCAACTAGACGCCGTTATTTACGATGAGCCGATTTTACGATATTCACTGCGGTCGCAGGCGTTAAACAATATTCGCTTGTTGCCCGACCGAGTTTTACCACAGGACTATGGGTTTGTTTTGCCACAGGGCAGCGCTTTACGTGAACCAGTTAACCGTGAATTATTAAAAGTTATTCAGTCACAGGCCTGGCGGGACTCGCTCGGTAATTATCTCGGTAAGCGCTAAACTTTCGTTGTCTCAACCTGGGAGAACTCAACGCCAAGCTCCAGCAGTCTTTGTTTGCCGCGGGCGGTTAGATCGGTGACAAATTGAAACTGTTGACGAGGATCAATCGGGTAAGCTTTCAGCCTATAACGCGTTCCCCAAGGCTCCTCTTTAACGGTCACGGTGACCGGTTTGGCAAGTTGCAAATAAGGGCTTGTCAAACCTATATCCTCAAGTGCATCGCGGATAATAAAAGCATCATAGCAAGGTTTTATGTAGAATTCGGCGACACACATTAAACTGGGTCCACCATTATTGGCATTGTGAATCAGGTTATCCCAGAGCTTTAAATGCGGCACCCAAATGACAGTGTCGTCATTGGTGACCAGCTCAACGGTTCTCATGCCGATATGTTTTACTTCGCCGTAGACCCCGTCGACTAATACCCAGTCGCCGGGTCGGTAGGGCATTTCGTGTATCGCTACTACACCAGCGATTAAGCTACTTACATAATCCTTTAGCGCAAAGCCGATGGCTAGGCCCGCAGCTCCCAGCGTAGCAACCATGTTTTGAATGGTTGGCTCGATTACTCTTGGTACAATAAGTACCAGTGCTGCAACTAAAATGATAATTCGCAGCATTGGCACTAACGCCAGGGTATAAAGACGTTGTTTGCCGTGCAGCTTATTAGCAACCCAGGGGAGTATTCGCTGTGACACCCAAACTAATACCCAGGCACTAATTAATATAGCGGCAACCTCAATTAGCATAGCCGAGGTCATTTCTTTAAAGAGTCCAGCCACATCACTTGCCGCTGAATTTTCCATAGCAACTCCCCCTTAGAATCCATCCGCCAGTAAGCCACGCGAAGCCAGTGCCTGGCGAACGACCGGATAACCTCGCGCGGTAACTTGCCAATCTGATTCCAATAATTCTATTAAGCCGCACTGGCGAAGTTGGTGTAACTCAATATCCAGGTGGGTCGGCGGTACAATAGGCAACACGTTTTGCAACTGATGTTGAGTCAGCCCGCAATGCAGTAATAAGGCGTGTAGAATGAACGCTGTATAGTCGGTTGTCTCTCCGGGCATACTCGGTAACTCGAACGGCGATTGCTGATCACCTACTCTTTTATGGTAACTGCTGTTCGAATAAGCACAGGCTACGCCCAGGTTGCCGCGTGACAGCGCCGCTAGATGTTTGAGCTGGTGTTCATCTCGCTCAAGTCCAAGCTGCCTCAAACGCTCACTATCGAAGCCCTGCAACGTTAATGTCTGCTGCCCACTTACCGGCCATAACTGTTGTAGAAATTGCCAGGCCCAACTGTCACAGATAACCACACCTTTACCTAACTCTCCGGACAATGCCTTAGCGAAAAACAACCTAACCCAACGCAGACCCTTTGATTGTCGTAAGAATGCATGTCCAAGCTCTGGAACAAACCAAGGTCCTTTACCAGTGATTGAAATGTCACCCTCTAGCTGATCAAGCGCCAATTTATCTCTGTTTGGTATTGTTAATTCTTCAAAGCCGTTAGCCGTTAACCAGTGCTGAGCAATCGGTTTAACATGTGAATATGGCGGACTGATAATCCAGCGTAATGATACGTCATCATCGTTGTTACTAAACCAATCATTTAAATGCTCGTCGAGTGCGGCAATTCCGTCGGCTAAATCGACCTGCAGCGGCTGTGAACCTGCTACCTGGTCAATTTCTGCTGAACCATCCTCTTGGTCGCTTTCCCATTGAACGCTAATTGAACGCCACCAACGCTGTAATGCTAATATTGTTGGTGTCGGCGGGATCTCGTAGCCATCACTGGCTACCCATTGCCAGCTGTTAGTGCGCTGCTCAGCCATGCCGAATATTCCCTATTAATTTTTCGCCAATTGCCACTGCTTAGGTCTACCACAAATATAACCTTGAATATAATTTATTTGCTGCTTGCTCAGTACAGTTCGGGTTTCATCATTTTCTACACCAACAGCGCTAACTTCGACATTTGCTGCTTTAGCTAGTTTGATGCAGGAATATACAAGCTCCGCTTCAATTGCATCCAACAACATATTTTGTACCCAAAAACGGTTAATCTTTATTTGGGTTAAAGGTATTTGCCGCAACAATCTGAAGGAGTTAAACCCGGTTCCAAACTGGTCGATGACCGTTGCACACCCGAGTTCATGAAGTTGCTTAAATAATTCGTAAGCCGCCTCAAAATTAGCCGAAACAATCGGTTCAGCGACTTCAAACGCAAGCTGCTCAGGTCTTAAGTTTGATTTCTCCAACTCCTGTTCAACAAACGTAATAAAATCTCTATCTTCGAGACTTTGCACCGACAAGTTAATATGACAACGCCAAGTCCGGGTCGCTTCGAATGTGTTGTGGTTAAAGTAATCAAATACCTGGCGGATTAACCAACGATCCGCCTTGCCCATGACACCTGCTTTCAGTGCAGCATTTAAAAACTGCTGCGGCGCCAACGCTTCGTCAGGATCTTTATTACCATCCTCCGGTAAGCGCAGTAATACCTCAAAGCAATATTTATCTCTTTGCTGCGAAGCGCTGAGCATTGGCTGTTGATACAACGCCCATCGCTCATTCTTTAAGGCATCTCGCAGCCGGCGCTCCCAGTCGTTTTCCGCCTGTTGCTGCAATCTTTTTTGGTCATTATCAGTAGCACTGTGAACTTTGTAGTCACCAAGCTGCTCCGCTAATTTTAGGGCTTCTTCTGCTTTACGGACCAAACTAGGGGCACTTATCGTATCCTCTTTAGCAATTGCCAAACCAGCATTGGCGGTAAACTGAAACACCCGGTGTTGGGTTGAAAACCGAAACTCCCGGCAAATCTGAACGAGCTGATAGGCGAGGGCAAACCCGGCTTGTTCGGTATCGTTCAACAATACCCCAAGACGATGATCAGAAAGGCGCGATATTCGGGCATTCCGAGGAAGTTTATCGCGAAGACTCAACACTATTTGTAACAGCGCCTGGTCGCGTGTTGTTGGCTCAATCTGGTCATAAATAACCTGCAGTCCGCCGATATTAACCACTAACAATGTCGCGGGCTTATTGCGATCCAGTTGTTTTTGCAATACCCGGTGGAATTCACGATAATTTAATAAACCGGTCAACGAATCGTGCTTGGCCAGAAAGTTTAAATGCATTTCAGCTTCAACTTGCTGAGTTACTTCCTGAATGCGTCCCCTGCCATCACTGAAGATTTCAACTTCTAACCAAATCGTTTTACCGTCCATGCGTTCAAGCGATGTTAAATGACGCCAGCTTTCTTGCCGCTGTTCATCTTTCCAGGTTACCGCTTGCTCACCAAATAGCATATTGGCTGTCGGCCAATGACGGTGCAGAAACTCGCTACTCGGCAAGCCTAGAATAGACAAAAACCGTTTACTCACACGACGCCATTGATGACTATCGGTTAGCTCAAACCATCCCTCGCCACTGCGGTTAAGAAAGCGCCAATAACCATCACGATAATATTTTTTCATCGCTTTTAAGCTATTAATACGGTAATCAAGGCGATGCAGAGCCTTATCCAGCTGAGCTAAAATCAGAGCCAAAATATTGGCTGTTAGCACGGTGTACAGAACAATCCCGGAAAGTCCCTGCCAAACAGTACTGACTCTTGGCATTATCAGTAACCAGGCAATAACCATTAAAGGTAACAACAACAACGAAAACCATTTCAGGATGCCATCACTGGTGCGTTTGAAAACTCGCCAGATAACGACAGCAGTCAGGGCTACTAATGCACTGATTTGGGCAACAAGCCAAAATGCAGCTCGCAATCCTTCGACCCATGGCTGAGCAATCATAAGTGCCAGCACCATAAAAACCGTGACTAACAGTAGCTTTTGCCATCGGGTTCCTTTAAGCGCAACAGAGGTTCCCTCCCATAACAGCCAGGCCAATGCAACGATAAGTACTTGCTTCGCGTAGGGTAGCAATTGCCCCGCAATACCTGGACTGTATGGTGAGAAGTAAGTAATCCAGATACCGCTATGCAGCAGCATAACGAAGATAAACGCCACACTGGCAGTTCCCAGGCTTATCTGCAGGCGCCTACGAGCCCCTCGGGCCAGAGTGAAAGCTGCAACCGAAAGCAGCACCAGCACGCCGGCGTTGACACCCAAAGCCGTTTGCTTTTGCTGAATGTGCAGTTGCAGTGATTGTGGCGACCATAGCGAGATGGTATTCACTTGTTGTGGCCATTGCTGCATGGCAATAACTAGCCAGGCAGTCTCGTTAGCGGGCAAATCGAAGGGCAACATCATCTGTTGCGATAAATAAGGGCGATTTACTAAAGCCTCATTAAACGAAACATCGGCAGAATCAATTAATTCTCCCGCTTGGTTAATTAAATAAATCGACGCCTTATCAATGTAAGATCCCCCTAAATCAACGACGTAACGCTGACTTGACGGGCTTCGGTTAAATAATCGCGCCGCCCCCCAGATCAAAGGCTTTTCGGCACCACTTTGGTGTGAACGCAGTTTTTCAAAAGACTTCCAGCGCTCTGAGTTTTCGAGACCAATCCGAGTCAGAGAAAAGTTATCATGGGTCACTCGAAAGACTAAGTGCTGGTTAAGTTTTACTCGCTCGGTTTGCGCAGAGACGGTAACCACTTCAACAGCCGACACAGAGCTCGCGAAGCTAGACAACAGCCCCGCCGTTACAAGCCAGACCATTACCAGACTAGACTTTAATGACATACCCAGCAGCCTCAAGTGAATCGAGTACTTTATTATCTAGTGTCTCCAACGGCTCTAACCAGGCCGCTAAACAAAGTTGAGAATAAAACAATAGGTAATGCTTACCCTGTACCGATAACCGCCAACAATATTGATCAGCAGCGACTTCATGCTCGCGAATATCCGCATTTATTGCGTTAGTTAGCTGCTTAGCCCAACTGTCTAATTCAGCCTCCGAGTTCGGCAGCGGTTGTAGAGAAATCGTATTCGTATTAGCCATTAAATAATTGCCGTTCACTTGCTCCACTAAGAAACTGCTCTATAGCAGCTATAAATTCGCTTCCATACCGCTCCAGCTTAACCTGACCAACGCCTGAAACCTTAAGCATATCGGTTGCGGTAGTGGGATAATCAATACACATTTCCACCAGGCTAGCGTCGCTAAAGACCACAAATGGCGGTACCCCATCCCGATCAGCAATATCTTTTCGCAACTTCCTTAAACGGCGGAACAGTATTTTATTATAGTCGCCCCGGTCAGTTATGCTGGTTCGAGTTGCGGTTAAATTGGTTCTTGGCTTAGCAAGCTCGAGCTCAACTTCGCCACGTAATATAGCCCGCGCTTCCTCAGTGAGCTGTAAAGCGGCAAAACGACGGATATCCTGAACGATAAAGCCTCTGTGTATGAGTTGCCGAAGTACCGAGAACCAGTATTCATGTGTTTCAGTTTGACCAATACCGTAGGTACTCAGCTGATCGTGTTTTAATTCTAGCACTCGTTGATTTTTAGATCCCCGCAGCACCTCGACAACATGCGCTATACCAAATTGTTGGCCAACTCGAAAAACACAGCTTAATGCTTTTTGTGCATCCTTTAGCGCATCAAACCGTTGTGGCGGATCCAGGCACAAATCACAGTTACCACATTCTTTATCGCTAAACTCGTTAAAGTAATTTAATAAAACCAGTCGCCGGCAGGTCTGTGCCTCGGCCATAGCCTGCATAGCAGCAAACTTTTGTTTTTCGATCAAACGTCGATGCTCGTTGTCTTGCTCATCAATCATTCGTTGAATCCATTGAGCATCGCGTGGATCAAACAGCATTAATGCTTCTGCCGGAAGACCATCTCGTCCCGCTCTGCCGGTTTCCTGGTAGTAAGACTCAATGCTTCGTGGAATATCAAAGTGCACCACAAACCGTATATTGGGCTTGTTAATTCCCATACCAAAAGCAATAGTGGCAACAACGACGTCCACATCATCTCTTAAAAACTGGCGCAGTGTTGTTTCTTTTAAATTATGATCCAACCCTGCGTGATAGGGAGCAGCCCGTACTCCTGCTTGTTGCAGACTTTCTGCAATCTCTTCGGTCTTTTTTCGGGAGCCACAATAGATAATTCCTGCTGATCCCTGTTGTTTTTTTACATAGTCTTTTATTTGCTTTAACGGCTTATATTTTTCTTGCACCACGTAACGGATATTCGGGCGGTCAAAGGAACTCCGATGGCAGTGCGGATTATCTAACCCCAACCTCTCTATAATATCGTGTTGCGTCGCGGCATCCGCCGTGGCCGTCAGCGCCATAAAAGGCACTGCCGATAAATACTGACGCAATCGGCCCAGTTGCCCGTATTCAGGCCTGAAATCATGTCCCCACTGACTAATACAGTGAGCCTCATCAATCGCAATTAAAGATAACTGGTATCCCTGCAGGCGCTCAATAAAGTTCGGTTGCAACGCTCTTTCCGGGCTCACGTAGAGCACTTTTATCTGTTGTTGCTGCAGTTGCTGTAAAGTTGTCAGTGATTGCTGCGAGGTCAAACCTGAATGCAGCGTAGCTGCGGCAATCCCCATCGCCTGCAAGGCCTCTACCTGGTCTTGCATGAGTGATAACAGTGGCGAGACCACTACGGTTAAACCTTCACTGCAAAGCGCTGGAAGTTGGTAACACAACGACTTACCACCACCGGTTGGCATTAACACCAAGGTATCGCGACCGGACAATGCGCTTAGCATTACAGGTTGCTGCCCGTGACGAAACTCTGAATAACCAAAGACCTCTTGCAATTTATCACTAAGTTTCGCGATTAGAGGGCTATCTTGCTCCGATTTTTCATTATTTTCGTCTTTTGTCGCTAACATGGTTTACTCTAATATGCGCCTATTGACTTGCGTTACTTCATCGCTCTATTGTAAGCGTCCTAGCCTCTGATCACCATGGTAAAAATGGATACACAACAAATACTGACAAAAGTTTCCGACTTTATGAATGACCAGGTGCCGTTTCAACGGTCGCTTGGGTTTGAAATAACTGAGTTCTCCTCAGCGAAAGGAGAGGTTAAATTTCGCTGGCAGGATGAACTGATGGGCAATGTCCCGCAAAGAATATTACATGGCGGTGTGACAGCCACTGCGCTAGATACCGCTGGCGGTTTAGTCGCTATTGCGGGCATGGTAGAAAGACTTGATAACCCGTCTGAAAGTTATTTAATCGAACGCCTAAGCCGTTGTGGTACCATTGACCTAAGGGTCGATTACTTACGACCTGGTCGAGGAAAAGAATTCATTGCCAGTGCAACCGTTATACGCTCCGGTAATAAAGTGGCAGTAGCCAGGATGGAATTGCACAATGAAGATGGTATCCACATCGCATTCGGCACCGGCACCTATTTAGTGGGATAGATTAATGACCGATGAGGCAGTACGCACTCGGCAAGGGGTTATCTTCGCTCTTGCCGCTTACACGTTTTGGGGTATTGCACCCGTTTATTTTAAGCTGGTAAAGCAAGTTCCGCCGTTCGAAATTCTAGCGCACCGTATTGTCTGGGCCTTTGTTCTGGTATTAATACTCATTATCGCCATGCGCCGGATGGACCGCATCCTGCCGATTGTCCGCCGACCTAAACTTGTCATTAGACTTGCTATCGCTACCTTATTGCTCGGCGGCAACTGGTTTTTGTTTATTTGGGCAATAAACACCGATCACTTACTCGATGCCAGTCTTGGCTACTACATCAATCCGCTATTGAATGTCGCTATCGGCATGGCCTTTTTCGGCGAAAAAATGCGTAAGCTACAGCTCACCGCCATTGCTCTTGCAGTTGTTGGGGTTGGTATTCAGATAGTAACGTTCGGGGCTATCCCCTGGGTTGCCCTGGCGCTAGCCTCCAGTTTTGCAACGTACGGTGCAATCCGGAAACGGTTACCCGTAGATTCGATTAGCGGGTTGTGGCTGGAGACCGCTTTATTAACGCCGTTTATGCTGGTCTATTTATGGTTTTTTGCAGACTCGGTTGCAACCGACATGACGGCTAATAGTGCGTCACTGAACTTATTATTAATAGCAGCCGGCTTAGTCACAACAATTCCCTTGCTATGCTTTACCGCCGCGGCTCAGCGGATTCGATACTCTACGCTGGGGTTTTTCCAGTATATTGCACCCAGCTTGATGTTTATTTTAGCGGTTGTCGCTTACGGGGAACCCTTAACAAAGAGTAAGTTGCTAACATTTGTCATCATCTGGAGCGCGCTGGCACTATACACTTTTGATTCGGTGTTGCAGCGCCAGCGGAATAAACGACAAAAACAAGTGGTTCAGGAACCTCTTAGCTGAGCGAGGCATCCATTGAAATATCGGCATTTAAAACTTTGCTAATCGGGCAGCCTTCTTTTGCTTGATTAGCAATTTTTTGAAACTCATCATCGTCAATGCCATCGATGTCGGCCTTTACTGTCAATTTAATCGCGTCAATTTCAAAGCCACCATCGGCCTCTACTAAAGACACTTCGGCCTTTGCATCGATACTGTTGGGTTCATACCCGGCTTCGCCCAACATCAGCGAGAAAGCCATGGCATAACAGCCTGCGTGTGCAGCACCGATGAGCTCCTCGGGATTCGTGCCGTTACCACTTTCAAAGCGGCTTTTAAACGAGTACTGAGTGTCCTCAAGTGTTCCACTTTGAGTAGAGACAACACCTGATCCTTCCTTAATACTGCCTTTCCAAGTTGCATTTGCACTGCGTTTCATAAGCACCTCCTATTAAGTTGCTTGCTTAATAGTGTAGTTGCTGAGCGCCAAATACGATCAGTTTTTCGTTAAAAACTGGGTTCTAGCTTTGCATAGGCAACAACCAGCCACTTACTGCCGACCTGGTCAAAGTTAATTTGAATGCGGCTTTGCGGGCCAGTACCTTCATAATTCAAGACGGTACCGTCACCAAATTTTGGATGGCGTACCCGTTGCCCTAACGAGTAACCCGTCTGTTCAAACGCTTCGTGGCTGGCAGCGTTATTAAAGCGCCCATAACTGCTGGGCTTTTCGACCTGAGTTTGAAGTCGAACTTGATGCAGTGTGTCTGCAGGGATTTCAGCGATAAAACGGCTAACCTTGTGAAAAAACTCTTGCCCGTAAATCCGGCGTTGTTCAGCGTAAGTTAACACTAACCTTTGCATAGCACGGGTCATTCCGACATAGCACAAACGACGCTCTTCTTCTAAACGACCCGGTTCATCCATCGACTGCTGGGACGGAAACACCCCTTCTTCAACACCGGTCATGAAAACCAGAGGAAATTCGAGTCCTTTAGCGCTATGCAGAGTCATTAGTTGCACCGCGTCTTGATGCTCATCCGCTTGTTCTTCACCCGCCTCGAGTGCGGCATGCGCTAAAAACGCATTTAACGGGCTCATGTCTTCTTCAGAGTCATCGAGGTTAAAGTTCTGGCAAGCATTGACCAGCTCTTTTAAGTTTTCTACCCGAGTTTCCGCTTTTTCGCCTTTTTCCGCCTCGTACATTGCCAGCAGTCCAGAGCGTCGGATAACTTCATCGCTAAGCCGACCCAGCGTAAAATCTTCTGTTTCGTCATCAAGGTTTTGGATGAATTCAATAAATGCCGAAACCGAGTTTCGCGCTCGTCCGGCTAACGACTTTTGCGAGACCATAGACTGCGCGGCTTGCCACAAAGATTGTTGGTTTTCACGAGCGGTTTGGCGAATGGTATCCAGAGTCCGGTTACCGATGCCTCTTGCCGGAGTATTGAAAATACGTTCAAGTGCAGCGTCATCATCACGGTTAGCCAGGATTCTTAAGTAGCCCAACGCGTCTTTAATTTCCTGGCGTTCGAAGAAACGTAATCCGCCATAAATTCTGTAGGGCATACGAGCGTGTAAGAAGGCTTCTTCCAGTACCCGTGACTGGGCATTACTTCGATATAAAATGGCAGTGTCCTGAAGCGCGTTACCTTGATCCCGCCATTGCTCAATTTGACCGACAATATAACGGGCTTCGTCCATTTCGTTGAAAGCGGCATATAAGCTGACCGGCTCACCTTCATTGCCGTCGGTCCATAGATCCTTGCCGAGCCGATCAGAGTTATTGGCGATTACAGCATTCGCCGCGCGCAGAATAGTGCCGGTAGAGCGATAATTTTGCTCCAGTCGGATGGTCGTGACCGCCGGGTAGTCATCAATAAATTGTTGGATATTCTCTACTTTTGCCCCGCGCCAGCCATAGATTGACTGATCATCGTCGCCGACGATTGTAACGAAATTATCAGCCCCCGATAATAAGCGTATCCAGGCGTATTGAATCGAGTTTGTATCCTGAAACTCGTCCACTAAAATATGGCGAAAGCGACGTTGATAATGTTCCCTTACTGCTTTGTTATTGCGCAGTAATTCATGAGCCCGCAATAGCAATTCGGCAAAGTCGACTAACCCCGCGCGGTCACAGCTTTCCTGATAAGCCTGGTAGATTGCTTTTAGCGTTTGTTCATTCGGGTCATAGGTATCAATATGCTCTGCTCGCAGGCCCTCATCTTTCTTAGCATTGATATACCATTGCGCCTGTTTAGCAGGCCAACGCTTCTCGTCTAAGTTCATCGATTTGATTAGGCGCTTAATCAGACGCTTTTGATCGTCGCTGTCTAAAATCTGAAAATTCTGTGGTAAGCCAACATCCATATAATGAGCACGAAGTAGGCGATGCGCCAGCCCGTGGAAGGTTCCAATCCACATATGACGGACTGAGCTCCCAAGCAGTTGCTCAACCCGGCCGCGCATTTCGGCCGCAGCTTTATTGGTAAAGGTGACCGCAAGAATACTGTAAGGCGAGTAATTTTGTTGCTGAATAAGCCACGCAATACGATGTACTAAAACACGTGTTTTGCCACTGCCCGCACCCGCCAAAACCAGCATATGGCTGTCATTCGCAGCCACTGCCTGCTGCTGCTTCTCATTCAGTCCCGCGATCAGTGGATGTGTATTGCTCATGTGGTCCCCTTTACCTTTGCCAGCTTGCAAGTGTAATCGTCAACTACTGTATGTGCAACCAGTAGCACTGGCTATTAACGGGCTTTTTCCCCAACCAGCATCGCCAGTTGATCAAGCGTCGTGAAGCTAAAGGTTGGTAAAACTCTTAACTGATTGCTAGTGCCTAACCCATCGCGAA
The DNA here is from genome assembly GCA_051746345.1 of Pseudomonadota bacterium. Lineage (GTDB taxonomy): Bacteria > Pseudomonadota > Gammaproteobacteria > Enterobacterales > Alteromonadaceae > Idiomarina. Next base: position 19,931 of record JBNJEZ010000019.1, read on the forward strand.
ACCAACCGCTTTGACAGCCAGCCCGGTGTGCGCCAAGAATATCGGAGTAAGGGTGATCACCGATGTGCAGCAATTGCTGGTGATTAACCTTAAAGAAGTCTGCTGTATGGTTAAACATATCGGGGTGAGGCTTGCCCCTTAGCTGGGCCGTTGGCTGGACAATAATGTCGAAATAATCTGCAATTCCTATTTTCTCACAGTTAACGTTTCCATTGCTTATAGCTGCTAACCGATAGTGAGCACTTAACAACTTCAGTAATCGGTGGCTCGACTCCGGCACAGAAAAGTTACTCCGGTGGTGATGAAACTGCTGCATCACCTCTTCTGCTGCTTGCTGTGGATTTTTTACACCGGCTTCAGCAAACCCCTCTGCCAGAGTTGTCATCCTGAGTAGAGTCATATCACTACTTAGTTCGGTGCTACGGCGCATAATTGCCATCCGCCGATTGCGCCAATGCGTTAAGTCCCACTGCTCGGTCTGTGGATAATTTTGCGCGATATAGTCCTGAACATTCTGTTCAGTTTGCTGCATAATCGGCACGTTATCGTATAAGGTATCGTCCAGATCAAAGCTGATGACAGAAAATGGTCTTAGTCGCCGGTTATATAGCCATCCCATTACTTTTTCACCTTGTTGGCTCGCGGGTGAGCCGAATCGTAAACTTCGGCCAACCGTTTAAAATCCAAATGTGTATATATTTGCGTGGTCGATAAATTGGCATGCCCTAGCAGCTCTTGTACAGCACGCAAGTCACCACTTGACTCAAGTAAGTGTGATGCAAACGAATGCCTTAGCTTATGAGGGTGAAGATCCCCAATGATGCCTTGCTGGTGACCCCAGAAATTAAGCCTCTGCTGGACAGTCCTGGGACTAATGCGAGTTAACCGTTTACTGATAAAGAGAGCAAGTTCAGCCCGGGTCGCTAACCAGTTTGAGCGCACCTTTAGCCACTTTTTAATCGCTGTTACAGCATGTCGACCTACGGGAACAATACGTGTTTTGCTGCCTTTACCCGTTACCCGTAACTGCCCCATGCGTAAGTCGATCGAGTCACGATCCAGGCTGACTAATTCCGCCAGACGAATGCCGCTGGAGTAAAGTAGCTCCATCATCGCTCCGTCACGAATCGCTAGTTCATCATCAGCGGGTAATTCAAGTAAGTGACTAATACTATCAACATCAAGGTTTTTAGGCAGTCTTTTAGGGATCTTCGGTGCTTTTACTGATAACGCCGGGTTATCAATAAGTGCTCCCTGATGTAATAAAAAATCGCAGAAAGTACGCCATGCGGAGAGTTTTAATGCAATCGAGCGCTCACCAAGGCCATTGCGTCGCCAACCGACGAGTAATCGCTCCAGAATAGCAACGTCAAGTTTTTTCGGGTGAGTTAGCCCCTGTTGGTTCAGAACCTCAAGGTCAATTGCGATCAGACGCTGGTAGTTTTTAAGCGTCAGCTCGGCTAAGCCACGTTCGCCGCGCAGGTGATCAAGCCATTGTTGCTGCCAGTCATGCAGCGTCATCACTGACCAACAGCGTTGGTAATAACGCAGTTAATAGTGCCTGTAACTGAGTTATCAATAGTTTATCCATGGCCGGCTCAAAGTGACCCGGATCAACACTACCAACCGCTAACATACCAATTTCACCTTGTTCACCAAGCAACATCAGTGCAACCGAGGCAACGTTTTCTTCTCTGAACAGCAGTTTTTGTTCGTGCTCGGTTAATCGACCGAGATAAATTGGGTCGTCACTAAAACGCTTACCCAGTAGCTGCTTATGAGTATCAGAAGCAAAGGTATATTGTTCCTCAAGTTCAATGGGACTATTGAAGAACTTGAGCGATAGCGCTGGCATATCCAGTTCTTTCTCAAAAGTCAGCTGCAACTGGTCCAGAACCTCAGAGATCGAAGAACAGCGCAACAGTCGGACATACAGGTTGCTGTAGGCGCTAAAAATGGCCTCGTTGCGCCGAGCGTTAACCATTAGCTCGGTGATCTCTTCCTCAAGTTCTTTCACCTTAAGCCGCAACTTTTGCTGTTGTCGTTCAACCAAAGATACGGTCCCTTTCTCGCGGTGACTCACTTGCAGTGTAGTTAGCAAGTCTTCATTGCGACTAAAGAAATCTGGATTTTCTAATAAATATTCCCGTATCAACGTATCGTCTAAACGTTGGCTCAGGTTGTTTCCAACTTCATCACTCATAACAACATTTGTCCATCAAAAATAAGTTCGGCAGAACCTGTCATTTTTACAGGTTGTCCAGACTGCCAGCGGATCATCAGTTCACCGCCAGGTAGTTGTACTGTTACTTGTCCGTTTAGTCTATCTTGCTGCATACCAATAACGGCCGCTGCGCAGGCGCCACTGCCACAGGCCTGGGTTTCTCCGGCGCCACGTTCATGCACACGAAGCTTTATTTTATCGCGGTTTAACACTTGCATAAAACCCACATTAACGCCCTCGGGAAAGCGTTCATGTCCGCCAATTAATGGTCCCAGCCTACTAACCGGTGCACTCTCAACATCCTCAACCTCGATAACACAATGCGGGTTCCCCAACCCCATCACACCGCACAATACAGTTTCTTCAGCGACTCTTAATACGTAGGTTTGCTCGGTTTTCTGTGCTTTAAATGGCACACTTGCAGGCTCAAACTGAGGCGCACCCATTTCGACTGTCACTAAGCCGTCTTTTTCTAAGTGCAGCACCATCTTTCCAGCTTTGGTGCTGACTTTTAAATGCTGTTTATTACTCAACCCTTTTAAACGGACAAACTTAGCAAAGCATCGAGCGCCGTTGCCACATTGCGCCACTTCACTGCCATCGGCATTAAAGATTCTGTAGTGAAAGTCTAAGTCAGGATCATAGGGTGGCTCGACTAGTAACAGTTGGTCAAAGCCGATCCCTCGATGACGATCAGCCCACTGCTTAATCTGTTCCGGATTTACGTATAAGTTCTGGGTTACATTATCAATGACAACAAAGTCATTACCTAAACCGTGCATTTTTGAAAAGTGCAGTAACATCCTACGTTAATCCCTTTGCAGTAAACGTTCGCCACGAATTAAATCATCGAAAGTTTCACGCTCCCGAATAACAAAACTTGCGTTACCGTCCACCAAAACCTCGGCCGGCCGCGCCCGCGTATTGTAGTTGGAACTCATGGTAAAACCATAGGCACCGGCATACTTAATGGCGAGCAGGTCGCCCTGCGCGACATCCAAATGACGTGCGTGTCCCAAAAAGCATCCCGTTTCACAAACAGGCCCAACAACGTCAACCAGTTTGTCGGTACTGTTGTGGTCTTTACTGACAGCAACTATTTCGTGCCATGCCTGATATAAAGAAGGTCTTAGCATATCATTCATTCCGGCATCGACCAGTACAAAGGATTTATCGTTGGAATGTTTTAGGTATTCAACCTTAGTAATTAGTATCCCCGCGTCAGCGACGATCGCTCGGCCAGGCTCTAAAAGTAAGGTGATATTCGGGTACTCTCTAGCAAGATCCAGCACTCCGGTAAGATATTCCTGAATATCCAGTGGCTCAATATCTTCGTAGGTCACGCCAAAGCCACCGCCAAGGTCCAGGTGAGTTAGTTCGATACCTTGCTGTTGCAGATTATCAACTAACTGAAACATTCGCTTTGCTGCATCAAGAAACGGTCCCGCCGACATTATTTGTGAGCCAATATGGCAGTCAGCACCTATTAGTTTTACATGACTTAGCTTATGCGCTCGCTGGAAAACCGGCATCGCGTCATCCATCGCAATACCAAATTTATTCGCTTTCATTCCCGTCGCAATATAAGGGTGGGTTTTTGCATCAACATCAGGATTCACACGCAATGAGACCGGTGCCATCACATTTAATGACTTAGCAACCTCCTGAATCCGCTCCAACTCCGCCGCTGATTCTACGTTAATACAGCCAATACCTTGCTCCAGAGCAAAAGTAAGTTCCTCCGTAGACTTGGCAACCCCAGAGAAGACGACCAATTTTGCGTCACCGCCCGCGTGTAAAACGCGCTTTAGCTCACCACCGGATACAATGTCAAAGCCAGCCCCCTGTGCCGCCAGCAATTCTAAAATAGCCAGGTTACTATTTGCTTTAACCGCGTAACAAAGTCGATGCGGACTGGGCCAGTACTGCTGAAACCGATGCCAGTTAGCCAAAATTTGTTTTTTTGAATACGCATATAAAGGTGTGCCGTGCTGTTCCGCTAAATCGGCGACTGGTATGCGTTCCATGGTTAACTGTTGTTGATAAAAATCAATCTGCGTCATGCTGCACCACTTTCTTCTGTGGGTGATGGTTCGGTTTCTGACGGTTCATTCTGCTCCGGCAGAGGCTGCGGCTGCAGCGGTCCTTTTTGACCACAGGCCACCAAACCGAAGATAATCAGGGATAACATCAAACTGAGTTTGATTGGCTTGATTACAATTTGCTTAAACATCGCTAAACTATACATTCATCTTAAGATACAAGTGATGCTTATCATCGCACCACCAGCAACAAATGTCATTAAGCAGTATAAGGTACACTATGACCAATACCGTCAGAATTGCGACACGGAAAAGTAAGCTTGCAATGTGGCAAGCAGAACACATTCAGGCTCGTTTGCAGGCCATCTACCCAGAGCTTACCGTCGAGTTAGTACCGATGTCGACACGGGGCGATGTTATTCTGGATACACCGTTAGCTAAAATCGGTGGCAAAGGACTCTTTGTAAAAGAGCTGGAGGCCGCCATGTTAGAGGACCGCGCCGATTTAGCTGTGCATTCGATGAAAGACCTGCCGGTTGAGTTTCCACCTGGCTTAGAGTTGCACACCATATGCGAAGGGGAAGACCCGCGTGATGCGTTTGTTTCTAATCAGTACAAAAATTTGAACGAGTTACCAGAGGGCGCCATAGTTGGCACTTGTAGTTTACGTCGACGGTGTCAGGTTAAAGAGGCTTTTCCCCACCTTACAATTAATGACTTACGTGGCAATGTTCAAACCCGTTTGCGAAAGCTCGACGAAGGTCAATTTGACGCGATTATCCTGGCAGCCTCCGGCCTATTAAGACTTGAGCTCGGCGATCGAATTACCTCTTTTATTCCGGTTGAGCAGTCATTGCCTGCGAATGGCCAAGGCGCACTTGGTATTGAGGTTCGCAGTGACGATGCAAAAATTAAGGCGTTACTAGAACCGTTACAATGCCAGCAGACTCGTTACCGGGTGCTAGCAGAACGAGCAATGAATAGACGCTTACAAGGTGGATGCCAAGTGCCGATAGGGGCCTACGCTGAAATTAGTAATGATGAAATTTTTCTGCGAGGACTGGTCGGCGATCCAGACGGCACTAATGTGATTAGAGATCAGGTAAAAGGCTCTGTAAGCGAAGCAGAGTCACTAGGTATTGAGCTCGCTGAAAAATTACTAGCACAAGGGGCCGGAGAAATTCTGGCAGCAGTTTATCAGCAAGCTGATGAGTAGCGTTCTTGTTATTCAACCGCTACGCAGCCGCCGACGCTTGTTGGATACATTGCATGCAGCCGGCAGGCCGGTTATTGAACACAGCTTTATCACTATCGAGCCTATTGATACCGGAGCGCTTGATTTAACGCATTGCGATGCCGTTATCTGGGTCAGTAAAAATGCGGTACTGCAAGCCCACACACAGCGAGTTACCCTAAATCCCAGAGGCCGCATGTATGCGGTTGGTCCGGGCACGGCTAGGCTAGCGGCCGAATTATTTAACCTACCTTGCCAATGTCCTGTCACTGAGCATGCATCCGAGTCGCTGCTCAATCTGCCGGAGCTAATTGAGCTTAACGGCCAGCGCTGGGCCATCCTAAAAGGTAAGGGCGGACGCGAACTACTCGCCAATAGCCTGGTTGCCAGGGGGGCATCACTCGAGAATGTGGTGCTGTATCAACGGGTAAAAAAACCTTTAAAAGATCCGGAGCTTGTGCAACGTTGGATATCACAAATTGATACTATCGTGGTTACCAGTGCTGAACAGTTATCGTATTTTTTGTCCGAGTTACCAAAAGAGGCAGCAACCTGGCTACAGCGTTGCCACTGGGTTGTTCCCAGCCAACGTTTGGCGCAATTAATTCCTTTTGCCAAACCTGAGAGTATTACAATTACCCAAAGTGCGTCAGAAAACGCTATGATTAACGCATTGACTAACAGTGGAACTTGATTATGACCGAAGATAAGCAAAACCCTGTCGAAGACGACGTATCCAACAAAACTGACGAGCAAGTCAGCGAATCCGGTTCGGATAATAATCAACACAGTTCTGACAACAAACCCAAGCGCTCTGGCAGCCGTATTAAACGGATTTTTTGGTATTTAGTACTGGTGATAATTATTGCGACTATCGCCTGGATCGTCGTAGAGAAACCCTATCAGCAACTGGACTTAGATTTTTCGTCTTCTCAGGCTGAGACTAGCACTGATACTACCAGTGATGAAACATCATCCTTTAATGCTGAGCAAGAAGTCGAAAAGTTATCACAGCAGCTCGCGACGATAGAAAAGCAGCTAACGGCTATTAAGCGCTCCAACGACCAAAGCAATGGCGCTAAAGAGCAAGACGTACGCCGCCTTGAGCAACAGCTGTCGCAAGTAAAAAGCAATATTCAACAACAAGACGAACAATTAACAAAACTCAGCCGTCAATTGCCCGAGCAGCAATTTGAGCAAATTAGCGCATGGCGCCTATTTGAGGCCAAACAAACGGTCAGTGCGGCTGCACGGATGCTTTGGGCGGCAGAAGACTATCCAGCCGCACTGCAACTGCTAAAGCTAGCAGATAAGCAACTGGCTGGCATTGAGTCAGCAACAGCGATACAAATACGCCAACAACTTGCAGAAGATATGGCCCGAGTGGAGGCGTTGGCTGATAATCAAGCCGATACACTAGTGTTATCCATAGCAGGGCTGCAGCAGCGCTTAAATGACTTGCCGGATCGAGTTGACGAAAAACAACTGAACGCCAAGGAATCTTCCAACCAGGATTTGTCCACCGATGCCAATGACTGGCGTACTAACCTGGCGAAGAATTGGGACGATTTTCTTAATACATTTATCCGTATTCAACCAGCAACGAACGATCCTGAGCCATTATTAACTAATAGCCAACGCGAAGCGATGACGCTAAGGATGAATCTGTTACTAACCATGGCACAACACGCAGCGTTAACTCGCAACGATAAGCTTTGGCGCACCAACATTGATCAGGCATTAGTTCTAATTGCAGAACTTAAAGGCGACTCCAGGGCATCCAGGGACATATCATCCCGGTTAACTGAGTTACGCGATGCTCAGTTTAACCAGCGCCGACTTGATCAACTTCAAGCCCTTGATGCGCTGGCTAAAGCGACAGCTCAGGGAGGCCTGCAATGAAATGGTTAGTTGTTGTTTTCGCTTTGTTAGTGGCTGGTGCCATACTAGGCCCAGTATCCTCAGGTAATGCGGGTTATGTGCTGCTGCAGTTTGCTGGCTGGTCGGTAGAAACTTCAGTAATAGCTTTGGCAATCATGATTATTGTGGTTAGTGTCGCGATTGCATTGTTAGTTGCCATCGTAAGAGCTTTTCTTAACAGAACTCGCAAAGGCGGTCGCTGGTTTTCCAAACGACGTCAACAAAAAGCAGATGAATTAGTCTCTGATGGACTTAAGAGCTTATTACAGCAAGACTACATGTCGGCTTTACAAGCCTTTGAAAAAGCCAATAAGAAGCAATCAGCCGACACTCAGGCGGCGCTGGCAAGCTACGCAGCGCAGCAAGCCGGTGAACTCGGAAAAGCTGAGTTTTGGCGCGAGCAAGCGGGCAGAAGTTATTCAGAGACACACTGGATTCTAGACGTTAAAAAGGTCGCGGAGGCTCAACAGGAAAACCCAGAAAATGCCGCCCGACAGATGACGGTCGTGCTAGAAAGGGATCCAAAAGACCAACAAACCTGGCGGCTTGCCACGCAAGTGTATAAGACAGCTAAACATTGGCAGCAACTCGCTCGACTCTTACCTTCCATTGAAAAGTACACCAACTACTCGGCTGAAGAAATCAGTGAACTGAAACGACAGATTAGCTACCAACGTTTTGTCGAAGAAGGGACTAAAGGTAATAACGCACTGCTGGAGTACTGGAGTTCGTTACCCAAAAATGATCGAAGCTTGGACGTGGTTAGGCTCAGTTATGCAGCAGCCTTAAAGCATTTTGGTAAAAAAGAAGCTTGCGCCAAGATAACTTACAAAGGCTTAAAGCGCGGCGAAATTACGATCGATCAAGCCAACCAATCAGGCCTGCTGGTCGCCAGTTACCCTAAATTAGTCGAGTATGTACAAGACACGCTAAAACGAAACCCTGACCATACTGGTTTCTTAAAAGCATTATCGTTATTAGCCATTGACAGTAAAGACTATTCTCTAGCGCAACGGGCGTTGAAAAAACTCATCGAAAAAGCGCCGGACTCAGAAAATTATAAATTACTTGGGGATGTATATAACTCGTTAGGTGACAGTCAATTAGCAGCCAACGCCTATCAAAAGGCGTTGGCTTAATGGCTAAGTTACTGACGAACACCTTCGATAGAGAAGTATAACTGAACTTCTTCTGCTTCAGGCCCTAAGTTATAGTCAATGTTATAATCGGCAAGTGTTAAATCAATCTCTCCCTCGAAGCCACGGCGGAATCCACCCCAGGGATCTTCGCCGGCACCGACGTGTTCCACATCAATAGCTATTTCACGGGTAACGCCATTTAAGGTAAAGTTACCGTGCATGGTTCCTTTCCCTTCACTGTCCTCGTGAGGAACATAGCGGGTGCTTTCGAAGGTAGCCGTAGGGTATTGTTCAACACTTAAGAAATCGTCGCCGCGTAAATGCTTGTCTCGCTCTGCATGGTTAGTATCAACACTGGCGGTCTCGATAGTCACATTTATTGAGGAGTCTTCGGGAGCATTTTCGTCGTAGCTAAAGTCGCCTTCGAACTCATTAAAACGCCCCAATAACCAACTGTATCCCAAATGATTAATTTTAAATTGAATAAAGGCGTGTTGACCGTCGATATCGATTTTATAATCTTCTGCCATCGCTGTAGAAGTAACTAATGCACTTCCCGCTAAAGCGGCTGCAATCAATGTCTTTTTCATAATGATTTCCTCTTAGTTTTCCCGAACATTCGAATTAAAGTACTGTCTTTGTTAATAAAATGATGCTTTAGTGAAGCCAATGCATGGCCGCCGGCTAATATCATTAACGCGACTGCCGAATACCAATGCACTTCGCCGGCGATATCTGCCTGCCCGGGTAAATCAGTAATAATGGCCGGTACTCGGAACAAGCCGAAAACGCTAATTGAACTACCGTCAGCAGTTGATATCAAAAAGCCGCTTATCATTACTGTGAATAGCAGCAGATAAAGTAATAAATGGCCAGATTTAGCACCTAACCGTTCCAACTTATTTCCGATAGGCTTAGGCTTTTTATTAAATAGCGTCCAAAAGACCCTAAGCACTGTAATTCCAAGTAACGCAATACCAAACGACTTATGCCACCATGGGCCCAATCTGTACCATTCGTCGTAGTATGTAAGCGTGAGCATCCACCAGCCTAATGCAAAAAGTCCAATAACAACCAAGGCTGTCAGCCAGTGAATAGCTATTGTAATAATGCCGTAGCGAGCTTCTGTATTTTTCAGCATCTTTCTCTATCTATTTGCTTTCTACAAGGATAAGGTTAGTCCAATTTTATGAAATAAGAATTGGTAAATATCGGGTTTTTATTTCTAAAAAAACGAAAATAAGAACGTAGGCCGTTTCAAACTGAATTTAATTGGTGCATTTATAGTGGACTTTTTTATACATTTTAGTGGCTAGCGACTATGCTTGTGTGTTGCAGCCCAACTTAAAAGGCCCTCCAAAATTTGGATACGATAAAACCACTGCCAAATGGTGAGCACCCCAACCCATCGATAGAGCAAAACTACTTACTGAGTGCGCTGCCTAACGAAATGAGAGATCGCTTAAAACCCTACCTGCAGCTCGTTACTTTACCTCTTGGTCAATGTTTGTATGAATCAGGTCATGAACAAAAATATGTTTATTTCCCGACAAACTCAATTATTTCTCTGGTTTACGTCATGTTCAACGGTGACTCAGCAGAAATATCGGTAGTTGGTAATGAAGGTATGCTTGGCACCCCCTTGTTTATGGGAGGCGGGAGCACGCCTAATCGGGCGGTTGTACAAAGCGCAGGAAATGCTTATCAGTTGTCTGCATCTTTGTTGAAGGCCGAATTTAAACGACACGAGCAGTTACATGATTTATTGCTTCGCTATACCCAGTCTTTAATGACACAAATGGCGCAAACCGCTGTCTGCAATCGCCACCATACAATCGAACAACAGCTGTGCCGTTGGATACTGTTGTCTTTAGATAGAATACCTTCGAATGTACTGACAATGACTCAAGAGCTTATCGCTGACATGCTGGGCGTTCGCCGAGAAGGTGTATCTGTAGCGGCAGGAAAACTGCAAAAGCTTGGAGTTATTGAGTACCATCGCGGCGTAGTAACAATATTAGATCGAACTAAGCTGGAGGCTCTAAGTTGCGAGTGCTATCAGGTCGTAAAGACAGAATGTGACCGTTTACTTCACTATCTCCCTGACGATTACGACGCACAGCAATAAGCCGAATGTATCCGGCGAAAAATTAGATACATTCGGGCTTTAATAGTTTACTCCGGATAACCAATAATAATGCCAACTCTGCGGTTATGTTGTCGTTCCGCAGCGGTAATATTGTATGTTTCTCGGCGTGTTCCGCCAAAACCTTCAACCGCAAGACGTGACCGATCCACATTGAACTCTTTAACTAAGTAGTCAGCAACACTTTGCCCCCGTTCAATCGATATTTGTTGCGCCATATCAGGACTCGTATTATCAGTATGCCCCTCTAAAGTGGCCGTTAGCTCGGGGTGAGTTTTCAGATAGTTTGCAACATGACCAAGCTGGTCATGGTATCGGTCATCAATGGTTGAGTCATTGCTATCAAACTCGAGCTCCATAGCCAGACTAATTCTTGCTGGCAAAGGTTCTAAACCCTCAATATCCGTCGCGCAACCAATCACAGCATTAATACGACGATTCGCTTGCTTGCCAGCGTCTGTATCATTATCAGCTATAGGCATCGTCTCTCCATAACCGACGGCGTTTAGCCTGGCCCGTGCAATATCGTGTTCCCTCACCAAATAATTAACCGCGCTGTTGGCTCGCTGCTGTGATAACTGCATATTGTCAGCCCTATTACCAACATTGTCGGAATGCCCTTCGATTAATACTTCTGTTTCTGGATATTTTTCCAGGAACGTTGCAAGCACTAGCATATGCTCGCGATTCACTCTCTCAATATCATCTTTTGCGATCTCAAACTCTATTTCTAGCGCGCTACAGTACTGTTCAGTAGCTGCTGCTGGGGCAGGAGCTATATTTGGCCGCTCGGCAGTTGTTGTCGACTGTGATGAGCCTCCGAAATAATAAATGAAGTTCAGCGAAAGTAAGTCCAGGTCGCCGCTGTTACTAACCGCATCGTCCATTCGATAACGCTCCGCCTCCAAACGCATGGCAAAACTGTCATTCACTAGGTACTGATAACCAAGGCCAAATTTATGGTCCACACTTGTTTTCCGATAGCTCGGTGTTAAAACATTTACAGCGCCAGTCCCGATATACTTTACAGACGAAGTGCTGTTATGAGCACCAATCCGAGCAAATACCGAAGAGCGTTCAGTTAAAGGTAGCAAACCAACCAAATCGATATTCCAGCCGCTGAAGTCGAGCTTTCCGGACAGGGAACCGTCCGGCTCCGTTGTAGTGTTGTAACTAAATTGACCAAGGTCGAGATAACCGCCTTCCAGCGCAAAGTACTTAGAAAACTGATAACCCGCGTATAGCTTATAGCCGAAATCACGCTCGTCCGTTTGAAAATCCACAACCTGGTAACCTGAGTTTTCAAGATCTGCAATAATTTGTTGCTCGGCAATAGTAGCGCGAGCGTTGCCGACGCCCGCGCCCAGATACCATTTGTCCTGCACTGCTGATAGGGCGGTTGTGGCTGTACCTGCTAAAGCCAGCGCCGCAATCATCTGTGTTATTTTGTTTGTTTTCATCTCTTTCTCCATGAGCCTTTTAGGTGTTGTTTTTTACTCTGCAGGCACGTTGATGACGGTATTCACTACCGTAACCGATGCACCCAGAGAAATTGCTCGACCGTCTAAGGTCACGATGTTCACGTTCCCTGCCGTCGATATGCTGACTCCTTCTTGCGCAATGATGGTACCTTTAATAGTCCCCCCACCAGCTGCATTAAGAGTCGCCGCGCTCCCCACTTGCCAAAACACATTCTTAGCTTGAGCACCATTAGTCAGAATGACACTTTGAGGGAAATCGGCACCAGGACCGCCAACCGTAAGTGTTGTCGCCATCTGGAACACCCAAACAGCATTTTGATTGCCCTGCGCATCAAGAGTCAGGTCGCCGCCCTGGATACTAAAAGCACCGCTCTGAGCCGTATAAACGCCCGGGATCAAGGTCAAACTACCAAGGTTATCGTTGCCTGGGTCTTGACCACCTGGAAGGTTAGCCGGTGTCAATTGAAGATAAGCAGCTTGCGCATCAAGTCTTGCTTCAATTGCAATAGCCTCAGTAACAGCAGTACCGTCTTGCGGACAAGCAACCGTAGGTGGCGGTGGGGCAGTAAATATCTTGCCGTTTACTTGACCTTCGTTAAGTGGGGTTATGGTATATTCGCAACCGGGTTCCGAAACAAAGCCAGTAACGAGGGTTGATACACCAGTGGTGCCTAAGTCGCCGTTAATAACAGTCAGCAGTCCCTCATTAGTTACACCTGCAGTGCCGCCAAAAGATCCAAACGGTGCCGCACTCATAAGCGGTACAGGCTCTAAGCAGCTTTCGGTAGGGGGTATGGTAGTGAAAGTCCAGACGTAATCTTCGGCCATTTCATTGCCCGGTACTGTTAGATCTTTTATACCATTAGCTCCGGCTATAAGAGTCGCGCGATAAGTAACATTTTCTGTGAGTTGATCCTGGGGGATAAAACTAACAACGGTGCCTGTATCGATATCTACCTCAATCGACTCTGCCACTACCGTCGCGGTAGGGTTTTCGTCTTCAACGAGAAGAAATGTTTGGTTATTAACTGTTGCTGGGTTTAATCGCGTTTCTGATGGAATATCAAAAGTGGCATTAATACTAGAGTTTGGACAGACCGCTGGCATTCCATCTAAGACTGGGTCCGTGGATATTACTGAGATATTTACGACAGGCGATGGCGCCACAGTGGTAAAAGTCCAGACATAGTCACTGGCATCAGTAACAACGCCCTGATTACCAGCCAGCTGATTGCCTGCTGTATCAGTTAATGAGCTCATTAACGTTGCTGTGTAAGTAGTTCCTTCCTCGAGATTCTGTGCTGGCACAAATACCGCGCTAAGCGAGTCGACTACATAGGAAACATCACCCTCGGGAGCGACACATGGGCTCTCACAGGTTACAGTAAAGCTCTCTTCAGTGACTGTAGATGGCACCATGTTTTCGGTAAAGATCGCGGTAATTGCAGTATTTACCGGAACATCTTGTGTAGGTCCAGGGGTTGTGGTCAATGGCTCGGTTATTGTTACGCGTGGCCGAGTCGTATCCGGAGCCAAGCTAGTAGTAAACTGCCAAATATAATCACTTGGGCCTGTTACCGGCTCTTGGTTACCGGCTAGATTATTACCCGCAAGATCGGTCACAGCGCTGCTAATAGTTACCGTATACGTGGTATCGCCGTCCAAATCCTGGAGAGGAAGGAATAAGGCTGTTTTCGAATCAGCATCGTAAGAGACCTCACCGTCGGGTGACTCACAAATACCTTCGCAAGTAACTGTAAACCGTGCATCAGTAATAGATGTTGGCTGCATATCCTCATTAAAAACGGCTAAAATACTCGTATTTAATGGAACGTTTTCCGTTGGCCCGGGCGATGTTGTCAGCGGGTCCGTTATGACGACCTGCGGCATTACTGTATCTGCAAGTACACCGGTAGTGAAAGTCCATGAATATGGATTAGCTAGTGCAAGTCCATTATTCAGTGCAACCGCATTATTGATAGTCGCCGTATAAAGTGTGGACTCTTCTAAAGTAGTGGAGTTACTGACCGCAAACGTCGCAACGTCATTTTCAGCACTCATGCTAATGTCACCGGTGGGGCTAACGCATGGCTAAGCGCAACTAACAGTGAAATCGTTGGAAGACAATGGTTCAACGGGTCTACTAAAGTTAGCCGTAATAAGGGTATCCGTAACCGTAACGTCGGTAGCCTCATTCTCTGGATTAACTTCGGTGACAGTAGGTGACAATGAAACATTGTCTTGATTACCTAAAATCAAGTCACGCCCGTCATCGCCACAAGCGGCCAAGAGAGAAACGAGTACGGCCACCATCGGCCATTTATTGATGCTAAGAAATCCGGATAGTTCGGCACGCATTATATACATCCTTTCGGTATAGTAAGGTAGTTCGGTTAGACCGCCACTATCCTCGTACCTCTGATATATGTCTGTGCGCTAGCACACTTAAAGATGAAATGTTCAATTCGTCGGTAACCGTTGGTTTACCGACGGGGCGGGCTTTATCGGAATCGAGGATACCGAATAGAAGTGCGACGGATCCGTCCATCGGTGTCGCCGATGACCACCTGCCCCTTCGGCGAGCCGAAGGCTACCCACGATATGAAGGGGTTTCCGGTAGCTATGGACATCAGAGCATTTAACACCAGAGGTTGTTCAAAAACCGATATTTCCGGGTTCCGGGATATTATTCAAATCGTGGGTAACCGTCGGTTTGGGGTGGGCTTTATCGGAATCGCGGATATCGAATAGAGGTGCGACGGATCCGTCCATCGGTGTCGCCGATGACCACCTGCCCCTTCGGCAAGCCGAAGGCTACCCACGATTTGAAGGGGTTTCCGATAGCTATGGACATCAGAGCATTTAACACGAGAGGTTGTTCAAAAACCGATATTTCCGGGTTCCGGGATATTATTCAATTCGTCGGTAACCGTCGGTTTA
>JBNJEZ010000020.1:0-27075 GCA_051746345.1 Pseudomonadota bacterium
GGCACGAGTAAAACGTGGTGTAATCGCGAGAGCGCGTCACAAAAAAGTCCTGAAGCAGGCGAAAGGTTATTATGGTGCCCGTAGTCGCGTTTATCGCGTCGCGGTCCAGGCAGTCACTAAAGCGGGTCAATACGCATACCGTGACCGTCGCAACAAGAAACGTCAATTCCGTCAATTATGGATTGTTCGTATCAATGCTGCGGCTCGTCAAAACGGTTTGTCCTACAGCCGCTTTATCAATGGTCTGAAAAAAGCATCAATTGAAATCGATCGTAAAATCCTGGCCGACATCGCTGTTCACGATCAAAACGGCTTTGCCGCTTTGGTAGAGAAAGCGAAAGGTGCACTGTAACTGGTTAGGTCATTCTTAACGAATGAGATAATCTGAACAGATTTCAAAGGGAGCCAATAGGCTCCCTTTTTTGATCAAAATTCTGCTAGAATGAGCGCTTTCTAATTTTGCGTTTAAGCATTTGTGGGTGTTGAGGAAAACATGCAATTACAGGAAATCGTGGAGCAAGCCGAAGCTGCTATTGCCAAAGCGGATTCGCCGCAGGCATTGGATGAAGTTCGGGTCGAATATATGGGCAAGAAGGGCAAGCTAACCGAGCTGTTAAAGGGGTTAGGTAAACTTGACCCATCCGAGCGCCGGGAAGCGGGTCAAAAGATTAATGAAGCTAAACAGCAGGTGCAGGCTAGTATTAACGCCCGCAAAGAGTTGCTAAAAGCAGAAGAGTTAAAAGCCCAATTAGACGCTGAACGACTGGATGTTACATTACCTGGCCGAGCAACAACGGTAGGCGGTGTGCACCCAGTGACGCAAACGATTCGTCGGATTGAGCAGTTCTTTGGTGACTTAGGCTTTAGTGTCAAAGAAGGCCCGGAAGTGGAAGATGGCTTCCATAATTTTGATGCTCTGAATATTCCGTCGAACCACCCGGCTAGGGCTGATCACGATACATTCTACTTTACGCCTTCAACGATGCTGAGAACACAGACTTCTGGTGTGCAAATACGTACTATGGAAGTTGAGCAACCGCCATTGCGAATTATATCGCCAGGCCGCGTATATCGTAACGACTACGATCAGACGCACACGCCGATGTTCCATCAGGTAGAAGGATTGATGGTTGATACTGACGTATCATTCACGCAGCTAAAAGGTATTCTGGAAGATTTTCTCACCCATTTCTTTGAAGAGTCGTTGCAAGTTCGTTTTCGTCCCTCGTATTTTCCTTTTACCGAACCCTCAGCTGAGGTTGATGTCATGGGGAAAGATGGCAAGTGGTTAGAAGTTTTAGGCTGCGGTATGGTGCATCCAAATGTGCTTAAAGCAGTTGGTATCGACCCTGAGAAATATACCGGCTTTGCCTTTGGTATGGGGGTAGAACGTCTCACTATGCTGCGCTATGGCGTAACCGATCTCAGGGCGTTTTTTGAGAATGACCTGCGTTTCTTAAAGCAATTCAACTAATCAATGAAAGGGCAGTTGCAACGATGAAATTTAGTGAACAGTGGTTAAGAGAATGGGTTAACCCGTCGATTAACAGCAACGAATTGAGTGAACAGCTAAGCATGGCTGGCCTGGAAGTTGATGGTGTCGAGCCGGTAGCCGCCGATTTTCATACGGTAGTGGTTGGAGAAGTCGTTGAGTGCGGGCCTCACCCTGATGCCGATAAGCTGCAGGTGACCAAAGTAAATACCAATGATGGCGAGTTGTTGGACATCGTCTGTGGTGCGCCAAACTGTCGCCAGGGTATCAAAGTGGTTGTGGCTAAGGTCGGAGCGGTATTGCCGGGTGACTTTAAGATTAAGAAGGCGAAACTGCGTGGGCAGCCTTCACACGGAATGCTCTGCTCCTTTAAAGAGTTGGGATTAATTGATGATCATGACGGCATTATCGAGCTACCTGAAGACGCGCCGGTCGGTGAAGATTATCGCGCTTATTTGGGCTTAGATGATAGCAGCATTGATATCGATTTAACGCCTAACCGTGGTGACTGCTTAAGTATTCGTGGGATTGCCCGAGAGCTTGGCGTATTAAACAGCCTTGACGTTAACGAGCCGGCTATAGCCGAAGTAGCGTCGACCATTGAACAACAAAAAACGATTCATTTGGATGCGCCAGATTTGTGCCCACGCTATTTAGGGCGAGTCATTGAGGGTATTGACGTAACTAAACCAACGCCTATTTGGATGAGTGAAAAGTTACGTCGCAGTGGTATCAGAAGCATCGATCCTGTGGTCGATATTACTAATTATGTGTTACTTGAGCTTGGTCATCCAATGCACGCGTTTGATCTGGACGAAATTAGTGGCGACATTCATGTGCGCCAGGCAAGCAACAAAGAGTCACTAACCTTATTAGATGGCGAGTCAATTGAACTTGACGATGACGTGTTGGTTATTGCAGATGAACAAAAGGCGTTAGCAATGGCCGGTGTCTATGGCGGCAAGGAAACTGGCGTCACACTGCAAAGTAAAAATATATTCTTAGAGAGTGCATTCTTTTCTCCCGACGCCATTTTAGGCAAGGCTCGTCGCTATGGCCTACATACCGATGCATCACACCGATATGAGCGGGGCGTTGATCCAGAGCTGCAGCGCACTGCGATGGAGCGTGCTACGCAGCTATTACTCGATATTTGCGGCGGCCAGGCTGGCCCGATAACCGAAGCCGTTTCCACCCAACACCTGCCAAAACGTGGAAGCGTAAAATTACGGGCGGCGCGGCTAGCAAAAGTGCTTGGCGTGCATATAAAAGACGAACAAGTGACAGAAATTCTTAATCGTCTTGGTTTAAACGCTGACTTTAACCATGGGATATGGTCAGTACAGATCCCATCCTATCGATTTGATCTTGATATCGAAGAAGACCTAATTGAGGAAGTAGCACGCATTTATGGTTACAACTCGATAAAGGCAGCAGCTCCTGCGGCACAGCTACGTATGACGTCGCATAAAGAGGCGGAACTGAGTCATCATCAGTTAGTGAATGCGTTGGTTGAGCGCGGTTATCAGGAAGCTATTACCTACAGCTTTGTTGACCCTAAACATCAGGCGTTACTATTCAACGAGACTGCAGCGCTGACATTACCGCATCCAATCTCTATTGATATGTCGTCTATGCGGGTCAGTTTGTGGCCGGGGCTCGCCGGGGCCGTTGCTCATAACCAGAAGCGGCAACAATCAGTACTTGCGTTTGTCGAAACCGGGCTTCGCTTTATTCAGGATCACGCAGCTGAAAACGGTGTTCGTCAGGAAGCGGTACTGGCCGGAATTCGTGCCGGTAAAGCACAACTTGAACACTGGTCAGAAGGCGAGCGCGCCGTTGATTTTTATGACATTAAGGGTGATGTCGAGGCTTTGTTAGCAAAGACTGGCGAAGCACATTTATTCCGTTTCGTTGCGGATAAGCATGATGCATTACACCCAGGGCAGTCAGCTGCCATCTATAAAGGTGAGCAAAAAGTGGGCTTTGTCGGCGCGCTTCATCCACAACATGAGAAGGCGTTGGGATTAAATCAGCGAGCCTTTGTTTTTGAACTCGAGCTTGCTGCTGTTAATCAACGGCGATTACCTCTGGCTCGGCCGGTATCTCGTTTCCCAGGCATTCGTCGAGATCTTGCAATTGTCTTAGACCAACATATTGCGGCAGGTGAGGTGCTGACTGAGATGGAAAATGTTGGCGTAAAACAATTAGTTGGCCTAAACTTATTTGATGTTTATGAAGGTGAAGGTGTACCGGAAGGGAAACGCAGTCTGGCACTAACATTAACGTTGCAAGACACCGATAAAACCTTGGAAGAAGCTGAAGTGAATGCTCTGATAGAGCAATTTGTTGATAAGCTGAAAACTGAGTTTAATGCAACCTTGAGGGATTAAACCATGGCGCTGACGAAAGCAGAACTAGCCGAAGTACTCTTTGAAAAACACGGGATCAACAGGCAGGACGCGAAAACCTTAGTTGAAGATTTTTTTGAAGAAATTCGTTCTGCTTTGGAAGGCGGTGAGCAGGTTAAATTATCGGGCTTTGGTAACTTTGAACTGCGTACCAAAAGTGAACGCCCAGGGCGCAATCCTAAAACAGGCGAGGATATCCCTATTTCGGCGCGTCGGGTTGTTACTTTTAAACCCGGTCAGAAATTTAAAAGCCGCGTAGAAAACACAAAACCCGAGGAGTAAGTCCTCGGGTTTTGCATTTATTACAACTGCGCGTTATTACGTTCGAAAGAACAAGCTGCTAAATGGATTCAACAAGCGGCTTATGCCGGATGTAAAATGCAACGGTGCATCTAGCGTCGCTAGGGTTAAGCAGTCATGATCTGTGGTTTGCGGTGTATGAGTGCGCTCAGCGTCCAATAAGATAAAATCACCATTGTAATAAATATCTTTTTCGTCGTTGAACACGCCGTCAACCACTAATGTTGCTTCCTGACCTTTATGGGTGTGTTCCGGTACTTGTGTTCCGGGGGCCATATAAATAAGGTTGGTGTGACCTTTAGGGCCAATATTTACCGGCGCTCGCCAGAGTTTACCGACCATGTTGGTCCAGTCACCAATACGGCTGCGGTTATGAGCCAAGGTGCGTGGCAAAATAAAGCGCCGTCCTTCCAGACAGATCAACTCTTCTGCTTTAATTGGAGGCTTTGCCTCGGAAGAAAATATCTCTTCTAACATTTTATCGCAGTGAGCTTTACTAATTCCCTCAAAATCAGAAGTAGGAACGGTAAGACTCTCGACGACTGTATCTAAGTGCTTACGACACAAGTCCTCTTCTATCTCTCCTACAGTTTGTTGACAAACCGGGCACATATCTATGTGGGTGCCTACCACCAGGGTCATTGATGTACCTAAGTCGCCGGCGGCGTATTGATACAATATGGCTTCGCTAGGATGTGATTTAATCATGTTCTACTATCAACTCTTTCAGCTTCTTAAGTGCCAGTCGGGTACGAGACTTCACAGTACCTAACGGAATCCCTAACGAGTCCGACACTTCTTGCTGTGATTTGCCTTCGATATAAATTTTTTCTACGACAACGCGTTGAGCGTTTGGAAGTTGCCCATAGTAGTGAGCAATTTCTTGCATTAGCACATCGTTATCTAACGCGTATCCATCGTCAAGGCTATCGTTTTTCTCAGCCAGAATAGGCCAAAGTTCGTCGGCGCTAATATCGTCCTTACGTTTCTTATTCTTACGCAAGAGGTCAAAGCGAATATTCCGAGCAATGGTGAAAATCCAGGTAGAGGGTGAGCCTCGATCGGGCTTAAAAAGATGTGCTTTATGCCAGACATTGGTCATCGTTTCTTGAACCAGGTCCATGGCGGTTTGCTCATTACCAAACTGACGGGTCCCGTAGGCCTGTAGTTTGGGAGCGAAATGACTAAACAACTCACTGAACGCAGCTCTACTGCGAGACTCTGCGACTTTTGTGAGAAGCTCAGCTGCCTTATCGGCAGTGTCTTGCTGGGATGCTTTCATAACTCCCCGTTGCGAAGTTCTCTCTGACATCACTTGCATAATTAGACCTGCTTTTATTGCTTGTTGTCTTACTATGAACGTGGTCCCGTAGTCAGTGGATCACCGAAATCAGAAAAAATATTTAACTACGCAACCAATTGTAGCAGATATTCAGAAACTTTAAGTGAATTATCTTGCTTAATTAAATTTTGTTTTACATGGACGTCTAACGGTAAAATCTCTAACCAGCGCTGGCACAGCCAACTGAGCTCATCGAACGCTTCTGCTTTGTAGAGTGAACCTAATTCTGGATAAACTTGATAGATTTCTTTTAATCTGTCTTTCAAAACGGTTTTCTCATCGGTAACAGCGGATGTAGGCCAATCATCTAAACGTTCGACGGAGCCAACATGAAGTCCGTCGGACTCTCGATGACGTTGTTTAATACAAATCCGGCTCACGCCTTCAACCGTTATCCCAAGAAAGCCGTCATCGAGCATTTCAAAATCAATAATTTTTACCGCAGTACCGTAGGGCAAAATATAATTTTCGGAATCCTTGCCCTCGTTGGGATCGAACATACAAATAACGAAGTCGGATTGTTCTGACATGCAGCGTTTGACCAGACGTGTATACCGGGGCTCAAAAATCCGCAAGCACAGTTTGCCGTGCGGTAACACATGCGCTGTTAGTGGAAATAGCGGTAGTTCTTCGTACTGCGTCATAACACATAACTGCCGTTTTAAAAGAAAGTTGCAGATAATTACGCAAGCAAATGAGTGTTGGATCTGAATAGCTTGCTTATGATCAAACTTTTCTTGTGCTCTGTACGTTATTAAAAAAGAAAAACTAAAAGTAGTAGGAATTATGCAGCAACATAAAAAATTAAAAGTAGGGATTAGCTCTTGTCTGTTAGGAGATCAGGTGCGCTTTGACGGCGGTCATAAACGCTCAGCATTTTGTGATGATGAGTTATCGCGGCATGTAGAATTTGTGCGATTTTGTCCTGAAGTTGGTATCGGTTTACCTATCCCTCGACCAACTATAAGGTTAGAAAAGCACGCAGAGCAGGTTAAAGCTGTGATTCCGAAAACTGGCGAGGACGTTAGTCTAAAGCTACGTGAATTCGCCGACCGGATACAGGTAAAAGCAGAGCAGCTGAGTGGCTATGTACTTTGTGCGAAATCGCCAAGTTGTGGCATGGAGCGGGTAAAACTGTACGATCCCGAGACCGGGCACGCACGCAAGCAGGCAATGGGGTTGTTTGCAGAACGCTTGCAACAATTAAATCCAGCACTGCCTTTAGAAGAGGACGGGCGTCTTAACGACCCTCATTTGCGAGAAAACTTTATTCTTCGTGTCTGGGTTTATGGGCATTGGCAAGCTTTGGAGAGACCCCTTAGAAAGTCCACATTGTTGGACTTCCATACGCGCTGTAAACTGTTGTTGTTAGCGCACAACCAGCCGGTGTACAGAGAACTGGGCCGACGCTTGGGTGAGCAGCAAGAAATATCAGAAAGTTTTGCAAAAGACTATATCGAAAGCTTGATGAACGCCATCGGAGAGCCTGCCTCCAGACGAAATCACACCAACGTGATGCAACACATCCAAGGATATTTCAAAACACAACTGACGACTGAGCAAAAAGCAGAGTTGAGTGACACTATCTTACAGTACCACGACGGTGTATTGCCATTGATAGCGCCGTTGACGTTGATTCGCCATTATCTGCGCGAATTTCCAAACAGTTATTTACAAAATCAATGGTATATCCAGCCCTATCCTGAAGACTTAAAACTTCGCTACGGACTTTAATATGACTGCAATTGTTTGGTTTCGCCATGATTTAAGAGTACGAGATAACCCCGCACTCGAGGCTGCTTGTGCCAACCACGATGAAGTTGTCGGAGTTTATCTGGTACCAAAGAAAACTTTTGAAAGGCACCTTTGGTCGCCCCGTAAAACGGACCTATTGTGGCGGCATCTGCACCAGTTTCGCATCGAGCTGGAGCAGTTAGGTATATTACTTAAAGTTAAGGTGCATGATTCATTTTCTCAATCAGGCTCTATTATATCCGGTCTTTGTGCAGACCTTTCAGCAGATTGCTTATATGCGAATACTGAGTATCCACTGGATGAAGTGCGTCGTGATCGGGCCGTGACAGCGGCCTTGAAACAGCAATCGATACGCTGCTATTTCTCGGATGGCATATTGCTGGTACCGCCTGCTCAAGTCAGAAATAAGCAAGGTGATTACTATAAAGTGTTCACGCCGTTCAATAAGGTTTGGCGCAGTCGAGTGGCGGAAATCAATGACTGGACACCATCACAACCGCCAACAATGACAGTCATCTCTAAAGTGAAACCTGAGCCTTTGCCCGACTGCCCGTTACCCAGGGTTGACACATCGAACTGGCCGGTAGGCGAGCAGGCGGTACTGAGTAAGTTCGGACAGTTTGTCGGACATCAGGTGGAGGACTACCAACAAAATAGGGATATTCCAGCCATTGACGGAACGTCAAAACTGTCTGCTTATCTCGAATTAGGTGTTATCTCTCCAAAAACCTTAGCGCGTAGCCTGCAGTCGTTGTCACCATCTTTCCCCTTCGGATTGGAGCCAGGTCCTGATACCTGGCTGACAGAATTGGCCTGGCGAGAGTTTTATCAACATTTGATGTATCACGAACCACGTTTAAGTCGCGGTGAAAACTATCAACAGCAAACGCAAAATATTCCTTGGCGCGATGATAGACAGCAGTTTAAACGCTGGTGCGATGGTCAAACTGGTTACCCGCTTGTTGACGCAGGTATGCGTCAGCTCAATGCGACCGGGTGGATGCACAACCGATTGCGAATGATTACTGCTAATTTTCTGGTGAAAGACTTGCTCATCGACTGGCGCTGGGGTGAACGCTATTTTATGGAGAACCTGATAGATGGAAGCTTTCCTGCAAACAACGGTGGATGGCAGTGGAGTGCTTCGGTAGGCACTGACGCTGTGCCATACTTTCGGGTGTTTAATCCGATAAGGCAAAGCGAAAGATTTGATCCCGACGGTAGCTACATTCGTAATTGGGTTAAGGAACTGGAGGCTGTGCCTACAAAACACATTCATTGGCCGCATAGCTGGTTGAAACAGCAAGCTGAAAACTCGTACCCACAGCCGATTGTTGATCATGGCGTGGCGCGAGAGCGTTTTCTAACAACTTTCAAGCAGGTGAAAAATGGATAAACAAGAATTGGTCGATTCGCTCAAGTCGTTTTATGACGAGTTCAAGACAGAGAACCTGGGCCAGCTCGATGATATGTACCATGAAGAAGTAAGTTTCACGGACCCAATTCATCAATTGGTCGGTCTTGAAGACTTAAAGAAATATTTCGAACATTCGATGGAGAATGTCGATTATTGCCATTTTGCCTTTGATGATGAATTAGTAGGAGAGGATAAAGCCTTTTTAGCCTGGCAGATGCGATTTGCTCACCCAAAACTAGGTGATGGAATGGAAATTGTATTACCGGGGGTTAGCTACCTCAAATTTGAAGATGGCAAGATACGCGAGCAGCAGGATCATTATGACCTCGGTGCCATGCTATACGAGCATGTACCGCTAGTTGGTTATGTTATCGATAAAATTAAGCAACGGTTGGTGGCAGAGTGAGAATATTAATTACTGGAGCAACCTCAGGCATCGGTTGCCAACTGGCAAAAGACTACGCGCAGCAAGGGCATCAAGTGCTTGCTTGTGGTCGCCGGCAAGAGGCCCTGGACGAATTGCAGAAAGCATACCCAGAACACATCGAAACACTTGCGTTCGATATCAGTGACCGTGATCAGGCTGTTGATGTATTAAGTCAGCAAGCTGAAATTGATGTTGCCATACTCAGTGCAGGCGTCTGCGAGTATTTGGATGTCAGTAAATTTGACGCGGCTATGTTTGAACGTGTGTTTGGGGTTAATGTATTTGGCACCATGAATACCGTAGAAGGTCTACTGCCAGTGCTTAAGAAGGGTAGTAAACTGGCGATTGTAGGCAGTTTAGCCCGCCTGCTACCGTTTACCAAAGCCCAGGCTTACGGTGGTTCCAAAGCGGCTATTCATTATATAACACGATCGTTAGAAGTTGATTTAAGTGAGCAGTATGGAATACAGGTTCTGGCGATCTCACCGGGCTTTGTAAAAACGCCGATGACTGATGCCAATGACTTTGAAATGCCGATGCGCGTCTCGGTTGAGTTTGCCTCTGAGACAATACGAAAAGGTATTGATAAAGGCAAAAGAGATATCTGTTTTCCACGTACTTTTAGTGCACTATTAAAGTTAATGTCGCTGCTACCTCAAGGAGTTCAGGTGGCGCTATCACGACGTATGTCAAGGAATCAGTAAGGATGAAAATAGCGGTAATTGGTAGTGGCATTTCAGGCTTAACGGCTGCGTATTATTTGAGCAAAAAACACACCGTAAGTGTGTTCGAAAAGAATGATTATATCGGCGGCCATACCAACACATCCGATGTAACCGTTAATAACAAGAGTTTTCGGGTAGATACTGGATTTATCGTTTTTAACGATCGCACTTACCCACGATTCAAACGGTTACTACGCGAGCTACAGATTAATTGGCGTGATACAGAAATGAGCTTTAGTGTGACTGACCCAATATCAGGGCTTGAGTACAATGGTCATACGTTAAATACCTTATTCGCGCAAAGGACGAACTTATTTAGGCCATCTTTTTATAAGCTGTTGAGCGGCATTTTATCGTTTAATAAGGCCGCCAAAAAAGCCATCGCTGATGGCGATGATGTGGATCAGAAAACCTTAGGAGAGTTCCTTGGCGAGCAGCAGATAAGCGACGATGTAGCCAAACTGTATTTGTTACCTATGATCTCCGCCATTTGGTCATCCAGTATTTCCGAAGCGGAACAGTTTCCGTTGGGATTTTTCTTGCGTTTTTTCGAACACCACGGGTTGCTCAATGTTGCTGAACGCCCACAGTGGCATACCATCAACGGTGGCTCCAAGTCATATATTCCAGCATTAATTCGCCCGTTTCAGGAGCGTGTGAAGCTTAATACAGAGATTACTCTGATTAATCGTCAGCAGGAACAAATTCAATTGCTATTTAGCAATGGAGAAAGCGAATATTTTGACGAGCTGATTATAGCAACTCATAGTGACCAGGCTCTGCAATTGCTGGGCGACGCGTCGGCTCAGGAGCAACAAATTTTAGGCGCCATAGAGTATCAGCCGAACGACGTGGTTTTGCACACCGATAAAAACTTATTGCCGAAAAACAAACGGGCTTGGGCCAGCTGGAACTACTTGTTGCGGACCGATGGTGATGCAGAATCTAAACCCAGTTCAGTTACTTATAACATGAACATTTTGCAAGGTATAAAATGCGAAGAGACGTTGTGTGTGACACTGAATAACACAGCAGCCATAGATCCAACCAAGGTGATACGGCGTTTTCGCTATGAGCATCCTCAGTATTCCATCACTTCGCTGCGTGCGCGTGAGCAGCGACATACGATATGTGGTCATAAACATACGCATTACTGTGGTGCCTATTGGTATAATGGTTTTCATGAAGATGGCGTACGTAGTGCAATAGATATTGTTAACCGGATCGACCCGTCATTGGCTATTGATAATGGCTCTGAAAATGGATAGCGCACTATATTCCGGGACGGTATTTCATCGCCGCTTTCGTCCTCGGCAGCATGACTTTGACTACCAGTTCATGCAGTGGTTTTTAGCCTTAGATGAACTTGAGCAGGCGAACGGTATCAGTCGTTGGTTTTCAACCAAAGGTTTTGCCCCTTTATGGTTCAGGCGCAAAGATTACTTGAAAGGTGAAGCGGGGGACTTACAACAGGCGGTTTTGGCAAAAATGTCAGAATTGGCTGATAAATCGTTGTCAGGCAGGGTTTTCTTTCTCGGTAATATCCGCACCTTTGGAATCTATTTTAGTCCAGTCAACTTTTACTATCTGCAGCAACGTGGAGAATTTACCCACTTGCTGGCAGAGGTCAGTAATACACCATGGTTAGAACGCCATTATTATTTGATCGATCTGTCTGAGCAGAATCCTACCTCAAAAAAGGCCTTCCACGTATCGCCATTTAACCCAATGCAAATGACCTACCACTGGAAGCTTACTGATCCCGGTGAAAACCTTTTTATACAACTGTCCGCAGCCACGGAGCAGAAAGATTTTGTTGCAGGGATGAATTTATCCCGTCAGTCATTAAACCGTAGTGAGGTAAGTCACGTATTAAAGACATCACCAGTGATGGCTCTAAAAATTATTGGCGGCATTTATTGGCAAGCGTTAAAGCTGTTTATTAAACGCACGCCGTTTTACGGGCATCCTTAAAAAAATAGCTATACAAGAGGGTAAAAACCATGGCGAATGGTGAGAGTGCGCTAACAGCTCCATTTGAATTTAAGGGTTTAGATAAGGCGTTCCGGGCTGTTGCCTTGCGCTTGTTAGGTCATTTAAAGCATGGCTGTTTAGTGATCACCGAACAAGGTCATTTAGTGGGGCAGTTTGGTGATAAATACAGTGAACTGCGGGCCGAAATTGACGTTAGAAAACCTAATTTCTATCGCACCTTGTTAATTGGTGGTAGCATCGGTGCTGCCGAGCTTTACATTGATAAGAGCTGGGAGACCAGTGATTTAACCTCTGTCATTCAGGTATTTGCGCGGAATTTAGCCGCTCTAGACAGGCTCGAATCACGAGTCGGTTGGTTAAGCTTTCCATTTAATAAGGTGACTCACTGGGCAAACCGCAATCATAAACAGCAGGCCCAGAAAAATATATCGGCACATTACGACTTAGGTAATGAGCTCTATTCACGTTTTCTTGACCCTAATATGCAGTATTCCAGTGCCTTATTTGAGAGCTCTGATGACACTCTTGAGCAAGCACAGCTTAATAAGATGAACCGTCTATGTCAGCAACTGCAACTTAAACCTTCTGACCGGCTATTAGAGATTGGTACCGGCTGGGGCGGTCTGGCGATACATGCAGCAAAACATTTTGGCTGTCATGTTACCACCACTACTATTTCGGAAGAGCAGTATCGTTACACGCAACAACGAATAAAAGAAGAGGGTCTTGAAGATCGGATCGAATTGTTGAAACAAGACTATCGTGATCTGCAAGGGCAATACGACAAGTTAGTGTCGGTGGAAATGATCGAAGCTGTCGGCAAACAGTATCTTCCTGTTTTTTTCCGGACTTGTAACGAACGGCTAAAGCCTGGCGGTAAGATGGCCTTGCAAGCTATAACGATTGCTGATCAGCGCTATAACAGCTACGCCCGGTCAGTCGACTTTATTCAAAAACACATATTCCCGGGCGGTTTTTTACCCTCACTGACACAAATGTCGAAGTTGTTTAAAGATCAGACTCAGATGGTGGTACGTGACGTTCATGATATGGGAAAAAGCTACGCCGAAACGTTGAAGCGCTGGCAGTTAGATTTTAATGCACGACGGGCCGAGTTAGAGCCGTTGGGTTACGATGAGCGCTTTACCCGACTTTGGAATTATTACTTTAGCTATTGTCAGGGTGGTTTTTTAGAAGAAACTGTGTCTGTTGTGCAGTTAACTGCGACTAAGGCGTGTTATGACTAATTCTATAAAGCATAAAATAATCAGTTTTGTTCTATTCAATATCCTTTGGTTCAGTGCTGTTGCAGGTCGGGACAGTTTTATTCTGCTGACCGGGGCGTTGGTGCTAGCTCAGATTATTTATAGCGTTTGGGTAGCAAAGGTTAATCTGCGATTGATCTTACAGCTGTTTGCTGTCGGCTTATTGTTAGAGGCAATAGCAACGGCTACGGGCGCGATTGATTTCAGCGGTGGTCTGTTTCCGTTATGGCTTGCCGTTTTATGGCTTGGCTTTGCTTCTATGGCTCCGGTAGCGCTGGACTGGTTAGCAAAAACGCCTTGGTTGGCCGCTTTACTGGGCGCTATTTCTGGACCTTTCAGTTACTGGGTAGGAACGAACCTAGAGGCAGGGAGCAGCGACTCGTTGCTGCAAATGGTTATTACCTACGCTTTAGTTTGGTCACTGTTTATGCTGTTCTTTTGTCGCGCGATTAAAGCAAAAGCTGGAGAGAGGTTAGTCATATGATTGGGCGTATTAGCACGGTATTATTGTCAGCACTGGTTGCCACTAATGCATGGGCTTCCAGTTGCCAGGAGTCATTACCGGACGATCTTAAGAAAGTCGGTGAAACACGTTTGAGCGTTATGTTTTGGGACGTTTACGATGCACACCTCTATACCGACACGGGAGAGTATGACTGGGAGCAACGAGATGAGCTGCAAAAAGCATTGCTGCTCGACTATCTGCGTGACATTAAAGCAGCAGATTTGGTGGAAACCACAGGGGAAGAGTGGCAAGACCTGGATTTAAAGCATGACCAGCAGGAGCAATGGTTAGAGCAATTGAACAATATCTGGCCAGACATTAAGGAAGGTGATTGTTTGTTGTTGCGCGAAAATGACCAGGGATATGCTGAATTTTATCAAGCAGATAAATTACTGGGGACCATTGAAAACAAAACCTTCACGGAACAGTTTTTAGCAATCTGGTTGTCGCCCGATTCACGCTTTGAGAGTGAACGGCGGGAACTGGTAGGAGAGAAATAATGAACATTCTGTCACGCTGGTTAGTCGTTGCCGTTACCAGTTTACTCATGTTAACGGCCTGTTCTACTAGCATCGAAGAATATAAAGGGCGTAGTCCAGAACTGAAGTTGGAAGAGTTTTTTAACGGCCGATTAGTTGCTTATGGGACAGTGCAAGATTATTCAGATGATGTCATTCAACGATTCCGGGTGGAGATGGTAGGTACCTGGGATGGTAATGAGGGCAAGCTCGAGGAACAGTTTTATTACGCTGACGGCAGTACTCAGGAACGTACCTGGCACTTAACCAAAACTGGTCCCAATACTTACGAGGGCAGAGCTAGCGATGTGGATGGCGTCGCGGTAGGAACCACTGCTGGTAATGCGCTTAATTGGCAGTATACACTGCAAGTTGACATGGACGGCGACACGCTGGCACTGGCGTTAGACGATTGGATGTATCTGATCGATGAAGATAACATGATTAACCGGACTGAAATGTCCAAGTTTGGTGTGCCGGTCGGAGAGATCACGCTGTACATTGGCCGACAATAATACTGCCTAGGGTTGTTAAGTAATCCTGTTAACTGCCGATAAAGTGCGTATAATTCCGCACTCTGCGTTCTGAGGATTTAGCAGTAATTATGAATGGACCGACGTTTGCTTATAACAACCCGAGAATTAATGGCCAGACCATCTTTGTTAAACGCGGAGAGCATGCTGGGAAACTAGGTATTGTTAAACAAGTATTAGAGAATGAAACGTTTCTCGTCTCGCAGGCGGACTTCGGCACCGAACAAGTGGTATTAAAGCGCGCCGAGTTTCTGGTTTACCGATACCGTAAAATTAGAGTCCCAATAGATAGAGTCGCTGGAAAAAATCCAGATGTACTCTAATAAAAAAGGCCGCCACGATTTTCGTGCCGGCCTTTTTAGCGGGTTGCCCAAGTAACTTAGTTAAGAACCTCTGGGCAAACGGCATTCTGCAGCATCTTTCTCCAGCTTTTGCTTCCAAAGCTCTTTTGCCGTTAGACCTTTGCCCGAAGATACCGTCTTAGTTTTAGCTGCTTTCGCTTTACTGGCTGCAGGCTTTTTGGTGGTTGACTTTTTAGCCGGCGCTTTTTTCGCTGTCGCTTTTTTGGTCGCTGGCTTATCAGCTTTGCCAGAAGTCAGTTTCTCTGCTTCTTCTGCTAGCTGAGCTAAACGAACATTTTTACCACCATCAACGCTGTACCAGCCGCTGCTGCTCTCAATTTTTGGCTCTTTACCGTGTGCTTTTTTATAGGCTTCGGTATATTCCGCCAGTACTTTTTCTTTGTCCAGTTTGCTCATTCAATGATTCCTATTCGGTATCAGATTAAATAACATATTCGTACAAAAACTACGCTAACCCTGTGTTTATACCGTTTTTTCGGATTATTGTCTAATTTACGGTAGAATCTTGGGAATACACAGGAGAAATAGAGGAACAAAGCAATGGCAATCGCGCGTAGCGAACTGGTTGACTACCTCAATAGACAGCTGAATGTGTCAGCAATTCGAGATTTTTGTCCAAACGGTTTGCAAGTTGAAGGTGCCGATACAGTACAACGTGTTATCACCGGGGTAACTGCCAGCCAGGCACTGCTGGATAAGGCTGTGGAGCGGGGTGCTGATACTGTGCTAGTGCACCATGGGTACTTTTGGAAAAACGAATCCGCCAGTATCGTCGGTATGAAGCAGCGTCGAATCAAAACCTTACTGCAAAACAATATGAACCTATTGGCCTATCACTTGCCTTTGGATGTTCACCCAAGCTGGGGCAACAATGCTCAGTTGGCCGATTTAATGGGTTGGCATGTTCATGGCCCAGCTGACAGCAACGATGCCGGTTGTGCCTTGGTTATTGGTGATTGTGCGGAAATTAGCAGTGACGATTTGGCAGCGCAGCTCGAGGGCAAATTGCAGCGTTCTTTAACCTGTTATGTCAGCACCAACAAACCCATTAAAAAGCTTGCCTGGTGCACGGGTGGCGGCCAGGGTTTTATTGACCAGGCTGCGTCACTAGGGGTCGATGCTTTTATTACCGGCGAAGTGTCTGAGCAAACAGTGCACAGCGCCCGTGAACAAGGTTTAGCATTTTATGCGGCAGGCCATCATGCGACCGAACGGTATGGTGCAAAGGCACTTGGTGAACACCTGCAACAGCAGTTCGACCTGGACGTTGAATTCATTGATATCGATAATCCTGCATGAATAAGACGAACAAGACATCGCGCGGCGATTTTTCCGGAATCAGTAAAAAGTTCGCGGAGAACATCTATGGTAGCACCAAGGGCCGCTTACGAATGGCGGTTTTAAAGCGTGATTTAGAGCCTTTTATTAATGGTAATAAATGTTCGTTGTTAGATGTGGGAGCAGGGCTTGGGCAGGTCAACGAGTGGTTCTTAGAGCGTGAACACCGGGTTTTGCATACCGATATTTCAGAGCAGATGGTGCTGGAAGCGCAACAACGTCATCAGCAACTTGGTCTGGCACGCCATGCTCAGTATTTGATTGCGCCATTGGACAGACTTGCTGAACAACTTCCAGAGCAACAATTTTCTTTGATCTTATGTCACGCCATGTTGGAGTGGGTTGATGATGGCGCCGCGGCGATAAGTCAGCTTAACCAGTTATTAAAGCCTGGTGCAACGCTGTCGCTAATGTTTTTTAATCGCAACGCGCAATTGATGGCAAACGCTGTCTACGGAAATTTTGACTACATTGCCCGCGACTTAAAGGTGAAAAAGACGGTTCGGCTTAGCCCCCAAACGCCGCGGGATCCGTCACAAGTTGAAGCTTGGTTGTTAGCTGAAGGGCTAACTGTGAAGAGTAAAACAGGTGTCCGCTGCTTCCATGATTATCTGCGTAATATTGAGCACCAACAGCGTTTCGACGAGCTGCTGGAGTTAGAACTTCAGTACAACCAGGTGTCACCTTTTCGAGATCTGGGCCGCTACCAGCATTGGTTAATTCAGAAGCCTAATGAATAGAGTTTGTCTGAGATGACGATATTGTTAATTGAACACACCGCCAGTCGCCGTTCTAAACGCTGGAGCCGACGTTATCGAAAATGGTTCGAACAGCAGCGGAAGTCGGTTTTGCAGTTGAGCATAAATACTGAAGAAAAAACGGATATTTTGCAGTTGCACAGATATCTTGAAAGGGCGAACGAAATCGTACTACTGGCGGGTGATGGCAGTTTACATTGGTTGGTTAACCAATTAACGGATGAACAGGCGCAACGGTTAATTATTTCCGTGATTCCTTGTGGCACAGGTAATGACTTCGCGCGCGACTGTGGCTTAACAGAGCTTAACTGGCGAATGCGTGATGAAACCGAGCTTAGCCACCATCGTCTCGACATCGGCGAGGTTAATGGCATTCGATTTGTTAACGCTGTTAGTGCTGGGTTGCCAGTTGACCTGGTGCGGGGGCAGTCACTGCAGCAAAAAAAGTGGTTTGGCCGGCTGAGTTACTTACTTGGCGTGTTGGGTTGGTGGTGGCGTTATCAACCGGGTAAAGGCAACGGGCTGTTATTACAATCAGTTTTGGTGGGCCGTTATTTAGGGGGTGGAATACAGCTCGCGCCGATGGCGACTCGTCAAAACGGTAAATTGACTCGTGTCAGCGTTGCAGCCGCTCCCAAATTAAAACTGTTAGGTGTGCTGTGGGCGGTACTTAACGGTAAACATGCCAGACATCCACTAGTCACTATAGAACAACATGATAATTACATTATAAAACCCAGCGTGTTAGAAATTGACGGTGAGGTATACGACGATATTGGTACAGAAATAGTCGCTTGTGTGTCCAGAGTGAGCTGTCGTGTTAGGACGCATAAATTAGAATAAAGGAGAAAGGCACAATGAAATGTACATTTATTGGTTTAGGCGTTATGGGCTACCCAATGGCGCGCCATTTGCAACATGCTGGATTTGATGTGTGTGTTTATAACCGCACAGAAAGTAAAGCGGAACAGTGGGTCAGTGAGTATCAGGGACGCTCTGCAGAAACTCCGGCAGCGGCTGCTAAAGGCAGTGATTTTGTTATGGTTTGCGTTGGCAATGATGACGATGTGCGTAGTGTCTTTTATGGTGACGACGGATTGCTAAACGGCCTTAAGCCGGGCGCTATTGTCATTGACCACACTACGGCTTCAGCGGAGCTTGCTAAAGAGCTCTCACAGGCAGTAAGAGATAAAGGTGGCGAGTTTTTAGACGCTCCAGTTTCAGGCGGCCAGGCGGGCGCTGAAAAAGGTGTTATGACAACTATGGTCGGTGGTGAACAGGAGACCTTCGATAAAGCGGGAAAGGTACTTGAATGCTATGCAAAAACACGTGTACTTATGGGCCCGGCGGGTAGTGGTCAGCTGGCGAAAATGGTGAACCAAATTTGTATCGCGAACGTGGTGCAAGGCGTTGCTGAGGGATTACACCTGGCGCGTAAGGTAGGACTTGACCCGGATAAGTTAGTTGAGGCGGTTAACGCGGGTTCGGCTGGCTCATGGCAGCTTGCGAATCGTTACCGGACCATGTGGGACCAGGACTATGATCACGGTTTTGCCGTTAACTGGATGCGTAAAGACTTAGGGATTGCGCTAAAAGAAGCAGAAAGGCGTGGTGCTGCCTTGCCAGTAACGGGGCTACTTGATCAGTTCTATGGCGAAGTGCAGGCGATGGGCGGAGAACGTTGGGACACCTCAAGCTTAATGGCAAGGCTGGATAAACTGGCTGGCGACTGGAAAGACTAACCTTATATTGCCCTAAAACCCGCGCGCTGCGCCCAGGCCCCGGTTTAGGGCTTCGCCGGGATAGAAAAGAGGCCTCGAATGAGGCCTCTTTTGTTTGTTGAATAGGCTAGTAACCTAATCTTAACGAATACCAGCGCGACGTAATGCGTTGGTTGAGAAATCTTCACGCTTAGGCTCGATATCCCATTCCATGTATTTGCGTTCTTCGTTGCCAAGACCGAGTGAAATGTAGCGGCCTGAACTTAAGTCATATAGTGCTTCAGCAGCCATCCAAGGCACGTCAACGTTATAGAATTGAGTGTTCAGCGCTTCACCAACTCGCCACAGATCTCCGCGACCGTCGTAATGGTCAACAATAGAGGCTGTCCAGGTATCTTCGTCAAGATACATGGTACGCTTTGAATAGATATGACGTTCGCCGTCTTTCAAGGTACCTTCAACTTCCCACACACGGTGCTTCTCGTAGCGGATTAAGTCTTGATTCATATGACCGGCCTGGATGATGTCTTCATAATCCAGTTCAGGGTTCATAATTTCGTAGTTGTTATAAGGGATATAAACTTCTTTTTTACCCTTTAACTCCCAGTTGTACTTATCCGGAGCACCATTGTACATATCCAGGTTATCTGAGGTACGAAGACCATCTGAAGCCGTACCTGGTCCATCATAAGCTACGTTCGGTGCGCGACGAACACGACGCTGACCGGCGTTATAGATCCAGGCGCGACGGCCTTCCTTAACCTGGTTGATGGTTTCATGAACCAGCAACACAGTACCGGTAAGGCGAGCTGGCGCCTCAACTTCTTGTAAGAAGTAAAACAGCACATTGTCGTCATCTTCTTCACGACCTGTTGCCAGGTATTCCGGGAAAACCAAAGTTTCTTTCAGCTCAACCGGGACAAAGTCTCCGTTGGAAAGAACCGGGAACTGCGCCACATGACGTGTTACCGCACCACCGCGGAAACGAGTAATGTGATTCCAAACAGCTTCTACGCCAGACTTCGGAATGGGGAATGGGATAGTGGTTGTTTCATAGTCCTGAATACCGTTACCGCCAGCGACAAGCTCTGCGTTTTCGGCATTCTTTTGAATTTTTGGCCATAACTCGTCAGGGTAAGTCGCGGTACGACGAGTCTTGTAGACATTCATTTTATAGTCTGGGTATTTATCGAACATAGCGATTTGACCGGGTGTCAGGTTATCGCGATATTCGTTTAAGTTCGAGCTGGTGATGGTAAACAGAATTTCATCATCGGCAAATGGGTTAGTCCCACGTACCTGACCAACACTACTGTCTGAATATCCGCCACCCCATGCCGGGATAGAGCCGTCTGCGTTAGCTGCCTTTTCTGCACCAATTGGCGTTAGGTCTTGGCCTAAACGTGCTGCTTCATCGGGACTCACCTTTGCGGCAACGCTAGCGGAAATGACCGATAGGGCAAAAACACCAGCTTTGAGCATCAGTTTGTTCATTGTATTTTTTCCTTGTTGTTCTACTTTCGTTCTCCACTTTGCCAGAGGTTTGACCTGTCAGGCAATAGTTTAATGAAAAAAAGCGAGAAATTGGACAAAAAAGGTTTTCAAATATTCTTAACCTTATACAATCCTATGACATCTTAGGTAAGTAGGAGGTTCCATGCGTTTGTCCCCAACCCATGTCGGGTTGTTGCTCACAGGACTGCTGAGCATGAATGCAATCGCACAGGAAGGCAGTACTGACAAAGGTGCTGCCGCCGAGTATGAAGTGATTGAAGCACCGGCAATAACAGCAAAAGTAGAAAAAATAAAACAATCAGCACTGATTGAAATTGCAGCGGCTGGCGACAAACTTGTCGCTGTTGGCGCCCACGGCAATATTATCCATCGTCAACGCGATGATAACACATGGCAACAGGCGTCTGTTCCGACCAGTGTGCTATTAACCAGTGTTCATTTCTTCAATGAGCAGATCGGTTGGGCGACCGGTCACCATGGGGTTTTGTTAAAGACCGAAGACGGCGGGAAAAACTGGCGAAGAGTGCTTGATGGGTTTCGCCTGATGGATCTAGAAATCGCTTTTTATAAACAGCAAGTTGCTGACCTGGAACAACAAATAGAGACCGCAGAAGATGCGGAGGTTGGCGATTTAGAGTGGGATCTGGATACCGCAAAGTTTCAGTTAGAAACGGTGCAACAATCGAAGCAAGAAAGTGGCCCAACAAAGCCCTTTATGGATATCGTCTCTATTAATGAACAAACGGCCATTGCTATTGGCGCATACAATACCATCGTAAAAACGACTGATGGGGGTGACAATTGGCAGCTACTAAATAATCAGTTGGACAACCCCGACGGCTTTCATCTCAACGCGATTTCTGCCAATGAGCAGCAGCTATTTATTGCTGGGGAGGCAGGGACCGCTTATCGCAGTAAAGACTCCGGTAATAGCTGGGAGGCAGTGCCGCCACCTTATCAAGGGTCGTTTTTTGGCGCTCACTTCGATAACGAGGGGCGACTCTGGGTCTATGGCTTGCGGGGAAACTTATTTTACTCCACCGATTTAGGCGATAGCTATCAAAAAGTTGACTCTGCAGTCGACGTTAATTTATCAGCCGGTTTCACTGACACTGAAGGACATCAGTGGTTGGTTGGCAATTCAGGTGTCGTTGTAGAATTGGACAGTGATTTGAATGCAACTGAGTACCGGCATCCGAGTAGCTCCGTATTAACCGATATTATTCCGTTACAAGATGAAAAAATTATTATTGGTCGCAGTGGTTTAATGTACTGGCCCGCACGAATGAGCAAAGAAGAAGCAGTAATTACTGCTCAGGGAGCGCAATAACGTGGATAATAAAATAATAGAAAAAAAGCCTTCTTTGGTGGAAAGAGTACTGTTTAAATTTCGGTTGCCCTGGCTGCTTGTTTTCGCACTGATTACTGCTGTTTTGGGTTATAACGCGGCACAAGTACGCCCGGATGCGTCTTTTACTAAAATGATTCCAACCGAACATCCTTTTATTCAAAACTACTTTGAATATCAGCGGGACTTATCCAGTCTGGGTAATGTGGTTCGGGTCGCTGTAGAGCATACCGAGGACGATATTTTTGATGCGGAATTTCAAGAAACCGTAAAAAATATCACAGATGAGATCTTTTTCATCCCCGGCGTTAACCGCTCCGGTCTAAGAAGTTTGTGGACTCCCAACGTGCGTTGGATGGAAGTCACCGAACAAGGTTTTGTCGGCGGACCGGTAATACCTGACTCCTATGATGGCTCTGAAGAATCCATTGAAAAACTAAGAACGAATGTTTTGCGCTCCGGCGAAGTCGGTAACTTAGTCGCAAATAACTTTGAGTCGACGATCATTTATGTGCCGCTTGATGAAGTAAATCCGGAAACCGGCGAAAAGCTCGACTATGCCGATTTTTCTCAAAAGTTAGAGAATTTGGTGCGGGATAAGTATCAGTCGGACTCCGTAAAAATTCACATCACCGGTTTTGCAAAGTTAATCGGCGATCTTATTGACGGTGCTTACCAAGTTGGCTTGTTTTTCTTACTGGCGATCGCTATTACGCTGGTAATGTTGTTTGTCTACAGCCGTTGCTGGCGTAGCACCTTTACGGTGCTTAGTTGTTCAATTATTGCGGTTATCTGGCAGCTGGGAATAATCCATCTAATTGGCAGCGGTATTAATCCTTATTCAATGCTGGTTCCGTTTTTGGTGTTTGCAATTGGTGTTTCCCACGGTGTTCAGATCATTAATGCGATCAGTTTTAACCGAACCCAGGGGCACGACAAGCTTAAGTCTTCGCGACTGGCGTTCCGCAGCTTGTATATAGCCGGGTTAACGGCTCTGGTCAGCGATGCGATTGGCTTTACCACCCTAATGGTCATTGATATTGAGGTGATAAAAGAGTTGGCCATTGCGGCGAGCATCGGTGTTGCCGTGGTTGTTCTAACCAACCTTGGGTTGTTGCCAATTTTGATGTCTTACTTCGGGGTCTCGGAGAAAGGCGTCAGCTATCAAAAAGCCGCGCAGCAGAAAAAGCATCCCATTGTTCACTTTTTCGAGCAGTTTGCGCGTCCTAAGTGGGCTTATACCGCATTAGTGGTGGCATTGGTTATGTTGAGCTGGGGTTTGTATCAAAGCCAGCATCTGCAAATTGGCGACCTTGACAAAGGTGCGCCTGAGTTACGACCCGACAGTCGCTATAACCAGGACAATGCGTATATCGTCGACAATTACAGCTCCAGTACTGATATTTTTGTGGTAATGGCCGCTACCGAGCCAGAGCAGTGTATTGCTTACCAAAATCTGGAGTTGATGGAGCGTTTCAGCTGGCATATGGAAAACACCGCCGGCGTGCAGGACGTGAAATCAATTGTTTATGTGTCGAAGATGGGCATGTTTGCAATCAATGAGGGTAACCTTAAGTGGTTTAGTTTAAACCGCAATCAATACGTGACTAATGCCTCTTTAAGCCGGATTCCGGATGGCTTAATTAACAACGACTGTTCGATGGCACCGATTATTATTTACCTGGATGACCATAAAGCGGAAACACTTAAAAACGTTGTAGCCTCCGTTGAAGAATTTAATGGCAACCATCAACAACCTGGCATTGACTTGTTAATGGCTGCTGGTAATTCAGGCATAGAGGCGGCCACTAACTCGGTTATTGAAGGTGCCCAAATCAAGATGCTGTTATGGGTTTACGGCGTAGTCATCGCGCTGTGTTTGTTGACCTTCCGCAGTCTTCGAACCGTTGCCTGCATTGTACTGCCGTTAATGCTGACGACAGTGATGAGTCAGGGACTTATGGCAGTATTGGGAATTGGCATCAAGGTAGCAACATTACCGGTTATTGCACTGGGCGTTGGAATTGGTGTTGATTACGGCATCTATATTTACAGTAAGGTTAAAGAAGGCCTTGAGCAGGGTATGGACTTGCAGAATACTTACCACTACGCACTGGAAAACACCGGTAAGGCAGTTGCTTTCACAGGTATTACCTTAGCGATTGGTGTCGCCACCTGGATTTTCTCTCCGATAAAATTCCAGGCCGACATGGGTATTTTGCTGACCTTTATGTTCATCTGGAACATGCTCGGCGCACTTATCCTGATACCAGCACTGGCTCGGTTGTTGCGAGTCGGGAATAAGGTGTAATTGGAAAGAGTAGTGAAACTAGGCGTCGGCTTTTATTAAGTCGGCGCCTTTTTCTGCAATCGCAATTGTCGGTGCATTGGTATTGCCACTAATTACAGTGGGCATAATGGAAGCATCAATCACTCGCAAGTTAGCCACACCATTAACCCTTAATGAGTCGTCAACCACCGCAGTAGGATCTGACCCCATACGACAAGTTCCGACCGGGTGATAAATTAACCCGCATTGCTCACTGATTTGTTCAAGCAACTGCTGATCCGTGGCGTTTTCATCTGGAAACACAATACCGCCATTATGGCCTGCTAAACTCGGTTGGCCGAGTATAGCAATCGCTTTACGCAGTCCATGAATTAAGTCTTGTCGGTCTTTAGCTTCGCTTAAAAAACCATAGCGAATATTCGGTGCTAACATGGGATCAACACTATTCAAGGAAACCTGGCCGCGCGAACGGGGCCGCAGTAAGCAGACATGACAGGTAAAGCCATGTTTGAGGGTTGGCCACCAGCTATAACCGCTATCATTGAACATGACAGGCAGTAAGTGGCATTGAATATCGGGTTCAGCAACAGCCTCAGAAGAACGATAAAAAGCGCCAACCTCGGCTAATGAACGCGCCAGTTGACCTTTCTTTGTGGTGATATATTGTAGCAGCGCGGGCGTCAGCTTTAATAGTCCCCACGGGGTTAAGGTCATGCCGTCTTTTTTGCGATTACGCACATGTATCGAAATATCGACGTGCTCCTGCAAATTTTTACCCACCTCGGGACTATCAAACAAACAATCTATATTATGCGCGAATAAATGCTGTTTATCGCCAATGCCAGAGCGCATTAAAATCTGCGGTGAATTAAACGCGCCGGCGGCAAGGATAACTTGGTTAGCAGCGCTTGCCACATAACGATGTCCAGCACGACGGTAACAAACCCCGGTCGCTGCTTTATTGGAGAATAATACGCGTTCGGTTAAACATTCGCTTAGCACCACTAAGTTTTTTCGCGCTAACGCGGGTTTTAAGTAGGCGTCGTAAGCACCAAAACGTCGTCCATTATGGATAGTAAATTGGTAAGCGCCATAACCTTCTAGCTGCGGACCATTAAAATCGGGATTATGAGGGAGGCCATAGTCTTCACAGGCACTGAGGAATTGTCTTGAAACATTGTACCAGGGCGGAACATCGGAAACTTTTAATGGGCCACTGTCATTATGGTGTTGATTAATACCGCGTCCGTTGCCCTCTGCCCGTTTAAAGTATGGCAAAATGTCGCTATAGCTCCAGCCATTGCAACCAAGAGCCGCCCAATGGTCATAATCGGACGGTAAGCCGCGGGTGTAGATCATCGCGTTGATGCCGCTACTACCACCAAGCATTTTCCCTCTAGGAGTGTAAAGTCCTTTACCTTGTCTGAGCTTCGCCTCGGGTTGGCTGCGGTACAGCCAATTAAATTTGCGGCTGTGCATAAAACGAGCAAAACCGGACGGCATCGATGAAAAAAAGCCGCCCGTTCCGGGGCCTGCCTCGAGTAATAGAACGCGCTTGTTGCGGTCTTCGCTTAAGCGGTTGGCGAGCACACAGCCAGCAGAGCCGGCACCGACAATGATATAATCATAGTGGTGCTGGCTATAGGCTTTGGGCATAGTCATACAACGATTTCAGCAAGCGCATTTTGTGGGTATTGTCGTGATGTTGTTCAGCGAGTTGTTCCAGTCGTTGCATAAAGCTTTCTGCTGACAACATGCCCGCTGGCGGTGACAACATACGTTGCTGACAAAACGCTCGCCAGCGATTTAATTCGCTATCGGATAATGTAGCCGGAAAATTGCGGGCACGGTAGCGGAATAACAATTCTGGTAACCTCGGATCAGCACTGTTTAGGTCCAAACCGGCTAATTGTTCAGGCTGGGCTTCTCGTATTATTTCCATGTTATTGCGATCCTGATCGCTAAAAAACCCCTGATAGATTTGCTGATCGACATCGTCCGCCGCGGTAAACTCCTTCGGTTGCTCGTAAACCGCGATTAGCTTATCCCGCATGTCAGCGT
Organism: Pseudomonadota bacterium; assembly: GCA_051746345.1. Taxonomy (GTDB): domain Bacteria; phylum Pseudomonadota; class Gammaproteobacteria; order Enterobacterales; family Alteromonadaceae; genus Idiomarina. The sequence goes on from JBNJEZ010000020.1 coordinate 26,079, forward strand.
GTTGCTGTAATGCCTGCACATGTTGATGCACTTGATCGACATTAAGAGCTGCTGCTGTTGCCGCTGCCGGAGATACCGTATTAATAGGAGCCAGGAAAGGGCAGCGGCTTAGATTAATAAGTTGCAGCCCCAGCTCGGGAATATCCTGTTGCTGACGCTGCTGCTTGCTGGCAAAGGCGTATTCGGTGATTTGCTCAACCGACAGATTCGCTAAGATGGCAGGGTCGTAGCGCAGATCCCAGGCGACAATGGCATTGTTTTGTTGAGGGTGAAAAGCAATCGGTAAAATCGCGCTTAAATAACGCTTGTCGCTACCGTAAAAGCCACTGACATGTGCCAAGGGCTGTGGCTGTTGCCAGTTAAACAGATCCATCAGCGCAGCTTTGCGCCTGATCTTATAGGCCCATTGCCATAATTTCGGTTGCTTATCGGCAATAAGCTTAGCCAGACCGATAGTCGCGTAAACATCTGACATCGCATCATGGGCTTGGCCGTGCTCAATATTATTGGCTACGGTTAAATGCTCCAGGCGCAAACTAACGCGACCATCCTCATTCGTAGGCCATTCGATACCATCGGGTCGAAGTGCGTAACAGGCACGCGTTACATCGATAAGATCCCAACGCGAATTGCCGTTCTGCCAGGCATACTGATAGGGGTCATAGAAGTTGCGATAAAATAAGGTACGAGTGACTTCATCGTCAAACCGTATATTGTTATACCCGATCACCGTTGTATTGGGTTGCGCAAACTCGGCATGAATTGCGCGGGCAAAGTCGGCCTCGTTAACACCCTGATTAAGCGCTAGTTGTGGTGTTATCCCCGTAACCAGGACGGCTTCGGGGTTGGGTAAAAAGTCAGGGGTAGGCTGGGCATATAGTTTTAGTGGCCGACCGGTTACATTAAACTCGGTATCCGTACGAACACCGGCAAATTGCGCGGCGCGGTCAATGTGTGGATTGACTCCCCATGTCTCGTAATCGTGAAAGTAGAAGGT
>JBNJEZ010000021.1:0-25423 GCA_051746345.1 Pseudomonadota bacterium
AATTGGTCGGCGTGAGAGGATTTGAACCTCCGACCCCTGACACCCCATGACAGTGCGCTACCAAGCTGCGCCACACGCCGACCGTGGAGCGATATGTTACGGATCTGAGGGAATTTAGCAAGGTTTATTGTCACCAATCCCACACGACTGCTGTAAAAATAATCAATCGTTTGTGTTGCTGCTGTCGCGGCTAAAACGTTTTAGATCCTTTAACGCATCAATCAATACCGGAACCGGTGGTTCCGCACCTTTTTTTAGGTCAAAGGTCTGGTTGTCGTACACACTAAATTGGCCGGTGTTGTCTAAAATCGTAATTTCTGCGGCATCGTAAATAACAATGTAGGGACTATAGGTTTCAACCAACGGCCAGCGCTCGCCACCTTTAGACAGGTTTTCACCATTACTAAAGCTTTTGGTGCCACCGGCGCACGACATCATGTCGCCAAGAGCGGTGGGGACAACATCCATCAAGCCGGCAATCGGCTGTTGCGGCAAGTTAAAGCCCCGTTCATACAAGGGTACCGACATATTTTTCGGCATAAACTGTTGTTGCCCGAGCAACGACTCTGAGTCTGCCGGCGCTAGCGAAGTAACAATTACTTTATGATTGGCTGTTAACGCAAACAGTTTGTACATGCTCTCAACGTCATCCTGAGATATAAAGATAACGTTAAACTGGTTGCGCGGACGCGGGATAAAGTCATCCAGTGCGGTCAACTGCCATTGCTGGTTAAACTGATCCAGTTGCAAGTTATTTGACCAGTTTTCGGTCTCAATCCAATGACTCTGCACCCCAAAGTCATCCAGCGGTTTTAGGTAGGCGGGCGTCACTTGCTGGGTTTCAATAGTATCCAGATAAAAGTCGGGCAAACCATACAGCAGCTGAAATAAGCCACCCTCGCGGCTTGGATGGCCCAGCATTTGGGTATTCACCGGACTAAGCGGGACTTGGTCAGCAACATAAGCTAACTTTTCCTGATTCTCGGCATTCAATCGATCGAACACAATAAGAGTAATAGACGTGTTGTCGTTGAGTTTGGTGCACAACATTTCGTTTTGCGGATAGCGCAACTTAATATTATCCGCGGCCATCAGCATCTGTTGCTGGGCTTGATAGCTCTCAACATCGATAACGCCATGCTTGGCCATTAATGTTTTAGCGGTCGTTGGATAGGACAGCGGGAACATATCATCTTGTTGCGTAATTGGCTCGTAGAGCTCAGCATCGGCCCAAACGTGGGTTAAATGGCTGGCAAAAAAGCACAGTACAAAAATGGAGACGGCAGGTGCTCCAAGTCGGCGCTTTTGCAGTTCTTGTAAGTGTTTCCAGGTGTAATTGGCAATCAGCAGTTCAAAGCCCAGCAACACCAAAAAGCCCAGCAATACGGCTAAAATGATTAAAAAGCTGGCTCCGGTAAATACTGTTTCTGCGTCCTTTGCCATCTGCGCCAGAGAGTAGGCGTTAAGGTGATAACCGTATTGACGAAAGAACAATAAGTCTGCTGCCAGAGCGATAATGCCGAGCGAGCCGATGAGTGCTGACCAGCCCCTTAATATGCGCGAATAGGGCACCACCAGACACAGCGGGAAGATAAGCACGATAAAAAATACAAAAGGCAAAAATGCGAAATGTCCGATCCAGCTAACGATCGTATAAAGTGTACCTAAAGCCGATTCAGCGGAGGGGGTCGCTTCGATATAGAGACTGCCGAGTGCCAGACAGAGAATAATATTAATAAAGGTGAACCAGTGTCCCCAACTGATAAGTCGAGCAATTTTATCCCGGCGTTGGTGTTTTCCCATTCTTTATTATTCCCGTGATACACTATTAGCCATTAGTCTAACACAGCGATTTTGCAAGGATAGTCCCACATATGCAACTGCGCATTGAAAACAGCATCATTCATCAATTTTACAGCCACGACGACAAAGTCGGGCTGCGTTTGGCTCCAGAAGCGTTGCCCGAAGACGAGCAGCTTCATGAATTATTAGAAGAGCTGACTCAAGTTTATACCAATAAACCGGCAAAAGGATATGCGAGCTTTTTGACCGAATCGGATGAGGGTGATAGTGGCCCTTTTCCCGAGCAGCTTAAACAGTGGCACGGTGGCCAATTGCAGTTTGTTGACTTCAGTCAGCAGGCAGCGAAACTGTTGCTTGAGCAACTGCAAAACTACAACATGCTGGAGGCTGGTTTTTTACTGGTTACGCGGTACCAGCATTTAAGCACCGATTATCTGTTGGTGGCCTTTTTACCGGTAAAAGAGGGTGTCTCTATTAATCCGGATCTGGCGGTTAATAAATCGTCGCAGTTGGATATCAATAAGGTGCAACTGGCGGCGCGAATTGATTTAACCGAGTGGGAAACGAATCAGGATAGCGAACGTTATATCTCCTTTATTAAAGGGCGTGTAGGTCGTAAAGTATCTGACTTTTTCCTGGATTTTCTGGGCTGTACCGAGCGTTTAAATTCAAAGTCGCAAACCCAGACATTGATTGAAGCGGTGACCGAATATGGCAAAGAATCCGATCTGGAGCCGCAACAACGCCAATCGTTAAACGCGGTCGCTTTTGAATATTGTGACCAGCAGTGGAAGCAGGGCGAAGATGTTAATGTAAAAGACTTATCGCAGCACTTTGAACAAGCGCAGCCACAGGAGCTGAGCTTTGAAGACTTTAGCCGTGATTATGCAAAACAGCGCGAAGCAGAACTGCCTGAAGAGTTTCCGGCGGACAAGTCAACACTGCGCAAGCTGGTTAAGTTTCAGGGGCAGGGCGGCGGAGTTAGCGTTGGTTTTGATCATACTCAGTTGGGCGAACGTATAAAGTACGACGTGGCCACTGATACCTTGACGATTCATGGCACGCCACCAAATTTGCGTGATCAATTACGGCGTTACTTTGGTATTGATAGTTAGCAAGAGAAAGTTAAGAGGAAAATAAAACGCCGGTGTTAATACCGGCGTTTTGAGGATAAATAAGGTGTTAGGGTAAAACCACTATTTGTCGGTGGTTCCCGGAACAATATTGGAGGCGTGTAAGCCTTTAGGGCCTTGCTCCAATTCAAACTCAACGGTTTGACCGGCTTTGAGAGTGCGATACCCTTCCATATCGATGGTCGAGTAATGCGCGAAAATGTCACCTTCGCGGTCTTCCGCCTCAATAAAGCCGAAGCCTTTTGAGTTGTTGAACCATTTGACTTTTCCGGTAGCCATACTTCTACTTCCTTCTTTTGCAACAGAGAATGTTTATTATTATGTAAGTGTTGTCGGATCCTGCTTGAAATCCTTAACGAGCAACACCATGTTTTACTCTAGGAAACGCAGTGTAATAGTCAAGCATTTGCGGTGAAAAAATCAACACTTTTGTTAACTTTTTTCGAAAATAGATTGAGAAAGGTCGTAACAAATACACTATAGTGAGAATAGGTTGTTAACTCATGAGTCAGTCTGACCATCAACATCTGCATGATCTTGAAGAAAAAGAAAAACAGGAGCTGAAACCTCCGTCGATGTACAAAGTCATACTTAATAATGACGATTACACGCCTATGGATTTTGTCATTGAAGTGTTGTTGAGATTTTTTAAGATGAACCAGGAACGTGCGACTGACACCATGTTGCAGGTGCACTATAAAGGGAAAGCGGTCTGTGGAGTTTACTCCGCAGAAATTGCAGAGACAAAAGTTGTACAGGTCAACCAGTATGCTCGTGAAAACCAGCATCCATTGCTTTGCACAATGGAGCAGGAATAAACCAGCGTGACCGTAAGGAGTGGTATATGTTGAACAAAGCCCTTGAATTGACGTTAAATGACGCGTTTCGTTTAGCGCGTGAACGTCATCACGAGTTAATGACGGTAGAGCACCTGTTAGTCGCGTTACTGGATAACCCGGATGCAGCAGAGGTTTTGCGCGCGTGCGGAACAGAATTCGATCAGCTGAAAGAGGAGCTGCTGAGCTATATTGATCGCAGTACGCCTAGCTTTGAATCTGATGACGAGAGTGTTGATACGCAGCCGACGTTGGGCTTTCAACGAGTACTGCAACGTGCTGTGTTTCATGTTCAATCATCGGGCAACGCCGAGGTTACCGGTGCCAATGTGCTGGTCGCGATTTTCAGTGAACAAGAGTCGCAGGCTGTTTATTTACTGAATAAACACGATATAACCCGGCTGGATATTGTTAACTTTATCTCTCATGGCATATCTCGTATGCAGGGCGAAGAAGCGCCCGATGAGCCGCTGGACGAAGAAGAAGCGGCTGAGGTTCAGGAAGAACAACAGAGTCATCTGAAGCGCTTTTGCACCAACCTAAATATACAAGCCCAAGACGGTAAGATAGACCCGCTAATCGGTCGCGATCACGAAGTTGAGCGTTGTGCCCAAATCCTTTGTCGCCGTCGCAAGAATAATCCATTGCTGGTTGGTGAAGCGGGCGTTGGTAAAACCGCTATTGCAGAAGGTCTGGCTTATCGGGTGGTTAACAAGGACGTGCCAGAGATTCTCGCAAACGCGGTGATATACTCATTAGACTTAGGTGGCTTGCTGGCGGGAACAAAATACCGCGGTGACTTTGAAAAGCGCTTTAAGCAGCTGTTAAAAGAATTAAGTGAAAAAGAAGACGCAATACTATTTATTGATGAGATCCACACCATTATTGGCGCCGGCGCGGCGAGTGGTGGGGTACTTGATGCCTCAAACTTATTGAAACCGTTGCTTTCTAGTGGTCAGCTAAAATGTATTGGCTCCACCACCTACGCTGAATTTAAGAATGTGTTTGAGAAAGACAGAGCGCTGGTGCGCCGCTTCCAGAAAGTGGATGTGGTCGAACCCTCGGTTGAAGACACCACAAAGATTTTGATGGGCTTAAAAGACCGTTACGAAAGCCACCACGGTATTCGTTATACGCAACCGGCAATTAAAGCAGCGGCGGAATTATCGGCGAAGTACATCAACGAACGGCATCTGCCGGACAAAGCTATTGATGTTATGGATGAGGCCGGCGCCTCGCAGCGTTTATTGCCGCCGTCTAAACGGCGCAAGACTGTGGGTGTTCAGGACATAGAGAACATTGTTGCGAAGATTGCACGGATACCGGAGCAATCGGTGTCGAGAACCGACCAGGATGTGTTAAAGCAGCTTGATCGCAACCTTAAAATGGTGGTGTTTGGCCAGGATGAGGCCATTGATAAATTGACCTCGGCCATCCGTTTGTCGCGCTCGGGTCTGGGTAACGAACATCAGCCAATTGGCTCATTTATGTTCGCAGGGCCTACCGGCGTGGGTAAAACAGAAGTTACTCAACAGCTGGCTAAGGCTATGGGTATTGAACTGGTACGCTTCGATATGTCCGAATATATGGAGCGGCACGCGGTCAGTCGTTTGATTGGTGCACCTCCGGGCTATGTCGGCTTTGATCAGGGTGGCTTGTTAACCGATTCGGTCATCAAGCAGCCGCACTGCGTGCTGTTACTGGATGAAATTGAAAAGGCGCACCCGGATGTATTCAATATTTTATTACAGGTGATGGATAACGGTACGCTGACGGATAACAATGGGCGCAAGGCCGACTTCCGCAATGTGATCATTGTTATGACGACCAACGCAGGTGTGCGTGAGACTGTTCGTAAGTCTATCGGCTTTAAGCAGCAGGATCATAGCCACGATGCGATGGCCGAGATTAACCGAACCTTCACTCCGGAATTCCGCAATCGTCTGGATGGTATTGTCTGGTTTAATCACCTTAATGAAGAAATTATTAAGCAGGTGGTTGATAAGTTCATTACTGAATTGCAGGCGCAACTGGACCGTAAAGGTGTTTCCTTGCAAGTCGACCAAGGCGCGATTGATTGGTTAGCCGAGAAAGGCTATGACAAGCAGATGGGCGCACGTCCAATGAGTCGAGTGATTCAGGAGCACGTGAAGAAACCGCTTGCCAATGAAATCTTATTTGGCCAGCTGGCCAGAGGCGGTAGCGTCAAAGTCTCGAAAAGCTCAGACGATGAACTGAGTTTTGACTACGACAGTAGTAGTCAGGCGGTGGAAAGTTAACGCCTGGGAATTTGGTCTTAAGCAAAAAAAAGCTGCTCAATTGAGCAGCTTTTTTTATTGGTACTTGTTAACGAGCGCGGAAGACGATGCGACCTTTACTAAGGTCATAAGGAGTTAACTGAACCGTCACCGTATCACCTGTCAAAATACGGATGTAGTGCTTACGCATTTTACCTGAAATATGCGCAGTAACGACGTGTCCGTTTTCTAGCTCAACACGGAACATTGTATTGGGCAGGGTTTCCAATACGGTGCCCTGCATCTCAATGCTGTCTTCTTTCGCCATTAATATCCTCTGATTTTTGGTTGTTGTACGATTTATCGTACGGATAACTTAAAGTGTGAGCGATTTTACCGCTTTTTTCCACTGATTGCCAATGAGTCGTTCGTTTGGCGTAAAACGGGCCTTGTAGTTCATTTTGTCGCAGTCATCTATTTGATAACCAAGGTATAAAAATGGCTTATTTTGCTGCTGACACAGTTCAATCAACTGTAAGATTGAAAAAGTACCGAGTGAACGTTTGTGCTGATCCGGCGCAAAAAACGTATACATAGCTGATAATGCATCAGGCACGGTGTCGATTACCGACACCATGACAAGCTTGTCGTCGGCATCGCGCCATTCAACATAACGCGTTGTCATCCAGTCACAGTGACACCAATTCCAGAACGCTTTGGGATCCGGCGGATACATGCCACCATCTTTATGGCGCTGCTCAATAAAGTCACAGAACAAAGCGTCATAGTCACTGCCGGGTTTGGTCACAATAGTGCGCTTTAAGTCGCTGTTTTTATTAATCACGCGTCGTTGATTTTTACTGGGCTTAAACTCGTTGGCTAACACGCGTAACGACTGACATGCCTGGCATAACGCACAGTAAGGCCGGTACACCTCGTTGTGAGAGCGTCGAAAACCATGAGTTAATAAGTGTTGGTAAAGCGCTACCGACATCGGTGGCTGCTCATCAGTGACCGCAACCAACAGTCGCTCGTTGCGGTCCGGCAGGTAACCGCATTTGGCTTCGCGAGTAATACCAAACTGTAATGTCATGACAGCGAAACCTCGAGTTCTCGTGGCGACCAGAAACCGGCAAGCAGATTAGCCTGCTGCGCTAAATGCAGCTGTAATAAAAACTTATCCCGATCCATATTGCGCGCGCCCAGTGAGCTTAAGTGAGGGTTGGCCACCTGACAGTCGATAAGCTGGCCGCCTGCCTGGCTGAATTGTTGAGCAAAAACAGCCAACGCGATTTTAGACGCATTGGTATGGGTGTGAAACATACTTTCCCCACAAAACGCCCGGCCCACAGAAATACCATACAAGCCACCGACTATCTGGTCGTCTAACCAGACTTCCACTGAATGGGCATGACCCAATTGGCTGAGACGCAGGTAGGCACTGTACATTTCGTCGGTTATCCAGGTACCTTCGTGTTCCCGGGTAGTCGCGCAGCTTTCGATAACACGCTCAAAATCATGATTAATAGTAACCCGCCACGGCAGCTTGCGGGTGGCCTTTTTCAGACTTTTAGAAATATGGATCTGGTCTGGAAAAAATACGGCCCGCGGATTGGGAGACCACCAAAGAATTGGGTCACCGTCGCCAAACCACGGGAAAATACCGTGTCGGTAGGCGTGCATAAGACGACCGGGTGACAGGTCGCCACCGACAGCAAGCAGCCCATTAGGCTCATGCAACGCTGTCGCCGGCGGAGGGAAGCTGATTGAGCGACTGTTTAACTGCACAATCATAGGCGCTCAATCTCCTGCATCTATTTTGTTAATGCATCAAGGTAACGTTCCGCGTCAAGTGCAGCCATACAACCGCTGCCAGCAGAAGTTATTGCCTGACGGTAAACATGGTCCATAACGTCGCCAGCGGCAAATACGCCTGGAATGCTCGTGGCTGTGGCGTTGCCTTCTAAACCGCTTTGTACCTGAATGTAACCATTGTTCATCTCTAACTGACCATCAAATATGCCGGTGTTAGGTTGATGACCGATGGCGATAAAGCAACCGGCTACATCAAGCTCGCTAAAGCTGCCGTCGTTAGTGTCTTTAATGCGCACGCCGGTAACACCCGTTTGATCACCCAGAACTTCGTCCAGGGTTTTGTTCAAATGGAAGACGACATTACCGTTTTGCTCTTTTTCATGCAGGCGATCTACCAGGATCTTCTCTGCACGGAAGGTTTCACGACGGTGAATAACATGGACCTCACTGGCAATATTGGACAGGTACAGTGCTTCTTCGACGGCGGTGTTACCACCACCAACAACACACACCTTTTGCTTTTTATAGAAGAAACCATCGCAGGTTGCGCAGGCTGAAACACCTTTGCCCATAAAGGTTTCTTCGGAATCTAAACCAAGGTATTTGGCCGAGGCACCGGTGCTGATGATGACCGAGTCCGCGGTGTACTCACCAACATCGCCTTTAAGCCGGAAAGGGCGCTCCGAAAAGTCGACACTATTAATATGGTCGAACACGATTTCGGTGTTAAACCGCTCAGCATGTTGCTGCATGCGAACCATTAAGTCAGGACCTGTCAGACCTTCTGCATCGCCCGGCCAGTTTTCAACATCGGTGGTCGTGGTTAACTGACCACCTTGTTGCATACCGGTGACCATTACTGGGTCAAGGTTGGCTCGCGCGGCATAAACCGCGGCTGTGTAGCCGGCGGGACCGGATCCTAAAATTAATAATTTGCAATGTTTGGCGTCGGCCATTTGATACTCCTAACCTCTTTGTTCGTTACAATATTTTATAAGTTATTGGGGTCGATTGTAGGGTTTGCAAGGCTGAGCGACAAGAGCGAAGACAAAAAAGCCTGCACGATTGCAGGCCTTTTATCAGTTATTTAGCTCGTCGCGCTAATTACGCTTGCAACGCGTCGCGAGGGTCCTGGTAATCCAGCCCTAATTTCTCGCCTAAATCGTCGTGCACGGCTTTGTATGTAATCTTGCCTTTATGCATGTTCAGGCCACGCAATAGGTGTTCGTTTTCTAACATGGCTTTTAAGCCTTTGTTGGCCAACGCGATACCGTATGGCAGGGTTGCATTATTCAACGCAATGGTCGAGGTACGGGCAACGCCGCCTGGCATATTAGCAACACAGTAGTGAACCACGTCGTCAACGATATAAACCGGATCCTGGTGGGTAGTCGCTTTAGCGGTCTCAAAGCAACCGCCCTGATCGATAGCAACGTCAACCAACACGGAGCCTGGCTTCATATTTTTGATGTTGTCACGGGTTAACAGCTTAGGTGCAGCAGCGCCCGGGATTAACACGGCACCGACCACAAGGTCTGCTTCGCGAGAATATTTGTCGATAGCGTCAACTGTTGAGTAAACCGTTTGAACACGACCGGCAAAAATATCATCAAGCTCACGCAAGCGAGGTAATGAGCGATCCAGAATAGTAACTTCCGCGCCAAGGCCAATCGCCATTTTCGCCGCGTTAGTGCCAACAACACCGCCGCCAATGATCAATACTTTGCCCGGAGCAACGCCTGGTACGCCACCTAACAGGGTACCGCTGCCGCCGTGAACTTTTTCCAGATAATGGGCGCCTGCCTGAATCGACATACGGCCGGCGACTTCACTCATGGGTGCTAATAATGGCAAACCATTGCGGTTGTCAGTAACGGTTTCGTAAGCAATGGCAGTACAGCCTGATTTACCCAACAGTTCCGTTTGCGTAGGGTCTGGGGCCAGGTGCAGGAAGGTATACAAGATTTGACCTTCGCGCAGCATTTTGCACTCATTCGGCTGTGGTTCTTTTACTTTTACAATCATATCCGCTTGAGCAAAAATCTCTTCGGGCGTGTCGATGATTTTAGCCCCGGCTTCCAGGTATTGGTCATTGGTAAAACCAATTGCCGCACCGCCGTTATTTTCAACAACAACGTCGTGACCATTTTCAACATATTCGCGCACTGCTGCAGGAGTTAAACCAATACGATACTCATGGTTTTTAATTTCTTTAGGAACACCAATTAGCATTTCACAGCCTCTAAATTAAGGTTTTTATTACAGTGGATTAATGGCGCAAATTATAGACGGAAACAGTAGTGTATGACGTACTTTTTTTAGGGCTTAAAACCGTGTTATATTTGGCTATTGATTTAAATAAAAAATAAAAATTATGTTTATTGCTGAAGAACCCGCAGAAATCACTATTGACAGAATTGACCGGAAGATCCTGCGTATTTTGCAGGGTGACGGTCGCATATCAAACGTTGCGCTGGCCCGACAGGTAGGCTTGAGCGCCACTGCTTGCCTGGAGAGAGTTCGCAAGTTAGAGCGCGAAGGAGTGATTGAGCATTATTACGCCAAAATTAACCCGGCAAAACTGGGTGCCAACCTGATGGTGTTTGTCGAAATCACACTGACCCGAACTTCTGCGGATGCTTTCGCCGAATTTAGTGAGGCGGCCCGCAAAACCGACGAAATTATGGAGTGTCACCTGGTTGCCGGAGATTTTGATTTCCTGATCAAAGCTCGGGTACCCGACATGCGCGCGTACCGAAAACTACTGGGTGAAACATTGTTAATGATGCCCGGTGTGGATGAATCGCGCACTTATGTCGTCATGGAAGAAGTGAAACAAGAAAATAAAGTATTGGTAAAGGGCTAACATTCGGCGTCAGTTTCGCTACAATCGAAGCATCAGCAGGATATAACAACTATAACAGGATCTATTTTACGCACTATGACAGGTGTACAAAGGTTACTCGAAGCAGGTTTATTGCTCAGCGGAGCACTGGCGATATTTATATTCTTATCGCTGGTGAGTTTTAATCCGGCCGATCCGAGCTGGTCACAAACAGGCTTCGAAGGCTCTATTAATAACGCAGGGGGAGCTATTGGCGCCTGGACTGCAGATGTCCTGCTATTTACCTTTGGCTTTGTGGCCTATTTAATTCCATTCGCCTTTGCCGGGCTTGGCTACTTGATCTTCCGTCAAACGCATCGGTTACTGGAACTTGATTATCTGGCCGTTAGTTTACGTCTGGTCGGCGCACTACTGACCCTGATTGGCGCTTCGGCTTTATCTTCGATTAATTTTGACGATATTTACTACTTTTCTGCCGGTGGTATTTTCGGCGATGTGATTGCCGCGTCTTTACTGCCTTATCTTAATTTTGTTGGCTCAACCTTATTACTATTAACGTTTTTAGCCACGGGTTTAACTCTGGTAACCGGTGTTAGCTGGCTTTATATCGCTGATCGGCTTGGTGAGTGGACCATTAATGGTGTGCTGTGGCTGGTCGAAAAAGTTAGCAAAACTTGGAATAACCGAACCAGTGATAGCGACAAATCGAAGAAAAAAGTAGCGGATGACGCTGCTGCGCCCGATGATAGCCTGTTAGCCATAGACAGCGACGAGAAGGGCCGCGCCGATGAGCCAGAGGTTGACCTTGAAGGCTTATTTGGCAAAGACGAATCGGCTGACGACCGGGCTGAACCAACCCTTGATTTACCATCATTAAATGCACTCGACGATGATGACGCTGATAATCAACAACAGCCGCCTCGTTTCTCAAAACAAGCGGCAACGAAAAGCCCAGAAGCGACTAAAACTGAATCGAAAAGTGCATCCACGGCGTTAACCGTTACAGAGCAGGAAGGTTCGGATCTAACTACGTTACCTTCGATTGAGTTATTGGATAGACCTAATAAAAAAGAGCATCCAGTCACACAGGAAGAGCTCGATCAAGTATCGCGTACCGTCGAAATAGTACTTAAGGACTTTGGTGTTGATGTGACCGTTGCGCACGTTCAGCCTGGCCCAGTCATTACCCGGTTTGAACTTGATTTAGCGCCGGGCGTGAAAGTATCGAAAATTTCTAACCTGGCAAAAGATATTGCCCGTACCTTATCCGCCGTGGCGGTAAGGGTGGTCGAGGTTATCCCGGGTAAATCCTACGTCGGCTTAGAGTTACCAAATAAACACCGCGAAGTGGTACAGCTGAGCGAAGTGATTAACTGCGACGCGTTTCAGAAAAGCCAGTCGCCGCTAACTATGATTTTAGGTAAGAACATTGCCGGTAACCCGGTCGTGGTCGACTTGGCGAAAATGCCGCACTTATTGGTGGCGGGTACCACCGGCTCCGGTAAGTCCGTGGGCGTTAATGTCATGATCTTAAGCCTGCTTTACAAAAGCACACCAGAAGACGTGCGTTTGATCATGATCGACCCGAAAATGCTGGAGCTGTCGGTTTACGAAGGTATTCCACACCTGCTGACTGAAGTCGTTACCGATATGAAAGATGCTGCTAACTCGCTGCGCTGGTGTGTTGGTGAAATGGAACGCCGTTATAAATTAATGTCGGCCCTTGGGGTGCGTAATTTAAAAGGCTACAACGCAAAAGTAGCGGCAGCGAAGGAGCAGGGCAAACCGCTGCGTGATCCTATCTGGAAGCCGGGCGACTCGATGGATGAGTTGCCACCAGAACTGGAAAAATTACCGAACATTGTAGTGGTTATCGACGAATTTGCCGACATGATGATGATTGTTGGTAAAAAGGTCGAAGAGCTGATTGCCCGTATTGCGCAAAAAGCCCGTGCGGCCGGCATACACCTGATACTGGCCACCCAGCGTCCGTCAGTGGACGTTATAACCGGTCTGATAAAAGCCAATATTCCGACTCGTATTGCCTTTCAGGTTTCATCCAAAGTGGATTCGCGCACTATTCTTGACCAGCCAGGCGCTGACCAGCTGTTGGGGCAGGGCGATATGTTGTATCTGCCGCCGGGCAGTGGCTCGCCGGTACGCGTACACGGTGCCTTTGTGGATGACCACGAAGTGCACGCAGTTGTAGCGGATTGGAAAAAACGCGGTTCGCCCAATTATCTGGAAGAAATATTGTCCGGAGACCAGGGCGATGAAGCTTTATTGCCGGGCGAACAAAACGAGGATGAAGACGCCGAATCGGACCCTCTTTACGATGAAGCGGTAGCCTTTGTTACCGAGTCACAACGAGTGTCGGTATCCAGTGTTCAGCGAAAATTCCGGATTGGGTATAACCGAGCTGCGCGCATTGTCGAACAAATGGAGACAAGTGGTGTCGTAAGTCGTGCCGGCAACAATGGACAGCGAGAGGTTATCGCACCACCACCGGCGCGCTAACAGCCAATAAAAGGAATGCACATGTTAAAAGTAGTAGTGTCTGGTTTTGGTTTGTCGTTGCTGATGTTTGTCGGTGCGACCAATATTGCCTTTGCGCAGGACAATGACGTCTCGGCGAAACAGCAAGTACAAGAAAAGCTAGCGAAGATGCAAAGCTTGTCAGCAGAGTTTAGTCAGACGGTAACGGCTGATAACGGCGATACCCTGCAACAACTAACCGGTGAGCTGGCGATTCAGCGCCCTAATAAACTGCGCTGGCGGACAGACCCGCCCGACGATACCTTAATGATCGCCTCCGGTGATACCGTCTGGTATTACAACCCGTTTGTCGAGCAAGTAACGCTGTACCGACAAGATGATGCAGCGGCCGATAGCCCGATGCTGTTGTTATTGACCGGTAGTGAAGACCAGTGGCAGGACTACCAGGTATCAGCTACAGCTGAAGACCAATATTTAGTCGAGCAGATTGAGGGCAACAACTCTCTGCAACTTACCTTTTCGGACGACGTGTTACAGCAAATACGTTTGCAGCAGGAGCAGGGCGATACCATCGAGCTGACCTTGCAGGACGTCGCCGTTAACCCGTCGCTTGAGGCAGATATGTTCCATTTTGATATCCCCGACGGGGTGGACGTGGATGACCAACGATAGCCTTGGATTAGACTTTAGTCCGGACTTTCAGCCGTTAGCAGCAAGGCTAAGGGCGCGTCAGCTCGATGATTATGTTGGTCAGCAACATTTATTGGCGGTGGGTAAACCGCTGCGTACCGCTGTAGAGCAGGGTCATTTACATTCGATGATCTTATGGGGCCCGCCCGGCACCGGCAAAACCACACTGGCAGAGCTTATCGCGGCGCATGCTAATGCAACGGTTAGTCGACTGAGCGCTGTTACCTCCGGCGTTAAAGATATCCGACAAGCGATCGAAGAAGCGAAGGCACGAGCGCAACAACAAGGTACCCGAACCTTATTATTTGTCGACGAGGTTCATCGTTTTAATAAAAGCCAGCAAGACGCCTTTTTGCCTCACATTGAAGATGGCACCGTGGTATTTATCGGTGCGACCACCGAGAACCCCGGCTTTGAACTGAATAACGCACTGTTGTCCAGAGCTCGTGTCTACCGTTTACAGGCGCTGACAAAGGACGACTTAGAACAACTGCTGGAGCGGGCTTTAACCGATACTGAACGAGGTCTGGGCAGCCGTCAGCTGCAGTTAGACGAGCAAGCCAGAACCAGACTACTGGATCTGGCCGGTGGCGACGCGCGGCGGTTGCTGAATTACCTGGAAGTGGTGGCCGATTATCTGCCGTTAGATGAACACCAGGTAACGGTTGAGATGGTCACGGATGCGATTGGCGAAAAAGCCACTGCCTTTGATCATCAAGGCGATCATTTTTACGATATTCTATCGGCGTTTCATAAATCGGTACGAGGCTCTTCGCCCGATGGGGCGCTATTTTGGTACGCTCGTTTATTAGTCGGTGGCGGCGATCCACTGGTGATTGCTCGGCGGCTGTTGGCGATTGCCTCAGAAGATATTGGTAATGCTGACCCCCGCGCCATGCAACTCGCGTTAAATGCCTGGGACACCTTTCATCGAGTGGGTCCCGCAGAGGGTGAACGGGCGATTGCTCAAGCGGTAATTTACTGTGCCTGTGCGGCAAAAAGTAACGCCGTCTATAATGCGTTTAAACAAGCCTTACGAACGGCTAAAGAATATGGTGACAGCGAGGTGCCGGAGCATCTGCGGAATGCGCCGACTAAGGTTCATAAAGAGCAGGGTTATGGCGATGATTATAAGTACGCGCATGATTATCCCAATGCTTATGTGGCCGGAGAACAATATTTACCGGATGAGTTAGCCGATACGCGTTTTTACCAGCCCAATGAACGCGGTTTAGAAATTAAAATAAAAGAAAAACTATTAAGGTTGCAATCACTTGATGAACGCAGCCCCTGGGCACGAGGCAGAGATAATGGCGCATTTTAGTGCATTGCTATGGGTCGCTTTAGGTGGCGCGATTGGCGCAGGAGCACGCTATGCAGTAAGTTTAGCGCTAATCAGTCACGCACCGCGGTTCCCTTTTGCGACGTTGACCGTTAACATATTGGGCTCTTTTTTATTGGGCTTGTTGTTTGCCTATACGCAACAGCAGTCGGTAGCTGAAAGCTGGCGATTGTTTATCGGCGTTGGTGTGCTCGGTGCTTTTACCACGTTCTCAACCTTTTCGGTGGAAGTGGTAGCAATGATGGCGCAGGGCGAGCTGGCAAAAGCAATGCTGCACGTTGGTCTTAATGTAATACTTTGTGTCGCGGCGGTTGTTGTCGCGATGATGTTGATGAACAGTTTGTTGAATATCTCAGTTAAGTAGGACACTCATGCTAGACGCGAAATATTTCCGCGAAGAATTAGAACAGACGGCTGAACAGCTTAAAACCCGGGGTTTCGAGCTGGATGTCGATACCTTGCAGAAGCTAGAGCAGCAGCGTAAGCAGATCCAGGTACGTACCGAGCAATTGCAGGCGGAGCGTAATAGCCGCTCGAAAGCCATTGGCAAAGCTAAAGCCGCTGGTGAAGATATTCAACCGTTATTGGATGCGGTGAGTGATCTCGGTGATCAGCTGGATGCTGCCAAAGAAGAATTAAAATTGGTACAGCAGCAGCTGCAAGACATCATTATGGGGGTGCCAAACCTTCCTGCTGAAGGCGTACCAGTTGGCGCAGATGAAGACCAAAACGAAGAAGTCGCAAGCTGGGGCGAACCCAGTCAGTTTGATTTCGAGGTTAAAGACCACGTTGATGTCGGCGAAAACCTGGCTCAGGGACTGGATTTTGAAACCGCAGCCAAGCTAACTGGCGCGCGCTTTGTCGTAATGCGCGGTGGCATTGCCCGGTTACATCGTGCGCTAACGCAATTTATGCTGGATTTGCACACGGACCAACACGGTTACAGCGAAACTTATGTGCCTTACATGGTGAATCACGATTCCCTGTATGGCACCGGTCAGTTGCCTAAGTTTGGTAAAGATCTCTTTCATATCGAAGGCGAATCACAAGATCAGATCCCGATGTCATTGATTCCAACGGCAGAAGTGCCGTTGACCAACATGATGCGTGATGAAATTGCCGAAGAAGACACGCTGCCCTTTAAACTGACTGCACATACGCCGTGTTTCCGCAGCGAAGCCGGTTCTCATGGTCGGGATACCCGCGGTCTTATCCGTCAGCATCAGTTCGACAAAGTGGAGTTGGTGTGGATGGTTAAGCCAGAAGACTCTATGGATGCGCTGGAGCAGTTAACTTCGCACGCCGAAGCTGTATTGCAAAAGCTTGAACTGCCGTACCGGAAGATGCTGTTGTGCACCGGCGATATGGGCTTTGGTGCCACTAAAACCTATGATCTGGAAGTTTGGTTACCGGCTCAGAACGCATACCGTGAAATCAGCTCGTGCTCTAACATGGGTGATTTTCAGGCGCGCCGTATGCAAGCCCGTTTCCGTCGTAAAGGGCAGAAGAAACCAGAACTACTGCATACCCTTAATGGCTCGGGCTTAGCTGTGGGCCGCGCTTTGGTGGCGGTGCTGGAAAATTACCAGCAAGCCGATGGCTCGGTTATCGTGCCGGAAGTACTACGTCCATACATGGGCGGGTTAGAGCGTATTTCCGCTTAAATGCACTTAGCCGGTTTAGGCAGCCCGGCAATTCGGGTTGCCTGTTTGGCCGGTCCTTTTGGGAACAGCTTATATAGATAGCGGCTGTTGCCTTTATCCTCGCCCAGTTGTTTCTTCATAGCTTTAACCAGCACCCGCATGGCCGGGCTGGTATCAAACTCTTTGTAAAAATTCTGCACAAAGTAAACTACTTCCCAGTGCGCAGAGGACATTTCAATATTTTCTAGTTGCGCAATATGCAAAGCCAGCGGTTCGCTCCAGTCATCCAGGTGCGCAAGGTATTCGTGTTTATCGGTTTCGTAGTGCTTGCCGTTAAATTCAATCATTGTTACTACCAGGTCAGTTGCTGCGAACAGTCTAACACCAGCGCTAGCCATTGTTTATCGTCCAGTCGTTCGACATAATCAGGCAGTGTTGGTACTGATGACTCTTCGCTTAGGCTGTAGATAGGGTTGTTGCAGGCGCGTTCCGCCGTTAACCCCGTTAAAGCGGTATCGGTTAGCAGTATTTTATCATTCGCCGCGAGCAATTGTCCGTGCTGCTTAAGCCAGCTTGTCAGTGTTTGATGTCTTATCCAGTGTAGTGTCATGAAAACTGTAAAACCTCATTGTAGCTGCTTAGCTGTTCCGCAAGTTGTTGGCTGGAAACTATCTCAATATCCAGCTGATGGGGATTGCTCAGCGGCTCATCGGTAAAAACCAGAATAGGCTCCGCATCCAACAGCTCGAGCATCGCATAGCGTTTGCTGGGGTTGTCGCTGATACAGTTTACCGCTTCGCCAGCCAATATTAGCTGCACCGACTGATCCATGCTTGCCATTGCTAAAGCGATATCCAGCGCCTCGGTATTGGCAGCTGCGGTTTGTAAAATGGCAGTACGCTTGCTCATATTAGCTGGCTCCGAGTTAAAATTGTAAAGTACGATCGGCCTGGGCCATCGCTGCAACTAGGGCGGTTAAACCCGAATCTTCAAAGCCTTCGGCAAAGTCGTTAATATTAAGCCGCTCAGCGACCGTATGACAGACAATCAATGGCACCTGATGTTGTTGCGAGAAACTGCGCCATTGTTGCTGCAGTGCTTTGCTGTTGCCGTCTAAATTATTCCGCGCATGATCAACCGACTGTCGGTAAAAGAAAATACAGTTCAGTTCATGGCCTTCGCTCAATGCTTGCCGGGCAAAGCGCAATGCACGCTCGCTAAACGATGCCTCATTGATACTGCACTGCAAAACCAAACACAATTTACTCATCGGTTATCTCAAGGTTATGACTGATGAAACAAAAACGCCCCGCTAGGCGGGGCGTTTGTTAAATTCGCTGTTGTTTAAGCGGATTAATCATCGCCGCCAAACGCCATCAGTAATGATAGCAAGTGAACGAACAAGTTATAAAGCGAAACATACAAAGTTACGGTTGCCATAATGTAATTACGCTCACCACCATGAATGATCGCACTGGTTTGCCACATAATCAGCATTGCCATTAATGGAATCATAATGGCTGAGATAGCTAATTGCAGCGCAGGCATCTGGAAGAAGAAGTTAGCAATCATGGCAACAAACACCATGATGATACCGGCCATAACAACGCCGCCTAGTTTTGACATATCTTTTTTCGTGGTTAACACGTAAGCCGATGTGGCAAAGAAGGTTAGGGCGGTACCGCCTAACGCTGTCGCGACCATTTCGCCACCACCAGGCATTGATAACGCCATATTAAGTAGTGGACCTAAGGTGTAACCTAAGAAGCCGGTCAGGGCGAAGGTAAACACGATACCCATGGCACTGTCTTTGGTTTTATGAACCGCGAACAATAAGCCAAAGTAAGCTATCAGCGTTAAGACGAAGCCAGGATAAGGCAAGTTCATCATGGTGCTGACTGATGCAGTAACGGCACTGAATGCCAGTGTCATTGCCAACAACGAATAAGTATTTCTTAGTACTTTGTTGACGGCCAGTGTCGAGTCCTGCTGACCGACATACGTCTGACTACGGTCGTTCATAGTTATCTCCGTGTTAAATCACTAATTATAAGACTTTTAATCGGTAAAAAAGTTTCTACGTTTGTGAATGAATTATCTATTGTCGATACTATCTTATAAGTAGGGGGCTTGGGTAGTAATTACAAGGCTATTTTTAACGAAATAGGGGCCTTGTTGTTGGAAATACCGCCTTTTTGGCTATTTAGTCACCAAACGAACTTAAAACTGCAACTTTGTTTCAATTTTTACTTTACAAGTGAAACCTAGCCCTTTAATATTCGCTTCGTCTTGACGGGGAATACCCCACACAGACAATTCGGAGAGGTGGCAGAGCTCGGTTTAATGCACCTGACTTGAAATCAGGCGTGGGTTCATACCCACCGGGGGTTCGAATCCCTCCCTCTCCGCCAAATTCAAAACAAAAAGGCCCGCTCATCGAGCGGGCCTTTTTGTTTTGAATTCGAGGGAAGGGCGGTTTGAAGAGAACCCCATGGGTTCGACAAATCGGCAGGAAGCCGATTTGGACAACGCCGCAGGCGTTGCCCGCAGGGCGAGCGCCAAGGATGGCGCGAGTCAATCCCTCCCTCGTAACAAGTCGACAAATCCCCCTAAACTGATATATTCCATAGAAAACGGAATTTATCATGAATACTGAAACGCCGATGCCGGCTAACGATAACACCTGCAAGAACTGTCAGACGCAGTTGCAGGGTGAGTATTGTCATCATTGCGGGCAGCAGGACAAGCAATACATTCGCAGCATCTTTGCCGTTGTCGGCGATTTATTTGGTGAAATTGGGCACTGGGATTCGCGTTTCTATCGCACCCTGAAGGGACTATTTCTAAAGCCCGGCTTTTTATCACTTGAATTTGTGCGTGGAAGGCATGCTTCCTACGTTCCCCCGTTACGCCTGTATTTTTTCATTTCGCTAGTATCGTTTATGGTCTTGACCTCCCTGATAGATTTCGAGGTAAAACCACCCTCCGCAGAAGAACAGCAAAAGTTAGAGCAAGTTCAAAAAGAGCTTGATCAGTCGATCCTCTCTGAAGCTAAGCCTTATTTGCCCGAAGGTGCCGACATTTCTAATCCGCCAAAGGTTAACTTGGAGGGGACAGATCTACCCTTCATGAGCCCGGAAGAACAACAGCAGTTTGAGAATAAAATTGACTATTTGATGCAGAATCCGCAGCAGTTCTCGCAAAAACTGGTATCAATGACGCCGCAAATGATGCTGTTAATGTTGCCGTTTTGGGCGTTGTTCTTAAAACTGATCTATTTATTCGGACACCGCTATTACCTTGAACACCTGACAGTTGCGTTGCATACCCATGCTTTTATCTTGCTGACACTAATGCTGATAACAGTACTTGGTCAGCTGACAACGCCGCTTTTAGACTCCGAGTTCTGGGGATGGGTCGATGAATTAGCTAGTTGGATAAATAATATACTGCTAATTTGGCTGGTGCTATATCTATTGCTGACGCAAAAACGCTTTTACCAACAAAGCTGGCCACTGACCATCTTTAAATTTTTGGTTTCCGGAGTCATCTATTTAGGTTTGTTGGCTGCATCCTTTGTAATCATGGTGATCATTGGTATTCTGAGTAGCTAATTTAAACGGTTGTTTAATAGGGACATCAAATGCAGTTTCACGAAACCTTAGCGCAAATACAAAAACAAACAGAACAGACTATCAAGCTACCGTCGGGCTGGGCACAGGGCCGTGCATTCTTTGGTGGTTTTAGTGCAGCGCTGGTGGCGGAGTTTGTGCTAAAGCAATTTCCGCGTGAGTATCACCTACGTAGCATGACAACATCGTTTGTTGCTCCTGCAGAAGCGGGTGAGGCGAGTTTAAGTCTGCGTATTTTACGCGAAGGTAAGTCAGTTATTCAGGTGGCGGCAGAGCTGCAGCAACAAGGGCAGGTGATGTTGTCTTGCCTGGCCAGCTTGGGTAAAAAACGTGATTCGGTAGTGAAGGTAGAAGGCGAGACACCGCCAGATTTGAAAACCATTAATGATGGGCCTGGTTTACCGGAAGCTGACATCGTTCCCGAATTTGCGAAAAACTTTGATTATCGTATTACCTCCGGCGGCATGCCGTTCAGTGGTCAGCCCGGCAGAACCTTTGGCGGCTGGGTGCGCTTCCGTCATGAGCAGCAACGCTTAACAACAGCGGCAATTCTTGCTTTGGTCGACGCCTGGCCGCCCGCTGTATTACCGCATTTAACGCAGCCCGCACCGGCATCGTCGTTAACCTGGACTATCGAGTTCCCGGATATTGATCTAGCCCCCTTTAATACTCATGACTGGTTCCAGTACGAGGCCTTTATTGAGCAGGCGGCCGATGGTTACGGTCATAGCAGAGCGGGTTTATGGAGCGAGCAGGGTGAACTGATAGCCATTAGTCGACAAACGTTTACGGTGTTCGCTTAATGGGCGCTGCAGCTAACCCTAAAACTGCCGCCAGCATTCAGCAGCATCTTATCGATACTCAACCGGGCGTAGAGTTGTTGATGCTGGAAGTGGAAAAGCAACCGGTGTTAACGCGTTCACAAGTGCACCCGGTAGAGGCGCTGCCACGTATCGTGATTCGGCAGATGTTGTCACTGGCAGCGTCACGCACAATTATCGAACGCGCTGAAGCGAAGGCCAAACAGCAAAATTGTCGATTAGCCCAGTTGCGGCGCGATGATTTACTCGAGTGTGGCATCAGCAAGAGCAAAGCCGCAACCATTGGCTCGATAGAATCTTATTATCAAAGCTCCCCTGAGCAGATGCTGGGCTGGGCAGAGTTGTCCACTGAGCGCCTGTTAAAGGAGGTAACCTCAATTAAGGGGATTGGCCCCTGGTCAGCAGGCATTTTGGCGATGTTTCATTATGCGCATGAGGATCTGTTCCCGATTCAAGACAGCTCTTTGCGCAAAGCGATATCGCTGCTGGCCGATCGGGATATCAACATAATCCCCGAACGCGCCAGTCCTTACCGCAGCTATCTGGCCTGCTATTTATGGCAATTTCTTGATCAAAAACGTATTTAACCTCAGCGTGAAGGCTGGGTGAATGGGGCATGAAGCTAATCTAATGGGTTGCTTAATTGCGTCTTGCAGTTTGGCCAATTTCGTTAAATGTTTAATCGTGATGTCGCCATCATAGAATAGGCGCAAGCATCACCATAGATTATCGATTAATGGACAATTTTGACAAGGAACGCTGTTATGAATCACATTATTTTAGCCATTTCGAATCCATTTATTAGTGCTGGCATGGCGTCAATACTCGAAGATGGACTCGGGCATACCATCGAAACGGTAACCTCGCTAATGCAGTTGAGAGTTGCCTGCAACAAACGCGACGATGCCATTGTCGTATTATGCAGCCGGTTGGGCGATGACGCCACGGTAGAAACCTGGCGCCGACTGGTGCGACGTTATAAAGAGTTGCGGCTGATCGTCTGGGGCAAAAGTTACCAGGACGTACTCGATTTTCAGTGCAGTGTCCCGCACGTCGATGGTTATTTGTTAGAATCCAGCAGTGGTCAGGAATTAAAAGAAGCCGTACTCGCGTTAAAGCAAGGCAGCGTGTATGTGGCAGCGCCGGTGGCCCGGTATTTGGCGCAACATCCGCATCTGGATCGCAATACTCCGATTATTGATAAATTGAGCGAACGGGAGCTGCAGGTCGCGCAAATGATCAGCCGCGGAGTTAAAGTGTCGTCGATAGCTGATCACTTAAGTATCAGCAGTAAAACAATTAATACCTTTCGCTATCGCATTTTTAGCAAACTCGGTGTGCAGGGTGATGTACAATTAACACATCTTGCTATTCATAGCGGCTTAGTCGAAGTTAATCAGCACAAGGAACTATGACAAAAACCTTTGATTCTGAAAACTTTTTACGTCACCTGACCCATCAACCCGGTGTTTACCGGATGTATGACGAGGCGGGTGACGTGATCTACGTGGGTAAGGCGAAAGATCTGCGCAAGCGGGTTTCAAGCTACTTCCGCGAAAAAGTGGATCGAGTAAAAACGCAGGTATTGGTTAAGCAAATCGCGGATATGGACGTGACGGTAACCAATACCGAAGCCGAAGCGTTGATCCTGGAAAACACCTTTATCAAAAAATATCGACCCCGCTATAACGTTTTATTGCGGGACGATAAATCCTATCCCTATATTATTCTGACCGATCACCAGCATCCTCGATTAGGCTTTCATCGCGGTGCGCGCCGCCAAAAAGGCGATTACTTTGGGCCGTTTCCGAACGGTGCGGCAGTGCGTGAGAGCTTGCGTTTAATGCAAAAAATCTTTCCGGTACGTCAGTGTGAGGATTCTTATTACCGGGCGCGCAGCAGACCCTGTTTGCAGTATCAGTTAAAACGCTGCCTGGCCCCCTGCGTCAATGTCTGCACCGACGAAGAGTATGCGGAACAGGTACGTTTTGCTAAGCAGTTCTTAGGTGGTAAGAACCAGCAGGTGATCGACGAGTTGGTCAGCAAAATGGAAAACGCCAGCGAAGCGTTAGACTTTGAGCGCGCTGCTCGTTATCGCGATCAAATTGCGATGCTCAGACGTACCCAAGAGCGTAACTCAGTGACCGGTGCGCAGCAGGAACTGGATGTGATTGGTCTGGCAAGAGGCAATGGTTTTGTTACGGTGCAAATGCTGTTTGTCCGTGACAATCATTTGCAGGGCAGCCGCAGCTATTTTCCGAAAGTTCCGGCGGATACACCGGACGATGAACTGTTGCGGGCGTTCCTGTTGCAGTTTTACCTGTCTGATA
Source organism: Pseudomonadota bacterium (assembly GCA_051746345.1). Classification (GTDB taxonomy): domain Bacteria; phylum Pseudomonadota; class Gammaproteobacteria; order Enterobacterales; family Alteromonadaceae; genus Idiomarina. The sequence goes on from JBNJEZ010000021.1 coordinate 23,624, forward strand.
CCGCCGGGCGTAAAGTGCCATCGGAAATTATTTTGCCCGCGGATGCCAGCCGTGATGATGTACTCGCCGAAGTGATGGGGCAGGCGGTTAATAAGAAAGTAAGGTTACTGCAAAATGTGCGCGGTGAGCGTAAGCAGTATCAGCAGTTGGCGCAGAAAAATGCGGTGAATGCGCTGGAGAGCAAACTTAATCAGCAAAGCACCATGAACCGGCGCACTAAGGCGTTAGAGCAGGTGCTGGAACTGGGTGTGCCGATTCAGCGTATGGAGTGTTTTGATATTAGTCACACCATGGGCCAGCAAACCGTTGCCTCGTGCGTGGTGTTTGATCAAAACGGACCTAAAAAAGCCGATTATCGGCGCTATAACATCGACGGTATTACCCCGGGCGATGACTACGCCGCAATGTCGAAAGCCTTGGCAAAGCGTTACGACAACGCCAAAGAAGCGGGCAACATACCGGATATCCTGTTTATCGACGGTGGTAAAGGGCAGCTGGCTCAGGCCGAAAAATACTTTGCCGACTGGGGCAAAGAAACACCCTTGCTGATTGGTGTGGCTAAGGGTGAGTCGCGCAAACCGGGTCTGGAAACCTTAATCATGGCCGGCAGCCACGAAACCATTCCGCTCAATAAAGACGCCAGTGCGCTACACTTAATTCAGCATATCCGCGATGAGTCGCACCGTTTTGCTATAACCGGTCACCGGCAAAAGCGCGGTAAAGCGAAGAAAACCTCAAGCCTTGAACAAATTGAAGGTATCGGCGGCAAGCGTCGCCAGAAAATATTAAAAAATCTGGGTGGATTACATGAGGTAAAAAACGCTAGTATTGAGCAACTCGCGAATGTTCCGGGAATCAGTCGGGCGTTAGCAGAAAAAATCTATTATTCATTCAGAGATGAGTAACATCCCACAAGGAAACTGTAGATAATGAAGTGGAATATCCCGAACATCTTAACTAGCTTCCGGATTGTATTAATTCCGGTATTTTTAGTTGTTTTTTATCTACCGTTTGAACAGGCGCGTTTTTGGTCAGCGTTTATCTTTTTAGTAGCAGCGTTAACAGACGCACTCGATGGTTACATTGCCCGTAAGTTTGATCAATTCACGGAGTTTGGCGAGTTTTTAGACCCGGTGGCGGATAAAGCCATGGTGGTCGCCGCTCTCGTGGTTATCGTCGAAGATTATAACGCCTGGTACATTACCGTGCCCGCACTGACTATGATTTGCCGGGAACTGATTGTTAGTGCCTTGCGCGAGTGGATGGCCCAGCGCGGCAGTCGCTCAGTAGTGGCAGTCTCCAATCTGGGGAAATTTAAAACCATCGCCCAAATGGTGGCGTTGATCGGCCTGCTATGGAACGCCAATGCCCTTATTTTCTGGCTCTCCTTGGTATTATTTATGTTCGCATTTGTGCTGACACTGTGGTCTATGTGGGAGTATCTGCGCTCCGCAGGGAGCCAATTGACTAGAAATTAACTGCTTTGTCTTAAAAATAGCCAAACAGTCATAAAAATAGCAAAAAGTCATTGACTGAAAACGAATAGACAGTAGAATGCCACGGCAGATGACGGTGCGGGAATAGCTCAGTGGTAGAGCACAACCTTGCCAAGGTTGGGGTCGCGAGTTCGAATCTCGTTTCCCGCTCCAAACATCGGCGGGTTGGCAGAATGGCTATGCAGCGGATTGCAAATCCGTGGATCTCGGTTCGACTCCGGGACCCGCCTCCATTGTTCGAGAACACTTCTATAAAGTGCCCGGGTGGTGGAATTGGTAGACACAAGGGATTTAAAATCCCTCG
>JBNJEZ010000022.1:0-19679 GCA_051746345.1 Pseudomonadota bacterium
AGCTTATCTGAGGTCACCAAGGCTGAATACAGTCGTTGGAACGACCAACAACAACTGAGCTTTTTAATTAACGCCTATAACGCCTTTACCCTGCAGCTTATTATTGATAACCAACAACAGTTTAACAGTGGCGAAGCTGATTCAATCCGAGATCTGGGTGGTTTTTTCAGTACGCCTTGGGAAAAATTGTTTTTTAATCTGCTGGGTAAAGAGCGGACACTGGATTGGCTGGAACACGAAAAAATTCGGGTCGATTTTGACGAGCCGCGCATTCATTCTGCCCTTGTCTGCGCCGCCATCAGCTGTCCTAAACTTCGAGATACCGCGTTTCAGGCTGCAAAGCTGGATGAGCAGCTCGACAATCAAATGGTACTGTTTTTAAGCGATCGCGATAAAAATGGTATTGACCAGGAAGGTTTATATTTGTCCAAGATTTTTGACTGGTATAAAGAGGATTTTAACGATCTGCATAAATACATGAAGCAATACGGCCAAGCTTTAGCGGATAACAGCAAAGAGCTTGACCGACTGCAAAATCAACGTTTACCCATTCGTTATACAGATTATAACTGGGCATTAAACAGTAGCTCGCGTCTTTGACGCGAGCCATAAACGTGCGTCATAGATGCACGCTACAGATTGCCTAAGTATTCTCGGATACGCTCGGCATTTTTACCAACATCGCTACGACCTACCCGTGATTTACTGCGAATGTCGAGCTGCGTTTGACCGTCCACTTGCTGAATTCGAATCACAACGTCGTCCTTAAAACCGAACCAAGTGGTTGTGTCAGTGGCTTCAATACGGCCTTCTTCGGCGCTGCTGGCGACAACTTCCCAGCCCATATCATTGGCTGCTTGTAGGGCTTTAGCAAATACCTCATCGACATCTTCATCAGTGACGTAAGTCTCTAGATCCGGGTACGCTTCACGTTGCTGTTCTGCTGTTTCTTCGCCCGGGTACTCAACCGGGTTAGAGGCATCAGCTCGCAACGGTGCTATAGCTTCGAATTTGGGAGGATTCGTCAAATCCGTCGAAATATCATGAATCGGCGGTACCGACTGCGCCGTTTGATAAAAACTGTAAGGTAGGTAAAAAGCGATAGCTGCGGCAATAATTGACAAAGCACTTAGCCCAGCTCGCGCACCCTTAGGACGCTTGAAGATGTATAGAATAAGATTGAGAACAACCGTGCCCGCGGCAAGGTAAGCGGCCCATCGTAACAACGTAAACGACGCTCCGAGCGTCAGAATTTCAGCCTGATACAATAAGCCAGAAACGGCCAGCAATATCAGTGACAAGAAGCCCAAAGTAATAAGAAGATTGTGAATAGTTTTCATAGCGTACCTATAGTTTGTTTTTTTAACAGTATAGGTACGCAAAGAGCAGATAGCGAGATCTAAGGTGCTTTACGAATAATTGCTTCTTCACCTTGTTCGTTTAGTTGACGAACCACCATCTCCGGAATAAATGTCTGTGCAACACTAACCACGTCTTTTGAATTAATATCAACCAGACGAGCACTCACCATAACTCCCTGCCGATGCTGCGCCATAGTACCGACAACCACATGCGTGATCGGTAGGATTTCATCAATCTCTAAATAGTCACGGGTTAGTGCAAAATCACCATTATCTGTCACGCGAATAAAGTCGGTGGTTTTAAAGTCCATTAGCGGTACTTGTTGCCGGTGCAACTCAGTCATCAACTGCTGGGTTAAAGTCTGCGCAAACGGCGTCCCCTCGCTGTAATCAGATGTCACACCCGACAACGTAGTAACACCCACCACCATGTCGGTGGTTGAGGTTGTGGCCTGAGCCGCTAATTGCTCAGCAATTTCCGCAGCATAACGCGAACTTTCCGGGCTTGAATAAGGCTGTTGCTGTTTGCTGAGCTTTGAGGGATCGGCGGGCTTAGGTAGCACAGTACATCCGCTAATAACCAACAAGACAGTTAATGGCGCAATTAAAAGTGATTTCATACAGCAGCCCCTAATAGTTACGTTGCAGTTTGCCGTCGACCATTTCCGTACGACGGTTACTCCAGAAAAGGTGTTTCGGTACAAACCGGTTAGCCGCAGCCAAAACCTGTTGCGAGGTGCGATCAACAACACGCAAATTCACAATAACGCCACCTTCCTCTCGCGCCATGGTTCCGACCAGCACCCAGTCGAGTAACGGCTGGGTGTTAAGCTTTTCAGCATCGCGAGTTAATAGAGTGGCGCCATGTTCTGATAAAGAAACAAAATCCTGTGCCCGATAGTCGACCAGTCGCACATTACGCTCTTGCAGGTGGGTATAAAGGCTTTCGCTCAACTGGTGACTTAAGTCAGTGACTGAATCATGTGGGTCCGGCAGCTCCAGGGTGTCTGCCATAACCCAACGTGTCAGCCCAAGCTGTGAGAAGCCATCGTCGCTGTTAGAGCCTTTCATCTGCTGCACCAATTGTTCTGCCAGGTCGTCTGCAACGCCCTTGTAGGTATTTGGCTGATAGGCCAACAGCACTGAGCTAAACAACAAGCCCGTTAATGCAATAGCAACACGCAACATAAAACCACTCCGATAACATCCTGATATTAACTTATCGGCCGGTTCTAAAATTAATTTAGTCGTGTTGAAGGGTTAAAGGCCCAGTGCCAGAAACAGACTGTCTCGGTAGGCAGTACCAATTTTTAACTCGGTACCATCCTTTAGGATCAATAGAGAAAAGCGACCCAATTCACTACTGATTTCACGACCGTAATCTAGGTTAACAATGGTCGAACGGTGAATTCTTATAAATTGGTCATTATCTAGCGACTGCTCAACGTTCTGCATCGTTTCCCGATGCATAAACTTGCCGCATTGCGCGTGCAGTTCAACGTAATTTGCAGCGCCCTTTATCCAGCAGATCTCATCCAAGGGTACTAATTCAATCTTGCCAACAGACTTAACCGGAAATACTCGTTTCATCGCCTTGAACTGACCATCCCTCTCCTTGGTAGAGTATTCTTGATGGTAGGGAATCAGGCTTAAAACAGGAGAATAAGTGATATTACTCGCGCACCGATGATCTAAATTAACAGTATTAGGGACGGCCATGGCGTATTACTTGGTTAATCCATCGTAATAAGTGATCTTTATAGTTTAGCCGTTGATTATCGCTGCAACACTAAATGCCAGCCTATGGGCCGCTCTTCAATAATCACTTTATCCTGTTGCTGGCAGTCAAAACCTTTGTTTTGCGCCATTTCAATCAATTGGTTTATAGCCGATTCATCCATTGCTGACGCTACTTGCGCCTCTGACCGCAGCTTAGAATAGGTCAATAGCTGACGAATATGATGTAACGTTGCTACTCGTTGTTTTACCGATAACTGTTGCTGCTGAAATAGCTGTGCTAAGCGTTTAGTAACATCAATGCTCCATGCCTGACCCTGCTCTCCAAATTCGCTCAGCAATTGATTCATACATTGCTTTAATTGCTGTTTAAAAGCCTGCTGGTGCTCTCCGGTTGAGGTCAAGTACTGCTCCGCTAAAGTAAATAGCTCGGACTCATTTAGGGCTTTGTTCAATACCTTTATCCCCACTTGAGAGTCTTGGGTAACACTGCTTTGCTGATGGTGAATAAGTGCTGCAAAGCGCCCGCCCGGCTCTAACACGCGGAACACTTCAACCAGCGTTTGTTGCAGTGGCATATACTCAAACCCAAACTGGCTAACAACATCTGTGACTGAGCCGTCAGCAAATGGCATATCCGTCGCCGAAGTCTGCTGGTAAACCGTGATGGTATCGACTAAAGGTGCAACTGCGGGCCGTTGCCTGGCCACCGCCTTAAGGTCAAGCGTCGCGAGATCAACTGCCGCAATAGAGGGTGAAAGCCCTTGTTGCTGGCAATAATCCGCAATAAATAACGCCAAAGCACCATTGCCACTGCCAATATCGACAATACTACTGTCATTATTCACTTTTTTCAGCAGCGGCTCCCAAGCCGCGCGAATCGTAGAGTGCTCGGTAAACGACTGACTAATATCACCAAAGCTATCCATCGAACCGTTATCCTGCCAATAGACATCCCAATGTTTCATTGCCTTCGACTCCTTATTCAAATAACTGCCCTTTCATCCATAAAAAAAGCGGGGCTAAGCCCCGCTTTTTAATCATTATGCTAATCGGACGATTAGAACTTCTGGTTGTAATTGAAGTAAGTGATACGTCCGTAGCCGTCGTACAAGTCATAGTTGTAGTCACGGCCGTCAAAGTCGATAAGAGTAGGTTTCTTCTCGAACGCATTCTGCATACCAAGGGTAAGCTTACCGTTCCAAGGGAAGTTGTAGCTTGCCTGGAAGTTATGCGTAGTGTAAGTACCATAGCCTACTAAATCAGTACCTTCGACGTTTGCTTCTGCAGAACGTTCCTGGTCGCCAATCACATTCATAACATAACCAAACTCGAAGTCTTCGTAGTTATAAACGTTGTTCCAGTTTAAACGGTACTCTGGCAAGCTTGGGTCGCCTACACGGTTACGACCACCGTCGATAGTGTAATCGTTAACCCAGCTCACGGTTACGTCTGAAGTCACTGCACCGATTTGACCGAAGTCATAGTTAGCGCGGGCTTTAAAGTCTAAGCCGTTAGTTGACAATGTACCTTCGTTACCATAGCCGGTATCGATACGTGCAATTGAACCATTAGGACGACGTTCTACGCCAAGACCTGCTGGAATTGGGTCGCCTGCAGCTGCAGCATTAATCAGATCCTGAGAGCTGTAGAATGCAATACGGTCATCGATTTCGATGTCATAGTAGTCTAATGACAGGTCGAAGTTGTCGATTACGTTCCATGCAACACCTGCTGAGATCTGAGTTGATTGCTCAGAAGACAAGTCAGGGTTAGCGATACGGTAAGCGTTGATTTGGATTTCACAATCCGCGTCTAGGCCTGCAGCTGTACAAGTTTGTGGATCCTGAACAGAGTCAGCAGAGAATGCAGTCTTCTGAGTCAAGATAGGCAATGTTGGTGCACGGAAACCTTCACCCCAAGAACCACGTAGTACTACGTCTTCGTGTGGCTGCCAGCGGAAAGACACTTTAGGTGAGAAGTCACTACCATAGTCAGAGTAGTCATCGTAACGACCTGCTAAAGTAACTTCAAAGTCCATAGTGAACGGGAACAGAGTCTCGAAGAACGCTGCACGTACGTTACGGCCACCACCTGCAGAGTTACCCGAAGAACCACCAACTAAACCAGCTTCTGACTGAGAGTCATATTGGTCAGAGTATTCTTCGCTGCGGTATTCCATACCAACGAATGACTGAATCATGCCGCCATTAATTTCAGCGATATCAAACGCTGCTGATGCGTATGCTTCGTCAATGTTGAATTGGCTGATACGGCTAGTAGTGATTGCTGAACCAGACAATACTTCTTCAGAGTTTTGGAATGGTTGAGCAATGTTGTAACCAGTTTGGTTATCTGGATTGAAGTTACCTTCTGAATCATAACCTGGGTTAAAGTCGTTTACGAGGTCCCAGGCAGTACCTGCTGCTAAGTAACCTCTACCGATTTCGTAGGTTTTGTTACGTACACGGCGCAGACCAAAGTCTAACTCAACATCACCGACATAACCGGTTGAACCAACCAACAAGTCGATGTTTTCGTTGTCAACGTTGTTGTCACGGTTACCAACTGCAGCAAAGCGGTGGAACAAGTGAACTGGTTGTTGATCACCCACTAAGTCCTGATCGTAAGAAACTGCATCAGGGTTGTTTGGATCGTAATACCAAGCATTTGGGTTAGTTGGGTTGTTGTAGCTGTCTTCATCAATCGCGGAGCCCTGGAAAAAGTTAGTATCAGGAACTGGCGCGTAACGACCGAAAGAGCTGGTTTTTGCAACACTTGCGTTTGCATAAATTTCCCAATCGTCGTTGATGTTGTGATTAGCTTTTACGAACAATGATTCGTTAGCGCTTGAAGCTTCAGTCGCGTTAGTTGCGTTGAAGTCATAAGCACACAGGTTGCCGTTAATGTAGAAGTTATCTGCATTACACGCACCTGGGATTGCTTGATAGCCATTAGTGAAATCGGCGTAATCAAAGTTGTTACCATAAGTTGATGCACCTGGCTCAACCCAAGGGAACGCGTTTTCGAAAACGATTTCACGTTTGTTCCAGGAAACACCTGCTAAGATACGAGTATCTTCGCCAGATGCGCCGAACAGGATGTTACCGTTTTCTCGGTCACCGCCTTCTTCTGGAATGCTTACGCCACCTTCACCAACCGTCATTTCAAAACCGTTGTAGTCTTGGCGAGTAATAACGTTGATTACACCACCGATAGCGTCAGAACCGTAGATTGCTGATGCACCGTCAGACAAGATTTCGATACGCTCAACCGCACCTAGTGGGATAGCGTTCAAATCCTGGTCTGAACCAGTAGATGGAGACATGGTCAGACGACGTCCGTCGATCAGAACCAATGTACGTGAAGAACCTAGACCACGCATATCAACAGACGCAGTACCCTGTGCAGAGCTACCAGACTGAGGACGGAAAGAACCGGCGGTGTTAAAGGTTGTGTCACGAATCAAGTCAGCAACAGAGATGTCACCTGATAATTCGATTTGAGCACGGTCGATGACCGTTACTGGAACATCACCTTCAAGGTCAGTACGCTTGATGCGTGAACCGGTAACCTGAATGCGCTCTTCTACTTCTTCAGCACTGCTGTCGATATTGGTGTCTTGCGCAACAGCCAATGCTGGAAAACCTAAAGACGCAGCAACTGCTGCAGCCGTTAAGCTTTTACGAAATGTTATGTTTTTCATGAGTAAAAACTCCCTGGAATATTTTTTTGTTCCGCTTCTTTTTAACGAAGCTAAGTAGAATCTATCAGGAAGTTAAAAGCTTGTAAACTTTTAGAAGGTATTTTGTTGATATTGTTTACAGAGTGTAAAAAAGCCCCTGTTTTCGGGGCTTTTGCTGGTCTTGTTATTACTTGTTAGCAACCAAAAAGTGACCTACCACGCCGGTTTCAGCAAATTCTGTGGTCGAAATAGTGATATTTTTAAAGCCTACCTTGCCCAACTTTTCTTTTAATTGCTCAGTATCGCTCACATTTTGAGTTGCCCTTAGCATGGTATGCAAGCGGTCGCGGTGCAGTTCAATGTTGTGCAAATAATCATCAAGCACTTTTTCGGACGCTTGCCGTTGGCCTTGGGCAGCTAGCTTTAACAAGTGTTGAGTGGCTGGGTAAAAGTTAGCGGCATGAAATGCACCGAAACGCTCATTTTTTTGTGCAAACCGATTTAAAGCATCTTGAGCTTGCAACGAGCTACGCGATAACTTACCCGGCCCCTCTTTCAGCAAACCTTGCTGGAGCGGGTACACCGACTTTTTCAGCTGCTTTATTAATGAAGGAATTAAATCCAACATAATTTTGCCGTTTTTAACAATTACCGAATCTCCTGAATGCAACATGGCCAACAACATTCCACCGCGCTTCAGCTGTCGGTGCAAATTCGCTAGACCGGCGTCCAGTTCGCCATACTCCAGGCCATAGTTAGAAACAAAAGTACCTACTTTGCGATTGCCACCTAGAGTAAAGTCTTCATAAGCCGTCTTCGCCGATAACTTTAATGCAGGGTTCGGCGGGTTAAGCTCAGCCGCATCAATGCCACGCACATCCAGTTTTAGCTCATTCTCTTCCGCATACTTGGTCAGCCACTGCACCAACAAACCATTGCCACTGCCGATATCTACAACCGGCTGCTTGATGTCGTATTCGCGCATACACTCAAACCAAAACTTGCGCATTTGATAACTTTGTAACTTAGACTTTTCATCTAAAAAGCTCGCAGCACTTCCTTTAAGCCAGAACGGACTCCAGGGATTTTTTGTTGTTTTCATTGGAACTCCACTACCTGTTCACTACGGTTATTTTGAACTCAGCATACAAGCTCTAAATCAGCTTGTCAGCAAAACCTTAAGCTAACTTTGATAACTGTGCCAGAGTCAAATCAGGCTCTTGCAGACTATAAGCCTGAGCCAAAAACAGTTCTGCACAGGATAAGGTATCGGTCAGCGCATGGTGCGCATCATAATCCGGTAAATTGTAGCGCTGACGACACGCACTTAAAGTTAACTGCCCTTTATCTTTAAGCACTTGCTGCCGCCGCTCAAAACGTTTTTTTTCAAATGCCAGGGTGTCGACAATTGCCAGCGGCCGGAAAGCGACCCCGTACTGCTTTTCAGCGTATTTTAAAAAGCGCCAGTCCATTCCTTTATGGTGACAAACCAACACTGCACCGGTTAAGGCCCGGCTCAACATCGCGAAAGTTTGCTTGGGCTCAGAACTGTGCAGGAAATCCTGTTGGGTTAATCCGTGAATGGTCGGGCTTTGGCCTAGCTCTAGCTGCTGCCCATGGGAGAATACATGGTACTGGGCACTGCCGGTCTGCATTACCGGCGGGTTAATCGAGACCCAGGCAATGGACAACATTTGGTGCCGCGTTGGGTCCAGCCCTGCCGACTCAATATCTAATGCCACATAGCGCTGTTTCAGCCATGACTGTTGCAGCTGCTGGCGGCGCTGATACCAATTCGCTAAACGACCAAGCAGTTGTCCCACGTTAGTAACCCTGACGGCTGAATTTCAGGCCAACGCCCTGCTGCGCCTCTTTTATAATTTTAAAGGCGGACTTTAGCTGACGTCGCGACAAGGTGCTTAATTCGTCGGGGTCCAGTGCATTCTTAGGCTTATCGGTACCCCAGACTGTTAATTGATGATTTAACCGAAGCTGTGTCAGAAATTGCCAAGCCTCTAACAGCGACTGATTATCGCGACGGTTTAACAGCTTGCTCGATTCTAACGCCTGTAATCGCGCTGGAGTGTTGGGTATGGTTAACCCGGCCTGCAGCGAGTAAATACGGGCAATGTCATTAATTAAGGCAATGCCGTAGCGTTTAATATCAATAGTATCGCCATCATCGGTGTCTTCGGTTCGGAACCGGTTAAACAGCCCCAGCGGCACTGAAATCCGGTTAACCAGAATAGCCAGATTACCCAGAAACATATCGTTTTGGGCCAGCTTAGCGACCTGCTCCCGATATTGTTGGTAAAATTTTCCGTTGCCCACCACCGCACGGCTGTCAAAGAAAATCTGACAATACATCAGCGCTTTCGGCGTCGGGCTCTGCGTCCAGCCCTTAAAGCGCTCCAACCATTGGTCGGTAGTACCGCGACAATCCGGATTAGAGGCCATAATGTTACCCGGACATAATGGGATACCGCATTCGTGCAGTCCTTCGCAAACATACTCACCGAGGCCTTTAAACCACTCTCGCTGCTTATCGGTTAGTCCATTGGCTAGCAACAGACCGTTATCCTGATCCGAGCTGAGTGTTTGATCTTCTCGCCCTTGCGAGCCAAACGCTAACCAGCTGTATTGCGCCGGCGCCACACCGTAGTCTTTTTCGTACAGCTGGATCAGCTGTCGGGTCATGCCATCGGTCAGCGAAGCCATTAACCGCCCCACTACTGTGGTCCGCTTTACGCGGTTAGCGAATGTCTGCAAATAATCCGGAATCTTTTCCGCTTCCTCAATCAACTTATCGCGACTGTCGGCCTTGCGGATCGCGCTGATCAAATACACCGGCTCACTACGCTGCTGTCGAATCAAATCAGTTGCCGTGAGCATCCCAACCGGTTCATTATTACTATTAACCACCGGTAAGTGATGCACATTATTAGCCGTCATTAGCGTCAATGCATCTAGCAGTGGGCGCGTTTCTTCCACCGACTCGGGCAACTGGGTCATGATCGCTGCCACGTTAACGTCATAGGATAAACCTGCCGCTATTACTCGGTTGCGTAAATCCCGGTCCGTTAAAATTCCAACCAGCTGACCCTCGTCAACCACCAACACCGACGAAATGCTGTGCTCCGACATAAGTTTTGCAGCGGCTCCAATATCGGTGTCACTGCTCAAACTTACCGGCGCTCGGCTGATTACTTCAGAAACCGCTTGCTCGGTCCAGTCATCGCTGCCACCGTCATGCTCTGAGCGACGCTCGGTTAACAAACGCTGTCCATGAGCGCGAATAAAATATTGTTCAAAAGTTTTTGAGGCATTTCGCAACCGATCAAACGCCGATTGGGGGAGAACATAGACGATACCATCTTCTAGGGTCTTTAATTTGTTGACAATCTCACGTCCTGTCAATAAGGAGGGGTAACCGAATAAATCACCACTTTCCAGCCGTTCAATCAGACGACCGTCGCTGCCGCGCAAATCAAATGCTCCAGAGCGCACGATGAACAACGCGGGGCGCATCTCTTTCAATATATCGTTGCAGTTCTGTTCATTCATATAGACCGACTGCAACTGCGATACAGCCCATTGACGCTGTTCAGCATGCAGTTCATCAAACGGTGGACAGTCCTGTAAAAAGTTCTGCGGTTCCATAGGTACTCCTCCTTGTACCTTAATACCGTAGCTTGCCCCGTTTAGGCAAGAAAAAACCCGGTCACTTGAAAAAGTAACCGGGCTTTTATGATCGTCATCAACTAACGTTTTAGAAGCTCAAGCCAACTCGAGCATACCAGTACTGACCAGCAGTATCGTATGACGTGTTCAGCGTGTTCATGTCATTGTTGTTTGACACGTACGGAGGCTGTTTATCGAATACATTACGAATACCCAGAGTCAAAGTCGTGTTCTGGTTATAGAAGTACGACGCCTGCATGTCATGATAGACATAGCTTCCGACTGAGTTGCTCAGGTTACGCTCGTCCCAGTTCAGGTCATCAACGCCTGACTGAAAACGCGTAATCCAGCTCAAGTCATAATCGTCAATTTTGTAGCCTGCGGTAAGGTTAGCACGAACTTTCGAGAACGCCGCGATACGGCCCGCGAAGTTAGTGTCAGCACCAAACTTACCCGCTAACTCAAGTGCGTCTGCACCTTCTTGCGCCTGGTACTTATACTCGTCCAGGTAGCTACCGTCTAAACGCAGAGTCAGCATGCCGCCAGCAACATCATCACTCCAGTTCACATCAAAATCGATACCTGAAGTCTGGAACGTTGAAATGTTCTGCGTCATTGCGTTAACACCTGAGATGTAACCTTGCGCATCACGGTAATCAGAGCCTGACCAGCTAGAAGTATCAACCGCATCCGGACCTAAAATTAAGTCACATTCAGACGCCGAGAAGTTCTCGCTGTTATAGCATTGGTTAGCGATCAGGTTGGTACTTGGTGCACCAATACCATTTTCGATTTCAATGTCATAGTAATCCAGCGCAACGTTCACGTTGTCCAGGAACTCTGGCTGATAGACAAAACCTAAAGTAAAGCTGTCAGAGGTTTCTGGTTGCAGGTTTTCGTTACCTGACAGGAATGTCGCCGCCTGGTTGTTATCCAGGTTAAAGTCCGTTGGCAAGCCTTCTGACTGACAGTTAGCAACCAGATCAGGGTTGTCGCTGGAGCCATACTCGATACACGGATCAGCGTAGCTTGAGAACGACGTCAGACGCGGCCCATACAAATCAGTAATGGTTGGCGCACGGAAACCTTCAGCAAAGGTTGCACGAACTAACATGCCATCTTTTGGTACGTACTCAAGACCAAACTTAGTTGTCGTCTGTGCATCGGTAAAGTCGTAATCCGAGTAACGTACGGCTGCCGAGAAGTCCAGTGACTGAACACCCGGGGCATCACGCAATACCGGAATATCGGTCTCTATATAAGCTTCTTCAACTTCATAAGAACCATCGGTTGGAGTAGCACCTACGTTGTAAATTTGCCCCAACAGTGCCGCACCGTCCGGCTGGTTTTCATATTCCTGCCAACGCTTTTCAACACCAATAGCCCAGGCTACGTTACCCGCTGGCAATGAATACTGACCAGTATCGCCCGTCAAGTTAGCCATTAACTGCTTCGTGGTGCCGCGTATAACTGGCGAGTTAGGTACTAATGCGTAGTCCATCATTTCCTGGCTCAGGGTGCCGGCTTCAAACGGGTTCCATAAACCTGGACATGCTTCGTCTGCTTCGCACAATTCTGGGTCCAGCAAGTTCTGGAAACGGTCAGGGTTAGCACGGCCATAGTCAACGCTGGAATCGACATAACGCGAGTAGTTATACGAAGCATCCCAGCTCCAGCCGTTATCCAGGTAACCTTCAAATCCAAACACCATACGGTAATCAGAGAAGTCCTGAGTAAACTGACGACCGCCGGTTTCCGCCAGGCGACGGTACAAGTAGACGTCCTCTCCAACTGGGTTCGCAGGATGTTCGCCGGCTACTGTTGGTCCCCAGAATGTACCCTCAGACGCCATTTTTTGGTCCGACTGACGGTTTGCATAACCACCCTCTAAGAAGACGGTCAGGTCACGAGTTAAATCGTAGTTGGCGACAGCATTGATGGTAAACAAATCCTGTGGAGTCGACAGGTAACTTGCCGGCGCAAAGTTGTAAGCATCACGAGTACCCTGGTACTGACGTACTTCACCCGTTTCCGGGTCGACCACGAAAGAGCCGTCGGCATTGGCTGAGTTATACTGTGAGTCTGGGTCAACTGCAGACCAGTTACCATAAGGAATCGTAGAAGAACCACCGGTAACCAACTGACCATCACGTTCGTTCAGCGGGTAGCGCGAAAAGCCGCGGTCGCCCTGGCTGATGTCGTTACGGTTTTGATATTCCAGCGCCAGCACCACACTGCCGTTGTCACTGGTGGTACCGACAACACCAGAAAGCTTAGTGGTTTCACCGTCGCCTTCACTGGTTTCGTCATATTGTGCAGTAAACTCAGCACCTTCGAAATCTTTCTTGGTGATAAAGTTAATAACACCGGCAATCGCATCAGAACCATAGATGGTTGATGCACCATCGCGCAGAACTTCAACGCGCTCAATCATTGCCATAGGGATTGCGTTCAAATCACCGGATGCATAACGGCGGCCGTTGATTAAAATCAGCGTACGGTCGCTGCCCAAACCACGCAGGTTTGCGCTGGCGAAACCACCAGAACCGTTGTTGGTGTTAGAGCCGTTAAAACCACCGTTCATCGCAGGCATGTTATGGATGAACTTCTCCATGGTAGTAAAGCCAGACGCCTCAATGGCCTCTGCGTCAAAAATCGAGATTGGGCTAGCAGTTTCGGTGTCGGTACGCTTAATACGTGAACCGGTAATCTGAATACGCTCTACGTTATCAGCACCTTCTTGAGCAACCGCCAGGCTGGGAAAACTAAAAGTGGAAGCAATCGCAATTGCTGCTGCACTTTTACGGAATGTACTACCTTTCATAAGAGTTTACTCCCTGAAACATTTCGTGTTTGGCATCACTGAATCGTGTTTGGCCTTTGTTATTAACACAGTCTTTGCAGCTGTGGTGCCGGTTTTCTAGCCCGACTGGTTAATTTGTGCAAGAAGGTGGAAGGCTTTTTTTAAGGGCGCCTAAACTGACTGCTGATAAATTCAACAAAGCGTCGAAAAAGACATCGAAAAAGTTAAAAAAAGTCACAGCTGTTGCTCCAATTTTCACATAAGTTTCAACATGTTAACCATTAACAACTGTGGTTAAAAATTAGCCTCGCAGCTTGCGTCGTACCTTGCGTCTTCGACGCAAGAACAAAGAACGAAGAAACGACCTTTGGCAGAGACAGGGCCCTGCGATCAGGGGGGACGCTACGAGCACGTCCGTGTGCGCTTGTCTCAGGCCATCCATGGCCTTCGACACCCCCTGATCGCGGGGCCCTGGCTCTGCCGCTCATTTCTCCGTTCGCTCTTTCCATGGACTAACACGGGGTGGGGGTGAAAGCGCGCATTAGGTGTTGGGAGGTGCTGCCCGGGAATGTTGTAGGCCATGGATGGCCGGAAACAAGCCACACGGACGTGCTTGGAGCGGTTCCCGGGCAGCACTTCCCAATGCCTGATAGAAGCGCTTTTACCCTACCCCGTACCTCTCCCCATAAAAAAACCCGGCGGCTGCCGGGTTTTTGTTTCTGCGTTTCTTGCGTCGGGGACGCAAGGTACCTTTAGTGGTCGGTGGCTTCACCGGCACCTTTAGGGTAACGGATAGACTCAACCAGTTCCTGAATGTCTTCAGGCGCGTCACCAGTCATCTTGTGAACGATGGTGGCAACAACAAAGTTGATAATCATACCCAGTGTACCAATACCTTCTGGCGAGATACCGAACAGCCAGTTATCCGGCGTATTCAGCTCTGGCGCTACAAACTTAAAGTAAACGATGTAGCAGAAGGTGAACAGAATACCCACAACCATACCCGCAACGGCACCTTGACGGTTCATACGTTTATGGAAGATACCCAGAATGATCGCAGGGAAGAAGCTTGCTGCGGCTAAGCCGAAGGCAAAGGCCACCACCTGCGCCACGAAGCCGGGCGGGTAAATACCAAAGTAAACTGAGATTATGATAGCCGTCGCCGCCGCAACCCGGGCGTAGAACAGCTCCTTCTTATCCGTTATATCCGGCATCAGATTTCGTTTTAACAAGTCATGGGAAACCGATGTCGAGATAACTAATAACAGACCCGCTGAGGTAGACAATGCCGCAGCAACACCACCAGCAGCAACCAGTGCCACAACCCAGGCCGGTAAGTCCGCAATTTCCGGATTAGCCAGTACCATAATGTCACGGTCAATGGTCATTTCGTTACGCTCATCACCTGAATAGAACATACGACCATCGTCGTTCTTATCTTCCCAAGTAATCAGGCCAGTTTTCTCCCAGTTTTTCACCCAACCTGGTGCATTTTCATACTCAACGCCCTGTAAATCAGGACCGTTAATGGTATTGAAAATATTCACTTTCGCGAATGACGCGATAGCCGGAGCGGTTAAGTAAACCACAGAGATGAAAGTCAGTGCCCAGAACGCTGAACGACGCGCATCACGGACCTTAGGTACCGTAAAGAAACGAACGATAACGTGTGGGAGACCAGCCGTACCCACCATTAGAGCGGCGGTAATAAAGAACACATCGACTTTACTGCGCACACCTTCGGTGTATGCGGCAAACCCAAGCTCCTGCGACAACCCATCTAGCCGATCAAGCAAATAACTGCCCCCACCGGGCACATCCTGAGCTATGGTCCCACCAAAGCCTGTCTGTGGTAAAATGTGGTCTGTCATTAACAATGAAATAAACACCGCCGGAACCACGTAAGCAAACATCAATACGACGTACTGAGCCACCTGCGTGTAGGTAATGCCTTTCATACCACCAAGCACTGTGTAGAAGAACACGATTACGGCACCGATAATCACACCGGTCGCAATGTCGACTTCTAAGAAGCGCGAGAACACCACACCCACGCCGCGCATTTGGCCGGCAATATAAGTGAAGCAGATCAAGATAGCGCACAATACCGCGATGGTACGTGCCGTTTGCGAGTAATAACGATCGCCGATAAAGTCCGGCACCGTAAATTTACCAAACTTACGTAAATAAGGCGCAAGACACATTGCCAGCAGTACATAACCACCGGTCCAACCCATCAGGTAAACCGAGCCATCATACCCCGCAAAAGCAACGATACCCGCCATTGAAATGAAAGATGCCGCCGACATCCAGTCTGCTGCGGTTGCCATACCATTGGCGATTGGGTTTACCCCACCACTTGCGACGTAGAAGTCATTAGTCGATCCGGCACGAGACCAAATTGCGATACCGATATATAACGCGAAGGTCAGGCCGACAATAATAAATGTGAGCGTTTGAATATCCATAGCGCACTAGTCCTCGTGAACTTCGTATTTGTTATCGAGTTTGGCCATGCTCCGTACATAAATAAATATGAGCACGATGAAGGTAATAATGGAGCCTTGTTGTGCGAACCAGAATCCTAGCTTAAAGCCAAAGAAACGGATTTCGTTCAACACGTCCACTAACAGAATTCCAAAGCCATAGGAAACGACAAACCAGACAACCAGCAACTTGAGCATCAAGGCGAGGTTCTCTTTCCAATACGCTTTGGCATCACTTTCGTTTTTAAATGCCATAAACGTCTCCTTCTTGTTGTAACTGTTATTGTTTGAACTTTTGTTTTTTGTTCGCTAACAAATGTAAATGCAGTTGTTAATAGAAGGAATTGGACTTTGGTCGTAATGCCGTCGGCAAGCCAACGGGTACCTACGAAATGAAATTTCTTCGAGGACACAAATAAAATTCGAGAATAGAACCAGCCCCGCGCATTTCATGAGGACAGATTCATATCGTGGGTAGCCTTCGGCTTGCCGAAGGTTCATCGAGAGGAGATATATTTCAATAGGGCCTTTAGGGAAGCGGGTTTGACCGGCTTGGGCAAGAAGTGCAGTTTGGCCTGACGCGCGGCTTTTTTGACGGTGTCGTCGCGCATAGCAGTTACCAGTGCGCCAGGCAGCGAATCGCTTTGCCAGATAGAGCGCAACTCGTGGACGAGCTCCAGCCCATTACCTTCGCCCAATTGGTAATCTAACAGCAAGCCATCGACCACCGGGTTGTTATTGGCGTAATTGATAGCCTGCTGATAGCTTTGACAAGTTATCGCAGCACAGTCCCATTTTTCCAGCAGCGCACTGACAGCGGCTAAGTTTTCTCTGTCATCGTCAACTACCAGCAAGGTTAGCTCCGCGGTTGGTGTTTCTTCGGCTTTATATTCAGGCTTACTCACTACCTGTGTGGCATTGCCCAACGGCACTGTTACCGAGAAACAGGAGCCGCGCCCTTCTTCCGAGGAAACCTGCAGCTCACAACCCAACTGTTCCGACATCCGCTGAGCGACACTCAGTCCCAATCCGACCCCTTCCACATTTTGATTCTGAATGCGGTAAAACGCATCAAACACTTTATTCTGCTGCTGTGCTGCAATACCCGGGCCCGTATCCCAAACCGCAATTTGCACATAGTCACCACGTTTTCGAACACCCAGTAGCACTTTACCGGCCGGCGTATATTTAATCGCATTGGACAAAAAGTTCTGCACAATACGGCGCAAATAAGTCGGATCCGAATACACCGCACGGTCTTTATAATAGGCGTTAAATTGCAGCTCTCGCTGCTCCGCCAGTACCGTGTACTCTTCCACCAACGGCCCCAGTATCGAACTCAACTGAATATGACGGAACTGCGGTTTCAGCGCGCCCTGATCCATCTTAGCGATCGACAATAGAGTGGATAAAAGATGCTCGGTGGAGCCCAGTGCGGTATCCAGTTTTCCCACCAATCCAACATTACGTTCAGACAGCTCTTTCTCATCAATCGCCGACAGATACAACCGCGCAGCATTTAGTGGCTGCAAAATATCGTGGCTGGCCAACGCTAAAAAGCGGGTCTTAGACGCATTCGCTGCTTCCGCCTCAGCTTTGGCTTTCTTCAGCTGTTCCTCAACCTCCCGCCGGCGATCAATCTCGGCCGTCAGTTCCTGGTTAATCTCGCGAATTTCCTGAGTACGCGTATCGACCCGTTGCTCCAGGTCGATATTGGCGTCTTCCAGCGCTTGCTGGGTTTCTACGTGGCCGGTTATATCGGTAAAGCTGGTAACAAAACCGCCGGTGGGTAACGGATTACCCACCATTTCGATTACCCGCCCGTCGGCTCGGCGCCGAATAAACCGATGCGGTGACGCTTTTTTCATATAGCGTAAGCGCTTACTCACCAGCTCTTCGATGTCACCCGGACCACACTCCCCGCGTTCTGCGTTATAGCGAATTAGGGTGGCAATCGGTTGGCCCGGCTTAACCATGCCGTCGGGATACTCAAACAGATCCAGATAACGCTTGTTCCAGGCCACTAGCTTCAGTTCCGAGTCCACTACGCTGATCCCCTGCGCCAGGTTCTCCAGCGAGCTGAACAAAATCGACTGCTGTGTCTGTAACGCCTGGGTAGTGTCATCAAAAAAGTGTACGACTTCTTCTAGGTTCAGGCGTTTATCACGCAGCGCCGCCTGAATCAAAGACCGTGCTGTGGCCGAGCCAAGAACCCCCGCAATCGAGCGTTCCACATACTGAATCAAAGCACGGTCAGCCACTTCTTCGGCTCGCAGCGACGCCGTCGCATCCGGCGACCGATAATACGACATGAGTTGCTGCGCGCGCTCCGCCCCTAAAAAGGTTTTCAACAACAGCATCATGTCAGCATTGGTCGCGTGATGATTTTTATGCAGGTTGTTATCCGGCAGCTCCGCCCGCGGTTTTACAAAAGCGGTAGCCTGAATACGGTCGACCAAGCGCGGTTGGGCAAACAACGAAAAAGCAATGTACCCAATTACATTAAAGCTTAACGAGACCACCGTACCGCGAGTGATAATTTCGATATCGGTCGCCGAGGTCGATGAATAAAGCGGCACCAGCACCGCGAATATCCAACCGACCGAGCCGGCTGCCAACCCTGCGTATACACCGCGCGCATGGCCCTTGCGCCAATACAGTGCGCCGATTAATGCCGGCAGCAACTGCAACACTAACGAAAATGCCAGCAACCCGATGCTGACTAAGTTGGTCCGCGCCGCCCAAAAGTAATAACACAAAAACGACAACGCCATAGTTACTGCAATTGCCCAGCGCCTTGCTGACAGCAAAGTTCGATCGTATTCACGTCGACGTTCTTTCAGCGGCAGCCGCGATTCACGCTGCAATAAAATGGGCATGATAACGTCATTAGTAACCATGGTGCTTAGCGTCACTGAGGCAATAATGACCATCGCTGTCGCCGCGGAAATACCACCAATAAAAATAACCAGCGACAGCCAAAGCTGATCGCGCAGCAGCGGCAGTTGCAAAGAGAACGTCGAGCCGTCGGAATTCCCCGGAAGAAAGTAAGCGCCCGCTACCGCTATTGGCACAATCGCTGCCGCAGTAATAGCCAGATATAATGGAAAGCCCCAACGTGCGGTTTGCAAATGTTTTACGTTAACGTTATCCACCACCGCGACATGAAATTGCCGAGGCAGACATAATATAGCGCCCGCCGCCATCAGCGTCTGCACAATAAATTCGAACTCGCCGAATGCGGCCAGGCTCCATTGCGGCTTATCAATTGACTGGAATGTCTGCACTAGTTGATAATCGGCATCAGAGCTGATCAGCTCCCAGGCAAAGATGCCACCGGCAACCAGCGCCGCCAACTTGATCATCGACTCCACCGCAATCGCCAAAATCATACCGCTGCGGTATTCGGTCACTTCGACATGGCGGGTGCCAAATAGCATAGCGAATAACGCCATCAGCGCCGCAGCACCCATTTCTTTTAACGAGTACGCACTGGTAAAGTTATCGCTTTCGGTCAATACCGAAAAGCTCAGGCCTACCGCTTTTAGCTGTAGTGCGATATAGGGAACAATGGCAAAGGCTGCAATAGTAGTAACCACTACCGCCAACCGACGCTTTTTGCCATAGCGGGAAGAAATAAAATCAGCAATCGAGGTAATGTTTTGTTGTTTACTAACAGATACTAGTTTTTCGAGGATCTTAATACCGAACAGGAACAGCAGTATCGGCCCTAACAGTATCGGGAAAAACGCCCAACCATCGGTGGCAGCATTACCGACCGCGCCGTAGTAAGTCCAGGAGGTACAGTAAATCGCCAACGACATGGCGTACACAAACGGTCGATGGCTGAGTTTATTCGCCCAGGAACCTTTTCTATCTCCCCAGCTCGCCACCGTAAACAAAAACACCACATACAGCAGCGACGC
>JBNJEZ010000022.1:19779-22061 GCA_051746345.1 Pseudomonadota bacterium
TGTGCTTTCACGGTTGCTTCAGTAATGTTCAGTTGATAGGCAATCTGCTTGTTTAGCAGACCTTCATGCAAAAAATGAAGTACCCGGTATTGCTGCGGCGTCAGCTCCGACACTTTGCGTGCCAGCTCCTGATCCTCGTTAGAAATACCGTCCAGGCGCCCACGAGTTTCTTCCGGCACCCAGGTATCACCCTGTAAAATGGTATCAATCGCTTCGGCAATCTTGGCAGAAGACATTGATTTAGGAATAAAGCCGAGCGCACCAAAACCGATACATTTAGCCACTATCGAAGCATCTTCAGAGCCAGAGATGATTGCTACCGGCAATAACGGATAGTCTTCACGCACCCGGATCAGACCATACAGATCGCCACTGCCCGGCATGTGCAAATCAAGCAGCAACAGATCGACATCGTCGTCATCATTCAGCGCCGCCAGCGTCGAATCCAAATCTTCCGCCTCGCGCAGGGTTAATTCATCAAAATGATTACCCAATGCCCCCTGCAACGCCTCACGAAACAACGGATGGTCGTCCGCAATCAAAAATTTAGCCATAATTATTCTTATACTCAGTTAGATAGCTATAACCTACCGTAGCTTGCGCCCCCGGCGCAAGCATCTAAGTTCCCATAATAAGCTATGAAACCAACATCAGTAGTTTGCTATTTGGCGAACTTAGTGCTTAAATCAAACTATGTTCGCTAAATAGCAATATTTTTATGTTACCACTACAAAAAGTAGGATTAACACTGTCTCAAACTCGCAAACAGAACAACTTAACGCAGCAGCAAGTTTCGCAAGCGACGGGTATCCACAAGAGTACATTGTCAGAGATTGAAAATGGTCGTTTTTCAGGTTCTTTAGACATTTTTATGCGCTACATTGAATACCTTGGATTTGAATTGGATATAACCCAACGCCAGCACCAGCTGCCCGACTGGGATGAGTTGGATAGTCTGTTTGAGGAGTGATCATGACTAAAACGCAGCTTCCCGCTCAAATTAAATCGCTTGAGGTACACAATCAGCAACAGCAACTTGGCTTGCTGACTCATGGAGCGAGTTATCAGTATCAGCCGGTTACCGAACATCAGTTCGTATCGCTGACCATGACACGTAAAAATTTGCACGGATACAATAATGGGGCTCTTCACCCCATCTTTAGTCAAAACCTTCCTGAGGGATTTAATCGTCGCTATATCGCTGAGCGATTGTCACGTTACGCGAAAGTCGACGATATGTATCTATTAGCGCTCCAGCAAGATAGTGGCATTGGCCAGCTATCGTATTCCAGCGAATTAAAGTTAGACAGGCCGTCACCCATCGCGCTTGATGATATTCTTAGTTATAAAGGAAAAGATCCACTATTTCCTGAGTTACTAGAACGTTACTATTTACGCAACGCCGTTGCCGGCGTTCAGCCCAAGGTAGGTATTGACCAACTCACCGATCGCACGGTAGCGCAACCCGGCGTGATCGTAAAAACCTTCGATCAAGAGTTTCCGCTATTAACAGTCAATGAATTTGTCTGTATGCAGGCAGCTCAGGCGTGCAATTTGAACCCGCCAAAGACTTATTTATCGAGAGATCTTAACCATTTCGTGATTGAACGTTTTGACAAGCCACATGGGAAATCATTGGGCTATGAGGATTTCACCACGTTAATGAAACGTGACAATACACCTGATGCAAAATACCAGGGAAGTTACGAGTCATTACTAAAAGCCACTTACCTCTACACTAATAGCTTGCAGGAGGTAACCAAAATGTACCGATATATAGCTTTCAATTGTTTGATTGGTAATGGCGACGCACACCTTAAGAATTTTGCTCTACAGTATGACCCTGATATGCAGGAGATTTTTATTTCTCCACCTTTTGATATTACCCACACATTAGTGTACGACACTATTGATAATAAAATGGCACTTAAATTGGCCGGTTCAAAGGAGTTCCCCTCGTTATATCATTTACTAAAACTAGCTGAGGGTCCCGGATTTAAAGTGAGAGGCGCGAAAGATATCATTCAAGAGTTTGCCCAAAATATCGAAAATTTCTTAGAGCAAAGTGAAGAGATAAAACTGATTGAAGGGTTAAAAGATTCGATGACACGACATTTATCCCGAACGATGCACCAAACCACAACTGTCAGCACCTACCGCCACGACAAAAAGCGCAAATACCCCAAGTAGCTTGCGTCCCTGACGCAAGGAATGCAGATGCCGGGCGCGGGGGAGTGGCTGATGTTCGACACCCCTCTTCCAAGAGACGCCCGTGAACCCAT
>JBNJEZ010000023.1:0-21695 GCA_051746345.1 Pseudomonadota bacterium
TCTTGATGGCGTCAGTCAACAGGTCGTGTTTGTACGTGATCGCATGCCAACCGTTATAGAGTGGCAACGTGAGCGCTTACTAACCCGATTTGAAGAAGCTAAAGTTGAGCTGGACCCGCAACGCTTAGAGCAAGAAATGGTCATGCTGGCGCAAAAAGTTGATGTTGCTGAAGAGCTCGACCGGCTTGATGCGCACGTTGCCGAAGCCCGCAAAATATTGAAAAAAGGTGGTGCCTGCGGACGCCGGCTGGATTTTATGATGCAAGAGTTCAACCGTGAAGCCAACACCCTGGCGTCTAAATCGATCAACTCTGAAATCACCGCCGCCGCGGTCGACCTTAAAGTTTTAATTGAGCAAATGCGTGAGCAGATCCAAAACATCGAGTAACTCGTGTCCCTGACACGAGCCTTACAAAGCGTCAGGGTAATGTTGTTTTAGTAACTCATTGACCAGGGCAAGGTTTTGCCCGAGTTTCTGTAGCGCCAACAGACGTGTTTTGCTGAATTTGGCGTCTTTGGGGACCAGACGCATGATATAGGCTGAGCGTTTGCCGTTATGCACATCCTCTGACTTATGGAAAAAGGCGTTGCAGAAAAGCAGTGCATCGCCAGCGTCGAGTGAAGGCGTGATCTTCGTCCGCTCCAGGTAATCATATTCTTGCTGGGTTATTTGAAACGGAGGATGTGCGGGCACTGATGAATCGACGACCCGCACCAAGGAATGTAATTGGTTCGCTTCACGGATGAGGGATAATCGGACCGCCCCCTCCTCCATGACAATGGATAGCTGGCCGGAACCGGGCTCTTCTACCGGGGTTAACGGAATCCAAACCGTCAGCATATCTTCCGGGTGCTCCATAAAGCCGATAGAGTCAAAATCGGTGTGGAACGGGAAGCCCTGATCATCTGGCGTTTTCTCCAGATAGAGATCGGACAGAATACGGTAATTGGGTAACAGCTTTTCTATGGTCTCGATGATGTTTAATTCTGGGTCGCGGAACACCATTGGTCCATAGATCGCCTTTTGATAAATATCAGCGTACCATGTCTCTCCATTAGGCATCACGTCGAGCTTAGCGGCCAATGCCTCACGTGTTTCTTTGCTTAGTACGTTGCGTAACACCTCACCATGATGCGGAGAAATGTTCTTTAGAAAATCGAAACGATCTTGCATATGAACTCCTTAATGGATGAGTGCGGAATTAAGCCAGCTATTAAACGTTTAGCTGAGCAACAACCAGGCTCCGCCAAGATAAAGCAAGGTAATCAGTACGCTCTCTAGTCCAATGCGTCCCGGGCCTTCACGTTCTCGGCGAATAAGTCCGATCATTAGAACAGCCGACATCAGCAGCGTCAAAGAAACCCAGAATAGTGTGCCGTCGGTCATGGTGTGATAGATGGAACCGTCGCGGTAAGCAACATCCGAGGCTGCGGTAAATAAAGTATCAAACGCATTGCCACCGATAATACCGCCGACAGCCAGGGTTAAGGCGCCACGGCGAACGGCCGCGACGGAAGTCACTAATTCGGGAATAGATGTGCTAATTGCAGTTAGCATGACACCGACGATGGTTTGCGTCATCCCGGTTTTGGCGGCAATGGTTGTTGCAGCCGGCTCTAGCATATACCCGGCAAAACCCAGCACGAAAAATAGTAGAAAAAACTCACTGGTAAGTCTTACCATCGATGGCATGCGGCTTATATCGTCCGGTTCATCTTCGCGTGTTTCCCGGGTTTTAGTCGGTGCCCACATGGGGGCGTAATGTGCTCCATGTACAAGATGAATGCCGTAAATATAAACAATAAAAAGCATGGGTGTCGCTGGATGGATGCCCCAGACGGTCACATTTGGCAAGAGCGGAGTGATGAGAATAACTGCAAGTAGCATGATAAGCAGAGCATTCTGCATCATATTCGGGACAGACGCTGCTGCATGCTCCAGGTTAGCGCGACGGTAGACCATATCGGCTACCGCCAGGAAAAAGGTTTGTACCGCAATGCCACCCAGCGCATTACTCATTGCCAGTTCAGCATTGCCGTTCCAGGCTGCGGTAACAGACAGCACGGAGCCGCCAATGGATGTTGTACCGCCAAGTAACACTGCGCCTGCAGCGGCTTCGCCGATACCGGTGCGGTCGGCAAGCTGATCTACAATGCGGGTAATGCGGGTACCGGCAATGGCAATGACTAAGGCGCAAATCCCAAAAACCGCCAGCCCCTGAAATAACGTCCAGCTATCGGGGTTTAACAAACACCCTCCTAACAACAACCGATAAAACGAGTATAGCTAGCTGAATCGGGGGGTCAAACGCCAGGCAGGGCAACATCGTTGTTATTGGGTTATCCTATGGCTAGAAAGCTATTAAAGGTGTATGTATGCGAAAAACGGACAAAAAGTTAGAACGGGCGATCATCCGCGAGTTGACTCAGGTGTGCGAGGCGGCAAAGTTTGAGCATGAAGGTTTTATCTGGCTAACCCACGAAGTGGACTACCAGCGCTTCCCACAAAGTTTAAAGGTGACGCTTGTTTTTAAGGAGAACGTCAGCAAAGATATGTTATTGGCCGAGTTTAAGGCGTTAATTCCAAAGGTGCAATTGGCACTGGAGCCTGTAGTAGATGAGGTCTTGCCTGCTGCGCAAATTGAAGCCTGTCGGGAGCATACCGTGCAGTAACTGAAAAAGGGGTCACCATGCGTCATTTAGCTTACTGTTTCTTGTTCTTTTGCTGTGTCTCGTCGGCCCCCAGCCTGGCGGCTTCCGAGCGCTCTGAACAAGTTAAGGACTTCGTGGCCGCCTTTAACGCGCACGATGCGGAGCTAATGTCACAATACGTGACCGACGATATTCAATGGCTGTCTGTTAATGGTGATAAAATAGCGGTTGAAACAAGCGGTAAGACTAAGTTCATTAAAGTGATGAGCGGATACTTTAAATCGTGCGCGTCGTGTCAAAGTAAGCTAACCGACATAACTGTATTAGCAAATCGTGTCAGTACAGTAGAAGAGGCAAACTGGCGGCAGAACGGAGAGCTGAGGTCGCAGAAAAGCCTGGCGGTTTACGAGTTTAATAATAGTCTCATCCGTCGGGTTTATTACTTTCCTGCGGAATAAAGTTATCTCGCAAAGATGCTCGAGTTATTCCGGACGTTGGGCGTAGCGATCACCCCTGCCGTCGTCTCTTCATTGACATCCCGTGCTGTACACGCTATCAAGTTGATGAAACAACAGGAGAGAACACATGTTTGAATATAAGAAAATTGCGCTGGCTGTCTCGCTGGTGCTAATGACGACCGCTTGTTCAGACGCTTCCAAAGAAGAAGCGACGACGGCAAATGCTCAGTCTCAAACCGCAACGTCTGAAAACACTAATCAGAATGCGGAACAAACCGAATCTGAAAAAGCCAATAAGCTGTTCGAAGATATTTTCATGGAAAATGTCATGCGCAGTCCAATGTATCAGTCTTATCTCGGTATTAAGGAAGATCAGGACCAATGGGACGATATCTCTGAAGAGAGCGCCAAAGAAGAGTTGGCTTTACAGAAAGATCAGCTTGAACGAGTAGAGGCGATTGATGAGTCCAAGCTGAATGAGCAGACCAAAATAAGCTGGATGCTGATGAAGCAGAAGCTGGAAAATGATATTGCCGACTTTAAATGGCGTCATCATAACTATCCGGTTAATCAGATGTTCGGCATGCATTCGAGTGTTGCTTCACTGTTGATTAACCAACACGGAATTAGCGAAGTAGGCGATGCTGAAGATTACATTGCGCGCCTTAATAACCTGCCCGGATTATTTGACCAGCTAGCTGAGAATCTCCAGCTGCGTGCGGAAAAAGGCATTATAGCGCCCAAATTTGTTTACCCGTATGTGATTAACGACAGCGAGAATATTATCACCGGCGCACCGTTTGACGATGGTGAACCCAGTGCTTTGTGGGAAGACTTTTCGAAGAAGCTGGATGGGTTAGAGATTGACGACAACCAGCGTGATGCACTGCTGGAATCTGCTAGAAAGGCAATGTTGGAATCAGTAAAGCCGGCCTATGAAAATTTAATTACCGCGGTAGAAGGGATTGCTGAGCAAGCCACCAACAAAGATGGTGCCTGGAAATTCCCGGATGGTGAAGAGTTTTATAATAATGCGTTAAAGCGGACGACGACGACTGACTTAACTGCAGAAGAAATTCATCAAATTGGTTTAAGTGAAGTCGAGCGTATCCATGAAGAAATGCGCGGCATTATGGAAGAAGTCGACTATGATGGCACACTGGAAGAATTCTTTGTCTACATGCGCAATAACGAAGACTTTATTTATCCGGATACCGAAGAAGGCCGTAAGCGCTACCTGGATGAAGCGACCGCATATATCGACAACATGCGTGGGCGGCTGGATGAGCTGTTCATTAAGAAGCCAAAAGCCGACTTAATTGTTAAAGCGGTA
The DNA here is from genome assembly GCA_051746345.1 of Pseudomonadota bacterium. Taxonomy (GTDB): domain Bacteria; phylum Pseudomonadota; class Gammaproteobacteria; order Enterobacterales; family Alteromonadaceae; genus Idiomarina. The sequence goes on from JBNJEZ010000023.1 coordinate 4,444, forward strand.
GAACCGTTCCGCGAGAAGTCTGCCGGTAAAGCGTTTTATCAGCAGCCATCCATGGACGGAAGTCGTCCAGGAACTTATTACGCTAATCTTTACGATATGGCGTCGATGCCAACCTACCAGATGGAAGCGCTGGCTTACCATGAGGGGCTTCCAGGCCACCACATGCAAATTGCGATTCAGCAAGAGCTGGAGGGAATTCCTAAATTCCGTCGCTTCGGACGTTATACCGCCTACAGCGAAGGTTGGGGACTTTATACCGAGAAGCTGCCAAAAGAGATTGGCCTCTACGAAGACCCATACTCTGATTTTGGCCGTTTAGCGATGGAACTATGGCGAGCGGTTCGATTGGTGGTTGATACCGGTATCCATGATAAAAAATGGACGCGCGAGGAAGGTATCGATTTTTACGTAAACAACACTCCTAACGCGAAAGCCGACGCAGTGAAGATGGTTGAACGCCATATTGTGATGCCAAGCCAGGCAACAGCCTACAAAATTGGTATGATCAAGATTTTAGAGCTGCGCGAAAAAGCCAAGTCAGAGCTTGGTGAAAAGTTCGATATTCGTGAATTTCACGATGTGGTGTTAGGCAGTGGCCCGGTACCGCTGAATATTCTTGAGCAGTTTATTAACGACTATATCAGTGAAAAGAAAGCTTCCTAGCTTTATTGCGAGGATGAAAAAATACCCGCTGACGCCAGTTGGCGGGTACTAAATATGCCGCCCATCATCGGGGTCATTAGACCCAAATTTCTAACGCTTCCTCTTGTCTGTATATTCGCTGGTTATGCGGTTAGCCTGGAGTACCTTACTCAAGCTCCGCTGCTTGATATACTGCTGGTTATTATTCTCGGCCTTAGTGCTCATATCAGCGTCAATGCCTTCAACGAATACTTTGATTTTAAATCTGGTCTCGATTTTACCACTAGGCGGACGCCGTTCAGTGGTGGCAGCGGGACTTTAGTTAATGCGCCGCATTTAGCCAGTACGGCGAAAGCGTTGGCGATCATTGCATTAGCATTGACTAGTGTTAGCGGTCTGTTGCTTGTATGGAGACACGGCTGGCAGTTGCTTACTTTAGGCTTGGTCGGGGTTACTGTTATTTACACTTACACTCAATATCTGAACCGCTCTCCGTGGCTTTGTCTCATTGCGCCCGGTGTCGGCTTTGGACTATGCATGACGCTGGGTGCCGCTTGGGTGTTTAGTGGGCACTTACATCCCGGTGCCTGGGTAATGGCTATTTTAATGACATTGCTTGTCGTTAATTTATTACTCCTAAACCAGTTTCCGGATGTTAATGCTGATCGAGCAATTGGCCGCCGGCATTTTCCGATTGTGTTCGGCCTTCGGACCAGTGCCAGGTTCTTTGCCTTACTTCATAGTATCGCCTTTTCGCTGATTCCTATTGCGGTAGCAGGCGGTTACTTGTCTGTGGGAGCTTTGCTAGGTTTATTCGCGATTTTTCTATTAGGGCCACTGCTATATAGTGTTTTGAAACGACCAGAGAGTGTTGCTGATAATACGTCCTTGCTGGGACTTAATGTTGCATTCATTCATCTATTGCCATTACTAACTGGACTGGGAATTCTAGCTGCGTGACAACGTTTTAATCAAATGCCAGCCGAAGGCCGTTTTTACCGGGCCGTGCACTTCTAATGTTGGTTTACCGAACACGACTCTATCGAAGGCTGGTACCATCTCGCCTCTACGGAATTCACCAAGATCACCACCTTTTTTAGCCGAGGGACAGGTGGAATGTTTCCGCGCCAGATCGGCAAATTTAGCGCCACCGGCCAATTGCTTTTTTAATCTTTCAGCTTCGTCTTTGGTCTTCACCAGAATGTGTAAGGCGTGCGCTTTTGCCATTAAAATCCCTTAGTTTATACGTGTTACTCAGTTAACCGGTTGCCGCCTTTGCGCTTAGCTCGGTACATTGCCTGATCAGCATGGTGCAGCAAGTCGTCGATGTCTTTGCCCTGTTGTGGCCACAAAGCCATGCCGATACTGGCCGTAATTGTTTCTTCACCATGAGGCAGTTGTAGCGGTTGACGAAGAGCCTGACAAAGTTTATCAGCAACGCCTCTAACTGCTTCTTCTCCGTCTGCCTCTGTTACAACGTTATCAACCAGTACAACAAACTCGTCGCCTCCCAGCCTGGCGACCGTGTCTGTTGCACGGATGGCACCCGCAAGGCGGTGCGCGACACCGCTCAGCAACTTATCTCCGGTAGCGTGGCCACGTTGGTCATTAATAACTTTAAAGTTATCCAAATCTATATATAACAAGCCTAACCCATGGCCGTCTCTTAGCGCTCTTTCCTGAGCAGTTTTGACCCTATCGTAAAACAAAGCTCGGTTGGGTAAGCCAGTCAGGGAGTCAGTTAGAGCCATGCGTTCCAGTCGCTCTATTAGAACCTCGCGTTCACGTTCAAGTAGCTTTTGTTCTGAAATGTCACGGGCAACCCCAACGCGCATTTGGTCTTGCTCGGACCAACGGGCTGACCATAGCAGGAAGACGGTGGAACCGTCCTTTCGCAAATAACGGTTTTCAAATTGCACCACTTGCTCGCCGTCGTTGATGCGTTGCGCAACATCGCGAGTTTTTTGGTGATCATCGGGGTGCATAAAGTCAAACATAGAGCGCCCCAGCATTTCCTCAGGGTCGTAGCCAAATACTCGTTTTGCACCGGGGCTTAGATAACTGAACTGATGCCGTTGGTCGACCACACAGATTGCATCCAGCAACAGATCCATGTAACCGGCGAGTTGCGTAAATGCTGCTTTGTTCATAGCCAACGGTTCACCTGTTGTTGATAACGTTGGTAATCTTCCCCGTAAAGCGCCGCTAGCGCAAGCTCTTCTTTTCCAGCTTGTAGGCGGATCATAACTACACCAGTGATCAAACAAAGTAATGTGAAGACGCTGGGTAGCGTCAGAAACAGCCCAAGCTGACCCAGCATGATGGCTAAAAACATTGGGTTGCGCGACCGTGCAAACGGGCCTTGGGTAAGCAATGGCCGTTGATTATCGGTATCAATTCCAGAACGCCAGTCTTGCCGCATGTAGGCGTGCGTATAACTGACGAAACCAAGCGACACCAGTAGTGTAATCATACCCAAACTAAGAAGGATTGGGTGATACAGCAGGTCAATAACGCCTAACCAAGGATCGATAGAGAAGCCGATACGAGCGACGCAGATAATCAGAATAAGCGCTCGAAAAAAGTTAAAGGTTTGCCGAACCCACCACGTCGCACTGCCCTTTTTACCATAGCTGATGTGGCTGTAATCCGTGCGTTTAACAAGGCCCATTGCGGTGCTCGAGTAATGCACCGCAATAAACACAAAATAAAACGCTAAAAAGTGACGACTAAGTAGTTCGATATCCAGCAAATACAACTCCTTTACCGTGTACCAAAGATTTTATCGCCGGCATCGCCCAAACCTGGCACGATATAGCCTTGTTCGTTTAGATGACTATCTAATGCCGCGGTATAGATGTGAACATCCGGGTGCTTTTCTAAAACGGTTTCGACCCCTTCAGGGGCAGCTACCAAAACTAACACCCGGATGTCTTGGCAGCCTTTTTCTTTGAGCATATCAAGTGTGGCGATCATGCTGCCACCGGTGGCCAACATAGGATCGATAACCACTGCAATGCGTTTATCGATATCGCCGACAAATTTGTCAAAATAACTGACCGGCTCTAGTGTTTCCTCGTTACGATATAAGCCGACCACACTCACTTTGGCACTGGGAATCAGGTCCAGCACACCGTCAAGCATGCCAATGCCAGCGCGTAATATTGGAATAACGGTGACTTTTTTACCTTTCAGACGCTGCGCCTGGATTGACTCACCGCTCCAACTCTCTATGGAGTAACTTTCTAACGCAAAGTCGTTGGTTGCTTCGTAAGTGAGTAAAGTTCCTAATTCGTTGGCAAGTTCCCGAAAGCTTTTGGTCGAGATGCCGGATTTTCGCATTAACCCCAGTTTATGTTGTACAAGGGGGTGTTTGATAACTTGTAATCCCATACTGCTCGCTCAAAATTAATCTAATAACTTTAATATTATCAAAAGATGGCTAAAGCCGTGGTAATTTTCTCATTGCCCATAGACCAATCACGGGCCCGGGTAACAGCAACAAGGTGACCCACTCACTATAAAGTGGCCACAAACTGCTGGTTAACCAAATGGCAGGAATGGTTAACGAAAAGCCAATTGCATTCATTATAGCTAATGCTGAGCCGATTGTTTGCCTAGGGGTAAATTGTGCTGCAAGGGCAGAGAACTGTGGCGAGTCTGCAATTACCGTTAAGCCCCAAATGAATAACACGACAAGTACTAGCCACCCAGGTAGACCATCAATTAATGGGTAAACCAAGCAAATTAAGCCCGACGTGAACAGCGCTATTCTGGCAACGTTAACTCCACCGATTTTTTTGCTGACTAAGCCCCCGGCAATACAGCCCACTGCGCCAATTGCAATGATGGTAAATGATAGCCAAGGTAGCACTGTCATTGACAGGTTCAGTTCCGCTAGGGGGTGTAACAACAGCAATGGGGCCAGCATCCAAAACGCGTAAAGCTCCCAGCAATGCCCAAAGTAGCCCACTGCCACGGCTTTGAAGTTGGAACTTGAGAACGCCTTTAAGCCAGACTTTAATGCTGCCGGGCTGGCTACTGAGGGTAAATGAGGACCATTTCCGAGCCATCCAACAATCAGGCCACCGAAAATAGCTAACACCGAAGCGAGCAGTAGAGGGAGCTCCCAGGCGAAATTTATAGTCGCACCCCGCATCAAATGGGGGAGAGCTGTGCCTAGTGTTAGCATTGCTAGTAACCAGGCAAGCGCACTGCCAGCATAGCGAGGCACCCAGGAAATCACCAGTTTCATACCCAAAGGATAGATACCGGCCAGACAGAGCCCAGTGATGAAGCGTAGCATCCAGCCGGTGATGAAGTGCTCTATGCCCACTATAAATAGCGCGTTGACGAAAGCCCCTGCGATGCTGGCCACTAAAAATATGCGACTGGCACGATATTTATCAGCGAGACCTGTCAGTGCAATAGTTAAGGTACCGACAATGAAGCCTAATTGAACAGCTAGCGTTAAGCTGCCCAAGTCTGCTTCGGTTAGCTGTTGTTGTGCCGCTAACGACAACCAGACACCGTTAACACTGAACCATAATGAAGTGCCGAGCAGTTGTGACAGGATAATGAGGGGTAACGCAAGTTTCTGCCTGACGTCCGATGTCATTGTTTTACCTCGTTTGTAGCCTGACAATCTGCTAATTTATGCTATTTCATCGGCATTTTAAGGAGGTCTATGATGAAACTGACCGTCGAAATTAGCAAGTATCCTTTAGCAGATGACTATCTTGGTCCGATAAAAGGTTTTATTGATGAACTGAATAAAAATAGCGAGCTGAAAGTTATTACTAACACCTTAAGTACTCAGGTATTTGGTGACTACGACGATGTAATGGCCGCTCTACAACGGTGCATTAAATGGTCTTTTGAGAGTTATGGCAAAGTTGTTTTTGTCTGTAAATTTTTACACGGCGATTTGAGCCCAGAGCAAAACTAGCTGCTAAGTTCGCATCGGTATGACGCGATTCCGGCCAAGTCGCTTCGCGTCATACAAATGGCGATCAGCGGTTTCCAAAAGATCACTGCGACGCATCCCCGATTCAAGAGCCGCAACACCAAAAGAAGCGGTAATACCTTCAATGGTGCGGTTACTGCGACGATCGTAGACAGTTACTTTTTCTAACGCCCGACGAATATTTTCCGCTTGGTGTATTGCTTCTGAGAGGCTGGTGTCGCGCATTAATACTGAGAACTCCTCTCCGCCAAAACGAAAGGGTGTGGCTTTTTTTTTGCACTTTTCTTGTAAGCGCTTGGCAATTGCTTTAAGTACTCTATCGCCCATCTGGTGACCATACTTGTCGTTAATGACTTTAAAGTAATCGACATCGATCATTATCAAAGCGACTTTCTGTTCCAGTTTTATGGCCGCCAGCTCGCTGTCAAGGTAGCGGCGATTGTATAACTCAGTGAGTGCGTCATAAAACACATCCTTCTGACTCTTCTGAAGTTCAGCACGCAACCGGGTCACTTCTTGCTCTGCACTTCTTAATGCGGCGGCAAAATCCAATGTGGAATTACGAATAAACTGCGCTTCTTTTACCATGGAACGAACCAAGTGCATCACTTCGTTCATGGACCAGCCTTCTTTTTCAACTTTGCTGAGAGCCTCAAGCCGAGTGTCCATAGACTGTTTAAAGCCTTCAGTATCGGTTTGAGTGTCGAGGACTGTTTGTGAAAACTCAGTGAGCATCGCTTCAACACTTTGTCGAAGCTGCCAGGCATTAAGCTCTTGCTTGTCAGCCACATGTTTGCGGTAAAGCTCTCGTGTGTATATGTCTGAGAAAGCGCGGTCCTCGGCAAGTGCGCTTTCAATTTCCTGATTGAGCTCGCTGTTTTGATTATCCACATAAGCATACCAAAGGGCATAATTAGTAGGGATAGCCGGCATCTTATGTTTAAGCAGCAGTGGTATCGTTTTTTTCAGCGTTTCAAACGACTTGTCGAGCGAGTCACTCATGGTAAACCCTCTTGAAGCGTCTATTAATTATCATCTCTACGTCGATAGTGAGCTGGTTAGATTACTTTGACGATTTAATTAGCTTAGTCTTTTGCGACCGTCGCGTTCCAATTAATAGCCTGCCAGCGATCATCACGATAAACAAACACGCCCGTGTTATAGAACCGGTCAGTAACCTCACCATCGGTTGCCGAGGTTAAAGTAAAGTTGACGATAACGGCTTCACCCAGTGGTTTGATTTCAATATCGTCTGCGCCGTACCAGGTATTTACATTTTCGGGATTATTGGCTTCAACGCCCCGGAGGCCACGCATTAAGGTATTCTTATCGTAACGGCTTCCACGAGAACTGGTGTAGGTTAGTCCGTCGGCCCAAAATTCAGCATGTGCTTGTGGGTCATTGATACTGGCTCCGTAGAGAAATTGTTCAATGGTTTCAGTCAACTGTTGTTTTAGTTCGCTCTGAGCAGAGGCAGTCCATGAGCATAGGGTAATTAACGACAACAGAATGAGTTTGCGCATCTTGGAATTCACTCTGTTACACTAATAGACATTAAGGCTGGCACTTTCTCTCGGTAAAAGCAACGCTTTCAGAAGGAACTCATATGTACGCTCAAACTCGGCTTAACCTGTCACCACATCGCCGCGGTTTTCATTTGATCAGTGCCGATATTGAGCGGGCTATAAAACAGTTGCCCAGAATTAATTGTGGACTGTTGCATGTCTTTATCCAACATACATCAGCATCATTGACCATTAACGAAAACGCCGACTCAACGGTACGTGAGGATTTTGAAAGCCATTTTAACCAAATGGTGCCAGAAAATGCGCCTTACTATAAGCACACTTTAGAAGGACCTGACGATATGCCAGCGCATTTAAAATCAAGTATTCTGGGAAGTAGTGTTACGGTACCGGTAACTGATGGCTGCTTAAATTTGGGAACTTGGCAGGGCATTTATCTGTGTGAGCACCGTGATCACGGGACTACCCGGACCTTGGTGCTGACATTACAGGGTGAGTAAACAAAATTAATTTGGAATAAACTCGTCGAGTAAGCCGACAACACGGTCAGAGGTCGCTAGCAGTTCTTCTACCATTGTCTCAAGCTGATCGTGACGAGCGCCTTGGTTCGCGCGAGCAAATATTTCTCTTCCTAACTGATGAACTTTAGGGTGAACATTATTATACAGTTCCGAAAAATTTGGCTTCTCAGCCAATAATTCCTGACCATGACGAGAGTCGAGAAACTTTCCAAGTCGACATTGAGTATGGTCTTTTAACTCAGCGTCACTAAGTGACGTTTGTCCAAACAAGGCATAACGAATAACTTTATCGACCCAAACAATATGATCCGACTTGGCGAGTCGCAATAACATCTCCGGCTGATCATCGGGTAAGTATTGCAAAGCCGTCAGCTGATTTTCCCTGAGCTGGCGCATAACTTTTGCAATGTCATTAAAAGAGTTATTGGCCGTTTTAACCGCATCAGACACATGTTGCAATCGGCTAGCCATCTCGCCGGCGACATTTGATTGCTCTCGTGTCGCAGATGATACTTCCGAGGTTGCCGATAAGCTCTCCTCTGCAGAGTTCTTTGCGCGCTCTAAAATGCTACAAACTTGTTCGCGGTCCTCGCTGGATTCGGATAAGGCTTGGTTGCTGGTTTCAATAACGGACTCTATATCACGCGCGCCCTTGACCACGTCATTTACTATAGTATCAATTTCTGTCGCCGCTTCGGAGCTGCGATTAGCAAGTTCTCGAACTGCATCGGCAACCACTGAAAAGCCACGACCAGCTTCACCGGCTCTGGCTGCCTCAATTGCTGCATTCAACGCGAGCAAATTGGTTTGATCGGCTATTTCATTAACGGTTTGAGTTAGATGAGTAATGCGTTCGGTTTGGCTTACAAATGCACGAGTATGTTCGGTCACTTGCGAAACGGAGGCTTCGACATCACTCATGTGCTGTACTAGCGTTTTTAGTTTGGCTAATCCGTTGTCTGCGTCTTGAGCCGATGTGTCAGCCGCACTAAGGACTTGTTCAGCGTAGGCGGCAACTTGAGTCGCCGACGATGACATTTCTTCGACAGCGGTGGCAAGTTGTTCAGAATCAGACTGCAGGCCACTTATTTGCTCTTGAAACGTTAGGCCTTCACGACCAAAACGCACTACATTACGTATAGAATCAATATTAGTGTCAGCAATCGAGGCTAGGTTAGTTTTAGATTGCTGATTTCTATAGAGTGGCTGCATCCAGTCAGGAGCTTCAGATTTTGGTAATGTTCCTTGACTAAAAGCTTCTAAATAGGATTTTACTTTTCCCTTGGTTAACAACATTATTGCGACCTAAGACCTTACTAACATTAAGGTTATTGTGTCATAATTAGTCAGTTTAGCCAATCAAATAATGAGAACAAAAATGATGGATAGTGACGACTTGCACCGCCGACGGCTTACATCGGCTAAAGATTCGGATGCTGCAATCGCAAAGATTCAAGGACAAGGGTCTTATAAACTGGCCTTTGCAGATAACGAATTTTTATTACAGGACGACCTACGCGCCGTTCGTTTGCAGTTGGAATATCTAAAGCCACAGCTGGTGCTGGAGAAACATCAGGTTGAGGCCACTATCGTGGTGTTTGGTAGTGCTCGCTTTTTACCGCCCGAACAAGCGCAGCATGACTTACGAATAGCGCAGCAAGAGTTGGAGAAAGATCCAGCTAATGATCAGCTAATGGGCAATGTAAAGCGCGCTCAGATAGCTGTAAAAAATAGCGGGTTTTACCAACAGGCTCAGGAGTTTTCCCGTATTGCTACTGAACACAACTTACGGCATGAGGATGAAAACCTGATGATTGTCAGCGGTGGCGGTCCCGGCGTGATGGAAGCGGCAAACCGTGGAGCTATGGACGCTGGCGGTAAAAGTATTGGGCTGAATATCGTTTTACCCAGAGAGCAAAAGCCAAACCCGTATATCACTCCCGAGTACTGTTTCCAGTTTCATTATTTTGCCATTCGAAAGATGCACTTTTTGCAGCGCGCCCGTGCTCTAGTCGCTTTTCCCGGTGGATACGGCACCCTGGATGAATTATTTGAAACATTAACTTTGGTACAAACGAAAAAGTCAGAGCCAGTTCCTATTGTATTGGTGGGGTCTGACTATTGGCGACGGTTAATTAACTTTGACGTGCTGGTCGAGGAGGGAACCATCGACCAACGCGATCTTGACTTGTTCCAGGTTGTCGATACAGCGGAGCAAGCCTGGCAGGCTATCTGCCAGTGCTATGCATTAAACAATGGAGAGCGCGACTGAACTCGAATCAATTGGCGCCCATGCCGCCGTCAACGCGATATTGGCAGCCGGTAATAAAGCTGCTCTCTTCAGAGGCTAAAAATAGCACTAAATTAGCAACTTCCTCTGACTCGCCGTAGCGACGTAACGGAATAGAGCGCTCGAGTTTTTGTTTTGCTTCTTCGGCGTGGCCAGGGCTAAACAGCTCTTCGATAGAGCGCATCATTCGCGTGTTAATTGGAGATGGGTGAACCGAGTTAACGCGAATGCCCTGGCCTGCTACTTCTAGTGCCGCGCATTTAGTCATACCTACGACCGCGTGCTTAGAGGTGACATAAGGAGCGGCTGTGGGGGTACCATCGAGACCAGCGACCGACGACATATTAATGACGCTACCGGAACCGGCTTTCTGCATTTCGGCTAATACGTATTTTAGCCCTAAGAAAGAGCCACGAACGTTAACGGCCATTACCTGGTCAAAGTTTTCCATCGATTGTTCGGTGATGGGGCCCATCTTACCCTCGATACCGGCATTATTAAAAAACACATCGATGCGACCAAACTGTTCAATGGTTTTAGCCACGTAATTACGTACGGCTTGCTCATCCGCGACGTCTGCAGCGACCCAGATAACATCTTTTGAGCCTAAGGCTTCTGCAGTTTCTTTAAGAGCTTGTTCATTTACGTCAATTAGCACTAGCTTGGCGCCGTGCTGTAAAAATAACTCTGCTGTTGCTCTACCTATCCCCGCAGCCGCGCCGGTGATAATGGCGACTTTGCCGTCTAAACGCTGTTCCATTATTTGCATCTCCTAAAAGCTTAAACCATTGGTTTAGTACCTTTACCACTATTATTTGAACGTTGCCAGAGGCTTGTAATACGAGCCGACCTTACAATGAGCCAAGTCAAACCAAACAGTCCGACGGCTAAACCGAGCGCGAGCCAGCGATTGTAAGTTGTCGCTGAATACACTCCACCATTACCGACCGGGACTGCTTGTTCAGGCATTAATGGTAAGCCATGACGTTCTGCCATAGTTTTAATACCAATAAAGTGAATACCGGGAACGTTTTCCTGCAGGAAATACCCCATTACGGTTTCTACTGCAAATGCTCTGGCGGGTGCATCAGTCTGTAATCCTGAGCGAAACATGTCATCAATACCGGGGGGGCCAACTACAGTAGCGCCACCGCCGACGTTAATATAGGCGGCATAGTTGCGCTCGGTTGAATATTCCCGAAAAATTGCAATACGGTCTGCTACCGCTTCTTGATAATTTGCAGGGTCAATAAATTTAACATCGGCACGATCAATAGAGCTGCGGATGGAACCAATCCCCTGTTCGGGAATACCAATGCCCCGGTCTTCAATACCGCCAATCGATGCATACTGAGTTTTTAATGAGATAACACCGGCGTCCCGTAGTTGGCGCTCCATATCAAGCCAAAGAAAGTCAGGGACATTAGCGCCCCATTGTGATGACGACGCCGAGGCAACAATGATCGCGTCGGCTTCCATCGCTTCCAGAGCGGCATAAACAGCAAGGTTCAATGCTGGAAAAGAGCCGGATATGGTAGTGGCAACAAGGTCGCCTTTTTCGACCCCTGCTTTGGCAAGCAGCTTAGCGGCCACTGCGGCCCAGTTCGGGTTAATTGTAGTCTGCTTAGATTCCCGACCACCATGATTGGTGGTAACGACACTATTTTCCAGTCCGACCAGCCCGGAACGCTGCGGATCAAACTCGGGATTAATTGGAGATATTTGCGCACGCAATGGCTGCAATACTTGCATACCTTCGCGCATGATTTTTGCCGCGTTGACCATGGTTGCATAGTTTTCTTCGACGACCGGATCGCGCTGTTTCATTTTCTCTGCTGCTATCATCGCAATGACAGCCATGACAATTAAAAATATAAGCCCCCAGGTTGGAACTCCCGAAGAACGCCAGTATATTTTTGTGAAACTACTCATTAGGAACTCCTTTTACCAACCGGGCATTTGAGATGCTTGGCTTGCTTCGTACATCTGCAATGATTCTGGCATGATGACAATTAGCGCCAGGCGGACTAGCACTGCTGTAACCGCTAGCCCGCACAGCGTTTGCAACACGCCTTGCCGCTCAAACCAAATGGCAATTAATCCGGGAATAATATAGCCAATGATGCTGCTCTCCATAACGGACATCATTACGGTCGACTCCAGCACGCCGACCTGGGCTTGATCGCCGCCGCCACCGCCAATCATTTGTAAATCGGCCCAGGTCACTAAATTACCGATAAATAAGTCAAACAACCCAGCAATCAGATACCCGGTCAAAATCATGATGATGGTCTGGCGACGCCCGTAAATAATGGCGAAACTGGCAATTATTTTAACGATCAGGTAAGTCACTAAGGCAGCGAATAAGGTTAATGATAAACTCAGTGGATCGGTTAGCTGCAATGCAACATAGCCCGGCACTACAAGTCCGCCAGCTGCTAGCCCTAAGGTCTGAGTGAGCAGTAAGGTAAAAAATAAACCAATACCGATAGCTACGGCCAGGATATTAAGCGCAATCATAATTCTTCCTCTTTTACGGCACGGTTTTGGAAAAAGCGGGCAACCTCTTCGCCGCCGCCATGAATATTGCACATGCCAACAACCAGCGCTTTGCCGCCGGATTCTTCTAATATTGTCTCAGTGATATCAGTAGTGTCTGCGTTTTCCATGACCAGCACTTTCTCTGGATCAAGGCCATGCTTAACTGCATTGCGCACAAAAATGAAAGAGCCTGAACCGATTAGGATATATTTGTCGGCTTCTGTCCAGTTGACGGTTTCTACAGCCATTTGCTGAGACCGGTGAGGGCGGTCGGCGCGGCAGTTAATAAGCATGATTGTTCGCCGTTCTTCGCCGTACTTACTAACCATGTTCTCCCATATCCGGCCTGTTGATTCGGGATCGTTAGCGGCAAATGCATTAACAAAAATAATTTCACGCCGGAAATAACTAATGTGTAAAACTTGCATAGCGCCCGCCTCGGGCTCTAACTGAGTCATCCCCTCCAGGGCTTTATCACGGTCAACGCCTAAATATTCGCAGATATTTAAGGCCAAGGCGATATTCTCAGCGTGCTCGGCATAGCGAAACTTATTCAGGGTATCTTCAGAAATAGCGGCGACTTCATCTTCTGTCACTCCATGCAATTTGGATTGACGATCTTTGCAGGAATGCTCAAAGGTACCCAAGAGGTTTCGCTCGGCTGTAAATAGATTTCCTTTGACCGGAGTGCTTCCAGCCAATGCCAGTGCAACTTCTTCTTCTCCCGGCCCCATAACGTCCAGGTGGTCAGCTCGAGCGTTGGTGATCACACCGACATTGGAATGAACCATGCGCAGTTCACTCAGTGATTGATATTGAGGCTGCAGTGCCATGCATTCCATAACCACAACTTCTGGCTTTAATGAGGCCATGCGTTTTAGCGTCCGCATTTGCTCGATGATATTGGCACCACTAATGCGGTATATTGGGAACTCACGACCGTCGGGATCGGTAATGGCGGCAGCGGAGCCGGTCGTTTTCGCACAGGTACGCTTGCCACCAGCCCTAAGGCCGGCAGCAATTAATCGCGTAACACTAGTTTTGCCGCGAGTACCGTTGACGTGAATCCGGACCGGAATTTTGCGTACTAACAGTCTGTGCTTGAATGCTTCGAGTCCACCAGCAAGGACTAACACCAGCCAAAGGCCAGCAACAATGGCAAGCATTACTGGAATTTCCATAGGAGCTCTCCTTAACTTCCATATGCTTATGTTAAGGTTCTACTGAATTTCTAAAGAAAAGACCAATGATTTTAGGTATCTTTACAATAGATAGAGCCTAGTTATTATTTAATAGCGGGGCTAAAACCTCCGGGTCACCGTCAATCTTTGTCATTAGTTCCAGCCCCAGTAACTGAGCCATGAACGGATAAATATGAATATTACTGAAACGTGGCAACTCAGCTTGTGTGTTTAAGCCAGGGCCTGCAGCAATAAAAATGCCGTCCATTTCGCGTTGCGAGTGATACCCGTGAGTTCCGCCATCCGAGCGCTTTTCAGGTGGGCGAGTGGCAAAAGTTACCGGCGCGTTAGTGCCAAGAATGATTGCCGGTTTTCTGGGACCATCATCTACGCCTAGTTCCGTCAGCTTTGACTGGGATTCGATATAAAAATCTTTTCCTGGCATAGCGCTCAGTTTCGTTTGAAGCTCTTCGATATCTGCTGTCGTTGCTTGCGAACGCGGATAGATTAAAAAGCGCGTTTGTGAATTAACCGTTTCGAACAGTTCTGGGTTTATTGGCAACGACTTGGGTTCAATCATTGCCGCGGCGGTTATTTCGCTCATACCGTGGTCTGAGACTAAAATTAAATTAACCGGCTCATCGACCTCGTTATTCAAACGCTGCCAAAGCTCTCCGATCAGTTGATCAATGTGCTGAACCGAGCCTTTTACTTGCTTAGAGTCTGGGCCAAAGCGGTGCCCCATTGAATCAACAATCGAAAAATAACCGGTAACTACGCGGGGCCGGGCTGCTTCCGGTAGTTTTAACCAGTCGATAATTTGATCGACCCGCTGACGATTAGGTGTCGGCGTGCTGTAATGGTAAAAGTAACTTGGTGTGCGGCCATTAATTCGTGCCGATGACTCGGGCCAAAAAAAGGTCGCCGCCTTGACGCCCTGAAACTCGGCTAAATTCCAAATTGGTAGTGTCGTTAACCAGCTGCTGTCTTCAACACCATCACCCATTCTATAATGCTGCTTGCGTTCCATATCGTAAAAATTGTTATCGACGAGACCGTGATTAGATGGGTATTGGCCGGTGACAATCGACAAATGGTTGGGAAAAGTTTTAGAGGGATATACTGGGATGAGCCCGTCGCTACGTACACCGTTACTGGCGATTTCGGCGATATTTTGGGCGTCATGTTTTTCAATATAATCGTGGCGAAAACCATCAATCGAAATTAACACCACTGTTTGTTCTTCGCTGTTAGCTTGGCTTGTTAAGGTCACTAGCAGCAACATGACTGCGATTAAAAGTCGCATTTTTTATCCTTATTAACGTTAGCGCTATGCTTTTTTAACAAATTCAGATTTCAGTTTCATGGCACCAATGCCATCAACTTTGCAATCAATATCGTGATCGCCCTCAACCAAGCGAATATTTTTAACCTTGGTGCCGACTTTTACCACGGTAGAAGAACCTTTTATTTTTAGGTCTTTAATTACCGTTACCGTGTCGCCGTCGGTCAGCGGTGCGCCATTAGCGTCTTTATAAATGGGTTGTTCATCGGCGCTGACCGGCTCTTGATCCGACCATTCATGAGCGCACTCTGGGCAAACGAGTAAGTTACCATCGTGGTAAGTGTAGGTTGACTGACACTCCGGGCAAGCAGGGAAGTCGCTCATGATTGTTTCCTTGAAAATAAAAGACGGCAGTCTACTCTACTTTAACCTTAACGTCAGCGTCTTCAGACAAACACCAGCACCACAACGGTCGTGACGATGGCGAGCAATACGTTGAGAACTGCGCCCTCGCGCGCCATTTCTTTTATCGTGATTCGGTTGGACGCGAAAATAATTGAATTTGGTGGTGTTGCCACCGGCATACAAAAAGCGCAGCTACAGGCGATGACGGCCGGTATCATTAATATTTCGATGGGTAAATTAAGTGCGCTGGCGGTTGCTGCAAGTATTGGCATTAGCAAAGTGGCAGTCGCCGTGTTAGAAGTCACCTCAGTAACGAAAGATACAGACACTGACAGGATAAAAATCAGCAGCCAAATGGGCAGCCCGCCAAGTGCGGTTAGTGATTCGCCAATAATTTCTCCCAGGCCACTTTGCATCACGCCTTTGGCGAGACAGATCCCGCCGGCAAACAGTAATAAAATGCCCCACGGAATATCTTTGGCCAAATTCCAGTTAAGTAGTTTTTCTTTGGGACCCTTGCCCGATGGAATAATAAACATTGCGACGACACCGGCTAAAGCAACGGTGGCATCGTTTAGACTCGATAAGCCTAAGGCCGCAGTCCAGCCTCCAAAAGGACTGGTGCGTGTTACCCACAGAATCACGACGCCGGCAAACACCAGCAAGACCCGCTTTTCATAGGAACTGATCGGGGGATTTTCCGGTAACACCAGAGGTTTGTTGAGTTTTACGTTACGGGTTAGCCATAAGGCGACAATAGGTAATCCAAGTAGAACAATGGGTAGTCCGATCCCTAGCCAGCGGGTAAAGCCGAATTCGTTACCCGAAATATTTTGATAGATAGAGGCAAAGATTAAATTCGGCGGGGTGCCAACTAGCGTCGCAATACCTCCTAGCGAGCCGGCATAGGCCAGGCCCAATAGCAATGCTCGTTGAAAGTTGGCGTCGTCGCTGGCATCGATAAGTGCCAGGGCGACCGGTAACAATGCTAAAACGCTGGCCGTATTTGATATCCACATGGATAAAAAGGCGGTGGCAAGCATAAAGGCAATAACCACTTTTTTGCCGTTACCAGCTCCAATTTTGCTCACCAATCCTAACGCGATGCGCTTATGCACGCCGCTCGCTTCAACGGCTTTCGCCAGCATAAATGCGCCCATAAACAAGAGAATAATATTATCCCCCAGAGCGACGGCTGCTTCGGCTGGATCCAAAATGCCGGCTGTCGGTAATAAAACAAAAGGCAGCAGCGAGGTTACTGGCAATGGGATGCATTCACTGATCCACCACCATGCTACCCAGATTACAACAGCCAGTGTTAGCGCAGCTGGCGCAGGGACAGCTAACATGCTGCTTATAATAAAGGAAATAGTGGCAAGTACTGGACCAAGGATAATATGCTTCATGATTTCTTTAATTGATCATTACTCGTCTGTCGAGTGTAATGTAATGATTGTAAAAAGAAACCAGAAGAGGTGCTCGTGAGAGAAATCGTTGTACTGCATGAGAACGAAGAATGGTTGGTACCATTGCGTGAAGAGTTTAAACAGCGTGGAGTGAAAGCCACAGAGTGGTTTTTGAACGAAGGGCGGGTACCTTATACCGAACTTCCGGAAGATTCCGTTTACTATAATCGCATGAGTGCGTCTTCTCATACGCGTGGGCACCGCTATGCTCCAGAGTTAACAAAGTTAGTGCTTACTTGGCTTGAAAGTAAAAACAGAACCGTTGTTAATGGTAGCCATGTACTAGCTCTGGAGATTTGTAAACTATCACAATATGCGGCCTTGGAACGGGCTGGTTTGCGGGTTCCAAAAACTCACGCGGTGGTGGGCAACGGTGAGTTACTACCTGCGGCAAAAGCGTTTAATCAATGGCCGTTAATTTTGAAACCT
>JBNJEZ010000024.1:0-10480 GCA_051746345.1 Pseudomonadota bacterium
TCAATCGGTGTTTCGGCGATTGCATTGGTGTAGTTGCTCATGGTCTTTTGAGCAATTCCTAAAATCACTTCAAGCACCTGACGATGACCATAACCCGCATCATAAAAACCTTTCAGGTCGGTTTCGGACACCTGACCACGTTTTTCCAACAGAGCTTCGGTAAATATGCGTAGTGCTTGCAGTTTGGTGTCATCTAAGGTGGCACCGTCTTTTAACTGCTTGGTGATGGAATCGTCGGCGCCCATTTGCTTGGCAATAGCCGTATGTGCCGGCACGCAGTAATGACAGCTGTGATAGACATTAATGGTTTGCCAGACAACAGTCAGCTCGTTTTCATCAAAACTACTGTCAGCAAACAAGCCATGAATGTCCTGGTAAGCCTTCAGTAAACCAGGTGCTTCTGCCATAACGGCATGTAAATTGGGTATCATACCCATCTCTTTCTCTGAGCCTTCCAACAGTTTTTTACTGCCTTCCGGGGCTGAGTCTTTATCGTGTAGTTTAAAATCACTCATGCATAACTACTAATTGCTAATGGTTTAACGGTTTGTATAGCGTTACCGTTCATAGTAGGAGTAATACCACCAATTTGAAAAGATGAAGTCAGCTAGTCTGGTGTTTCGGTTGGGTATTCCGGTGTTTTTGCAGTATACGGGCTACGGCGAATTACGATATTCGCTGGCTGACTGGTGAGCGTATTTTTTAAAAAAGCGACTAAAAGCCGTGGCTGACTGATAACCCAGTTGCTCGGCAATTAATTCCAGCGGTAGATCGCTGTTCTTTAATAGCGCCCGGGCACGTTGTAAACGTAATTGATCGACCAGTTTTTTCGGGCTGAGCCCGGTGTGTTTATGACATCGATCGGCGAAAGCACTGGTTGAGAGAAAGGCCCTCTCCGCCATTTCGTTGACCGACCATTCTCCTCCCGGCTCGTCGATAATGGCCAACACCAACGGTCGTAGGTATCGGTCCTGTAAGGCCGCCAGCGGACCCTGCAATCCATCGCCCTGGCTGACTACCGCGCGCAGCAAATGAATCGCCAGTACATCACTTAAACGCTGCACTATGGCCTGGTGTCCGGGGGCTGAGGACTTTGTCTCCTCGCGAATCATGGTAATGATCGATTTTAATCGCTGCGCTTGCTCCTGAGTCGCTAAGATAACCCAGGGGGGAAGCAATCTAAATACCGACTGGGTGGTGGCGGACGGACTGTTGATGTCATAGCAAATAATCCCACCTTCACTATGTTGAGGCTGACAAAATGAAGGAAGCTCCGATGTCTTTACATCATTCGGCACGGGTGAACGACTGACAAAATGAGAGATGCCTTGATTAACAAACACAATATCGCCGGCGGTGAGTTTTTTTACCGGTGCTGAGCTGTCCGGAAATCCAAACCAACACTCGCCTTCTGTGATCAGGTGCAAGGCCGCTTTATCAGGCTCCATAGCTAATAAAGTCCAGTCGCCACACAGGCCCGACTGAAAATGGAACTCGGTTCCCTGAGCAACCTGGTTTAGTAATTCGTCGATGGAGTCTGTTGTTTTGGTTGTGTATTCCGGTTTTTCGGACATGTTCTTAATCATGTTTGGTTGCGATGATGTATTAGTAAAGCATCGGGGCTATTGACAGTAAAGAGGTAATGACTATTGGCAATCCAAACAGTGACTGTAGCAAGGCCTCATCCCGCTATCGTTGGTTTGATGGTACCCTACCTGGAACAACTTGGGATTGGTGTTGAACAGCTGACTCAGCTGGCCGACTTACCATTAAAAGTGACTGCGGAGACAGAGGCTGTCATTATCTCGTTATCGGTAACATCACCGGTACAAATTTCGGTAGAGCGAGTGTTGCAGATGGTTTTATATTTAAACCCCAATGTGCGACTGATATTTTCCAGCGAGTTACCGTTGCAGAAGAAGCATAAAAACTTGCGCTATTTGCTGTCCCGATATGGCAGAAAGTCATCGATTTTAAGCGTCGACGGCATTGAACAACCTGGTGCCGGCTCTGATATCGAAAGCAATAGCAGCCTGTATATCTGGGCGAGCGATTTGCAGGACGCTGACCGGCGGCAGCGACTAAAACAACTTTTGCAGTGTTGGTAACAAACGAAATTCCCAAACTTTACGTAAGCTTGGAAGATAATAAACAGGAAAGGACATAATTCGTGAGAAAATTAGCTGTATTCGCGCTAGCACCGATGGTTGTGCTGGCCCAGGAGCCAATGGAAGTTATCGAAGTTATTGGTCGTGATGGCGAAACATTGGTGTTGCCATCGGAGGAAGAAACCGAGGGCTTATTTGGGTTGGCAGAAAGTTTAAAGGATATCCCGCGCGCGGCCACGGTGATCAACGAAAGCTTAATGCGCGAAGCGGCTATTGACGATTTGCACGATATTGCGCGGTTTGCGCCAAACAGCTTTGCCGCTGCTGGTTTTGGTAATCCGTCGTTACCGACGTTGCGGGGCCAGCTAGGCGAACTGTTCGAGTCAGGTATGCGCCGTCAGGCAGGTAATAATGGTTTGGGTATTCCCTTGTCGTTTAATGCGATTGAAGGCATTGCCGTGGTAAAAGGTGCGCCGCCGGTGATGTTGGGAACCACTCAGCGGGTGGGTGGCTTTGTTAATTTGCAGCCAAAAACGGCGCGAGTGAATAAGTCAGCGTCGGTGTTGACCGGAGAGTGGGGCCAATGGAGCCAGTATCGCTTGCAACTCGACCATAATGCAGTGATTGAAGAGGACAAACAAGCATTGCGGGTCAGTGCCGAAGTGGTTGACGAGGACAGTTTTTATGATTATCACCACCACCGCAGTGACGACTTGCTGGTGGCTTACCAATGGCAGCCGAATCAGGATACCAAACTTGATGTATCGTTGGAGTACTACGACGTAGAGTGGACCGATAATGCCGGTATTAATCGACCCACTCAGAATTTGATCGACAACAATTTATACATTACCGGGCAGGGTGTTCAGCCGAATGGATCCACTGTGCCGGGGGCCGGTGCAGTGGTTAGTCCAACCGGGGAAGTAGCGATCGAACGCAGCACAACACTCACCGATCCAGCCGATACTAACACCGCTGAAACGACGTTATTACACGCGAAATTACAGCGTTGGCTGAGCGATGATGTGGTGTTATTGAATCGAACTTACTATCAGTACCTGACCCGCGAGGGTATTAATCAAAACAGCTTTGTCGAAATTATCGATGATGCCCATACTTTTGAAAACCGAACTGAGCTGCACATTGATAAGGAAACCGTGGTCGGTATTAATCTGCGGGTTAATGATGTACTGGGTTACAGTCAGTTTAGTACCGAAGCTGATAATCCGATTGATTTAACCGGACCACTCAGTAACCGGCGTATTCCGCTAAATGATGCGCAAAAATCACGCTTAGTTGAGCTGCGACCGGGCTTATGGGTATCGCCGGGCGGGCAATACGATTTAGATGGCGATGGAGTAGGCGACTTTAATTTATCGGATACCACGGACTCTACCAGCCGCCAGTGGGGCGCTTTTATTCAGCACGAGCAGCACCTTACCGAACGCTGGAGTGTGACCGGTGGCCTGCGTGCCGATTATTATGATGTTGATGCTAAAGATCCATTGGCGCCACAAGGAGTGGTCGCGCAATCGGACAGCTATAGCGACTGGTTAACAGCGCTGAGCTTAGCCACGCAATTCGAATGGACACCACAATTGACGGTCTATGCGACGGCTTATCAAAGTGATTCAACCTCAAACTCGATGGCCGGTGGCACGGTGTTAAATGCGAACGGTGAGATTGACGCACAAAATTTCGCAACCGAAAACGAGCTCTACGAGCTAGGTATTAAATACGCTCCCAACGATGCCCGTTGGTATGCGGATGCGACACTGTTCGATCAACGGCGCAGCTTGCGTAACCGGGATGGCTCGAACAGTGGTATTCGGAGTGAAGGGGTCGAAGCGCAGTGGCATTTTGCCGCCGACAGTTACTGGCTGACGTTAGCGGCCAGTTATATCGATGCGTACTGGGATAACTCGGCTGCTTCTCAGGGCACTCGCCAGGTGGCTGATGTGTTTGATGATTCGCGTCCGGACATTATCGAAGGAACGGGTGTGGGCTCTCCTAATTTTACCTTGTTCCCGGCTTCCTCTCAGCAATTGCAGGGCATCCCCGAAGTGCAGGCATCTATTGTCGGTGGTTATCAAATTAACCAGCAATGGTCAGTAGGCGGAGATTTAAGCTACACCAAACATTTTCCTCTGGACTACCTGCAGACCGTATTCATCCGTGATCAGCATACGCTAAACCTAAATGCTCAGTACCAGTTTACTGAGCAATTGACGGTACGCGCTGATGTATTTAATGCCACCGATCAGGACAACTGGTCGCCGGTGTTTGAAGGCGGCTATTTTGGAGCCACCTTGGCATTTCCATCGTTGCCTCGGCATGCCCAGTTGAGTGTGCGCTACGAATTCTAAGGACAAGATACTATGTCGATGAAAAAGCTATTACTACTACTGGTTATTCTGGCGCTGTTTGTTAGCGCCTTTGTCTTCGATTTAACACAGTATCTGTCGCTCGATGTATTAAAAGAACAGCAACAACAGCTGAACCAATTGTTTGCCGAGCATCCGTTTGCGATGTTTGGAATCTATTTTGCGATCTATGTCATCACTACCGCACTGTCGCTGCCTGGTGCAGCCATTTTAACTATCGGTTCAGGGGCAATTTTTGGACTTGGCTGGGGTTTGCTGTTGGCTAGTTTTGCTTCGTCACTCGGGGCCTTTTTAGCCTTTTTAAGCGCTCGCTTTCTGTTACGCGATTGGGTGCAGGCTAAATTCGGCGATCGTCTGAAAGCCATTAATCGCGGCATGGAGAGAGATGGTGCTTTTTATTTATTAAGCTTGCGCCTGGTCCCGCTATTTCCGTTTTTTGTGATCAATCTGGTGATGGGCCTAACCAAGATAAAAACCTGGACATTTTACTGGGTCAGTCAGCTCGGTATGCTGTTAGGCACCGCGGTGTATGTCAATGCGGGCACCCAGTTAGCACAGATTCAGAGCTTGGGCGACGTCGTCTCAGCAGACCTTATTGGGGCTTTTGTCTTACTTGGAATATTCCCCTTGATCGCGAAAGCGGTGCTGGCCTTTTTAAAACGCCGTAAAGCGTTTAAAGGGTATACCAAGCCTAAGCAATTTGATAACAACATGGTAGTTATCGGCGGTGGTTCAGCTGGGTTGGTGAGTGCTTACATTGCGGCTGCCGTAAAAGCAAAAGTGACCTTAGTTGAACGGGACAAAATGGGCGGTGACTGTCTAAATACGGGCTGTGTTCCTTCGAAAGCTCTGTTGCATGTGGCTAATGCGGCGCATCAGGCCCGTAATAGCGAGCACTTGGGGATTGAGATCGAGAAAGTTAATGTCGATTTTGCAAAAGTAATGCAGCAAGTTCAAAACGTTATTAAAACCATTGAGCCGCATGACTCGGTTGAGCGCTATACCAAGCTTGGGGTCAATGTGGAAATTGGTGAGGCGCGCATTATCTCCCCCTGGGAAGTCGAAATCACTCAGAACGGCGAGACCAAAACGGTGACGACCCGCGCGATTGTTATCGCTACCGGTGCCCGACCGTTAGTGCCCAACTTTGACGGGCTGGAAAACGTCGATTATCTGACTTCGGATAACCTCTGGTCCTTAAAGCAATTACCAAAACGTCTGTTGGTATTGGGTGGTGGTCCAATCGGCTGTGAGTTATCGCAGGCGTTCCAACGTTTAGGCTCGCAGGTAACGACGGTTGAAATGGCAGAGCGTATTTTAGGTCCTGAAGATGAAGACAGCGCCCAGCTATTGCATCAGCAATTAACCGCAGACGGCATCGAACTAAAATTAGGCCATAAAGCTAAGCGGCTTGAACAGCATGATGGAGAGCATGTATTGATTGCCGAGCATAACGGAGAGGAAGTGAGTTTGCCGTTTGATAAGGTACTGATTGCGCTGGGTCGACAGGCCAATACGAAAGGGTTTGGTCTTGAAGAACTTGGTGTTGAGGCGGAGCGTACCATCAGCGCCAATGAGCTGTTGCAGACCAATTATCCGAATATCTATGCTTGTGGTGATGTGGTTGGTCCTTATCAGTTTACCCATGTGGCCTCTCATCAGGCCTGGTACGCCGCAGTTAATGCGTTGTTTGATCCGTTAAAAACCTTCCGTGTCGATTATTCGGTCATCCCCTGGGTTACCTATACCACGCCGCAGGTGGCTAATGTTGGTTTAACCGAACAGCAGGCGATTCAGCAACAGCAGGACTACGAAGTAACCACCTACGATATTGGTGAGCTGGATCGGGCAATTGCCGATGACAGTGCCTTTGGCCGTGTTAAAGTACTGACTAAGGTGGGTAAAGACGAGATCTTAGGGGTGAATATTGTTGGGCCACAGGCCGGAGAACTCTTGTCCGAATATGTGTTAGCGATGAAACACGGACTGGGCTTGAATAAAATCCTCGGGACCATTCACAGCTACCCGACGCTGGCAGAAGCGAACAAGTATGTTGCGGGCGAATGGAAGCGAGCGCATGCCCCAGAGGGTGTGTTGCGTTGGGTTGAGAAATTCCATCGCTGGCGCCGGGGTTAACCATGAAAGCGTTACTGTTTGCGTTAATGACTGTGGTGTCGCTAGGTGCACTGGCGAATCCCCAAACGGTGTATTTTTATGCCTGGGGAGGAAATCCAGCGGTCAATGATTACCTGCGCTGGGCAGCTCGTGAGTTAAGACAACAAGACATTGATTTACGGCATGTCAAAGTGGCAGATATTGCGGAAGTGGTAAAACAATTGACCGAAGGTCGCAGTAATGCTGATTTGGTTTGGATCAATGGTGAAAATTTTCATGCCTTAAAGGAAGCGGGGAAACTGCAGTCAATCGTCGGTGATATTGATAACACCGACAAACTGCGCGATGCGCTTAATTGGCAGGTCGATTTTGGTGAACTCGTTGATGGCTTAGAAGTGCCTTGGGGGGTTGGTCAGTTTCATTTGTTAAGCTGTCAGCGTTGTATTAGCGGCAGTCAGATTAGTGCAGAGGAGCTGTTGATTTATGCGGAACGAAATCCGGGTAAGATCAGCTATCCAAAACCACCTGAATTTCACGGCACCACGTTTTTAAAAGCGCTGCTACTGTCTTTGTCAGAGCACCGCGAGGTGTTTCAGCAACCGGCTGCAGAGGTCGATGCGGAACAACTGACACAACCGCTCTGGAACTATCTGGAACGGCTGCATCCACTAATGTGGCAGCAGGCGGAGAATTTTCCGGCGTCTGCTTCGGAGCAGCTAAACTGGTTTGCTAATGGAGCGCTGGATGTGGCGGTAAGCTTTAACCCGAACGAGGCGCAAACGCTGGTTCAGCAAGGGCGGATACCAGAAACGACGGAACGTGTTGTGCTGGGTGATGCGGCGGTGACCAATCATCATTATTTGGCGGTCCCGACAACCGCACAACAAGCTGATGCGGCGCGCCAGGTTATTGATTTTATGCTAAGTGACAAAGCCCAAAGACGTAAAGCCCGGCTTGATGGCTGGGGAGATCCTGCGGTCGTTGAATTAACCGATAGCGGGACACCAACGCTACTGCCGGTGGCAGCTGACTTTCATGCCAGTTGGCAAGCTTATCTGGAGCAAGCGTGGTTAAAACGTTTTCAGTAATAGCCCAATTGCTGTTGGTGGCATTACCTCTGCTGCTAGTAATGCCATCACTCATACAATTTTCCGGTGGTTCAATACAACCATGGTTTGAACCACTGTTCAGCAGTTTATTGCTAACCGTTATCACTACCTTGTTGGTTGCTTACCTGGCGCTGCAGGCGGCACAGTATTCGCTAACCCGATTTTCCCGGCTAACCGCGATATTGTCCTTGCCGCACGTGGCGTTTGCCGTTGGCTTAATGTATTTATTCAGTCCCAGTGGCTATTTAGTGCGTATTGTCGAGGGACTTACTGGCTGGCTACCTAGTCCGCCGGTTGGCTGGCCGTTACCCGAAAAGTCGATGCTCACTTTGACGCTGGTGTTGGTGGCTAAAGAAGTGCCTTTTTTACTGTTGATGATAGCGGCCCAGTTACGACAGTTGCCTTATCAACGCTGGCTATTACAAGCGCAAAGTCTCGGTTGGTCGCGCAGCCGTAGCTGGTGGTTGATCGTGGTGCCGGCGCTATTACCGCGGTTAAAATTCCCACTGGCAGCAATTGCCATCTACACCTTATCGGTGGTTGATATTCCACTGCTGGTTGGGCCTAATACGCCCGGCGTACTGGCCATGGTGATCTTTGAACAACAATATCAGTTTAACCAGGCTGGCTCGATAATGGTGGGTGTTGGTTTGTTGATTGTAGCTGGTGTGTTGCTGTTGGCATTTAACGCTGTATCAATCCGGATTTTTCTGCGGATAACTCAGCAACAACGGGGAGTGAAAGCTAAATCGCCGCGCTTTAGTTGGCCTAGTGGCCTTTCTGTCCGTTCACTGTTAATCGTTGTTTCCTGGTTAGTGATCGCACTGCTGGCGATAAACAGCATTGCTGGTGGTTGGTTTTATCCGGAGTTGATTCCAACTAACTGGCACTGGCAACGATGGCCGCAAGAATGGCCGTATATTCAGCCGTTGTTGTGGACGAGCGCCTGGCTGGCCGTGGCAAGTGCGCTACTGGGTTTGGTTGCCGCAGTGGCTGTTCTAGAGCGGCAGCGGCAACAGCAACAGCGGCAACTTAAAGTGTGGCCATTGTTAATGTTGCTAATTCCACAGCTGGTGTTAGTACTCGGCTGGCAGCAGAGCTTCGGTCAGGGGTCCCAGGGACCCGTTTTAGTCTGGGCTCATACCGTATTTTGCTTTCCCTATGCGTACTTAGTGTTACATGGTGCCTGGGTTAACTATGATGAACGTTGGTTATATCAAGCGCAAAGCTTGGGGTATAGTTATTGGCAGTGCTGGTGGCGGATTTTGCTACCCATGCTTAAAGCGCCATTATTGATGGCCTTTGCCGTCGCATTTTCGGTAAGTATCGCACAATACCTACCAACCCAATGGTTGGCCGGCGGTACGCTACCAACCCTAACTACTGAGACGGTAAGCATCGCCGCTGGCGGCGACTGGCGATTGGCCTCTGTGTATGCGTTAATGCAGGCAGCGTTACCCATGTTGGTGTTGTTCGGGCTGATATTCTTTGTCGACGATAAGAGGCTAACCGATGCTGCAGATTAATGAGTTAATGATACTTAAAGACGGTCAGCAGCTGTTGGCGCTGGAAAAGCTATCCGTCGACCCTGGTGACATTGCGACGATAATGGGTCCCAGCGGTAGCGGTAAAAGTACGTTGTTGCGCTGGATGTTGGGCGAACCATTGTCGGATTTCACTTGTACTGGAGAGTTGTGGCTGGATAAACGACGCATTGACGGGTTACCGATTCATCGACGACAGTTGGGTTTGATGTATCAAAAGGGCGACTTATTTCCGCACATGTCGGTGGCAGAAAATTTAAATTTCGCGTTGCCACGTTCATTGGGCAGACAGCAAGCTAACACTAAAGTGGCTGAAGCACTTGAGGATGTCGGCTTATCTGGTAAGTTGGGAGCAATGCCCGAGCAGCTAAGTGGTGGCGAGCAATCCCGAATTGCATTACTGCGGTCACTGCTGGCTGAACCGAAAGCCATTTTATTGGACGAACCATTCTCCGCATTAGACACTGAAATGCGCCAGTCGATACGTAGCTGGACGTTTGCACAGCTTGCCCAGCGGCAGATACCGGCGGTGTTAGTCACGCACGATCCGGAGGATATCTGTAGCGACGGACCGGTGGTAAACCTGGGAGGAGAAAAGCGCGATGATTGATCCGCTAGTGACACCGGTAACACGCAAAATACTGGAGCCGATAGCGGCTCAGTTGGTCAAACGAAGAGTGTCTGCTGATCAGGTAACGGTCGCTGGTTTTTTTCTGGGCTTATTAGCAGTACCAGCACTGGCATTTCAGTGGTACTTGTTGGCACTAATATTCATTTTGGCCAACCGCATTAGCGACGGACTGGATGGCGCCGTGGCCCGACAAACGCAAATGACCGATGCCGGTGGCTATCTGGATATTGTACTGGATTTTATTTTCTACAGTGCCGTTGTATTTGGCTTTTTACTGGCCAATCAGGAACAAAACGCGATTGCTGCCGGCGTTCTGCTGGTCACCTTTATGGGTACAGGCTCAACTTTTTTAGCCTTTGCCAGCATTGCCGCTAAACGTGGTATTGATAACTTAAACTACCCGCACAAATCACTTCATTATATGGGTGGCTTAACGGAAGGTTTTGAGACAATATTGGCTTTTGTACTGTTTTGTCTTTGGCCTCAACATTTCCCGGTTCTTGCCTATATTTTTGCCGTTGCTTGTTGGATAACGGCAATAACCCGGCTCTGGAGCGGTTATAAAACGCTCCGGTAAAATAGTAAAAGC
>JBNJEZ010000024.1:10580-17263 GCA_051746345.1 Pseudomonadota bacterium
AAAGCTCGGCTTTTACCCAGACTTTTTAACGAGGAGCGTTTTTTTGGAAGCGATTTTTTCGGAAACAACAATCAGGTTATCGATATTTCTGGGCGTTCTGGCGTTAATGATCGGCTGGGAATATTACAAACCTAAACGCAAGCCGCGTTACATCCGTAAACAGCGCTGGCCGGCGAATCTTGGGATTGTAGTAGTCGACACTATTGTAGCGCGTATTGTTGTACCGGCCGGGGTGGTTGGTGCGGCATTGTTCGCTGAGCAGACGGGGTTGGGGCTTTTTAATAACCTTGGCGCTCCGGGCTGGCTCGCTATTCTTGTTAGCATCGTTGGTTTAGACATTGCGATCTACTGGCAACACCGTGCTTTTCATCGGTTGCCGGTGCTTTGGCGATTGCACCGGGTGCATCATGCCGATCCTGACTTTGATGTCACGACAGGTTTGCGTTTCCATCCGATTGAGATTCTATTAAGCTTAGGTATAAAAGCTGGGGCAGTAGTGTTGCTTGGTGCTCCGGCAGCGGCGGTGATTATCTTTGAGGTAATTTTAAATGCTTGTTCACTGTTTAATCACGGCAATGTGGCGTTGCCACCGAAGGTTGAGCGTTGGGTGCGTAAAATTCTGATCACTCAAGAATTGCATCGAATACATCACAGCTCGGTCAAGCAAGAAACGAACAGTAATTATGGGTTTAGCGTAAGCTGGTGGGATCATTTGTTTAACAGTTTTACCGCAAAGCCTAAAGCTGGCTCTGATAAGGTCGATATCGGATTGACTGAGTATCGTGAAGCGAGTCTCACTAACCGCTTATGGGGATTGTTAAAAATTCCTTTTTCTAACCGTTAAGCCAAGGTTGTTTAGGCCGAATTCATAAAGGCGCTGGAATGGACAAGAGTACCGTCTTATTGCGTAATAATGTCACCGTAAAAGGCAATGGTGAGGTCACTTTGTTGCTGGCGCATGGGTTTGGTTGCGACCAGACAATTTGGGATCGTGTTACGCCAGATTTTTACGACTCTTGTACTGTTGTGAGCTTTGACTACGTGGGTAGCGGCGAATCTGACCTTAACCACTATACCGACGAACGTTATCAGGATCTTAACGGCTACGCAGATGATCTGGTTGACGTAATCACCGCTCTTGATTTGCGTAACATTGTTTTGGTGGCGCACTCGGTGAGTGGCAGTATTGCAACCCTGGCTTATCCTGAGATTAAGTCGCGCTTGTTGCATATTGTGATGTTAAATCCTTCGCCGCGATACATTCATGATGAGCCCAGTTATGAAAGTGGCTTCAGCCGCTCTGATGTTGATCAGTTAATGCTGATGATGGAGCAAAATTTCTATGGTTGGGCGCAGGGCATGGCCCCTCAGGTAATGGATAATCCCGAGAATCCAGAGCTTAGTAGCGAATTAGAGCAGCATTTTCGTGCTGGCGAAAGCCGTATTGTTCGCGCGTTTGCGCGTGCGACATTTTATTCAGATGTTCGCAGTAATTTGAAAAAAGTGGATTGCCCGGTGACTATTTTGCAAGCGGACAAAGACATTGTGGTGCCGCAAATGGTGGCGGAATACGCCGCGCAGCAGTTGCCTAATGCCAGCTTAAAAATTATTGATGCACGCGGTCATTATCCGCATGTCAGCGCCCCTCAGGTTGTTAGTCAGGAAATCACTAAGGTTGTTGAGGAGAATTACCAGAGACAACAGGTCAAGGAATGATGAACAACAAGGATGAACAACGGGGAAGCTGGCCGGTGATGGCCATCGAGCTGGACCTGGATGGTCGCATCATTGAGTGGGTTAGTCCGGCTTTTGCAGAGCATGTTAAAAAAGCACCTGAGCAATTAATTGGCTCGTCCCTCGATCAATTACTCACTATGGCCTCCCGGCTGTATTTCCTGTCGGCTCTGGATGCGCGTTTGCGACAGGGTAAACACTGTGATCAACATACGCTTTATCTTAACGGGCCAAAAGGGGAACTGCCTTACTTAACCAATGCCCAGCCTTATCATAATACGCGGGCACGGTTGGTGTTGATGGCTGCGGATCAACACTTAATGCTGCAGCAACAGCTTATCCATGAGCGTGATTATACCGAGACTATCAACCGCGAATTAAAGCAGCGTCAACAGCAGTTAATTGAACAGCGCGAGCAGCAAAAAGCGGCACTGAGCAAGCTGGAAGATGTAAACCATGAGATGCTGCAGACTGAAAAGCTCGCTGCTATCGGCCAATTGGCAGCGGGTATCTCGCATGAAATTAACAACCCAGTGGGCTACATTCAGTCCAATTTAAATACGCTAGGTTATTATACCGATAAGTTGTTGGCGCTAGTTGATGGCTGCAAAGATGAAACTCTGGCTGAGCAGCTGCGGCAGCAGGATTACGACTATCTAAAAACCGATATGACTGAATTACTGCAGGAGAGCAACGAAGGCATTCAGCATATTACCAATATTACCTCGGCGTTAACTCAGTTTACCCGTCGTTCGGGTTTTGCTGAAGAGTGTGACTTGCAACAGCAAATTAATACCACGCTACGAGTATTGCAAAATGAGTTTAAGCAGAAGGCACGCATTCAACGTAAATATTGTAATAAACCTTGCTGGGTCGTTTTTGATCCGGCACAGCTTAACCAGGTGCTGATGAACGTGTTGATGAACGCGGTCCAGGCTATGAAGAACTTCGGCGACATAGTGATAGAAACCGAGGCAAAAGGTGATTTTGCGACTATTACGATAACCGATAGCGGGACTGGCATGTCTGAGGAGACCGCACGTCGCTCAATTGAACCATTTTTTACTACTAAACCGGAAGGTGAGGGTACCGGCCTGGGACTTTCACTCGTTTACAATATTGTTCGTCGTCACAATGGTACACTGAAGATTGTTAGTGAGATCGGTAAAGGAACTTCTGTGAACGTTTCTGTACCACTTGCCCAACGACACTCCTTCAATAAAAGTATAATCGCACAAGGTGACCAGAAATGACGTCCGATAGTTTGCTGTTGCAGTTGCTGGAAGATATGCCGACACCAGCACTATTAACGACTTTAAAGCGCAAGGTGCTGTATGCGAACTCGGCGGCAGAAGATCTGCTGAAGCAGTCAGACAGCGAGCTTCGTGATCGGACGTTACCGCTTAGCTTTAATAATCACGACACATTTAACAGTGTGGCACTACTGGATATTGCTGATGGTCATCAGTGTCCGGTGCGGTATTTTAGTGTGCCTACCTTCTGGCGTGGTGAGCAAGTGCGGTTAGTGCATTTAGAAGATGTATCCGATCAACATGAACTGCAGGAAAAAGTTAGTTTTTTAGCCAACTACGATGCGTTAACCGGTTTGCCTAATAGAGAGTTGCTTAAGGACCGAATGAAGCAGGCATTTTCTTTCGGTGAACGGAGAGGCTCTTTATTAGCCGTGGTATTTATCGACTTGGATAGTTTTAAGCCCATCAACGACAGCCTGGGGCATGAGCTTGGCGATAGTCTATTGCAGGCGGCTGCTGAACGGTTGAAACAATCCATTTGTCCGGGTGATACCTTGGCTCGTTTAAGTGGCGATGAGTTCGTTGCGTTGTTACCAGACCTGGCTCACTACAGCGACGCTGCCTTAGTTACCGAGCGGATGCTGGCCGTGATGTCCGAGCCCTTTGAAATTGGCAATAACGAACTGCACATTTCAGCCAGTGCTGGTATTGCAACAACCGATATATTCGACGAAGAGCCTTTGCTATTGGTGCGGCAGGCAGATATGGCAATGTATGAGGCGAAAAAGTTAGGCCGCAATAACTACCAATGGTTTGATAATTCGCTAGATGCTGAGATTTTAAAAGTCCTAAAAATTCGTAACGCGTTGCAATCTGGTATCGATAATAAACAATTTGAATTGCACTACCAGCCGGTGTTTAACTTACACAATAACGAATTAATTGGCTGTGAAGCACTGGTGCGTTGGAACCATCCCTCTATGGGTCTGATTTCGCCGGTGGATTTTATTTCCGTTGCAGAGAACACTGGGCAGATTGTGCCACTTAGCCGTTGGATACTTCGCCGGGCCTGCAAGGACTTTAAAGAGATTAAGGATTTAATGGCGCCGGAAGCCGTTATTTCCGTGAACATTTCTGCCATTCACTTGTTGCGTGGTGAATTTGTTACAGACATTGCTAAGACTCTGGCAGAAACCGGACTGGAAGCACGCTACCTACAGCTTGAGATGACGGAGTCGGTGATGGTCGATCACCCAGAACTGGCTACTGAAAAGTTAAGGGAATTGAAAGTCATGGGAGTTCGTATTGCGTTGGATGACTTTGGCACAGGCTATTCCAGCCTCAGTTATTTAAAATCCCTACCCGTTGACGTGGTAAAAGTGGATCGCAGTTTTATCAATGAGTTGGTTAATCATCGCCATGATGCGGCGATTACCGAAGCGATTATTTCGATGGCTCACCATTTACGGTTAAAAGTTATCGCCGAGGGTGTCGAAACTAGTGCACAGCGGGATTATCTTCGTCGTTGTGGCTGTGATGCGATGCAAGGGTTTCTGCTGGCCAAACCAATGCCAAAAATGGACGCCATTGAGTTTTTGAAAAACTATCAAGCAACTATTGAACTGGATGACACAGAGCTGGCACCAACCGTTTTGGTTGTTGATGATGAAGATAATGTTAGAAAGTCTTTACGCCGTTTGTTGGTGCGTGATGGCTATCAAGTATTGACCGCTAACAGTGCGCAACAGGCGTTCGACATCTTGGCTCAAAATCGTATTGATGTGGTGATATCCGATCACCGCATGCCGAATATGACCGGTGTAGATTTTCTGACACATACGCGCTCAATGTATCCCGATACGGCTAGGATTGTACTGACCGCCTATCAGGATGAAGAAGCGTTATCAAAAGCGGTTAACGAAGGCGAAGTGTTTCGCTTTTTAACCAAGCCCTGGGACGATGAAAAATTAAGACAGGTGGTGCGCGAAGTCATTTAAGGCCTGGCAATCTATGAGTCTGGCGTCCCGAGCAGGATTCGAACCTGCGACTTTTGGCTTAGGAGGCCAACACTCTATCCAACTGAGTTACCGGGACTTTTTAGGGACTAAATTATATAGAAAATTGCTGATTGATAAAAGGTTAAAAAAACTGGTTTAAATTATAATGCTGTATATAATAACAGTATTATGCGAAAATCTATAAAAGTTCGAATTTATCCATCGCAACGGCAAATTGAGTTTTTAAACGCTCAGTTTGGCGCAGTTAGGTTTGCTTACAATAAAGCGTTGAGTATAAAAAAACACTACTTTAAAAGGTATGGAATTTCACTCTACCCTAAGAAAGATATTAAGCCGTTACTCGTTGTAGCCAAAAAGTCCAGAAAATATTTTTGGATGAGAGATTATGATTCGATCGCATTGCAGCAAGCTATCATAAATTTAGATCGAGCTTTCAGTAACTTTTTCAATCCCAATTGGAGAGCCAAGTTTCCTAGATTTAAGAATAAGAGAGGCAAGCAAACAAGTTACCATTGTTCAGGTGTTGCAGTAGGAAGTAATTGGATAAAAATTCCCAAGTTAGATTTCATGCAGGCTCGGATTCATCGAGAGCCACAAGGAAAACTAAAAAGCATAACTTTAAGCCGGACAGCTAGCGGCAAGTACCATGCGTCCCTAGTGTTTGAAGATGGGCAAAAAGTGCCAAAACCTACCCTTACTTTGGACCCGATGAGGATTACCGGCATTGATCTGGGCATATCAGATATAATAACTGACTCTAGTGGCCGCAAAATTCCTAACCCATGTTTTTTAAAAAAAGCGCAGACTAACTTACGGAGAAAGCACCAAGCCTTATCAAGATGTGCGCGGGGGAGTAATGGATATTACAGAGCTCGGACAAAACTGACTAAGGCGTATGAAAAAATAAACAATGTTCGGACTGATTTTCAGCATAAAATATCTCGACAGCTTATTGACGATAACCAAGCAGTAATTGTAGAGACATTGAAAATTCAGAATTTGCTTAAAAACCATCAATTAGCTAAGTATATTGCCGACGTGTCTTGGTATAGCCTAATAGAGAAGCTTGAGTATAAGGCCAGAGAGAAGGGAAAATACTTAGTGAAAGTTGATCCTTGGTTTGCAAGTACCAAGACTTGCCATATTTGTGGGTATAAACTGGACAACTTGCCGCTAAACTTCCGTAAGTGGAATTGTCCAGAGTGTGGAGCTAAAGATATTGATCGCGACATTAATGCCGCAATCAATATAAAGCAACAGGGAATTATAATGTTAAGAGCCGAAGGTCTGTCGGTTCCTGCCAATGGAGGCTTGCATAAATCCGGTGATAGATCGGTAGCAGTCGAAGAAGTTGGAAGCCTTGCTTGTTAAAGTGAGGAACAGTCACGAGGCGGCTGCTCTGTCCTGCGTAACCAATGGAATGAGCGCCTAAAGATAATTAAAGGTTCGATTCGTGGACAACAGCGATGTCCTCGATATCGACCGTCGGCAAGCCAACGGGTACCCACGATTTGAATGATATTTGGGATGCTTGGGGATTCCTCTTTTTGAACCACGATTGGTGTTAAACCCTCTGATTCTGATGGTTTCCGGAAACCCCTTCATATCGTAGGTAGCCTTCGGCTCGCCGAAGGGGCAGGAGGTCATCGGCAAACTCGATGGCCGGATCCGTCGCACC
>JBNJEZ010000024.1:17363-19265 GCA_051746345.1 Pseudomonadota bacterium
GGAATTACCCAGTCATTGATTTGTACGTTGGTGAGAATGCCTTCTTCTTCATATTCGGCGACGGCGCTGTTGTGGTGTACTTGGGTGACTTCCACGGTAAACGGACTGACTTGCCATTTTTGTCGATAAATTCCTTCAGCGTCGACAAAGTTAGAAGGGTGTACCACTTTTAACTTATCGCCAACATTGACGCCGTGCTGGCTGCCCAGATTAAACTGCAGCTGGTTATCTTGTTGCCAGACAACGCGGCCACGAGTAGGCTCGCAGCGTAGCTTATCGCGCACGCCAGCGGCCAAGTCTTCTAGCCCGGTCATTAAAGCTGCACCAAACGGTTGGTTCCAGAACTCATTCGCAGCGACATCAACGGACTCGTTACGTTGGTACGTCCATGGTTGAATGTCGTTAACCCGCGCGCGGGTCATTAATTCGCCACTATTCGCGTTCATCAGATACAACGTCAGCGCATAGTTGCGACGATAATCAGACTCTAAAAAGCCCCAGCCGCGCTGTTCTTCTTCGATAGAGAGGTCATTAAACAAGCCGAACAAAACATATTGGCTGTCGTTTGCAAGACCGATCTCACGGGACATTGAGCCAAGATATTCGAGGTTTAATCGTTTTAACGCGTCATTCAGACCGGCATTGCGAGACAATGTGTGATTTACGTGAATACGTTCGCTGCGGCCGGAAATTTCTCGAGTGAAGCGATCGGCTGCAACCTTACCGAGCTCCCATATTTGACCAAATGCACCGTGCTCGCGGTTACTGAGTTCAAACGGAACTACGGCAACGGCTATTTTGTATTGGTCTTTATTACAGCTGTTTTCGCGATTCCAAATCTCTGCCTGGATCATAACGATTAGACGACCACCACGAACCTCTTCGCGAATGATGTTAACCCGTTCCACGTCACCACTGGCGGATACTTGTGTCTGGTTGCTGCTGAGCACGCCATCGACAATAGACTGAACACTGGAAATTGAGCTACCGGTCATTAGCAATGCTTGTTGTAAAGCATTTTGGATAGCTTGTTGGCGGGCCGCGTCGGTATCGTCATTGACAATCCGGGCACTGCCTTGCGCTTCGACGACGCGCGCTTCGGCAGTGTTCATAACGAACACCAAAAGAGAAGAAATTAAAAAGACTTTCCAGTTCATAGCTTAACCTGTATCACCGTTTTTTGACGGCTCGCACACCTCGTACAAGCTATACAGATTTAAGCAAAATCTATACCACTATTAGTAGTAGACCACTCGCTTAATCTTTTGTTGACGGTTAGTGCTCTGATAGATGTGGTGCACTTTCTGAAAGTCGAGCCGCAGTTCAGTCGCATAGTATTCACCGACGGTATAAGTGCGTACCACTTCAGCACCACGGATAACGCCATCAACAGAAGCCTGAAAAGTATCGTTGGTCAGCGCCCAATTTTCCACAGAGCTACCACCGGCGATACGTTGGCCATAGACTTGCTCGGCGAGTTCGCGGTAAGCCGCGAGTTTGGACGCACGCATGGCGGCAAGATCTTTACGTTGTTCGTTGTCACCTTGCTGGTCCGCAATAGGCGCGTAACCAACCGCTGTTAATACCGGAAATTGGTCGGGTTTTTCGGTTTCCCATTCTACATGCTGCTGATCATAGGCTAAATCGTAATAGGCACTACAGCCGGATAACAGCAGAGCCGAGCCTATCAGAGCAAAAGTCGCGGCAAATTTTTTCATGACAACCTCTTTCATAGGATCTAATGGGCGACGTTTCTTATACCTGTAGTTAACGGCCGGGAATGCTGATTCTTTAATGATACTCTTGCAATAATTTGATCACCGTAGGGTGCTGGAAAGGTCGTTTTAATGTGATTGCGTAAAAGTCCTCAAACACGTTTGGTAGTTGCAGATAACGTACCAG
>JBNJEZ010000025.1:0-17708 GCA_051746345.1 Pseudomonadota bacterium
AGCCGCGCACGTCCGTAAAGTGAAAAAATACGAAAGCGGCATTGTGGCCGATCCGGTAACCATTCATCCGGATACCACCATCGGCGAAATCAAAGCTTTAACCGCTGAACACGGCTTCCAGGGCTTTCCTGTTATCGAAAAAAATGGCGACTTAGTCGGTATTGTTACCGGCCGTGATACGCGTTTCGAAGACGACGACAGCAAGCAAATTACCGAGATTATGACCGGCAAAGACCGCCTGGTAACCGTGCATGAAACCGCGGAAAGCGAAGAAATTCTGCAGTTGATGCATCAGCACCGTATCGAGAAAATTCTAGTGGTCGATGATGCTTATAAGCTAAAAGGCATGATCACCCTTAAAGACTTTGAAAAAGCCGAAAACAAACCGAATGCCTGTAAAGACGAATTGGGTTCTTTGCGCGTCGGCGCGGCTGTCGGTGTTGGTCCGGGTACCGAAGAACGCATCCAGTTGCTCGTAGAAGCGGGCGTTGACGTGTTGTTAATCGACACCTCGCATGGCCATTCGCAAGGCGTAATTGATCGCGTTACGCAAACCCGCAAAGACTTCCCGAAATTGCAAATTATCGCTGGTAACGTAGCCACAGCATCTGGGGCTAAAGCGCTGGCTGATGCGGGTGTCGACGCCGTTAAAGTCGGTATCGGCCCAGGCTCAATTTGTACCACACGTATCGTCACCGGCTGTGGTGTTCCGCAGATTACCGCTATCAGCGAAGCCGTTGATGCGTTAAAAGGCTCAGGCATTCCGGTGATTGCCGACGGTGGCATCCGTTTTTCCGGCGACATTGCCAAAGCAATCGCGGCCGGCGCTAACTGTGTCATGGTTGGCAGCATGTTAGCCGGTACCGAAGAATCTCCGGGAGAAGTCGAGCTCTACCAGGGGCGTTACTACAAATCGTACCGTGGCATGGGCAGCTTAGGTGCTATGGGACAACGTAACGGCTCTTCGGATCGTTATTTCCAAAGCTCCAACGAAGCGGAAAAACTGGTACCTGAAGGTATTGAAGGGCGGATTGCTTATAAAGGTCCGATTTCGGCGATTATTCATCAGCAGATGGGCGGCGTCCGTTCAGCTATGGGGCTTACTGGCTGCGCAGATATCGACGAAATGCGCACTAAGCCTCAGTTTGTCAAAGTAACGGCAGCTGGCATGGGCGAGTCTCATGTGCACGATGTGCAAATTACCAAAGAAGCGCCTAACTACCGTAGCTCTTAAGCCTTTTTTAATCGATTAACGGAATTAATAACTAATGACTAGAGATATTCACGACCACCGAATCCTTATTTTAGACTTCGGGTCGCAGTACACCCAGTTAATTGCCCGCCGTATCCGCGAAATCGGCGTGTATTGCGAACTCTGGGCCTGGGACGTCGATGAACAAGATATTAAGGACTTTGCACCGAAGGGGATTATCCTGTCAGGTGGCCCGGAAAGTGTCGCTGAAGAAAACTCGCCGCGAGCGCCGGACTATGTGTTTGAAGCGGGCGTACCGGTATTTGGTGTGTGCTATGGCATGCAAACCATGGCTCACCAGCTAGGTGGTTCAGTGCAATGCTCGTTAGAGCGTGAGTTTGGCTATGCGCAAATCGAATTGGTCGAGAGCAGTCCATTATTCGAAGCTATTGAAGACGCGGTAAGTGACGATGGTGCTCCATTGCTTGATGTATGGATGAGTCACGGTGATAAAGTAGAGACTATCCCCGAGGGTTTCCACACGGTAGCTAAGACCTCCTATTGCCCGTACGCGGCAATGGCTGACGAGCGTCGTCAGTTTTACGGTGTTCAGTTTCACCCGGAAGTGACTCACACGCGCCAGGGCATGCGCATGCTCGAACACTTCGTGAGTAATATCTGTGGTTGTGAAAAGCAGTGGACCCCGGCAAAAATCATCGACGACGCAATTGAGCGTATTCGTGAGCAAGTGGGCAGTGACAAAGTTATTTTAGGCTTGTCCGGCGGGGTTGACTCGTCAGTGACGGCGATGTTGTTGCATCGCGCTATAGGTGAGCAGCTGACTTGTATTTTCGTCGACAACGGCTTGTTGCGCTTAAACGAAGCGGAGCAGGTGATGGAAATGTTTGGTGACCACTATGGCCTGAACATTTTACCGATTCGTGCCGAAGATCGCTTCTTAGACGCTTTGCAGGGCGAAAACGATCCAGAGAAAAAGCGTAAAATTATTGGTAACACCTTCATTCATATTTTTGATGAAGAAGCTGCCAAGCTGACCGAAGTCGACTGGTTAGCCCAGGGCACAATCTATCCGGATGTGATTGAATCGGCGGGCTCTAAAACCGGTAAAGCGCACGTGATCAAATCGCACCACAACGTCGGCGGTCTGCCCGAAGACATGAAGCTTGGCTTGGTTGAGCCACTGCGCGAGTTGTTCAAAGACGAAGTGCGTAAAATCGGTCTTGAACTGGGCTTACCTTACAACATGCTGTACCGCCATCCATTCCCGGGACCGGGCCTTGGTGTGCGTGTGTTGGGCGAGATCAAAAAAGAATACTGCGACTTATTGCGTCGTGCTGATGCGATCTTCATCGAGGAATTGCACAAAGCCGATTGGTATAAAAAAGTTAGCCAGGCGTTCGCGGTGTTTTTACCGGTACGTTCAGTCGGAGTTATGGGCGACCAGCGCAAATACGACTGGGTTGTGTCATTGCGCGCCGTCGAGACCATCGACTTTATGACCGCACGCTGGGCACACCTGCCGTATGAGTTATTAGAAAAAGTGTCTAACCGGATTATCAATGAAGTAAGCGGCATCTCCCGCGTTACCTACGATATCTCCGGCAAACCACCGGCTACTATTGAGTGGGAATAAATCAAGTCTTAAATATTAAGGCTTGAACATTGAAACGCAGAGAGCACAGAGAGCGCAGAGAAAAGGCGTTAAAGTGGAAAACACCTTTTTGAGGTTCTGTCTCTACCTTTAATAATGTTTTCTCTGTGTCCTCTGTGCTCTCTGCGTTTCAGGTTTTCTAGGATTCACCGTCTAATAACTGTGATGTCGCCTTTGGCGAGTTTAATTGAGAGCTCGGTACCGGTTGGGGCTTGTTCGGCGGTGCGGATAACGTTGCCCTGATTGTCGCGGACGATGGCGTAGCCGCGCTCCAGAGTGTTTAGTGGGCTGACGATGTTAAGTGCCTGCATCAACGCCCGCTGTTTTTCCGACTTTTGTTTTAATAGCCGCGTCATCGCCGGATTTAGCCGTTCCTGAGCATCCACTAAACGCTGCTGGTAGCGCTCGATGTCCTTTTGCGGATGTAATGCCTGCAGTCGGCTTTGCACGTAACTTTGACGCTGATTTAACCGCTGCAGCTGGCTACTTACTGCACGCATTGCCCGCGCTTGTAATTCATCCGCCCGCTGCGACTGTTGCAGCAACTGCCGTTGCGGGTGCTGTTGCTGTAACCGTGACGCTAAAAACTGATGTTGCTGCCGGGCCTGTTGCAGCTTACGTTGTTGCGCCAGAATCAACCGTTGTTGCAAAGACTGCAACTGCTGCTTAGTTTGTGAACGATCTTTAGTAACCAACTCCGCCGCCGCTGATGGCGTGGGAGCGCGTAAATCGGCGACAAAATCGCAAATGGTAAAATCGACTTCGTGGCCGACGGCGCTGATCACCGGCATCGGTGCGTCCAATAATAAACGAGCTACCGTTTCGTCGTTAAAACACCAGAGGTCTTCAATCGAACCGCCGCCACGGCTTACCAGCAGCACATCCACTTCGTTGCGCTGATAAGCGTTGGTCAGCATCTGCTTTAACTGCGGGATCGCCGCCTCACCCTGAACGGCACTGGGATAAATAATCACTTCGACTTGCGGGTCGCGGCGTTTCATAACCGCTAAAATGTCTTGAATAGCGGCACCGGTCGGCGAGGTAATAACCCCAACCCGGCGAATGTCAGCAGGAAGCGGGCGCTTGCGTTCGTTGGCAAATAGGCCTTCCGCGGCAAGTTTTACTTTTAACTGTTCAAACTGTTGTTGCAACAGCCCCTGACCGGCGTCCTCGATATGTTCAATAATCAACTGGTAGTCACCGCGCGGGGCATAGACCGTTACCCGCGCGCGAACCATTACCTGCACACCGTTCTGCGGGCGAATTTTAGCGCGTTGATTATTACCACGGAACATGGCGCAGCGGATCTGGGCCTTGTCATCTTTTAAAGTAAAGTACCAATGCCCGGAACCGGGGGCCGCAAAGTTCGATACCTCACCCACCAGCCAGATATTGCCAAAGCCCTGCTCCAGCAGTAGTCGAATATCGTTGTTAAGCTTAGAAACTGAGTAAATATCCATTCATATTACCCTGTAGCGTGCGTCTTTGACGCACGAGTTTTTTGGCGGCTTCGCATTGTCGCATTGTCGCGTCGAGGACGCGACGTACGGACGCGACGTACGGACGCGACCTACGGACGAGACCTACAACCTAATATCGATCCACACCAGCCGGTGGTCGGAAGAGGCGCCGCGTTCCGACATGAGTCGGTAGCCTTGCTGGCCTTTAATCGGCCAGAATACACCGGTGTTTTTTACGATCAAGTCGTCGGACGGTAATACATAGTCGACACGCTTGCGCCATGCTGCGGTGTGATATTCCGAGTTGGCCTGATCCGGAGAATGTCGTTTACCACCTTTACTCATCGGTTTTACATCATTAACCCGAGGGTGCTCCAGCAACTGTTCAATGGCACCGTCAATACCTCCCGAACCGGGCGCGGCATTTAAGTCTCCCAGAACAACAAAGGATGCATCTTTCTGCAAGCCACCACGCACGCCATTATCATCGTACAAATAGTGGTCCAGTCCCGGCGTTATATAGTCACGAAATAAACGAATTTCATCGTAGTTTTTCATTCCGTTACGATTTTCCGGACCGTCAAACCCGGGCGGGGTCGGGTGGGCCGCTAATAAATGAATAACTTTGTCACCCACCTGCACCGGCACATCCCAGTGCGATTTTGAGCTTAACGGAAACTGACCCATGATCTCGTCGGAGTACCACTGCTGTTCGGTGAGTTCGTCGTTTTCGTCAGGCACCTGCGGTACGTGGTGACCCGGCATGTCCTTCCATAAAAAGTGTTGGAAGGTTCTCGCTTGCTCGGTAAGCAATGGGTAACGCGACAAAATGACCATACCATATTGCCCTGGATACCAGCCAAAGCCCCACGCATCGTTACCCCGACCAGTCGCTTCACCGTCACGGTTCAAGTCGAACGGAGAGGGCAAGCCGGTGTTTACCGGAGCCATATAAACATGCGGGTAATTAATCGGGTCTAGGCCGTTTTGTGACTGCCCCAGGAAGTCGCGCATAAACACGTTAATGCCGCGCTCGGCGTCAACGTAATCAAATTCATTGAGCAGCACAATATCAGGACGCACGCGCTGCAGAATTTCTGCAATCCCGGCAATCTGTGAGTGGCCACTGGCTAACTTTGCCGGTACTGGCGACTCTGTAACCGTCGGCAATTGCTCGTATTCGACATAGTTACTGGCGTCCATACTGACGTTAAAAGTTGCTATCCGGATACGATCGGACGCAAAGCTCGAGGTAGAAGTCATTAAAAAAATCGCTAAACTAAAAAGAAAGGAACGCATAAAGCCCATCGTTACGCCTTGTGAGGAACCGCTAAGACAATTTTTTACAATAAAGGTTCTGTTGACTCTAGGCAAGTGCTCATTAATTGACTAAAATATGTCACATATCTGTCAAAAAGTGTATTAGAAGCGTAATGAAATCAGCGGCATCTTACACAGCTCCTACCTCTTATCGCCCACGCGAAGCCTGCCTCGTCATGAGCTTCCCGGCGATCAATCAGCTGTTGTGTCGCGGGAGCTCCTCCGAGCGCTGGCGATCATATCTTCGTGTTCTCGCCGTATCAGAATTCGCTTCCTACAGAAAAAGTTCCCTTTTTTCTCAATGTTTCATCAAACTGTCATCTTTCTACGATAAAACCTTTTGTCGTCAACACAGATTTCTTTTAATCGTCACTCGAAAATCAGGAAATAACGTATGAAATTGAATTCGAAAGTGAGCCGCCTCTCTGCTGCTATCGCGTTTGCAGTCGGGTTATCTACCAGCGCTTTCGCGCAAGATACCTCGTCAGTCATTCGTGGTAATGTTGTCACTGAAGCAGGCGAAGTCGCAGCCAACGCACGCGTTGAAATCATTCACATTC
This sequence comes from Pseudomonadota bacterium, assembly GCA_051746345.1. Taxonomy (GTDB): domain Bacteria; phylum Pseudomonadota; class Gammaproteobacteria; order Enterobacterales; family Alteromonadaceae; genus Idiomarina. The sequence goes on from JBNJEZ010000025.1 coordinate 6,205, forward strand.
CAACAGGCACCCGTTCAGTCGCTACAACCAACGACTCTGGAGCGTTCTCTAACTCCGGTCTGCGTGTTGGTGGTCCATACATTATCGTCATCGAAAGCGATAAGGGTAAAAAAGTCTACGAAGACGTTTACTTGTCACTGGGCGAACCCTACCGTATTAACGCTCAGCTAGAATCAGCTGACATGGAGCGTTTGCAGGTTACTGGTACTGCAATTTTGGGTGGCGCTAACAGCGGTAGCAGCAGCTTCTTTGGCGAAGACGATATCGCCAATACCCCAACGTTTAACCGTGACTTAAAAGAAGTCGCGCGTTTAAACCCATACGTAAACCTATTATCGGGTGCTGATTCACCATTGAGTATCGGTGGTTCAAACCCACGTTATAACAGCGTTTCAATCGACGGTGTTGGTGTTAACGATGACTTCGGTCTTAACGGTAACGGTTACCCAACTCAACGTTCGCCTATCTCACTTGACGCTGTTGCGCAGGTAGCAGTAGACGTAGCACCGTTTGACGCATCTGAAGGCGGCTTCTCAGGCGGCCGTATTAATGCGGTCACCAAATCAGGTTCTAACGAGTTCCACGGGTCATTAACTTATGAAAAAATGAGTGACTCATGGGCCGGCGACCCAACCACGCCAGACGGTGATGAAGTTGAGTTGGATTATGAACGTGATACCTACAGCCTGGCGCTGGGTGGACCAATCATTGAAGATAAATTGTTCTTCTTTGTTAACTACGAAAATGCGCAAGAGCCAGCTCAAATCGAGTACGGCCCTGCAGGCGCTGGTGCTCCTAACGACAGCCGTGTAACGCAAGAAGAATATGAGCGTGTACGTGATATCGCCAACACTCAATACGGCATCGATATTGGTCGCTGGGATACGGTTCGTGATACCGAAAACGATAACTTATTGGTTAAGTTAGACTGGAACGTAAACGATGATCATCGTGTAGCCTTTACTTACAACCGTACCGAAGGTAACAACCTGCGTGGTGTTAGTGGCAGCGAATTCTCGTTAAACATGGACACCAATTGGTACGACTACCAGCAAAACATGGACTTACTTCGCTTGTCGATGTTCTCTGACTGGAGTGCTGACCTTTCGAGTGAAGTTTATGTTAGCCACAAAGCCGTTGAAGCAATTTCAGGCCTGGTAACTAAAGACTTTGGTGACGTCAGTGTTCGTACTGAAGATGGTACGCTGAACTTTGGTCCAGATTCAAACCGTCATGCAAACCAGTTAGAAAACGACAACTTTAAAATTGGTGCGCGTTTTGACTATCTGATTGGCGACCACGAAATTGAATTTGGTGGTGAGTACGACAACGTTGATGTTTACAACGTATTCGTGCGTAACTCATTAGGTTCATGGTCATTTGATTCTATCGACGAGTTTGAAAGTGGTGACGCAAGTGAATTCTTCTACGAGAACGCTTTCACCAACGACGCAAATGATGCTGCAGCTGAATTCAGCCTGGGTCAGTTCAACCTGTACGTTCAGGATAACTGGTACTTAAACGACAGCATGGAACTAGGTCTTGGTTTGCGTTACGAGCGTTATGACGTGAGTGACAAACCTACCCTGAACGAAAACTTTGTCGACCGTTACGGCTACAGCAACCAGGAAAACCTGGATGGTATCGACATCTTCTTGCCACGCGTTGACTTTAAATGGTTCGCGGCAGAAGACGTTGTTGTACGTGCTGGTGTTGGTCGCTTCTCGGGTGGACGCCCCAATGTTTGGGTTTCTAACTCGTTCTCGAACGACGGTTACACCCTGGTTCAGTTCGACCGTGGCGCGGTTGCCGACAGCGAATACCTGAGCAACCAGGATCCAAGCCAAGTTCCACAAGCAGTATTAGACAGCATGGAAGCCGGCGACGGTGACACTAACAGCATCGATCCTAACTACGACATTCCGTCAGACTGGATTGCGCGTTTAGCGGTTGACTATCGCTTTGATATCCCGGGTCTTGGTAACGACTTCGACTTTACCGGTGAAATCATGCGTAAGTGGATGACCGACAACAGCCAGTGGGTTGATATTTCTCGCTGTGTTGACGGCCAAACTGCAGCCGGCGTTAACGTCTATGAGCCATGTGACCCAACGGCACCATCAGGTCACTATGACTTAATGCTGACCAACGAAGATCAAGAGGGTAAAGCGTGGATTTATACCGCGTCTTTAGCGAAAGACTGGGATAACGGTTTCAGTGCTTATGCGGCCTACACGCATCAGAACATTGACGAGGGTAACCCGGGTACGTCTTCTACAGCGACCTCGAACTACCAGTACAACATCGTTCGTGACCGTAACAAAGAGTTAATCGGTACTGCGGACTATCAAGTTGAGCATAGCTTCAAGATGTCTGTTGGTTACAGCAACGAGTTCTTCGACGGCTACGCGTCTAAGTTCAACTTGTTCTTCCAACGCCGTTCAGGTACAGCATACAGCTACGTGATGGGTATGTATCGTGATGGCGACTTTGGTGACCAGCCTTACTTCCAGGGCGGCAGCTCATACCTGCCTTATATCCCTGCAGGTGCGGACGATCCAAACATCAGCCCGGATAGCACATTATCTTATGAAGACATGATGGAAAACTTCCGTGCCGCTGGTCTTGAACAGTACGCAGGTGGATTTGCACCGAAAGGTACTGGCCGTTCACCGTGGGTTACTCAGCTAGACTTTAACTTCCAACAAGAAGTTCCTGGTTTCGCTGAAGGACATAAAGGTATCTTCTATGTCACGATTAATAACCTACTGAACCTAATCGACAGTTCACAAGGTCAGGTTAAACGTCAGCAGTACACTAACCAGGCAGTGGTTGACTTTGCTGGCTTAGACAGTGAAGGCCGCTACATGTACGAACCTGTATTTGGTGGCTTTGATGACCGTAACTGGAGTATCTTCGAATCAGAAGAATCAACTTGGCGCCTGAAGCTTGGTGTTAAATACACCTTCTAAGGCAACAGTCTGATAGAGAAAAAAGCCGTACCTTTTCGAAGGTGCGGCTTTTTTATGTCTATGGCTCGCGTCAGAGACAACTTACTTGCGTCAAAGACGCAAGCTACGGTACTCTTTGCACATCATTCCGAACATCACAAGCCCCATGGAACTTAGCTGGACCAGCTTACTGCCATCGTTACTGGCCATTATTTTTGCGATAATTACCCGCAAAGTATTACTGGCACTGATTGGCGGCATTATTTTAGCCAATGTGCTGCTGTTTTTACCGTCCTCAGTCAATATCGCAGAAGGCGTCTGGCTAAGTAGTTGGAGCACCTTGGTCGATCCCAGCAATATGTTGGTGTGGTTTTTCACTCTCGGCATCGGTGCCTTATTCGGGGTATTAGAAAAAGGCGGTACCTTTAAGCAGTTTGTGCTTAAGCTTGAGCAAAAGCAGTGGGTCGAGTCCAAGCGTCGGGCGCGGGTGATGACCTGGGTACTGGGCGTTATCGTGTTTATCGAGTCTAACGTTACCATTATGATTTCCGGCACGACCTCGCGGCCAATATATGACCGGTTGGGTATTTCGCGAGAAAAACTGGCCTATATTGTCGACTCCACCTGTGCCGCCATTTGTATTTTGATCCCGTTAAACGCCTGGGGCGCCTTCAATTTAACCCTAATTTCTAATCAAGGCGTCGAGCAACCATTACTTACCTTTATTCAGTCGCTGGCATTTAACTTTTATGCCATTTTTTCGGTACTGCTGGCGCTGATTGTCGCCTGGTTTGACTGGAATATCGGGCCAATGCGCAAGTTTGAAGAAAACGCGAAGCCGGACCGGGTCTCCAAAAACACCTGGGGCGATGGCCCTGATGAGGATGTCTCCTTTGGCAAAGGCACAGCAGTGGTATTACTCAGCTTGTGCTCGCTGGTGGTTATGGTGCCAGTTATTCTGCTAATTACCGGTAACGGTGTACTGGTCGAAGGCGACGGCACGTTGAGTGTGTTTATTGCTATTTATATTGCCTTGGCTATCGCCATTATCGGTACCTTGGTGACCGGTTCTGCGGGGTTAATAAAAGTGTTAAAAAGCGCCTTGCATGGCGCCTGGAACATCCTGCCACTGGCCATTATCTTATGGCTGTCGATTACCCTGGGTGGGCTGACCCGCGATCTTGGCACCGGTGAGTTCCTGGCCGCAGCGCTGGATGGTACGGTTAGCTTATGGATGTTGCTGCCGCTGATTTTTATCTTGTCGGCAATTACCGGTTTTTCTATTGGTTCGAGCTGGGGAACCTTCGCGATTATGCTGCCGTTGGCCATTCCAATTGCCATGACGTTAGGCTTGCCGGCGGCGCCGTTTATTGCTGCCGCAATTTCTGGCGGCATTTTTGGCGATCATGCGTCGCCTATTTCTGACACCACGATCATAGCCTCAATGGCCAGCGGCACCGAGCATATTGACCATGTTCGCACGCAGCTACCCTATGCCCTGTTAGCAGGTGCAGCCGCAACCATTGGCTATGCGATAACAGGAACAATGCTTTAGCTTGCGCTGCGAACGTAAGTGACGGTTGGATATTAAGACAAATGCAGCAAGACGACTACTACATGCAACGGGCGCTGGAACTTGCAGCGCAGGCCGCAGCCGACGACGAAGTGCCGGTTGGCGCGGTGCTGGTGCTCAACGATGAGATTATCGGTGAGGGCTATAATCAGGTGATCACCCTGTCCGACGCTTCGGCACACGCCGAGGCACAGGCGATTCGCGCCGCTGGTCGGGCATTAAACAACTATCGGCTGGTCGATTCCACCCTCTATGTAACGCTGGAGCCCTGTGCGATGTGTGCGGGCCTGATCACCCATGCGCGGGTTAAACGACTGGTGTTTGGCGCTACCGACCCGCGCACCGGTGCTACTGGCACCGCCATCGAGGTGCTTAATCACGGCACCATGAATCATAAAGTCGAAGTGCAGAGCGGCGTCCTCGCCGAGCAATGCGGCGACATCCTCCGCCAGTTCTTCCGCGCTCGCCGCTGATTACTTTTATCCACAAAAACATTGAACCACAGAGAGCGCAGAGAACGCTGAGAAAACATTTCTAAAAGTCTTTCTCGGTGGCCTCTGCGCTCTCTGCGGTTAAGTGTTTAATGGTTTATATTCATCATGGTTCAGCCGAAAATTTGCGATGTGACGTAAAGCGCCATAGGATGGTTAAAAACCATCCATGGAGAACAACAATGAAAAAGCTTTTACTGGCCGTCGCTATGACGGTAACGGCTGTTGCTGTATCGCAGGTTCATGCCCAGCAATCCCCTGTAGCCATAGACGATAACCTAGAAAGTAAAGTCATTGAGTGGCGTCGACATGTGCACGCCAACCCTGAACTCAGCAATCGTGAGCACGAAACCGCCAAGTACATTACCCAGCATCTTGAGTCGCTGGGGCTAGAAGTAAAAACCGGCATTGCCCACACCGGCGTTGTAGCACTGCTGAAAGGTAATGGCGACGGTCCTACAGTGGCATTGCGTGCTGATATTGACGCGTTGCCGGTGACCGAACAAACCGATGTGCCGTTTAAATCAACAGTGACTTCCACCTACCGCGGCAACGAAGTAGGTGTTATGCATGCCTGTGGTCACGATACTCACGTCGCCATGCTGATGGGTGCGGCCGAGCAATTGGTTGCTATGCAAGACGAGCTCAACGGCAATGTGCTATTTATCTTCCAGCCAGCAGAAGAGGGCGCTCCGGAAGGTGAAGAAGGCGGCGCAGAGCTGATGCTCGAAGAAGGCCTGTTTACTGATGTATTCCCCGGCTATACCCCGGAGCGTGTGTTCGGCATTCACGTGTGGGCGGGTATGCCAACTGGCCATATCGGTTACCGCAAAGGCCCGCTGATGGCTTCTTCCGATCAATTTGAAATTACCGTAAAAGGTCGTCAGACCCATGGTTCACGCCCCTGGGGCGGGGTCGATCCTATTGTCACGTCGGCACAAATTATTAACAGCGCGCAGACTATTATCAGCCGTCAGACTAACATAACCAAAGCACCGGCTGTGCTGTCGTTCGGTATTGTTGAAGGTGGCGTGCGCAACAATATTATTCCTGACGAGGTTACCCTAATCGGTACGATTCGTAACTTCGATATGGATATCCGTGCTGATATTCATGATAAATTAGAGCGCACCGCCAAGCATGTAGCTAAGGCCAACGGTGCCGAAGCCGATGTTGAGATCGACCTGGGTTACCCGGTAACCGTCAATAACCCGGAGCTGGTGGATGAAATGCTACCGATAACCAAATCCGTTGCCGGTGAAGAATCGGTCAAAGAAGTAGAGCTGGTTACCGGTGCGGAAGACTTTTCATACTATGCATTAGAAGTGCCCGGTATGTTCGTATTTTTAGGGGTAACACCGCCGGATCAGGACATGGACGACGCACCGTCGAATCACTCACCGCACTTTTTTGCAGACGAAGATGCATTGCGCACTGGCGTCAATCTTTACGTCAATTGGGCGTTAGAATCGTTCAAATAGACGTCATTAATCACTCACAAAAAGAGGAGTTTGACGCATGTCAAACTCCTCTTAATTACCTCCCGAAATAACGTTTTTTTAACTTTAATCCTCAAGTAAATTAACAAGTCCCTACAGTTGGTATGGATTATTCATAGGATTAAAGTCTGCATGAAGAAAAACCTTCCGGTAACAGATGTCGAACAGAACTACGATGACCGTGCTAACATTTTGTCGACAACCAATTTAAAAGGGCAAATTACCTACGTAAATCAGGACTTTGTCGACATTAGTGGGTTTACTCGTGATGAACTACTCGGCCACGGGCACAATATGGTGCGGCATCCGGATATGCCGGCAACTGCCTTTAGGATGTTGTGGAGCGATCTTAAAGCTGAACGATCCTGGATGGGGATGGTTAAAAACCGATGCAAAAACGGCGATCATTATTGGGTCGATGCTTACGTCACGCCGATAAAGCACGAAGGCAAAGTTACCGAATATCAGTCGGTGCGGCGGAAACCGAGCAAACAGTTTGTACAGCGGGCGACAAAAGCCTACCGCTCAATTAACCAGAATAAACCGCTGAGAAAACTGAAACCGGCGTTGTCGACTCGTTACACCCTGCTGCTGTCTGTGTTACTGCCTTATTTATTGCCCCTCATAACAGTACTCGCCGGTTTTGGCACAGCGTTGCTAACAGCCAGTCTGGTGGTAGCTGCGATCCTGTCGGCAGCAACGCTGAGCGCGATCTGGCAGCCTTACCAGCAGGCGATTACTAAGGCCAAACGAGTGATAAACGATCCAGTCGCGCGCTACGTCTATACCGGCAAAAATAACGAGGCCGGAGCGCTGTTGCTGGCAATGAAAAAACTGGAGTCAGAAAATTCAGCGCTGATTGGTCGCATTCACGATACCGCCTTGTCATTGTCCGACAGTACCTCGAGTTTGAGCAGTGCGGTCATGCAATCAGAAACCGGCACCAATACTCAATTTCAGCAGACCGATTTGGTCGCATCGGCTATTTCGCAGATGACGCAAGGCGTTGATGAAGTCGCACAAAGTACCCGCGAGACGTCTGCTGCAACTCAACAAGGACTGCAAACAGCAACCGCGGGTAAAACCTTGATTGGCGAGACTGAACAATCAATCAGTCAGCTGACAGCGCAAATACAAACCGCTTCGCAGGTTATTGGTGCGGTATCCCAACGCAGTCAGGACATTGAAAAAATACTGGATGTGATTTTAGGCATTGCCGAACAAACCAACCTGTTAGCCTTAAACGCAGCGATTGAGGCAGCCCGGGCCGGCGAAACTGGGCGCGGTTTTGCTGTCGTAGCTGACGAAGTGCGCTCGCTAGCCACTCGTACTCAGCAATCCACCGAACAAATTCGCAATGTTATCGACCAGCTGCAGGACTCCGTTAAGCAGGCTGTACAAACCATGCAGCAGGGCGAAACAATGGCTGACAATAGTGTAACTAAAAGCAAGCAGGCGGCGGACAACCTGCAAACTATCGTACAAGCGATTGAGCGTGTGGCAGCAATGACGGATCAAATCGTCAGTTCCGCATCGCAGCAACAGCAGGCCTGCGAAAGCGTTAAATTAAGTATCAATGGTATTAAACAAAGCGCTCAGGAAAATCTGGATGCGGTTACGTTAAGCCGTCAGGTCAGTCACACCACCGTCGACATCGCTAATCAGCTGGATAATCTGACTGTTCAATTTTGGCATGCACAACAGGGATTATGTGATGAAACAGCTGGCTGAGTGCAGAGAAAGTCTGGCGTCACTAACCGAGTTTATCCAGCATCCCAAGGACGGGTGTTCGGTGGAAGTGATGCAGCAGTTCTTGATGGCCCTGAATTTAAGCGCTATCGTTTCGATAACCGATGCCAACGGAGTGATTACTTACGTCAACGAACATTTCGAACGCACCAGCGGCTATTCAAAAAACGAGTTAATTGGCAAAAAGCATAATATTGTCCGTCACCCGGATATGTCAGGGCAGGTATTTTCCAGCCTTTGGAAAACCATCACCAATAAGCAGCCTTGGCGAGGCTTGATAAAAAACCGCCGTAAAGACGGCAGTGCCTACTACGTCAAAAGCGTGATCCTGCCGGTAACAGATAGCCAGGGTAACGTCAGTCAGTTTCTGAGTATTCGTAACGATGTTACCGATATTGTCGAAGCAAAAAATCAACTGCGTGAACAGCTTACCGATGAGCTCACCGGCTTACCGAACCGGTTGGCATTATTAAATGATTTAAAAAAGCTGCAAATTAATACCACTGCGGTGTTAGACCTGCGCAATTTTAAAATTTTTAATGACTATTGGGGTATTGATATTGGCGATGTCTATATTAAAAAACTGGCGCAGTTAATAGCCGACTGTCAGCGAGAATTCAGCTTTAAGTTATATCGCTTAGGCGGTGCCTGTTTCGCGATACGGCCTAATTACTCAATGAACAAGGAGCAGTTCTGCTTAATGACAGAACAGCTAAAACACCAGCTAGAGCACTTTGATATGGTGTTTAACGATATTGATTGTGATATTCAGTTGACCGTGGGTGTCGGAGTCTCTGAAACCCGGGCGTTAGCATACGCAGAGAGCGCAATAGCTGATTCTAAAGAAAAATTTTACGGTCGCTCGATTGTGATTAAGGACGACGTCAATAGTCGAGACGATACCTTTTACTGGGTTGAACAAATTAAAGGAGCGCTAAAAGAGGGTCGGATCACTGCCTGCTTCCAGCAGATAAAATCGACGACTTCCGGGGTTTTAAAATACGAAGCATTGGCCCGACTTAAGTTAAAAAATGGTCGTATTGTCTCGCCGACCGACTTTTTGGAACACCTGAAGAAAACCCGTTACTACTCAGAGTTGACTAAAACCATACTGACCCTGGCACTGAATTTTGCGCGGCAACGGCAATGCCGAGTAGCCGTGAACCTTTCTATTCAGGACATTTTAGACCAAGACACCGTTGATTTTATTATGCAGCAATTACAACAACAGGGCGGCAGTTCGGTGATTTTCGAAATAACCGAATCGGAAGCGGTGAACGACTTTGATAAGGTCAGTCGATTTATTAAAAAAGTGCGGGATTTAGGCGCGGCTATCGCCATCGATGACTTCGGCAGCGGCTATTCCAACTTTGTTTATTTGGTGCAGTTAAAGCCGGAATTTATCAAAATAGATGGCTCTATTATCAGCTCTATCGTGGATAACGAACAAAGTTACCTGGTTACCCAAAGCATTGTTGAGATGGCGCGCAATTTGAAGGTTAAAACCATTGCTGAGTTTGTCAGTAGTGAGCAAATACTAACGCGCTTACAGCCGCTGAATATCGATTTTTTGCAGGGGTTCCATATACATTCGCCGGAATTAATTCATTGACGCACAGTAGCTTGCGTCTCTACTACAAGCCAACGTAGAATAAGCGAGTCGAAATAATAAAGAGAGCTGAATGCCAAATTTGCTCGTGCGCTATCTACTATTATTGGTTGTTGCTGTAACGCTTGCGGGCTGTAGTCCGCAGCCGCGGCCTGATCATCTGAGCATTATCAAAGAACGCGAAGTGCTGCGCGTTGGTACTTTGATGAACCCCACCAGCTACTATTTCGATCATGATCGAGAGCAGGGCTTTGAATATGATTTAGCCAAGCGCTTTGCCGGCCGGTTGGGCGTCGAGTTACAAATGGTACCGCGGTTTGATATCAACGACTTGTTTACCATGCTGCGCCGTGGCGAAGTTGACGTGATTGCCGCCGGCCTGGATCGCACCAGTTCGCGCAGCACGCTTTATCGCTTCGGCCCTCCCTACGACATCATTAGCCAAAAATTGGTATTTAAACAAGGTTCACGGCAGCGGCCACGCGACTTAGAACAGGTTACCGACGGTGAGATTGTGGTGGTGGAAGGCAGTTCTCATCATGAATATCTAAAAAGTCTGGGCGAGAGTATTCCAACGCTAAAATGGCGGGCAACTCGTGATTACGACGCGGTCGAACTGCTGCGGATGGTGGCTCGCGACGAAATTGCCTACACCATTGCCGACAGTAATCAGTTAGAAGTTCAGCGCCGTGGTAACCCCGGCTTAAGCGTCGCCTTTACTGTAAAGCACGAGCAACCGGTGGCCTGGGCACTGCCGCAGGGCATCGACGACTCGCTATTTAGCGCAGTGGTGCAGTACTTTGGTGAAATACGCAGCAGTGGCCGACTCGCGTACATTAAAGAGCGCCACTTTGGGCACGTAAAACAATTTAACTATGTTACTACCAGCTTATTTATCGAAGCCGTAACGAGCAAGTTGCCGCAGTATGAAGCGATGTTCAAAGAGCACGCCGGAACTCTGGACTGGCGACTGCTGGCCGCTATTTCTTATCAAGAATCGTTGTGGAATCCGCGAGCAATATCACCCACCGGCGTGCGCGGCATGATGATGCTGACCTTGCCGACCGCCAAAGCCATGGGTGTAAAAAGCCGATTAAATGCCGAGCAGAGTATACGCGGTGGTGCGAGGTATTTAGAACGCATGCTGCGGAGGGTGCCGGCACGTATTCCAGAACCGGATCGCACCTGGTTTGCTCTGGCTGCCTATAACATTGGCTTTGGGCACCTGGAAGATGCTCGTATTTTAACCGAAAAGCAGGGCGGCAATCCGGATCGCTGGCTGGATGTAAAACAGCGCCTGCCGCTGCTGCGGCAAAAGCAATTCTATCGGCAAACCCGCTTTGGCTTTGCCCGTGGTAACGAACCGGTCACCTACGTCGGCAACATCCGCCGCTTTTACGACACCCTAAAATGGCTGGATGAACAAGGGCGCCTGTAGGTCGTTAATTTCGGCTTGCGTCAAAGACGCAAGCTACGGCACAATGACATCAAGCACACTAGTTAGGAAACCGCTATGCGTCGAATCCGTAAAACCGCCAATGACGCTCGCCGTCGAGCCGTCGTCCGTAAACGCAAACAACGCATCATCGAGCGCCGCGAAAAATGGTTCCGCATAGTGCAAAAGGAAGGCAC
>JBNJEZ010000026.1:0-14676 GCA_051746345.1 Pseudomonadota bacterium
ACAGCAACCATACGGTCGGTAAAGATTTCACCGCTAGTAAACAAGTTGCCGAAAGCGACCACATCCTGATAACCGATATGCCAAGCAGGACGCTTTAAGCTTACCGGATGCAAGAAGTGCATGTGAGTGCCAACCAAACCAGCAGGATGCACACCGCTAAATGATTCAAGTTGAACCTCAGCGTCACCAGTATCAACTTCTGCATCACCCGCTTTTACCACGAACACTTTACCGTCCGTCAGGTTGTTGAGTACCTTAAGACCATCAATAAACGCCTGCTTATTTTCATTAATAAACAACGTTGGGTCCATACTCAGCGGATTAGTGTCCATCGCATTAACGAAGATAGCTGTTGCTTCTGCATCTAATGCCGGGGCTTTGCTGTAGGGGCGAGTTTTGAGTGCTGGCCACTGACCAGACTCAACTAAAATTTCCTGAACTTTGTCGCGACCTAAGGAGTCGAGTTTATCGCTGTCGAATTTATCGAACGTAACCTGCTCATCGCCATCACATTCAATAACAACCGCTTGCAGAACGCGGCGTTCGCCACGTGGAATGTCTTTTACAACACCGGCTGCAGGAGCGGTATATTTAACGCCTGGATTTTTTTTGTCTTCAAAAATCACTTGACCTTTTTTAACACGATCGTCAACTTTCACGTGCATAGTCGGGCGCATACCAACGTACTCTTCTCCCAGGGTAGCGACCGTAGTCACGGTCTTACCGTCGGATACTTGCTGCTGGGGGGCTCCCTTAATTGGGATATCCAGCCCTTTCTTGATAGTAATCATATGCGTTTGCACTACTCGTTAGGGAAGATTCATCACAACCAGTCAACGCGGACTGGAAACCTGAAAAATCAATAAGCCACCGAGCGTGGCAAGGCCTTAGCTCTTGCCAACAATCAGTCACTTAAAAACGTAATCCACAGTTATCGAACCGATTTTAACACTTTTTCAGCTGCGCTTACCAGTTAACTTTTGGATTAACATCGGCATCGTAATCAACATTTTCGAAGCCAAAACCAAATAACCGTAAAAAATCCTGATGATAGCCTTCGTAATCGGACAGTTCATGGAAATTATCCTGCGTTACCTGATCCCACAACGCTTCGATCTTCGCCTGGGTGGCGTCATTGGTCTCATAACCATCCATGTGCAAACGCCCAGCTTCGTCCAATTCAGGGGCGTCAGCATATAAACCTTCTGTGAACAGTCGGTAAATTTGCTCAATACAGCCTTCGTGCGTGCCCTCTTCCTTCATTACTTTATAAATTAAGGAAATATATAGCGGCATCACCGGAATTGCCGAGCTCGCCTGAGTAACCAAGGCTTTCAAGGATGATACATACGCCTTTAAGTTAATGTCTTGATATTTCTCATCCAATGCCGAAGAAGCCCGATCGAGATCTTCTTTTGCCCGGCCGATCGTCGCGTGACCATAGATTGGCCAAGTCAGCTTTTTACCAATATAAGTATAGGCCGTTGTTTGACAATTCTGTGCCAAAACGCCGGCATCATGTAATTGCTTTATCCACCGTTCCCAATCTTCACCACCCATTACTTTGATGGTGTTTTCAATGTCTTCGTCAGTCGCTGGGTCTAGCGTCACCTCGTGCACTTCGTCACGATCGGTGTGATAAGTTTTGGTGGTATATTGCTTGCCTACGGGCTTTAACACAGAGCTAAACAGTTCACCTGTTTCGGGATCTTTGCGCTTAGGTGAGGCTAAGCTATAAACGACCAGGTCGATTTTGCCCATGTGTTGCTTAATGTAATCAATCGACTGTTGCTTAATTTCGTCCGAGAACGCATCGCCATTTATTGAATGATAATTTAGGCCTTCTGCTTCAGCTTGTTGATGGAAAGCAGCAGTGTTGTACCAGCCTGCCGTTCCTGTCCGTTTTTCGCTAGGTTCCTTTTCAAAGCAAACACCCAGAGTGTCAGCTCCGCTACCAAACGCGGCCGTGATACGTGACGCCAAACCGTAGCCGGTTGAACAGCCAATCACTAAGACATTTTTAGGACCATCTTCTATTTTAGGCTGTTGTTTTACCCAATCCACCTGACGCTTGACACTCTCTGCGCAACCAACCGGGTGAGAGTTAGTGCAAATAAAACCACGAATCTTCGGTTTGATAACCATATTTACCTTCCCTATCTAAAATTTGTCTCGATTCTACGGGGATTATAGCACTGCAACAAATCCTACCATCGTAACTGTCGGTAGTTTAGCCGCCACCCATGCAGTTAGGTGAGTCTGGAGCGCCACACTTTTCGGCCCATTCATCGGGGGTGTAGGTATGCAATGCCAGTGCATGGATTTGCTGAAGTTCGTCCGCTAACGTTTTATTAACCGCCCGGTGTCGTTGTAAAGAACGTTTACCCTCAAACTGTTCAGTCACCAGAGTTACTTTATAGTGCGACTGTGCGTCTGGACCGTTGGCATGCATATAACTTTCATCGTCAACTTGTAAAAAAGCCGGATCAAAAGCCTGCTGTAGCTTGGATTCAATCTGCTCTCGCATGATTCCTCCTGTTACTCGTTGATTACTGCAGTATGACAAATCTCCGGCGCCGCGGCTAATGCTGCCACCGCCGGGAAAAGCTGTTCGGACACGTCACCATCAGATTGTTCTGCCGGCAACACCAGGTAATAGCGCTGAGCACTGACGTTGCCATCCCGCTGCCATAATAAATAAGGTTCGTCGGCTAATATTTGCTGAAGCGCCACCAGACCTTCTTTCCGATAAGGAGGAAAAGCTGACTGTTCGCCGGTTAAACGCCAGCCATTGAGTTCCATTTCCGAAGCCAGAAGCGCTTCATTAGTGCGATTGCGACAAAAGCTAAGCTCTATTACCTGTTGACTTAATTGCCATTCTTGATTCGGTAAAAGTCGTTTATCCAGCTTTTGCATGGAGGTATCCAGACCACTTTCAGCAGGCTCTGACGCTGGCTGACAAGCTGTCGCAAGCAATGATGCTGCAATCAATAGTCCGCTCAGTTTTAACGGTAACCGCACGTTTGTGCACCTTGGATCTAGCAAAATTTGTCGTGAGTATATCAGACCATACTGCCCTTGGTCATTCGGAAAGCTGTTGTTTTATCTCAGCTAAAGCGTCAGTCCAGGCACTATTCAGCGCTTCTACTAAGGCGTCATAACCATCATCGGACAATGCTCGTTTGTGATAAAATGACTGCTCTAACAGGGACTGTTGTTCGTGTTGATACTGCCAATGCCCACTAACCACTGCATTACCGTTATTGTCGCCATAAAAGTCCATCACGGTAACGACCAACTGCCCCTGACAGTCTTCTCCAGTTACCTCTCGTTGCAAACTTTGCTGTAACTGTTGTTCCAGAGAGCCGCCCCAACGATGGTAACGAGCTGAATGAATTTTCGTATTGCTACGCTGTAACAAGATGCCATCGCTAAGCATCAGATCGCTGACCCTAACCTGCCGCGAACTGACAGAACAAAACCGCTCGACCTCATGATTCAATAACGGCAGACGATAATCTTGACTACTCTCAGACGCTCCAACACTGGAGCAGCCTGTCAGGATCGTTGCAGCCATTGCAGTAATAAAAAATATTTTATTGATCATTAGCTTTCGGCTCCGGGTCGGCAATTTTCTCAGATTCAAAAATCAGCGAATTCGGTTGCTCCCGCAACTGTTCGACTAAAGGTTTTATATCTCTGGACAACTGCTCAATATTTGACAACGTACGATGCAATTGACGACGTGTCTGTGATGATTCATCCACACTGTTCAGTAATTGCTGCAATTGTTCTAGATTTTTTTGCAGTAATTCGGGTAGCTGCTGTAATCCCGGCTGTTCAACTATATTCGAAACAGAGACCGCCAATGTTTCAATTCTTTCCGCCGTCACCTCAGTCGCTGCCATAGCATCGGTAAAGTCTGTCAGCGACTGCTCTAACGGTAACTGATTAAACTTATCCATTAACTGATTAAGCTTCTCTTCCAGTCGACTAAAATCACTAACCATCGACGGCATTACCGGGTAACCGGCAAATTTATCCTCGTTCGAAAGCGCATCCGCATCGGGATAAAACCGTAAGTCTACATACAAGGTATTAGTCAATAAGTTAGAGGCCCGAATATTGGCCCGCAACCCTTGCTCAAATAAATCCGGTAACCGCTGTTGCCAATGAGCAATCTCAGTATTTGGAACCAGTCCGTCCAGACGTTCTGGCTCGTATCGAATCAACACCGGAATTTCTTTTAACGGCGCCTTATCTTCTTCAGTAGGATTCCAACGCAAAGGCACCTTCAACACGGTCCCCACTCTTACACCTTTAAACTGAACTGCCGCCCCTTCTTCCAGGCCCGCCACAGATTCGTCCAATAGCAGTACGTAATCAATGCCATTTACAAAGCCTTGCTGACGAGCCGCTTCTTTACTGGAAAACAGTTCGAATCCACGATTATCCGCTATTTTATCTCCACTTGGCTGCCCCTCTGGAACACCAAAGCTAATACCCGCTCCCAACAACGACTCAAATGAACCGAGCGACACATCCAGTCCCGATGAGCTCCAACGCAGCGAGAGCCCGCTTTGTAACCAAAAGCGGGTGTTAGTCGTCAACAACTCATCATAGGGCGCTTCAACAAAAACCTGATACTGCATGGTTCTATCATCAACCGAGAACGATACCTTTTCGACCTGACCAACAGCAACACCTTGGTACTGAACAGTGTCGCCAACGACCACCGACGAGTTTGCACCACTGGTCAGAGTGATTCGCTGTCCGGGAGTTTGTTGCGGAGTTACCGGCGGTTGTTCCAGCGCTTCGAAACGCCGTGAGGTTTGCTCAGAGGAACCTGGTTGAAGCCTAACATATGAGCCTGACAACAACGTTGATAAGCCACTCACCCCTTGGCGACCTATACGTGGTTTAACCACCCAAAATTGGCTGTCCTCAACCAGCATTCGCTCGGACTCTTTATTCATATCGATTGTTAATACCGCCGAGCTTAAATCATCGGTCAGGCTTATTTCGCTGACTAACCCGACATCGACGTTGCGCACTCTTACCGGCGTTTTCCCGGCTTCCAGTCCCTCGGCATCATCGATCAGCACTTTGATTTGTGGACCCGCACCCGCACTTTCTTGCCAAACCATCCATAGCGCTACCAAAAGGGCTAATATGGGAATTAACCAAATCGGTGATAGCAGATTCTTCATTGCTGTTCGGCTCATAAACTTTCTTTGTCCTTAAAAAAACGACGAGTATCAAAGGTCATTGCTGCCAACATTGTTAAAATAACGGTCAATGCAAACGCCAGCGCCGCATTACCAGGATATACTGACATTAGCTGGCCACTCCTTACCAACGCGACCAATACAGCAACCACAAAAATATCAATCATCGACCAACGACCAATCCAGTCGGTTATTTTATACAGCCACAGTCTTTGCTTTAATTGGCGTTTATCGGTCCCTGAAGAGACCCATAGCAATACCAGTAAGACTAAAATTTTTGCGACCGGTATTACTAAGCTAGCAACAAAAACAATAATCGCAATAGGAACATCACCACTACGCCAAAGGTCCAGCACCCCTGCAATAATAGTCGATGGGTGAGTACGCCCCAAATTGGTTGTTTCCATGACAGGCAACAGATGTGCCGGGAGTAACATTAAAGCAGCAGCGATTAATAGGGCTATAGTCAGTTTACTGCCGCGCCAGCGACTTAACATTAAGCTTTCGCCGCAACGCCAGCAGCGATCAGCCGGCTTTGGGTTAGGCGCATGACAGCAAACACAACCAATTAACCCTTGCGAGTTTGCCGTTTGTCCGGTTTTCGCTGATGGTGCCTGTTGGTGCGGCAACAGATGCCAGAGTTGGTAACGACTGACCTTATCAGCAACAACTAACAACATAATCACAAAGGCAATAAAGCTATAAAAGCCAGTGTCTAAAGTCACCGAGGCTAATCCAGAGATCTTAATTAACGAAACCAACGCGCCAAGTAAAAAAACATCAGCCATCATCCATACGCGCAACTGCACTAAAGTTCGGATCAAATAAAGTGTTACTGGACCTGGAGGTTTAGCACCGACCACCGACTGACGTAGAAAAACCCAGATGACGGCAAGCAAATACAATAGCGGAATAACGGCGATAGTAAACAACACCAGAATAGCCAGCAGTCGCTCATGAAAGTGCAGTAATTCACGGCTGGTGTCCAGCAAGCTCATCGACTGTGTTATGCCGTTTGCGGAATAGCCAACAAACGGCAACCATAGGCTGACCAATTCTAGTACTAGTGCGGTTACTGCTAAGGCTAAAATTGAATTAGCAGTAACCGCTTTACCACCAGCTAGCCGATGCCCACAGCGCGGGCAATGAATCGGCTTGCTGGCGGCAATAGGCACATCCACCAACCAGTCGCAGTCGGGACAAACGGCCCGATTAATTGCTGGAGTTTTGTTGTTCACCATCTTTTTCCGGTGAAATCATTGCAATAATTAACCAGCCTGGCATTGGTTTCAACTCTCTCTCCGTGGTAAAGATATGTACTTTCTTTTGCTCATCCAGGGCGAACATTGGCACAGTTCGCGCACCGTATTGTTGCTGATAATCCTCAAAACTGAAGTTCTCAGTGATTGGCGTCGACTTCATCTTCGCCCCCTGAAAATGCAAACTTGCCAGCTTCGAGTAAGTAATACTTTCGCCAAATAAGTTCAACGTTGTCTTATAAGACTCAGACAGCTGATGACTGGCACGAAAATCGGACTCGCCGCTGTTCAGTCCATGCACTTTATGGCTGCCAAACCAATCCTGGTAGTACACCGATACTAGCGGGTTCAATTGCTTATACGGCGACATCACCAACAAGCGTCCAATACCGGTTAGATCAATATTGTTCGATGCGTGCTCCGAGGCCGGGTTGCCAAAATACACCGGCAAATTATCCATTCGCGCCATTCGGATATTTTCCCAGTTGGTGTCGGCAAGGCGCACTGCAATATCATGCTCCTTCAAGCTTTTTGCAACAGCTCGTGCCATTTGGTTTGCACCAAAAATCAGAAAGCCGCGCGCCGGGGGTTCAAGTAGACCAAGTAATCTGGCCAATGGCTTCGCTGTTAAGCTTTGCAACACCACGGTTGTCATAATAACGACAAACACCAACGGCACGATGGAGTCAGCCCCTTCCCACCCGGACTGTTCCATTTTTAACGCAAATAGTGCAGAAACCGCTGCTGCAACAATACCGCGAGGCGCTATCCAGGACAGCAACAGTTTGTCTTTCAAGCGCAGCTCAGTACCTATTGCCGAGAGCCACACAGCCAATGGCCGCACAATGAATAAAATAAACGCCAGCAAAATAATCGACGGAATACCCAAAGCATCGAACTGAGCAAAGTCCAGGCGAGCCGCCAGAATAATGAACAAGGCTGAAATCAGTAGCACACTCAAGGTTTCTTTAAACTCGAGGATTTCATCCAGATTCAGGTTCTTGGTATTAGCCATTGCCATACCCATTACTGTCACCGTCAACAGCCCGGATTCATGTTGAATGGCATTGGATAACGCAAATACTCCCAACACGATCGTCAGTGTCGCGACGTTTTGCAGATAATGCGGAAACCAGCCGCGGCCGAGCGCCAGACCAAGCAGTTTTGCCGCTGCCCAACCAAAGAAAAAGCCAATACCAATAGTTTTAGCAAACGCTTGCAACGCATGTAAAAAGGCTACGTCCTGGCTGGCAATAATGAATTCATACACCAATACCGCCAGTAACGCGCCCAGCGGATCGATAATAATGCCTTCCCAGCGTAGAATATTGGCGAGCTTATTAATCGGCCTGATAGAACGGATCATCGGTTGGATAACCGTAGGACCAGTTACCACAACCAGCGCACCGAATAGAGCTGACAGCTCCCATTCCCAGCCCATTAAAAAATGGGTAGCAACGCCGATAGTCACCCAAGTGACTAACATACCAACACTGACTAAGTTGGTTACCATCCGGCCATGGCCGCGGATTTCGTCGAACTTTAGCGTTAAGCTACCTTCGAATAAGATGACGGCAACCGCCAGCGAAACCAGCGGAAACAACAACTGATCAAAGAGTTCATCGGGATTTAACCAGCCCAGCGTCGGTCCAATTAATAAACCGCAAACCAACAACGGTAAAATCGCTGGTAGCTTTATCCGCCAAGCCAGCCACTGACAGCTGATAGACAACACCCCAATCAATGCCAGTAGGGACAAATCAGACATAACCGCTCCGTGTTAAAGGTACTTGAGCAAAGCATCTTGACTTTAATCAAAATACAAATGAGAATAGCTATCATTAGTGACTAATTATGATAGTCTACTGCACTATAAACTCGTTACATACGCAAATTATTATAAAGAGGTTTCTTTATGGCAATAAAATTCAATAAGTTAACCACAGTAATAGCGCTAGTCAGCGTTGTCACCAGTTTATTGCCGATTGCGGCTAACGCTGCAGAGGTTAACGTCTACTCTTCGCGTAAAGAAGCATTAATCAAACCACTATTAGACCAGTTTAGTGAAAAAACCGGGATTGAAGTTAATTTATTAACCGGTAATTCTGATGCGCTGCTAGCCCGCCTGAAATCAGAAGGCGAAAATACGCCCGCTGATTTGTTCTTAACGGTTGATGCTGGCGCCCTGCACCGCGCTGTAACAGCTGATGTTTTTCAGCCTGTTGCCTCGGAAACCATCAATCAGGTAGTGCCTGAAGAGTTCCGCTCCGGCGACGATCAGTGGGTCGGTTTAAGCTTACGAGCGCGTCCAATTTTTTACTCTCCGGAACGTGTTGATCCGGAACAACTCGAAGATTATTTGTCGCTGGCCGATGAACAATGGAACGACCGTGTTTGCATTCGTTCATCCAATAATTTGTATAACCAGTCTTTGGTGGCTTCATTAATTGACCACCACGGGGCCGAAAAAACAGAACAGTGGGCAGAAGACTTTGTCGAAAATTTTGCACGCAAACCGGTCGGCGGCGACCGCGACCAAATTAAAGGTGTCGCCTTTGGTATCTGCGATATTGCGGTAGCGAACACTTACTACTTTGGCCATATGCTGAATTCTGACGATGCTGAAGAAAAAGCGGCCGCCGAACAAGTGGAAATATTTTGGCCCGCACAAGACGCACAGGGAACCCACGTAAATGTGTCAGGCATTGGCATTACCGAACATGCAACTAACGTGAAAGAAGCGAAGCAACTGATCGAGTTTTTACTCTCAGAAGAATCGCAAAAATGGTATGCTGAGGCCAACTATGAATACCCCGTTAGAGAAGGTGTCGCCTGGAGCAAAACTTTGCAACAATGGGGTGAATTCAAAAAAGACGATATTTCCATGGACATCCTGGGCGAAAATAACGCCGATGCAGTACGTTTGATGAACCGTGCTGGCTGGAGATAAATTCAAGGAGAGCAGCACATGACCCGCGGCCCGTTATTGTTGTTCGGAGTTGCGGCATTGATAGGGCTACCACTGATTGTGGTCGCCCTATCTTTGTTAAATCCCCAATGGGATATCCTCGCCCACCTGTGGCAAACGGTTATCCCCGAGTACATCAATCATTCACTGATCCTTTTAGTTTCGGTGGGGATTGGTGTAACCATTCTAGGGGTAAGTACCGCCTGGTGTGTCAGTCAGTTTGACTTCCCAGGCTGGCGTTGGGTCAGCTGGGGCTTACTACTGCCGCTGGCGATGCCGGCTTATATTACCGCCTACACTTACACTGGGTTACTCGACTATGCGGGACCTGTGCAACAAACGCTGCGCTCTGTTTTTGATTTAAAAATCGGTAGCTACTGGTTTCCTGAAATTCGCAGCTTAGGCGGCGCTATTTTCGTCCTGTGCGTGGTGTTATACCCCTACGTATACCTAATCACCAGAGCAGCTTTTATGCAGCAATCAACTGCTGCTTTTGAAAGTGCCCGAACTATGGGTGCTGGCCCCTGGAAAAGCTTTTGGCGGGTTGCAATGCCACTCGCACGGCCGGCCATAGCAACCGGTGTGACGCTAGCGTTAATGGAGACGCTGGCTGATTACGGCACCATGGAATACTTTGGGGTGACCGTCTTTACCACGGGTATTTTTCGCACCTGGTACGGAATTGGTGATACCCAGGGCGCTCTGCAACTGGCTGCTATTTTACTGATGTTTGTGATTGTTTTGATTCTGGTCGAACGATACTCGCGCAGACGCGCAAAGTTTTATCAGCGTCGCAGTGACGGGCAACAAATGCGTAAGCCGTTAAAAGGCAGGCAGGCAGCTGCGGCAGCTCTGGTTTGTTGGTTGCCAATTTTACTCGGTTTTTTAATTCCCGCCTCCCAATTACTGATTTGGTCGGTTGAACGAGCCGAAACCTGGACTCAACTCGAATTCTGGAAGCTAACCTTTAATACCTTGTGGTTGGGTTTATTAGCCGCCTCCATCACCGTATTATTAGCTCTTTGGTTGGCGTATGGTCGTCGCCGGCACCCGACCCGTCCACTGCGCGCTGCAATCAGCCTGGCTGGTCTGGGTTATGCAATCCCGGGCATTGTTATTGCGGTCGGCTTATTGTCGCCACTGGCCTGGATGGACCATCACATTATCGACTTTAGTCGCTGGGCGTTTGATATTAATCCTGGCTTGCTATTGTCAGGCACAGTGGTCGCGCTATTATTTGCCTACAGCGTTCGCTTTTTGTCCGTATCGCTACAAACCGTTAGTTCTGGGCTTGAGCAGATTACACCACAGATGGATGATACGGCCCGAACCCTGGGAGCATCACCCAGACGTATCCTATGGCGGGTGCATTTACCGTTACTGCGTAGCTCTTTGTTAGCGGCACTAATTTTGGTGTTGGTAGACGTAATGAAAGAGTTGCCAGCGACCTTAGTGTTAAGACCGTTTGATTTTAATACCCTGGCGGTACGCGCATTCGAAATGGCTTCCGACGAGCGTTTGGCGGACGCCGGACCTCCGGCACTAATGATTGTTGCGGTCGGTTTAATTCCGGTGATGATGTTATCGCGGGCATTAAAAACGCAAAGTATAAAAACAGGAGACTAAATGAGCGCGCTATTAAGCCTTAAAAAGGTCGCCATTCAACTAGCCGGGCATCGCATTGTCGATGAGCTGAATTTTTCCCTTGAACCGGGCGATATTGGTTGTTTAATGGGGCCTTCTGGATGTGGTAAAACCACACTATTACGCGCCATAGCGGGGTTCACACCGATTTCAAATGGCAGTATTGAGCTTCACGGCCAGCTAGTTTCTGGTGCCGGTAAATCTGTACCAACCGAACAGCGCCAGGTCGGCATGATGTTTCAGGACTTTTCGTTATTTCCGCATCTGAATGTTGCCGACAATATCCGCTTTGGCATTGAGCACTTGCCCACAGCCGAGCAGGAACAGCGGATAAAAGAGCTGTTGCAACGAATTGGTCTAAATGGTTATCAAAAGCGCTTCCCCCATGAGCTTTCTGGCGGTCAGCAGCAGCGTATTGCGCTTGCCCGGGCATTGGCGCCAAAACCACAGTTGATGCTACTCGACGAGCCGTTTTCCAGTCTCGACGCCGAACTACGTGAATTATTGGCGCAGGATGTACGCTTTTTATTAAAAGAAGAAGGTATTACCGCGTTGCTGGTTACGCATGATCAGCAAGAAGCATTTGCCATGGCAGATAAAGCTGGGGTTATGTATTCAGGCCAGTTGTTGCAATGGAATACGCCTTACGAATTGTACCACGAGCCTCAGCATCAGTTAGTTGCCGACTTTATCGGCCGCGGCGTGTTATTGCAGGGGCAGATTCGAGAGCACCAACTGCACTGTTCTCTGGGTGTTATTGACCACGAAATATTATGTGATCAAGGCGACCACGATGTGACTTTTTTAGTACGTCCTGATGATGTCATTATTAACGACCGGACTGATAGTAAACTGACTGCTGTTGTTACCGGTCGTGGCTTTCGGGGCTCTCATTACCTTTACACATTAGAATTGCCCGACACCTCGCAAGTACTGGCCGTAGGCGCTTCTCACCAACCATTAAACGAAGGCACCCAAGTCGGTATCGACATCGACTTTGACCACCTCGTTGTATTTGACTCCGACGTCTGCGAATTGCCGGATTAGCACCGGCTCCCCGAGAGATAGTTTGCGGGCATCGCGGAGGCCCCGAGGGGTGCGCGTTCCCCGAATCGAGGAAGCCCGAAGGGGTGCCACGGATCCCCCTATCGAGGATAACGACGACCACCTGCCCCTTCGGCAAGCCGAAGGCTACCCATGATCTGAAGGAGTTTCCGGAAACCATCGGCATTGAAGTTTTAACACCGATCGTGGTTCAAAAAATTGATATCCCCGCCATCCGGGATATAAATTCATATCGTAAGTACCCGTTGGCTTGCCGACGGTCGATTCCGGGGCCATCCGGGATATAATTCATATCGTAGGTAGCCGTCGGCTTGCCGACGGTATTACCAAAACCGCAAACGTCGCAGTAGCAGGAATTCGACGATCGCAATGCCCACCAAAGCCAAGGCGAAAATGTCGAAGGCATTTTCGTTTTCGACACCTGGCATGCCGCCAATGTTAATACCGAACACCCCAGTCAAGAAGCTGAGAGGCAGGAACACGCCGGCAATAACTGATAACCAATAGGTGTTACGGTTCATCTTTTCAGCGACCGCCTGCTGCAGCAGCTCACGCTGCATCCATAATTGTTCCAGCATTAAGTCTATTTGTTCCAGCAACCGTTGGGTGGTGTCTCGCTCATTCAACAACCATTGATGCAGTTCGTTATCAGTCCATCGTTCGCTTTCTGTAGTAAATTTATCCAACGCCGCTAACTGGGGCCGAACAAACCGATTTAATCGCAATAAACGGCGATGCAAGGTACTTAAAACGCTTTGTTGTTCCGCCGTTTTATTAAAACCTTCAAGCTCCATTTGTTCGATTTTTATTTCAACCGAATCAATCACATCCTCAATTCTAAGATTTAACTGCTCAACAAGGTGCACCAGAAAATCATTCAAATTGTCCGGGCCATCCTGTTTTTCGAGAGCTTGTCGAATATGGGAAATTGCCTTAAAAGGTCGTTTTCGGAAGGTAAAAATAGTGCCTTCATAAAAAAGAATACGCAAACTCAGCATATCCTCTGGAACAGCACCTTCGTTTAAATTGACTCCACGCAACAACAGTACAAAACCATCTTTCAGACGCTGAAAACGAGGTCGTGTATCTTCCTCAATCATCGCGTCAATCAGCGGTTCCGGAATCTCAGCCTGTTTTAACCAATCATTCAGGCCCTCGGTATCGCGCTGCAGATGATACCAGCACCCCGCTTGAGGCTTCCCCTCAAGCGACTGCACCCGAGTTGCGGGCTGCTGGTTAAAATCCCACGCATCAATAATAAATTCCATTATTTCATGCTCTGTAGGTAAAGCTCCTCGCCTAGCTTGTCCATTAAACCAAGCTGAATTCGCAACCAGTAAGCGTGATCTTCCTCAGTATCCCGTAGAATAGTAATGAGCATGTCACGGGTTACATAGTCCCGCTCTTGCTCACAATACTGAATCACTTCGCGCAATGTTTTTGCATTGTTGTACTCAAGTTGAAGGTCATTTTCCAACATTTCGCGGACGTTCGACGCAATGGTATGCTTTTCTCGATTGGCCATGTCAGGCTCACCTTCAAGAAACAAAATACGCCGGATTAACAAGTCCGCATGGCGTCTCTCATCATCAATTTCATGATTAATACGCTCATAAAGTTTCATTAACCCCATATCTTCGTATTGACGCGAATGCGAGGTATATTGGTCTATAGAAGTAAGCTCGAAAGCCAGCAATCGATTTAGCTGCTCAACAACCTTGTTATCTGCTTTCATACTACTCCCCTTTTTCTACTTGAGTTTGTAGGTAATTTTCATTACCCAAGCGCGACATTAGGTCGATCTGTGTTTCTAACCAATCAAGGTGTTCTTCCTGGCTATCTAGAATCTTATTCAGCATATCTCGACTCACATAGTCCTGGAACTCTTCACAGCAGCGGACAGCGTCGCGAATTGCGCTGATATCCTGAAACTGAACCTGATGATCCAGCTCAATCATCTCCCGAGGATCTTCACCGATATACAGTTTGCCCAATTCTTGCAAATTAGGCATACCTTCTAAAAATAAGACCCGCTCAATGATGTCATCGGCGTGTTTCATTTCATTAATCGATGCCTTATAAACCATCGAGTTTAGATTATCAAAACCCCAGTTTTGATACATGCGGGCGTGCAGGAAGTATTGATTAATTGCGGTTAACTTTAGCGTCAGCACTTTATTCAGTTGCTGAATAACTTTCGCGTCACCTTTCATATGCGGTGTACTCCTTAGGCTATTTCTTATAAGAAATTAACTTAAGTGTAGCACACCGATGCAGGAATTTTAGCGGGGTTGTTCGAGTTAGAGTTTTGACTGTTGTCGCGGGCCGATAAAGCTTCTTGTAGTGTTTCTTTTGCACACTGTTTACAGCACCCACACTGAGACGCCACGCCGTATTGCTGACGCAGGTCACGCATAGACTCAACGTCCCCACAGGCTACTGCCTTGTGGATTGTCTTATCATTTACACCCTTGCACAAACAGACATACATTCGCATCTCTCCTCTATTAAT
>JBNJEZ010000027.1:0-12935 GCA_051746345.1 Pseudomonadota bacterium
TAGCAATAGAGGTTATCGATGAGCACTGAATTACAAACCATGGCGTTGTCAGTCCCACAAGGGGGCGGTCTTGACGGTTATATTCAGGCTGTTAACCGCATTCCAATGTTGACTGCGGAACGAGAAAAAGAACTAGCAACTCAATTGCAGGATGAGGGCGACCTAGACTCCGCACGGGGACTGATTATGTCGCACCTGCGTTTTGTTGTGCATATTGCACGCGGCTATTCCGGCTATGGTCTGCCGCAGGCTGACCTAATCCAGGAAGGTAATATCGGTTTGATGAAAGCGGTAAAACGCTTTAATCCCGAGGTCGGTGTTCGCTTGGTTTCATTTGCAGTGCATTGGATAAAAGCTGAAATACACGAATATGTATTGCGTAACTGGCGGGTCGTTAAAGTTGCTACCACCAAAGCTCAGCGTAAATTATTCTTTAATTTGCGGAAAATGAAAAAGCGTTTGGGCTGGTTTAGCCAAAAAGAAGTACAGACAGTGGCCGAAGAATTGGGTGTGACTACCAAGGAAGTGATGGAAATGGAAGCGCGCATGAGCGCCCATGACCAGGCATTTGAGTTGAGTTCTGATGACGATGACTCTAAAGAAGGTAGCACCTACAGTCCAGCCATGTATCTGGAAGATAAACGGTCGGATTTGGCTGAAGAAATCGAAGCTGAAGATTACGAAGCTCATACTCAGCAGAAGTTGCTGACAGCAATGAAACAATTGGATGATCGTAGTCAGGATATCGTTCAGTCACGCTGGCTCTCCGAGAGTAAAGCGACGTTACATGACTTGGCAGCCAGGTACGAGGTATCAGCTGAGCGAGTGCGTCAGTTGGAGCAAAACGCGATGAAAAAACTACGCAATGTAATGGCCTAAGCCGTTAGAATGATTGCGAAAGGCGTTGCTTAGCAACGCCTTTTTTGTATCCGGGTAAGGAGATTTTATGCAATGTCGAGCAGGCTGTGGTGCTTGTTGTATTGCACCTTCCATTAGTTCACCTATTCCGGGAATGCCTAATGGTAAGGCCGCTGGAGAACGCTGCGTGCAATTAGACGAAAATAACTTATGCCAATTATTTGGTCATCCGGATCGGCCTAAGGTTTGTCAGCAATTTGATGCTGATTACTCAGTCTGTGGTGATGATCGCGGGCAAGCCTTAATTTTACTCACTCGCCTTGAGCAGTTGACTGGGTAAGCTCGGTGGCTGGGTCGCCACGATCTGGGAAGCGTAGACAAGTTCTACTCCAAGTGCGTCGATGGTTGTTAGTGACTTTTTCAGGAATGCTAAGGTTTCTGGATAAGGGTGACCAATACCTACTGCCTGACCTTGTTTTCTAGCCATTTGAATTAACTGTTGCCATTGCTGTTCTAAATAGCGCTGATCGGTTTGGTTGTCCAGAAATACATGCCGGTGAGCTACAGGGACACCATAACGGCTGGCAACACTCTCAGCGACACTGAACTCGGACGTGCGGCTATCAATGTAAAACAGTTGCCGGTTTTGTAACGTCTCCATTACCGCCTGCATTGGCTGTTCAACTTGAGTAAAGTAACTTCCCATGTGGTTGTTAATGCCGGCAACGTATGGGATTGCATCCAAAGAGCGCTGTAATTCGAGTTTTATCTGGCTGGTACTCATTAGCGTTGTTAGTGCTCCCGGGCCAAGCCTATTGCCCTCGATAGCCTGCATCGGAACGTGCAACATTACTTGTTTATTCTGATGGTGAGCGCGTAAGGCGAATGCTCTGGAATAGGGTGTGAAAGGAAGCACTGCGAATGTGAGTTTGCCGGGCAGCATGGCCGCTTCAAGATCGCCTCTGTTATTACCAATATCATCAATAATTATAGCAATTTGGGGTCGTTGCTGGTTCGCCGCGGTGTCCGGAGGTAGCATGACCAGCACTATCAAAATGACCAGGCCGTTAAGTATTCGCATTGGCTTAATTAATCCATTGTGTCGGGTTTTGCGGCGTTCCCTGGTAACGAATTTCAAAGTATAGGGATGCCCGAGAGCGTCCACCACTTTGGCCCATCAGCGCAATTTCTTCACCCATTTTAACTTCTTCGCCTACCGACTTAACTAAGGTTTGGTTATGACCATAAAGACTCATATAGCCTTCACCGTGGTCAATAACGGTAACCAGCCCGAAGCCACGTAGCCAGTCTGCAAAAAGAATACGTCCGTCAGCAATAGCCCTCACAGATTGGCCGTTGTCACCTTCTATTAATATGCCTTTCCAGCGCAGTGGACCTTCGCGGGACTGTCCGAAAATCTTTTTCACACGACCGTCTGTTGGCCAGGTTAGTTGTGCTTTGACTGGCTTTAGACCCGCCAGTCGCACATCAGCTTGCAACGCCTGCTCGATGGTCACTATAACCTGCTCTAATTGCTCGCGGCTTTGCTCAAGGTTTTGTAGGCGTGCTTGATCGCTCCGTTGCTGTTGCTGCAACTCCGCTATTAATTGTTCCTGGTCATGTTTTTGGTCTGTAAGGCCCTGGCGCTGGCGCTGCTGCTGGTTTTGTAATGCGTTAAGCTCTTCATTTTGACGCAGTAATTGCTGCTCAAGCTCCGTCAGTTCTTTAGCCAGATCTTTGATTTGCTCTATCTGTTCAACTCTGGCTTGATTAAAGTACTGATAATAACTCAGCATCCGCTCGAGCTTGGCCGGATCTTGCTGATTAAGTATTAGTTTTAAAAAATCATGCTGGCCATTGGTATAGGCACTGACGAGCTGCTTTTGTAGCCATTTTAGTTGTTGCTGTTGTTTTGCTTGTAACTGTTTTTGGCGCTGCCTATTGGCGTCAATAGGTTGTTGCAGTTGTTGCTGTTGTTGGCGCGTATTTCTAAGCTCTGTTGCCAGGCTAGCAGTTTTTTGCTCAAGTTGTTTTAGCTTTTGCTCGGTCTTAGTTAAACGCTGCTGGCGCTGTTCCAAAGCCTCCAGCCGAGAGGCGATTTTTTCCTGAATAGCTTCCAGCTGTTCTTGTTTTTCAGCTTTATCAGCGGCGCTTGGCTGCTGCGCATAAGCTGGCGACAGACCGGTGAAGCCAACAAAAAAAACGCTGACGAGCAACAGTAGGAATGTGAACGCATCACGAGTCATCTGCAATTACTGCGTTTTTAATTGCATCAAAGACTTACCTGTCATCTCCGACGGTTGTTCTAACCCCATAAGGTGCAGCATTGTCGGCGCGACATCCGATAGAATACCGTCGCGTGGCTCGGCTTCACGGCCGACATATATAAAGGGTACTAACTCGTTAGTGTGAGCAGTATGAGCCTGACCGGTTGCGGCATCACTCATTTGCTCTGCATTGCCGTGGTCTGCGGTTATCAAACACTCACCACCGGCATTTTTTAACGCATCAACGACTCGTCCTACCGACTCATCAACTGCTTCGCAGGCCTTTACGGCTGCGTCGAAATTACCGGTATGTCCAACCATATCACCGTTTGGGTAGTTACAAATAATGGTGTCGAACTGACCACTTTCAATGGCCTTAATCAACTCATCAGTGAGTTCTTTGGAGCTCATTTCCGGCTGTAGGTCGTATGTTTTGACTTTTGGCGAGGGGATTAACACTCGTTTCTCACCCTCAAATTCTTGTTCTCTGCCGCCACTAAAGAAGAAGGTAACGTGGGCGTACTTTTCCGTTTCAGAAATACGCAGTTGGGTTTTGTTATTTTTGGCTAACCACTCACCGAAAACATTGTCCAGTTTCTCGGGTGGGAATGCGCAGTCGCATTGCAACTCATCCGAGTATTCGGTGAGCATAACAAAGCCAGCCAGCGTCCTGCGTTGACCACGCTCAAAGGTGTCCAGCTGTTTGTCAGTAAAGGCGCGAGTCATTTCGCGTGCGCGGTCGGCGCGGAAATTCATGAAAAACACGGCATCGCCGTCTTTGATGGCGACCGGTTTACCAATAGTAACAGGCACCACAAACTCATCAGTTTCGCCTTTTTCGTAAGCAGACTCTAGGGCTTCTAGTGCGTTCACAGCATGGTGCTGGCCGCGGCCATGGTAGATTGCATTAAAAGCTTGTTCGATGCGTTCCCAGCGATTATCTCGATCCATAGCAAAGAACCGACCACTTAACGACGCGAACCGGCCCACGCCTAGGCGGTCAAACAGCGCATCGAAACGCTGTATAGATGCGCGTGCTGATTTGGGAGGTGTATCACGACCGTCTAGAAAGGCGTGCACATAAATTTCACTAGCGCCTTTTTGTGCGGCCAGTTCGACCATTGCCAACAGATGGTCTTCATGGCTGTGTACTCCGCCGGCAGAGAGTAGCCCCATAATGTGAACTGCTCCCTTTTGTTGCTGGGCCTTATCTAAGGTTTTTACCAAAACCGGGTTGCTAAAGAATTCTCTATCCTGAATGCTTTTCGAGATACGGGTGAAGTCCTGGTAAACAACCCGGCCGGCGCCTAAATTAACATGGCCAACTTCTGAGTTGCCCATTTGGCCTTTCGGCAAGCCAACTGCGGCTCCGGAGCCGTCCACTAAGCAATGTGGGTAGTTGTTCCAAAGCCCATCCATGACAGGTGTATTAGCGGCTGCAATCGCATTATCAGGCGCTTCTTCGCGGTGACCCCAACCATCTAAAATCATTAAAACTAACGGTTTCTTTCCTTGGCTCATGAACAACACCCATATTAGTTAAACGGTTATAGTTGATAAGTACTTACAATATACCTAGTTTACGTGATTTTAGGCCGTTCCGCATCCGTTTAAGATTTTACTGGCAACTGAAATTTGTGCAGGTATACTCTGTGGCTTAATTCGTTTTAGACTTTTTTTATAAATAGAGCAGTGACTGATATGCAGGAAATTCTCGAATTCGCTCGTCAGAATGCTTTTATGAGTGGCCTTTGGGTGGTGCTCTTAATTGCCCTGATTGTTACCTGGATACGTTCCAAAGCATCACCGGTAAAAGACCTGTCTGCACACCAGGCGACCGTCTGGGTGAATCGCGAAAATGGCGTGTTCGTCGACATCCGCAAACAGGATGATTTTAAGAAAGCCCATATTCATGGGGCTCAATCATTGCCGGCAAGCGAAATTAAGCAAAAAAATGTTGGCGCAATTGAAAAATATAAAGACGCCCCCATTGTAATAGTGTGTCAGACAGGAACAACGGCCCGCGCAGCAGCACATCAGCTGACGCAGCAAGGTTTT
Organism: Pseudomonadota bacterium; assembly: GCA_051746345.1. Lineage (GTDB taxonomy): Bacteria > Pseudomonadota > Gammaproteobacteria > Enterobacterales > Alteromonadaceae > Idiomarina. The sequence goes on from JBNJEZ010000027.1 coordinate 5,184, forward strand.
GAACAAGTAGCCGTGCTAGCCGGAGGCATGAATGGTTGGCGCAATGACAAATTGCCAGTAGCATCTGGTAAGTAGTTTTTGTTAAAAAAATTAGGTACAGTTTCGTCTCGAAAAGTACCCCACAGACTCATTAGTTAATTAGTAATAGGACGTAACATCATGGCTGAAGAACAGCAAACAAATGGCGCAGCTGCCGAAAACGAACAACAATCACAAGTGCAGTTTGCCATTCAACGTATTTATACAAAAGACATTTCATTTGAAGCACCAAACTCCCCGTCAATCTTCCGTAAAGAGTGGAAGCCTGACCTTAAGTTGGATTTGAATGTAAAACACGAAAAAATTGAAGACGGCGTTTATGAAGTGATCTTGACGTTGACTGCAACGAACAAAGTAGAAGAAGAAGTTGCTTTCTTGTGCGAAGTTCATCAAGCCGGCATTTTCACTATTGGTGAAGAAGTTCAGGACAACCAGTTGGCACACATGCTTGGTTCATTCTGCCCGAACATCTTGTTCCCGTATGCTCGTGAATGTGTAGCTAACATGGTCAACCGCGCAACGTTCCCACAGTTGAATTTAGCACCGGTTAACTTTGATGCGATCTTTGCTCGTCATATGCAACAGCAAAATGAGCAAAATCAGCAGCAAGCGGACGCGTAAGCGTAGCAACGCGACAGGCTTTTTTATGAAAAAAGCATCCGTAGCGATATTAGGGGCGGGCTCTTATGGGACCGCCCTTGCTATTTGTTTTGCCCGCAAAGGTATTACCACGACCTTATGGGGTAGAGATTCCGTGCAAGTAGCGGCAATGCGCGAAGCTCATGAAAATGCGCATTACCTTCCCGATTGTCCTTTTCCTGAGTCAATACAAGTAACCGACAGCCTGGAACAGGCGGTCAATGGCGTGGAGAATGTGTTGGTTGTGGTTCCGAGCCATGCGTTTGCAGACATGCTGAAGCAGATAAAGCCTTTGCTTTCGAAACAAGCTCGGGTGGCTTGGGCGACCAAAGGTTTAGAGCCTGAGACGGGGCGTTTGCTGTATGAAGTCGCAGAAGATGTTTTAGGTCAGGAACATCCTTTGGCTGTGCTATCAGGGCCTACATTTGCCATAGAAATGGCAAAAGGTCTGCCAACAGCTATCTCAATGTCATCAACCGACGAAGAATTCGTTCAGCAGCTTTCGGAAATGCTTCACTGTGAGCGTTCATTCCGGGTTTATACTAATGAAGACTTTATCGGTGTGCAGCTAGGTGGCGTGGTAAAAAACGTCATCGCCATTGGTGCCGGTATGGCTGACGGTATTGGTTTTGGTGCTAATGCCCGAACTGCTTTGATTACTCGTGGCCTGGCAGAGCTTACCCGACTGGGTCTGACACTAGGCGCAAAAAGCGAAACCTTCACCGGGATGGCTGGGTTAGGCGACCTAATTTTAACCTGTACTGATAACCAGTCGCGGAATCGGCGTTTTGGTTTGGCGTTAGGACAGAGTAAGTCGGTAGAGCAAGCGCTAGAGTCGATCGGGCAGGCCGTTGAAGGCTACCGAAACACTCGCGAAGTTGTGGCGTTAGCCAAAAGAGCCAACGTAGAAATGCCGATTTGCGAACAAATTTATGCGGTATTGTACGACGATAAATCGCCGCGACAGGCGGCGATTGATTTACTCAGTCGTACACGTAAAACAGAGTCGGATTAATTACCCGAATCTTTTAACTGGCAGCGAGCTGTTGCTGTATCGCCTGCCACTGTTCGCTAAAGTGTTCAGTAGGTAGGCGTTTAAAGTTAGAACGAACAAACTGAGAAATTTTGCCATCAGCAAAACTCAACAATAGATTTGCCAATATCCCTTCATCGACGTTGAACGGCTGTTGTTCTCGTATCGCTTTTTCCCGCAGGACTTGCTTAAGTTGTGCTTCAATACGGTTAAATAAGTCATCCATTCTGGCGCGTAAACGGTCATGTTCTCCCATGAGCGCGTCGCCCGTCATAACTCGAGTAATGCCCGGGTTTCTCTCAGCGAAAGTTAACAGCAATTGAAGAATTGCCTGACAGCGCACCATCGTATCTTTTTCTTCGCTCATAATCCGATTGATACGGGTTAACAAGGTATCTTCGACGAATTCAATGAGGCCTTCAAACATCCGCGCTTTTGACGGGAAGTGGCGATAAAGTGCCGCTTCTGAGACACCAAGGTTTGCGGCTAGCTTGGCGGTCGTAATGCGTTGCCCGGGACTGGTTTCTAGCATTGCCGCTAAAGCTTGCAAAATTTCTTCACGACGATTGCGCTTCTGTTGTGCCATCGTAGATCCTCGTTATATTCGATTAATAATTACTGCGAGCCAGAGTGACCAAAGCCGCCACTGCCGCGTTCGGTTTCGGTAAAGCTTTCGACGACTTCTAGTTGCGCCTGAACCACCGGTACGATAACCAGTTGCGCGACGCGTTCGCCGGGTTCAATGGTGTATTGCTGCTGACTTCTATTCCAGACAGAAATTTTGAGTTCGCCTTGGTAATCAGAATCGATTAGGCCAACCAGATTTCCGAGTACGATCCCTTTTTTGTGGCCGAGTCCTGAACGAGGTAATAAAGTTGCTGCGAAGCCCGGATCGCCGATATACATAGCAATACCGGTGCCGACTAACACCGATTCGCCGGGCGCTACGGTCAAAGGTTGGTCCAAACATGCGCGTAAATCCATACCGGCGGAACCAGCGGTGGCGTATTCGGGTAGCGGTATCTCGGTGCCAACTTTGGCGTCTAGTATTTTTATTTCGACCGAGGTCATGGGTTTCGTATCCTCATTTATGCTCGTTAAAAAAGTGCTCTGCGAAGAGTTCGTTCAAGGTTTCGGCTAAGGTTGTTTTATCCTGTGCGGAAAACGCTTGTTCACCGCCTTGCCAGTAGACTGTCACGGCGTTCTGATCGCTGTTAAAACCAATCGTCTTATCACTAACGTCATTGGCGACAACAAGCTTTAATTTTTTGGCGTTTAGTTTGGCCAATGCATGCTCACGCAGATTGTTAGTTTCAGCTGCAAAACCGATGCAAAACGGAGGCTTATCGCTGGTAGCGACTGTTTTTAAAACATCCGGGTTTTTTATTAGTGACAGTGACGGTGCGCCTTGTTGTTGCTCTTTCTTTATTTTTTGCGAGGCAACTTCGGCGGGTCGGTAATCGGACACTGCAGCGCAGCCGATAAACACATCCGTCGGTGTCTTTTCAGTCGCGGCCAGCATTTGTTCGGCTGACTCTATCGCTATCATGGTGACTCCCGCTGGCGGTTCAAGGCTAACCGGGCCGGATATTAGTGTCACTTGAGCCCCTGTGCGGGCGGCTGCGGCGGCGAGTGCATAACCCATCTTGCCGGAGCTGTGGTTGCTAATATACCGAACCGGGTCAATCGCTTCGCGGGTAGGACCAGCAGTTATGGTAATACGGGCATCCTTCCAAAGTTGTCGGTTTTGGGTCTGACCTTGTTGACTCAACAAGTTGATCAGCAGATCGCGCAAGTCTGTCGGCTCACACATGCGACCCGCACCAATGTCACCGCAAGCCTGTGAACCGCTGTCAGGCCCGAAAACATGCACCCCCCGCTTTGCTAACTGCAGCGTATTTTCCTGCACTACACTGGCGGCCCACATCTGCTGATTCATCGCTGGGGCAATCGCCACCCTGGCGGTGGTTGCCAATACCAGGGTGGTGAGTAAATCGTCCGCCATACCATTGGCCAGCCGCGCAATAATATTGGCGCTGGCCGGAGCAATTAAAATGACATCGGCCCATTTTGCCAACTCGATGTGGCCCATTGCTGCTTCTGCTGTCGGATCGAGTAAGTCTGTACTGACTGGATTAGCAGACACGGCTTGTAAGCTTAGTGGGGTTACGAAGGCTTCACCACCTCGGGTAAGAACGACTCTGACGTCGGCACCGGCCTCTTTTAAACGCCTTACTAAGTCAGGCGTTTTGTAAGCTGCAATTCCTCCGGAAACACCTAAAACCACTTTTTTATTCAGCAATGGCTGCATGGATGCCTTCCATCAAGTTGGGTTGGTAAAGAGTTGTAAAGATAACATGGTCGCTGCTGACAGGGTAGTGGCAGACTATACTGGCGGTACCTTAATGTCAGTAGGTAGATCAATGAAAATTAAAGAATGGCCGGCAACCGAACGACCACGTGAAAAGCTTCAGTCTGAAGGCGCGACGGCATTAACGGATGCGGAGCTTGTGGCTATTTTGATGGGTAGCGGACGGCAGGGACAAGACGTGGTTTCTTACTCCCGACAATTGCTTAATGAATTTGAAGGTATCGGGCCGTTGCTTTGCGCTGATCCTAAGCAGTTATTGGCGTTTCCTGGTATCGGACCCGCACGTGTAACGCAATTACAAGTTGTTCTGGAGCTATCGAAACGTTATCTAAAATGGCAATTAAAACGTAACGATGGGTTTACTGAACCCGCGATGGTAAAAGACTACCTCACAACTCAGCTACGTCATCAGTCGCGGGAGGTCTTTGTAGTGTTGCTATTGGACAGTCAACACCGGCTGCTGCGTTATGAGGAGCTATTTCAGGGCACGATTAATGCAGCGCCGGTCTACCCCAGAGAGGTGTTGAAAATGGTCATGCAGCATAATGCCGCAGCGGTTATTTTAGCGCACAATCACCCATCGGGAATAGCGGAGCCTAGCCAAGCCGACCAACGGGTCACAGAACGCCTTAAAAAAGCTCTGAGTTTGGTTGATGTGGCGTTACTTGATCACTTTGTTATTGGTAGTGGCGACCCAGTGTCATTTGCTGAACGAGGGCTATTGTAGTGCGTCTTAACTGAAACGCCGAAAGTGCTGGAAGAACGTGACGATTTAGCGTAGAATTCGCCGCGAATGATCGGGAAAGATCAAAAAACCGCCGTTTTAGCTTGATTAGCGGGCCTGTTTGCTGTATAAAATGCGCCCTCGGATTTCTAGGCAAGGTCACGTTGGGCGACAGGCGAGCTTGCAGCAATTTTGGAGTAAAGACATGTCACAAGTATGCCAGGTTACAGGTAAGCGTCCGATAGTCGGTAACAACCGCTCGCACGCACGCAATGCGACTAAGCGTCGCTTTCTACCAAACTTACAAACTCACCGCTTTTGGGTAGAAACTGAGAAGCGTTGGGTTAAATTACGCATTTCTACTAAAGGTATGCGTATCATTGATAAAAACGGTATCGACTCGGTATTAGCGGATCTCCGCGGCCGTGGTATCAAGGTGTAAGGAAAAGATATTATGCGCGATAAGATTCGTTTGGTGTCGTCTGCAGGTACAGGTTATTTCTATACTACAGACAAAAATAAGCGCACCATGCCAGAAAAGATGGAGATCAAAAAGTTCGATCCTGTGGTTCGTAAACATGTGATCTTCAAAGAAGCAAAAATCAAGTAATCGATTTTATGCTGATAAAAAGCCGGCTGTTAGCCGGTTTTTTTATGTCTTAAAAAAATTAACGGGGCGGGTCGATAATTCCAGATAAGCTGGAGTTAAGTCTGAACCACCCAGTAATGCTCAATCTGTCACGGCGCGACGGTAATACTTCGTGGACAAATTTATCACTCAAGAATACGACTAATGTGCCGCGCTCGGGTTTTATTTTTTCAAGTATTTCACCTCGCGTTCCGTAAATGATAAGTTGCCCGCCGTGTTCGTCTAACCAGCTGTCATTAAGATATAATACGGTTGTTAGCTTGCGGTTACTGCGGCCTTTAAAGGCATCTAGGTGCTTTTTATAAAAAGCACCATTCGGGTAATGCGCAAAGTGGCATTCGTAGTCAAAAAGCCCCAGAAATAAATCGCGATTTATTGCAGTTCGCAAGGACTCCATAACATTCAGATACAGTTTTTGTATTGGGTGCTCTAATGACAACCAGTGGATTCGGTCATTTCGAACCATAGTATTAATAGTTTGCTGTTGTGCCCGCCCGATCGCAGCGGTATTCCAGAACTGGTTGGGAATTTCCGCGGCGTGTTGGTAAAGCTGCTGAGATAAATCATGGTGAAGAAAGCGGGGCACAACGCAGTAGCCTTGCTGACTTAGATTGTCTAGGATGTCTTCCAGGTGAGCTTCCAAGGGCATTTAAACTCGTTTTATAAATGGTTGTCACGGCAGCAGAAATATAGGGTATTCTTAGGATATCGACAAGCGCTTTATGGGTATAAAAATGAGACGAGATGAAAGACGCACCGTGTTTGGCATTACCCTGTCCAAGCGTGCATGGAATAATGTCTTAGTATATGCGGTATTGCTATTGATGGTGTTGCTGTGGTTTTCCGCACCAAAAACTGAACGCACGGTTAAGGTAGATGCCGAGGACAGTGCAGTAATGCTGCTACCCAATAGCAGTGTACTGGATTCGATTTTAATCGATGACCAGACCATTAAAAAAACCGACGATGGTTGGCGGTGCCAGGCTCCTTGTTCACTATCAGCTCAACAAGCTAAGGCGCTAGCCTCAAGTTGGCGTAACTTAAAGATTAAAGCAACCGATATGCAGCCCCAAAATAAGCTGGTCGATGTATATCTGAATTTTGCCGATAACCAACATGCTCGTCTTGAGCTATACCTGGAGCCGCGATTATTAATCAGGTTGCCTCAGCAAGATAAAGTATTCGAGCCGGTTGGGGTTACAATTGAACAGTTGGTAGGTCGTTAAATTTATGCCGGAGTTACCAGAAGTAGAAGTAAGTCGCCTGGGCATTAGCCCGCATATCGAGGGCAAAGTGATTAGCCAATTGCGAGTTCATGACTCGCGCCTGCGGTGGCCTGTACCTGAGCAAGTTAAGCGGGTGGAAGGTCATCAATTACGGCGGGTCACTCGCCGGGCAAAATATTTGTTATTGGAAACTGCCGCCGGTACGTTGATCCTGCATTTAGGGATGTCGGGAGCGCTAAGGGTAGTTCCTAAAGAAACCTCACTAAAGAAGCACGATCATATTGAAATTGAGTTTGAGCATGGTCAAGTGTTGCGGCTTAATGATCCGAGGCGATTTGGCGCGTTGTTGTTTACCGACGAAACCGTCGAACATCATAAATTATTGACCCATCTGGGTCCCGAGCCGTTAACCGATGATTTTACCGGAGATTACCTGCATAGCATTTCACGCGGCCGCACGCAGTCGATAAAAACATTTATTATGGATAATCGAGTGGTTGTCGGTGTTGGGAATATTTACGCCAATGAAGCTTTGTTTAAGGCGGGCATCAATCCTAAACGGCAAGCTGGGAAAGTAAGCAAAAAGCGCTTTCAGGAACTGGTGCCGCTGATTAAGCAAACCCTGGCTGATGCGATTCAGCAAGGCGGTACTACGTTACGCGACTTTACTAACGTCGATGGAGCGCCGGGCTATTTTGCGCAGAAGTTATTGGTGTATGGGCGTGGCGGTAAGCGTTGCCGGCAGTGTAACGGACAACTGAAAGAAATTAGACTGGGGCAACGCAGTACGGTCTATTGTACTCATTGCCAGCGTTAAGTCAGTCGTGGTGCTGGATAAACTGTCGGTAGTGATCCGCGAAAGAGTGGCTGGCTGAAACAAAGGGTGTGTGCGCGCAGTGCTCAAATAAATGTTGGCTAGAGTTTGGAGCTAAGCGATTGACTAACGGTATAACCTTTGCCGGCACCAGCGTGTCCAGGCGACCATAAAAGCGAATAAAAGGGCAGCTAATGTCTTTTAAGCGCTGTCTAAAATCGGCCGTTTCTAAAATAGTTAAACCATTTTTCAGGCTT
>JBNJEZ010000028.1:0-10448 GCA_051746345.1 Pseudomonadota bacterium
TGGTGCGTCCGAGTAGACTCGAACTACCGACCTCTGCCATGTCAAGGCAGCGCTCTAACCAACTGAGCTACGGACGCACTTTATAGAGGATGTCGTTGAAGACGGGCGCTATATTATTCATTTAGACCGGGCGACGCAAGTGTTTTTTGCCTGCGACTAGCACGACTGACTAGTTTTCGGACAATTCGTTAAAGCAGGAACAAAACTCCAATTCCGCTCAATGACACCAACGCACCCACCAGTGAACGCGAACTCAGCTTTTGTCGCTTTAGTAAAGCTATCGGGATTAGGAATAAAGGCGCCGTCGAGAGCAATGTCTGAGTTAAGCCGGGGTTGATATTAGCAATAGAAATTTGCTGTAACCAAATAGCTAAAAAAGTGCCAAATATGATAGCGCCGAGCAATGGTAATGGGTTAATGGTGGTAAGTTGATGGACAATGGCGCGGTAAGCCCCTCGTCGCGACAGGCCGACAATAATGGCCAGCAATACAGAGCCAGCCGCCAATCTGACTAAGGCAGCGTCTATGGCGCTCATCTCGGATCTCATTAGTACGGCAAAAGCCATTGTTAGCCCGGTCGCCTGGCATAAAGCTGCAGCGACACCAAACAAAATGCCGGACATTGATAGGGGAGACTTGTGATCGGGCGCTCGCTCGGTAACGACAAATAGCACACCACTGAGTGTTATCACGGCGCCGGTAATTTCAATGACTGATAACCGATCATTTAAAAATACCCAGGCTATAAAAGCAGCGAGGGGAGGAGCCAAATATTCAAGCAGCATCGCATGCCATGGGCCTAGGCGTCGGAGAGCAGAAAAATGGCAACTGTCGCCAATGGTAATCCCGATAATACCGCTTAATGCCAATAGCCAGACCCCGGAACTTGATAGCGAAGAGTCGCCAAGTAATAAACTGACTATCAGCAACAACGGTGTTGCGACGACACCTTTCACCAGGTTCATTTGTAGTGGTGAGAAGTGGCTGCCGGCGCGATGGTATAGCAGCGTCGCTAAAGCCCAGAAACTGGCTGCTAGTAAGGCCGCTAATTGACCAATAACTTCTGACGTCAAAAGCAACTCTACAGCGATGCTGTTGCGCGGTTGATAATACCAGCGACATTCACGTTACTTGGTAGGCCGCCGTAATTCATGTGGCTGCGTGATTCTAATCGCCCGGCACAAAAAGCTTCTGCAACATAACCGGGTGCGTGTTGCAGTAATAAGGCGGCTTGTAGCGCTAATGCCATTCGATCGGCAAACTGACGGGCGTGATATTGCCACTGATCTTGCGGAGTCTGTTTAAAATCACGCTGTAGCGTTTGGATAAAATTATCAAAGCGAGCATCGCGGCCTCTGGCCTTAGCCAGCTCTGCAAAATAAACCTCAAGCACTTTAGGCTCTTTTTGTATTGCCCGCAGAATGTCCAGGCATTGCACGTTACCGCTACCTTCCCAAATCGCATTGATAGGTGATTCCCTTAGCAAACGCGGCATAATGGTTGTTTCCATCACGCCCATACCGCCAATGACTTCCATTGCTTCATAAGCATGATTCGGTGTCCGTTTGCAGATCCAGTATTTGCCGATGGGGGTGGCAATACGGGTGAGCAACCGTTCGTGTTCGTTATCCAGGTTATCGAAGGCTCTTGCCATACGAAGTGTGAGTGTCATGGCTGCTTCGCTTTCCAGCGCCAGATCCGCCAGGAGGTTCTGCATCAACGGTTGCTCGCTTAGCCGAGCACCAAAGGCTGACCGGTAATGACAATGGTGTAGTGCTTGTACAGTGGCTTGGCGGATACCTGACGAAGAGCCAATCATGCAATCATAGCGGGTCATAGCAACCATCTCGATAATGGTGCGAACACCGCGACCTTCTTCGCCAACCATCCAGCCTAATGCGCCGCGTAGTTCGCATTCACTGGAAGCATTAGCGACATTGCCCATTTTATCTTTTAACTGCTGTATTTGTAGTGGGTTTTTAGTACCGTCGGGCCGCCAGCGGGGCATTAAAAAGCACGATAAACCGCCAGGTGCCTGCGCTAACACTAAAAATAAGTCACACATAGGGGCGGAAACAAACCATTTGTGGCCAACTAATTCGTAGGCTTCTCCGGGGCCTTGTTGACTGATTGGGAAAGCTTTAGTGGTATTGCTTCGTACATCCGAACCACCTTGTTTTTCGGTCATGGCCATGCCAACCGTTAATCCATGCTTTTGGCTGTCCGGCACGTTTCGCGGGTCATAATGTGGAGCTAAAATCTTCTCACCATATTGCTTAAACAGGTCAGGCTGATGCTTAAGCGCAGGGATGGCCGCAAAGGTCATTGTAATTGGACAACCATGAGCCGCTTCGACCTGTGTATGCAGATAGTACTTGGCCGCACGGGCGACCTGAGCTCCGGCTTTTGGCTCAGACCAGGGACTGCCATGTAATCCTTCCGTTTTCGCAATATCCATCAGTTGGTGATAACTGGGGTGAAAATCGATTTCGTCGATACGATAACCAAAACGGTCGTGAGTTCTTAGTTGCGGCTTATTAGCATTGGCGTCAAAACCAAGTTTGATCCGTTCGCTGAGTCCGCATTCGGCACCAAAACGCACCACATCCCGCTCCGCCCAGCTACCACCTTCCCGATTCAATGCCTCCTGTAAGGCCTGATCTTCAGCGTATAGGTTATAGTTTTCCAGCACCGGCGGTTGATTTTTCACGTCGTGAGTAGAGGCGAAGTAGCGATTGTCGTCCGTCATCGTATTGCTCCTGCGACAGCGTGTCGCTGTCTTGTTTCGCGGATGTAGCACTTTATTTATTCTATTGGCCAGGGGTAAATTCGCAAGCCTTAAATAATTGTTGCCAGGGCTGTACAAAGCTTTTACTGCTGTCAGCCAGTAATTGGCCTTGTTCCGATAGTTTTTTTACATACTTTTTGAGTTCAGGCTGTGGTAGTTGCCGCTGTAATTTTCCGAATACCGGCTGTAGTTGCTGATACTGTTGGGTCAGTTGAGCTAAGGTCGGTTGCAGCTGTTCAATAAAAAACGTTAGAAATACGTTTTTTAGTACGGTGGCTCGCTGCGGAACGCCTTTAGTATTGCAACCGGCGGCTTCCGGTAAATCCGGTAAATGTCGTTCTAACTGTGTCAGGTAAAATCGCATTTGCACGACGGAACGATAAAGTCGACCGAGATAATCGGATTGCACTAGCTGCTCGCGCCAAACGGCTAGCTCGGAGTTGGGAGCAGGTTGTTGCAGCCAATGCGCTAACTGTTTTAGAGCTGCAAGATCAGCCGTAAACTGCTGCTCGTCAACGTGTCGCAAAGCCTGGGTTCCGAAGGAAAGGGCGTTTCGTAAGGCATCGTCCGTAGCTGCGGCAACGGCTAAATCATAATTCGCCTGCGCCTTTTTTGCATTAATTGCAGTTATTAAGTCTTGTTGAATTTGGGCGGACTGCGGATGCGCGGCGCATTGATCAAGCGCTGCCAATAATTGAATGTCTTTTTGGTAACGCATTAAGCCGTCTTCGAGTCGCCCGAGTGAACTGTTACGCTCAGCGATTAACTGGCCGGCTTGGCAATGACCTAGTCGCAGGCTGGTTAAAAAATTCATACTACTAACACTGCCAACTGGCTTAAGGTCTCGAACTGGCGGCATTTGTTCAGGTCTTGGCTGATAGTCGAGTGAAGCGAGCTGGGTATTTAGTGTACTCGATATGCGCTCATTCAATGAGTACATCGGTGTCAAAACCGAAGGCGCCGGAGAGCAACCCAATATTATCAAGCATAATAAGGTAACCACTACGGCGTACTGGTAACTGTCGTCGATTCTAAGTACACTGCGTCGCAACTTAATTACTCCCTTATTGTGTAGGTGCTGCTATGTTCACGGGTATTGTTCAAACACAAGCTCAGGTTCTCAATATTAAAGATTCTGGCAAATTTCGCCATTTGACTTTGCAGGTGGCTCCGGAATTTCTTGGTAAGCTTGATATTGGAGCCAGTGTAGCCATAAACGGTTGTTGTCTGACAGTGGTTCACTATACCGACAATACGGTAGAGTTTGATGTTATCGACGAGACCTTGCGGCTAACCAATCTGGGCGACTTGGATACAGGCAGTTCGGTAAATTTAGAACGCTCGTTGAAGGTTGGTGACGAGATTGGTGGTCACCATGTCTCTGGCCACATTCACTGCCAGGGCACTTTAGTTGACGTGCAACAAAGTGATAACAACTGGGCAGGGTGGGTAGAAGTCCCCCAGCAATACAGTGACTACTTATTTGCCAAGGGCTTTATCGCAGTTAACGGTGCCAGCTTAACCATCGGCGAAGTTGTTGCTAATCGCTTTAGCTTGCACCTAATACCGGAAACACTGCGGTTAACTAATTTGTCCCACGCGAAACCCGGCACGCGACTCAATATCGAGCTTGATCAACAAACCATTACCATTGTGGAAACTGTTGAACGGGTATTAAAGCAGCGCGCAAGCACTTAGTAAAACTGCTCGTCGTTACCATCAATCCTTACTCGTGTTTTTTGTTGCAGTTCATCGACGGTGAGCTGCACGTGAAATAATTCTCCGCAAGCAGAACATTCTTCCTGATAATCCTGATCCCCGGCTGACGGATCAATCTCCAGTGAGGTATTTTGTCCGCAATGCGGACAGCGTACCAAGATGCTTTTTAGATCTTCTTCATGCATGTGAATCTCCTTAGTGAACATTGTTAATTATAGAAACAAAATCACCACTTAACCGGTTTTTTTACTTGCCTTATTTTGCCATAGTCGTTAACAGGGTTGCCTTTTAGACTGGTATACAAGTCTGTAATATTTAGTTAATAAATTGTTGAAAATGTAAATACAATGTGTTCTTATTTCTAACGACCTAGTAAATAAAGGGTTTTTTAGAGGTTATTGGATCCTGCACTATTTGGTCTTTTATATACAACTACAATAATATGAATTCAGGGAGACTGAACATGACTCAACAGTCATTACTGGCTCGTTCTATTAAGGGTATCTTAATGGCGGGTGTCAGCTCTGCTTTTATTGCTATTCCAGCAGTAGCACAAGAGCAGAACAACGAAAATGATGAGCAGGGTGTTGATCAAGAACAGATCGAACGTATAACGAAAACCGGCTCACGGATTGCTCGCCCGGAATTATCTCAGGCGACACCGATATTATCGCTGGGTGAAGAAGAAATTGCTAAATTCGCTTCGCCGGATCTGGGCCAAATTTTGGCCGAGTTGCCAGCAGTAGGTGCAACTAACACGCTAATCGGTAACCGCGAAAGTAACGCAAGTGCCGGGGTCAGCTCTGCTGATTTACGTCGTTTGGGTGCAAACCGTACCTTGGTTTTGGTTGATGGCAAGCGTCACGTAGCCGGTTCACCGGGCTCGGCTTCTGTCGATTTGTCGACTATTCCGTCAAGCATGATTCAGCGCATCGAGATTATGACCGGTGGCGCATCGGCAATATACGGTTCTGACGCAGTATCTGGTGTTATCAACGTTATTTTGAAGAAGAACTACGAAGGGCTTGAGTTTAGTGGTCAGGCAGCCGGTTCTACCGAAGGCGTTGGCGCACGTACTCACGAGTTTACCATTCTGGGTGGTGGTGACTTCATGAATGGTCGCGGTAACGCAACCTTCAATGCGGGTCTTAACCGTATTCAGGAAACCATGGAAAATGATATTCGTCAGTTTAACAGCTGGGGAACTATCCTGAATCCAGAAGATACTGGTCGTTTAGATGGCATACCGGATCGTATTTGGGCTCCAAATGTTGGTTCTGAGTATATTTCCGGTAACGGTGTACTTTTAGCAGATAACTTTTACGGTTTTACAGACAGCGGCGATTATGTTGTTCAACCACCGCGCCAGGGAACCAACAGTGCACTGTTTGGCTATTTCCCGGACGGCTGTGATACCTGTGCCTTTACTCAGGATTACGTCAACCTGCAGCCATCGGTAAATCGTGTCAACGTCGGTTCATCAGTGAACTTCGAAATGACGGATAATGCACGTTTCTACTCGGATTTTAAATACACCAATGCAGAAATTGAACAGCAGTTCCAGCCGGCGTTTACAACAGCTACTGTTATCAATATACAAGACAACCCTTATTTAAATGACGAGCTCCGTCAGGATTTGCTGGGTAAAGGCATTGGTGCTGCATCAATGTATAAGTTCTTTGAAGACTGGGGTAACCGTTCAGCTGATAACCGTCGCGAATTATTCCGCTTCACTGCTGGTGTCGATGGTGGCTTTGAACTGGGTAATACGTTGATGACCTATGACGTTTACTACGGCTATGGCCAGACCCGTAACCGTCGTATTACCAACAACGAATCAATCCCGGAAAACATTGCAGCTGCAGTAGATACTGTGCGTGATGCTGACGGTAACATTGTTTGTCGTGACCCGGATGCTGGATTGGTTAACACGGGTGGTCAGTGCGTTCCATATAACCCCTTTGGCCAAAACGCGAGTGCTGAAGCCGTTAACTTTATGAGTGCGGATGTTACTCGTGATGATGAGATTACTCAGGAGTACTTTGGTGCATCATTTGTAACCGATACAGGCGACTTGCAATTGCAAGGTGGCCCAATCGATATCGCGTTTGGTTTTGAATGGCGTGAAGAGACTTCAGAAACTCTAACTGATGCCTTTACTCAAGCCGGACTGACCAACAACGCAGCGACGCCGGACGAGTATGGTGAGTATGATGTAACCGAAGGTTTTGTCGAAGTTAATTTACCGGTTCTTGCTGGTCTTGAATTTGCGAAAGAATTGACTGTCGATATGGCTTATCGCGGTGCTGACTACTCTCACGCGGGCAGTGCGGATGCGTGGAAAGTCGGTTTGATGTATTCACCGGTCGATGACATTCGTTTACGTGGTACCTTTGGTAAAGCAGTTCGTGCGCCGAACATTACTGAAGCATTTAGCCCGCGTTCGCCAGGTTTCGTCAACATTACTGATCCATGTGATCAAAACAACATCGATGACGATCCAAACCGTCGCGAAAACTGTGCGGCATTAGGTGTACCAGAGAACTTTGAATCAAATACTAACGTCAGTATCGATTTGATTTCCGGTGGCAATCCGAACCTGGATGCAGAAGAGTCTGATTCACTGACTGCGGGTATCGTATGGACGCCAAGCTTTATTGAAAACTTTTCAGTAACGTTGGACTACTATGATATCGAAATCACGGATGCGATTACCTTTATCGCACCTCAGACTGTTATAGATAACTGCGTTGATTCAGGCTCAGGTATTAATAACAACTTCTGTCAGCAAACCACTCGTGGTCCGGACAATCAATTGACAGCTGTTGAGTCAGGTTATCTGAACGCAGCTTCACTTGAAACGTCTGGTTATGAGATGGAAGTGAACTATCAAACAGAATTAGCTGACTTTGACCTGCCGGGTTCATTGTCTACTACTTTGTTTGTTAACCACTTAGCAGACTTCGTTGAGTATCCGTTTCAGGATCAACCTGAGCAAGATGAGGTTGAGACCGGCGAAGTTGGCGACCCGGAATGGCAGTTCCGGTTTACCGCAAACTATCGTTTAGACGACCTGACTGTGTCATGGGCGACTCGCTTTATCGACCGTTCAGCGTTGTTTGATGTTACCCCACGTGTTGAAGCGTATGAAAACGTGAGCCCTGCCTACGCTGGCTCAATGTTTACTCATGACCTTTCTGCAGGGTATCACTTAACCGATAGCTTCCGCGTTAGCGGCGGTCTTCGTAACATTTTTGACAAAGTACCTCCAGGTTATGTCGGCAACGCGCTGTACGACCTAACTGGACGTCGTGCCTTTGTTAACGTTAGTTACGAGTTTTAATTACTAAGTTTTTCCTGGAATGTTTCACTTAGTAAGATAAGACTGAAACAAAGCCCACCAGCATTGTTTGTTGGTGGGTTTTTTGTTTTTAAAACGCCGGTATTAGGGTTGCTCAAAGAAAGGCCGTCGATTATAGTAGCGGCTCGCGTTCGACAGTACCGAACGCAACAAATTTCGTATGGTTCTGAAGAATCAAATTAAGCGCATGTGGCACTTGGTAGGTGTCACCACTGTAGAGAAAGGAAGTTTCATGCCTGTAATCACTCTCCCTGACGGAAGTCAACGCGAATTCTCTCACCCTGTTTCTGTTCTTGATGTCGCAGCTGACATAGGGCCAGGTCTTGCTAAAGCCACCGTTGCAGGTCGTATTGACGGTGAACTGGTCGACGCTTGTGACATTATCGAGCATGACGCCCGGGTCGAAATGGTAACCGCAAAGGATGATGATGGTGTTGATATTATTCGCCACTCCTGTGCTCATTTGTTAGGACACGCTGTTAAGCAGCTATGGCCGGACGCGAAAATGGCAATAGGACCGGTTATCGATAACGGCTTTTATTACGATATCGACGTTGATCACACGTTTACCCAAGACGATCTGGATAAGCTCGAGCAGCGAATGAAAGAGTTGGCTAAAACCGAGTATCGGGTAGAGAAGAACAAAGTGAGCTGGCAAGAAGCCAGGGAAACTTTTGTTGATCGGCACGAGCCCTATAAGGTGGAGATCCTCGACGAAAATATTCCGACGGATGCGAATCCTGCGCTATACCACCATCAAGAATATATTGATATGTGCCGTGGACCGCACGTACCTAATATGAAGTTTTGTCAGCACTTCAAAGTCATGAAAATGGCGGGTGCCTATTGGCGCGGTGACTCTGACAACAAAATGTTGCAACGTATTTATGGTACTGCCTGGTCTGATAAGAAACAGCTAAAAGCATATTTGAAGCGTTTGGAAGAAGCGGAAAAACGCGATCATCGTAAGATTGGTAAGAATCAAGACTTGTTCCACTGGCAGGAAGAAGCACCGGGCATGGTCTTTTGGCATCATAATGGCTGGACGATTTTCCGTGAACTTGAAGAGTACATTCGTGAAAAGCTGCGTGAATATAACTACCAGGAAGTGAAGGGTCCGATGATGATGGACCGAGTACTGTGGGAAAAGTCAGGTCATTGGGAAAAATTTTCCGAGCTGATGTTCACGACAGCCTCGGAAAACCGCGAGTACGCGGTAAAACCGATGAATTGCCCGGGCCATGTACAGATTTTTAATCAAGGCTTAAAATCATACCGCGATTTGCCGCTGCGTATGGCTGAATTTGGAAGCTGTCACCGTAACGAGCCATCCGGCGCATTGCATGGGTTGATGCGGGTACGTGGTTTTACTCAGGATGACGCACACGTTTTCTGTACGGAAGATCAGGTGCAGTCGGAAGTGGCCAGCTGTATTAAAATGGTTTACGAGACTTACCAAACATTCGGTTTTGAAAAGGTCGATGTAAAATTATCGACTCGCCCGGAAAAACGCCTGGGCGATGATGCGACTTGGGATCGTAGCGAAAAAGCATTGGCTGACGCCTTAAAGGCGCACGACATCGATTTTGAGTATTTACCGGGCGAGGGCGCTTTTTATGGTCCTAAGATTGAATTTACATTGTTTGATTGCCTGGGACGGGCTTGGCAGTGCGGTACCATTCAGCTCGACTTCGCCTTGCCGGAACGATTGAATGCGACTTATGTGGGTGAGGATAACGAACGCCACACGCCAGTGATGATTCACCGTGCGATCTTAGGTTCGCTTGAACGTTTTATGGGAATTTTAATTGAAGAATATGCAGGTCATTTCCCAATTTGGTTAGCGCCAACACAGGTGGTATTAATGAATATCACTGATAATCAAAGCGATTATGTCAAAAATGTGGTAAAATCCCTGAATAAAAAGGGAATTCGTGCCACTGCCGACTTGAGAAATGAGAAGATTGGCTTTAAAATCCGTGAGCATACTCTTAAACGAGTTCCCTATTTACTTGTGGTCGGCGATAAAGAAGTCGAGGCAGGTGAGGTTGCGGTTCGTACTCGTAGTGGTGAAGACCTGGGCAAATTCCCATTGGAAGACTTCATTGCACGTATTGAAGACGAAGTACAGACACGCAAGATTTAATAAATTAAGTGGAGGAATAAACCATTAAAGGCGGAAAAAGAACTCAAAAAGCTGCAGATAAAAATCGTATCAACGAAGACATTACGGTTGATGAGGTTCGCTTAATCGGAACCGAAGGCGAACAGATTGGTGTTGTCAGTATAAAAGAAGCTCTTGACGCAGCAGCGGAAGCTGGCGTTGACTTGGTGGAAATGAGCCCGAACGCGGAACCACCGGTCTGCCGCTTAATGGATTACGGTAAATTCCTCTTCGAAAAGAGTAAAGAGCAGAAAGAACAGAAGAAGAAGCAAAAACAGATTCAGGTTAAGGAAGTTAAGTTCCGACCTGGAACTGACGAGGGCGACTACCAGGTAAAACTGCGCAACCTGCGTCGTTTCCTCGAGGGAGGTGACAAAACTAAAGTCACTATCCGTTTCCGTGGCCGGGAAATGGCA
>JBNJEZ010000029.1:0-10008 GCA_051746345.1 Pseudomonadota bacterium
ATTCGTCATGCTTCGGTCAACTTCTATTGAAATATTGAATAAGCCTAAAGTATTGAATTTAGAAGATAAGAAGGAGAATTTCAATTTTCAAATAGTGCTAGTTAGAAAATGGATGAGAAGAGAGACATCAGAATTAGAAGCCTGTTATTCAAGTGAAATTCTGATAAGTTAACGTCCAAATATAAAGCAAAAGGAGCTTGCCATGTCTTCACAGGGGTCACGTCAAACATTGGTACGGCAGTGGGAGTTACTGAAGCTGCTGCCGACAAGACCACCGGGAATGACAGCCAAAGACATTTGTCAGCAGCTTAACGACGAAGGTTTTGAAGTTTCAAAGCGGCAGGTTGAACGCGACTTAGACCAGTTGTCGCAGTCATTCGCGCTAGAGTGCAACGACAAGGGCAAACCCTACGGCTGGCATTGGATGGAAGGGGCTGGTGCCGATATGCCGGCAATTTCAGCCGCCGAAGCACTGTCGCTGACCATGGTTGAGAAAGTCTTAAAGCCATTAGTGCCTAATACGGTGCTTAAATCAATCGCTCCGCGCTTAAACCAGGCAAAAGATAAACTCACCAAACTGCACCAGGGCGCGTCGTTGGGCAGTTGGCAGAACAAAGTGGCTTATGTTCCGGCCACCTTGCAGCAGCAAGCCCCCGCAATTAACGACGACGTATTAAGCAACGTACAGTTGGCGTTGCTGCATAACCAGTGTGTAGACGTGAGTTATCAGCCCGGCTCACAGCCCGACACAGTAAAAGAGTACACCTTACACCCGCTTGCTATAGTACAACGTGGCGTTAGCACCTATTTAGTGGCCTGTGTTGACCCTTACGACGACCCGCTATTGTTTGTACTTCACCGCATACATGAGGCCGTACCTCGGGAAGATAAACACGCCAAAACGCCTGAAAACTTCACCTTAAAGCGTTATTTAGAGAAGGGCGCTTTGCAGTTTTCCGACGGCAACACGCTAAAACTGAAAGCCCGCATTAACGACAACCTGGCCATGCATTTAACGGAAACACCACTTAGTGAAGACCAGCAAATAACGCCCGGCGGCGAAACTAACCTACTGACGGTAACCGTTATCGACTCCTGGCAACTGCACTGGTGGGTGAAGTCTATGGGCGCACAAATACACGTATTAGAGCCTGAAGCATTGCGCAAAAGTGTTGTTAAAGAGCTGGAAGAAACTTTGGCAGCTTATAAAACTTAGTAAGTCACAAAGACGCTGCTGTAGCGTTTTCCGACATAAAAAATTGCGCTATAGTCGCTCTTTAACCGGTTGAATTAGGCAGTTCAATGAAGTTTCTTTATCTTATTATTATCAGCTTATTAGCGTCGCCAGTAGTAGGGCAAGAATGGCAATTTTCCGGACAAGCACCGACACCAGAGCAAACAAAACAATGGCAGCAACAAGCCGCTGACGCAAATAAAGATTTGATGTTGGTACTCGGCTCAGACTGGTGTCACGACAGTATTGCGCTGTTAGAGCAATTTAACCAGCCTGAGTTTCAACAGCAACTCAAACAGCATTATCAAGTACAGATAGTTGACGTGAGCTATTTTGAGCGTGGTTATGGTTTGGTAGATGCTTACGGCGAACCTATTTACTACGGCACGCCAACGGTCATGATTATTGACGCAGAGAATGGGAGTGTTAAAAACTTTGCCGACTGGCAGCATTGGACAAATGCATCGCAACATTCAGTTGATGAATTTGAAGCCTACTTTCTACAAAAAGATTTCCTAAACTTGACCGATGAAAAGCTCAGCGAACGGCATCGCGAAAAGCTGTCGGCATTTAAGCAACAACAGGCTGATATAATAAAAGCGGGTTATAAGTGGGTAGCACCTGACTTAAAAGCTTATAAAGAGTCAGAATCGAAACAACCACCGCAACGCTTTGTTCAAAACTGGATGGTCGTTGCTAAATTCCGGAATCAGGTTCATGAAGACATCGTAGCGGCCTATAAAACTGCTATAAATGCTCCCTCAAAAACGCTTGATTTACCGAGTTATCCGAAACAAGATTGGCAACCTTAGGTCTGTCTTCTTGACGGTACGGATCGCTTTTTTATTTAACCGGCACCATGATCTCGTTACGCCGAAACATTGGCAGCGTCATGGGACCGTTATACGCCGCTTCGATCGCTGGGCCTCTTGCGGTGTAGTCATTGGTCGCAAGCCAGGCATTTAGTTTTTGCGTGTTTTCTCTTACATTGGATTCACTCAGCGTCCCGCTAAACGTGATCACTGCCACTTTGTAGTCGGTAACTTCGCTGATACGCACATCTGGGTTGGTAGGTTGCGGTGTGGTTTGCAGAGTAAAGTGACTGGGCATGACAAAGGACATCATATTTTGCTCGCCTTGTTCCATAAAAACGGGGGCAGTCATAGCAACCTTTTCACCATTACTTTCGGGTTCACTGCCTTCGTCCATGAACACTGGCGCAGTCATAGCGATTTCTTCAGAGCCTGTATTAGCACCAGAGATATAATTAAACAGCCGCCGAAAAGCGCTGTTTTCGCCCGCATTCATTGACGTCGATACCAGTATCAACGATGGGTAGTTGCGCACTTCAATATTTTTATTAGCAACAGCCTCGACTAGCTCATAAGGTGCTGTCTCGACATCGGACTGACCAAATACCGAGCAACCTGCCAAAGCCAGCGGTGCAAATAGGGCTAAAAAGCGTTTCATAGTAACCTCAGCACAAATTATTGTTGCAACTAATCATAATACGCAGCGGCGCCGGAAAAGATTTTTCTGGCTGTCGCATTTTGGGTCGCAGTTGAATAATTTAATTACGACATAAAATGACGTCGCTAGGCGCTAGCATTAAAACATGGACCTCACAAGGGAGGTGAGTGGGCAGGGAGGCTGCTTGATAAATGGTTTTTAGAGTTATATTAGGTGTGATTAGTAAGCTAGAGCTGTAATGAGGCTCATTTGGATTTAAAACGGCTTAGTCCCCTTTACAGCTTTGCAAAAACCAAGCACATTATGGGTCATGAAATACTACAATAAAAACATCACCTACTACTCCAAAAACGCCGAAACCCTGGCGGACAACTACAACAGCGTACCTGTTGAGTCGGTGCACAAAGATTGGCTCGATCAATTACCAAAAGAGGGCATGGTGCTGGA
This sequence comes from Pseudomonadota bacterium, assembly GCA_051746345.1. Classification (GTDB taxonomy): domain Bacteria; phylum Pseudomonadota; class Gammaproteobacteria; order Enterobacterales; family Alteromonadaceae; genus Idiomarina. The sequence goes on from JBNJEZ010000029.1 coordinate 3,152, forward strand.
TGTCGGTGCCGGTTCGGGGCGTGATGCGAGGTTTATGGCCGCTAAAGGCTTAAATGTGGTAGCAGTAGAGCCTGCCGAGGGTATTCGTGAAGTTGCGCAAGGCTATACTGTGGGTAAACCCGTGCATTGGCTTAACGACAGTCTGCCCGATCTCAGTCAGGTGTTTGCACTACAAAGCAAATTCGACCTTATTCTACTGAGCGCCGTGTGGATGCACATTCCGGCGTCCCAGCGTGAACGCAGCCTGCGTAAGTTAAGCTCTCTGTTAAAACCCAACGGCAAGTTGGTAATTTCGCTGCGTCACGGTGCCTGTCATGACGAGCGCACTATATACGAGGTTTCCGCCGACGAACTGGCGCAATTAGCCAGTCGTTTTGGCTTAACCTATCAGTTACTCACACCCGAACAGCAAACCGACGAGCTTGGACGTGGCGATGTCAGTTGGCAAACAGTACTGCTCACCTTACCCGATGATGGCACCGGCGCCTTTCCGCTGCTGCGCAATATCGTGGTTAATGACAAAAAGACCTCGACTTACAAAGTCGCGCTGCTGCGGAGCTTGCTCCGTATCGCCGAAGGGCACCCCGGTGCGGTATTAGATCAAACCGAGGATCACGTCGCACTACCGATGGGTCTGGTGGCACTTTATTGGTTAAAGCTCTATAAACCCTTAATTGACCATTACGGCATGCACCAAAACAACAACACCTCGGCGGGGCTGGGCTTTGTGCAGCCGCGGGGTTGGGGATTATTGCAGCATACCACCGCGGCCGATTACGCTATTGGCGCGCACTACAGCGGTACCGAGCAAGCATTACCGCTGTATCAGACACTAAAAGACATTGCCGCCACCATTAAAAAGAACCCGGCTACTTACACCACCTTGCCAGGTAGCAATACCGCCGTGTTTGAGGTTGAGTTGAATCGCACCACCAAACCAACAACCGGCCTGACACTGGATCTGCCTTTTTTAGCTTCGCTCGGGACCTTTTATGTACCCAAACACATCTGGGATTCGTTAACCCGCTTTAGCGTATATATAGAGCCGGCGCTGGTGAATGAGTGGGCGGCGCTGATGCACAGTTATGAAGTCAACCGGCAACAATTTAACCGCAATGATTATTTGAACGCGTTAGACTGGAAGGACGACGCCCGCAGCACCAATCGGGTTCGCAATCGGGTTAATGAGCTGCTTGCTAATGACGAAATAGCCTGCTGTTGGTCCGGCAAACACATCAAATCTAATGATTACGCCGTTGATCATGCCTTCCCGTTTGCCCGCTGGCCCAATAACGATTTATGGAATTTACTACCCACCCGCAGCGCCGTAAACGCTAATAAATCTGACCGCCTGCCAAGCAGCGTTAAGCTCATATCCTCGCGCCAACTTATCCTGCACTGGTGGCAACAAGGCTGGAGCGACAGCCACAGAGAATTCTTTACGCAAGCTAATTTGGCACTGCCTAACCTAAGCCATAGTAATCAAAGTTTTAACGATGTGTTTGAGGCGTTTGCTCTGCAGCGTGACCGTATAAAAGATATTCAGCAGTTGGCGGAGTGGGGATAGTTGCATCTTTGAAAGCGTTATCTTGTTCAAGTTTTGATTCAGGGACGGCCTAAAGCCAAGCTTCAACATATTGACCTTTAATTATTGCGACTATCTCAATATGCTCTGACTTTATTCGATAATTAATACTGTCACTACCACAAACACAACGACGATAACCTAGACGAATATGGTCTACAGAGGGGTAAAGCAATGGAGTGTCAGCAATATTTGCAAATGCAGCTGTTAAATGGGAAAAATAAGTATCTGCCTGCTGTTCACCAAAAGTTGTAACACCGTACTCATAGATACGATAAAGATCCTCCTTTGCATGAGCAGTAAGCTTGTAAGAACCCGATGTTATCGTTTTATACGGTATTTGAATTCTTTAAGCATGTCCTCAGATGATTGTTCGACAAGCCCGCTAGTTTCAGAAGCTTCAAGCTTTTTGTTGATTTTCTCAACGCGTCGTGCCCGGCGCACTAAGTCATTAATCAGCTCGCTTTTGCTACTGTACTCACCGGTTTCTTCCACCTGATAGCGTAACCAATCATCATTTTTGTCTGTGAGAGTAATGCTTTGTCTACTCATTATATCCACCCTTTTTACGCAGTGCTGGTGTAAATATATACCAATATTGCGCGCTTGCGATCGGTTTTTGTCAAATCCAGGGTTAATTCAATACTTACGCCGAGGCTTCTAAATCCTGAAAAAACGTCTGTACCGGTTTATCCCGAAATACAGGTGTTTTATGAATGAATTAAGCAATTCCACTTCAGTTTTAGCATGTCCTTACCCTAATCCGACACGGTTGTGGTTGCAGTCGCGACTGGATGCGTTGGCTAATCAGTTTAACGATATTGTAAATGGGTTGGAGGGTATGATCACTTATAATTTTACCGATCCTGAAAGCTTGTATGCAGAGTACCAATTGTCAGGCTACAGCGCGCAGCATATTGAATACTTTCAGAAGGAGGTGGGGTATTATCTACACCAACTTATCGACAGTTACCGTACTGTTGAATTGCCGCCGCGCATTCTTTATGTCAAAGATCGGCGCATTTCTATTGCTGCGCCGTAAAAGCAGGGGTTAATCATTTAACAATCGTTCTAGTCGCTCTGGCACTGTTTTGTAATGCATGTCACTGCGCCAGTCTTCCTTTTGCACAACAAAACCGAAGTAGCTTACGATGGTTGCTTTTGTCATTAGGCATGTATCCAGATAGACCAAATATCGCTTTTTATTGCACTGATATGATATAAGACTCTGCCTCGCGGTATATCTTGATATTCGTATGCTGTTAGCTTCGAATTTATACGCTGTTGTTGGGGCCAGTTATTGACATGATCCATGGCTGAATAGAGAAGTCCCTCTACGCGCTGTGACGCATCACTGATGTTAGTACGCTCGCCGAGCACTTTGCCGTTAAATACCCAAAATATCCCTATGCTTGCCATTTTTACTCTTCCTATCTAATACACGCGTGTTAATAACTGCTGATTGCGATCTTCATTGCTTGATAATCGCATACTCAGGTCTCTGGTATCATCTTCAAATCGGCAAGCACGTAAAGCCTTAATAAGCTGCCTCGGTGTCGCGCTACAATGACAGCTAATCGAAGGTGTAGGGCTCGATTTTGGCGATTTTAGCCGGTATTGCCGGAAGCTTTCGGCTACTGGCGATAATTCTAAATTTTGGAGATTGAGCCACTGCTACCTCTTGCTGTATGTTAATAATTAATCTTAGATTAGCGATTCGCTGCGACATCTGACGTCGCATAATAATTTTACTATTTTGCAAGGAGCGCACTGATGACACCTCAAGAACTCTCACAATTTTGCCGTGAACAACTTGGCGTAGAAGCCGAGCGTTCGGGTGGTATTTTTTATAGCAAACCGGAGTTACTCAAACGTGGCGATGTCTATTTAATGGGGTACAACCCAGGCGGTGATAGTGGGCCTCCCATTAGTGAAGAATTAGACAATCACTTTGCAAAGAGTGTTAGCGGTTATGAGCAGACCTGGCAGCATCGCAGTGGCACTAACGATGATGGAACGCTGGGTCATCGTGATGTTGAGCGTTTGACGCGTTATCAGCGGGGGCTTAAGGAATTTACTGCGCTTCTGGGTTATCAACCGGGACAGGTTTTTATGACCAACTTGATATTTTTTCAGAGTCATGACGGGAAGGACGTTAAATACAAGCAGGATAGCGAGACATGTTGGCCCATTCACGAAAAGATGCTGAGTATTGTTAAGCCAAAAATTATTGTTGCCGTGGGTAATGGTAATGCCGGTTCAGCGTATACTAAATTACTGCAGCAAAAAAGGCATACGATTGAACCTTCATCAAAGGTTGTTAAAGAAGCTAATCATGGCAAATACCGGTTAAAAGGGTTTCGATTTTCAGAGGACAACCGTGATGTCATGGTGTTGGGCTTGCCACACTTCAGTTACTACAATGTTAAGCCAAACCAAGACTTGTTAAAACAGTTTATCAACGACCTTGCGCGCTAGGCGCAAGGTCAGCATTTTTTAATTCTGACTACGCTGAGAGAGTAGCATCGACACTCCGCAACACATACAAAAAAGCATTATTAGATTAATCCTCGAATAATCGAGCAATAGCTTCCAGGTCCGTTGTGTAATGTAAGTCGCATTTCCAGTCAGCTTGCTGTTGCTTGAATCCAAAGTATTCGGCTATAGCGCTTTTAACTTCTTTGCTTATTAGCGCTTTATCCAAATAAACGATAAAGCGCTGCTTGCGCAATTGATACAGCACACGGCCACGAGGTATGTCCTGATAGTCGTAGTGAGCCAGTATCGGGCTACTGTCTGTAAAATTACCGTACTTTTCCCAAACAGCAACGTGAGTCGCGTCAGAGTCTAGCAGCCCGGGTACGGACTGCTGCGCCTCAGATAGTTGAGTCTTTTCACCCAGTACTTCTCCGTCAAAAAACCAAAACACACCAATTTTAGACATAACCTCTCCTTTAGAAGGTGGCATTAGCAAACTTTAGCCAGAAAGCCCATGGCATTTTCGCCTCGATGTGACAACATTCGAGTCAACTCATGAGTTTCACCACTTAACCGACATTTCCTCATTGCCTGAATAAGCTGTTGTGGTGTTGCTGTACAGTGCTCTTCAATGTGTGGAATATCAAAGCGACGTTCTTTCGCCCATTTGCGTGAAAAGTGCCGAATAGCAGAGGCAGCCCAGGGTTTTAAAGCTAGCTTATAATCAAGTGCGCTTTCTATTATTGGGTAGTCCTGAAGTATCCGTTCATTACTTACCGTTATAACTAACGGTGGCCGGAACTCGCGAATTTTGTTGGCAATAATATGAACAATACTTTCCGGATCGGGTATGACTCGTTGTATGGCAGTTAAAACCTGATCAATTTTATCAATAGCCAGCAGACTGTTATTTTGCGTGGCTTTATCGAATACTTGCATAAGCTTGTTTTCAAGGAATAGAGGGTCTGGATGTATGAATGCTGAAGAATCGAAAAAATGCATGCTACCGTTACAGTCATAGCAGAGGTATCGAGCTAACGCGGTTTTACCCGAGCCCGTTACTCCGCTAATAAGTAAACGAATGCTGTCCCCTTGAGTGCAAAATTCTTCAATGCGTTGCTTGGATAAATCACATTCTATTGGGGTATGTGAAAAGTCAAACTGGCCGAGTTCTTCACTGTAAAGATAGGGCAAGTCCGGGTAGTTAAGCCTAATGATTTGATCGATGGACAGGTTACTGCCCGTTAACCGGTCAGTCAGCTGTTGCATCTGAGCGATGGAAGCAGGAGTTTTTACCCGAAAAGCGGCTAGATTCTTTAGGGTCTGCAGGCTTGTGCTCTTATTTGTAAAAGCTTGCTGTAATAGTTTAACGGCCGTTGAAAAATTGACCTCGGGCATTTCCAGTACATAGTCAAAACGGCGTAGAAATGCCGAGTCGAAATAATGCGTTTCGTTGCATATCCAGTAAGAGGTTGTTTCACGCTGTTCCAATAGTTGGTTGATCCAGCCCTTGCGCTTTTCCTGGGTTTTCTTTTCGACTAAAACGTCTTCCACTTCATCAAATAGAATGTGGTTTCGCGATGAACCACTCAACAAGGAGCTCATGCGAGAAAACCGTGACAGACGATAAGTATTGGTATTGTCATATTCATCGTCATCAATGACTGGAACATCAAACAGGCAAGCACCTGCATACTGCGCTAAAGCCTTTGCTAATTCCGTTTTGCCAGTACCAGGGGGGCCAACAAATAAAATACTCATTGGCTTTGTGTTACCTAATGCTGCCTGTTTTACACAGTTCTTTAATAAGGTCAGTTGATTCCCTAAATACTCAAAATCGTTTAATTCCAACTTTGAACTGGAGCAGGGAGTTAGGAAGCCAGACAAGATATCGTCGTTACCAGAGCGGCACTGATTAATACTGTCGACTACAAAGGAAACCATTCTGAATCGATCACTGACTGAGCGAACATACGTATCTGGCGACCCTGCTAGGTACATTTTTACGATTGTTGAGTCGTCTTTTGTTAGCTCTTTGATGGTCTTTGGACTAACTCCAATTAACTTACTAATAATGTCTAGCTCAGCTTGTTTAGAAAACTCATGGTAAATGAAGTTAAGTATTAGCTCCATAATTTGTGAGGCACTGAATAAATAAGAAAACGCAACGCAGCGATACTCCTCATCAGAAAGGTTTAATTGTCGCTGGAGTGCCCTAACGCCAGTTACTTCCGGAACGCGAATTCGCCAGTCAGTATTGCTTTTACTAAACTCTATTATTTTTTCAACGGTGTTGTCAGGCAACTCATAAAGGCTAACTGCATCCTCAACTTTTTCAATTAAGCCTGAACGTCGTTTTTCGTTACCGGCTAAGCTATGACACCGAGCGATTAAGAAAAAGCTCAGCGGAGCCCAAAAGAACTCAAAAGGGTGATCTTCATTTTGCCCAAAAGAAATGGGCAGCTTTGGTAATGCAGGAGTCGAATTAGTTAATTTTGTCATAAACGCCTCGTTTTTAGTCGGTGAGGCTATATTAGTGTTACATTGCGTCATATCATGTCGCAAGTAAGCATGTGCGCATGGTATCGACGTTATGGCGTAGGTGAAAACAATGTCTCATAACGCAATGTTACATGTTCGGGTTGATGAAAAGTTACAAAGGAAGGCGGCTTGCCAAAAGTAGACCATGAGAGCGTTATGGAGATACTAGAAAAGTGGTGCGTCCGAGTAGACTCGAACTACCGACCTCTGCCATGTCAAGGCAGCGCTCTAACCAACTGAGCTACGGACGCAC
>JBNJEZ010000030.1:0-9677 GCA_051746345.1 Pseudomonadota bacterium
ACTCATAACGCTTGTTCCTCTTCTAACCCATCGTTAATCAAACGCCCTTCTTTTAAAGTCAGCGTACGGTACTTAAGCCGTGCGATAAGGCCCAGGTCATGGGTCGCAATAAGCACTGCAACCCCGACCTTGTTAAACGACTCAAATAACCGGATTATTTCCATCGATAGTTTGGGATCAAGGTTACCGGTCGGCTCATCGGCCAACAACAACGGTGGTTTGTTGACAATAGCACGGGCGATTCCAACGCGTTGTTGCTCACCCCCTGATAACATTTGTGGATAATGCCGGTATTTATCACCAAGTCCAACTTTCTCTAAAGCTGCTAAAACGCGTTTGCGTGCTTCCTGCACACTATAGCCCTCAATCACCAAGGGCAACGCGACATTATCAAACACCGATTTATCCATCAGTAACCGATGGTCCTGAAATATCATACCGATGTCGCGGCGCACGAACGGTATCTGGGACGGCTTTATTTTGCGCAAATCGTTACCGTTTATCATAACCCGCCCTGCGGTGGGCCGTTCCATAATACTAATCAGTTTTAGCAGGGTACTCTTACCCGCGCCTGAGTGGCCTGTCAAAAACGCCATCTCTCCAGGCTGAATATGAAAATCAACCTGGCTCAGGGCCTGATGTCCACCTGGATAAGTTTTGCTAACCTGATCAAATCGAATCATTCTGTTTCCGTTTTAATATCGGATAATGATTCCAGCTTACGGTCAAACAGCGCACCAATAAAGTCTTTCGCCACAAAAGGCCGTAAATCTTCTAACTGCTCACCAACACCGATGTAGCGAATAGGTATGGAAAACTGATCGGCAACCGCGAATATTACGCCGCCTTTTGCAGTGCCATCAAGCTTGGTCATAACAATACCTGAGACGCCTACCGCTTCAGTAAACAATTTCGCCTGACTGATAGCATTCTGGCCGGTACCCGCATCGAGCGTTAACATCACCTCATGCGGCGCCTTAGGATCGAGCTTCTTCATTACCCGTACAATTTTGACTAATTCTTCCATCAAATTAGCTTTGTTTTGCAGGCGCCCTGCTGTATCAGCAATCAAAACATCAATTTTTCTTGCTTTGGCTGCCTGTAAAGCATCGAACAATACCGATGCACTATCCGACCCGGTCTGCTGGGCAATCACTGGAATGTTATTACGTTCTCCCCAGATCTCTAATTGCTCAACCGCTGCAGCCCGAAAGGTATCGCCGGCAGCCAACATTACCGATTTACCTTCCTGTTTAAATTGTTTTGCTAATTTACCAATAGTTGTTGTTTTACCGACCCCGTTTACCCCGGTCATTAAAATGACGAACGGACTGTCTGATTGTGGGATCTCTAATGGCTTATCAACCGGCGCCAGAATTTCCGCCAGTTGCTCTTGTAGTAATTCGTACAGCGCCTCAGCATCCTTGAGCTGCTTACGATCGGCCTGTTTGACCAAGTTATCAATAATTCTGGAGGTCGTAGCGACACCGAGATCCGCCATCAATAACTGAGTTTCCAGCTCTTCAAACAGGTCATCATCAATTTTTTTGCCGCGAAAAACGCCGAACAAGCCAGAGCCAATACTACCTGAGGTTTTTTTCAGGCCGCTGGTCAAGCGCTGCCAAAAGCCCTTTTTCTCCGGTCGCTCTGCGACTTCTTGTGGTTGCTCTGTTGTGACTTGTTCTGGTGCCGAGCGGTTAGCTGCTGACTCCGCCGTCACTTGAGCACAGTCATCAACCGCCGAAGGCAAATCCTTACTCATTTCGGTGGCCGCAGGCTGCTCTATTTCTGCCGACTCATCTGTGCTTTCATGCTGCTGTTGCTCAGCAGTTTTTACATCTTTTTCTTCTTCATGCTTTTTCTTTTTAAAAAGCGAAAACAACGAACCCTTTGCCATATTGGTTAACCTTGGAACTAATGGTCACTAGTGAGTAAACTATGCACTAAGTTTACCACGCTCTTTCCAAACTGACGATGGAGCAAAATTGATAAGGGACATTAGTTTGAAGAAAGGACAAGGACAATTCCGAATTATAGCCGGGCAATGGCGAGGCCGAAAATTTCCTGTCGCTGATAGAGAAGGCTTGCGGCCAACCACGGATCGTGTCCGCGAGACATTATTTAATTGGCTACAGTTCGATATTCCAGGTGCAACGGTATTGGATCTGTTTGCAGGGAGTGGCAGCCTGGGATTCGAGGCAGCCTCCCGAGGGGCCCGACAGGTTGTTCTAATAGAGAAAGACAAACATGCCGCGTTACAACTGAGCGACAATATGTCACGCCTAGATAGCGACACGTTGGGTTTGCTAGAAGCGGACGCACTGCAAGTTCTGGCGCAACCACAACGACTACCTAAATCGATTGATGTGGTGTTTATCGACCCTCCGTTTCATCAGGGCTTAGCTGAACAGGCCCTTAATATCTTACAAGACGCCAACTTCCTGTCCGCGCAAAGCTTGGTATATCTTGAAGTTGAGCAACAAGCAGTACTTGAATTAACACCGCACTGGGATATCCTGCGCGAGAAAAAACACGGCGCTGTACGTTTTTTATTACTCCAACGGAAGCACTAAAAATGAAGATTGTAATTAACTTAGGGAAACTGGTGTTCGCTATTATATGGCTGGCACTGTTCGCAGTACTCGCTGGCCTATTAGGCGAGCTGGATACGCAAACTTACGGTCTGGTTGCTTTACTACTGGCTATTATGGTGATCATGCACCTTTTATTACTCGGCTTATTTGTCGCTATGATGAAGCCGCACATGCTCTGGAAGCGCGGCGATAGCTGGCAAATTCTGGCGTTCGGCATTTTCGCCTGGTTAGCTATTTTTAAACGGACGAACGATCGCAATAAGGCTAACTAATCTCGTCTATCTCGAGCCCCAGGCTCGAGACTCCCTCGTCTTTAACCATCATACGTACTTGTTTAATCAACGGCGGAGAAACTTCCGGTTGTGACAATAAGAAATTAATCATCGCTTGCTGCATGGCAATTTCATATTGATAAAGCTCATGCTCTGCTACGTACTGCTGAAGCTGCTCAGCGGGCACTTGCTCTGCATCATTGAGCTCGATAAATTTAACCACGCATGCCTCAGAAACTTTCGCCACATCCGTTAGATTATCCGGATCTTTATCCATCAGACCCTGCAACATAATACTAATTGCCGTACAGGCATCCATTGCCGGATAAACGCCAAGCATGTCATGACCATACTCACTCGGCGTCACATCATCTACTTTTTCCTGCCAGCGGCCATAATTAACCTTACTATTGCCGCCTTGCAGTAAGTCATCCCAGCACGCGTTAAGCGCACCGCGTAAAGGCTTACTATCGCCAAATGCCGTGATTTGATGAAAAAACTGGTAGTTTGGCAACATCCGTTCGCACAAATATAGCGCGAGCACTATCTGCTGTTGCCAGCCGAGTGCTTGAGCTTGTTCGGAGGTATCCACGGATTTAAGTCGCAAAAATATCGGCATCGCTGTTAAAGGTTTTAAACTCTAACGCATTGCCGCAGTAATCGTAGAAAAACATCGTGCCCTGCTCGCCGGGTTTACCCTTAAAGCGAATATAAGGTTCAATGGCAAACTCAATGCCAGCTGCGCGAACTCGGTCAGCCAACTGTTCCCAGTCATCGCGCAGCAATACTACGCCAAAATGAGGAACCGGAACACTGTGCCCATCGACACCGTTGTGGTTTTTCATACCAGCAACGTCAGGGGCCAAGTGAGTGACAAATTGATGGCCAAAGAAATTCCAATCGATCCAGTGGTCGCTACTACGACCAGATTCTAATCCAAGAACTTCGCCATAAAAACGACGTGCGTTTTCCAACGAGCTTACAGGAATTGCAAGGTGAAAGGGACGTACTGCAGTCATTACCGTCCTCTATTATTAGTGGCTTAAGTGTGTAGCGGAACTAGAATTCGCAGTAGAGGTTTGAGGTGAACGCTTCCACATTCTTACCGCAATCCCGGTCATTAGCAGAATCCAGTTTAACGGGGGCACAAAACCTGCCGTTAAAACCGCTAATAAATTCCAAAGTGGCTTTTGCTGATACTGCCCTACCAATCCGTAGAACAACAACGCAGCTACGAGTCCCTGTAGTACCAGTAGGCTCAATAGCATAAATTTATCCTTCTTACTGTTTCTGTTTGTGTCGTTTTTTCTTGTAATTGTTTCAGCTAAACGCTGATACAGTAAGACTACTCAATTATGACGAAACTGTAAAATTTTGTATAAATCCATGATCTATAAAGAGAAAAGCCGACTCTTTAGCCGGCTTTTTAAATCCTTTAACGTTAGCTTAATCGCAGTTGTCGATTAAAACGCCGATAAAGCGCGATCCAGATCTGCCTTAAGATCGTCAAGATCTTCAATACCAACAGACACTCGCACAAAGTTATCCAGAATGCCCAGCTTTTCACGATTCTCTTTAGGTACTGACGCATGCGTCATGATTGCAGGGTGTTCAATCAACGATTCAACACCACCCAAACTTTCTGCTAAGGCAAACACTTCAACGGTTTCCAGGAACGTGCGCGCTGCTTCCAGGTCGCCTTTTAACAAAATAGAGATCATACCGCCAAAACCTTGCATCTGCCGTTTAGCCAACTCGTGTTGCGGATGGCTTGGCAAACCTGGGTAGATTACTTTTTCTACTTTTGGATGCTCTTCTAACCACTGAGCCAGCTCCAGCGCGGCCTCGTTATGATGACGCATGCGCAATGCCAGCGTTTTAACGCCGCGCAATGCCAGATAGGAGTCAAAAGGACCCGCTACTGCACCCACCGAATTCTGTAGAAACAGCATCTGCTCAACCAGCTCGTCGTTATCACCAACCACAGCGATACCACCGACCATATCGGAATGACCGTTGAGATATTTGGTCGCTGAGTGCATCACCATGTCGGCACCTAACTCTAGTGGGCGCTGGTTAAAAGGCGTGGCAAACGTGTTATCGACGACCACAATAATGTCTGGATTTTTTGATTTTGCCAGCTTAACAATCGCTTCGATATCGACCAGCTTCATCATTGGGTTGCTCGGAGTTTCAACCCAAATCATCCGGGTTTCCGCTTTAATTGATTGCTCAACCGCGTCTAAGTCCGCCAAATCGACATAAGAGAACTGTAGGCCCGCAGAACGTCCGCGGACTTTATCAAATAACCGGAAGCTACCGCCGTATAAGTCATCCATAGCGACAACATGATCACCGCTATCCAATAACTCTAGAATGGTCGAAGTCGCTGCCATACCGGAAGCAAAGGCTAACCCCTGCTTGCCGCCTTCTAAGCTCGCTACTGCGCGTTCCCAGGCAAAACGCGTTGGATTGTGCGAACGCGAATATTCAAACCCTTTGTGCTGACCCGGGCTCTCCTGAGCATAGGTTGAACTGGTAAAGATAGGGGGCATTACCGCGCCAGTTACCGGCTCTGGTGCTTGTCCACCATGTATTGCCTTTGTCGCAAATTTCATTGTCTTTTGGTTCGCCATGTTCAACCTCTTTTACAGCAAATTGTTTTCGCGCATCCAGTCGTCATTAAACAACTTGGATAAGTAACGGTTACCGGTATCACACGCCAGCGTAACCACACGTTTTTTCTCAGTCTGATCCTGGCAGTAACGCAGTGCAGCAGCAATTAAGGTGCCGCTCGATGAACCGACCATAATGCCTTCTTTCTCTAATACCTGACGCGCCATCTGCATGCCGTCCTTATCAGAAATAGCGTAGGCTTTATTGGCAATGCTAATGTCACAGGTATCCGGGACAAAGTCCTCACCAATACCTTCGGCTAGCCAACTGCCGGCTTCGACTTCTTCACCCCGGTTTACCAATGGTTCCAGAATCGATCCCGTCGGATCCGCCAGCACCATATCAATATCGGCTTTTTGTTCACGCAAGTAGCGACCAACACCAGTCAGCGTCCCGCCTGAACCGACACCACAAACAAACGCATCGACATCGCCTTCCATCTGTTGCCAAATTTCAGGGCCGGTTGTTTTGTAATGAGCCGCAATATTTGCTGGGTTAGCAAACTGATTAACGTAAAACCAGCCATTTTCTTTGGCCATTCGTGCAGCCATATCCTGGTAATATTCAGGGTGTCCTTTTTGCACATCAGAACGAGTCTGAACAACTTCGGCACCCATTGCCCGCAGGTTATTCACTTTTTCCTGACTCATTTTATCTGGCATGACGATTTTCAGTGGGTAACCTTTTGTTGCAGCTACTAACGCCAAACCTAAACCCGTATTACCTGCTGTAGCCTCAATAATGGTATCGCCTTGCTTGAGCTTACCTTCACGCTCAGCGGCATCAATCATTTCTACGGCTATACGGTCTTTTACAGAGCCACCCGGGTTTTGTAATTCCAGTTTTAAATAGAGTTCACATGGGCCTGTGTCCAGGTTGTTAACCCGAACCATAGGAGTATTGCCTACCATTTCCAGAGCATTATCAAAAACTTTCATAATCGGTCGCTTTTTACTTGAGTGTCTGATTGAATTAACACCATTATCCCTATACTTTGCCGACATAACAACCACGAGCTTAGAATGCTTTGCTTGACGTTATAACGGTCACTAACGATGGAGAGATGTTTTGAATCGTTTAGATTTACGCAGCGATACGGTAACTCAGCCAACAGCTGGCATGCGCGCGGCAATGGCTAACGCCGGTGTCGGCGACGATGTCTATGGTGAAGACCCCAGTATTATTGCTTTAGAGCAGCGCGTGGCCCAACTACTGGGCAAAGAGTCGGCATTGCTTTGCAGTTCGGGTACCCAGAGTAATTTGTGTGGGCTGTTAAGCCACTGTCGTAACGGCGAAGAATATATTGTCGGACAGGAATACCACACCTATCGCTACGAAGCCGGAGGCGCCGCCGTTGTCGGTGGCATCGTGCCACAGCCGCTAGAAGTGCAGGCAGACGGTACGCTTGACCTTGAGCTTTTAGTCAGTCGTATTAAGCCTGATGACCCTCACTTCCCAATTACTCGCTTGCTGGCCTTTGAGAACACCCATGCCGGACAAGCCATTAATCCTGACTATTTTCAGACTGCCCGCCGTATTGCCGATCAGCATGGCTTATCGATGCATCTAGATGGAGCACGGCTGGCAAATGCGGCAGTCGCTTCCGACCGCAGTATGCTCGAATTAGCCGCCCCTTTTGACAGTGTGTCGTTGTGTTGCTCCAAAGGTTTGGGCGCGCCTGTCGGTTCTTTGTTGGCAGGTTCTAGCGAGCTTATCGCCCGAGCTCGACGTTGGCGCAAAATGCTGGGCGGCGGGATGCGCCAAGCAGGAATTATTGCCACCGGCATTGATTATGCTCTCACTCATCATTACTCTGGATTACAACACGACCACGACAATGCACAGTGGCTCGCATCTGCACTTAGAGCCAGTAGCAGCGAATACAGCATTGATGTTTCTCACGCTCAAACCAATATGGTTTATATCGAATTTGCGAATGTGGACATCGGTCGTCAGTTGCAGCAGTTTATGGCGGAGCAAGAGGTTATCGTTCCGGCGGGTAAGAAAATAAGGTTGGTCACACACTTAGATGTAAGTCGCCAACAACTTGAACACTTCGCTGACCTATTTGCACAATTTTTACACAGTTTTGTCAGCAAATCTTAGCGCTTCAGCTATGCTTTTTATTAGCAGTACCTTATGAACAAAACAAGAGGATTCAGTCATGAGTAAATCGTTTAAACCTATTATCGCCTCAGTCGGCACCGCATTTGCGATTGGCGCATCCATGCCAGCTGTTAGTGCCAGCGACAACCCCTTTGCTTCCGTCGAGTTAGCCTCTGGCTACGAAACCACCATCACTCAGGAAGGCAAGTGTGGTGGTGATAAAAAAGAAGAGAAATCAGAGAAGTCGATGAAAGAAGGCAAGTGTGGTGAAGGAAAATGCGGTGAAGGCATGATGTCTGAAAAAGCCGAAGACGCAAAAGCTAAAACTGAAGAAGCCAAAGACAAGGCGGACGAAAAAGCCGAAGAAGGTAAATGTGGCGAAGGAAAATGTGGTGAGGGTAAGTGTGGCGGAGCAGCCTAATCCACGCGGTATAGGGCTGGGTTACCGTCGGTCAATGTTCCAGGAGCTGGTCGAAAACGACCAGCTCTGTTTGGACTTTCTGGAAGTAGCCCCCGAAAATTGGATGAACGCTGGGCCTCGCCATCAATATCAGCTACGCGAGTTAACCGAGCGTTTTCCGTTTTCAACACACGGTCTTTCATTATCGATCGGAAGCCCCGCTCCGCTAGATATAGACTTCGTTCGGCGGATTAAAGCATTTCTCGATGAACACCAAATCAATACTTATACCGAACACCTGAGTTTCTGCTCCGATGAAGGCCATTTATATGACTTACTGCCAATTCCTTTTACCGAACAAGCAGTCGACTATGTCAGCGAGCGGATCCGTACGGTCAGTGATATCCTTGAACGGCGTATTGCTCTTGAGAATGTGTCGTTTTACGCCATGCCGCCCGGAGATATAACCGAACTTGAATTCATTAACTCGGTATTGAAAAAAGCCGATTGCGATCTGCTACTTGATGTCAATAACGTCTACGTCAATAGCGTTAATCACGGCTACGACCCGCTAACGTTTATTAATGAATTACCGAGTGAACGTATTCGTTATCTGCATATTGCCGGTCACTATCAAAAGGACTCTGACCTGATTATTGATACGCATGGTGCGGATGTTATCGATCCCGTCTGGGATCTGTTAAAAGCAACTTACTCACGCCACGGCCAACAGCCAACCCTATTAGAGCGCGATTTTAATATTCCCTCGCTGGCAACACTGGACAATGAACTTTCTAAGATCCGTCAACTGAAGTCACAGGCAGCAATAACCCCTGCACAAACGAGTTTGGCATGAAACAGCCGCCAACCCATGAGTTTGATAGAGTACAGCGCGCCTTTACCGACTACGTGCGCGACCCTGAGTCCAATGCTACTGGAGAACACCATTTAGCTGGGATCGAACCGCGCCGGCTGGAAGTTTATAAAGACCTGTTGTTCAACAACCTGCACAGTTTTACCCGGACTGCGTTTCCGGTAGCTTACTCAATTATGGGGAATGAGTGGTGGTCACAGGCGGTGAGAGTATTTTTACAAGAGCATCGGTGCCATAGCCCCTATTTCAACGAGATCGCCGGCGAGTTTTTAGGTTTTCTACGCGAGCGGCAACAGCCGATTGGTCATCCGCCAGACTTTTTACCCGAACTCATGCATTACGAATGGGTGGAATTGGCATTGGATAACGTACCTACTGATACCAATAAATTAGCAGCGACTCTAAGCGACGATCTGGTGAGCGGAAAACCTGTCATTTCACCGGCCGCATGGTTACTGAGTTATGAATACCCTGTTTACGAAATAACGGTTGATAACCAGCCATCACCAGAACAAAAAAAACCAACCATTGTGCTGGTCTTTCGTAAGCCTGACTTAAGTATTGGCTTTCGCTTACTCACACCAGTATTTGCAATGCTCTGGCAAGCACTGCTAGACACTGAGATAAAATCTGGCAAAGAGGCGATTGCCGCAGTCGCAAAACAGCTTCAGGTCGAGTGTAATCCTCAATTCGTTAACCACGCCAGCGATGCATTAACCGAGTTGATGCAGTGGGGCGCTATCCTTGGTGCCGAG
>JBNJEZ010000031.1:0-9370 GCA_051746345.1 Pseudomonadota bacterium
ATGCCAGCCGCCGCTGATGTGGACTATAAAATTGATTTAACCAAGCCGACGCATCATACCGGCGATGTTCAAATTACCTTCCCGGCATCTGATAAAGACTATCTGGATATAAAAATGCCAGCCTGGCGTACAGGCTATTATCGCATTTTAAATTTAGCCAATGGCGTTCGAGATTTTCAGGCAATGACTGAAGACGGCGATTCGCTGAGCTGGCACAAACTGGATAAAAGCACCTGGCGGGTTGAACTGCCGGCTAACGCCAGAGCCGAAGATATTGTCGTTGAGTATCAGATTTATGCCGATTTGTTGGGTCGACGTGCGCGCCATATCGATGATTCACATGCTTACTTAGACGCCTCAGCGGTATTTATGTACGCTGACGAGTATCGTCAGGAACCTGTCTCAGTGTCACTCGATGTACAGGACTCCTGGCGCAGCGTATCTGGTATGGATAGTACCGGCGAGCATCGCTTTGTGGCTGATAATTGGGATATCCTGGTCGATAGCCCAATCGAAACAGGCATCAATAAACTGTTCAAGTTCGAGGTTGACGATCGCGATTACGAAGTGGTGTTCTGGGGCGAGGGTAACTATGACGCCGAGCAAACCGTCGCTGACCTTAAAAAACTGGTCACTACTGGCCCTGAAATTTGGCAAGGTTACCCCTACGAACGCTATGTTTTTATGATCCACGCGACATCCGGAGCTGGCGGCGCGACCGAACACCGCAACTCGACCATTATTCAACGGCCGCGTTATAGCTATGATAGCCGTGAAGACTATTTGTCATTTATGTCTACTGCTTCACATGAGTTCGTGCATACCTGGAACGTTAAGGCCTACCGACCGGCACCATTGGTTCCTTACGACTATCAAAAAGAAAACTACACAGAGCTGTTCTGGATTGCCGAAGGCTCAACCAGCTACTTCCAGGATCACTTGTTGCTAAAAGCCGATATCATGGAGCCTAATGAGTACTTTGAACGGCTGTCGAAAGACATCGAAAAGTACTATCGCAAACCAGGCACTGACATTATGTCTGTGGCGGAAGCGTCGTTTGAAGCCTGGAGTGATCAGTACGGGGATCGGGCTCAAAACTTCTCGGTGAATATTTACGCCGAAGGCGCAACTATTTCCTGGCTGCTGGACATGGCATTAATAGAAGCCACTGACGGTGAAGTTAGTTACCGCGATGTGCACAACGAGTTGTACCAGCGCTTTGATGCCGATGAAGTCGGCTTTGTCAGTGACGATGTACTGACCATTTTAAAAGACCTAACCGGCGAGTCTTGGCAGGACTGGTGGGCAACCAACGTTAAGACACCGGTTGCCGATGTACCTTTTGCTGAAATGCTGCAAACAGTAGGCTTGGAACTGAGCTTTAAATCAGACGAAGAGCAACTGCCCTGGGTGGGCTGGACCGGGTCTGAAGCCGCAGAGGGTGTTAAACTGACCCGTGTTGAACGCAATAGCCCAGCCTGGAATGCCGGATTTACGCCGGGTGATGTAATTGTTGCTTATGACGATCACCGCGCTGCCGGTGGGCGTTTTAAAGAGGCTATCAGCGAATATCAGGTGGGTGATGAAGTTGAAGTGACCTTCTTTCGCCGCGATCAGCTGCAGCAAACAAAGATAGTGATTGGCGAAGAGAAAAATACCGGTGCTACTATCGTGCCTGTTGAAGAGCCAACGGCCAAACAACAAGCACGCTTTTTACAGTGGCTGAATATTCCTCACCCTAACGCTTAATAATAACTACTGACGCGCCAGTCGACCCGTGGCTGGCGCTTCTTCAAAGTTAGATCGAAACGGATTAATGTCCAAACCGCCACGCCGTGTATAGCGCGCGTAAACGCTTAATTTGTTAAAGCCCAGCTGCGATAGATCCTGAAAAATACGCTCCACGCACTGTTCATGAAACTCGTTGTGACGTCTGAAACTGACCAGATAGCGCAGTAGTGATGCCTGATCCAGTTGCGGGCCGAAACCGTGAATATAAACGGAGCCCCAGTCAGGCTGATTGGTGATTAGACAGTTTGATTTCAGCAGGTGACTCTTTACTGACAGCTCTTGGGTTAGGCTGTTGTCGTCGACACTCAGTAATTGTGGGTTATAGTCATAGCTGTCAATGGTAATATCCTGCTGGTCAATCAGCTTGCCAGGTAAGTCGTCAATCAACTCATTGGTGATGGCGGTTACCGGTTTTAGCGAAACTTCGACCGCGTTTCCTGCACACGCAGAGAGATCGGTTTGCATGATGGCTGCAACTTCGGCCCAACTTTCAAACCGACTTTCGTTAAAGCTATTCAGATACAATTTAAAAGATTTGGACTCAATTAAATTAGGACTGTCAGCAGGCACCGAAAAATAAGCCACAGCAACCTGCGGTAATCCCTTTAGGTTTAGCCATGAAATTTCGTAACCGGTCCAATAATCCAGCCCGTGAAAGGGTAACTGGTTCTGCTGGCTAATACCGATAGGCTCACGGTTAAGCGAGCGGGGTACAGCCAGCAGTTGGCTGGCGTCATATTGCGTCGGGTATTCGGTGGCTTGCCCCAGCTTGAGGTGATCAAGCGAGTTGTTCTTTGGCATTAATAGACTCCGCAAGTACAATGCTTAATATTCTAAAGCGAATTAACAGTGAGTACCAGATGAGTGATGCATTGGATAGTTTAATGGCGCGCTACCAGGAACAGGTAGACCCGTTGGTAACCGACTACGTTGAAGAGTGGCAAAGCCCCATTTATCAGCAGCCGATCGACGATGATAATGTAAACTGGTTGCCCTGTCGGCAGCAGCCGGCACTGGATTTTGAGGCGCTCGAGTCAGCTTTAGAGATTAAGTTTCATCCGTCCGTGAAAGCATTTTATGGGCGCTGGTACGCGGGTGATTTAAAAGTAGAGTTTCGGCAGGGCGATGAGCAACACCCAATTTCGCTGCTACAGGTACAAGGGCCAGAAGACGCTGAACGTCTGTTACAAAACCTGACCGGCCATGTGCTAATGAAGCGCAAACTAAAGCAGCCGGTTACGTTGTTTATTGGTCTCGCCGAGGAAGCCGACGACTTACTAATTTCGATTGATAATGATAGTGGGGAAGTTGGGCTGGAGTGGATAGGCAAAACACAGCATCAGTGTTTGAGCAGCAACCTGGATGAGTTTTTACAGCAATGTTCACCAATTAGTGGTGAAAATCACTAAAAGCTGCGCCAGTTAAATTATCGGAATATATAAAATAACAATAAATTCAGTTAGTTAAGTTTCTGGAATGGTAATTGCATTTTATCGCCCGAATTATCACAAAGGGAGAATAAAAGAATGAAAAAATTACCACTATTGGCTGCGGTTGTTGTTAGCTCATTGGCGTTGCAAGGCTGTGTCGTTGTTACTGAGTCAGGCTGGGAAAAAGGCGAGTCACAGTATGACGGGCATAAGCAAGAGCGGGAAAATCGCGACCAGATAGCGGCGTTGCCTATGGAATTGTCAGTATCAGAGGTAAAACAACGTCTCGGAACTCCGGATTTTAGTGATCGTTGGCAGCAAGAGCAGGACTATCAAGTGCTGTATTATCGTACTCACCGCACCAAGGCAGACGGTATGACCACTCGCGATGAATGTACGCCGCTGGTGTTTGTTGATGGCGAACTAACCGGTAGCGGTGAATTGGCCCTCGACAGAGTCAAGAAATCTCGCTAGGTTAAGAAAAAAACAAAAAGAGGATAACTGATGTCGGAGTCGGCTGAACAACACATTGTTGAAGCAATAGATGGGGAATTAGTGTACTTGGTCGCTGAGGATTTAAAAGCGGCGGCTTCACTGTTGTACCAAACCTATTATGATGACGACGTGTTTCGGCGTATTTTTCGCGCCGAAAAAGCGGACTATGACAAACGCCTAAGAGCGGCTATCCGCGAAGATCTCAATGCCTTTTGGGAAAGTGGACAGCCGTTGGTTGGGGTTAGAGAAGGCGACACCTTGCTGGGTGTTGCCTGTCTAACCAAGCCGGGCGAAAATTTTGGGCCTGGGCGCTTTTGGCATTGGCGTATCTCTATGTTGATGACCGCAGGCTTTTTAAGCACTAAACAAGTGCTGGATAAAGAGCGGCGGATCCAACAGGCGATGCCGGATGTGCCTTATCACATGTTGGCTTTTATCGCGGTGTCACCGCAGTATCAACATCATGGGTTAGGGCAGTTACTGGTCAAAGCAGTGGATACCATTCTGCAGGAAGACCCGAACTCCCATGGAGTCGGCGTCTACGTTACCCGTAACGACTATCGTGACTTCTTTGTAAAGCGGGGCTATCAGTCAATTGCGACTATAGAGATCGCAGAATTACCCGGCGAATTGCTTTTCCACGAGCGCGATAAAACCGACTAGTGCACAGTGGGCTCGCGGAAAGCAGGTAGATCGACTCCGATCAGTTGCTGATTGTGCAGCTCAAGGTTTCCTTCGTAACGGGTTTCGCCGTCACTGCTAAATCCCATTTTAAAGGTCGCTCGCCATCCCGGCTGGCGACCTTTAAAAGACCATCGCGTTTTATCACGTCGAACATCTAAAAACTGCAGCTGTTGCTGTTTGCAGTAATAGCGTGCGTGTCGGTAAGCGCTTTCTGATTGTTGGCGGTGTTGCCAGAACACCCAACCGAACAAAACAATCGCTAACAATACTAAAACATCGACTAAATTCATCGTTAATTATCCCTGAGCTTGCTGACGCAAGCGATTGAGGGCTTCCATACAGCTTTCCGACAGCTCGCCCTGTGCCAGCAGGCTGAGCAACATTGGCCGCACACCGGGCAGGCTAATAATATCCTGGAACAGCGCGTCAAATAATACCATTTCAAGCTGTGCCAGGTGTTCAACATAATGTTTGAGCGCTGTTCCATGTTCAAGCACTGGCCATAATCTGGCCGCAATAATAGTTAGCCGATCGGCATCCATCGCTGATTGATTTGCAAGTTCTGTCCGAATTTGCTTGCTCACAGTGCCATCTGTTGCTACCGATGCCAAGGCTCTTAAGGCATCATTGGCAATAGCGGCGTCAGTTGAGCGAGCATGCTTTAGCAAACCGTCGCGTAACCGAGCGGGTATTTGTTGATGCTCAAGAGCAACGGCCAGCTGCTGACGAACCGCGGCTGGATAGTTCGCAAACTGCTCGGCAATGGCGCTGGTCACTTCAGGTAACTGCTGCAGACGTGCGGCGCAATCGTGAATTCCCTGCATGCCAACTGCTTTCCAGTCACCTTGTTGCTGGTGCAAAAACGTGACCGCGTCGTCAAAGTAGAGACTGGGTGCGGCATGGCGCTGCACGGCTATACGAGCGTGTAAAGCGGCGCGCTGTGTTTCGTTAGGGGTAAATAAGTAGGGGTTTTGTTTTAATTGCTGCTGTTGTTCATCAGTTAATTCGCCGGTGATCTCATGACCCAGTGCATTAACCACAAATTCCAGGTAATGATCGCGGGCAGCAACATTAAGCAGACCCCGTTCGTCCAGCGGCAATTGTAAAAACCACAGGTAGTCGTTATCGGGTTGTTTGCGGTGGCGGAAAAGGACCGCCAGTTGCGCCTGACGACGAATCGGGTAGGGATAAGGTCGCTGCTGGCGCTCGATGCGATCAAACTGTGTGATATCCAGCTCGGTCAGGCAACGGCCAAGATCAAAAATCTGATAATCAGCCTGACCCGCCTGCAGAAACTCTCCCAACGTAGAAATTGATTGCGCCACAACATCTCCCAAAAACTTGAATTTTATTAACGATTAACTCACTATTGCCGGCATTATATCGGTTTTATTGCACGAAGTGGTAACGGAGTCTCCAATGGAGCAGTATCAAAAAGCGGCGCGCTTGCTCGACCGAATTGAGCGTGAGCTAAATAGTTTGGGTTTATGGCAATCTCATCAACCCCCAGTGCAAGCGTTGGAGAGTCAGCAACCCTTTGCTACAGACACCTTAGAGTTTCATCAGTGGCTGCAGTTTGTCATGATTCCGCGGATGTGGGCACTGATTGATGGCCAACACCCGCTGCCGGAATCAATTGCAGTAAGCCCAATGGCCGCGCATAGTTTCCGTAATGAACTGGAACAGCACGAACAACTAATACAGTTGATTCGTGAATTTGATGTGCTGTTGAGTGGTACCGACCCGTTGCAGGACGACGTTTAGTGACAACGGACCTGTTACCGGTTGTTTATCAGGATCAATTTTTAGCGGTTATTGATAAGCCAAGCGGTTTATTGGTTCACCGTAGCCGGCTCGCCAGCGGAGCCAGCCAATTCGCCATGCAGATGTTGCGCGATCAGCTAGGCCAGCATGTGTACCCAGTGCATCGCTTAGATCGTCCTACCTCCGGTTTGCTGGTGTTCGCTCTAGACAGCGAAACAGCGCGTTTAGTGAACCAACAATGGGCCGAGCAAACTGTTGAGAAAACCTACCACGCAGTAGTTCGGGGCTATATTGATGACCAAGGTTTGATCGATTACCCACTCAAAGAAGAACTCGACAAAATTGCCGATAAAAATGCGCGAGAAGACAAAGAAGCACAACAGGCCATCACCGAATACCGCTGCCTGGATCGCGTCGAGTTGCCCTTTAAAGTCAGCAAAAAACACGACACCACACGCTATTCACTGGTCGAGCTAAAGCCAAAAACTGGCCGTAAGCATCAACTTAGGCGACACATGTCGCACATTCGACATCCGATTATCGGCGACAGCCGACACGGAGAAGGGCGGCACAACCGCTTTTTCCAGGACCACTTTGACAGTCACCGGCTGCTGCTTGCAGCCACCAACATCTGCTTTCAACACCCCCATACCGACGAGTTACTCGACTTGTCCGTAGAACTGCCCGATGAGTTGAAGAGGGCGTTTAGGTCCGGTCCGCTTGAGTGAGCTGTTCTGAACCTGTTCAGTTGCACGCAAACTACCTACAGCGCTTAACTTTATAGGCTTGAAGCCACTAAAGTGGCAGGTGTGGGTAAGCTGGTTGGCGGTTTTGATAAGCCAGAATATCTGGTTTTTGAATGACGCCTTTATCAATATTGATGGCCCGACGTATGGTTTCATTTTGCTGCCAGCCATTCGGTCCTGCGGCTATGGCCGGTAAATGGAAAACCAATGCGGCGGAAATTGAGCGTGAGGCACTTTCCCATAAATAACTGGGCGTATGGTCAACGGCGTAGTAATCCACTTTCTCGACTTGAAACATTGGATTTTTAAAGGTGGTTGGTTTGGCAAAATAAAAACCCATACCTTCGTCACAACTGACATCAATAATTAAACAGCCCGTTTTGAGACAAGCTTTTTCTTGTTCGATGACAAAGTCGATAGGGTGGTTGGTATCTTGATAGATGCCATTGATAATGAGCCCCGATTCGCTGATCAAATCAGATAGTGGCCTCTCTTTACCGTCATGTTCAACCACCATCATCCTTGCTTGATCAGCAGCCCCAGCTCTTAACCATACATAATGACAATCGAGGATTTCTTCACGGACCTCATGATCAGGTCGCTGAATGCAGATAGTAATATCGCGAAAGCCATGGGCTTTGAGTGCATAGATAGCCCCACGACTGACCGCACCAAAACTGAAGATAAGTACCTTACGCTGATTACCATAATGGCCGTCTATGCCTTTAAGCTGGAGCGCATGGATCACCCCACAATATCCCGCCATTTCATTATTCTTATAGAATGTATGGCGCCCAACCTGGCCTTGGGGACCCCAGACATACATATCTTCAAAAGCGATTAAAGTCTGTTTTCTATCAATGGCAATCTGGGTGACTTCTCGTTGTTGTGTGCAATGAGGATAACCCCAGAGTACCCCGCCTATCCGCAATTGCTCAAAATCGGCAAGTACGGGTTTGGCGATAACAACGGTGTTCATGGTTTCTAACAACTCGTCTCTTGATGCCAAGCCTCCCACCTGAGCGGCGAGTTCAGCATCATCAATACCAAAGCGTTCGCCATAGCCCGTTTCAAAAATGAGTTGCTTACGTATTTTTTCGGGGATCCTCGATAAATGTTCCGGATGTATCGGCACGCGCCGTTCATCTTCCTTTTTAGAGCTGCCAATAACGCCTAGTGAAGTCATATTCATGGTATTGCCTTGTGCTTGAGCGTTTGAACCAACAGTGGTTGGCAATCCTTACTGCAAGCGAGAATGAAGTGTGCAGGTTATTTGATGTGGAAAATAGGTTTTGATTGTAAATGAGAGAAAATTGGAGCTTGTTGAGCTAAAACTACGCTGGTAGTTTAACCCAGCTTGGGTTTTATATCTGAATATTAAGAGCCAGAGCCTCAAACCCAATCCCTGAAATCGACGGTTACGCTGGCTGCGTCAGGACTGGTGGTTTTTATCACAAAACGTAGTAGTGTTAGAAAAATTAAAATCGAATGGTAAAGGACTATAATTTGAAACTCTCCATATTATTCGCAAGTTTACTGTTCAGTGCTTTAAGCTTTGCAGGCGACACGATTTACGATGAATCCAGAGACAGGGATATTCCGATAGATGTTTCGTATCCTATTGAAAAGGAGCACTGCAATAAGACCCAACAGTGCTCAGTAGCATTACTTAGCGCAGGCTACGGCGTATCACATACTAAGTACGCTTTTTTGTCCAAACAGCTAAATCAGCTGGGTTACATGGTTGTCGCTATTGGGCACGAATTAGAGAACGATCCTCCGTTGTCGGTATCGGGTGATTTGTATGAAACTCGGAGTGAAAACTGGATCAGAGGCGCTGAAACACTGGATTTTATTAAACACAATCTGGCATCTACTTACCCAAACTATAACTTCAATAACTTGCTACTTATTGGTCATTCAAACGGTGGGGATATTTCATCCTGGCTTGCGAATGCTGGCAAGGATTACATTGATACCGTGATTACACTTGATCATCGTCGCGTTCCGCTTCCCAGGAAAAAAGATATTAATGTCCTCTCAATTCGAGGTAGCGATTATCCGGCTGACGATGGCGTACTGCCTTCACCTACAGAGGCACAAGAATACGGTATGTGCGTTAGCGAAATACCAAAATCCCGCCATAACGACATGACTGATTACGGTCCTAAATGGCTTAAAGATGAAATTAACAGAGTTGTAAAAAGTTACCTGAACGGCACGGGCTGTCGAGCAATTTCGCTCAGAGCGAACAGCTGAAATTGGACTTTTTAAATACACAAGGATCGTAATGAAGACAATCGTTTATGTCATACTTTTCGTGAGTCTAACTTCTCCTATCGTAAAGGCTGAACCCAATAATGAATCGCCACTAGTTCACTAGACACTCAGTAGCCGCTTTTTCAAATCGTTTTTCATACTCTACTGGTGATAGCTGGTCATTAAAACCATGGCGGCGTT
>JBNJEZ010000032.1:0-9175 GCA_051746345.1 Pseudomonadota bacterium
AAATTTCCACGTTCCTGATCTCCAACGCTCGGGGGGTATTTTGCGCCGGGATTATACAGCAACATAACCCCTTATGGTAGCGTGCGTCTTCGACGCACGCTTTCCGTTATTGCAATGTCGCAATGTCGCATTGTCGCGTCGAGGACGCGACGTACGGACTCTACGTGCGGACGGGACGCACGACGCACGAGCTACAACTCCAGACCCACAAAAGCGCCGCGGTTACGTTGGGCGACCGCCTGCATAAAGGCTGCGAAGCGCTCGGCGTCTCCGTTATCACGGAGAAAACCGATGCCATGAATACGTATTACCGGGCTGCCGTTAGCGCCAGCATTTTTCTGGGTAATAGTGCGCACTGTCTGCTCTAAATTAGACGGCCGGTAATCATCTCCAAATACATACAAACTGACTTTGCCGGGCGTATTTTTATACAAATTAATTGCCGTCAGGATACCGGCTTCGGGCTTACTGGCTCCGCCCCGAAAGCTGCTCATTTGCTGGATTGCGGTCTGCCGCATCGAAGCCCTGTCGCTTAACCACTTGCCCTTTTGGCTGGAGAACATAAAGCCACCATCGGCTGACATTATTTGAAAGCCTTTCATTTGCGGATGGTTTTTTAAAATATCGTTGACCACACTAATTACTCGATTCCAGCCACTGCCCGACATCGAGCCGGAGTTGTCGATGGCAAAAATGACGTATTCGGCGTCGGTTGGAATACCGCCCACATCGTCGTCCGGAGTGTCGGTTGAGTTTGGTGTATTCAGCATCGCCGTGGCCTCTCGGATCTGCTTTCTTAATGACGACGCTTTATCTTTTAATTGCTGTACGGTCTGTTGCGCGCGTGGCACCGCTGAGTCCAAATTCTGTTGCTGTTCGAGCTCTGAGGCGGTTTTGCTTTGAGCCGCCGCCAACTGCTGTTGTTTATCACTGAGCGCGCCTTGTAGCGTTTCTACGTCTTGTTGAGCCTGCAACACCTGTTCTATCAGCGTACTCAGGTTATCTGGCCCTTTTTCTACGTCCTGTTCACCATTTTTGGCCAGCAACACCAGCATGATCACCGCACCAAATGCGCACGAGATAATATCCAGGAAGGCAAGGTTGAATACTTCAATTGGGGGCCTGCGTAGTCGTCTCATTATGGCCACTCCTGAGCTGGAGCTAAGAAGGTGCCGCCAGTCAGGCTCGACCACTCCCAATACATCGACGATGCATAAGGGTCACCCTCGATAGGTAACAAAATGACATTGTAGGTAACCCTCTGAGGCGCCCTTTTTACCGTTTCGACAAACAACTTCTGCCGGCACTCTGATGAAATAGAGTTTTTACTGGAAATAAAGTTGCGACAGGTCAGCGGCAAGCCATCACCTAAGGTTGGCAAGCCGTCGGTAACGATATAGACATTGGTGACATCAGGATTGGCCTTAAACAGGGCTTCGATGCCCACCTGCAGGTTGGTGCCGCCGTCCGGAACAATACCACCTAAGTCGCTAACGATGGCATTGATAGAGCCGCTGACTTTAGCGGTACTGATGTCCCTGATACCAAGCCGGACAGCCTTATCCGAATAAGCCACCACGCTCACCTTAGACATTTCGGGAAGTCGCGCCATCAACCATCGTGCAACGCGTTTTGTCCGCAGCCACTTGTCGGTGGTTACTTTTTGCGAGTCTGGCAGCGCCAGCTTACCTAAAACATCCACCAGGTTTGTACCCATCATCGAGGCACTTTTATCGATTAATAAACCAATTTGTTCGCCCTGTACCTTGATACCGGTTATGTAGTTTTGCTCGCCCTGGCCCTGCATCTGGATATTGGCTGACTGCTCTTTTTGCCTGGACAGCGCCGCCATTTGCTCTTCTAAGTCGGCAACAACCGCGAGTTGTGTGGACACATCCTGCAGCATTTTGGATTGATCCTGCTCGGCATCTTGTTGCGCCTGTTGTGCGTCGTCTTGACGACTCGACTCCATGGCAATTTTTTGATTAACTTCGTCCAGCGACTTCGCCAGCTTTTGTTTTTCGTCGGCAGCTGCCGCTAACTCCTGCTCAAGTTTTTCCTTCTCTTCTGCCGGGTCAGGCGTAAACGCCTTAAAATCCACCAGAATAAAAATAAGAATAACAGCGCCCAGACCACAGGCCATGACGTCCAGAAACGCGAGGTTAAAGCCGTCTACCGGACGACGAAACTTTGCCATAGGAAGTCGCCGCTTTAATTGTGCAGGTGAGACAACAGGTGCCGCTCACACGACTGCTGCGTGCGGATCACCATTTTGTCCTGCCGGCCATTGAGCAAGTGCATAAATAACATCAGCACCAGCGAGATAAACAAGGCCACCAGGGTTGAGTTAAATGCCACGCCTAAAGATGCAGTCATGCCCGCAATATCACCATCCAATGCGGCATCAGCCTGTGCTAACGCAGAGCCGATACCGCGCACGGTACCGACAAAGCCGATAGACGGGATGGCCCAAATGATGTACCGAATGAGGTTGTTACCGCTTTCCAGCTGGGCCGCAATATTATCGACCGAGGCCTGAATGGTATCTGCGGCATGTTGCACATTTTCGGTGTTTTTAAAGCGCCGAATACAATTAATCCAGGTGCTGTAAGCCGGGGTTTCGCTATAACTGGAAGATTCCAGTTCATGCAAAGCCACCTCCATGTTTAGCGGGCTTTGTTTATCGTGTTCGGGCAACAAGTCACGCGAATAAATCTCTTCTTCGTCGAGCAACTTCCAGAGCTTATAAGCCATCAGGAAAATCCCGAACAACATCAATGAAATACAAATTTGTTGCTCTGTATCCTTAAGGATGACCCAAATCGACGATAGTGCCTCGGTGCCGGTTACTGCCATCACTGCTTCAGCCGAAGGACGAATGACCCCAGCGTAAAAGAAGTGAACCAGGGTGAAGATAGCTATAAACACCCCACCGGCAACTAGCAGGCTCGGGTTCATCGATAGGGTATTATTTTTCTGCATGGTCAGGTCCTGACTTTAAATGTTCGTTGGAAAATCTTGAGGTGTATCCAGCGAGGCAAAGTAAGCGCTCGCGGTACCCGCCGCTACCAATAAAATGGCGATTATAATCGCTCGTTTTTTCATCACTTGCTCCTGTCGCTGCGCTGGTGGTAACGGGCAATACGAAAGCCAATATCATCCGCTTTGCCGGACTCGCCGTGACGAATACTGGCACGAATGTTTTTAAGCCGCCCGGTTTTAAACGAAGCCCCTTTCACCACATGTTTAGTGCCGGTTGCTGAGCCTAAGTAATCCAGATGCGTTCGATTGTCGTCGGGCGGTGCTACGGTATAGCGGTCGTGTACCCACTCGCGCACGTTACCGTCCAGATCGTAAAAGCCACTTCGCTCTGGCTTAAACGAACCAACCGGCGCAGCCCCGGCGAAACCATCAGAGTAGTCGGCTAAAATAAAGGTCTGCTGACCTTTGCGTGAGACATCGGCAAAGTTGCCTTGTTTGTCCCGCAAATACTCCTGCGAGCCCCAGACAAAAGTCGTTGGTGAGGCTCGGCGATTAATCCTCGCGATAAATTCCCATTCTGCCTCTGACAACAAACGGTAACCTCGCGCCGCTTTGTCGACGCCAACCACTCTGCCATCGCGCACCTGGTAAAAAGGCATTAAGCCTTCTTGTTCACTCAGCCAGTTCGTATATTTTGCCGCTTGCTCCCAGGTTACGTCGGTTACCGGCATTTTCGAGTCAACGCCCTGTTGTGAAAACGCTTTATACTGAGTCTGAGTAATTTCATGGCGCGACACCCAGATATCACGGCTGAAATCCACCTTAAACTGGTGTTCATTGGATTTGCGGTCTTTCTCTCCCGGTGCCGAACCCATCGTGAACGCACGAGGGCTGACTTTTGCCATGCTAATGTCCAGCGTTTCTACAAATAACGGCTGACCGTCGCGGCGGCGAGCATCAAATTCAGTTAACATTTCCGCTGCCACTAAGCTTGTTTTATCGGCGCTCGGAGTTACTGACTTTTTAACGCTACGATAGCCCTGTTTTTTGAACTCGATAGTGGTGGGTAGCGCTTGCAAGTCCGTCGTTACCGGTGTGGTTCCTAGCTTTGAGCCATTAACAAATACGTCCGCGGTTTCGTTCGCCTGAAAAGTGACTGTACCCATTTCAGCTTCCAGCTTAAAACGAAGCTGGCCTTTTTCACCCGCCGCTAATGACACTTGTTGAGACCGCGGAAGGTAGCCTTGTTTTTGATAGCGCACGGTATGAGTACGATTGGCATCAACACTGGCTGGATTGGTGGCTGTTTTACCGTTGATCAACAAAACGCCGTCGGCAGGCGTTAGCTCAACCGATAACGACGCTTGCCTTGGCTGTAACTGATAATTACGGTCGGGGTCTGGTCTGCGCTGAGTAATACGAACGCTATCTGTCACCGGCTCGTAGCCCTCCAGTGACACCTCCACCTGATACTCACCGCCGGCTCGTTCTATATTTAACGGCGTATTTCCGAGCAATTCTCCGTCGATAGAGACCTGGGCACCTGCCGGAGTGCTGGCAATCGTCAGACTACCGTTAATCGGGGTCAGCTTTATCGACTTGTCGATGGCTTCGGCGATCTCTGCCTGAAAGGAAATCGACGCAGATTCATAGCTTGGATGGGCAGCGGTAATGGTGT
Organism: Pseudomonadota bacterium; assembly: GCA_051746345.1. Lineage (GTDB taxonomy): Bacteria > Pseudomonadota > Gammaproteobacteria > Enterobacterales > Alteromonadaceae > Idiomarina. Next base: position 4,661 of record JBNJEZ010000032.1, read on the forward strand.
AATGGCCGGCGGCTAATTCGCCGTCGAACGAAGAGGCTTCGGCGCTACGTTCACCATTAACTGACCAACGCACGTTGTCGAGAGCCGGATCCGTGGTTACTGTCACTGTTGCCGGTAACGGTGTCAGTTCTACTTCGATATTGCCCGGCGAGTCGTCATTAATAACAACCTCGCTCGAGTGAAACTTGGGTGCGCTGACGTTGGCCGTGGCGCTGCCACCAAATAGGTAGAGTTTATTGTCTACAAAAAATCCGGTGCCTTCGATAACCTCGAACGCCGGGGCTTTAGCCGCTTGCTCCGGCACCACCGTAAAGCTGTGACCTTTGGTTAAAAACAACCAACTAAAATACACCGCTACTATGATAGTTAATGCAACCCCCGAGCTTAACGCCAGCCACTTTCTGCGGCGCTTGCCCTTGGCAATATCATCGTCAATAACACTCACCCAGTCTCTCCTTTTACTTGTATTGGTGTTACACGCGCTCGGTGCATTCTATTTTTACAACAATCGGTGTGTCGGCAGGCGACACCTCGAAATCGACGATTTTTGACCGATATCCCTCTCGACTCCCCTCAAAACGATAGTTACCGGGCTTAAGCTGAATGGTTTTTTCTTCAACCTCGCCAATAACCCCTACCCCCAACACTTTAATAAAGGTGTCGTCATCCGAGATTACCGTTACGTCGACGGGCTGATTCTGTTGCTCGATAAGCTGTGACAGTTGATCAAGTCGGGCGCCAAAAGAAGGGCTTAACTCGCGCAGTTTATCCAACTGGGTTAGTTGTTTTGTTGCCTGCGCGCGAATGTTGTTATCTGCTAACCGCGCTGGCGACTTAATGTATCCGGCAATAACTGACTGTCCGTCTGTTAATTGCTGAGCGCTGGTCAAAGCCGCCTGCAGAGCATCACTGTTAGGGTGTGACTGTAGCCCACTCTGTGCCAGCATTTTTACTGCGGCCCATTCATCAACCCGCATTAAGGAGTCAACCTGTGTCTCTAATTTTGACAGCTCCTGCGACTTACCCGCTGCAGTTACCCGTGCTTTTAAGGTAGCAACTTCGTTACTGTTGGGTCGCATGGCAGCAGCTTTACTCAATGTTTGTTGCGCTGCCATTAACTCGTTTGCATCAAACTGTTGCACGGCACGGCTCAGTAATGCGTTAAATTGCTCGGTATTTAGCAGGCCTGTCAGTCGATCGTATTCGGCTTGAGCGTCTTGCCGCGCCGGATCGAGCTGCAGGATTTCAGCGTAGGCGTCACGTTGTTTAACCCGGTTTTTCTCAACCTTGGCAATTCGCGCGGTTTCATAGAATTCCATGACGTCGTAGTACACGTCAATTCGCTGGCGTAACTTGACGGCATCAGCAAAATTGGGATTAATCGCCAACGTCTGTTGGTTTAAAGGCATTGCCGCGGCGATGTTATCTTGTTCAAACGCGGTAAGCGCTTGCTTGTGCAATGTTTGATAAGCACTTTGGTAATCGTTGGAAAGCGACTCTGCTTGTTGCTTAACCGCGGTCAGATCTTTCTGACTTTGTTCGTAGTCACCCTGGCCGTATGCGGTATACGCATTTTCGAGCGATGCCGATAAGCTCTCGGCTCTGTTAGAAAACCGTTCGGTATTGGCGGTTTTAGAGATAAGTGGTGATACTTGCGCTTTGGCCGCTGACAGAGCTTTTTGCAACTCACTGCGGTCGATGGCGGGTGTTGGCGTTGCCACGGTTGGCTCAGGTTCACTTTGAGCAACGGCTGCTTGAGAAACGCTGCCAACAGGCAGATTATCTAACACCAACAGGCCAGCAGAGAACAACACTCCTGCAACCACAAGTGCAATCACCGATTTTTTGATCATCGACTTTTTGCGCGCGCGGCTTTGCTCAATTTGCTGTTCTACACTGGCCATTTTGTTAACGCATTATCATTAAAGTTGGGTTGTCGGCGTTGCTTCTAAGTCATAGATCTCTTTTAAACGCTGACGCAGCTGCGCGTATTGCTCACGAGCAGTACCACGCAATTCAATCGTTTGATCGTTGACTTCGACCACTTGTTCAGACACCTGGATATCGAGGTTCTGACCCATCTCGTCAAACAGCCTGCGCTGAGCTTGCAACTCTTTATTAGCTTTTACTGCTTCGTTAATGGAACCTAACGCGGTAAGACCGGCGATCGCCGCGCCCACCTGACCTGCGGTCGAATTGGAGTTTTTAGCCAATAACACACCACCAACTGCTGCAAGTGCTCCCAAAACCTGGCTTGAGGTACGTTTGGTTTCTTCTTCACGCATCGATTTAGCAACCGGTAAGGTTTCTTTTTGATAGGTGCGATACGGCTCTTCTGTGGTTACCCAAAAGGTCTCGTAAGTGTCCTGTAAACTACCGATAAACTGCTCGTCTTTGGCCTGGATTACCGATACACGGTTGAGCATACGGTCGTTTTCTGCAGGCGCACCATTCAGACCAATAACGCCACCGCGACTGGTGTCCAAATATTGAGAGAAGGCTTCGGGGCTATACATTGCTGCGTAGCGCATATCTGAAACCATCTGGACTTCTTTTTTGTAGTCTTCTGAGCGCTTTTTCAGCAAGTCATAAACGTAGCCTGCTATCTCATCGAAAATCGGACCATTTGGGTTCTCACCGCGCTTCATCGCATCGCGGTACCAGCCTTCACTGACCCGATATTCAAACTCTTCTTCACCCCAGACCGCATTTTTGGCGTCCATCACACGAATACCAATTTCGAGCGTTTCTGTGTCTGAGTAGTTAATTTTGCCCAATATGTAGACATCCGCGAGCGCCGTCGCGTCTGGAGTGATATTAATGCTGCCGAACGAGCGGGTTTCACCCAACGCTTCTTTAGTGGCTAAGGCGAAGCGATTCGCTTCTAAACGGCGAACTTCCGGCCAGATGCCTTCCTCATCAATCTCGTCGTAATCCAGGTTACCATCGGAATCCAGCGGAAAGCCCGGATCAAATACCGGAACTGCTACATCCAGATAGATGTCGGAGTTGTAGGTGTAAACGCGTTCGTCATTACCTAACGCAGAGCCAGTGCCGGGACCGACCATGCTTGGTCCCACAGACGACACATTCGATTGGGTTGACTGGCACCCTGCCAGGACCAGCAGTGCTGCAGTTGCTATAATACCGGCTCGGCCAGCTGATTTGTTAAGAATTGTTTTTTTCATCCCTTTATCCTCGATTTAACGATTAACATCCATACTCATTTTTCAGTTGCTGAAAATGCTCTTTCTCAGCCTCTGTCGTTGCATTGGCAAGCCCTGTCGCCACTGCATCACAGACCGCCGAACTACCTTTACTCGCCTGTCCCCTATCGCTGTCTTTCGAGTTTTCAGGTGAGCCAGACTGAACTTCCGCCGTTTCAGACGCTTGTTGTGAGCTATCACTTGTACTGTCGTCCGCGTCGGTTCCGTCTAGTGTGCCTGCTGTATTGCCTGCGCCACCAGCTGCGTCGGCAACTTCCTCGGCACCTTGCGCTGCTGCCGCGCTCATGCAGGCTTCAGACTTATCTAACGAACTAAAAAGTTCCATCTCCAGCGCTTGCGCTTTTTCTTCGCGGGTCATGTGAGTGTCATCGACTTCGCCGAGATCAACGTAGGAGCAGTCGCCATATCGAACAGGGTCGAGTTCTGCGCTAATGGTAAGAGGAGCGATGACGTATAGAAGCGCGCAAGCGAAGGCTGCGAGTCGGGAATTAGTGCTGCGGAATGGTGCCGACATCCCTATTTTTAATCTTTCCATGTAAGAACAATGTTAAACTTGTTAAAAATTTATTTAACATTAAATCGTCGTATCTTACAAGTAAAAGTCGGGTGTCGCAGTATAGCCGACCGTAGGTCCCAAACCGCGAAGCCGAAGGCAAGCCCACACCGCGAGCGCAGCGAGCCTAAACCGCGAAGCCTAGATAGAGAGGTCGCTGTAGCTAAAGTGAGCGGTGATTTCTTTTTGCATCCATTCAAGCATGACGAAGCAGCGGGACTCACCGTCGAGTTTAACTACTTTGGCGAGGAAGCCTTTGAACGGGCCGGTTTTTATTTCAACCTCATCGCCAATGCTCGGTGCTTGATCTTCTTCGTGATTATCCAGCTTTTTCAGTTGCTGGATAAAGCTGTCGGGGATTTGCGGAATGTTATCACCAAAGCGCACTACCGAGGCAATGCCGTAGGTGCTGCGTAACTTATAAAACTGCTCGATGAGGTTGTCGGGATGCACAAACACATACCCGGGGAACATGGGTTCTACCACTTTTTTGCGGCTACCACGGCGGATTTTTTCGACCACCAACTGTGGGCAGTAGCCTTCAAAGCCTTGGTTCTCGAGGTTTTGAACGGCTCTAACTTCCTGTTTGGGCTTGGTTTTTAATACGTACCAGGCATTAGCTATTCGCACTTGGCCGTGCCTTCCTTTTGCACTATGCGGAACCATTTTTCGCGGCGCTCGATGATGCGTTGTTTGCGTTTACGGACGACGGCTCGACGGCGAGCGTCATTGGCG
>JBNJEZ010000033.1:0-8844 GCA_051746345.1 Pseudomonadota bacterium
CGATGCAGATAAAGTTTAAGCATTGAGGCTAGAGCTAACACCAATATCAGCTCGACTATCAAGGTACCCAAGCGTTGGTGTGCTATCGCAAAAAGGCTTTCCTGATGTCGGTAAACGATCAACAGCGACCAATCCTGTGCTTTTCGATTTTCCCCCACATCGCCGGTTAACGGAACTTTGCTAACGAACCGGTCTTGCTCTGGCTGAAAAACCAGTTCAGAGTATTTGCTTGCGGATTGTAAAAACGGCTTCGGTAAGTCTTTAACGACGTGCTTTAAGCTCGCGCCCTGCTCAGTCAGCATGGTCGAATAAACGATTCCACCATCAGCGTCGTAAATGAGGGCTTTGTCGACCCGACGATGGACTTCGAGCTCAGCGATTACCTCTTTAATCAGCTCCGGATAGCCATAGCGGATGATGCGATTCAGGGTCGCCTGAGTCAGAAAACCGGTAGTTTGTAGCTCTCTTTCGGCCAGGCTTTGGTTTTCCAGTTTTTGCTGATGCAGTGTTAAGCCGACCAGGCCTATAAAAACAAAAACACTGACAGCGGCTACCAAAACTGTAGCCTTGGTGCTTAGGCTTTGCCAAAACTTAACTTTTTGAAAGTCGTAGGCCTTGCTCATTAGCGCGAACCTGCCTGACAGTAATCGAGTTTAACCGGTTCGTTTAGCAAGTCTTTGTCCAACAAGTACTTTTGTAATGTTGCGGTTGCGTGCTCGAGATCAAATTCTTGCTGTTCAGTTGCTCCAATCAGTTTCAACTGGGCCAGTGCCGCCGATACCCTTTCTGGCGACATCTTAGTGTTGGCGGCTATAAGCTGCATGACTTGATTATCGCGCGCTCTAATTTTGCTTACCGTATGATCCCAGGCTTTTTGGATGTAAGCGTCAATATGTCCATGGTGCTGCTCCCAAACACTTTGTTTTATTGCCAATACATCAATAATTTCACCACTAATATCACTGCTGTCAAAAATAACTTCAGCATCCAGCTGTTTAAGCTCATCAAGCGTGGGGTAAAAACTAATGACACCATCGACTTGTTTAGTTTCTAATAATTCGACCTGCATGTTCGGTGTCGCTGCCGTTGTTTCAATTTTACGTCCCTCAAACACACCATGCTCGGTAGCACGATCCAGCATATAACTACCCACCGTGGTCATTTCGTGCGCAATTTTTAATGGCTCCGGATTGGTGCGCCAGTTAGGTTGCATAATTAATGCATCGGCGCCTAACGAGATATCTATTACTTTGGCTACACATAAGGGATCTTCCGCATCTTGCTGGTATAGCAGGGTTTCATCGAGAGTTAATAAACCTCCATCGAGTTGGCCCTCAGCCATTAAACGCACAACATTGGATGTAGCCGGCAACAAATGGAGTTTTAAGTGAGAGGAAATCGACTTGTCAGAATCTAGTTCCTGATAAATAAACAACGGTTGATAGCCCAACCAACTATTACCTGCCAGATTTACTGGCTCTTGGGGTTGCGAACATGCTGCAGCCAGCAAAAGACCTCCGGACAAAGTTACCCATTGTTTTAACTTTTGGATAGCTCGACAACCGAAGGTGGTACGCATAGTTATGCCCTGTTACTGGATGCCTGTCGGGGACTAAAAGGGAATATCATCATCAAAGTCCGTAGCATCTGGAGAAAACGGTTGTGGTTGCGACGGCTGCTGCGGCTGTTGCTGCGGACGCTGTTGCGGTGCATTTCCCTGATTACCGGCATTTTGCTGTTGAGGCGCATTCTGTTGATAACCTTGCTGAACACCACCCGCCTGACTCGGCGCTGGCTGACCTTGGCTCTGATTCGGATTCTGGTTCATGTTGTCGCCCATGCCACCACCGCGTGAATCCAGCATTTGCATCTCGTTCACGACAATCTCTGTGGTGTAGCGATCCTGACCTTCCTGAGTTTGCCACTTCCGTGTTTGCAAGCGACCTTCAATATAGACCTTTGAGCCTTTTTTTAAATACTCGCCCACGATTTCAGCGAGGCGACGGTAAGCAACGCAGCGGTGCCATTCAGTCTGTTCCCGAGGTTCGCCGGTTTGCTTATCTTTCCAGGTTTCGCTGGTTGCAATCGATAAATTAGCGATCGCCGTACTGTTTTGGGTATATCTGATTTCTGGATCGGCGCCAAGGTTACCAATTAGAATGACTTTATTCACACCGCGACTGGCCATGCTGTTCTCCTGTTTCGTCTATCTTTAACTTATTGACTTGTTTAAATATTCTGCGCGTTATACTGTTGCAAGAGACCTTGCACGGTCTCTTCATCATAACGCTTTCTATCGACTTTTAAATAACTAATTTTATCGTCTTCAGCATAACGTACTTCCTCAACGCCAGCGACCGATAGCAGCTGTTCATTAAGTTCTTTTATAACACTGAGTGCTTCTATGTGTTGCAGCGATATAGCCACATTAGTTACCGGCTTTGGATTTTTCATTGCAACAGTGAATAATAACCAAAAGCATAGCAGCAGTAATGAAGCTATACCGAGTCCTGCTAGCTGAAACTGTTGTAAGAACCAGCCTCCTCCGGCACCACCAACAAAGGCTCCTAAAAACTGACAGGTAGCGTATAAGCCGCTGGCACTTCCCTTGCTGCCGGCCGGCGCTATCCGGGTTAATAGTGATGGCAGCGACGCTTCCAGATAATTGAAGCCGGAAAAAAATACCACCAGCGCTAGTGCCAGCCCAATCATACCGACAGCCACAAAGTCCGCCAGTGCTATCGCGACAATAAGCATAGCTAGCGCAATCCGAAACCAAAAGACCTGATTGTCCGTGCGTGAACTGCGAATAATCATTGGCACCATAACAGCTATGGATAGCAACAAAGTTGGTAAGTAAAACCAAGCATGGGTAGCGGTATCAAAACCGGCATTTTGCAGTTGCGTTGGTAACGTAATAAACCAGGCAGTTAACACTGCATGCAGGACAAAGACCCCAAGGTTCAACTGCCATAATTGACCGTTTTTCAATAAACCTTTTAATTCGGAAGCCACCGGTAATGCTTCTCGTCGGGCGCTGCGCGTAGTGACTCGTGGCACACTAACCACTAACACAAAAATCCCGACAACGCCGCTGGCAGCTGTAAACCAAAATAGACCTTGCAAACCGAGCCAACTACCTAGCAACGGACCGGCAACCATCGCCAACGCAAAAGCCAAACCAATGCACATGCCGATAATGGCCATTACTTTGGTACGTTGTTGTTCCCGCGAAACATCCGCTGCCATTGCCAGAATCGCCGCGGCAATTGCCCCTAATCCTTGAATTGCCCGGCCGACGGCTACCATCCACAAGGTATCGGCCATCGCAGCGACAACGCTGCCAATGATAAATACGCATAGTCCGCCAATGATTATCGGTCGCCGACCGACACGGTCGGATAACATGCCGAGAGGAATTTGCAGTAACGCTTGTGTGAGTCCATAAGCCCCTAACGTAATACCCATTAACAATGCACTGTAATCAGGGTATTCGCGAGCATAAATAGCTAACACCGGCATGATCAAAAACAGCCCCAGCATGCGTATTCCAAACACGGACGCCAGCGCGACAGAAGCTCTTTTTTCGGTTTTATTGAGTGTCTGTTGATTCATTTGCACAGCTTGTAAATTCAAACAAGTCAGCATTGTACCAGATGCGGTTGGGTGTGCGATAATGTTGTCAGCTAGCCAACAGGAATAGATGAATGGATACCATAGAAGTACGCGGAGCAAGAACTCACAATCTAAAGAACTTTAATTTATCAATTCCTCGCAACAAGCTGGTGGTGATCACCGGCCTGTCGGGATCCGGTAAGTCATCTTTGGCCTTCGACACGCTGTATGCGGAAGGCCAGCGACGCTATGTTGAATCCTTATCGGCTTACGCACGACAGTTTTTATCGTTAATGGAAAAGCCAGACGTTGACTCTATTGAGGGGTTATCCCCCGCAATTTCTATCGAACAGAAGTCAACCTCTCATAACCCTCGTTCAACCGTCGGTACTATCACCGAGATTTACGACTATTTACGACTGATGTTCGCCCGGGTCGGCGAACCCAGATGTCCGACCCACGACGTGCCGTTAGCAGCGCAAACTGTATCGCAAATGGTGGATAAGGTATTGCAGGCTCCGGAAGGTTCAAAGCGGATGCTGCTTGCACCCATCATTCAAAATCGTAAAGGTGAACACCTTAAGGTGTTAGAGAACCTAGCGTTACAAGGCTTTATCCGTGCCCGGATTGACGATGAAATCTGTGATCTCAGTGATCCGCCAACGCTCGAGCTGCAAAAAAAGCACACGATTGAAGTCGTGGTTGACCGTTTTAAAGTGCGCGAGGGCTTAGAACAACGCCTGGCGGAATCATTTGAGACGGCACTAGAAATGAGCGGCGGCACCGCCCTAGTAGTACCAATGGAAGGTGACGATGAGAGCTTGGTATTTTCAGCTAATTTTGCCTGCCCGCATTGCGGTTTTAGTATGCAGGAGCTGGAGCCCCGGTTGTTCTCATTTAATAATCCAGCCGGTGCTTGTACGCGCTGCGATGGTTTAGGGGTCGAGCAATTCTTTGATCCTGCAAAGGTCGTTACTAACGATGAGCTGTCGCTAACCGGCGGCGCCATTCGCGGTTGGGATAAGCGCAATTTCTATTATTACCAAATGCTGCAATCACTGGCCAAGCATTATGGCTTTAAGCTGGCATCGCCGTTTAAAGAACTGGATGAAAATATTCGCCACAAGATATTGTTTGGTAGTGGTCAGGAACAGATTAAATTTACTTACATGAACGACCGCGGCGATAAAGTGGTTCGGGAACATCCGTTTGAAGGAATTATCCCGAATATGCAGCGCCGTTACCGCGAAACTGAATCACAGGCGGTGCGCGAGGACCTTTCCAAATACATTGCCGTTCAGCCCTGTGAGAGTTGCCACGGAGCACGTTTGCGTACCGAAGCGCGTCATGTATTTATTAATAACACAACGCTGCCGCAAATCGTTGAGCAGTCGATTGGTAATGCGCTGGAGTTTTTCAACGGCCTCGAGTTAGAGGGTCAGCGCGCTCAAATTGCTGAAAAGATTTTAAAAGAGATTAATGACCGGCTGCACTTTCTGGTCAACGTCGGACTCAATTATTTAAGTCTGTCACGTAGCGCAGAAACATTATCTGGCGGTGAGGCTCAGCGTATTCGACTGGCCAGCCAAATTGGCGCGGGGCTGGTTGGCGTTATGTATGTGCTTGATGAACCAAGCATAGGTTTGCATCAACGCGACAACGAGCGACTGTTGAACACTCTGACTCACTTGCGTGATTTAGGTAATACAGTGCTTGTCGTTGAGCACGATGAAGACGCCATTCGGCAGGCCGACCATGTGATTGATATTGGTCCTGGTGCCGGGGTCCATGGCGGCGAAATTATCGCTCAGGGCAATGTGCATGACATTATCGGTAGTAAAGACTCACTCACAGGCGACTATTTATCGGGTCGAAAGCAAATAGATATTCCGAAAGAGCGGCATGCTCCCGGCAAGCATCAACTGGCGATTAAAGGAGCCAGTGGCAATAACTTAAAAAATGTCGATTTTCACTTACCTTTAGGCATCCTGACCTGTGTTACCGGTGTTTCAGGTTCGGGGAAATCAACATTAGTTAATGATACGCTATTCCACATCGCTCACCATGAACTTAATGGCGCAACCACTGGTGAACCTGCACCATTTGACAGTGTTGATGGCATGCAGCACCTCGATAAAGTAGTGGATATCGACCAAAGCCCGATTGGCAGAACCCCTCGCTCTAATCCGGCGACTTATACCGGTATCTTTACCCCAATTCGCGAACTGTTCGCTGGTGTCCCAGAGGCGAGAGCCCGCGGTTACAAACCGGGCCGTTTTAGCTTTAATGTTCGCGGTGGCCGCTGCGAAGCTTGTCAGGGCGACGGTGTGATCAAAGTTGAAATGCACTTTCTGCCTGACGTCTATGTGCCTTGCGATATTTGTAAGGGAAAACGCTATAATAGAGAGACACTGGATATTCAGTATAAGGGTAAAAATATTAACCAAGTACTGGATATGACGATTGAGGAAGCACGAGAGTTTTTTGACCCAATACCAGCAATTGCCCGTAAGCTGCAAACGTTGATGGACGTTGGGCTTTCCTACGTTCGTCTTGGCCAGTCGGCAACGACATTATCCGGCGGCGAAGCACAGCGAGTGAAGTTATCGCGAGAATTATCAAAACGAGATACAGGTCAGACGTTGTATATTCTTGACGAACCAACGACGGGTTTACACTTTCATGATATCAAGCAGCTGCTGTCGGTTATCCATCGCTTGCGAGATCATGGCAATACAGTCGTCGTCATTGAGCATAACTTAGACGTAATCAAAACAGCCGACTGGATTATAGACCTTGGTCCTGAAGGAGGCTCCGGCGGCGGTGAAATTATAGCCGAGGGTACCCCGGAAACCATCTGTGAGGTTGAGAAATCCCATACAGCACGCTTTTTAAAGCCAATGCTCAACCGATAATTTAGTAAGGAAACTAATGTTAGAAGAAGAGTTTAAAGTTCGTTTTTACGAGACCGATGCACTGGGTCATGTTAACAACACGGTTGTTCCCATGTGGATCGAAACCGGCCGACTACCCATCTTTGAGTTTTTTGGAGAAATGTCTCCAGAGACGCAAAGTTTGATTGTAGCTCGACTGGAAGTTGATTATTCACGGCCGATATTCTTTGGTAGCAATGTCACCGTAAAAACCTACGTCAGCAGGTTAGGCGGCTCATCGTTTGATATTACCAGCGAAATTTGGCAAAAAGATGAGCTCTGCGCCAAAGGCAAAACAATACTGGTTTATTTTGACTTTGGGCAGCAAAAGTCAATACCGTTAACCGACGGTTTAAGAACACGATTAGCGACATTAACGCATCCGGAGTACCCCCTTGACGCGTGATCTAGTTAGCGGTGGCCAATATATTCATGCTCCTGACGACCTTAACCGGTTGTTACAGGACATCTACGATGAAGCATTGACTATCAAAAAAGGCAAAGTCGCGGACTATATACCGGCCCTGGCAGCGGTTAATCCTGATTATTGCGCTTTAACTCTGGCGACGCTGGACGGCGAGGTATTTAACGTTGGTGATACTAAGCAGCAGTTTTCTATCCAATCGGTTTCTAAGATTTTTGGGCTGATGCTAGCGATGGAACGGTTAGGCGACGACCTCTGGCAGCGAGTTAAAATGGAGCCGTCCGGTCAAGCGTTTAACTCCATCGTGCAGCTTGAGTGGGAAAAAGGTATTCCACGCAACCCAATGATTAACGCGGGCGCAATATTAGTTAGTGATGTGTTGGTCAGTCATTACTCCGCGAGTAAGAATGCGGTACTGAGCCTGGTTCGTAGCCTGTGTGGTAATGACCGGATATATGCCGACGATGAGGTCCACCAATCTGAAAAAGAGCACGGTCACCGTAATTCAGCACTTGCTCACTTAATGAAGAGCTTCGATAATATTGAATCAGACGTGGACGAATTGCTGGATCACTACTTCTGGCAATGCGCACTAACCATGACCTGCGAAAATCTCGCTCGCTCACTGACTTTCTTAGCCAATGACGGCGTCTGTCCTTTTTCTAAAAAGCAAATCATGTCTAAGCGTGATTCGCAGCGAATCAACGCGTTGCTGTCCACTAGTGGAATGTATGATCAAAGTGGCGAGTTTGCGTTTACCGTTGGCGTACCGGCAAAAAGTGGTGTCGGTGGTGGTATCGTCGCTATCGTTCCAGATTTTGGCGTCATTGCCGCCTGGAGCCCTAAATTGAACGAATACGGCAACAGTGCTAGAGGCATGTTTATGGTGAGAGAGCTAGCGAATAAATTGGGCCTTAGCGTTTATTAACGACGATATAGCTGGAATCGCTGTAGGTTGAAACGCGCAAATAGGCGATCCAGCAGTCCTTGCCGGGCAACTTCCCGCAACAACTGCTGCATTGTTTCCACACTAATGGTCTCGTTTTTCCCAACGACGATGCTGACTTTATACTGTTGTTCGATACGCTCAGATATCAGCAACTTATCTAAATAATCCACCGATGAATTTTTCAGAGCAGCTAACAATTCATCATTGACCACAGCTGCGTCAATTCGGCCTCCGACCAACATCCGCAGATTAGTAATTCTGGAGTCCGATAAATACACTCGATAGCGCTCAGCTACCTCAGCGGAGTTCATTTGTTCTCCTGCCATCAAGTAGTGATAGCCTTTTACTCCACCTAGTACTTTACCTTCTAAATCATCGAAGTAACCCTGGTCTTTGTTGCCGTCTTGTAAAGCAACTAAACGCTCACGGCCCTGTAATAACGGAACAGTACTACTCACTTCAACATCGCGGCTTTGCCAGCCCCAAAATGTAGACTCGAAAAACATAACATCGCAGCAACCCTCTTCCGATAAGGCTTCATAACGCCCATTCGGTGGAATCGCCTGCAAAATGAATTCGTAGGTCGTTTGGTAGTTATTCAGTAGCTTTATCAGTTCTCGGGTAACGTCTGTTTCTAACCGATCAGAGAAAAACGGGGGGAAGTCGTACGCCGCCACATACACTGACTTGCGTGCCTGAGCAGTGTTGGCAAAAAAAAAGGTACTGATAAGTAATAGAAAAATTAATCGTTTCACAGAATTAGCATAGACTATTAAGATGTCCCCATCATACCGGAGACGGCTTGCGGTGCAAGCGATTTACAGCCATAAAAAAACCCGGCCGGAGCCGGGTTTTGTAAACGTCTAAGCGTTTATTAGTCCATGATTTTCGATACGACGCCAGCACCTACGGTACGGCCGCCT
>JBNJEZ010000034.1:0-8598 GCA_051746345.1 Pseudomonadota bacterium
CGCACCGCTAGCTGACCTAAACGCTGTTGTGTCGGCATTAAAATTTTGTCGCGGTAATCCAGGTAACCGCCAACAGAGCCACCAACGTCTTTGGTATCCATAAAAAACTGGCTGACATCACCACTGCTATTACGTTTTTGCAGCGCCAGCTCGAGTCGTTCCGTGTTAGGGTTTGATTTTACCGCTACCGCATTAAAGCGGCCATCCTCTAACACTAATGGTTCGCCGTTTTTCATATTGACCGTTACCGCCCCGTTTTTAGCTTCAGAGGTTTGAAAGTCCACCAGCTCTGACAACTGCAATAACTGTTCGTCTCGCTTGTTCAGTAACGCATTAATGTCGCCATTTTCGCTGTTGCTCTGATTAGAAGTGGCAATGCGTTTGTTCAGCTCACCAATGTTGGACGCGAGAGAATTAATTCGGTCGGTGGATAACTTTAAGCGATCATTGATAATCTGTTTTTGATCGTCGAGATAGCCTGAAAAGTCATCAAATTTCGTCACCATCGCATCGGCTTCGGCTATCACCAGCTGTCGTGCCGTTACTGAGCCGGGATCATTATTTGCATCCTGCATGGTATTGAAAAAGCTTTCTACGGTAGAAGCGATATTAGTAGTGCTGTCACCGAGCAGACTATCAAGTTGCTCAGCTTGCTCCAGGTTGGCCTCATAAAAAGAGACTTTGGACGTATCTGTGCGTAATTGACGAGTGGTAAACTGATCGATCATGCGTTCAACACGAACCTGCTCAAGTCCGCCGTATTGGCTCTCAGTGTAGTGCGTGCGTTCACGGACATAGCTAGGAGTATTAGCATTATTGATGTTTTTACTGGTGGTTTGCAGGCTTTGCTGATGCGCAAGAATCCCGTCCTTACCAATATTTAATAAATCAAAACTCATTTATTGACTCCCAGACTACCGATGCTTTGTTATCGGCACCCGCGTCATTAAGTTTAATTGCTACCGGCAATTTTTTGCCGCTTACTAAAACAATCGTTCTCACGTCAGGGACGCAAGTTACTTCGTTATCTTGTTCATTACTGCCTGAATTTTCGCCGCGTACTGCGGGTCGGTCGCATAACCGGCCTGCTGTAACTGTTCAGTGTACTGTTGCGGATCGTCCGCTACTTGCAAAGCCTGCTCATAGCGCGGATGCGCTTTAATAAAGTCCACATAATCCTGCAAGCTCTGTTCCACATTTTGATAACTGCGGAAGGCGGCGCGCTCTTTTTTCGCCACGTTGCCGTCAAACTCCAGCGTGCTGACATGAGACTGATCGCCACCCCAGCGCTGGTCCGCCTTAATATTAAACAGGTTATTGCTGGAACCTCCGTGACGGCCGGGAATAATGCGCTGCCCCCAGCCGGTTTCCAGTGCTGCTTGGGCGACCAGTACATTCGCGTCAATCCCTGTCTCAGCAGCTATTTTCTGCGCTTGAGGCTTTATCGCGGCAACAAAGTCCTGTGGTGACTGGAATCGAGCTTCACCCTCACCTAACCTAACCTGGTTAACACGCTTTCCGCCGTAGTATAGGCCTGCATCGATACCGCCTTGGTCACTAACTTCTGGTTTATTCACCGCCATTTTGGCTTCACCCAAATTGGCACCAAAGCGTTTCGATTTATCCAACTCCGCCTGACCGCTTAGTTGTTTCACCATCATATCGGCCAAGCCCAGCGACCCTTGCGATGACAGTTCAGAGGTTAGTTGCTGATCGTGCATGTCACGGTACATTTGGGTGTAGCGACTGTTTAAAGGATTGTCTTTGGCAAACACATCATTGGCTTTACGCATACTGCCGAGCACCATATTCAAAAATATCGCTTCAAACTGCTCAGCCGCTTCGCGTAAAGCCGCTTCTTTGTTCTCACCAAACGCTTGTTTCCGCAGGCCGTCGAGCGCATGGTTATCCATCGCTGACGTAGCTTGCCTTTGTGTGGCAAGCTCAAACATTTCGCTGCCGCCCTGAAGGCCTCCGGCGCCATTAGATAACAATGAGCTCACCGGAAATGGCTCCTGCTTGTTTCAACGCTTCCAGCACCGCGATCATGTCGCCAGGGGCCGCACCAATCTGATTCACTGCGCGTACCAGGTCGTTTAAATTGGTACCTGGTTCAAACACAAACATACGGGCATCGTCCTGCTGCACGTCGATAATGCTTTGCGGAGTGACAACCGTTTCACCTTCGCCAAAGGGGTTAGGCTGGTCCACCTGGGCATTTTCGGCAATGGTCACCTGCATATTACCGTGCGCCACAGCCGCAGGCCGCAGCTCTACGTTTTGTCCCACCACTACGGTACCGGTGCGGGCATTAACAATAATTTTTGCCGAGCCTTGGGCTTGCTCTACTTCCAAGTTCTCCAGCGTCGACATATAGCTAACCCGCTGATCAAGATCGCGTGGCGCTCTGACTCGAACGGAAGTCGCGTCCAATGCCTGCGCCGAACCTTCGCCAACGAGTCCATTAATGGTGTCTGCGACACGCTTAGCGGTGGTAAAGTCCGATTGATGCAGGTTAAAAGTAAAGTAATCCCCACTCGAAAAGGAAGTCCGGATTTCACGTTCAACGGTAGCCCCATTCGGTATCCGGCCTACGGTCGGGGTATTTACCACGATCCGCGAACCGTCGTTACCCTCGGCGCCTAAGCCACCCACAATTAAGCTGCCCTGAGCCACCGCGTAAACTTCCCCATTTGCACCTTTCAGGAAGGTTTGCATTAAAGTACCACCGGTCAGGCTATCAGCACTGCCCACTGACGACACCGTAATATCGATTTTTTGGCCAGGCTTGGCAAACGCAGGAATATCCGCATGTACTGCGACCGCAGCCACATTATTTATTTTCGGACGTTCGCCGGCCGGGATATTAATTCCAAAGTTGCCCAGCATGGTGCGGAAAGTTTGATCAGTGAACGGCGTTTGTTCACCGGTACCGGGTAAACCGACCACCAGACCGTAGCCGATGAGTTGGTTATCACGAATACCCTTGACCGATGCGATATCTTTAATTCGAGAAGCTTGCGCGGGTATCACTAATAGGCTCAGCGCACTTAGGGCTACTATAAGTAGTTGTTTAATGCCTACGTTCATCGTGTCAATCCCTCTTAAAACGGCCAGATGGAGCTATTGAAGAAGCGGTTTAGCCACCCCTGCTCCTGCGTTTGTGCCAGAGTTCCAGTACCGCTGTACTCAATTCGCGCATTGGCAACCCGAGTGGACGGAATCGTGTTATCCGCAGTAATGTCTTGCGGCCGAATCATACCGGTCAGCCGGATATACTCGTCGCCGGTGTTGATGCGCATCCATTTTTCACCACGTACGATTAAATTACCGTTGGATAAGGTTCTGATAACAGTCACAGTAATTTCGCCGTTTAGCTGATTGCTTTGGTCTGAAGTACCATCACCACTGAACTCACGGTTGCTATTAAGCGACGCTGATATGGGATTGCCGTTAACACTTACGTCACGCCCTAACACCTGTGGTGTCGGCAAGTTAACATTGCTGTCTTTGGTGGTTTCCGTGTTCGCCGATTTACTGGCAGTCGTGCGTTCTTGCAAACTGACGGTAATAATGTCGCCAAGCCGCCGTGCTTTAATATCAGAGTACAAGCTGTCTGCGTACTGCTCCTGAAATAATGAACCGTTCGGCACCACCGGCTGCGCGCGCTCTTCCGGTAATACCGGTGCATACATCGGATCATCCGGCATCGGCCGCGGTTGGTTAGAAGCACAGCCGCTGACCAGCAGGCCGAGCAACATTAAAGTCAGAATACGCATGACGTCACCTACTCTTTTATAACTGTTGATTGATGTAACTCAGCATCTGGTCAACGGATGAAATCACTTTCGAATTCATTTCGTAGCCACGCTGAGATTCAATCAAATTAACCAGTTCTTCTGTCACGTTAACGTTAGAGCTCTCTAACGCGCCCTGAATGGTGGTTCCCATACCATCAACGCCGGGTACCGCTTCTAGTGGGGCACCACTAACGGCCGTCTCCTTATAAAGGTTTTGGCCGATAGGCTCGAGGCCAGCCGGATTAATAAAGCTGGCCAGATTAAGCTGACCGACTACGGCGTTGTCGGCGTTACCTGGCTGCCGCACGGTAACTTCGCCTTCCTGGGAAATACTCACAGAGGTTGCATCGTCCGGTATCTGAATGGCAGGTTCGACTGGATAACCATTACCCGATGTCACCAGCTCACCCTCTTCGTTTAACGAGAACTGACCGTTACGCGTATAAGACTGAGTACCATCGGGCATTAAAATTTGGAAGAACCCTTTGCCGTCGATCATGACATCCAGCGAGTTATCAGTAGTCTGTACGTTACCTTGAGTGTGAGACTTTTGTGTTGCCACTACTTTGGTACCGGCGCCGATCATAAGCCCGTTAGGTAGCTCCACGTCTTGCGCTGACTGCCCGCCCGGCTGATTAATGTTTTGATATAATAGGTCTTCAAATACCGCGCGACTCTTCTTAAAGCCAACAGTACTGGAGTTTGCCAGGTTGTTAGAAATCACCGATATATCGCGCTGCTGAGCGTCTAAACCGGTTTTACTGATCCATAATGCTGGGTTCATGGTGTTTCTCCTTTAACCACGATTAACTAATGCGCATCAGCGATTCAGAACGCTGGGCATTTTCATCGGCGGTTTTCATCAACTTTACGTTCATCTCGTACTGACGCTGCAGTGCGATCATCTGGGTCATCTCGTCAACCGTATTAACGTTACTACCCTCGAGTGAACCAATCGACAATTTCACATTGGCATCGGCAATTGCTTGCTGACCATCTTTCAATTCAAATAGGCCATCGCTGGACTTTTTCACGTTACCGTTCGGCGGATTCACCAGCTTAATTCGATCGACTAATTCCATCGCATCTTCCGGCGCACCCTGTGGGCGGATCGAAATATTGCCGTTCTTACCAATGGTCAGATTATCAATCGGCATTGGAATAAATATCGGACCGGCATCGCCCATTACTGGCTGCCCGCGGTCATTCTTCAACATTCCGTCAGCACCAATTTCAAAACTACCGTTACGGGTATACTTTTCTTCCCCGTTAGCGTCTTGCACCGCGATCCAGCCTTGCCCCTGCACGGCAACGTCAAGATTTCGACCGGTCGTTTGCATAGCACCATTGGCAAAGTTTTGCCCGGGGCTTTCAGTCATGGAAAACACTCGGCTTGGCAAACCTTCACCAAACGCTTGCATAGAACGCGCCTGTTGCAAATCGGCTTTAAACCCTGTGGTGTTTGCGTTTGCCAGATTATTGGCACGCAACGCAACAGCGTTCATGTTCTCTTTGGCACCGCTCATGGATACCCAAAGCATTTTGTCCATAGCTGACCTCCAGCCAAAAATTTGTCGTCTGGGGTATTTAATGCAGAGATCGTGCCAACTTAAAACTTGGTGTAGGCTCATGCTACGCACTCGCGGTCTAGAGCCTACGGCTGGCGTGGGTGCTTCGCACGATATAAAAAAGCCGCTTGCTGAATGTTACTCCAAGCAAGCGGCTATTCCGTTCTGAAAGAACTCACTTCGGGCAAAGCCCCTAATCCGCGACGGCCGACGGCCAAGCCTATATCACGAGCGAAGCGAGTCTAGTCCAACCAAAGAACTATCGGATCTGCAAGATCGTCTGGTTCAGCGTGTTGTTCACTTCCAATGACCGTGAGTTGGCCTGGAAATTACGCTGAGCAGAAATCAAATCGACCAGCTCTTTGGTTAGGTTAACGTTTGAATTTTCCAGTGCTGAAGATTCAATCGCACCAAAGGTTCCTGAGTTAGCCTGCCCGGCTAGTGCTTCACCAGAAGAACTGCTTTCTTTCCAGGAAGTACCACCGACCTGTGTCAAGCCCTGCTCATTAGCAAAGCGAACCAAAGCTACCTGACCAAGGTACCGCGTATCGCCGTTCGAATAAGTGGCAGCAATGCGGCCATCTTCTGCCGTATCCACCTGGGTTAAACGACCAACGGTACTGCCGTCCTGCTCTAAGAAATTCACTTCAAAGTCTGCCGCGTACTGGGTTGGAAGTACATCACCCTGCGGATCACTAAAGTTCAGGTTAACAGATTGGTTTGCATCAGCGCCGTTAGTGTAAGTTTGACCGACGTTCACCCGTGCATCTGTGAAGGTGCCGTTAGCAAGAGTACCTGCCGCAGCCCCATTTTCAACTGGGTTACCGGCCGCATCAAACGCGACACGGATACTTTCATGACCCGCCGCAGATGGTTCTCCGGCAGCATCAGCGATAGGCTGTGGTGGATCTGCATTATCAAACTGCTGAACATCAACACCTTCTCCATCAACGGTAGTGTATACGTCCCAGTAACTATTACCATCATTAGGAACATCATTGCTGGGGTTATCGCCAGTACCATCACCGTTTTGACGACGTACATAATAAGTCGACATAACATGCGACTCGCCTAACGAATCGTAAACGGTGGTCGATGTCGATGAGGTATAGCTTTGCCGGTTGTCCGGATCAAACTGTGTTCCGGGAACATAGCTGGCTGGAGTCCCTGCGTCGCCGGTTTCGATACGTACAGGCTCAGTGCGTGAATCCAGGTTAAACGACAAATTCACGTCTTCAGTTGCACTTGGCGCACCCGCAGTATCCGGAATACGAATCGGCTGAGCAGTAGCAAGGCTGGTGGACTGATTAGCACCTGACTCCTCGTTAACCGGGAAGCCCATCAAGTAGTTGCCATTGTTATCCACCATATAGCTTTCATCATCAAGCTTGAATGCGCCCGAGCGGGTGTAGCTATAATCCTGATCGCCAATATTTGGAGCTGTCGCAAAGAAACCATTACCACTGATCGCTAAATCCAGCGAGTTTTCGGTAAAATCTAACGTTCCTTGGCTGAACTGCTGAGCAACAGATGACGTTAAGACACCATCACCGACTTTGGCGCGGCCAGAACTGAAAATACTGGTCGCATAAATATCCGAAAACTCCGCACGCGATTGTTTAAAACCGGTGGTTTTTACGTTTGAAATGTTATTGGCGGTGCTATCAAGATCTTTCTGTGATGCGTTGATGCCGCTGAGTGCAATATTAAATGACATAAGTCACCTCACTAATTATCCAATCTCTGTGACATCTGCAAAATTGATGCCACCTAGTCCTTTAAGGTTTAACACAATTCCTCGCTCACCACCGGTGCTAACGCTTTGAACGGTGGCATGCATTTGCAATGGCATTTCTTCACTGCTATTGCCTATGCGGCCATTCGCGGTAAATGAGTATTTGCCAGCCGGCACTTCATTGCCGGCATCGTCCAACCCATCCCATTCAAAGTCTTTAGTTCCTTGCGGCACATCGCCCAAATTAATGGTACGAACCACTGAGCCAGTTTCATCTCTAATGCTCAACTGTACGTTTTGTGCAGTTTGTTCGGCCGCAATCATGCCCGAAGCGCCAGCCCCCGGCTCTAACGATGCAGTCCCAGTCGGAACCAACACTTTACGACCGACTAAGGTTGAGGCCTGCAACGCCTGATTCGAAGACATGCTCTCAGTGAACTTAGTAAACTGATCCTGCAACCCGGTGATACCTTCCGCCATCGTGAAGTTGGTCATTTGCGCGATCATTTGATCGTTATCCGCTGGTTTACTCGGATCCTGCATGTTCAACTGCTGGGTTAACAGTTTAAAAAAGTCTTCCTGCTCGAGCTTTTGGTTTTCATCCGGATCTTCAAACTTGGTTTGTTCTTCCTTTTGCCACCTTAAGCTGTCGATATAGGAGTTATTGCTTACACCTTCCATCAGTTATCTCCTGTTAGCCCTGACCTAAACGCAACAAACGTTGAGTCATGGTTTTTGCGGTGTCCGCCACTTGCACGTTGGTCTGATAGGAACGTGAAGCAGAAATCATGTTGGCCATCTCTTCCATCGTGTTCACATTCGAACGGTAGATATAACCTTTATCATCGGACATTGGGTGGTTCGGCGCGTACTCTATTTGCAGAGGTTTATCACTTTCGACAATCCCCATCACTTTTACACCGGACGATTGACCCGCTTGACTTTGGTTGGTCAGACTGTTGCCCCGCTGGTTACCCTGAGCATCCGCCAGAGCAGTTGCAAAAACTGGGCTACGTGAGCGGTAGGTTTCATCAACACTACTACTGACCGAATTGGCATTCGCCAAATTACTGGCAGTGGTATTAAGTCGCACAGACTGTGCGCTCATTGCCGAACCAGACACATTAAAGATATTAAATAGGCTCATTGTCGGTTACCTCACCTATTGGCCACTGAGTGCTTTCTTAACGCCACCGATTTTGCCGTCGAGAAAGTTCATGGTCATTTCATATTCCAATGCATTTTGTGCATACAAGTTTTGTTCCAACTGCACATCAACGGTATTGCCATCGCCGGTATCCGGCTGCGTCGGCATCCGGAACTTTTCCTGGCCGGTTGGTTTTATCTCAACATTGAAATGCTTTTCGTGGGTACGCGCGAGCTTATGGTTCTCGATCCCGCTTTGCGCCTGCTTTAACGCTTGCTGGAAATCTAAAGCTTTCGCTTTATAGCCCGGGGTATCGGCGTTAGCAATGTTATTGGCAATCATCTCCGC
>JBNJEZ010000035.1:0-6680 GCA_051746345.1 Pseudomonadota bacterium
TTGGGTGAATATTGAACACCCAAGAATGATTTAAAACTCTATGCAAATTTTACCGAAGTGCTTGCCGGACTCTTCATAACGGAACGCATCCGCTAATTCTTCCAGAGCAAAGGTTTTATCAATTACCGGCTTCACACCGTTAGCTTCTAAAGCACGCACAAAGTCTTTCTGATTGTCGCAGCTGCCAACAATTAACCCCTGTAGTCGTGCCTGCTTAGCCATTAGTTTAGCGGTTGGAACCTCACCTTCACTTCCGGTTAGCACACCAATTAACGCAATGTGCCCCGCTATCGCGACCGCATTAATAGACTGTGGCAAGGTGCCCGGGCCACCCACTTCAATCACATGGTCTACGCCACGGCCGCCAGTTAATTTACCAACCGTTTTGCCCCATTCAGGGTCTTCCTTGTAGTTAATCAGATGATCCGCTCCAAGCTCTTTATACTGTTGGAGTTTGTCGTTAGAAGAGGATGTGGCAAATACTGATACGCCACCACTGCCGAGCACGAGCACCGTATTGCCCGGTTTAATGCCACCGTCCACGACCAGAGCGCGCCAGGCCGTTAACCCCGCAGTCGTCAAAGTGGCTGACTCCGCATGGCTATAACCCTTCGGCTGATGGGTAAAGAACTGAGGGGGATCGGATCAAATACACTGAACTTGCACAATATTGATCTACGACAAGTCAATCTTAAATATCAGTCGAAATTCAGATATCAATTGATATATAAAAATTATAAGCTACTCTTAAATTCAAGGTGTTTAGACATTCAGTCTAAAATCTTTACAAAAGAAGGATATAGCTCATGGCAAACTCAAATATTCCAGGCTTCGATATCAGAAAAACTGCGCCCGAAGGATTCGAGCACGAACCCGACGCAACTTCCGGCTACTGGCATCATCAACCACAAAATACGTTACCACCGCATGATTTCATCGGCCCCTATGCAAGACATCGCCCCCTGCCTACTCCGGGCGTGGAAAAACGAAAAGCCTTTATCGTCGGTGGTGGTATTGGTGGTCTGGCCGCTGCTTTTTACTTAATCCGCGATGCCCATATGCCGCCAGAAAACATCACTATTCTGGAAGAAATGGCGGTCGAAGGTGGTTCCATGGACGGTTCTGGTAACCCGGAAGACGGGTATATCGTTCGTGGCGGCCGTGAAATGAACTGGAACTACGACACTCTGTGGGATATGTTTCAGGACGTACCCGCGGTTGAATTGCCTGAAGGATATTCAGTCCTCGATGAATACCGAATGGTTAACGACAACGACCCAAATTACTCGAAAGCCCGGTTAATGCGCAATTGCGGAGAGATCATGGATTTCACCGACTTTGGTCTCTCGAAATCCGAACAACGGGAAATGATACGACTGCTCCTTAAACGCAAAGAAGAGCTCGATGATATCACCATTGAGGAATACTTCAGCACAGGCTTTCTTGAAAGCAATTTTTGGTCACTTTTCCGCAGTATGTTTGCCTTTAAGAACTGTCATAGCTTATTAGAAACTAAGCTCTACATGCATCGTTTACTTGATTCCATTGACGGATTTGGTGACATGTCAGTTCTTGTCTTCCCGAAATACAACCAGTTCGATACTTTCATTAAGCCGTTAGCTAATATGCTACGCGATAAAGGCGTAAAATTTCAGCTGGATACCCGCGTGTATGACCTGGATATGACAGAATCTAACGGCCAGAAAACGGTTACGGGTATACGTTGTGTCGTAGCTGATGAAGAGCAACGCATTGACGTGGCAGATGGCGACCTGGTTTTTGCACTCACCGGGTCAATGACAGAAAACACCGCCTATGGTGACATGAATACTGTACCTGATTTGAAAGTAGACCGTCATGATCCAGGCGAGAACAGCGGTTGGAGTCTCTGGAAAAATCTTGCCGAAAAAGCCCCCGTATTTGGTAAACCAGAGAAATTTTACGGTGACGTTGATCAATCAATGTGGGAGTCCGCAACGCTAACCTGTAAATCCTCTCCTCTGGTGGATAAATTGACAGAGCTTTCGGTCAATGATCCTTACTCAGGCCGAACAGTGACAGGTGGGATCATCACCTTTACCGACTCTAATTGGTTCTTGAGCGTAACCATCAACCGTCAGCCACACTTCCCGGACCAACCTGAAGATACATTAGTGGTTTGGGTTTATGGCCTGCTGATGGACAAGGACGGAAATTTGGTCAAAAAACCGATGCCGCAATGCACAGGTAAAGAAATTCTCGCGGAACTCTGTCACCATCTCGGCATAGAAGACGAACTGGAAGCAGTTGCGGCCAGAACAAAAGTCCGCACCGCCCTCATGCCCTATATCACCTCTCAATTTATGAAACGTGCAGCAGGAGACCGACCTCAGCCAGTGCCTGAAGGATGCACCAACCTGGGACTAGTCGGGCAGTTCGTTGAGACCAGAAACGACATTATTTTTACTATGGAAACCTCCGTTCGTACTGCACGGATTGGAGTGTATAAGCTGCTCAACATTCCTAAGCAAGTACCAGACATTAGCCCAACACAATATGACATCCGAAACATGATTAAAGGGGCAAGGGCTTTGAATAGTGGTCATCCCTTTATGGGTGAACGTCTGTTACACTGGCTATTGGATAAAACTTATTTTGCTCATATCCTGCCTCCTTTACCAGATTCTGAAAGCTCTAAACACGAGATGCTGGCACAGGAAGTTGGAGATCTTTTGAGTAAAGGAAGCGAGGCTGTCAAAGGAATTGGATCTTGGATTACAAAGGTTCGTGACAGTTTCTCAAGCAAGCACAAGTAAACCGAGCCATAGCGGTGCGTCTTCGACGCACCGCCTGAGGATTTAAAAATGACACACACAGCCCGAAGGCTGACTCGGCGCGAACAACAAGAGCAAACTCGTTTTCGCTTAATTGACGCCGCAAATCAGATGTTCGCAGAAGGAGGAGTGGTCTCGGCATCGCTGCGTAACCTCTGTGCACGTGCGGGGTTTTCTCAGGGAGCGTTTTACTCGAACTTTACGAGCAAAGACGAACTCTTACTTGCCGTTATCGAAAGCCATATTCAACAGGAAGTTTCCCTCATGCAAGAACTCGTATCTAAACCAGATAGCGAGGATATCGATGAGACATTAGATTGGCTAGCGTGTCGTTTATCAGAGTTAGCACTTGATCCGAGCTGGTCGCTTCTCTCCGTTGAGTTACAACTCCACTCTCGACGCGACCCGAATTTCGCTGCACGTAGTGAAAAAGTTAAAATGGCGAGTTTAAAACAATTCACTACCCTACTGGAGAATCTGATTAATCGCCACAACTTAGTTGCAGCTATTCCCACTTTTGATTTAGCCAGAGGGCTTTACGCGCTTTGGTCCGGATTAGCATTACAAGGATCGGTTAAAGACGCCTTACCCCGAGATCAGGTGTTTCTCTCTTTTTTACGTAACATGATCGTTACACCGAGTACGTAAAACGGTTTACAATATTAAAATGCGCCTGAGTTAGCTCAGCTTAATTTTAATACAAAGGTTGAACGTTAAGCATGCAGGAAAACGGCTATATTCATTTTAACAAGGCTGAAGGTTGCGGTTATTTAACCCTAGGGGGAGACTGGACAGTTGCCCATTACATTGACCTAAAAAAACAGCTGGCTAACCTGGGGGACGTACCGAAATCAGTAACTTGCAATGTTGATTCGATGAAAAAACTCGATACTGCAGGTGTACAGTTATTGTATCGCGCCTTAGGTGAACACAAGTTACGCCAATTGCCCTTAACTGAGCAACAAAACAATCTTATTGATACAGTCATTAATGCCTGCAGTAATCAGGAGCCGCCGTTGCCAGCCAAAAGTAACGGCTTTGTCCAAATGCTCGAACGGATAGGCATGTTCAGCTCAAATCTCTATCGCAACCAGCGCGACTTACTCGGATTTATGGGTGCCACCCTGCAAAGTGCGGCTCAAGTGATGGGTCGTCCGTCACGTTGGCGAGTAACAGCTTTTGTGGCCCAGCTAGAAGAAACTGGCTTAAACGCTTTGCCGATTGTAGCGCTGTTGACCTTTTTGGTCGGTGCGGTAGTTGCTTTTTTAGGTGCAACCGTACTCAGCGACTTCGGCGCCAGTATATATACCATCAACCTGGTTGGTTTTTCCTTTTTGCGCGAATTTGCTGTATTGCTTGCCGCAATTATGCTTGCCGGGAGAACAGCCAGTGCTTTTACCGCTCAGCTTGGTTCAATGAAATCTAACGAGGAAATTGATGCCCTTCGTGCACAAGGCCTGAATCCGCTTGAAATTCTCGTGTTACCGCGAGTGCTTGCTATGCTTGTCAGTTTGCCGGCTTTGACCCTTGTTGCAATGGCGTCGGGTATTGGCGGAGGGATGGTCATTTCCGCTCTGACATTGGATATTTCACCAGCGCTTTTCCTCCATATATTTGAACGCGATACCGGAATAAATCACTTCTGGGTAGGAATGATAAAAGCCCCGGTGTTTGCCTTTGTGATTGCGATTATTGGCTGTAACGAAGGCTTTAAAGTCAGTGGCAGCGCTCAGTCAGTTGGGGAGCACACCACGTCGAGTGTAGTGCAGTCAATCTTTATGGTAATTTTGCTCGACGCTCTGTTTGCGCTTTTCTTTATGGAGATTAACTGGTGAGTGACATAGCTATAGCCGTGCGCAACCTGCGTAATCAGTTTGGCCAACATGTGGTACACGAGGGGCTTGATCTCGATGTCTATCGTGGCGAGGTGCTGACCGTGGTCGGCGGCTCTGGCTCGGGAAAATCAGTATTAATGCGCAGCATTTTGGGGCTAACCCAACCGGCTGCAGGCAGCATTGAAATTAATGGCAAGGATGTATTGAAGCTCTCCACTGCCGAGCGTCAACGGGTCGATAGAAATACAGGCGTGCTTTTCCAAAAAGGTGCACTCTTCTCGTCACTAAATGTACGTGAAAATATCGCACTGCCCTTGCGTGAACACTTAGGAATGAACGCCAATGACGCCGGTGATATCGCCTCTTTAAAACTTGCATTGGTAGGACTGGATGCGCAAACAGCGGAAACCATGCCGCAATCTTTATCCGGTGGTATGATAAAGCGAGTTGCTTTAGCCCGCGCACTTGCCCTGGACCCGGACATTTTATTTTTAGACGAACCTACAGCTGGGCTTGACCCTATTGGAGCCGGTGAATTTGATTCGCTGTTAAAGACCCTGCAACAAGCGCTTGGGTTGACTGTATTTTTAGTCACTCACGATTTGGACAGTATTTATCAAGTTAGTGATCGGGTGGCGGTATTATCACAGAAAAAAGTACTGGTAGTGGATACCCTCGATAGGGTCGCCGCTCATCAGGATAGTTGGGTACAAGCTTACTTTCATGGTCCGCGAGGTAGAGCTGTGAGTAATCAACAAACGAGGCCAGAACATGGAAACTAAAGCACATCATGTGTTAATCGGCAGCTTTGTGCTGATTATAAGCGCGGCTTTTATCAGTGTTGTCCTATGGCTGGGTAAAACCAGTATCGATAGTGATTATGCCTACTATGAAGTTATTTTTAACGACGAAGTTAGCGGTTTGAATCCCGGTAGTGCGGTGGAATACAGCGGTATTAAAGTCGGCGACGTGGTTAATTTGCGCTTGGATCCTAACGATCCAAGAGTGGTGCATGTACGCATTCGGGTCAACTCGGATACCCCCATTAAAGATGACACAGGAGCACGCCTGGGACTAGCCAATATAACCGGTAATGCACTTATTCGCCTATACGGCGGCTCACCAGAGAGCCCTCCGTTAAATGGTACTGAAAGTGATCCCGCGGTAATTGTGGCTGAACGCTCTGCACTTAACCAATTGTTCGCTAACAGCGAAAGCCTGCTCCAAAATGTGAATCTGTTTGTCCAGAACATCAATAGTATGTTCTCTGATGAAAATACTCAGCGCGTAGCAAAAACCTTACGTAATGTAGAGTCACTCACCTCCGCAATGGCCGATCGAGAAGATGATTTACAGGGCATTGCTGAAGGCTTGCACCAGACCATTGATGAGTCACGCAAGAGCATGGCCGCATTGACACGCTTTGCAGAACAAGGTCAGCAATTGCTTAACAGGCACGGCGACGAAACCTTTATAGAACTGCAGAGTACGCTCCGGGCAATGAAAAAAGGAAGCAAAGATCTGACACGTATCATGAATGAGAATGAAGAGTCGTTAGAAGAAAGTGTTCGTGGATTGAGAGAAGTCGGTCCAGCGGCGCAAGAGCTGCAACGAACCTTACGTGTTATTAAGCGCATTGCGGAGCAACTAGAAGAAGAGCCTGGGTCATTTCTGCTGAGGCGTGGACAAGTCGAGGAGGTTGAGAAATGAAACTGTACCTGAGGCAAATCATGCTAAGCCTGATAATTACCTCATTAGCAGCATGTTCGGTGCTACCCGAAGCCGAGAAAATTCAAATCTATCATTTACCAATTAGCGGTTCTCTAAAAACGATATCAGAACCAAGACTGAACACGACGCTAAGTGTCGCAGAACCAAACACGCTAAGTTCGCTCAATACCTCGCGGATTAGTGAATTCAGTAATGGCCAAATCCAACGATACTACGCCGGAGCTCGCTGGGCCGATCGAGCACCAACCCTGGTACAGCAAAGTATGATGCAAACCCTGCAAAGTACCGACTTGTTTTCGCA
>JBNJEZ010000036.1:0-6301 GCA_051746345.1 Pseudomonadota bacterium
TGCCGGTAAGGAACGAACTGAAAACTTTAGCCTGGAAGCAATACCAGCGCCGGAACCGGGGGATGTTTACTTCTCGGATGACGCCGAATCGGATGCTGCTGAATGGACTGTTACCGGTATGTGGAATCGCTACGACTTTGCGAATAAGGATCCGGTTAATACCTTAGTGGATGGTGGCTTTGTCACTCTTGCTCCAGATGAAGAAGGGCCGCAAGCGGCACTACCAGAAGCTTTTGGTGACTTTGCCTGGTGGTACGGTGAAGAAGAAACCGGTACCTTTATTGGCGAACAGTCGGCCGGTGATAGTGAGTTGAGTGGTGGACGGTCTGTGTCGGCAAATTCTGGCTCGCTCACGTCTCCGGTTATTGACCTGACCATGTCAACGACTCCAGCGTTGAAGTTTGAAACCTGGTGGGAAATTGAGTCTGTAAACCCCAACGAAAATGGGTATGACTTAATGGAGATCATGATCAGCGTTGATGGTGGTGACACGTTCGAGGTAGTGCGCAAGCTAAACCCTTATGTTGACCCTAACGACAGTGACCGAGCGCCGAAGCCGTTCTCGTCAGCTGGCTTCAATCGTAAGCCGGTATGGGTTAGCGAGCTGATGGACTTAAGTCAATACGCGGGTGAGTCCATTGTGCTGCGCTTTAACTTCAGAACCAATGATAGTCTGTATAACGGCTTCCGTGGCTGGATTATGGACGACATCATGGTGTATGAGTCTGAAGAACAAGTGCCGGAAGAACCGATTGGTACCAACAGCATGGTGGGATCTAAATCGGTTAAACCCGGAACTGCTGATAAGGTGAGCGAGTTCCATCGCATTCACCGCTTGCCAAAGCCTCAACCAAAGGTAGAGGTTAAGGAGCGCGAACAGCAATAAACTATTGTTGCTGATAACCAAAAACCCCAATGATGGTGATACCTCATTGGGGTTTTTTGTCACTAAACCGTCATTCAATTTGTGATAAACTACCTTCAAATCGATAGCGTCTTAAGCGTTAAAGTATTGGAGGAGTTGTATGAAACGCACACTACTGGCGGCGTCGGTCGCACTGTTATCAAGCACTGCGATGGCGGATGATCACCAACAGCCAAATATTATCTACGTGATTGGCGATGGCATGGGCTTTGAATTTATCAGTGCTTATCGCTACGCAATGTCGGATCTCGAGACCAAAGAGATGACCGAAACCCAGTTTGACCATTATTTAACCGGTGCAGCGTTGACGTATCCGGAAGATGACACTTGGGTAACGGATTCAGCGGCGAGCGCGACAGCGTTAGCAACCGGTGAGAAGTCATACAATGGCGCTATCGGTATGGATAACGATAAAACCTCGTTGAAGACAGTGATGGAATACGCCAAGCAGAGCGGTTACGCAACGGGCTCGGTATCAACCTCACAAATTAACCACGCTACTCCTGCTTCGTTTTTCTCGCACCATCCGTCGCGTTATGAATACAACGAAATTGCCGACTTAATGGGTCAGCAAATTGTCGAAGGCAAGTCCTCTTTTGACGTGATCTATGGTGGCGGTCAGCAATACTTTATTCGTAACGACAAAAACTGGGCTGAGTTAGCCGAGCAGCATGGCATGCGCGTGATCCAGGATATGCAGATGTTGGATCAGGTGGAGCAGGCGCCAGTAATGGGGCTGTTCGCCCAACGAGGTTTGCCGCACGCGATTGATGAAGGTAAAGAGTCGTTGGCTAAAATGACCTCTTCGGCACTGCGCTTGTTGGATAACGAAGACAAGCCGTTTGCACTGATGATTGAAGGCAGCCAGATCGATTGGTGCGGTCACGCCAACGATATTGCCTGTGCGGTGCACGAAATGGACTCATTGAATAAAGCACTGGAAGTTGTTAACGAGTATATGGAAAACAATCCAAATACCTTGTTTGTGATGACCGCAGACCACTCCACCGGCGGCTTAACCATTGGTCGCGACGGCGAATATGCCTGGTATTCTGATCGGGTAATGCAGATCGAACACTCGATTGCGTATATGAAAGATAAACTGTTGGATATGGACAGCGATCAGTGGGCAAGCTTTGTGGCGGATGCGGTTAATGCCGAATTGACCCAGGAATATATCGACGAGCTGGCAGTGGCTGCTGAGCAAGAAGGCGAAGATCGCGAAGATGCGTTACACAAAGCGCTCGCGTACATCACTGGCGATATTACCGGCACCGGCTGGACGACCACTGGCCATACCGGTGTTGATGTTCCTGTTTACGCAACCGGCCCCAACAGCGACCAGTTCCGCGGTTACATGGACAACACCGAAATCGGCCAACGGTTGATTGATATTGTGAAGTAGGCTCGCCCTGCGGGCTTCGCGGGGTGGGGCTTCGCCGGTTTGGGCTCACTTCGTTCGCGGGATGGGTGCTTCGCACGGTGCACGGTGTAACGCGCGAAGCGCCTATCCCCGTGCGCCGAAGGCAGCACGCCACACCGGCCGAAGGCCCCACTCCGCGAGCACAGCGAGCCCACCCATCCAATCCTTTGTCACATTTCCTTCATATTTCTGTCCCACCGATAAGCTACCCTGTACTCACGAATTGATCGCTATTGTTGTGTGAGTATGAAGTTTTTCAATAAAGAACTCAGTTGGTTGTCGTTTAACGAGCGGGTGCTTCAGGAAGCCGCTGATGACGCCGTTCCGGTAATCGAGAGAATGCGCTTCTTAGGTATTTTTTCGAGTAACATGGACGAGTTTTTTCAGGTTCGGGTGGCGGAAGTCAAACGCCGCATATTTTTTAGTCAACAGCAGCCCGAACGCAAACAGCAAGAGCTGCTGATGTCGGAACTGCAACAAAAGGTGGTGCAGTTACAGCAGCAATTTGATGAGGTTCTGCAAGCGGTCTTAGTCGCATTGGGCGAGCACAACATTCTGCTGATGGAGACGGGCCAGCTGACGAGTGACGAACGGCAGCGTTTAAACCAATTTTTTGTCGAGAAAGTTCGTCGCTACATTGTCCCGGTGTTAATTAGCGAAAAAACCAACCTGGCCAATGTGGTTCGTGAAGATGAAAACTATTTATGTGTCGAAATTGATCATTCCAAAGGGCGTAGCTACGCGCTTATTGAAGTTCCGTCAGACTCACTCGACCGGTTCGTAAAGTTGCCCGGTGAGCGCTCTTCTAAGCAGCATAAATTATTATTTTTAGACGATGTTCTGCAGCTTAATCTGGAGGCATTATTTCGCGGTATCGTGCCGTTTAACAAGTTACGGGCATTCTCGTTTAAAATGACCCGCGATGCCGAATACCGACCTTCTGATGATATCGAACAAAGCGTGTTAGAGCGGATGGAAGAGGGCTTAAAGCAACGCATTAAAGCCGATCCGGTGCGATTAGTGTATGACCGGCAGATGCCTGACGAGATGCTGGCCTTTTTGTGCGATAAGTTGCACTTAAATCCGTTTGATTCGCTGGTTGCTGGCGGTCGCTACCGAAACACACGGGATTTCGCTAAATTTCCCAATTTTGGTTCAGCGTCACTTGAGCATGCCCGGCAACCGGCGATAGAGCATCCGAAGTTCTTACGTCAGGACAACGTGTTTGACACCATTAGAGCAAGCGATATTCTGCTGTATTACCCTTATCATCGGTTTTCTCATTTTACCGAGTTTGTTCGCCACGCAGCCTACGACCCGAAGGTAAACCGAATTTCGTTGTGTATCTATCGGGTTGCGCCTAACTCGCGGGTGATACGCTCACTGATAAATGCTGTGCAAAACGGTAAGCAAGTGACCGTGATGGTTGAATTGCAGGCGCGTTTTGACGAGGAGGCGAACATTGAATGGGCAAAAGAGTTAACCGAAGCAGGGGTCCGGGTTAGTTTCGGGATCCACGGTTTAAAAGTTCATTCAAAACTAATGCTAGTGCATCGCCAGGAAGGTATTGGAGAAAGACGCTACGCGGTAATAGGTACCGGTAATTTTCACGAAGTTACAGCTCAGGTATATACCGACTTTAGTTTGTTTACCTGCAACCCGGAACTTTGTGCCGATGTTGATCATGTCTTTCAATACCTTGATCAACCATACCGTGCCCATACCTTCAGGCATCTGATGATTGCACCGGTCAATATGCGTCAAAAGCTGACGGACCTTATCGAGTTTGAAATTGACCAGGCGCATGCCGGTAAAACAGCGGAAATCTTTTTAAAGGTTAACAACCTTGAGGACAGCAGTCTGATTGTGCAGCTTTACCGGGCTTCCCGTGCGGGGGTAAAAATTCGTTGTTTAGTAAGGGGAATGTGCTCGTTAAGAGCCGGTGTTGATAACTTGAGTGA
The DNA here is from genome assembly GCA_051746345.1 of Pseudomonadota bacterium. Lineage (GTDB taxonomy): Bacteria > Pseudomonadota > Gammaproteobacteria > Enterobacterales > Alteromonadaceae > Idiomarina. The sequence continues at coordinate 4,310 of JBNJEZ010000036.1, forward strand.
GAATATTGAGGTTCGCAGCATCGTCGACAGGTATCTGGAGCACGCGCGAATTTACTTGTTTCATCATGCGGGTTCGCAGGAAGTTTATATTGCGTCAGCAGACCTAATGACCCGAAATTTAGATCATAGGGTGGAAGTTGCGGCACCGATTACCGATAGTGATGGACGCGCTGACCTGTTGAAAGTGATGGAATTGCAATGGCGGGACAGGGCAAAGTCCCGTATTGTGGATGCTGAACAAATTAACCGCTATTGTTGTGCAGAAGAGCGCTCAACTAATCGTCGGTTACTGCGGTCGCAGGTTGCCATTTACAATTACTTTAAACGCCGGGTTTATGACTGACACGAAAAAATCAACGTCTACTCAAGAAACAAAACATTTTGCGGCATTGGACCTTGGCTCTAATAGTTTCCATTTATTAATTGCTCGCAGCGTTGGTGGTCAGTTGCAGCCGATTTTAAAATTCAAGCAACCGGTACAACTGGGGCTGGGTTTAAACGGTCGTTACTTAAGCGAGGCGGTCATAAAACGCGGTATTGAAGCGCTAAAATTGTGTGCGACCCGGCTGGAGGGATTTGATAAAGAAGCCGTAAAAGTGGTGGCCACGCATACCTTACGTAAAGCCAAAAACCGCAAACAATTTTTGCAGGCGGCGGCAAAAGTGTTGCCTTATCCGATTGAAGTCATTTCCGGTCGGGAAGAAGCACGGTTAATTTATCTGGGGGTTGCCGAGACTAGCGCCGACTTAGGCGCGCAGTTAGTCATTGATATTGGTGGTGGCAGCTCTGAATTCGCGATTGGCGTGGATAAACAGCCACAGTTTTTAAGCTCGCGCAGTGTTGGCAGCCTGGTTTGTTCTGAGCAATTTTTCGATGATGGCAAGATAACGCAAAAGCGTTTTGAAAAAGCGGTTGTGCACGTCCGGCAACAGATTGAACCGGTGGCGAACTATCTGGTTAAACGTCCGGTGAAAACCGTGTTCGGTACCTCAGGTACCATAAAAGCAATCTATCAGTGGGTTGTTAATCGTGCGGGGCAGCAGCCCAGGGGATTAACCTTAGAACATTTGTACCGATGCCGTGATGAGTTAATCGCGGTTAAAAACGTTAGTAACCTTCCCGCCGAGGTGGTTTCGGAAGAGCGGCGACAGTCGATTGCCGGCGGTGTTGCGGTTCTCACTGGTATCTTTGAAGAGCTTGGCATTGAGCATTTGTCGGCCCACGATGCGGCGTTGCGCGAAGGTGTTTTGTACGAATTGGCGCAAGAAGTACTTAGCCATGAAGACGTGCGGGAACGCACGATTTCAAGCCTGGCCCATCGCTATTCCGTTGATAACGCCCAGGCCGAACGGGTGTGGAACACCGCCTATCAGTTGTATCAGGCAGCAGCTAGCGCTTGGGCGATCGGTTCGCACGATATGGAATTGTTACTCGAAGGTGCCGCAAAACTGCATGAGGTCGGCTTAAGTATCAGTGCCAGCGGCGTACAAAAACACTCCGACTATATACTATCTAACGCCTACATGCCGGGCTTCAATGCTGATGAACAACGCTTTTTGGCGACTGTGGTTCGCTTCTTTCGGAAAAAAATAAGGCTCGAGGAATTCCCTGAGTTTGCCTTATTTGAACAGAGCCAGTTGGTTAAACTTATTCTTCTTCTGCGTCTGGCCGTGGTTATTAACAGCGACCGACAGGACCGAAAACTGTTGAAGGATATTGGTGTAGCCGGCAGTCAGGTTACGCTAAAGCTGAACAAAGCCGCCAGACTGGATCCGGTACTGACGGCGCAGTTGGTTGATGAAGCCAGGTTGTTCGAGAAATTCGGCTACGAACTGACCTTTTTCTAGATTCGCCCCGTGCGTCAAAGACGCACGGTACCAGTAACACTAGCTTTAAAACTTATACATCGCCATTAACTGCAGACGATTCAAGTCGCCGTCGATGCCTGCTTCAGTCTCTCGTGTGGCTTGTGATATTTCGGCGCCAAACGTC
>JBNJEZ010000037.1:0-5592 GCA_051746345.1 Pseudomonadota bacterium
AGTGCCGCAATAGTATAGGTTTTACCGGTACCGGCACTGGCTTCGATCAAGCGGCTACTGTTCAGCGGAAAGTCGAGCGGATTCTCTAGCGTATGAGATGACACATCACTCATGATTTCTCCTCCGGCACCAGAGTTAAACGCATGGGATCATACAGCTCGGCGATAAACCGTCGAAAATGCGTTGACGCCGCAATGACTTCATAGCTCTTGGCGACACGCCCGCAGTAGTCACTTTGAGTAACCAGCGCAGGATCATTAAAGCCGTCTTCCTCGTATTTTTTTCGGGCAGAGTCATGCGCTAACGGTTCATCCTGTTGATTCTTGTCTATCGCAGTTAACCAAGTCATGGCGACATCCAGATGCATCGGTTGTGGTTGCTGCACCGATAACGCCACCAACTCCAGTAGTTGCTCAAGCTGCTGCACGGCCAGCTCTGCCGGCACCGGAGCCACCTGTAGCTGACATCCACCTTTGGAGATGATTAACAGCCGGGTCGGTTGTTGTAAATTCAGTAATAACAGCCCTATGTAATAAGCGCTGGCATGCTTCCAACCTCCGCTGTTAATACCTTTGCCATTTTTAGTGGCAATATTGCTTGCTGAGGTAACTACCCATAGACGATCACCGCTTTCGTTAGTATGAACACCGGTTACCGTATCGTCGATAGCCAACCCTTGGTGCTCAAAGCCCACTTCTAACGGAAATTGATTGACCCCTGAATAGCCAGCAATGTTCTGTTGATAGGTTTCCAGTATCTCTTGCGACTGCTCCAATAATTGCAGGCCGTTTTGCTCAGCTATAGCGCCAATACCTAACGCACCTTCTCGCTTTAACCGATTTAACTCTTTTAGCAGCGTCGCTTCTGCGCCAGCACCCTTTAATAACGCTTTTTTACCCGCATCAATTAAGCGTGTGGTTAACGCCCAGTTCTGCAGACTATCCATGATGAAGGCTTCGCTATCATAGAGATCTTCACTATTGCGGCTGAAATAAGTATCCAGCTTCCAGTTAAAATACAGCCGCGCCGGCTCTTCGATAAAACGTTTAAGGTCGTTAATACTGAGGGTTCGATCCAACTCATTATCCGTTATCGCCTGCGCAGTCGATGTCGATTTATCTTTTACTCCCTGATAAGCCTGAGACCACTCGTTGGCATAGGTAAAATAAGCACTTCTTTGCTGGTTAAAATAGACGGGGTTAAAGGGCTGTAACTTATGCTCTACGGTCAATGTATCAATATCGACATCCCAGCCTTGCGCCAGATGATCACGCAGCTGTGCGACTAAAACTGACGGCGTTCGCTCGCTGTTGTCTTTAGCGCTATAGCCAACCCAACTTACATAGAAACAATCTCGTGCAGACAACATAGCTTCGAGGAACAAGTATCTATCGTCATCGCGGCGCGAGCGGTCGCCGGGACGATAGCGATCCGTCATTAAATCAAAGTCAACGTTGGGCGTCGTCCGTGGGTAGTCACTCTCGTTCATACCTAAAACACAAACGTACTTAAACGGAATCGCACGCATCGGCATTAACGTCGCAAAGTTAACTGCGCCGGCTAAAAAGCGTTGGTTCAAGTTTTGCTGATCGACTCGTTCCAGCCAGGCGTCTTTAAATATCGGTAAGCGCAGTGCCGATTCATTATCCGACTCTACACAAATATCCCGTAACTGATACAGTTCGTCACTGAGCTTAGCAAGCAGTAAGCGATCACTATCATCTTCGTCAGCAAAAAACTGCTCGAGTAACCACTCTCCTTGATTAACCCATTCCGGTAATGTTTGTTTACTCTGCGCACGCTGCCACCATTGTTCCAGGGTACGTACCAAATCGGCCAGGCAGCCGACTAAAGCGGCACTTAGCCCGGCCACCTCGGTATAGGGCTCAACATCTGCCCAGGGTGAGCCATCTCCAGGTTCGTCAGCAGACAACTCACCGATAGCATAGCCAGCAATCATCCGCTTTATACCAAACCACCAACTGTTGGTTTGCTCGTCGACAGGCATATAAAACTGCTCACGCTGCAGCCCGTTAAGACCCCAGCGCGCACCAGCCTCTTTTACCCAGCGTTTTAGCTGCGGCAGGTCATCGTCGCCGATACCAAAGCGTTGCTGCACTGCCGGCACTGACAGCAAATTAAATAAATCTGTTTGCGTAAAGCGCAACTGGTCAACTTGCAGCAGCAGTTCCAGCGCTATCATTAGCGGCCGTTGGTGACGCTCTCCCTGATCGGCGATGGTATAAGGAATCGCACGCGGATCACGATCGCCAAAGCGACTCTGATAACGGCCAAATACTGCGTCAATGTAGGGCGCATAAGTGTTTACATCGGGCAGCATGACCATAACGTCGCGCGGCTTTAACTGCGGGTCGTTGGCAAAGGCGTCCAGTAACTGATCATGCAGCACTTCCAACTCCCGTTGAGGACTGTGGCAAACCTGAAACCGTACTGATGTATCTGTTGCAGAAGGCTTCGGCCAAAGCTCTCGAGTTTCCTGCAGCGGCCGCAGGTTTAAAATATCGTCCTGCAACTGAGCTAATAAATGGTCAGTTGGGTGCGACTCAAACAGCTCCAACTTGATGGTGTTAAAGGCTTCCTGTTTAGCCAGGGTTTCGTCGTATAAATCCAGTAGGCGGATATAGTCTCTGCCTTGCTTACCCCACGACGCTAATAAAGGCTGTGCCAGTTGGTGCAGTTCATCATCATTAGGGTCGTCCGGCAAATCGGGCTTATGCCGTAGCCGGGAAGATGCTCTGACGGCCTGCCGCAACGCCTCTTTGCCATCAACAATATCCGCCCAATGGTATTGAGACGGGTTATGCACACATAGCAAAATTTGTGTGTAACCTTTTATCGCGTCCAGCACCTGCAACATCTGTTGCGGCAACGATGAAATACCAAATACCACCACTCGTGGCGGCAAACCTTCCGGGCGTTGACGCAGAGCCTGCGCGGTATCAATAAAGCGCTGATGCAGTTCAGCACGGTTGTTCCAGTAATCGTCAATGCCAATGTCATTACTGACTGCACGCCACAATTCCGGTTGCCATAATTGCTCTGTATCAACAGGTTGCCCCTGCTCCATTATGTCATTTCCGCGAACCCAGTTATCGAGCCAATCGGCCCTGTAGACAGCGTACTGATCAAACAGGTCGGCCAACCGACCGCTCAGCTGATACAACTTACGGCCATCGTGATCATCGGATGTATAGTGTTTAAGCGGTGCAAAGTGCGGATTATGTTCAATAAGTTCCGGCAGTATGCGCATTAAGCGCCAGGTTAAACGGTCCTTATCAAATGGGGAGGTTTTGGGGATATCATTGCCGAGTACCGCTCGATAGGCTTTCCATTGGAAGCGAGCCGGCAGCGTGACATCAATCATCGCAGCAATACCATTAGCCTGCGCTAAATTAATTTTCAACCATTGGGCAATACCGTTGCTTTGCACCAGAACGGTTTCCTGTTCAAGCGGCGCCAATGGGTAGTTCTGAGTAAATGTAACCGCAACATCCGTTAGATCTTCCAACCGGTGCCCATGAGCCACAATAAAACCGGGGGTTAGTTCACTCACTGGCAAAACTCCTTTTACGCCTTTGTTGAAACTTAACGAGCGAGCAGTTTATCTTTCATTCTACGATTCATCTCGCGAATTTTCGACAACAATGAGCCGGACGAGTAACGGCCTTTCTCGACGTGGCGTATAATTCCGACATCACCTACATCTATGGGCTCTCCATGGGAGCCCAATAGCCACCGAAACGCTCTGTCTTCGTAGGTTTTGACCCAGCGGTCTTTCCGCTGCTGGTAACAAGCAAGCTGGTCACAGTACCCATATTCTCGGGCAATGGAGCCGTGCACAATTTGAACCGGCCCAGTCGCTTTCTCGAACGTGTGAAAATTACAGGTATCGTTTTCCAGACAGTCCGCGGCATTGAATCTGTCGCACGTTAAGAGTTCATTATCTTTTTCTAAAAGCGAGGTTCTTTTTACGGTAGCCGGAAAGACCAAGATGCTCTGTTGGCCAGTCAGCTGATCTCTTAACGAACTAAAGGTGTTTTTGCCAAAAACAAGATCGCAGTCAGTGAACCAAATCCAGTCAGCGCTGGTGCTCTTGGCGGCTTTATTACGGCCTATTGCCCGACGCAGCAACGCGCTTTTGTCTAGCTCAACAAAATTCCAGTTAATATTGTCGTGGCTGATCGCGCTGTATTGATCCAGCAACTTAACTGTTGCCTGATCCTCTTGGCAGTAAAACACAGTGAACTTTATGGTCAGCTGATTGGGAGCGTAGTCAATCAAGGACTGTAACTGATAACTTAGTAGGTGCGCGTAGTTCCAGCAATGACTTACAACCTCAAGGGTTTCGGGCGCTGCTGCAGGCGTAGCAAGTTGGCTTGATTTAGGCACATTGCATATCCAGCTCGCCGGAAACAAACCGGAAGCAGCAAAACGAAGCGCAAACTCCTGCAACCTAAAAAAGTTCTCTCTTAACGCCATGAATTAACCTATTTAGTGGCTGGGCAGTAATTTATGTTAGTTTGTCAGGGTACACCAATCTGGGTTATACCTTAACCAAGATATAACATAAATTATGGCGGTGGTTTGATTTTTATGGGGTTATTTTGAGCATTTTAAGTTATGTAAAATACCGCTGGTTGCGCAAATATAAATCGCTTAAGGGTGGCTCTTTAAAAAAAGGCGCGACGCAGTTGGTAGAATCTGCTTGGCAGGAACAAAATACGGTGCCCGACAAGCATATGCTGCCGGCGGAATTAATGATTAATCTAACCTCATTCCCAAAGCGCTATAAAAACCTTCATTTGACCATTAAGTCGTTATTGCTACAGGACATAAAGCCCGACAACGTCAACCTGTGGTTGTATCAAGAAGACATCAAGGACCTGCCTGAAAACGTTAAGCAACTCGAAGGCAAAGGACTTTCTATAATTGCAGTTGAAGAAGACAGTCGCTCTTATAAAAAGTTAATTCCCGCGCTTAACCAGTATCCAAACGCTTTTCATGTGACAGCGGACGATGATATTTACTACCGACCCAATTGGTTATCAACGCTAGTATCCGGCTTTTCAGGAGACTACAACGAAATTCTATGCTGGCGGGCACACTACCTAACAACCGATTCCCAGGGTCACCCAAGGCCCTATAGAAGATGGCACCCCAAAAGTGAGGTTCGGGGCCCTGACCCAAGGCTGTTTTTTACCAGCGGGGCCGGTGTTTTGTTTCCTCCGGGGAGCTTGCCTGCTACCGCAAACGATCTGTCGTTAGCATTAAAGCTAGCACCATACGCCGACGACCTATGGTGGTATATTATGGCTCGCCTGAACGGCAGCCGAATAACACGGGTAGGGGACAACCCGGCACTAATCAATTGGCCAGACAGCAAAAATGGCTCGTTATGGCAGTTTAACAAGCGACCTGAACTTGGCAATGACGCCCAACTCAGCAGTTTAATTTCATATTTCCAAATAAATTTGTAAAGAAATACGCTATATTTACGATAATCGTCATATATGGTTAAATTATAACCAGCTCAACGATAGGGAAGTTATGAAAGCGCATAATAATAATGAT
>JBNJEZ010000038.1:0-5350 GCA_051746345.1 Pseudomonadota bacterium
TGAAATAGCCTGATAGGTATACTCCGAGCAACTGGGGGTATAGTTACATTCGGTATTAAAAAAGTGACGCGAGCCACCGCGCTTCTGATACCAGCGGATGGCCGCTAACAGAGGATTTTTCATGGTACTTACTTGCGACCTAGGGTAAGAATCGCTGCTTCACGCGTCCAGAATAGCCAAAAGCGCTTTTGTTCCAGCACCTGAAACACCATTTGCCACCCGTTTGCGGCTTCTTCGTTTAATACCGACTCAATGCGCTTTAAGGGTAAGCCACTGGAGCCCAGTAACAGCGTTCCACAACCACCTTCTGCTACGTGAATTACTTTATATTCTTTAAAGTCTGACATGCGCTAATACTCTGTTTTGTTGTTAATTTTTATAACTTAGAGCATGCCGGGTTAAGCGTCAATTAGAACCATGTGTAGGAGATTTCATAACGTGCGCCTTTTGGCCCAGATTCAGCGTTGTTTGTATTGCGTCGGACAATAACCGCGATTCACGCCTTTTGGTCGTAATTTGCGATGTTTGGTGTTGCGGCCGTTGACGCGTTGGCGCCATAATCTAAAGCTACTGGGTTTTAGATGTCGACGCATAAAGCTGACTACTTGCTTTTCGTTAAGATTGAATTGCTCTTCAATTGCTTCGAACGGTGTTCGGTCTTCCCAGGCCATTTCAATAATGCGCGATTGTTCAGATTCACTGATTGTCATGATACCTCCGTATTTTGATATTATTGGTTACGTTGTTAAAACTTAAAACGATCCTGACTTTTATGTTTAACGGACCTGTGACACTATTATGCTTAAAATTAAATCATCGAGATTGTCATGAACAAGAAGGTTGCCAGACTAGTTTCTTACGGGGTTTTTGCAGTATTTCTGACTGCCTGCTCAGACAATAGCCAAACAGACACCGAGACGACCGCTACACCGGTAGCAACGGTCGCGATTGAGACTGCCGAAACGCCAAGTTCCGAGTACACGGGCACGTTGGTTCCCCGTTATCAGACAGATCTGGGTTTTCAGGTGAGCGGCAAGGTCAGTAACCGCCAGGTCGAAGCCGGACAAAAGGTCAGCAAAGGTCAGACGCTGGCCACTCTTGATGATGTCGATTACGTGCAGCGTAAACAAGCGGCAGAGGCGGCTTTAAAAGCGGCTAAACAGAACTTACAAAAAGCCAAAAACGATTTAAGACGTGGTAAAGAGCTGTACCAGAGCAACGCTATTGGCGAGCAGCAACTCGAGTCTTACCAGCTGGCCTATGAATCCGCTCAGGACCAGTTTCAGCAGGCGCAGTCGCAACAGCAGCAGGCGCAAAACGCGCTGGAATACACGCGTTTAAAAGCACCTGAAGCTGGCACCGTAGTGGCCATTAATGCCGAACCGGGGCTGGTGGTCAGTGCCGGTCAGCCGGTGGTGCAACTTGCCCAGGGGAAACAACACCAGGTGGTGTTTGATTTGCCTGCGGACAAACCGGTCACTGACTCGGCAACACTCATGATTAATGAGCAAGAACTGCCGTTGCGCTTATTCTCTCAGTCCGGTGCGTTAGATCCTTTAAGTTTTACCCGACGGGTGAGATACAACATCGAGCAACCGCTGGAAAACATGCTATTTGGTCAGCTGGCAACGGTGCAGGTGGTCAATACCGATCATGAAAGCGGTCAGTTGCTGGCGGTGCCTATTGCAGCCATCGATCAGCGCGGGGAACAGGCACAAGTCTGGCTGATAAAATCCGGCAAGGCAGCGACCACTGCTGTGCAGGTTATGGAACTCACCACTCAACAAGCGCTGATTAAAAGCGATAACCTGGCGGTTGGCGACGTTATCATCAGTCAGGGAATTAACCGGATTACCGAAGGCCAATCTGTTAAGGCGGTTAACTGATGTCCTCGCTAAACCTCTCAGCGATAGCCGTAAAACAGCGTTCGGTTACTTTATTCTTTTTATTGTTAACACTGATTGGCGGGCTGTACGCCTTTGGCTCCATGGGGCGCGCGGAAGATCCTAGTTTTACCGTGCGGGTGATGATGGTATCGGCCCAGTGGCCTGGCGCAGAGCCTGAAGTTATTGAACAACAAGTGGTTGATAAGCTTGAAAAAGAAATCCAGGAAGTACCTGACTTAAAAGCCATCGAGACCACCATAAGACCGGGTGCGGCTTATTTAAAAGTTGAGTTTGAGGACTTCGTAACCTCCAGTGAACTGCCGGATCGCTTTTATCAGGTGCGACGGCGAATGCAGGACATTGAATCTCAGTTGCCTGAAGGCGTTATCGGGCCGCTCGTTAATGAAGACTTTTCGGATGTTTATTTTTCGATGATGTCATTGACCAGCGAGGAGCAACCGCAACGCGATCTGATCCCGGTTGCTGAAGCGCTGCGTGATCGGCTGCAACAGGTTGATGGGGTTAATAAAGCACTGCTGTTTGGCGAACGGCAGCAACAGGTTTATATCCGTTTTAACGAAGCCCGGGTGCAGCGACTGGGTCTAACCACTCAGCAGTTAGCCGACCAGCTGCGACAATACAATCAATTGTTGCCCGCGGGTGAGATTCAAAGTGATGGACCTACACTCAGGTTGCGGGTAAAAAATGATCTGTCGGATCTCGAACAGTTAAAGCAGCTGCCGATAATTATCGAAAACAGACAGTTCAAGCTGCAGGACATTGCTACCGTTGAGCGCGGCTATCGTGATCCACCACAGCAAATCATTCGGGCCTTCGGAGAGCAGGCACTGATTGTTGGTGTAGTGATGCAACAAGGCGAAAACGGCCAGGAATTTGGTGGCCGTTTAGCTGAGTTTGTGCAGGCCGAAAAGGAAAACCTACCCGCCGGGACCCAGCTGCAGGTATTGACCAATCAAGCCGACGCCATCGACGATGCGGTGAATCTCTTTCAGGTAAAATTTCTGGTCGCCTTGCTGGTGGTCATGGGGGTCAGCATTCTGGCGATTGGCTTTCGGGCCGGACTGGTGGTTGGCATTGCGATTCCAGTGACCCTGGCCGCGACCTTTATGGTGATGTTGGCGATGGGCATGAACCTGGACAGGGTAACCCTGGGGGCGTTGATACTGGCGCTGGGCTTACTGGTTGACGATGCCATTATTGCCATTGAGATGATGCTGGTGAAAATGGAGCAGGGAATCGATCGTACTCAGGCGGCGACCTATGCGTGGACGGTGACCGCGGCGCCAATGCTGTTTGGTACGCTGGTCACGATTTCCGGCTTTGTGCCAATAGGTTTTGCTAAATCGGCGGTGGGCGAATACGCCGGTAATATCTTTTGGGTGCTGGCAATCTCACTGACTTTATCATGGATTGTTGCAGTCATCTTCACGCCCTATCTGGGGGTTAAGATGCTGCCAAATATTTCCCCGGATAAACACGTCGATCACGATACCCGTTATCCGACGCTTCGGCGCTGGATAACGCGTTGCGTAGAATACAAGAAGACCGTCGTAGCGATTACCGCAGGTTTATTGATTGTTGCGATTGCGGGTATGGCCGGGCCGGTGCAAAAACAGTTTTTCCCCGCCTCGGATCGGACCGAAGTCATTGTCAGTGTGTATATGCCTGAGGGCACCGCTTTTCATCGCACCAACGGGGCCATGAAGAAGCTGGAAAAAATCGCCGCTGACGCCGAAGGTATTGATTCAGTATCGGCATACATTGGCGCAGGCCCGCCCAGATTCTTTATTTCCGCAAACCCGGAACAACCGAACAGCAGTTTCGGTAAGCTGTTGGTGGTTACTGATAGTCCTAAGGCGCGCGATAAGCTGATGGCAACTTACCGGCAGGCGATTGATGACGGGCAGTTTACCGAAGCCAGAATTCGTGTCGAACGGCTCATGTACGGACCACCTGTGGACTGGCCGGTCGCGTTCCGGGTGCTAGGCTCCGATCCCGTTGAAGTGCGTGGTTATGCCAATGAGGTGCGGGACATAATGGCCAATAACGAACACACGGTTGAGCCTCACCTGGAGTGGTCGGAACGCATCCCGGCCCTGCATTTACAGTGGAAAAATGGCGAGTTGGCACGTCACGGGCTAACACCGGCGGGCGTTGCGCAGCAGCTGCAAATGCTGTTAGACGGACAAATGATTACTCAGTTGCGGGATGGTATTCGTACCGTACCGTTGCAGGCGATAGGTGGCCGCAGTCGTATTGACCACAGTGATAATGCTGCCCAGCAACAAGACGCGCTGGAGCGACTGGAACTGCGCACAGGCTCGGACAAGGTGATACCGCTTAAGCAGATTGCAGATATTAAGGTTGAGTTTGAAGACCCGGTATTAAAGCGTTACAACCGGCAGCTATCCATTTCTGTGAACAGCGAAATACAGGGTGCGCAGCCAAAAGACGTCACCACCGCGGTGTGGTCTGAACTGCAGCAACTTCGCGAGCAAATGCCATACGGTTACGACATCGAAATTGGTGGTACCGAAGAACAGTCATCGAAAGCGCAGGATTCTATTCGGGCATTAATGCCATTGATGTTGGCCTTAATGCTGATTTTTGTGATGCTGCAAATGCGTAGCTTTAGCGGTACATTTATGGTGGTGGTGACAGCTCCGTTAGGATTAATTGGAGCGGTAGTCGCGCTACTGCTGTTTAATCAACCGTTTGGCTTCGTTGCAACACTGGGGCTTATCGGTCTGGCCGGTATACTCATGCGGAACACATTAATCCTGACGCAGCAGGTCAGCGATAACCTGGCGGACGGCATGTCCGAGCGAAAAGCTATTATCGAGGCGGCGGTGCAACGTGCCCGGCCGGTACTGCTGACCGCCTTTGCTGCCGTGCTGGCATTTGTGCCATTAACGCTGGATAGCTTCTGGGGGCCGTTGGCCTTTGTTCTAATCGGTGGTGTTAGCGTTGGTACTGTGATCACGCTATTGTTTGTGCCGGCGCTTTACGCCCTTTGGTATAAAGTGTCGTAGTGCGTTAACAGTTATCATCGCCGCGTTTGCGAATGACCCTGTTAGCCTGCTCAATGCGGGAAACCAGGGCATCAAAGCGGCGCGCTTCAGCGGGCGTAAATTGGTATTCGAGGTAGGTGTTTTTACCCGGTGCCAGGTAACCGTAGCGCTCTTCCACTTTGCTGATGGAGGACATGCAGACTTTAGGTTGTTCCGCCAATGCCTCCACATGATGAGCCAGACCTTCCAGCTTTTCCAGGTAGTCGGTAACAATTCTCGGCTGACCACAGGCGGTCAGCATCACGCCAAACAGCAACCCTATTGTAATCCGACGAATCGGCTTCATAACTGCTCCAGCGATAAGTAACTAAGTTAAGCTTATGCGCTCGAGACAGCTAAGCAAGTTTCTTTACTTGAATTAACATATTCATA
>JBNJEZ010000039.1:0-2654 GCA_051746345.1 Pseudomonadota bacterium
ATATCGGCCAGAATTCGTTCAACGTCGATAATTTCAACCAACTCTTTCTCGATCTCAGTAACTGCCGTCAAATAAGCATCACGCCCGGTTCCCTTGGGTGGCGGCATGATCTCTTCCCAGTTAATGTTGATAATGCGATCAACACCGCCTACCAAAAAGCCCTGAACCGTTCTATTGTATTCAGCGATAATAATAAAGCGATTATTAATGTCGGTAAGTTCCGGACCGCCGGTCGCCATACTCAAATCAATAATCGAAATCGCCTGGCCGCGAATATGAGCGATGCCCCGCACCAACCGGTTACGATGCGGCATGGCCGTCAATTTCGGGCATGGCAACACTTCACGGACTTTAAAAACGTTGATACCAAAACGTTGCTTCCCGGCTAACCGAAACAACAACAATTCAAGCCGGTTTTGACCGACCATTTGTGTTCGCTGGTTAACCGAGTCCAGTATACTGGCCATGTTCGCTCCTTTCTTCGATATGCCGCATCGCTATCTTGGCTGGCATAGTCTTTGCTTAAACTCTATTAGATTCGTTGCGCCGACACGTCACTGACAAACTTTTGACGTTTCACCGTCATTTGCACTGAAGATTATGTCGGCGGAAGACCATAAAACCTTAGTGGAATTACACTATGATAATACGCATTAGTTCATTAATCAGTTTGTTTTTGATCTTAGTTCATTCGGCAGCGTTTGCTAACCAAACCTCAAGCGCAGCAGCACGCTACGATCACAAAGAACTACAGCAACTAGCCCATGACTTTGTCGCCGATCAAGTTTTGGCGCCAGAGAATGGTCGAACCGAAGTGGTTGCCAATAATTTAGATCCGCGAATGGTCGCAAAAGTGTGCGAACAAACCCCTGAGGTAAGCTTTGCCTCAAATTCTGGGCTGGACAGCTACACCACAGTAGAAATTCAATGCAGCGCTGACCAGCAATGGCGCACTTATGTACCGGTAAGAATATACCGATACAAACCGGTGATTACCGCAGTCGCACCAATGTCACCGGGCCACTTAATCAGTGAATCAGATTTAACCGAAACCGAAGTTGATATTAATCGTATTCGGTCCAATGTATTTACCGATGAACGGCTACTCATTGGAGCCCGTATTAAAAAGCGTGTGCGCAGTGGTCAGCCTATCCAGGCCAGCGACACCTGCCTTGTTTGTTCAGGCGAAAAGGTTACAATAGTAGCTAAAAATAAATCGTTACGCATAACGGCCGTCGGTAAAGCACTGGCAGATGGCCTTAAAGGCGAATCTGTAACAGTGGAAAATGTTCGCTCTAGTAAGTCATTAGAAGCGACAGTAACCGGACTCAACGAAGTCACCGTGCAGCTTTGACGCGATCATTTAAAATAAAGCTAAAGCTTTTGCGAATGCCGCCGATAAGGGCACGAATACTTCTATCTAGCGAGGCAAAAAAATATGCCAATTAATGTAAATAATACAGGCCTAAAAAATACCAACATCGACACTAAGTCGAATCGTCCGGTAGAACAAGGCCAAAACAACAACAGCCCTGCCCCTGCTCAGAAAGGCGGCGGTGATTCTGTTTCGTTAACATCCGAAGCACAGCAACTAAATAGTTTGCAAGAAAAAGCGATGAACAGCAGTGGTATTGACCAAAGCAAAGTCGATCGGATAAAAACGCAAATTGAAAGCGGTTCATACTCGGTAGATGTCGACCGACTGGCGTCTAAGCTGGCACAGTTTGAAGGCGACCTGTTTGGTGGCCAGATAGAATCTGACGACTAAATAATGGCGGCAGCAACGGTTAACGAGCTTTTACAACAGCTGGCAGACTCGCTAGATGCCCTTGCTGTGTCTCAGCAGCAAGAACTCCAAGCTATTGTAGAACGCCACCATAGCCGTGTCGCCGAACTCGCGCAGCAAAAAGCCCAGCACTTAACAGCGGTTAGTGAGCTGGACACTAAGTTGCGCGAACACCCTGATAATAATCTCTTACAAGATGATCCGGAACTCGCCGAACAAGTGTCTTTGGTTAAGCAACAATTAATCGAAGTGCAACAACAGAGCGCTGTTAACGAACGTGTCGTTCAGTCAACTCTGAACAGTATTGAGCAACTCAAACAGGCCATCCTTTCCAGCGCTAAAAAAGACAGCCTGACCTACAATGCCAAAGGCAAAATTCGCTAGCAGCGAAACGTCACTGGCTTATGTAAAAACGGGTTGTTCCTTTGCCATAAGCAGTCTTTCATTTCTTGCTCCGAATTAAGTCCACTGTCAACACTGCCATCCGCATGGATTAAATCAAACGGTTTGTTAAAAGGCCTGCTGCGTACACAATCGTATAAATCCCGAAACAAATAGCAGGTTGTTACAACAGGCTTCGCTGACGTCGCTGTTAGTGATTGTTTAACGGGCATAGCTCACCTCTTTCATTTAAACGTAAAACATTAATCCAGTGATTTTTGTACAACTGGTTAAAATCTTCAGCCTGGCCTAAAGCCGTGTTTATGGCGTCTTCACTGGCCTCTATAACCACCTGTAAGCGAACCGGTCTGTGCATCAATTGCTCACCGTCATGCACTGACTGCCATGCCAAACCTATTTGCAAGTCGCCGCCGTTACCTTCAAATACGCCGATATCATTACAAACCCGGTTATGCAGCAGCTTGTT
>JBNJEZ010000039.1:2754-5195 GCA_051746345.1 Pseudomonadota bacterium
TGGCAAAGCACTCTGGCGCTCAACGCTCCGGTCTGTCCGCCACAGGCTCCACAGTTAAGCCCGGCTCGCTGAGCATTATTGGTATGCTTAGCACCGTGGCCAACCAGTACAACTTGCTCCGAAAACTGATTAAACTGCATACCGGCTAACGCTTGTTGGCAAACATCAGCGAGTTGTTGCAGATTAGCTTGTTGCTGTCCGCATTGAATGGTCATAGTGGATGGGTCAAAAGCTTTATCGAGTGCTCCATCCGCACCCGATAGCAGCGCCTTAAGTTTCACCAGGCCTAACGCTTCTACCCCACTGAACATCGAGGTAGGGCTGTTAAACAGTTGCGACAATAGGCTTTTGCCGGGGGAGTCAGTTTTTTTACTATTGATATGAAAACCTGGCTGCAGTAACCCCGGCACATGGGGAACTTGATTGCCGTCTTTGTCCTGTTGCGCCAACGGCACACCAAAGAACCCGGCAAAACCCTTGGTTTGCACCGTTGAACCGTGCGTCTCAGCCACTTTTTCCAATGCCCGGCGAAACCTTTCTGAGCGAACATCGATACAAAACACCGCTTGTATGTCGGGCGTGTCAGCTGCAGAGAGTTGCTGTTTAAACCGCAACGTCTTCAGTTGCGACTGTTCGTATACACTCTGCCATTGCCACAACGTCTGCTGCTGTTGCTTCAGCTCATCGACTCGTTGCTGGCAGTGTTTAAGCTGTTCGGTAAAGTCATTTTGCAACTTGTCAAAAACACTCCGGTTAGTCTTGGCAGCCAATTGCCAAAGCAGATAATCCCAGGCGAGTCGTATACAAAGTAATTCAAACACCCAGCGGCTTCCCTGTCGCCGATCCTGATAAGAGAGGCTCGACGCCCAGCCGAGCAAATCGGCAATCAACGCCTGACAGTAAAAGCGTAATGCCGAATCCGATGCAGCTGCTAAATAGCTCGAACGGCACGCCTCTAGCAAGGCTTCCGGAGTGTCCGGCAACTCCGCAAACAATTCATTAAGGTCGCTCTCGTCCATCAGCGTTTCAATCCCCCGATCGGCACGAGAAATCGTTAACCAGTGCTGATACAGAGAAGTATCTTTACCATGCCGCTGAAAACGTTGCGGGAACTGCATGAATAGACCGCAGCTTTGGCTTATCTGAAACACCACTTCGTCATGCCAGCGCATTTTACGGCGGCGTTGCTGATATTTATCCACCAACCGCGTTAAGTTCTCCCAGCGCGGAGGCATTTTTGCGCGAGCTAACAAACGCTGTAACTGCTCATCCATTTCGGCGGTAACAAGCGCCTTGTCGATGTTATCCTGCTGCAACTGCTGCTGGTAAAATTCAGCGGGCATGAGCAAGCTAATACCGGAATTGTACTGCCAGTCGGCCGCTACTTGAGTCAGCGGCTGTTGCCGGTGTTCCCAAAATGGATTTACTGCGACCCATTGCGGTAACGGCCACTGCGGAGCAACCTCTGACGTCACATTTTGCGCAATTTTCGCTAATTTAATCATGCGGTTACCTGCTTATTGCGTTTTTGATAATAGCGAATCGGATGGCTTGGCCACAGCCATAACACCAAACGGGTTAACCACTCATCCAGGTACAGACCCGCGTTCAGGCTGATAAACCAACGCTGACTTAGCCGGTATTGCGGGGTGTGGTGAATAATCCAGTAACTCACTGCAAAAATGTTCAGAATCGCGGCTACGACAAGCTCCAGAGCTGCGATTTGGGGAGCCACCAGAAAGAAAGACTTAACGGTGAGTGACAGCACAAAATAGGCGATTAGCAACACACCACTCATCCATAACCGCACGCGCCAATGGCTTAGGTTTAACCACAACGAAGCGAGCGCCATAGCTAACAGCGCCGACGGCACCCATTTAGGCTGACCGCTAACCAACAACGCGAGGCCAATTGTCATTGCCTGAAAACCGATAAAAACCAGGGCTACGCGGAAAATCGAACGTGCCTGCGGTTGCTTGATATAGGCCACTTCGCTGACCGATAAAAAAGCGTGCGCTTTGTAGATGGAGTGAGCCACTAAGTGCAACAACGCTAACTCGTAATAGCCAAGCCCGATCTCAACCAACATCAAACCCATTTGTGCGCTGGTTGACCAGGCTAAGCGAACTTTAATACTGATCCGAGTCGTCATAATCAGTGCCGCAACACAGCTGGAAACTGCGGCAACTAAGCATAACCACCAAACAGCAAGCTGGCTGTCACTCCAGACTGGCGTTGTTACCAGTAATAAGAAACCACCGAGATTAATGATCCCCGCGTGCAATAACGCCGATACCGGCGTTGGCGCTTCAACCACCTGAATCAACCATCCGTGCAACGGCAATTGCGCACATTTTATCAGCGCCGCCATCACCAGACTTAGGGCCGCAAACTCGAGATACCAACTGCCTTGTTGCTGGCTTATAATCGTCATCGACTGA
>JBNJEZ010000040.1:0-4448 GCA_051746345.1 Pseudomonadota bacterium
TCTACTTCGGGGTGGCCTGCATGACCAATCAACACACATTCATGACCTTTACGGCTGGCACGAGTCACTTCCATATGAACCTTGGTCACTAGCGGACAGGTCGCATCAAATACTTTTAAACCACGGTCTTTCGCGTTTTGCCGAACCACCTGAGACACACCATGCGCACTAAAAATAACGATGGCTTCGTCCGGCACCTCGTCCAACTCTTCCACAAATACTGCGCCAGCGTCTTTTAACGAATTAACCACGTATTTGTTATGCACCACTTCGTGACGCACATAAATCGGCGGTTCAAATATTTCCAGCGCGCGTTCAACAATGGTGATGGCACGGTCGACACCGGCACAAAATCCGCGTGGATTGGCTAACAATATTTGCATGTATTCCTCCGAGAGCCGGGTTTACAGAGAACTAAGGCTCTATGCTTATAATTTCGACGTCAAAAATTACCGTCTGGCCCGCCAGCGGGTGATTAAAGTCAATGGTCACTGTTGGACCTTCAACTTTGCGAACAATTCCCGGTAAGTCGGTACCATCAGGCTGAGTAAAGGCCAGAATCGCACCAACTTCGGGTTTCGTTTCTTCGCTAAACTTAGCCGAATCAACATAGTAATAATTGTCCGGATTAGGCTCGCCAAACGCGTCTTCGGGAGCTAGCGTAAACTCGCGTTTCGCGCCCGACCGAAGACCAATCAAACAAGCCTCAAAATTCTCGGTTAAATTACCATCACCAACTCGAAACTTAGCGGGTTTACCAGACATTTTAGTACTGTCTGCCACCGACCCGTCGGACAGTTTGATGGTAAAATGCATGACCACTTCGCGGCCATCTTCTATCGGTAAACGACTCATACTACTTACTATTCTCCTCGTCGCGGCGATTATCAACAAACGCCTCGAACAACATCAATGCGGCACCAATGGTAATCGCCATATCCGCCACATTAAACGCAGGCCAGTGCCAGCCCTGATAATGCACGTCTAAGAAGTCAATCACGTAGCCATACATTAGGCGATCTGCCACATTGCCAATAGCACCCGAAAGAATCAACGCAAAGGATAAATTCTGTCGCCAAAAATTAACCGGATTACGCCGCAACCAAATCAACAGCACGGCACTAATAGCTATCGCTATGGCAGTAAAAAGCCAGCGCTGCCAGCCGCCACTATCACTTAAGAAGCTAAAAGCAGCGCCGTAATTATGCACATACGTAAAATTAAACAAGCCGTCGATGACCACACGACTTTCGTACAGTTCGTATTCGGCCGCCACCCAAATTTTGGTAATTTGGTCAATAACTACCAGCAGCACTGTGACCCATAGATAACGCAAGCCAGAGGCGCGTTTTTTTAACGTATCATTAGGCAAAACGGCGTTCCTCACCTTGTCCATCAATATTGGTTACACAGCGTTGACATAAGTCTTCGTGGCCGGCAATAGTGCCAACTTCTTCACGGTGATGCCAACAACGTTCGCACTTCTTGTAGTCAGAGCCAACAACCGCAACGGCTAACCCCAGTTTTTCGGCGTTCAAAGCCTCAGCCGGAGCCTCTGCTAGTGGTGCCACGGTTGCCTCTGAAGTTAACAGTGCAAACCGCAGTTCTTCGCCTAAACGACCCAGTTTTTGCGCTAGCTCGTCATCTGCATACAGAGTAACCTCTGCCTGCAGTGAACCACCGATTTTGTCGTTGCGACGAGCCTGCTCCAAAGTTTGGTTAACCACATCGCGAACTTCAAGTAATTGCATCCAGAACTGGTTTTCCTGTTCGCTGACACCAGCAAACTGCTCAAAACCGGTAAACCAGCTTTCGGTAAATACATACTTAGCGCGTTTGCCCGGCAACACTTTCCAAATTTCTTGGGCAGTAAAACTACAAATCGGTGCCATCCAGCGGACCAGAGCTTCAGCGATGTAGTACAACGCAGTCTGGCACGAACGACGCGCCAAGCTGTCAGACTTAGCCGTATACTGGCGATCTTTGATAATATCCAGATAGAAACTACCCAGCTCGATTGAACAGAAGTGCATGAGCTTCTGCACCACGGATAAGAACTGGTAGCTGTTGTAGTGCTCGACCAATTGCTGTTGTAAGTCCGCTGCCCGACCTACAATCCAACGATCCAGTTCCACCATGTCACCCATCGCCACTAAATGCTGTGACGGTTCAAAGCCGCTCAAGTTGGCCAGTAAGAAGCGCGAGGTGTTGCGAATGCGTCGATACGAATCCGCCGAGCGTTTTAAAATCTCGTCGGAAACTGTCATTTCACCCGAGTAGTCAGCGGAAGCTACCCACAACCGCAGGATATCACCCCCCAGCTTATTCATGACGTCCTGCGGAGCGACCACGTTGCCGATCGACTTGGACATCTTGCGACCCTTAGCATCTACCGTAAAGCCATGGGTTAACACCTGATGATACGGCGCCTCGTTATACATGGCGACGCCGGTCACTAACGAGCTTTGGAACCAGCCGCGGTGTTGATCCGAACCTTCCAGGTACAAATCTGCCGGCCAGCTGAGTCCGTCAAATTCACGCAGTACGCAGTGATGAGTAACGCCTGAGTCAAACCAAACGTCGAGCGTATCAGTCACTTTGCGATAGTCTTTAGCTTCGTCGCCCAGCAGTGTTTCCGGCTCTAAGTCAAACCACGCCTGCACACCATCCTGTTCGATTAACTGCGCCACTTTCTCCATTAGGTCTAGCGTATTCGGGTGCAGCTCTTCGGTGTCTCTGTGCACGAACACGGCAATCGGGTTACCCCAGGTACGCTGACGTGAGATACACCAGTCCGGGCGGCCTTCTACCATAGAAGCAATACGGCTTTCGCCCCACTCCGGGAACCAGCCGACTTTCTTAATTTGATCCAACGCGCCCTGGCGCAGACCTTGTTTTTCCATGCTGATAAACCACTGCGGTGTGGCACGGAAAATAATCGGTGTTTTGTGACGCCAGCAATGCGGGTATGAGTGGCGGTAGGCTTCGGCATGCATTAAAGTACCTGCATCTCTAAGCGCATCCACAATAGGTTCGTTCGCTTTAAACACATGTTGACCAGCAAACATCGGCGTATCGTCTTTATACACGCCATTATCGCCAACCGGGTTATACACTTCGATACCGTATCGTTGACCGACTAAAAAGTCGTCCACACCATGACCTGGCGCGGTATGCACACAGCCAGTACCACTCTCGGTAGTAACGTGATCGCCCAGTATCACCGGCACATTAAGTTCGAACAACGGATGATTAAGCTGTAAACCTTCAAGTTCTTTACCGGTGGCAAAGCCCAGTTTATGGTAATGCTGGATGTTCCAACGTTCCATACAATCATTAACCAGGTCGCTGGCTAATATCACTCGTTCCGGCTGCTGCTCGTCGTCTTTCTCAATTTGTACTAACGCGTACTCAAGGCCCTCGGCCAGAGTCACCGCCCGGTTAGCCGGAATAGTCCACGGGGTGGTGGTCCAGATAACCATACTGAGTTTGCCTTCACCGCTATGCCCTTCCGGGGTATTAAAGCGGGTTAAGGCCTCTTCGGTTGCCGCCAGTGGCAGTTTTACGTCAATCGCGGGTGAAGTTTTATCCTGATACTCAACTTCCGCTTCGGCCAGTGCCGAACCACAGTCGGTACACCAATGCACCGGCTTAAAGCCCTGATGCATATGACCGTTTTTAATAATTTTCGCTAACGCCCGAACACTGTCCGCCTCCTGTTTGAAATTCATCGTCAGGTAAGGGTTATCCCAATCGCCAAACACACCTAAACGTTTAAAGTCGGTGCGTTGCTGATCGATTTGACCCATGGCGTATTCGCGACATTTTTCGCGGAACTCGGCCAGGTTTAGCTTTTTGCCAGGTTTACCGTGCTTTTTCTCGACCTGAAGCTCAATCGGCAGGCCATGACAATCCCAGCCAGGTACGTAAGGCGCATCGTAATCGCTTAAGGTTTTCGCCTTAACAATCACGTCTTTAAGAATTTTATTAACCGCGTGACCAATGTGAATTTTGCCGTTTGCGTACGGAGGACCGTCATGCAGGATAAAACTTGGTTTGCCCGCTTTGGCTTTACGGATTTCACCGTATAAGTCGTCGGCGTACCAGTTTTCCAGCATTTTGGGTTCGCGCTGCGCCAGATTGCCGCGCATCGGGAACGCCGTTTCCGGCAAGTTTAGGGTATGCTTGTAATCACTCATGGGTCACTGTTTCCATTTCCGCATTGTTACTGACATCGCGCGCTACGCTTGGGCTAAAAGCTGCTTGGCGCGAGCGGCATCTTGTTCTATTTGCTGTTTAAGGTGGTCAAGCGACGCAAAGCGTTGCTCGGCACGCAATTTGGCAACGGGAGTTACCGTCATCTGCTGACCGTACAGGTTGCCTGAAAAATCAAATAAATGCACTTCCAGTTGCACTTCATCACCGTTTAGCGTCGGCCTTGTGCCTAG
>JBNJEZ010000041.1:0-2635 GCA_051746345.1 Pseudomonadota bacterium
CTACTACCCCACCATAAGTGTGGCCTTGCGCTCTGGCAGCAACGAAAAGCTAACCCAGTATGCGCAGGCAAAAGGGTACGAGTTTCCTATTGTTAACGACAACCTCAACCGCGTCTCAAGCGGCTGGCAAGTGTCAGCGACGCCAACCATTATCATTATTGAAAACGGTGCCATTGTATCTGCGACTACCGGAGTCACAACGCCGCCCGGTTTATTTATTCGCCTTTGGTTTCACCAGTTTTTTAAGTAGGAAAATAGTATGAATTTTATTTATAAAATGTTTTTCATTATTGCTTTTGTGTTTACCAGTAATGCATTAGCACAAGATTTAACGCCGCAACAAGCAGAGGAATTGGAGAAAGTCGAGCAACTATTACGCGAAAATCCGCAGCTGATTTCAAATATCCATCAAGGCTTGCAGCGCTTTTTAGAGCAGCAAAGTGATCAGAAAAATGCATTTTCTGACCATCAGGAATGGTTGTATCAGTCAGCGGCACATCCGATTTTAGGCAACAACGATGCAGTGCATAAAATCATTGTCTTCACCGACTACAACTGCCCGTTCTGCAAAAAATTAGAGCCCAGTCTGCATAAACTGGTTGAAGAATATCCGTCGATTCAAATAGTGAACGCTTTTGTACCTTTACGGCAACAGCAAGTCGATGGTCTTAAAACTAATTCGACGCTATATGGATTAAACCTGTGGCGCAATCATCCCGATGCCTTCTTTGAGGCGCATAATCTGATGATGAAAAAATCGGGCATGCATACGGCTGACTCATTGCAAAGTGTTGCGCAGGTAACGGGTACCGAAGCCTTTTTATCGCCGTCCGGCGAGAGCGAAGCGGTTATTCGCAAAAACATGTCGGCGTTTCGCGATTTAGGTTTTCGCGGCACACCGACCATTATCATTGGCCAGCAGGTAACTCCTGGCTACATTCCGTATGACAAACTTGAGACCATAGCCACAACGCAGTTCGACTTGAATTAACTGAGCGTTACCAGTAGTTCTCAGAAGTCACGTTGCCGGGCTTACGCCGGGTGTTTTTGGCAAGTCCAAGTTCGGCGAAGGCAGAGCGTGACTCTTGGATCATGTCAGGGTTACCACACAGCATCACTTGCGCCGTTGTATCCAACGGCGTTTTTAAGGCGGTTTGTAACTGACCGGAACGTATCAGTTCCGGAATTCGCTCAGCCAATGCTCCGGGAATAGCCTCACGGGTAATCACCGGTTGGTACCCTAATCGGTCTGGGTATTGCTGCTGCCACTGCTGTATTTGGTCCTGATACGCGAGATCTGTAGCATGACGTACCCCATGGATCAGGTTGATTCGTTTAAACCGGTTCCACGGCTTGTCGGTATGTAACATCGAAATAAACGGCCCAATACCAGTGCCTGTTGCCAGCATCCACAAGCTGTCACCATCAGGGACCTCGTCCAACGTAAAGAAGCCACCGGCTGGTTGAGTTATATTGACCGAATCGCCAGGCTGCAACTTGGCCAGGCGCGAGCTGACCACGCCGTCGTGAACCTCGGCAATAACGAAATCCAATATAGACGCTCCTGGCGGGCTGGCCAACGAGTAAGCCCGTAACAATTGCTCGTCACCAACAGTTATACCCAATCGCACGAATTGTCCGGCCTTAAAATCGAAGGGCTCGGCAATAACTCTTAAACTAAATACCGTATCGCTCCAGCGGTAATTCTCTACCACTTTTCCGCTAATCCACTGGATCATATAGGGCTTAATCCTTATCGATTTGGGTATCTTTTTCTGCCAGCTGTTGTTCAAGTTGAGCAACGCGTTCACGTAATCGCAACAACATCTGTTGCTGTACGTCCATTTCTTCTCGCGTCACCAAATCTAACTTTGACAGTTGGGTTTGCAGCGTCTGTTTAACGCGCTGTTCTACGTTATCAGCCACCTCTTTTACGCCTGCTGGCATACTGTCACTAATTTGCTTCGCAATATTCTCGATCGTCTTGTTGTCCATAATGGTATCCTTTGGGTAGAATCTGATGTCTTTCTAGTCTACCACTCCTTTTAAGGTCTGTTTAATGTTAAACGAGCGCCAGCGGCAAGCAGTTCACTATATCGAAGGACCATTATTGGTTCTGGCCGGCGCTGGCAGTGGTAAAACACGCGTTATTACAGAAAAAATTGCCTATTTAATTCGCCAAAAAATTTACACGCCACGGCAAATTGCAGCGGTCACTTTTACCAATAAAGCCGCTCGGGAAATGAAGGAACGAGTGGCACAAACTATGGGCAAACAACAGGCCCGCGGCTTAACCGTATCTACCTTCCATACTTTAGGACTTAATATTATTCGGCGCGAGCTGGGTGCGTTAGGCTTAAAGCCCGGCTTTTCACTCTTCGACGACCAGGATACCTTTGCTCTGCTAAAAGCACTGACCGAAGATGAGTGGGAGGGCGACAAGCAGACGATTCAAGCCTGTGCTCATCAAATTAGCAATTGGAAAAACGACATGCTAACCCCGGAGCTTGCGGCCAATAAAGCAGCCACCGACAATGAGCAAGAGTTTGCCCGAGTTTATACTGATTACCAGCGAAACCTAACCGCCTGCAACGCCGTCGACTTTGATGACCTGATTCGGCTACCAACGATGCTG